>NZ_BAYA01000015.1 GCF_000685015.1 Paraburkholderia bannensis NBRC 103871 | reverse complement strand
CTGGCGTTTACGTGCGCGAAAATCAACGCGTGACGGCGCGACATGAGTTCCGCCGCAGACTATTCCGAAGACAAGTGACGCCGGCGGATTCAACCCGCCGCAATTACCAGCGCGCCCGTGGCCACGAGCGCGCCTTGCCATAGCCAATCGAAATTGATCCAGCCGCGCCGCAGAATGCCAAGGCCCAGGTATTCATACGCGAGCAGCGCAATGGTAGCGGTCGTTGCAAGCGTGACGAGCGTATGCAGCATGGTGAAAGCCGCCGATACCGCGAGCGGGCCGCCGCTGCCCACGCCGCTGCCGCATAGCGGCAACAAAGCGGGCATCAGCATAAGGCCCGCTCCGTGCAGCGTCGCCATCAACGCCGACCATGCAGCGAGCCCGACAAAGCCCACGGTCATGCCAACCCGCAGACGATGACGGTGCCCATAAGCATGCTGCCAGGCGGCCCAGCCGATCAGCAGCGCGCCAAGCACCCAATGCAGCCCGCTATGCGCGAACGGTGGCATCCACGCGCCCAGCACGGCGATCGAACTGCTGAATAGCAGCACCGACGCGGCATGTCCGAGCGCGATAGGCGGTAGCGCCATCAGCAGCGCTGTCCGACTACCGCGCTGCAAGCCGAGTGCCGTCGCGAAGAGCCAGCCCATCGCGGGATTGAGGCCGTGAAAGATACCGCTTGCAACCACGGCGCTCCATGCCGTCCAATGCGCGCTGACGCTGCCGGCGAGGGACTCCATGCTGGATCCGTTAAGGATAGCAGTACGAATCAGACGAGCAGTCGCCGCCTTCCAGCCGGATCTGGTGCGGGCGGTGCGTCGTGGGCCATTCCACGAAAAAGCGCTCGTCGAAATCGAGGCCACCGTCGGAGCCCACGTCGAGCTTGACCATCCAGCCGTCGATACCCTGAGGATAGAACTGCGCATCGATTGCGCCGTATAGTGAGTTCGTAAAATAGACGCGGCGGCCGTCGCGGCTCACTTCCACCATCTGCGGCCCGCCGTTGAGCGCGCGGCCTTGTGCACCCGGATGCGTGGCCTTCGACACAATGCCGCCCACGCGCACCTTGCCTGTGAGCTTAGGATGTTCGGGATCCGAAACATCATATTGCCGGAGGTCGCCGCTTCCCCAGCACGCCACATACAGAAAACGGTCATCGAGCGAGAGCGCAATATCGGTCACGAGCGGCGGAACGGCTGAAAAACCCTTGAGCATGGGCGGCAGCGTTTCCGGATCGGCGGGCTCGGCGGGAATTTCGATGATCTTGCGCGCAGCCCACTGGTCGCCGTCGAGATACCACTGCCAGATCGACGCCGAAAGATCCTTCAGGCTGATCACGGAATTCACAAAGCCATATGGTTTGGTGGGATCGTGCGCGGGCCGCAATTCAAACACGAGCTGGTTTTCCGCGCCAAAATCGAGCACCTGTTTGTGCTTGCGCGTATGCAGGTCCCAGAAGTGCAGCCGATGCCCATACTGTCCGCCGAGCAGCACTTCCGGCACGAGTCCGTTTTCGAATGCTGCTGGCAGGCCCCATTCGCTCGTCACGAGCGTGTCATAGCCCAGATGCCACCAGCCGTCGTAGGCCAGTTGTTGAGGGCCCCGTTCGATTTCCCATTGGCCGAGAATGTCGAAGCTCTCGTGATCCATCAAGAATATGCCGCCGGGCGCTTCGCCTTCGCCATTGGCAAGCGCGGTCACATAGATGCCATCGGGGCCGCAATGCACGGTATGAGGGCGCGAGTAGCCCGCGCGTCTAGCGACGTCCTCGGGCTCATGTACGCGCAAGATGGAAGGGCGGCGTGGATCGGGTTTCGTATCGATGATATGAATACGCGAGGAGCGCAAACCCGGCACGATCAGATAGCGGCGTTCCGTGTGCGCGTGCGGCGCATTCGGGCACAGGCACGAACTGCACGCATTCCAGCCGAAATGATGCAGTTCGTCGCCGGTATTCGGCATGGCGAGCCGATGAACGATGCGCCCATATTCGGGCGAGGCCGGGTCGAGATCGACCACGTCGAGTGAATCGGGAACGCCGCCAGTAGGGTCAAAACTCGCGACCCACGCTAGCGTTTCGGCCTTCGCTCCGGCCGCCAGTCGCGCAGAGGGATAAAAGCTGGGATCCGGCTTCCATGTTGCCATCGTAGCCTCACTTCGATGTCGTCGAGGCGCCTATCATGACCCATTTAGCGCGCGTGCGTATCGCGGTTGCGCGGCTTCTTTAAACGCTTATTCCTCGCAGTTTCAAGCTTATATGCAGCGGTGATAAACCGCGTTCGTGCGTTGCTCGTGGCTTGATTGTGAGGCGATTGTGCGTTCGGCGAAAACAGTGAATTCGCCGGGCTGACATTTATCTTGCGCTCCGCTCTTTCTAGACTTAACACGCCGGTCGCAGCCTTGCGCTGCACCGAACAAGTCAAGTTATCGGAGGTGTAGTCATGAAGTCGCTGATCAAGGCAGTTGCGCTGGCCGCGGTACTCGTAGCACCGGCCGTTTCTTTCGCTCAATCGGCTGATAACGGCCCCGTCACGCGCGAACAGGTGCGTAACGAACTCAAGGCGCTGGAGTCGGTGGGCTGGCGCCCGAATGTTGCGTCGCCGTATTATCCCGAGGATTATCGTGCTGCCAAGGCACGCCTCGACGCGCGTAACGCCGGAGGTTATGGCCCCGCAATGGACGGCACTTCGCAAAGCGGCGCCGCGAGCAGCTACTCGCCGCCTGTATACATGAATCGATAAGGATTCGTTGCCCTAACTGTTGAAAATGAAACGCCGTCCGGATCGAGAAGTCCGGACGGCGTTTCATTATCTAAAAGGCTTCACTTTGCTGCCGATGTATCGGCATCCTGATGTTCGATCCAGGCGAGCGTTTCGCTCAACACCTCATTGGACAACACGGGATCGTCGACCAGGCGCGCGAGTATCACCGCGCCGACCATCGCCGACCAGCCGCCAATGGCCGCGCGCCGCGCCTGCGCTGCGTCGAAAGGCTCGTCGCCCGACCCTCGCGCACTCAACCGTTCGATCTGTTTTTTCAGTCCCGCCGCCATCGCGGCGCGGGCCTCGGGCGTTTGCCTGACCGTTTCTGCGCCAAGCGCGGCGGTAGGGCAGCCGTTGGCGAGATTGTCCCGATGTTCGCTCGATAGATAACGTGCCGCGTAACGCGCCAGGTTGGTCTCACCGGTATCGCCTTGCCCGAAGACATGTTCGAGCGTCTGCGCGATCAGTTCGTCCTTCGACTTGAAATAGCCATAGAAGCCGCCGTGCGTCAGGCCGGCGGCGCTCATCACGTCCGCGACCGTCACCGCGTCATAACCGCGTTCACGAAAGAGCCGGCTTGCGGCCTCCAGAATCTTCTGGCGATTGATCGCCACCTGTTCCCGACTGACTCGCATTGCGTCCTCCCGACCTCATTTTGCTGCTTGACATTATACATGACGGCCATCATCATTCGATCAAATACATGATGATCGTCATGTAAAAACCCGACACTCGAAGGAGCTTCACCATGTCTGCTCAAAAACCTGCGGTTCTCATTACGGGCGCGTCGTCTGGCATTGGCGCGGTCTATGCCGATCGATTCGCGAAGCGTGGCCACGACCTCGTGCTGGTGGCGCGCGATCGTGCGCGCATGGAAACGCTCGCGGCGCGTCTGCGTGAGCGCGACGGCGTCAACGTCGAAATTCTGCGAGCGGATCTCACGCAGCGCGCCGACCTGCTGCAAGTGGAAAAACGCGTTGCCGAAGATACGCGTATTGGCGTGCTCGTGAACAATGCCGGTGTTGCGTCGGCGGGCGGTTTTCTCGACCAGGACGTGGACGAAGTGACCCGCGTGATCGACCTGAACACCACGGCGCTTGCGCGCCTCGCATCAGCGATCGCGCCGCGTTTCGTGCGTGAAGGGAAGGGCGCGATCGTGAATATCGCTTCGGTGGTGGGGCTCGCGCCGGAGTTCGGCATGAGCGTGTATGGCGCGACGAAGGCGTTTGCGCTCTTCCTGTCGCAAGGGTTGCATCTGGAACTGGGCCCGAAGGGCGTGTACGTGCAGGCCGTGCTGCCCGCGGCGACGCGCACGGAAATCTGGTCGAGCGTCGGCAAGGACGTCAACACGATCGAAGGCGTGATGGAAGTGGACGATCTGGTAGACGCAGCGCTGGTGGGTTTCGATCGCCGCGAAACGGTGACGATTCCGCCGCTGCCCGATGCGCAGCAGTGGAATGCCTTCGATCAGGCGCGTCAGGCGATGATGCCGAACTTCGCGCAATCGCAACCGGCGGCGCGCTATCGCGAAGCAGCGCACGACGCGACGTAAGCTGGGCCTGGCAGGGCAGTGGTGCATGGCGGGTCGGCCCGCTGCTTGAAGTCCAGTACTTCTGCAGACGCTGATTGGCGACAAGGCTGCCGGATGGGCGTTGTCGTAACCTCAGCGATCCGGTGCGCGGACGGTGATGATGTGACGTTGTGGATACGCGCTAACTTGACGTTCAAAGGAGCGTGTATCTACAATGAATCTACATCCCGGAGGCCAATTCGTGGAACTCAAGATTCAAAAATGGGGCAATAGCGCTGCGATCCGCTTGCCCGCATTGCTGCTGGAGCAGATCAACGTGTCGATTGGGACGTCGCTCTCAGTCGATGTGCGGCCGGATGGCGTCATGCTGACGCCTGCAAGGCCGAAATATTCGCTGGACGACCTGGTCGCGCAGTGCGATACGAAGGCAGCGCTGCCGGAGGATCTTGCCGCGTGGGGGCAGTCGAAACCTGTGGGACGTGAGGCATGGTGAGGCGCACGCGGTTTGAGCGTGGCGACATCGTGCGAGTGTGTCTCAACCCGACATCCGGGCGCGAGCAGCAGGGGGATTTTCGGCCAGCACTGGTGTTGTCGCCCGCGGCCTTCAACGCGCTCGGTGTAGCGCTGGTGGCGCCGATTACACAAGGAGGCGACTTCGCGCGGTTTGCGGGGTTCGCCGTGCCGTTGACCGGTTCGGGAACCGAAACGCAAGGCGTCGCCCTTGTGAATATGATCCGGACGCTAGATCTCGATGCGCGTGGTGCTCGTAAAGTTGAACGCGCCCCCGTAGAGGTGGTTGAAGATGCGTTGGCGCGCCTTCAGACGATCATCGAATGAAGCGTGAGACGGGCCGATCCTCGGCTCGCCCATCCCACGTTCATCCTTACTGTCCCACCGGCTCCACCCCATTCCCCCCGGCAGGCTTCGCCGGCTCCGGCTCCCACCCTCCGCCTAGCGCGAGGAACAGCTTCACCTGATCGAGCGCGACCTGGCCCTCTGCCGCCGCGACCTGCGAATGCGCGCTCGTGAGCGTGCGCGTCGCGTCGAGATCGGAGATAAACGATTCACGTCCTGCCGAATAAAGCCGATGCGTTTCGTCAGCCGACTGCTTGGCCGATGCATAAGCAGTGCGCAGCGCGTCCGCGCGCTGATCGTCGGCGGCATAGGTCGCGAGGCTCGACTGCGTCTCGCGCAGCGCATTCAGAACCACGCCGTCGAAATGCGCGAGCGCGCCGCTCGTCGCCGCTTCGGCGCCGCGTACGCGGGCGCGCTGGCCGTTGGCCGGGAACGTCCAGCTAATCAGGGGGCCGAACGACCATGCGTTGGTCTTGGCCGAGAACAGGTCGCCGGTCAGGCCGACCGTGCCCACGCCCGCGCCGAAGCTGACGTCCGGGTACATCTCGGCGATTGCCACGCCGATGCGTGCCGTCGACGCAGCAAGCTGGCGCTCGGCCTCGCGCACATCGGGACGGCGCCTGAGCAGCCCGGCGCCGTCGCCGACGGGAATCGGCTGCGTGAGTTTGGGCAGGCGATTGCAGGCGAGCGCAGCGGGCGGCAAGTCCTTGGGCGCGCGTGCCAGCAGCATGGCCAGCTGATATTGCGCGATGCGGCGGCGGCCCTCGAAACGCGGGATATCCGCGGCGAGCGTCTGCACCTGGGTCTGTCCGCGCGTCACGTCGGGCTGGTTGCCCCGGCCCGCGTCGCGCAGGCGCTTCGTGAGGGCTACGCGCTGCTGTTGCAGCTTCAGCGATTCCTGGGCGATGGCGAGTTCTTCCGCTGCCGAGCACGACTCGACATAGGCCTGCACCACGTCCGCGACCACGGTGATGCGTGCGAGGTCGGCAGCGGCTTCGACGGCCTCGTCGTCGGCGCGCGCGGCTTCCACGCCGCGCTTGAGCTTGCCGAACAGATCGAACTCGTACGACACATTGACACCGAGGTCGCCCAGGTTCGCCACGGGCACTTTTTCGAACAGCAGATACTGCTCGCCGGAGACCTGGGCGCGCTGGGCGCCGGCGGTCGCGCTGCCCGAGAAGCCGCCCTGCGCGTTGGCGACGGCGACGACGGCGCGCGAGCGTTCGAGATTCGCGGCGGCCACACGCAGGTTCGTGTTCGACGCCAGTGCGTCCTGCACGAGTTCATTGAGCGTGGGGTCGTCGTAAAGCTGCCACCAGTTGGCGGGCACGTTTTGCTGCGAGACGGGCGCATGGTCTGCGCCGTCGATCGGCCCTTGCGCGAGCGGCGCGTTCACCGCGGCTTCCTTCGGCAACTGGTAGTTCGGCCCGAGCGTGATGCACGCGCCCAGCGCCAGGGCGAGCGGTGTGAGGGCGAGGCCGCGCCAGAGACTGCGACGGGTCATTGCGACGCTCCGCTCGCCATGACCGGCGCGACGGCGGCGCTTGCACCGCTCGCGCCACTAGCAGCAGCGGCACCGCTGGCGCTCGTAGCAGCGTTGCGCTTGTCTTGCTTGTCCGCCGCGTCATCGCGCACGGCAACCGTGGCGGTGCGGCCGGCGATCATGCGGAAATCGTCAGGCACCTCGTCGAGCGCGACGCGCACCGGAATACGCTGCGCAAGACGCACCCAGCTAAACGCCGGGTTCACGTTCGGCAGCAGGTTCGGGCTGGCCTGGCGGTCGCGGTCTTCAATCGCGGCGACGATGCTCTGCACATGCCCGCGCAGCGGCCGGTCTTCGCCCATCACGATGATCTCCACCGGCTGGCCGATATGGATGCCGTGCAGACGCGTTTCCTCGAAGTAGCCGTCCACGCGGAACGAATGCAGATCGACCACCGACAGCACCGCACGGCCCGCCGACACGTATTCGCCAACACGCGGCGCGCGGTCGTTCAGGTAACCGTCGACTGGACTCACGATGGTCGTGCGTTGCAGGTTGAGCTTCGCGGTGTCCACCTGCACCTGGCTGTCGGCCACGGACGCTTCGCCCTGTTCGACGCGCGTGCGGCTTTCTTCCATCGTTTCGCTGGCCACGAGATTGCCGAGCGCGAGGTTGCGCGCGTACTCGCGTTTGGCCTGCGCGAGCGTCGCCTTGCGCTGTTCGAGCGCGGCTTGCGCGAGGCGCAGCGACAGTTCGTAGCGCGCCTGATCGATCACGAACAGCACCTGGCCTTGCTTGACCGGCTGGTTGTCCACCACGTCGACACGCGTGATGAGGCCGCCCACGTCGGGCGCGACCTGGATCACGTCGGCGCGCACGTGGCCGTCCCGCGTCCACGGCGAGAACATGTAGTAATTGACGATGCGCCACAGCACGAGGGCGGCGACCACGACGACGATGAGCGTCAGCAGGATCTGTCCTGCGGAGAACCAGGTTTTTTTCACGTTGACGTTAGTTCACGAAGCGATGCGACACGATGATGACGGCGGCGAGTACGAATACATAAATGCCGAGATCGAAAATAGAGCGATGCCAGACGAGCCGGTAAAAACCGACTCGCGTCAGCACCTTGCCGATCACGACGTTGATGAGGTACGCGATCAGCATGAGCACGAGGACGGCGGGCACGAAGACGCCAAAGATATCGATTTCGCCGATCATGGTGCGGATTTCGGATGAGGTTGAACAGGACGAGCGCTCATGCGCCGGCCTCCGTTGTGCCGCCATGCGGGCGTTGGCCTGCCTGGGCGGGATAGAGCGACAGGCGCACGCCCACCAGCGCATGCAGCGTATCGCGCAGCCAGCGCTGCGAAAGGCGCGCGCGCGGCGTGCCACCTGCGGTTGCATCGGCGGCGCTGGCCGCTTCCTGCGCGAGGCCGCGCGTGGCGACGCGATGCATCGCGTCGTCGATGGTCGCGAGCAGCGCGGGCGGGGCGTTCTGGCGCGAGCGCGCGTCGGCGCAGCGCGTGTAATGGTCGCTCACGCCAGCAAGCACGCGGTCGATGGCGGCGGGCACGTCGCCGTCGAGCTTGCGGCGCGAGCGGCGCAGATCGAGCGCATTGAGCGCGATGCGCAGGTCGCGGAAGCTCTCGATCGACGGATGCCGATGTTCGTCCGAAGCGCCCAGGCGCGGCAGCAGCTGCATCAGGCGGTCGACCATGCGCGACGTCAGGTTGCGCTGGTCAGTGAGCGGCGCAGTGGACGCCGACAGCGCCACGTCCGTCCAGCTCGAACGCAGCAGCCGTTTTGCTGCATATTCGGCGCCGAACGGGCGCGTCGCGCGCGTCCATACATAAGCGAACAGCAGGCCCGCGACACCCGCGATATTGCTGTTGAGGAACACGAGGAAATCAGTGTCGTAGGCGCTCTGGATGCTGATGAACGTCGCCGTGTTCACGGCCGTGAGCATCGTCACCATATTGAAAGCGGGGCGCGGAATCAGCGTGCCGATCAGAATGAACGGCCCGGCGAACATCAGCACGAGCATCGGGAAGTCGTGCACCTTGGGCAGCACGACGAACAGATAGAGGCCCGCGAACACCACGCTCGCGGCGGTCGCGGCAAAGAAGCGGAACACCATCGGCGCGGGCTCGTCGAGCGCGGCGAAGAAGCAGCAGGCCACGGCGGCGAGCGTCACGGCACCCGCGCCGTCGTGCCAGCCCGAGCTGACCCAGAGCCAGCACGCGACGAGAATCGCGCTCACCGGCACGGCACAGGAAATCAGCATCAGGCCGCGGTCGTAGAAGCGCTCGGTGCCGCCCAGCCGCCAGTGCCGGTAGCGCGGTCGCCAGGTGCCTTGCTCGTGCGCAATCAGCGCGCGCAGCGTGCGGCAGTCCTGCCAGACGTCGATGACCTGACCCAGGCGCCAGAGCGCATTCGACAGCAGCGCGCCTTCCCAGCTCGTGAGCTGGTCGTGCGCCGGTTGCAGCGCGGCGACGCGCGCGCGCAGGCTATCGGCGATGCTGTCGCCTGCGTCGTCGTGGATGTCGGCGGCACGCGTCGGCAGCGGCGCGTCGAACCATTTGGCCGCGTCGGCAAGCAGTGCATCGAGCCCTTCGGGCCAGACGTGCAGATCGCGCCGCAAGGCGATGAGCGGATCGGCGAGCGCCGAAATCATCGGCAGAAATAGCTGCATGCGGCCGCGCAGGTCCTGGGCGCGCGCGAGGATCTCCGGATGCGTGTGGTCGTAGCCCAACTGGCTCAGCAGGAATTCGAGCTGGTTGACCGTCGTGGCGAGGCGCTGGCGACAGGCCGAAATTGCCTTGCCGACGATATTGCCCGAGAGCGTTTCGCGGCCGTAGAACGCGGCGTCGCGGAACCAGGCGTCGGCGCGCTCGATGAGCGTGGGCGCGAGACGGCTCGGCAGGATGTTGCTGCCGATCACGCTGGCGCAGATGATGCCGACCGTGATTTCCTCGGTTCGCGCGATTGCCACGTCGAACACCGTGCTGGGATCGGTCACCGTGGGGAAGGCGACGAGCGGCATGGTGTAGCCCGCGAGCATGAACACGTAGCTGCGCGCGGTGCGATCCATGATCGCGAGGTAAAGCAGCGTGCCCGTCCAGAGCGCCACGATCACGCTGAAAAGCAGCGGCGTTTCGACGAACGGCGGCACGAGCGCGATGGCGGCCGCAGCGCCGAGCGCGGTGCCGAGCACGCGATACAGCGCCTTGGAACGGGTCGCGCCGACGAACGGATTCGAGACGATATACACGCTCGCCATGGCCCAATAGGGGCGCGGCAACTGGAACGCGAGCCCGATATAGAGCGCCAGCATCGACGCTGCGAAGGTCTTGACCGAGAAGAGCCAGTCGCGGATTGAAGGGTAGGTCATGAGGCCGCTTTCAGCTGTCAGTCATGAGGGGCGCCGTCGGCTGGATCCGGCGCATTGAAGGCATTGAGCACGCGCAGCGTGGCTTCCAGGTCGGCGCGGCTCACGCCCTTGAGGACGCGCGCGCGCAACTCGCGCAGGTCTTCTTCCATTTTGGCGGTGACCGCGCGGCCATCCTCGGTCAGCGAGATGGTCTTGGCGCGGCGGTCGTCGGGATCCTCGTCGCGGCGCACGAGACCGGCGGCACAGAGCTGGTCGAGCAGACGCACGAGCGACGGGCCTTCGATGCCGACGTGCTCGGCGAGCGTCACCTGGCGCACCGCCTCGCCCAGACGCCCTGCGGTGAGCAGCGGCGTGGCGCAGGCTTCGGAGACGTTATAGGACGTGAGCGCGCCGTGGCTCGTGCGCCGCCACTTGCGGGCGGCCGTCACGAGCGTGCTGCTGACGGCCAGACGTAAGGTGTGAAGATTCGACATCGGCGGGATGATAGCGTAAAGCGATTCGGTAGCAAACTATCTTTTCCGGCGTGCAGCTATTTTCGGATAGTAATGGAGCCTTGGCCCGCGTGCGCGCTGTTTGCTGCTTTCCCGCGCCAGGTGTGACGCTCGCGCCACGCGGCTCGCGCCTGTGTCATAGGCGCTTAACGTCGTGGCTGGCAGGAGGCGCGGGTTTCCGATCGGAAAATTTTGCGTGCGGCCGCTTTTACGATGCGTTCCGGGTCGTGAGCAGGGCAGGCAACTGCGCCATGTCGGTGAAGACGTGCGCGACGCCTTCGGCCTTGAGCGCTTCGGCGCTGCTGTGGCCCGGTGCGGCCGGGCAGTAGCCGAACACAGTCGCGCCCGCTGCGAGACCGGCGCGCGCGCCCGTCACGGTGTCCTCGACCACGGCGCAACGGCGCGGGTCGACGCCTAGCCCCGCGGCGGCGGCCAGGTAGACATCGGGATGCGGCTTGCTGCGCGGCGTTTCGTGGCCGCTATAAATTTGGCCGCCGAAGCAGTCGAGCAGGCCGACTTTGCGCAATTGCAGTTCGACCTTGCGGCGATCCGCGCCCGAGGCGACGGCGATGCGGCCGGCGTAGGCTCCGTGGACGGCGCGTACTGCGGCGCTCGCGCCCGGAATCTCGATCAGGTCGCGCGCCAGTGCTTCGTTGCGGCGTGCGCGGAAGCCTTCGAGCCAGCTTTCGGTCAGGCGAAAACCGGTATGCGCCTCGATGCGCGCCGCCTCGTCCTTGACCATCTTGCCGACGAAAATCCCCATCGCTTCATCGACGGAGAGCGTCCAGCCGAGTTCGCCGAGCATCTGCACCAGCACGATATGGGTAATGCGCTCTGAATCGACCAGTACGCCGTCACAGTCGAAAAGCACGGCATCGAAAGGCAGGGCGGGAAGTGCGGAAGTGGCGGGAAGCGCGGACATCGTCAGGTGGAAGATCGGGTGGAAGGTTTGTAAGCCGAGCGGCGATGATAACCGGGATGGGGGTGCGGGGTGGTGGTGGGGCGCAGGGGACGCTTAGCGACTTTCGGAGTTTTCCAATTCTGCGCACCTTTGAGTCTGTGGATAGTGGCTGGTCGGCTGCATCGCGGCGCGTCAACGACATCTATAGGCTCACAGGAGGCAAGTTGGTTGACCACTATCAATCGGAGCGCAGTACGCCTCGTATTCCGCTTTGCTCTCAGTCTCAAGCTTCGCTTACCTTTGACGGGCAGCGCCTCATTTTGTCCGGGCCGATTTTTCGGGTCTATCCCGCCGTGTCAGGACAGCCGGATGATCTGGGGCACTTCGACTATTCGGCCGCTCGTCACCGGGAAGGCCGTGTGGGGCCGATACCGCCGGGGCGTTACTGGATCCAGCCATCACAAATGTGGACGAACAGATGGTATAGCCTCGCTCCTCGGGCGGCCTGGGGGAACCATCGGATTACAATTCACGTGTTTCCCGGCACCCAGACGTATGATCGCGGCGGATTCTTTATCCACGGCGGGACGCACGCCGGAAGCGCTGGCTGCATAAATCTGCATTTCGCGATGGAGGCTTTTGTGCGTGCATTGGCAGAAGCCGTCGCATCCTCACCAGACTGCTATATCCCGCTGACCGTTCGGTACTGACATGGCCAGAAACACGGCATTCAAACTGGTTGGCGTGGCCTTGAGCGCGATTGTCGTCGCACTGGTCGCGTTCAACGTGTTCAATTTGAATGAGGCTTACGGCAATGGCCCGCCGTATTACTCGCGCACGACGAACATGGATAAATGGAGCAATCCAATCCCTGTTCTGAGCCTGCTCGACATGTCGGTCGCACTCGCGATCGCGGGCTATGTCCGATGGTGGAGGCGCTTGCGCTAGTGGCGTACGGTTGCCCCACGGCTGGCACAATACGCGTTTCGCCCAGATTCCCGCTTCACGATGCCGACCGATACCCACACCGACCAGCCCTCCACGCCTGAACTGCCGGGCCGCGCCGCTTACACGCAGTTCGCCGACCGTTACGCGCAGATGGCCCCGGAAAAACCGCATAACGCGCTTTACGAACGCCCGGCGACCTCCGCGCTGCTCGGCAACGTGGCGGGCCTGAGCGTGCTCGATGCGGGCTGTGGCCCCGGCATCGTCAGCGCCGAAATGGCGCATGCGGGCGCCGCCGTGAAGGCCTTCGACGTCACGCCCGCGATGGTCGAACTCGCGCGCGCCCGTTGCGCTGACCTGAACGTGGACATCGCGCAAGGCGATCTCGGCCAGCCGCTTGCGTGGCTCGGCGACGCCCAGTTCGACCGCATCGTCTGCTCGCTCGCGCTCGATTATGTGGAGCGCCTCGCGCCCACCTTCGCCGAGTTCCATCGCGTCGCGCGGCCCGGCGCATTGCTGGTGTTTTCGATGGCGCATCCGATGCGCGACTGGATCGACACGCGCACGCGCGGCAACCGCCCGTACTTCGAGACCACGCGCTTTGGCCTGCACTGGGGCGGTTTCGGCGAGCCGAAGCCTTATGTGGAGGCGTATCGCCGCCCGCTCGCCGATATCGTCAACGCGCTGCTCGAAACCGGCTGGCAGATCGACGGCATGCTGGAGCCGAAGCCGGCGGCGGAAATGAAGGCCGTGGCTCCGGCGCTTTACACCGAGCTTGCGCTCGCGCCCGCATTCCTCTGCATCCGGGCGCGCCGGGTCTAACCGGGCTTAACGCCGCGCCGCTGCCGACAGCGACTCTTCAAGCGCGGCCACGCCCGCGGGCAGGTCGACGTCCGCGCCGAGGTCGCGCATGGTGCGGCCCAGCGCGTGGACGGTGCGGAACAGATGGTGCTCGCGACACTGTTCGCCCATTTGGCCGATACGCACGATCGGCAGTCCGAACGATCCGGCGATCTCCACCTGGTATTGCTGCGAGATATGGTTGCACACGTCGCGCGGCGTGAGTCCCTCGGGCAGCCCGATGCCGACTACCGAATTCAGGCGACAGTCTTCAGGCGTATAGAGTTCGAGGCCCAGCGCGGCAACGCCGCTTTGCAGCGCCAGCGAGCAGCGCTGATGGCGCGCGAAGCGCTTTTCGAGCGTCTCCGTGCAGACGAGCCGCAGCGCTTCATGCAGCGCGAGCACGCCCGACACCGGCGCGGTGTAGTGATAACCGGCCTTGTGCCAGAAGTTCTCGGCGAGCGTGGCGTCGAGACACCAGTGCGTATTCGGTGCGGTGCGTTCACGCACGCGCCGCCAGGCGGCGTCCGAGAACGCGATCAGCGACACGCCCGGAATCGACGACAGCCCTTTCTGGCCGCCGGTGATGACGGTATCGATTCCCCACGCGTCCATTTCCAGCGGCATGGTGCTCAGCGTGCAGACCGCATCGACGACGACCAGCGCGCCCGCCGCTTTCGCGATGCGCACGATGTCCTTCAATTGGCGGTTCCAGACCGTGTTCGAGGTTTCGCCGTGCACGATCGTGACGATGGCGGGGCGCGTGCGCTCGATGGCGTGTGCAACGGCGTCGAGCGAGGCAACCTCGCGGTCGCTGACATCGAGCGTCGAAACATCGGCGCCAATGCGGCGCGCCATTTCCGCCATCCGGCCACTGAAGAAGCCATTGACGATCGAGAGCACGCGCGTGCCGGGCCATGCGAGGTTCGAGATTGCCATTTCCATCGCCGCCGAACCCGGGCCGGCCACGCCGAGCACCCAGTTCGAACGCGTCTGGAACACATAGCGCGCCATGGTCTTCACCTGGTCGATGACGCGCGCCATGGTGTCGCCGAGGTGGTTGATGACGACCGAATTGGCCTTGGCGACGGCATCCGGGATCGGCACGGGGCCTGCGCCCATCATGAGCAGCGGCTCGTCGGGCAGGATCTCGGTGAGCGGATCGACGCTCGGGCAGGCGACCGGCAACGCGGCGGCGGCCGCCGCCGCTGCCCGTTGCGGGATCAGGGTGTCGGTGGGGCGCGTGTTGTCGGTCATGATGAGTTCCTTAACGGTGCAGCAAAAGGCTGCGAGTGAAATATGCACGCACGCTGGCGGCAGGGGAAAAGCAAAGTGTTCTCCGGCGCGGCCCATAAAGCCATATACAGTTGGGCGCATTTCCTCTGAACAGTGGCCGGGCTTCGCTGCGAGGCCTACGCGGCCCGACCTGCGCGGCCCGACCTGCGCGGCCCGACCTATAATCTCCGGTTCTTCGCACCAGATTATCAAGGGGACTGCCGTATGTCGCAATTCGCCGTCGACAACCCGTTTCTCGAAACGCTTGGCGTAAGCATCGCGCAGTGGCAAGACGGCTACGTCGAGCTTCTCATGCCGATCGACGCATCGAAGCTCAATCGCCAGGGCGTGCTGCAAGGCGGCGCGATCGCCACGCTGCTCGACGCGGCCGCGGGCTATGCCGGTCTCTACGCCGAGCCCGATGCGCCCAAGCGCCACGGCTTCACGCTTTCGCTGACAACCAACTATCTCGACAAGGGGCTGGGCGACTTTGTTCGCGCGAAGGGTTTTCTGGAGCGAGGTGGCCGCTCGATTTTCTTCTCGCGCGCTGAAGCATGGGTCGACGATCGGCTGTTGATCGCCAGCGCTCAGGGCACGTTTAAATATTCACGCACGGCTTAGAATCATTTGGAATCCGTATCGAATCACGGCTAATAAAGAAGCCCGCGAGCCGTGAGGCTGGCGGGCTTTCCCGATCTTCACGCTGACTGCGCTAGAGCTTTCAGCCGAGCAACAACGCGTCGTCGTCGAGCTGTTCGTGGCGCGTCTGCTCGAACATGCGCAGCAGGTCGGGCACATCCAGTCCACGACGCTCGTCGCCGGACACGTCCAGCACCACCTGTCCCTGATGCAGCATGACCGTGCGCTGGCCGTAATCGAGCGCCTGGCGCATGCTGTGCGTGACCATCATGGTCGTGAGCTTCGCCTCCTCGACGATGCGCGCCGTGAGTTCGAGCACGAACGCCGCCGTCTTGGGATCGAGCGCCGCCGTATGTTCGTCGAGCAGCAGGATGCGCGACGGTTGCAGCGACGCCATCAACAGGCTCACCGCCTGGCGCTGCCCGCCCGACAGCAGGCCGATGCGATCCGTCAAACGGTTTTCCAGGCCCAGGTTCAGCAGCCGCAGCTTGGCGCGAAACAGTTCGCGATCCTGCTTTTTCAGCGCCGGGCCGAAGCCGCGCCGCTTGCCGCGCGCCATCGCCAGCGCCATGTTTTCTTCGATCGTCAGCGCTTCGCAGGTGCCCGCCATCGGATCCTGGAATACGCGCGCGACCAGATGCGCGCGATCCCACGCCTGCTTCTTCGTGACGTCGTTGCCGTCAATCGTGATCCTGCCGTCGTCCACCATCTGGTCGCCGCTGATGGCATTGAGAAACGTGGACTTGCCTGCGCCGTTCGAGCCGATCACGGCGACGAACTGGCCGGTCGGGATTTCCAGCGTGAGGCCACGCAGCGCGCGCGTTTCGATCGGCGTGCCGGGGTTGAAGGTGAGTCTGAGGTCTTGTGCGCTGAGCATGATTTAAGCCCTCCCGTTCTTGCGGCCAAACAGCTTCTTGCGTGTCGCGGGCAGCACGAGCGCAACAGTCACGAGCACGGCCGTCACGAGGTTCAGGTCTTGCGCCTTGAGGCCGATGAAATCGCTATTGAGCGCGAGCGCGATGAAGAAGCGATAGAGAATTGCGCCCAGCACGGCGGCGAGCGTCGTGAGCATGAGGCGGCGCGCGGGCAGGATGCTTTCGCCGATGATGACCGCCGCGAGACCGATCACGATGGTGCCAATGCCCATCGAAATATCGGAGCCGCCTTGGGTCTGCGCGAACAGCGAACCGGCGAGCGCCACCAGCGCATTGGACAGCGCCATGCCTGCCAGTGTCGCGCGGCCCGTGGCGATGCCCTGGGCGCGCGCCATGCGCGGATTCGCGCCGGTCGCACGCAGCGCGAGACCGTATTGCGACGAGAAGAACCAGTCCACGCCGAACTTCGCCGCGAGCACGACCACGAGCAGCGCGAGCGGGCGCAGCATGTAGTCGGGCAGCCACGCAGGCTGGATCATCGTGAACACGGTGGACTCGGTGATGAGGGGCACGTTAGGCGCACCCATCACACGCAGGTTGATCGAGTAGAGCGCGATCATCATGAGGATACTGGCGAGCAGATCCATGATTTTCAGGCGCACATTGAGCCAGCCCGTGACAAAGCCGGCCGCCGCGCCTGCGATCATCGCGCAAAGCGTGGCGAGAAACGGATCCTGGCCGTGCGCGATCAGCGTGGCCGCGACGGCGCCGCCGAGCGGAAAGCTGCCGTCGACGGTCAGGTCGGGGAAGTTGAGGATGCGAAACGAGATCAGCACCCCAAGGGCGACGAGGCTGAAGATCAGGCCGATCTCAAGCGCGCCCAGTAGCGAGTAGAGGGACATGGGAAATCCTGTTGCGGTTTCCGGCGGGCGGATTGCGGTGACGCAGCCGGATGGGTCGCCGCGCGCGCCGCGCCGCCCGGATGAGGCGGCGTGGCGCGCGCGTGCGCGAGGCCCGGTGAAGGCCGGTGCTTTGCTATGCGGTCACGCGTGCGGGCGTGTGAAGCCTTACTTGACGACCGTGGTGGCGTCCTTGAGCAGATCGGCGGAAAGCGTCACGCCTTGCTTCTGCGCGGCAGCCGGATTCACGAACAGTTGCAGCTTGCTGCTGGTTTCCGATGCGATCGCGCCGGGCTTTTCGCCCTTGAGGATGCGCACGACGACCTTGCCCGTCTGATGGCCCAGGTCGCTGTAATCGATGCCGAGCGCCGCAATCGCGCCGCGCTTCACGCTGTCCGTGTCCGACGCGACGAGCGGAATCTTCGCATCGTCGGCCACCTTCACGAGCGCTTCGTAGGCCGAAACGACGTTGTTGTCCGTGTTGGTGTAGATCACATCGACCTTGCCGATCAGGCTCTTTGCCGCCGAACCGATGTCCACCGTGCGCGGCGCTGCGGCTTCCTTGAGCGTCATGCCCTGTTGCGCGAGCAGTTCCTTGAGCGCCTTCACGACCACGACCGAATTTGCTTCGCCGGGGTTGTAGACCATGCCGACGGTCTTCGCATTCGGCACCACGCGCTTGATGAGCGCGACCTGCTTGTCGAGCGGCAGCTTGTCCGACACGCCCGTGACGTTGGTGCCGCTGGGCGTCCACGTCTTCACGAGCTGCGCGGCGACCGGATCGGTGACGCCCGAGTACACGACGGGCACGGACTTCGTTGCGGCCACCACGGCCTGCGCCGACGGCGTCGCGATCGCGACGATGGCGCTCGGATTGTCGCCGACGAACTTGCGCGCGATCTGCGCGGCGGTGCCGGTGTTGCCCTGGGCGCTCTGGTATTCCCACTTGAGGTTCTTGCCGGCGTCGTAGCCGGCGGCCTTCAGCTCGTCGCGCACGCCGTCGCGGATCGCGTCGAGGGCGGGGTGTTCGACGATGGAGAGCACTTCGACGGTGGCGGTTTCGGCGGCGTTCGCTGCGCCGGATGCGAGCGTGAGCGCGGCGGCGCTGGCGATCAGGGTAAGGGTGGCGGCCGTGGCGGCGAGCTTGAAGGTCTTCATTCTGTTTGATCTCCCCCGAATGTTCGGTTCTGGACGGGTGTGGTGCGCTTGCGCGGCAGCGCCGCCGAACGTTGCACCCGGCATTGCGCACGGCGCGCACGTCATGACCTTGCGTGCCCCTTACACCGTGCGCCGCAATGGTGCATAAGACCGGCGGCGAGGCAGCGAGCATACCACCGAGTTTTACGGATCCGGAACGCGCACCGGGACAGTGCGGCGAGGATGCGACGGCATGTCATCGGCCGTCGAAAAATAGTCGATCCGGCTTTCCAGGAAACTCAGCAGGGCGTCGAAAGTTTTCCCGGATTCCGACCGGAAATAATGTGTTCGGTGAGTGCGTGGCGATTATCGGCTGCGTAGAGCCGCATGAGGCTTTCCCGAATGAAAGTAAAGTGTAATTTGTTCATGAAAATCAAACACTTGGCGCGATTTGCATTTAGGGTTTTTACTATGCGTGCAGCGGCCAATTTTTGAAAAGTTTCCCATCCTCGATATTCGGTATCGCAGCCAGATAAAAATAGTCGATCAGGTTTCCCGACGATTTTCCGATTGGAAAAAGCAGCGTCATTTATTTCGGATCGGAAATCGATTTCCCCCAAGGCTTGCCAGTCGGTCGTTCTAGCCGGAAGGTCTCGCTTCCGTCCTTGGCGCCCTGCGATTTTCCAAATGTTTTCAAGCTCTTTCACCGGATTTTCCTCAATTGGCGGCGATCAATACATCAGGAGATATCGGAAAAAACCCTTGGTTGCGAGTGGGAGATTTTATTGATAGGATCCGCCGGTCGCTGATTGAGTCCGGACCACCTTTCCGGACGAAATGCAGTGAACGGGGCAGGCGGATCGCTTGCGCAACAGGGGCCGCGTATCAACGCGATCCCTCCGAACTCAACCGCAAAAAGCGGGTGATAAACGCCGGGCCCCGTCACGTCTTCAATTTCTCTCAGGCCCGTCGTTGTCGTCCCCCCTGGCTCGTCCTCGGGGTGCTGTTCGTTTGCGCAGGTCATCCGTCTGACCGGTTGACCCGAAAACAATCGAGGAGCTCCTGATGACGTCGCTGTTCCGCCGTAACCGCCTTACCTCTGTCTCTGTGGCAGCCGCGCTGCTCGCTTTTGGTGCAGCCGCTCACGCCGAGACCGTCAAGATCGCTATCGCCGGCCCGTTCAGCGGCCCGGTCGCCCAGTACGGCGACATGGTCAAGGCTGGCGCCCTGACCGCAATCGACCAGATCAACGCCGCTGGCGGCGCAAACGGCAACAAGCTCGAAGCTGTCCTGATGGACGATTCGTGCGAGCCGAAGCAGGCCGTCGCCGTCGCCAACAAGATCGTCTCGCAGCACATCCAGTACGTGGTCGGCCACGTCTGCTCGGGCTCGACGATCCCCGCTTCCGACATCTACGAAAACGAAGGCGTCGTGATGGTCACGCCGTCGGCGACCGCGCCGCAGCTGACCGAAGGCAAGAAGCGCCAGTTCATCTTCCGCACCATCGGCCGCGACGACCAGCAAGGCCCGGCTGCCGCCGCCTACATCATCGGCAAGGTCAAGCCGAAGAAGGTCGCGATCCTGCACGACAAGCAGTCGTACGGCCAGGGCATCGCTACGTCGGTGAAGGCTGCGCTCGACAAGGCGCACATCCCCGTCGTCGTGTTCGAAGGCATCAACGCGGGCGATTCGGACTACTCGGCAATCGTCACCAAGCTCAAGTCGCAAGGCGTGGACTTCGTCTACTTCGGCGGCTACCACCCGGAAATGGGCCTGCTGATGCGCCAGTCGCGTGAACAGGGCGTCAAGGCCACGTTCATGGGCCCGGAAGGCGTGGGCAACAAGGACGTGACGGCGATTGCCGGCCCGGCCTCGGAAGGCATGCTCGTCACGCTGCCCGCCGACTTCGCAGCCGATCCGGCCAACGCGAAGCTCGTGAAGGCATTCGCGGACGCCAAGCGCGATCCGAACGGCCCGTTCCAGATGCCGGCCTACGCTGCGGTCGAAGTGATCGCCGACGGCATCGCAGGCGCGAAGAGCACCGACCCGACCAAGGTTGCCGCGTACCTGCACAAGAACGCGTTCAACACGCCGATCGGCAACGTGCAGTACGACGCACAGGGCGACCTGAAGTCGTTCCGGTTCGTTGTGTACACGTGGCACAAGGACGCCACCAAGACCGCCGCGAACTGATCCCCGCGCTGCACGTTGCGAACGCCCCGTCGCGGTTTGTGGCGGGGCGTTTTTATAGCAGCTTCATGGAAGTTGCGTGCGCAACGATAAAGCGTCGATAACAACGGATTGGTACGGTTCTAAAGGGTCTCTTACCGGCTTCACCGCCGCGGGGCTTAAAGCATGAATGATTTTCTTCCTCAGTTCACCCAGCAGCTCGTCAACGGGCTCACGCTGGGTGCGATCTATGCGCTGATCGCCATTGGCTACACGATGGTCTACGGCATCATCGGCATGATCAATTTCGCTCACGGCGAGATCTACATGATCGGCGCCTATGTGGGCCTCGTCACGCTCACGGCCATCGGCACCACGGCGGGCTATCCGCTGCCGCTCGTGCTGGGCGCGGCGCTCATCGTCTCGGTGGTGGTCACCGGGCTCTACGGTTTTGCGGTCGAACGCGTTGCGTACCGGCCGCTGCGCGGCGGGCCGCGTCTCGTGCCGCTGATCTCCGCGATCGGCATGTCGATCTTCTTGCAGAATTACGTGCAGATCGGCCAGGGCGCGCGTGACGTGTCCGTGCCGATGCTGATTTCCGGCGCGCTCGACTTCAACATGGGCGGTAACTTCGACGTGACGATCCCGTACGCGCGCATGCTGATCGTCGGCACCACGGTCGTGCTGATGGTCGCGCTCACGCTCTTCATCTCGCGTTCGCGCATGGGTCGCGCGTGCCGCGCCTGCGCCGAAGACATGAAGATGGCGAACCTGCTCGGCATCGACACGAACCGCGTGATCTCGTTTACGTTCGTGCTCGGCGCGATGCTGGCGGCGGTGGGCGGCGTGCTGATCGGCCTGACGATCGGCAAGCTCAATCCGTATATCGGCTTCATCGCGGGCATCAAGGCGTTCACGGCAGCGGTACTTGGCGGCATCGGCAGCATTCCGGGCGCGATGCTCGGCGGCGTGCTGCTGGGCCTGGCCGAAACCTTCGCATCGGCGTACATGCCGTCCGAGTACAAGGACGTCGTGGCCTTCGGCCTGCTGGTGCTCGTGCTGCTGTTCCGTCCCACCGGCCTGCTCGGCAAGCCGGACGTCGAAAAGGTGTGAGGTCGATATGAGCCAAACTGTTTCGGTTCGCGCGGTCAGCCATAGCGGCCCGTCTTCGTCGCAGACGCTGAAGGGTGCGTTCGTCGCGGCCTTTGCGACCATCATCCTCACGGCGCCGATCCTCGGCCTGCAACTCACGCTCGACGGTTACCAGGTGGTGCTGCAGCAGCACTGGCATCCGGTGTGGATCGCGGCCGCCGTGGTGTTCGTGTTCCAGCTCGCCAAGCCGATGTTTGTGCGCGCAACGAGTGGCGTGAAGCTGCCCAAAGCGCCCGCAATGGGCGCGCGCCAGCAACGCATCGCGATCTGGGTGCTGCTTGCCTTTGGCGCGGTGTTCCCGTTCATCAGCTCGCGCGGCACCATCGACGTCGCCACGCTCGCGCTCATCTACGTGATCCTGGGCCTTGGCCTGAACATCGTGGTGGGCTTCGCGGGCCTGCTCGACCTCGGTTATGTGGGCTTTTACGCGGTGGGCGGCTATACGTATGCGCTGCTCAACCAGTACTTCGGCTTCACGTTCTGGGAATGCCTGCCGCTCGCGGCGCTGGCTTCGGCGACCTTCGGCTTCCTGCTGGGTTTTCCGGTGCTGCGCCTGCGCGGCGACTATCTTGCGATCGTCACGCTCGGCTTCGGCGAAATCATCCGCCTGCTGCTCAATAACCTCACGAGCATCACGGGCGGCCCGGACGGCATTTCGGGGATTCCGAAGCCCACGGTGTTCGGTTTCGAACTCGCGCGCCATGCGAGCGTCGAGGGCGCGAAAACCTTCAACGAACTGATCGGCCTCGAATACAGCGGCGAACACATGATCATCTTCCTGTACCTGCTCGCGCTGGTGCTGGTCGCGTTCACGCTGTTCGTCACGAGCCGCCTGCTGCGCATGCCGATGGGCCGCGCGTGGGAAGCGCTGCGCGAAGACGAGATTGCCTGCCGCTCGCTGGGCCTGAACCCCACGCGCGTCAAGCTCTCGGCGTTCACGCTGGGCGCGTCGTTCGCGGGTCTCGCTGGGGCGTTCTTCGCGGCGCGCCAGGGCCTCGTCACGCCGGAGTCGTTCACCTTCATCGAATCGGCGCTGATCCTGGCCGTGGTGGTGCTGGGCGGCATGGGCTCGCAGCTGGGTGTCGTGCTGGCCGCGATCCTGCTGACCGCATTGCCCGAAGTGGCGCGTGGTTTCGCCGAGTACCGCATGCTGATCTTCGGTCTGGTGATGGTGCTGATGATGATGTGGCGTCCGCAGGGCCTGTTGCCCGCAAGCCGTCCGCACGTGGAGTTGCCGCAATGAGTGCACAAGCGTTGTTGAAAGTGGCGGGCCTGCAGATGCGCTTCGGCGGCCTGCTGGCCGTGGACGGCATTGAGTTCGATGTGCGCCCGAACGAAGTCTTCGCGATCATCGGGCCGAACGGCGCGGGCAAGACCACGGTGTTCAACTGCGTGGGCGGCTTCTATAAGCCGACCGGCGGCGACATCGTGCTCGACGGCCATGCGATCACGGGCCAACCGAGCCACCAGGTCGCGCGTCGCGGCCTCGTGCGCACGTTCCAGAATATCCGCCTGTTCAAGCAGTTGACGGTGCTCGAAAACCTGATGGTTGCGCAGCACCTGAAGGTCAACCGCAACATGCTCAGCGGCCTGTTCGCTACGCCTTCGTACCGCCGCGCCGAGCGCGCCGCGCTCGAACGCGCTGCGTACTGGCTCGAACGCGTGGGCCTGAAGGACGTGGCGAACCGCGAAGCGGGCACGCTTTCGTACGGCCATCAGCGCCGCCTCGAAATCGCGCGCTGCATGATCACGGAACCGCGTCTGCTGATGCTCGATGAACCGGCGGCCGGCCTGAATCCGCAGGAAAAGATCGAGCTGCAGCACATGGTCGATGGACTGCGCAACGAGTTCGGAATCTCCGTACTCCTGATTGAGCACGACATGAGCCTCGTGATGGGCGTATCGGATCGCATCCTCGTGATGGAACACGGCAAGCCGATCATGATCGGCAAGCCTGAAGAAGTGCGCAACGACCCGCGCGTGATCAAAGCCTACCTGGGAGAGGACTGATGCTGAAGCTGGACAAGGTTCATACCCACTATGGCGCGGTGGAAGCGCTGGCGGGCGTGTCGATCGAAGTGAACAAAGGCGAGATCGTTACGCTGATCGGCAGCAACGGCGCCGGCAAGACCACGCTGATGATGACCGTATGCGGCACGCCGCGTGCGTCGTCGGGGCAGGTGACGTTCGAAGGCCGCGACATCACGCGCCTGCCCACGCACGAAATCATGCGCCTGGGCATGGCGATCTCGCCGGAAGGCCGTCGCGTGTTCCCGAGCCTGACCGTGCTGGAGAACCTGCAAATGGGCGGCTTTTTCTCGTCGCAGCACGAGATCGAAGCAGGCATCGAACATGTCTTCAAGCTGTTTCCGCGCCTGAACCAGCGGGCGAAGCAGCGTGCGGGCACGATGTCGGGCGGCGAGCAGCAAATGCTCGCGATCGGCCGCGCGCTGATGAGCAAGCCGCGCCTGCTGCTGCTCGACGAACCGACGCTCGGCCTCGCGCCGCTCGTGATCGCGCAGATCTTCGACATCATCCGTGCGATCCGCGAGGAAGGCGTGACGGTGTTCCTCGTCGAGCAGAACGCGAACAAGGCGCTGCATGTGGCCGATCGCGGTTATGTGCTCGAAACCGGCCGCGTGGTGCTGGCCGATAGCGCCGACAACCTGCTCGCCAACGACGATATCAAGCGCGCGTATCTGGGCGGTTGATTTCGCAAGCGCTTCAGGGCGTTATCTAGCGGCCCGCGCAATTTCCCTTAAATGAAGGGCGATTGCGCGGGCCGTTTCTATTCAGTCGCCGCGCGAAGGTGTCAACTGCGCTAGCTGCGCGGCGAGCCGCATCAGATCGGCCTGACCGCGCGTGGCGGTCTTGGCGAAGACGTGATGCAAATGCGTGCGCACCGTCGAGGGCGCGATCCGCAACGCTGCCGCGATATCGCGTGGATTGCCGCCGTTGCCGATTTCGCAGGCGACGCGCGCCTCGGCGGGTGTCAGCGCGTAGAGGGCGATCAGGCGCTGCTCGACGCCTCGCCGCGCGGCCTGCGGGTCGATCACCATGAGCATGGCGGCACCGTGCCGTGCACCGAGCGGTGCGGCCAGCAACTGCAGCGGCAGGCCGGCCATCGCACGCTCGATCAGCATGGCGCCGCCCGTGCGAACGGACGCGCCGTCGCCCGCCGCGCGCGCGATCAGCGCATGCAGGCGCTGCGTGGCCTCGGGCGCGGGCGTCTGCAAACCGTGCGGACTTTCGCGCAATCCCTGCATCTGCGCGAGCTGCGCGGCGGCGGCGCGATTGGCGAAGACCACCCGCGCCTGGCGGTCGACGATCAGCACCGCTTGTGCGAGGCCATCGAGTGCATCAAAGGCGTCGAGCGCAGCAAGCGGATCGTGCGCGCCTGGCGCATCGCCCGTTTGCAGGCGGCGCTGCACGCGGAGCGCATTGCGCAGATGCGGCAGCAACGCGCGCAACACGTCGAGCTCAGCTTGCTCGAATGGACGCGGCACATCGCGCAGCACGCCCAGCACGCCCGCGTGACCCTGCTCGTGCAGCACGCTCGCGAACGCCGCCGCCTGAATGCCCTGCGGCCTGACCCATTCCTGCACGAACGCGCTGTTTCGATGCGCGGCCTGCGGGCGGATCATCGCGTCGGTCACGAGCGTACCGGCAGGCCAGCGCCGCGCCTGCGGCACCAGCGGATCGAGCGCCCCATAGTGCTGCGCATAACTTTGCGCGAAGCTCGCGTCGATCCCGCTCCACTGTTCTAGCCGGAATGCAGCCGCCGTCGGCACCACCGAAAGATTCACATGCGCCGCGCCGATCCGCGCGGCGATGCACGCGAACACCTCAGGCCACTCGCGCGCGCCCAGGGCGGCATCGTAGATGGCGTCGATCAGGCTGCCGCGTGCATCGAAGGCAAGTGAGGAAGGCACGGTGGGAAACGCTGGCTGCGATCGCAGCCGGGCGGGCAGGACAGGATGTGGCCGCGCAGCAAAATTGCGCAGAATGAAGCGCGTCAGGCAGGTTAGCAAACGGCCTGCGCACGCCATGCGCCGCAGCATGCGAAACGCATTCTTCTATGAATAGACGATAAAACTTTCAATCAGGTTTCGATTTGATGCGATTCTCTTTCTTCGTGTGAGGGCATTGACGGGGACTGGACAACTGGCCAGCGCCCACGATAATGGTGCGTCCTGGATGGTGCGCTGCACGTCACGCGGCGCTCGCTGCGCGCTGTTCCTATTCGTTACCCGGAGTCGTTGGATGTCTGAAGAGTATGAAGTGCACGGGCCGCACGATCACGCGGTCGAACACGCGGCGGCTGGCCACGGTCATGGCGGGCACGATGCCGAAGGCGAGCGCGACCCCTTTCCGGGCCGCATGGCCGTGATGACGGCGATCCTGGCATCGATTGGCGCGATCCTCTCGTACCAGAGCGGCAACAGCGAAAACCTCGCGCTCTATTACAAGAACGAGGCGGCGATCCACAAGACCGAAGCGGCGAACCAGTGGGCCTATTACCAGGCCAAGGGCGAGAAGCAGAACCTCGCCGAACTGGGCGCGTCGCTTGCCGCGCTCGCGCCGAATGCGACTGAGGCGCAGCGGCATTTCGCCGCCGATGCAGACCGCTATCGCCAGCAGAAGGAGCCGATCCGCGCCAACGCCGAGGCGCTGGAGAAGCAGGTGCAGGCCGACGACGAGCACGCGGAGCATCTGCTGCACGGCCACCATCGCTGGGCGCAGGCGACCACGCTGATCCAGATTTCGATTGCCCTCACGGCGATTACCTTGCTCACGCGCCGCAAGTGGCTGCTGCGCACGTCGGTGGGCGTTGGCGCAGCGGGTGTGGTGATGGGCGCGCTCGCGTTCTTCGCGGGCTAGGCGCGGCGGCAAGCCCACGCAGGCTGCAAAAAGTCACCCGCCGCACACGATGGCGGTCAGCAGCAGCGGCACCACGGATTTAACCGTTGCGTCGCTGTTTGCTTCGCTCACGCGCGAGCGCACCGATTCCGCGGGCGCGGACACTACAACGCCATAAAGCGGCGCCTTGATCTCCTTGCCCGCGCCGCGGCGAAACAGGTCATCGTCGCGTGCATAGCCGAGCACGACATAAATCGGAAAGCCGAACGCGCTCATGCGACTGCCCTGCGCCGGGCGGAATGCATTGACTGAGTTCGCTTCGACACGGCTTGGCTTCGGGTCGATCGACTTTTCTTCAATCATTGCCGATATGAATGCATGCGGATTCGACGTGCAGTCGAAACGCTTGTCCGGCGTCTGCTCGGGTTGCGCCCCGAGCGGCGGGCAAAAAGCAATCAGTGTCGCTAGGGTGGCGAGGGCGGCAACGCGGGGCACAACGGGGACTCGACGCTGTTTCATGGCGGTGAAGGCAGTGACGATGGCAGTGAGGTAGGCAAAAGCGCCTGGCGCTTGAGTTCCACTGGAATCCATTCGACACCGAAACCCCGCTCCTGTTCAAGAGGGCGGCACACAAATTGCGCAATTTTGCGCCGCGCCGCCCGTCCTGCCAGTGCGTTGCCGGCAGCGGCTAGAGCATCGATTTGGCCTGGCTCAGGATCTTGTCGCATACCTGTTTGGTGGCGGCCTGCTTGAGCCCGCTGCCGGAGAGATCGAGCTGCTGGCCGTTGCCCGCAGTGAGAATGCCGCCCGTGCCTTTCTCGTAGCCGCTATCGGTGGTGGAGGCGCCGCCAGGCAGCTTGCTGAGCAACGAGTCTTTCACGTTGCCGGCGGTGTCCGCGTTCAGGTAATTGTTCTTGATGCAGAACTGGAGCAGGCCCGTGACGTTGCCCATGCTGTTCGAGGTCACCGACGAGCCCGATAGCGAACTGCCGAGGCCGCCCAGGTTGCCGAGCGCACCCGAAGTCGAACCGCTGCTGCCGCTCTGGTTGAGCAGGTTGCCGAGCTGGGCCTGCGCGGGATGCCAGGGCGCAAGCAGGGCGGTGGAGAGGGCAGCAGTAGCCGCCGCGGCGATCAATGCGCGGGCGTAGCGCGATGGGGATGTTTGCATACACGTTTCTCCTTGAAGGCCATGGCCTTCGTACTATAGACGGATTCGCCCTGCGGCCTTTTCTGGGTGACTATGCAAAACACGCGTATTAATCAGGCGTGATTTGCATGTGATGCAATCAGCTTTGCGGGCGCGTAAATACGCGTAGCATGAAACAACAAATACAGCCGCAGTCATGGAAGCAATTCATCGCGGTGTCATTTGTTGCGTGCACAACGGAGATTCGGGGAAGGCGGATCGGGGTGAAGTGGCTGCGAGTTGAAAGCGATGCAATTGAAATCGCAACAGCGAAGTAAATGCATTCAACTTGAGTAGTACGTGTGACGGGGCCGGCACGCGATGCGCATAGTAACGCGCATTAACATGCCGATACGCCGCTACAGCAGCGCCACAGCAATCTTGCAGGATGCATACGATACAGAAAATCCCTTGCTACAAGGGTTTTTCTGGCCAGGCGCAGAGGGCTCGCGCACCGTTTTTGCAAGCGCGATCGGGCATATTTCACGCCACGCAACGCGTGATTTTGTTTCTAACCGTAACACTTATTACGGCCCTCCTCATCGGCTGGTTTCAGGTGGTATGCTTCCTGCACAAATTCTCCCTTGCACGAGTGAGACCACGTTCTTTGCGTCAATACCGTGAACACACGCACTGCCAAAGTGCAGTCGGTGACGCAAACGAACAAGTCATATAAACATATGGTGCAACCGAGCACGCCCACGCGGACATCAAGATCCGCGAGCGACGCTCCGTCACTGCAGCCCCGGTCCGGCTGCGTGGAGAACAGCATGAATTTCGATGAACTGAGCGACGACGAGTGGATGGTGGTGTCCTCGCTCGTATCCGATGAACCGCCTATACGGCTCAATCGCCGCGGCCGCCCGCGCGCGGAGCCGCGCGTCGTGGCGAACGCCGTGCTGTGGATCTTGACGACCGGTGAGTCCTGGTCGCGCCTGCCCGCACGTTATCCGTCCGGGCCGACCTGCCGCCGCCGTTTTGAAGAATGGCACGTCAGCGGCACGCTTCTCGAACTGGTTCAGTTGCTTACGCAGCGTGGCCGCAGCTTCGTTTATGTGCCTGAGCCCGCTCAGGCGCAGGCCTCGTCGAGCCCGCAGGCCGCCCCTGCGGTGGCCGTCGTGGTCGAGGAAGTCGCCGAAGACGACGGCCTGCCCGCCGTCTACTGGAAGAGCCCGGAGGCCTGGCAGGCGCCCGCATCGCTCGCCGATGCAGCGTCGCTGGTCGCCAGTCCGGTTGCCAACCCGATCGAGAGCATGACGCGCCAGCTCGCCCGTCTGGATGAAGCGCTGTCGCAGGCCCAGCATCGCACGCCCGCCGCCAGGGCAGGGCAGGCGTCGCCCATGGTTCCGCCACAGGCCGATTCCAGCGCCAGGGCCGCGCGTGTCAGAGTGACGCCGCAGCCGGCGCGTACGGTCGCGCCCGACGAGCATTTCGACGTGGCCGATGCCACGCCGCAGCCCGAGCAGATCGCCGAATGGCGCGGCTACGTGGTTCACCTGAGCGTGGAAGCAGCGCGCAGCCGCATGCATCGCGGCATGTATCGCGCGGCGGCGGAAATCCTCAAGGATGGCAAGCGCGTGGAGCGCTCGGGGCTGGTCGGCCCGGCGTTCGACGACGCCGATGCCGCGCGTCACTATGCGTTCGACTGGGCGCGTCAGTGGATCGATCGCGAAGGCCCGCATGGCGCGGCTGGCGGTGTCGGTGGTGGCGTCGATGGCGCCGACATGGACGCCGATGACCATGGCCCGGATGTCTCGCTTGCCGGCGCGCATGGCCATGGCAGCGGCGTGGTCACGCGTGCAATGCCCGTTGCTTCGCCGGCACTGGCGAGCGCCACTGCGCACGTGGTCGCCAATGGCGTGCGTCACGCGCCGCTGCAACGCTACACCAGCAGTACGCTGCGCACGCCTGGCGACACGCATGCCCGTGACGGCTCGTCCGCCACCGGCGCCGAGCGCCATCCTCTTGCTTCGCGCTACAGAACGCATCTGAGCTAAGCGGCGG
This sequence comes from Paraburkholderia bannensis NBRC 103871, assembly GCF_000685015.1. Classification (GTDB taxonomy): domain Bacteria; phylum Pseudomonadota; class Gammaproteobacteria; order Burkholderiales; family Burkholderiaceae; genus Paraburkholderia; species Paraburkholderia bannensis. The sequence continues at coordinate 227,977 of NZ_BAYA01000015.1, read as the reverse complement.
CCCGCTGCACCACTGGCCGCTGCTGTCACCTTCGCTGTCCCGCTGTTCGTCGAACGCTTTTCCAGCTTCATATTTCTACCAGGTACGCCGCCAACCGGATCCGGCTCGATTCGATGGGATTCGAGTTCATTTCCGTTGCGGCGCGAACCGTGGTGTCTCCGTCCATTTTCATCTGGAGCGGGGCGCTCGCATGGGCGCCCCGTCTTGCTGTTTGCAACCCGCCCGGGCCCTCGCAGGCCCGGGCGTTTCCATCACTGACGGCCGTACTGATCGTCCAGACGCACGATGTCGTCTTCGCCGAGGTACGAGCCCGACTGCACCTCGATGATCTCAAGCGGCATCTTGCCCGGATTCTCAAGCCGGTGCGCCACCCCTAGCGGGATGTACGCCGATTCGTTCTCCGAAACGATGAAGCGTTCTTCGCCGCGCGTGACCAGCGCCGTGCCGCGCACGACGACCCAGTGCTCGGCGCGATGATGGTGCATCTGCAGCGAGAGACGCGCGCCGGGTTCGACCACGATACGCTTGACCTGGAAGCGCTCGCCGCTATCGACGCTGTCGTAGTGACCCCACGGGCGATGCACGAGGCGGTGCGCGACGGCTTCGCTGCGCTTCTGCGACTTCAGGCGCTGGACGATCTTCTTCACGTCCTGCGCGCGCGAGCGGTCGGCCACGAGCACGGCGTCGGCGGTTTCGACCACCACGAGGTTTTCGGTGCCCAGGCACGCGATCAAGCGGCCGTCCGAATGTGCGAAGGTATCGCTCGCGCCCTCGAACATGACCTCGCCTTGCGCCACGTTACCGTCGTCGTCCTTCGCAGCGACCTGCCAGACCGTGTCCCATGACCCGAGATCCGTCCAGCCCGCCGTGAGCGGCACCACCACGCCGCTGGCCACCGACGTATCACCCGACAGCGACTCCATCACCGCGTAGTCGATCGAGTTCGACGGCGAGCGCGCAAAGCATTCGGGATCGACGCGGAAGAAGTCGCCGTCGGTCTTGCCGTGTTCGACGGCCGCCGCGCAGGCCTCATAAATCGCGGGCTGGAAGTGGCGAATCGCCTTGAGCCACGTGGACGCGCGCACGATGAAGATGCCGCTGTTCCACCAGTAGCGCTGCGAAGCGACATACTGCTGCGCCAGTTCGATATAAGGCTTTTCGACGAAGCCGTTGAGGCGTCGCGCGCCATCGGGCTCCTGCGCAGCGAGCGGCTCGCCCACGTGAATGTAGCCATAGCCCGTTTCCGGGCGCGTGGGCACGATGCCCATGGTCACGATCTGGCCGTTGGCCGCATGACGCACGCCGTCCGCCACGGCGGCCTGGAACGCGTCGAGATCGGCGAGCGCATGATCGGCTGGCATGACGACCATGATGCCGTCCTGTTGTGCCGCCGTGACCGACAGGGCCGCGATCGTCAGCGCCGGCGCCGTGTCGCGCGCGAGCGGTTCGAGAATCAGGCGCGCTTCCTTGCCGGCCGCGCGAACCTGGTCGGCGGTCGTGAAGCGGTGTTCCTCGTTGCAGACGATCATCAGCTTGTCGGCTAGCGTCACGCGATCGGCGAGGGCGTCGAGCCGTCCCGCTGTATCCGCGAGCAGCGAGCGCTCGCCCACCAGATTGATCATCTGCTTCGGGTATTGCTCGCGCGACAGTGGCCACAGCCGCGAACCCGCACCGCCGGCCAGCACCACGGGGCAGACCTGTAGTGCGTTGCGCGCGTCGCCGCGCGTGTCTGCCTGTTGAGCTGCCTGTTGAGCCGCGCGTGCCGAGGCCGTTGCGGAACCCGTATCCGTCATCTCGCTCTCCTGAAAGGGGTTTCGGTTAAGCGATTTGTAGCACGCTTAAAATCGCAATAAATCGAGTCGTAAAGAAGAAAACGAAAAATATTCGGATTAAATTAAAAAATACCGATTCGTCATGAATGGATTCGAATAAAAATAATGTGGGCCATGGCGAGGATGTTGCGAAATAAATCAAAGTGTATCGGACACAATCCGGCAAATTTTGCCGCCTGATCGATGCGCTGGAAGGCTTGTCAGGCGGACTTCCCGGCAATCGTTGCCGAAAAAATCAGACAAAAATGAGGTCGTTAGCAACGAAACATTTGGAGATACTTTTTGACCTTGCGCTCGCAATTTTTATAGCGCTTTATTAGGGTTTATTCGGATGCGCGTTTGCAGCGCCGGATCGATTCCGGTGCCATTCCCCGATTCAAGTTGATTCCCGTCGCAGCGGCCATGATGCAAAACACGTGGCTGCAATTCATTTTTTTTAACCGAGGTGCCGGACATGCTCAGCGTTCTAGCCAGAATTATCGACGTTGCCGCCATTGCTGCCGGCGCGCTGCTTGCGGCTGCCCTGCACCACGGACGGTTCGCGACGCTCACCGATCCGGAGAGCGTCGCGCTCGCTTTCAACTGCGTGCTGGCGATCTGGATGTTCCCCGCCTTCGGCATTTACCAGTCGTGGCGCGGCAAGTCGCTTTACGTGCTGGCGGCGCGCGTATGCGCTGCGTGGATCGCGGTGGAGTGCACGGGCATCCTGCTGAGCTTCAGCGTTCACCGTGCCGATTCGCTCTCGCGTGTCTGGCTCGCGTACTGGGTGGTGGCCTCGGTCGCCTTCCTGATCGTGTCCAAGGCGATCGTGCATCACGTGCTGCGCAGCCTGCGCCGCGAGGGCTACAACCAGAAGGCAGTGGCTGTGGTGGGCGGCCCGCGCTACGCCCGCTTCCTGGTCGAGCAGATGAAGAGTCGTCCGGAAGCGGGCTTTCATCCGGCGCTGGTGTACGACGAGGACAGCGACGCCGACGGCGACGCGCGCCTGGATGGCGTGCCGGTCGAGCGCAACCTGCAGGCGATGCTCGAATTCGTGCGCGAGCACGACGTGCGCGAACTGTGGCTCGCGCTGCCGATCACCAAGGAGCGCACGATTCACCGCATCGTCATGGCCATGCGCAACGATTTCGTGAACATCCGCTTCATCCCCGATGTGCGCAGCCTGTCGTTCTTCAGCCAGCCCGTGGTCGACCTGCTGGGCGTGCCCGCGATCAATCTTGCGGCGTCGCCGGTCACCGACCTGAGCGTGCTGCCCAAGCGGGTGTTCGACATCCTGTTCGCCGGCGCAGTGCTGGTCGCGCTCGCGCCGCTGTTCGCGCTGGTCGGGCTGGCCGTGAAGATGACGTCGCGAGGCCCGGTGTTCTTCAAGCAGCGCCGCAAGGGGCTGGATGGCAACGAGTTCGAGATCTACAAGTTCCGCTCGATGAAGGTGCATGCGGAAGTCGCGGGCCAGGTCACGCAGGCGCGCCGCAACGATCCGCGCGTGACGCGCGTGGGGGCCTTCCTGCGCCGCACGAGCCTGGACGAGCTGCCGCAGTTCATCAACGTCCTGAAGGGCGAGATGTCGGTGGTGGGGCCGCGTCCGCATGCGCTGGCGCACGACGACATCTACAAGGACCTCGTGCGCGGCTACATGGCTCGCTATCGCATCAAGCCGGGCATCACCGGCTGGGCGCAGGTCAACGGCTTCCGTGGCGAAACCGACCGCGTCGAGAAGATGCGCGACCGTGTACGTTTTGACCTGCATTACATGCAGCACTGGAGTTTCGCACTCGATCTGCGCATCGTCGCGATGACGATGTGGAAGGGCTTCGCCGGGCAGAACGCCTACTAAGTCATCCTGAATAAAGCGTTGAAAGCGCATTGAATTCTCATTGAGCATACCAGGCGCGCTGCGTGCGCAGTTGGCCGCGGCCCTGGTGGACACCAACAGGCAATCACATTTGAGGTGGGCATGAATCTGACGATCATTGGCAGCGGTTATGTGGGTCTCGTGACGGGTGCGTGTCTGGCCGACATCGGCAACGACGTGTTCTGTCTCGACGTAGACCAGCGCAAGATCGACCTGCTCAACCAGGGCGTCGTGCCGATCCACGAGCCGGGCCTGAAGGAAATCATCGAACGCAACGTGCGCGCGCGCCGCCTGACGTTCTCGACCGATGTCGAAGCGGCGGTGGCGCACGGCGACGTGCAGTTCATCGCCGTGGGCACGCCGCCCGACGAGGACGGTTCCGCCGACCTGCAATACGTGCTGACGGCGGCGCGCAACATCGGCCGCCTGATGAACGGCTTCAAGGTCATCGTCGACAAGTCGACGGTGCCGGTCGGCACGGCAGCGCTGGTGCGCGACGCGATTGCATCGGAGCTGCGCAAGCGCGGCGAGAGCCACATGTTCTCGGTTGTGTCGAACCCGGAATTCCTCAAGGAAGGCGCGGCAGTGGACGACTTCGCGCGTCCCGACCGCATCGTGCTGGGCTGCGACGAAGACGTGCCGGGCGAACGCGCGCGCGAACTGATGAAGCGCCTGTACGCGCCGTTCAACCGCAATCACGAACGCACGCTCTACATGGATGTGCATTCGGCGGAATTCACCAAGTACGCGGCCAACGCCATGCTGGCCACGCGCATTTCGTTCATGAACGAGCTGGCGAACCTGGCCGATCGCGTGGGCGCCGACATCGAAGCGGTGCGCCGCGGCATCGGCTCCGACCCGCGCATTGGCTACGACTTCCTGTACGCGGGCTGCGGTTATGGCGGCTCGTGTTTCCCGAAGGACGTGAAGGCGCTGATGCGCACGGCCGAAGACTTCGGCGAGCCGCTGCAGATCCTGCGCGCGGTGGAAGCCGTGAACGAAACGCAGAAGCAGGTGTTGGCGCAGAAGATCGTCACGCGCTTCGGCTCGGATCTCACGGGCCGCACGTTCGGTCTTTGGGGTCTCGCGTTCAAGCCGAACACCGACGACATGCGCGAAGCGCCGAGCCGCACGCTGATCGCCGAACTGCTCGCACGCGGCGCACGTGTGCAGGCTTACGACCCGGTCGCGGTGAAGGAAGCGCAGCGCGTGCTGGAAATCGACTTGGAAAAGACGCCCGAGCAGCTTGAGCGCCTCGTCTATGCGGGCGACGCGATGGAAGCCGCAAATGGCGCCGATGCGCTGGTGGTCGCCACCGAATGGAAGGTGTTCAAGGCGCCGGATTTCGAAACGTTGAAGGCGCAACTGAAAACGCCGATCGTGTTCGACGGCCGCAACCTGTACGAGCCGCTGTCGCTCCAGGAACTCGGCATCGAGTATCACGCCGTGGGCCGCGCGAGCGCCACGCAGGCGAGCCGCGCACGCGCCGAAGCCGCAACTTCGGCACAGGCGCCGCAAGCGCAGGTGACGGCGTAATTGCAGTGCAGAAACGAGGAGTCATGAGTCCATGTTCAACGACGTATTGATCGTCTGCCACGCGAATGTCTGCCGCTCCCCAGCGGCGGAACAGCTCTTTCGCGCGCGTCTTCGCGAGCGCGCGGCCGGGCATGCAGGCGCGTTTCATTCGGCGGGTCTGCGCGCGCAGGAAGGCGTGGACATGGACCCGGTGATGCAGCGCCTGCTCGTGGAGCGCGGCGTGCAGGTGGACGAGCACCGCTCGCGCCGCCTCACGAGCCGCCTGGTGCGTCAGGCCGACCTCGTGCTGGTCACGGAGCGCCATCAGGTCTCCGAGGTCGAGCGAATCGAACCGACCGCGCGCGGCAAGGTGTACGCGCTCGGCAATTGGGAGAACTCGGACGTTTCCGATCCGCACGGCCTCGACGAGGCCACGTATCGCGACAGTCTTGAGTTGATGGATCGTCTGGTTAAGGGATGGCTGAGCCGAATATGCCAATGAGTAAACTCAATTTGATGAGCGCGCTGGCGCTGAGTGTGTTTGTTTCCGCATGCGCGACCGCGCCCGGCAACTACCTCGACACATCCAGCCTCAAGGAGCAGCCGAGCAATCAGCCGCAAAAGCAGTACGACGTGCATGTGATCGATTCGCAGCTCGTCATGCAGCAGGCGCAGGCCGCGGCCGCCGTTCGCACCGACCTGCCGCCGTCGAAGTACGCGACGCCGGCTGACTACGTCTACCATCTCGCGCCCCAGGACATCCTGGGCGTGACGGTGTACGACCATCCGGAACTGTCGACGCCGCAGGGCTCGACGTTCTCGCAGGGCGGCAACACCACGCAGACAGTGGGGCAGGCGCTCACGCAGCCGTACACCAACGCGCTGTCGGGCCAGTCCGATCCGTACGGCCAGACCGTGGCGAAGGACGGCACCATCTATTTCCCGTTCGTGGGCCGCGTGATGGCCGCGGGCAAGACGCCGGGCCAGTTGCGCGACCAGCTCGCGTCGGGGCTTGGGCCGTACATCAAGAATCCGCAGGTGGACGTGCGCGTGCTCGCCTACCGCAGCCAGAAAATCCAGGTGACCGGCGACGTGAAGACGCCGGGCCCGCTCTCCATGAGCGACGTGCCGCTGTCGCTTGTCGATGCGATCACGCGCTCGGGCGGCAGCACCGACAACGCCGACATCAACCGCGTGCGCCTCACGCGCAACGGCAAGCTCTATGTGCTGGACGCGAACCGCATGCTCGATTCGGGCGACGCAACGCAGAACGTGATGCTCCAGGACGGCGACATCATCAACGTGCCGGATCGCTCGGATAGCAGAGTATTTGTGATGGGCGAAGTGAAGACGCCGATCCAGACCGGCATGATCCGCGGCAAGCTGACGATCGCCGATGCGCTCACGTCCGCTGGCGGCGTGCTCGACACCGACGCGAACCCGCGCCAGATCTTCGTGATGCGCGGCATGAAGGACAACCCGAGCGAGCCCGAGATCTATCGCCTCGACATGACCAAGCCGGACGCGATCATGCTGTCCTCGCAGTTCCAGCTCAAGCCGATGGATGTCGTGTATGTCGGTACGGCGGCCTCGACGACCTTCAACCGCCTGTTGCAGCAGATCCTGCCGACAGTCCAGACGGTCTTCTACCTGAAGCAGATCACGCGCTAAGGGCGTGAGGTCTTCCCTCCCACGCAACACGATTTAATACGGGATCGAAACGTGAGCATTCAAGCCAACAGTCAGGCGGCCCCGGCGGCCCGCACAGAGGAAGAGGACGTCGTCCTCGGCCAGTTGCTGCGCGTCATCATCGACGACATCGGCTGGCTCATCGCGATCGCGGCAGTGGTGATCGGCTGCGCCGTGTTCTATTGCTTCGTCGCCAAGCCGGTCTACACGGCCGACACGCAGGTGCGCGTGGAGCAGGCCGACTACACCTCGCAGGCGCTGACGCAGACGCAGTCGGGCGCCAACATCACGAGCGGCCAGCAGGGCTCCCTGCCGACCGATGCGGAAATCCAGATGATCCAGAGCCGCAGCGTGCTCGAACCGGTCGTCAAGCAGTTCAAGCTGAACTTCACGGTCTCGCCGGTCACGCTGCCGGTGGTCGGCAGCCTGGCCGCGCGCCTGGCGACGCCGGGCACGCCCTCGCATCCGTGGTTCGGCCTGAGCAGCTATGCGTGGGGCGGCGAAGTCGCCAGCGTCGATTCGATCGAGGTGTCGCCCGAGCTCGAAGGCAAGAAGCTCACGCTGACCGCGCTCGACGACAATCGCTTCGTGATTTCGGGCCCCGATGGCGGGCGTCTCGTCGAAGGCACGGTCGGCCAGCAGGTGCAGGGCGGCGGCGTGACGATGCTCGTGAGCGAGCTGAAGGCACGCCCCGGCACGCGCTTTACCGTCGTGCGCATGAACGACCTGGACGCCGTCACGGGCTTCCAGAACGCGGTGAAGGTGCAGGAGCAGGGCAAGCAGACGGGCGTGATCGACATTTCGCTCGAAGACAACGACCCCGACCACGCGGCCCAGGTCGCCAATGCGGTGGCCCAGTCGTACCTGCGCGAACACGTCGCCACCAAGCAGGCCGATGCGAGCAAGATGCTCGACTTCCTGCGCAGCGAACAGCCGCGCCTGAAGTCCGACCTCGAAAACGCCGAAGCCGCGCTGACCGCGTATCAAAGCAAGTCGGGTTCGATCAACGCCAGCGACGAAGCGAAGATCTACCTGGACGGCAGCGTGCAGTACGAGCAGCAGATTTCGGCGCTGCAATTGCAGATCGCTTCGCTGCAGCAGCGTTTTGGCGACCAGCATCCGGTGCTCATCGCTGCACGCCAGCAGCTTGCGCAGCTGCAGGGCGAGCGCGCCAAGTACGACACCAAGTTCCGCGACCTGCCCGCGACCGAAGTGAAGGCGGTGCAACTGCAACGCGACGCCAAGGTGGCCGAAGACATCTACGTGCTGCTGCTCAACCGTATCCAGGAACTGTCGGTGCAGCGCGTGGGCACGGGCGGCAACGTGCATATCGTCGATCCGGCGATGCGCCCGGGCAAGCCGTCGAAGCCCAAGAAGCTGCTGATCGTCTCGGCGGCTGCGATGCTCGGCCTGATCCTGGGCACCGGCTTCGTGCTGATGCGCCGGAACATGTTCAAGGGCATCGTCGATCCGGACGTCATCGAGCGCAATTTCCAGCTGCCGGTGTATGGCCTCGTGCCGCTCTCGCCGGAACAGGCGGTGCTGGAAAAGCGCGCACCGGTGCGCGGCGGCACGCGCCTGCGTGAAGTGCTCGCGAGTGCGGCGCCCAAAGACCTCACGGTCGAGAGCCTGCGTTCGCTGCGTACCTCGCTGCAGTTCAGCGTGATGGATGCGCGCAATCATGTGGTCGCGCTGACGGGCTCGGTGCCGGGCGTCGGCAAGAGCTTTCTCACGGCAAACCTGGCCGTGCTGCTGGCGCATTCGGGCAAGCGCGTGCTGATGATCGACGGCGACATGCGCCGTGGCGCGCTCGAACGTTACCTGGGCGGCCCGCAGGAAAACGGCTTTTCCGAGCTGCTCTCGGGGCAGATTGCGCTGGACGAGGCCATTCGTGCGACCGAAGTGGACAACCTGCACTTCATCTCGTGCGGCCGCCGTCCGCCTAATCCGTCCGAGCTGCTGATGTCGCCGCGCCTGAACCAGTACCTCGAAGGCCTGGCCAAGCGCTACGACATCCTGCTGGTCGACACGCCGCCGGTGCTGGCCGTGACCGATGCCGCGATCATCTGCGGCCATGCGGGCTCGACCTTTGTCGTGCTGCGCTCGGGCATGCATACCGAAGGCGAGATCGCCGATACGCTCAAGCGTCTGCGCAACGCGGGCGTGCGCGTGACCGGCGGCGTCTTCAATGGGGTGCCGGCGCGTGCGCGCGGCAGCTACGGCTACGGCTACGACGCCGTGCAGGAATACCTGAGCGCCTGATGAAGGGAGAACACGCGATGAAAGTGACCGTGCTCGTGCCGACGTATCGGCGTCCTGAAGATCTCGCGCGCTGCCTGTCGGCGTTGCTTTGCCAGCAACGCGCGCCCGACCAGATCGTGGTGGTGGCGCGCGCCGACGACGCCGTCACGCACGCCTGCCTCGCCGAACACGTAACGCCGCGCGTGTTGAACGTGGACGTGGCGATCGTAGAGGAGCCGGGCCAGGTGGCCGCGCTCAATCGCGGCCTTGAAGCCGCGACGGGCGACGTCGTCGCCATTACCGACGACGACGCCGCGCCGCGCGCCGACTGGGTGGCGCGTATCGCCGCCCATTTCGAGTCCGATGCCAAGCTGGGCGCGCTTGGCGGGCGCGACTGGGTGCATGAGGAAGGCCGCGTGCTCGATGGCGAGCGTGCGCTGGTGGGGCGCGTGCAGCGCAGCGGGCGCATCGTCGGCAACCATCATCTGGGCGTGGGCGAGGCGCGCGAAGTCGACTTGCTCAAGGGCGCGAACATGAGCTACCGGCGCGCGGCCATCGGCGACCTGCGGTTTGACCGCCGTTTGCGCGGCACCGGTGCGCAGACGCACAACGATATGGCCTTCAGCATGGGCGTGAAGCGGGCCGGCTGGAAGCTCGTCTATGACCCGCTCGTGGCCGTCGACCACTATCCCGCGCCGCGTCCCGGCGAAGATCCGCGCAACGCGCAGACGCTCGCCTCGATCCGCAACGGCGCGTTCAATTTCCACCTGATCCTGCGCGGCCATCTTGCGCCGCTGCACCGCGAAACCGCGTGGTGGTGGTGGGCGCTGGTCGGCACGCGTGTCTATCCGGGCCTCCTGCTGACGGGCTTGAGCGCGGTGCGTTCGGGCTCGGCAGGCGCGGCGTTCGCGCGCTGGCGCGCGGTACGCGGCGGCGCTCGCGAAGCACGGCGCGCGATCGCTTAAAGCCGCGCCTGAAGTATCCGCTCGCGTGCCGATCAAATATCGCCACGCCCGCACATGACATTACGGAGGACCCCGAATGAGCAGTACGAACGTCCACGTGCACCTGTTTTACGGCGCCGATCCGCGCCACTATCGCAAGGGCGAGAATCTCGGCTCGCTGTATGGCTATCATCACGCGCAGTCCCCGGAGTTTGCCCTCAATTACGCGCGCGACGCGCGTGAAAGCAAGCCGGTGCGTTTCGTGCGCCGCGCGCTGAAAGCGGCGCTCGGTTTCGATTTCATTCACGCATGGCGCAATCGCCAGGCGATGATCGATTCGGACGTGATCTGGACGCACACGGAGCAGGAGCACCTGGCCGTGTCGCTCGTGCTGCTGATGCAGGCGAAGAAGGGCGGTGCGCGTCCGCTGCTGCTTGCGCAGAGCGTGTGGCTGCTCGACCGCTGGCCGGGCTACGGCAACCTGCGCCGCGCGTTCTACAAGCGCCTGCTGGCGCGCGCCGACCGTCTCACCACGCTCGCCAGTGAAAATGCAGCGCTGTGCAAGGAGTTTTTCGGCCGTGAGGCGACGCCGCTGCTCTACGGCTTGAATACGCTCGATTTCCCGCTGTGCCCGCCGTCGCACTGGAAGCCGCACACGCCCGTGCGCGTGGCCGCGATCGGCAACGATCGCGACCGCGACTGGGGCACGCTCGTGGCCGCCTTGCGCGACGATGCGCGTTACGAAGTGCGTATCGCAACGCGTCGGCGCATGCCGGCGTCCGCGCGCGCCGCGAACGTGGAGATCGTGCGTGTTTCGGGCATCCAGCAGCAACATGCGCTCTATGACTGGGCCGATATCATCGTCGTGCCGCTGCGCCCCAACACGCATGCCTCGGGCATTACCGTCATGCTGGAAGCGGCCGCGCTCGGCAAGCCGATGATCGTCACGAAGGTGGGCGCGCTCGACGATTACTTCGACGATAAAGCCGCGTTCTATATCGAGCCGTTCAACGCCGGGCAGTTGCGCGACGCCGTCAACGCGCTCGTGGACGATCCTGCGCGCGCACTGGCGCAGGCGCGCGAGGCCTGCGAGCAACTGGGCACGCGCGACCTCACGACCGAGAATTACGCACGCCAGCATGCGCAACTCACGCGCGAGATGCTGCTCGAACGCGATCCGCGCACGCAAACCGCCACGCGCGCCGCAGTGGGCGCAGGTGCTACCGGCCAGTTGCCGCGCGGGATGTGATCATGCGTGTGCCGTCCACTTTCCCCGGCGCTATGCCGCCACCCGCTCCACAAGCGCCCGCTGCATCTCAAGCCGCGCAGAACACGCCGAAATCGGGCCTGCGCCGCGCGATGGGCCGCGACACGCTGCCGGTCATCGCGCTGTGGACGCTGACCGCGCTGCTGATCCTCGCGCATCAGGGCTCGGTGCTGACGCTCGCGTTTCCGGTGCTGGCCATCGGCGTGGGGCTGTGGCTCTATTTCGTGAATCCGGTGCGCTATATCGGCTTCATGTGGTGGCTGTGGTTTCTGAGCCCCGAAGTGCGCCGTCTCGCCGATTACGGCAAGGGCGGCTTCACGCCGACCAGCCTGATCCAGGTCGCGCCGCTGGCGGTGACGATGATCAGCGGCCTTTCGCTGCTGCGCTATTACCCGGTGCTCGCACAGCGACGCGGCTTGCCGCTGCTGCTCGCGCTGCTGGGCATCAGCTATGGCTTCGTGGTGGGCGTCGTGGGCAACGGCCCCGCCGCCGCCGTGTTCGACCTTGCCAACTGGGTCTATCCGCTGCTGATTGGTTTTCACATCATGGTGCTCACGCGCCAGTACGAAGAAGCCCGCGACACCATCGTCAATACCTTCATCTACGGCATGCTCGTGATGGGGGCCTACGGCCTCGTGCAGTTCTTCATCATGCCGCCGTGGGACGCGATGTGGATGATCGGCTCGGACATGAATTCGCAGGGCGATCCGGTGCCGCTCGGCGTGCGGGTGTTCAGCACGATGAACTCGTCGGGCCCGTTTGCGTTCGCGATGATGGGCGCGATGGTGCTGGTGATGGCCGCGCAGCATCGCGTGCGCTGGATCGCGGCGGCGTTCGGCTTCTTTTCGTTCGCACTGTCGCTGGTGCGCTCGACGTGGGGCGGTTGGGCGATCGCCATGGTGATCCAGCTGATGAAGTCGAGCAACAAGGTGCGCGTGCGCATCATCGTGAGCGCGTTCGTGCTCGCGGGCGTGTGCGTGCCCTTGCTCACCTTCGGCCCGGTCGCCGACCGTATGCAGCAGCGCCTGAACACGCTCGTGAACCTCAGCGACGACCAGAGCTACGCGGCGCGTAACCAGTTCTACGCCGATTTCGCCAAGACCGCCTTCACCGACGTGACGGGCGAGGGCCTGGGCGCGACCGGCGCATCGACGAAGCTTTCCAGCAGCAACGGCCAGCTTGGCCAGTACGGCAGCTTCGACAGCGGCGTGATGAACATTCCGTTCGTGCTCGGCTGGCCTGGCACGCTGATGTACATGTCCGGCGTGTTGTGGCTGCTCGCGCGTGCGGCGCGCGTGGCGCTGCGCATGCCCGACGACCGCTATGTGTGCGCGTGCCTGAGCCTGATGGTCTCGATCTTCGCGATGCTGGTGTTCACCAATTCGCTGGTGGGCACGGGCGGTCTGCTGCTGTTTTCCAGTGCTTTTTCCATTCTCAGCGCGGGGCATTGGCGCAGGATGTCGCGGCGCCAGGCCAGCGGCACTGTCCAGGGCACTACGCCAGGCATTTCCCCGTCTACGGAGGTCTCCGATTGAGAGTCGCAATCGTCACGCATGTGGTGCGCCATAACGACGGCCAGGGGCGCGTCAACCATGAAATCGCGCGCGCGGCGCTCGACGAAGGTTTCGAGGTCACGCTGGTGGCTTCGCATGTCGCGCCCGAACTGCTCGCGCATCCCAGAGTGAAATGGGTGCGCGTGCAACCATCGAAACTCTGGCCGACCAACCTGTTGCGCCAGCAAGTGTTCGCGCTCAAGAGCGCAATCTGGCTTAAGCGTCATCGCAGCGAATACGACGTGCTGCACGTCAACGGCTTCATCACGTGGGCGCACGCCGATGTGAACAGCGCCCACTTCGTGCATGGCGGCTGGGCGCGCAGCAAGTATTACCCGTTCGGTCTCACGCGCGGCGTGTGGTCGGCGTACCAGTTCATCTATACGCGAGCGAACGCGGTGCTGGAGCGCTGGGCGTATCGGCGCTCGCGTGTGATTGCGGCGGTGTCGCGCAAGGTGGCGGACGAGATCATCGCCTCGGGCGGCAACCCGGTCGAACGCGTCGACGTGATCTATAACGGCGTGGATACGCGCGGCTTCTCGGGTGCGAGCGCGGATCGCGCGAAATTCGAATTGCCCGCCGACAAGTTCCTGCTGCTGTTCGTGGGCGACCTGCGCACGCCGCGCAAGAACCTCGGCACCGTGCTGCACGCGCTCAAGCAATTGCCCGAGCACGTGCATCTGGCCGTGGCCGGTTACCTGCCGGGCAGCCCGTATCCGGAGATGGCGCGCGAACTGGGCATTGCGTCGCGCGTGCATTTTCTCGGCCTCGTGCGCGAAATGCCGGTGCTGATGCGCAGTGTCGACAGCTACGTTTTTCCTTCGCGCTACGAAGCAATGAGCCTTTCGCTGCTGGAAGCGATGGCGGCAGGCCTGCCGGTGGTCACGGCGCGCACGGCAGGCGGGGCGGAAATCATCACGCCCGACTGCGGCATCGTGCTCGAAGATCCCGACGACGCAAAGGCGCTCGCTGGTGCAATCGGCCAGCTTGCCGGCGATACGCCGCGCCGCGTCGCGATGGGCAAGGCCGCTGCGGAGCTGGCATGCAGCTTCGGTTGGGCCCGTATGGCGGCGCAATACATCGCGCTCTATCGGGAGCTGGCCGGAGAGTCGGGCGCGACGGTGCGCAGCGATTCACACGCAGATCACACGCAACACGTCCAGCACGCAACGCCCACGCTCGCGCCGCTTTCGGGCGGCCAGACTCTGCCGCGTGCAGAGACAACCTGAAAACTGAAATCGCCCGCAGTGGTGCATAACAAGTTGCATAACAAGGAATCGCGATGACGAAACACTCCATCCATTCGCTACAGATCGGCATGCACTGGTTCCCCGAGCGCGCTGGCGGCCTCGATCGCATGTATTACTCGCTCGTCGGCGCGCTGCCTGGCGCAGGCGTGCAGGTGCGCGGCGTCGTGGCCGGCTCGCCGAAGGTGGCCGAGGACAGCGGCGGCGCGATCCAGGGCTTCGGCTCGGCGGCGCGCGCATTGCCGTTGCGCTTGATGGACGCGCGCCGCGCCTTGCGCCGCGAGATCCGCCGCCATCGTCCGGACGTGATTTCCTCGCACTTCGCGCTGTATACCTTTCCGGGCCTCGACGTCACGCGCGGCATTCCGCAGGTCTCGCACTTCCAGGGGCCGTGGGCCGACGAGAGCTTCGTTGAAGGTGCGGCCACGCTGAGCCAGCGCATCAAGCATTCGCTGGAACAATCGGTGTACGAACGATCGTCGCGCCTGATCGTGCTGTCGAAGGCGTTCGGCGACATTCTCACGAAGCGCTATGCCATCTCGCCCGAGCGCGTGCGCATCGTGCCGGGCTGCGTGGATACGGCGCATTTCGATCCGGCCTGCTCGCAGGGCGAGGCGCGCCTGCGCCTGCAACTGCCGCAGAACCGGCCGATCGTGCTGGCCGTGCGCCGCCTCGTGCGCCGCATGGGCCTGGAAGACCTGATCGACGCGGTGAAGCAGGTCAAGCAGCGCCACCCGGACATTCTGCTGCTGATCGCAGGGCGCGGGCGTCTGGAAGCGGAACTGCAACAACGCATCGACGCGGCGGATCTGACCGATAACGTCAAGCTGCTGGGCTTCGTGCCCGACGCGCATCTGCCGTCGCTCTATCGCGCGGCGACGCTGAGCGTCGTGCCGACCGTGGCGCTGGAAGGCTTCGGCCTCATCACGGTGGAGTCGCTTTCCGCCGGGACGCCGGTGCTGGTGACGCCCGTTGGCGGCCTGCCGGAAGCGGTGGCCGGACTGTCGCCGGATCTCGTGCTGCCGGAAACGGGGGCGGCGGCGATTGCCGAAGGCATCGACGCGGCGCTCTCGGGTCGCATCAAGCTGCCCGATGAGAACGCGTGCAAGGCCTACGCGCGTGAGCACTTCGACAATGCGGTGATCGCAAGGCGCGTCGCCGATGTGTACGCTGAAGCCATTGCAGCGCATTAAATGAAATCGCCGCCCGAAAAGGGCGGCGATTCTTTAACCATTCAAGCAGGCAGGAAAACGAGGTCAGGCAGGACGCAGGCGCGAGCGTGCTTCCTCATACATCCAGCGCAGCGTCGCTTCAATCGGCGTGCGCTTGCTCTCGCCAATCAGCGTCTGCAGCTTCGCATTCGATCCCACCAGATGGCGCACCTCGTTGGCCCGCACGAAACGCGGATCGACGTTCACTTCGATCGCATAACCCGCGATGCGTGACAGCGTCGCCAGCAATTCGCCGAGCGTCCAGCCCGTGCCCGAACAGACGTTCACGGTCTTGCCGCGTGGCGCGACGTCGATAAGCCGGGCATAGGCATCCACGACATCGCGCACATCGGAAAAGTCGCGGCTCACATCGGTGTTGCCAAGCGAGATCGACCGGTCGCCACGTGCGTAATGCTCGACGATCTTGGGCAGCAGAAAGTCGGTGGTCTGGCCCACGCCCGTGTAATTGAACGGACGCGCGATCACCAGCGGCAGTTGCGCATTCCAGCGCTTCGCGACGTATTCCATCGCGAGCTTGCTGACCGCGTAGTCGTTGGCGGGTTGGGGCGCAACGGTTTCGTCGATCACGCCGGGCGTGACGTTGCCATAGACATTCGCGCTGCTGGCGATCAGCACCGCACGCGGCACGTGACGTTGATGCGCGAGCGTGTCCAGCAGGTTGCGCGTGCCCACCACGTTGACGACATAGGTGCGCGCCACATCGCCATCGGCGACATTGGCAACGGCTGCCAGATGCACCACCACGTCGGGCTGCACGGTTTCGATTGCGTGCGCGAGCGCTTCGCGGTCGAGCAGATCGGCGGCAAGCGGCGTCGCGTGACCCGGCAGGTCGCCAGCGCGTTCGGCCTCGCCGGCGCGCACGGTGCCCCAGACCCGGTAGCCGTCCGCCGCGAGGCGGGCCGCCATGTAGCGGCCCGTGAAGCCGTTCACGCCCGTGATGAGCGCGCGCGGCGCAGCGGCCGCGCTGGAAGAATCAGAACGTGTCATGTCGTTCGTTGCGAGCAAGATCTGCCGTGACCATCATCTGGCAGAGCTGTTCAAGCGTGGTTTGCGGTTCCCAGCCGAGTTTGCTGCGCGCCTTGTCGGCATTGCCGATCAGCAGCTCGACTTCGGCGGGGCGGTAAAAACGCGGGCTCACGCGCACCAGCGTGCGGCCCGTCGAGATATCGACGCCCGTTTCGCGTTCGGCGCGGCCCGACCATTCGAGCTGGTAACCGGCGGCGGCGAAGGCCATCGTCACGAAATCGCGCACGGTTTCGGTACGGCCCGTCGCGAGGACATAGGTATCCGGATCGTTGGCTTGCAGCATGCGCCACATGCCTTCGACGTATTCGGAAGCGTAACCCCAGTCGCGCTTCGCGTCCAGGTTGCCGAGCTCCAGCACGTTCTGCTTGCCGAGCTTGATCTTGGCGACGGCGTCGGTAATCTTGCGCGTCACGAATTCACGGCCACGCAGCGGCGATTCGTGATTGAAGAGAATGCCGCTGGTCGCGAAGATATCGTAGGACTCGCGGTAATTGATGGTCGACCAGTGCGCGAACAGCTTGGCGATGCCGTACGGGCTGCGCGGATAGAACGGCGTGTCCTCGCGTTGCGGGACGGCTTGCACCTTGCCGAACATTTCGGAGGTGGAAGCCTGGTAGTAGCGCATGCGCGGATTGATCACGCGGATCGCTTCGAGCAGGTTGAGCGCGCCGATGCCGGTGACTTCGGCGGTCGTGACGGGCTGGTCGAACGACACACCCACGAAGCTCTGGGCGGCGAGGTTGTAGACCTCGGTGGCCTGGGCGCGTTCGAGCAGGCGGATCGTCGAGCCTGCGTCGGTCAGGTCGTGTTCGACGAGTTCGAGTGACGGATGATCGGTGACGCCGAGTTCGTTCATGCGCCAGAAGTTGACCGAACTGGTGCGCCGATACGTGCCCACGACCTGGTAGCCCTTGTCGAGCAGCAGCTTGGTCAGGTATGCGCCGTCCTGGCCGGATACGCCGGTGATGATCGCTTTGCGTCGTTCGTTCATATGTGTGCCTTTGAAGTAGCGAACATGAAGTGGAGTCGGTCTTTCAGGACTGCGAGCTGGTGGCGCTCACGCCGCTGCGTAGCGGGGCAGCGGCAAGGGCGTCGCGACGGGCGGGCCCGCGCGTGAGGCGTTTTTCGAACAGGAGCCAGCTCGCGCTTGCATAGACGAGCGTGATGGCGAGCGCAATCGCGGCGCTCACCGGGCGGCTGTAGTGGAGGGGCCACACCGCGTAAAGAGTCGTGAGGTGAATCAGGTAAATCGTGTAGCTGATGGTGCCGATATAGACGAGCACCGGATGGCAGAGCAGGCGCTTGACCAGCCCCTTCGATTGCAGCGCGAACACCACCGCCGAGGTGCAAAGCACGAGCGATACGCTGTACAGCAGCGCATTCGACAGCGGCGTATTCATGCCGCGAAAACGCGGATAGTGCAGATGCAGCCAGGCCAGCACGGCGAGCGCGGCAAAGAACAGGATCGCTGCGGGCAGCTTGAAACGTTCGAGCGCATTGCGGTCGCGCCGCACGATCACGGCGAGCAGGGCGCCTGCCGCGAGCAGATCCATGCGGAACGGCGTGAGGTAATAGATCGGCCAGTAGGTATCGAACCACGGCGTCGCGACGGCGCGCAGCACGGGCACGATAAAAATAAGCGACGCCGCCACGATGGCGAGCAGCCGTTGCGGCAGCAACAACACGACGAAGGGCCAGAAGATATAGAACTGCTCTTCGACCGCGAGCGACCAGAGGATATTCAGGCTGTCATGGCCGCTCTGGCCCAGCGCATCGCCGATATTGGTCGCGAAGAACGCATACCAGGGCCAGTAACGCGCCCAACCCAGGCCGAACAGCAGCGACGACACGACCATCAGCAGGATGTACGGCGGCAGGATGCGGCGCACGCGGCGCGCGTAAAAGTAGCTGAAATACGACTGCCCGCGCGCCTTGCGCTCCATCAGGATGCCGGTGATCAGGAAGCCGCTCAGCACGAAGAACAGGTCGACGCCCATCCATAGCGGCGCGCGCAAGGCGTGCTGCGCGAATACGGCAAGCACCGCAATGGCCCGCATACCGTCGAGCTGGACGATGCGGTGGGCGTGTTGCGTGGCTTGCGTGTATTGCGGCTGTGGGCTCGCGAGGCTGTTGACGGTCATCGGCTATCCGGTGGTTTGCATGCATGCATAGTCCGAATGATTCTAGAAAGAATTTAATGGGCAAAAACACGGTCAAAAAATCGAAATATATCGATCTGTGATTTTGAAAAACGAATGGATTTTGATTCGGTAAATTCGGCGATTTACAGAATCAGGCCGGAAATTCTTTCCTCTGTACGGTCAACTGTAAGCGGCGCTTTCGTGCGCGGGGCGGGCGCTTGCTGCGCTGCGCCATTTATTTCGCATTTAAGCGGCAAGTCGTTCAAAAGACATCAAAAATCATTGAATTTTTTTGAATTATTTTCGGATTTTGTGGGGTCATTTTTCTTCGGGAATGTACGGCATGATCCAGCCAGATTGCCGTCACCACGGAGGAATTGCCCTTGCCGTTTCCGATTCCCGACCGCCGCATGCGCAGGACGCTGGCACTTGCCGCGTTGAGCGCGTTCGCCTGTACCTCATCGGTGCAGACGATTGCCGCGCCGCAACTGAATGTGACGTCCTCGTGGATCGGTAACACCTATGGTTACGGTCAGGGGACGTGGATGCAGATTAACGTCACCGCGATTGCCGTCACGCCGGAAGGCAAGGTCTATACGGACGCGCCGTGGGACGAAAGCGGCGGCGAAATCAGCGCGTACCAGGACGGCAAGGCACTCGGCTTTGCCGGGGGTACGCACGGTTGGGGCGGGCAGGGCGGCAACGCCGTGGCCGTCAATCATCGCTTCCTGTATGCGGCGGTGGGCGTGGGCAACGAGAAGGGCCACCTGGTGGGCAGCGGCATATGGCCGGACAAGGGCCGCCAGTGGTTCGGCATCACGCGCAGGCCTCTTGATGAGCCCAAGCGCGCTGCAGCCTTCCAGGCGTCGCCCCAGCCGCTCAATCCGCATGCGCAACTTGCCGGCGCGTTCCTCAAGATCGCCGATGTGCCGACAGGCACGCAGCCGGGCATCGGCGGCCTTGCCGCGACCGATGCGCTGCTCTATGTGAGCAACACGGCGATGAACCGCATCGAGGTCTATGACGCCAACTCGATGCAGCGCAAGTCGCAATTCGATGTGCATGAGCCGGGCCGCATTGCGATTGCGGGCGACGGCACGCTCTGGGTGCTCACGGGCACCGCGACCGATCGCGCGCCGCGCGTGGCGCACTATTCCGCCGATGGCAAGCCGATGAGCGAAACGTTCGAGTTGCCAACGGATTCGGTGGCCGTCGATCTCGCGGTCGATCCTTCGCAACGCATCCTGGTTGCGGACAACGGGCCGCGTCAGCAGATCCTCATTTACTCGCGCGGCGGCAAGGGCTACACGCAAAGCGGCACGCTGGGCGAGCGCGGCGGCATTTTCTCGGGCGTGGCGGGACGTCCCGGCCCGGGGCGCTTCAACGGCCTGACCGGCGTGGGCGCGGACGCGAAGGGCAACATCTACGTTTCGACCAACGGCATCGGGCCGCGTCACGACACCATCGGCGCGGGCCTGGGCGCGACGCTCGAAAGCTATACGCCCGAGGGCAAGCGACTGTGGAACCTCGAAGGCCTGCTGTTCGTGGACGGCGCATGGATGGATCCGGCGCGCCCCAACAGCGTCTATACCGGTAACAAGCGCTTCGAACTCGACCTGTCGAAGCCGCCGGGCCAGGACTGGAAATACGCAGGATTCCTGTCGAACCGGTTCAAGTATCCGGACGACCCGGTTTTCCATACCGATCAGTGGCCGGGACTGCCGACCGCGCGCTCGTTGAACGGCCATACGTTCCTGTACCTCACGGACATGTACGCCGATCACCTCAAGATCTATCGCTTCGATGCCCAACGCGACGGCGAGGTGGCGATTCCTTCGGGCTTCCTCGCGGGCCGCGAGCGCCCGGTGATGCATGTGCCTAACGCACCGCCTGGCGGCGACTGGATCTGGCGCGACACCAACGGTAACGGCGCTTTCGACAGCGACGAGTTCACGCGCAATCCGGGCCGCGAAAAGCTGGGTGGCGGCTGGGGCTGGTGGATCGACACGCGCGGAGATATCTGGCGCGCGCGCGATGAAAAAGGTATCTGGCGCTGGCGCTTCGGCGGGCTCGATGCAAAGGGCAATCCGGTCTACAGCTACGACAAGCTGGACAAATACGACATTCCCGCGCCCTTCACCGAGGTGCATCGCGCGATCTACGAGCCGGAAACCGACACGCTCTACGTGACGGGCTATACGGCCGATGCGCCGCACGATCCGGGCTTCTGGAAAGAGGCGGGCCGTGTGCTGGTGCGTTACGACAAGTGGGCGAGCGGCCATCCGGAGCAGCGCTACATGCTGCGCCTGCCCTGGGATCCGAAGGCGAAGCCGCCGGTCACGCCCGCCGGTCTGACCGTGGAAGGACGCTACATCTTCGTCGTGGAGCCCGCAGGCGGCGTCCACGTCTACGACAAGGATTCCGCGAAGGAGACCGGCACGTTCGGCCCCGGCGCGGAAGTGGGCAATACCTCGGGCTGGGTGGACGTGCCGTTCGGCATTACCGCGCATCGCCAGCCCAACGGCGAATACCTGATCTTCGTCGAGGAAGACGCACGCGGCAAGGTGCTCATGTACCGCTGGAAGCCGGCTTAAGGCCCGCACGCTACAGGAAACCGCATGGATAAAGGCTTATTACGCAACGTCGGGATCAATCTTGTCGGGCTCGTGCTGCCGACATTTGTATCGCTGGTCACGGTGCCGACGTACATCAAGATGCTTGGCGTCGAACGCTATGGCGTGATCGCACTGGTCTGGACGCTGATCGGCTATTTCAGCGTGCTCGATCTGGGCATGAGCATGGCCGCGCAGAACCATATTTCGAAGGCCTACGCATCGAAAGACACCGAGGCCTGCGAGCGCGTGTTCTGGAGCGCGTTCTGGCTCAACTTCACGACCGGTGCAATCGGCGGCCTGCTGATCTACACGGGCGGCGCCTTGTATACGGCGTATTTCACGCACGTCACGCCCGAGTTGCGCCATGAGGTCTATCTCGCGCTGCCGTGGCTCGCGGTCGCCATTCCCATCGCCAACGTGTCGTGGGTGTTCGCGGGCGCGATCAACGGCGCGGAGCGATTCGGCATTTACAACACCAACCAGACGCTTGGCACCTTCCTGTTCCAGTTGCTGCCGCTGGCCGCTGCGTGGGCAATTGCGCCGAACCTGCAAACGGTGCTGGCCGCCGCCGTGCTCGCGCGTCTTTTCGCGGGCCTGCTGCTGGGCCGCTCGGCGTTGCGGGTGCTCGGCATCCGGAAGATTCGCGGGCCGCGCTTCGATACCTCGAAGGCGCTGTTCAACTTCGGCGGCTGGATGCTGGTCGCGAGCATCACGACGATGGTGGCCGATTCGCTCGACCGCATGATGCTGGGCGCGGGTCTGGGCGCGCGTTTCGTGACCTATTACACGGTGCCGCAGAACCTCGTGACGCGCCTGAACATGGTGCCCAACGCACTGGTGCGCACGCTGTTTCCGCGTCTGTCCGCCTTGCGTCGCGAGCACGCGGACGAGATCGCCGCGCAGTCGCTGCAGTTCCTCAACGCCGTGTTCACGCCGGTCGCCATCGGCGCAATCGTCGTGCTGGAGCCGTTCCTGCGCGTGTGGGTGGGCCCGGTGATCGCCGAACATGGCGCGCCGGTGGGGCGCTTCCTGATCGTCGCCGTCTGGTTGATCGGTCAGGCCGGCGTCACGCGCATCCTGATCCAGTCGCAGAACAATCCCGCCGCCGCCGCGCGCGTGGGGCTCATCGAGTTGCCGCTGTTCGCTGGGCTGTTGTGGCTCGGCATCGACCGCTTCGGCCTGCCCGGCGCGGCGGCTGCGGTGTTGTTCCGCTCGCTGTTCGACTACGTAGTTTTGCTGTGGCTTTCGCGCATTCATAGCCGCGCGATTGTCGTCGATATGTTTGCACACCTGAGTTTCCTGGCTGCCGCGCTTGCAATCGCGTGGTGGCTGCCGGACGCGCTGTATGCGATCGGTGCGGGCGTCGTGCTGGCCCTTGCCAACTGCGTCTGGTCGGTGGCAACCACGCCGGTGTTGCGTGGTTATGTCCGTTCCCTCCTGTTTCGACTAAATTCACGGAAAAGCGCATGAGTCACGAACTGATCGACGAAGCGGCGCCGTCCGGACGCGCCGCCGTGCCGCTGCAACGGCGCGATAATCTGTCCACCGCGCGCGGCGAGCTGCGTGCCGTGAACACCACCACGAGCACCCACACGCCCGATGGAGCGCGCGACGCAAAACGTGGCCCGCGCGTGGCCATCGTGCACGACTGGCTCGTCACCTATGCGGGCGCCGAGCGCGTGCTGGAGCAGATCATCGACTGCTTCCCGGACGCGGATCTGTTCTCGGTGGTCGATTTCGTCGATGACAAAGACCGCGGCTTCCTGCGCGGCAAGCGCGCGACGACCTCGTTCATCCAGCGGCTGCCGAAGGCGCGCACGCGCTATCGCGCGTATCTGCCCTTCATGCCGCTGGCCATCGAGCAGCTCGACGTCTCGGGCTACGACGTGGTGATTTCCAGCTCGCACGCCGTCGCCAAGGGCGTGCTGACCGGGCCGGATCAATACCACATCAGCTATGTGCATTCGCCGATCCGCTATGCGTGGGATCTCCAGCATCAATATCTGCAGGAGTCGAAACTGACGCGCGGGCCGAAATCAATGCTCGCACGGCTGATTCTTCATTACATCCGCAACTGGGACGTGCGCACGGCCAATTCGGTCGACCAGTTCGTGGCGAATTCCGAATTCATCGCGCGACGCATCCACAAGGTCTATCAGCGCGATGCGGACGTGGTGTATCCGCCCGTCGACGTCGATTCGTTCGAACTGGAAACGCACAAGGAAGACTTCTATCTGACCGCTTCGCGGCTCGTGCCGTACAAGAAGATCGACCTGATCGTCGAAGCGTTCGCGCGTATGCCGGACAAGCGCCTCGTCGTGATTGGCGATGGCCCGGACATGCAGAAGGTGCGTGCGAAAGCCGGCCCGAATGTCGAGGTAATGGGCTACCAGCCGTTCTCGGTGCTGCACGACCGTATGCGCCGCGCAAAGGCATTTGTCTTTGCGGCGGAAGAGGACTTCGGCATTTCGGTGGTCGAAGCCCAGGCCTGCGGCACGCCCGTGATTGCGTATGGCAAGGGCGGCGCGCTCGAAACCGTGCGCGATACGGGTTCGCGTCCCACGGGCCTGTTCTTCGAGGAGCAGCGCG
The DNA here is from genome assembly GCF_000685015.1 of Paraburkholderia bannensis NBRC 103871. GTDB lineage: Bacteria > Pseudomonadota > Gammaproteobacteria > Burkholderiales > Burkholderiaceae > Paraburkholderia > Paraburkholderia bannensis. The sequence goes on along the minus strand of NZ_BAYA01000015.1, from coordinate 204,234 downwards.
CGGACGCGATCATCGCTGCGGTCGACGCTTTCGAGCGCGATCCCAAACGTTTTCGCGCCGAGGATTGTCGCGAGAATGCCGAGCGCTTTTCATCGGCGCATTTCCGCGAGCAGTTCTTTGCACGCGTTGCGCGTGCGGTGCCCGCGATTGCCGCCGCTGGCCCCGCGTATCGCGATCCACAGCGCCAGCAGGACGATATCGACGCCGCTGCGCTGGAAAGCGCGCCGCGCGTGCTGGCGATCGACCAAAGCGGCGTGCTGGGCGGCGCGGAACTGTCGCTGCTCGAAGTCGTGAAGGGCTTGCGTGCGCGCATCGAAGTGCTGCTGTTCAACGACGGGCCGTTCCGCGAAGCGCTGGACGCAGCGGGCGCGCGCGTGGACGTGGTCGATTCGGGCGCGCTGCGCAATGTGCGCCGCGACGGCGGCGCGGTGCCGAAGCTTGGCGTGATCGCAGGCGTGGCCGCACTGGTGCGCGAAACGCGCCGCCGTGCGCGCGGCGCCGACGTGCTCTATGCCAACACGCAACGCGCCATGGTGATTGGCGTGCTGGCCGGCAAGCTCGCGCGCAAGCCGGTGGTCTGGCATTTGCGCGACATCGTCAGCGACGAGCATTTCGGGCGCGTGCAGCGCGCGATCATCAAGGGCTGCGCGAAGCTCGGCCTGGCTCACGTGATCGCAAATTCGCATGCGTCGGCGCAGGTGTTTGCTGACCTGACGAAATTCAATGCCGACCGTATCGACGTCGTGCACAACGGCGTGGATGAATCGCCGTTCCGCGCGCTTGCGCGCGTGCCGAAGGAGCAGTTGCGCGCACAGATTGGTCTGCCGCAGCGGGCGTTTCTGGTGGGCGCATTTAGCCGCCTCGCGCGCTGGAAGGGGCAGCATGTGCTGCTCGAAGCGTTGCTGCACGAACCGCGCGCGCATGCCGTATTCGTCGGTTCGGCGTTGTTCGGCGAGGACGAGTACGCGCAAGAGTTGCGCGATTTCGTCGTCAAGCACGAATTGCAGGATCGTGTTCACTTTCTCGGTTTCCGTCATGACATTGCGGCCTGCATGCGCGCGATGGACGTGATCGCCCATACGTCGATCACGCCAGAGCCGTTTGGCCGTGTCGTGGTCGAAGGCATGCTTGCGCAGCGGCCCGTGGTGGCCTCGCGCGATGGCGGCGTGAAGGAGATCGTCGAGCACGGCAAGAGTGGCCTGCTGTGCACGCCCGGTGACGCGCTGGCGCTGGCAGGCACGATTGCTACGCTGCACGACGACGAAGCACTGCGCGAGCGGCTGGCGCGTAACGGCCTGGTGGTCGCGCGTGAGCGCTTCGGCAAGGAACAGTATGTCGAAGCGGTCGGGCGCGTGCTGGATGGCGTGGTGACGCGTGGCCGTTAAACGCGCGCGCAGCAGGGTTCAGGGAGAAGCGGGTAAAAAGGCGGGTAAAAAGAAGCGGGCGTAAAAAAAGCGGGGCCGCCGGATGGGCGGCCCCGCTTGTTTTTGGGGTGTCGGTTGTTGTGTGCTCAGGCGTTGGTCAAGCCGCGCGCTTGCGCAGACGGGCCGCGACGTTCAGTGCAGGACGCTCGAACAGTCGATAGAAGACCCACGCAACCGGCAGCACGGCGAGCGTGAAGCCAAACGATGCCCAGATCGAAGTCTGCAGTTCCGAGCGGAACAGCAGCGAGCCAAGCAGCACGAAAAGCGGCAGGTGAATCAGGTAGAGCGAATAGCTGAATTCGCCGAGCTTCGAAAACACCGGCAGCAGCACGCCGCCCGTTGCGAGCGGTCGCGAGAGCGCCTTCACCAGGTAGCAGGCAAATGCGCAGGCCCAGAGCTGGAACGCGCCGTACTGTCCGAAGTGGAACGCGACGCAACCGGCCACGGCAAACGCGGCAGCGGCTACATAGGCGAAGCGGAAACCTTCGGAGCCGCGCAAACGCGCTTCGGCAATCCACGCGCCGAGCATCCACGAGAACCAGTACGAGGTGAAGAACACGATGTCGTGCGGCGCGAGCGTCAACGCCGAAACCACGTTGATGGCAGCGACGCCGGCCAGCACCGCGTTGAAGCCGACGCGGCGGCGCACGGCAAACAGCAGCGGGTAGAGCAGATAGAACTGCACTTCGAGCGACAAAGTCCAGAGCGCGCCATTGGAGCCGTAGGTCTTGCCTGCTATGCCCTGCAGCGAGAAGAGATTGACGAGGAAGGCCTGCGGGCCGATATCGAGAATCTTGTGGCTCACGGGCGTCATCGTCAGGCTGATCGAATCGGCCACGAATGTGAGCGCGAGCGCGGCGAGCAGCACCGGATAGATCCGCACGAGGCGGCGCAGCCAGAACTGCCCGGCGTCGAGCCGATAGTCAGGATTGGCTAGCAAACGTGCTGCGCCGCTGCGGTGGATGCAGTAGCCGCTGATGACAAAAAAAATCGGCACGCCCGCCGATCCCCAGGCAATCGGGAACGTCAGCCACGCGGCGATCGTGCCGGGGCTGGCAAGACGCTCGTGCATTTGATGGAACGCGCCCATGCCGATCCACGTGACCTGGCGGCAATGAAAATAAGCCACCAGCAGGGCGGCAAAGCCGCGCAGTGCGTCGATCAGGTGGTCGCCTGCGATGGCCGTGGCCCCGCTTGAAGGCCGTGCGGCGGCGGGCATGACCGATGCAGGGCGGGGCGTGGAGAGAGGGGAATCGAGTGCGGGATCGCTCATCGTTAAGGTCGCATAGTGATCGTGCAGGTGTCGTGCTGGGGTCGTCCCTGTGGCCGGGATGGCGCTCGTGGCTGCTCGTGGCCGCTCGTGGCCGCTCGTGGCTATGAGGGGAGGCTACTTCACGATCATAGGGATCCCGCGCGCGGAAAATATGCAAAAGTTTTTCAAAAAGTATTCACGGTGCTTATGTGGCGGAAAAACAAAAATCGCTAATCGCATCGAAATACCGCATCGAAATCGGGAAATAAAACCTTGTAACCAGAAAGCGATTTATTTGTTCAATTTGAACTGCTAGTTTTAAGGGGATCGCCTATGGTCGATGGAGAATTCGATGAACCTGCATTTGCTGGCCGGCATAGCCGTGCTATTGATACTCGTCGGGGTATCGGCGTATCGCGAGGCGCTGCGCAATGAGCCTATCCGGCGCTCGCGCACGCAGGCGGCACGCTTGCCGCCCGCAGACGAAGTCGAGTAGACAGCGAGGCCGCGCGCGCATGACTCATCGGTCATGCGCCGCGACTCCAGACCGATCGAAGCCGGATCAGGAAATTCATGCCGATTATCCAGAGTGCATGGCAATAATTGCCGTTGCCATGCCGCCGCGCACGATTGGTTTCGCATTCTGAATTTTTTTCGTTTCTTTATTGCGGAAATGGAAATACGGTAAAAGGAAGCAGTACGAAGCGCAATGTTGCCGACGCATTCAATATAAAAACTGCCCAACAGAACCCTCGGGGACGCCGGCTTGCCTTGCTGCGAGACCGTTACTCAAACGATCGAACTGGGAATGGAACATCATGCTAAAAGTAACCAAAGCGGTATTTCCTGTCGCTGGCCTCGGTACGCGCTTTCTGCCCGCCACCAAGGCTAGCCCGAAGGAAATGCTGCCGATCGTCGACAAGCCGCTGATTCAGTACGCGGTGGAAGAGGCGATCGCCGCCGGCATCACCGAAATGATTTTCGTGACCGGCCGCAGCAAACGCGCCATCGAAGATCATTTCGACAAGTCGTACGAGATCGAAGCCGAACTCGAAGCGCGCAACAAGCAGAAGCTGCTCGACGTCGTGCGCAGCATCAAGCCCAGCAATGTCGATTGCTTCTATGTGCGCCAGGCCGAAGCACTCGGCCTCGGCCATGCCGTGCTGTGCGCGGAAAAGCTCGTGCAGGGCAGCCCGTTCGCCGTGATCCTCGCGGACGACTTGCTTTACAGCCCGAAGCCCGTGATGAAGCAACTCGTGGATACCTTCAACCACTATCACAGCTCGGTCGTGGGCGTGGAGTCGATCCCGCGCGAGAACAGCGCGTCGTACGGCATCGTGGATGGCCGCGAGTGGGAAGAGGATGTGTTCAAGCTCTCGGGCATTGTCGAAAAGCCCGCGCCGGAAGTCGCGCCGTCGAATCTCGGCGTGGTGGGCCGTTACGTGCTGATGCCGACGATCTTCGATCATCTGCGCGCGCTGAAGCCGGGCGCAGGCGGCGAGCTGCAACTCACCGACGCGTTGCAATCGCTGCTCACGGACGAGCAGGTGCTGGCCTATCGCTACATGGGCACGCGCTTCGATTGCGGCAGCAAGATCGGCTATCTGAAGGCCACCGTGGAATTCGCGCTGCGTCACCCGGAGGTGAAGGACGAATTCGAGGCCTATCTGCACAATCATCTGCCGCAGGCGCTGGCCGCCGCGGCTTGAGATTGAGCGTCATGTAAGCTGGAAGGCGGCGCGCGCTGCAATAGCGTGCGATAGCGTGAAATCGCGTGCGCCGCCCCGTTTCAAGCGTGCTTTTGCCAGAACGCGCGCTGCACTCGCATCACGTCGTCCTCCACATCGGCTACGGGGCCGATCAAATCGACACGCTTCTGGCAGTGATCGAATACATAACGCGACGACACGCTCATCGTGGGATTTTCCGCGTGATTGCCCGTCGCTTCCAGCAGCCGTTCCTCCGTCATGCCGAACACCACCCGGCCGATATTGGCCCAGTAGGCCGTGCCCGCGCACATGCAGCACGGCTCGACTGAGGTATAGAGCGTGCAGCCCCAGAGATAGTCCGCACTGAAATTCATGGCGGCGATGCGTGCGAGCACGGCCTCCGCGTGATTAACGGTGTCCACGTTGCCTTGCTCGATCAGCACGGTCTCGTGGTCGGGGCCGACGAGGATCGCTCCGAACGGATGGTGGCCGAACGACGCGGCCCGTTCGCCCACGGCCGCCGCGCGGCGCAGGTGGCGCACGATCTGTTCGTGCGTCGGCGCGCCATGCGGTGCGGCCTGGGTGTCCGTGCTCGTCTTCATCTGCCGTCTCCTGTTTGTTTTTAGCCCTTGATTTCAGGCTTATTTCGGCACCGTGCCGTCCACGCCCTCGACGAACCAGTTCAGGCGCAGCAAATCGGCATCGGCCAGCGACTTGCCCGCTGCGACGCGGACCGTGCCGCCCTGATCCTTGATCGGGCCGGCGAACGGATCGAACTTGCCGGCGATGATTTCGTCGCGCTTGGCGGCCAGCGCTTTTTGCGCGGTCGGCGAAACCGCGTCGGTATTGATATCGGCGAGGTCGATGGCTTTTTCCTTGAGGCCCCACCATACCGGCGCATTGGTCCAGGTGCCCGCCATGACCTGCTGGACGAGGTGCGAGTAATAGACGCCCCAGTTGCTCACGCACGCGCCCAGTTGCGCGTTCGGGCCGAACTTCTTCATGTCCGAGTCCCAGCCGAAGGCGTGGACTTTTTTCTGCTCGGCGGTCTGCATCGTCGCGGTGGAATCGGTGTTCTGGATCAGCACGTCCGCGCCCTGGCCGATCAGCGTCTCGGCGGCCTGCTTTTCGCGGCCCGGATCGAACCAGCTATTGATCCACAGTACCTTGACCGTGGCTTTCGGATTCACTGAGCGCGCGCCCATCGTGAAGGCGTCGATGTTGCGCACGACTTCAGGCACCGGCACCGAGCCGACAAAACCCAGCGTATTGGTTTTGGTGGTGTAGCCCGCTACCAGGCCAGCGAGATACGCGCTCTGATAGGTGCGCACGTCATAGGTCGCGAAGTTCGGGGCTTTCTTGTAGCCGGTCGCGTGCATGAAGACCGCGTCGGGATAGTCCCTGGCGACCTTTAATTCGAAGTCCTGAAATCCAAAGCTGGAGCCGACGATGATCTTGTTGCCCTTCGCGGCCAGGTCGCGGAACACGCGTTCCGAGTCGGCCGATTCCGGGACGTTCTCGACGCGCGTGACCTTGATCTTGTCGCCGTACTGCGCCTCGACCGCTTTCACGCCTTGTTCGTGGGCGAACGTCCAGCCCGCGTCGCCGGGGTTGCCGAGGTAGACGAAGGCGACGCCCACGGGCGGCGTGGCGGCGTGGCCGATGCCGCTCGTCAGCGCGGCGAACAGGGCGGTGAGGACGGTGGCGCAGGCGCGGCGAACGCGCGTCTTGGGTGCTTTCATGGGTTCTCCGGAAAAGGGCAAAAAATCGTGCGATGGAGCCATCTTCCGAAGCCAAATATTGGGGAAATATTTGCTGCCGTTATCGTCTGTATAACAATTTTCATATGAAAGGTGCGGACGGCAGCGGGCCAGGCCCATAGTGGGCTGGCGGGGCGGGCACGCCGTATGCTGCCCATCCACGGTTTTGCGTGCATCGCGCGGCCTGCTGGCCAGCCTGGGGCGACGCACGCTGTCTTGCCAGGCGTCGCCGCAGCGCGCAAAGAGCGCGTAGCGTCCAGGCGGCGCGTGGAACCTGCACAATCCGGCACAGGCTTGCTGCGCAAGCGGCGCGTGTGCCCACCAAGGAGAAGCGGCCATGACCAGGCATCCCGTGGCAGGCAGTGACCATCCCGTTCCGGCTGGCGCGCAATGCGTCGGCGCATGCGATCCGAGCGAACATTTCAACGTCGTGCTGATCCTGCGTCGCCAGGACGAAGCGGGCTTTCGCGCGCTGGTGGACGGCATCACGGCGGGCGCCAAGGGCGCGCAGCCGGTTTCGCGCGCCGACTACGAACAGCGCTTCGGCGCTTCGGCGGCCGATATCCAGCGCGCCGAGACGTTCGCGAAGGCGCACGGCCTCGCGGTCGTGAAGGCCGATGCGGGCGCGCGGCGCGTCGTGTTGTCGGGCACGGTGCAGCAGTACAACGACGCGTTCGGCGTCGATCTCCAGCGTTTCGAGCATCAGGTCGGCACGCTCAAGCAGCATTTTCGCCAGCCGGTTGGCCCGGTGCATCTGCCGGACGACATGCACGACATCGTCACGGCGGTCGTCGGCCTCGACAGCCGCGCGAAGGTTCAGCCGCATTTCCGCATCGAGTCGAGCCCGACGGGCGACGGGGCCGTACATGCGCCGATCCGCGCCGCGCGCGCCGTAAGCCGCTCGTTTACGCCGCTGCAACTAGCCGATCTTTACGGCTTCCCGGACGGCGACGGCAAGGGCCAATGCATCGCGCTCATCGAAATGGGCGGCGGCTACGCGAAGTCCGATCTACAGGCCTACTTCGGCGCACTAGGCGTGGCGCAACCGAATGTGCAGGACGTGTCCGTCGACCAGATGAAGAACGCGCCCACTGGCGACCCGAACGGCCCGGACGCCGAAGTCACGCTGGACGTGGAGATCGCGGGGGCGCTCGCGCCCGCGGCGCTGATCGCCGTCTATTTCGCGCCCAACAGCGAGGCCGGTTTCGTCAACGCGGTGAGCGCCGCGCTGCACGACAGCCAGCGTAAGCCCTCGGTCATTTCGATCAGCTGGGGCGCGCCGGAATCGTCGTGGTCGCAGCAGTCGCTGGGCGCACTCAACGACGCGCTGCAGACCGCCGTGGCGCTGGGCGTGACGGTCTGCGCGGCGTCGGGCGACAGCGGCTCGTCGGATGGCGTGAGCGATGGCGCAGATCACGTCGATTTCCCGGCGTCGAGCCCGTACGCGCTCGGTTGCGGCGGCACGCACGTGGCGGCCGCGAACGGGCGCATCTCCAGCGAGACAGTCTGGAGCAGCGGGGCAGACGGCGCGAGCGGCGGCGGCGTGAGCATGACCTTCGCGCTGCCCGCGTGGCAAAAGGGCCTGCGGCTGGTGCGGGCGAACGGCGGCGCGGGCGCGCTGGTGCGGCGCGGCGTGCCCGATGTGGCCGCCGACGCGGATCCGGCGACCGGCTATGCCGTGCACATCGGCGGCGCGGATACCGTAGTTGGGGGCACCAGCGCCGTCGCGCCGCTGTGGGCCGCGCTGATCGCGCGCATCAACGCGAACGGCGGCAAGTCGGCGGGCTTCGTCAACGCAAAGCTCTATGCGCAGGCCAGCGCCTTCAACGACGTCACGAGCGGCAGCAACGGCGATTACGCCGCCGCGCCGGGCTGGGACGCATGCACGGGGCTGGGCACGCCGGTGGGCAGCAAGGTGGCCGCTGCGCTTGCATAGGGCGTTCCATGGCGGAGCGGTATAGCATCGGCGAGGGCGTGCAGCTTCGCCGGTGCGCGCCCGGTAGGGCTGGCTTCCTGTTTCCAATGGTATCCGAGGCGCTTCGGGCGTTTCCGAAGCGAAACACGCGCATCGTCAACGTGTCTGGTGCATGGCGGTGCGTACCAAGAGCAAGGAGACGACATGAACGACGAGGCTCATTCCACTAACGGAAACGGCCATGCGCCCGCGCCGGCCAGCGGCAACGGCAAGCACCGCAGCCCGGCCGACCAGCCGTGCTTCGATCCCACCGCTTACGGCAACGGCCCCGACGACTTCGTCACCGACATGACCGAAAACGCGGCGATCACGCATCACGCGATCCAGATTGGCAGCGAAGCGATCGCCTATACCGCGACGGCGGGCCACCTTGTCACCGTCGACCCGAGCAGTTCGCAGCCCAACGCCAAGATCTTCTACGTGGCCTTCACCAAAGACGGCGTGCAGGCGCAGGATCGTCCGGTCACCTTTTTCTACAACGGCGGGCCGGGATCGTCGTCGGTGTTCGTGCTGCTCGGCTCGTTCGCGCCCAAACGCATCAAGACGTCGATGCCGGGATTCACGCCGCCCGCGCCTTATACGCTCGAAGACAACCCGGACAGCCTGCTTGACCGCAGCGACCTTATTTTCATCAATCCGGTGGGGACGGGCTATTCGGCGGCAGTCGCGCCGCATCACAACCGCGATTTCTGGGGCGTCGATCAGGACGCGGATTCGCTCAAGCAGTTCATCAAGCGCTATCTGAGCGCGAACGATCGCTGGAATTCGCCTAAATTTCTTTATGGCGAATCGTATGGCACGGCGCGTAGCTGCGTGCTGGCGTACCGGCTGCATGAAGACGGCGTCGACCTGAATGGCATCACGCTGCAATCGTCGATTCTCGATTACACGCAAAGCGGCAATCCGGTGGGCGCGCTGCCCACGGCGGCTGCCGATGCGTGGTACCACAAGCGCCTGGGCGTGCAGCCCGCGCCTAAGGATCTGGGTACGTTTGCGGCGCAGGTTGCGCAGTTCGCGCGCACGGATTACATGAGCGCGCTCGAAAAATTCCCGGATCCGAAGAACAAGGCAATTCCTGCCATGCTCAAGACGCTCTCGCAATACACGGGCATCGATACGCAGACCCTTGAGTCCTGGAACCTCGACATTGCGGCTTACGACAGCCGTGGCAATTCACTGTTTCTCACGACGCTGCTCAAGGACAAGGGCATGGCGCTCGGCTCGTACGACGGTCGCGTGACGGCCATCGATACGGGCATTGCCGGCAATATCGACCCGAACTCAGGCGGCAACGATCCGACCATGACGGCGGTGAGCGGCGTCTACACGGCGATGTGGAACAGCTACCTGAACGAGCAACTCAAGTTCCGCACCAATTCCTCGTTTACGGATCTCAACGATCAGGCCTTCAAGAACTGGGATTTCGGCCATATCGATCCGACCGGCGCCCAGAAGGGCACGGACGCGCAGGGCAATATCGTGCTTTACACGGCGGGCGACCTGGCCGCCGTCATGGCGCTGAATCCCGATTTGCGCGTGCTGTCCGCGAACGGTTATTACGATTTCGTCACGCCGTTTTATCAGACCGTGATCGATTTGCAGAAGATGCCGCTACTCGACCAGAAAGTGCGCAATAACCTGAGCGCGCGTTTTTATCCATCGGGGCACATGGTCTATCTGGACGGTGCGTCGCGCACCGCGCTCAAGGCCGATCTGGCCCGGCTCTACCAGAGCGCGGTGACCGACCGCCCGGCGATTGCCCGCATCCGCGCGTTGCAGCGCATGAGCACGATGAGCGCGATGCATCACTAAAGCAGGGCTGCGCGGCGCTAGTCGAGGCGTCCGCGCGCCATCGCCTCCAGGCACGCGCGCGCATCGCCCTGGACGATGCGCGCCGCGCAGGCGATCATCAGATTCTTTGGCAGCCCGAAGTCTTCCACCAGGTAACCACGTTCGCAAACGCGTCCTTGCGCGCCAGGCTGTGCAGGCACGCGTTCGATCAGCGCGCCTTGATCCGTTGTGTAAGCCCAGATTTCCTTGCCGAGCGCTGCGGCGTAGCCAATCTCGAACGCCGTGCCCGAGTCCGGTTCGCCCGGCCCGCGGAAGTCGTCGACGTTGGCCATGACGATATCGGCGCTGCGGATCGCGTCGATATTGGCGCGATAGATCCACGCCGCCTGACGCGGGCCGTCCAGGTCGGCGGGCACCTGGGCGTCAAGCGGATAAAGCCCTTCAAAACCAAATTCCGCGCAGGCAGCGACGAGGCGCGCGCCGTGTTCGACGGCGTCGAGGCGGAACACGTCGAATCCCGCTAGATAGACGCGCGGGCGGCGAGGCGAAGCGGCAAGAGTCATCACGTGTGTGCCTCCAGGCGAGTGTTGCGATATGAGCGTGAATACCGTGAAACCCGAACGTCGATTCTAGCCCGCCGCCGCTCGCCTATGCAGTTTGGGCCAGTCTTACGAATGGTTGACAGCCCAGAAGGCAGGCGGCTAGCATCATGCCGTTTGCATGGTGCGCGTGCGACCGGTAACATCCGGAGCTGCCAGCCGCGCATCGACAACATGTAGAAGACGCAGCGTTCACGGCCCGATTTTTCCGGCGCTCGCCGGGCTGCCCGGGCAACACCATGTGGAGACCATGAATACAATCGCCAGCGGCCTGTCCAGCGCCGCACAACAACAACTCGAATCGCGGGCCTATGCAAAGGCCACGTTGCGCCTGTTGCCCTTTCTGTTTCTTTGCTACGTCGCGGCCTACCTGGATCGCGTGAACGTGGGCTTCGCGAAGCTGCAAATGCTCAGCGACCTGCAGTTCAGCGAGACCGTTTACGGCCTTGGCGCGGGCATTTTCTTTATCGGCTATTTTTTCTTCGAAGTCCCGAGCAATCTGCTGATGCACAAGGTGGGCGCGCGCGTGTGGATCGCGCGCATCATGCTTACATGGGCGGTGATTTCGGCGGCTTCTCTGTTCGTCACGACGCCCACGCAGTTCTATATCGTGCACTTCCTGCTGGGCGTGGCCGAAGCGGGCTTCTTCCCCGGCATCGTGCTTTACCTGACTTACTGGTTCCCCGCCGCACGGCGCAGCCGCATGAATGCGCTGTTCATGATCGGCATTCCGGTCGCGGGCGTGCTGGGCGGCCCGCTTTCGGGCTGGATTCTCGCGGCCTTCGATGGACGTGACGGCTGGGCAAGCTGGCAGTGGCTGTTCCTCATCGAGGCCGTGCCGTCGTTCGTGCTGGGCATCGTCACGCTGTTCTATCTGCCCAACAGCATTCGCGCGGCGAAATGGCTGACGAACGAAGAACGCGCGGTGCTCGAAAAGAACATCGAACTCGATCAGGCTGGCAAGGGCCATGCGTCGGTGGCATCGGTGTTCGGCAATGGCCGCGTGTGGCTGATGGCGGGCATCTACTTCTGCTGCATGATGGGTCTTTACGGCATCAGCTTCTATCTGCCGACGCTCATCAAGGCGAGCGGCGTGAAGAATGCGCTCGATGTGGGGCTGCTGACTGCAATTCCTTATGGTTGCGCCGTGTTCAGCATGTTGTTCGTGGCGAAGAGCGCGGATCGTCACGGCGAGCGCCGCTGGCACTTCGCGATTGCAGCGTTTGCATCGGCGCTGGGGCTGTATTTCAGCACGGTGTTCGCGAGCAATGTGCCGCTTGCGATGCTCGCGCTGTCGGTGGGCGCGGCGGGCATGCTGGCGACCATGCCGGTGTTCTGGGCGTGGCCGAGCGCGATTCTTGCGGGCGGCTCGGCCGCGGCGGCGATCGGCATGATCAATTCGATCGGCAATCTGGCGGGATTCGTGAGCCCGTCGATCATCGGCTGGATGAAGGACGTCACGCACAGCACCAACGCGGGCATGTATTGCGTGGCGGCGGCGATGGCGCTCGGCGCGGCGCTTGCACTCCTGCAACCGAAGGAGATCGTCACCAGCGAGGCGCAGCGCGGCGTTTGATGTATTCGCCCTGAAACTGGAAAAGCAGCGGGATGCACCCGCTGCTTTTTTTTCGCCCGGATTTTTTCATCGATTGGCGCGGCACGCTAACATCATGGCCAATATCATGGCCAATATTTAGAAAATGGAACCGCGAACATGAGGGAGCGAGACACAACGCGTGCTGCATGGGCGCTGGCCGTGGCGACCGGCCTGAGCATCCTGCTGGGCATGTCGAGCGCGGCGCGTGCGCAGATCGCGCAGCCCACGCTGGAGAAGATCCAGTCCGCCAACCGTATCGCCGTCGGCTATCGCGAAGCGTCCCTGCCGTTTTCTTACCTCGATGCGAATGGCAAGGTGATCGGCTTTTCGCAGGACATCTGCAATCGTGTCATTGCCGCGATAAAGGCGAGGACGCAACGGCCGAATCTGGAAGTGCGCTTCATTCCTGTGACGTCGCAGAACCGCATTCCGCTCGTGCAGAACGGCACGGTCGATCTGGAGTGCGGAGTGACGACGCATCTGCGCGCGCGGCAGAGCCAGGTGACGTTTTCCAATACCTTTTTCGTGGCGGGCACGCGCTTGCTGACTCGTAAGGAATCGGGCATTCACGACTTCCAGGATCTCGTGGGCAAGAACGTGCTGACCAATCAAGGCACCAATTCCGAGCACCTTTTGCGCACCATGAACCTGCAAAAGCAGATGGATATGCGGGTGATCAGCGCACGCGACTATGTGGAAGGCCGCGAATCGATCGAATCCGGCCGGGCCGTCGCGTACATGATGGACGATGTGCTGCTTGCGGGCGTGCGATCGTTGCTGGCGCATCCATCGGACTGGGTCATCGTAGGCACGCCGCAATCGAGGGAAGCCTATGCATTCATGATGCGCAATGGCGACGCCGCGTTCCGGCAACTCGTGAACGATACGATGAGCGCCATGATGAAGAGCGGCGAGATGGAGGCGCTCTATCGCAAGTGGTTCGAACAGCCGGTGCCGCCCCACGGCGTGACGCTCGATTTTCCGATGACGGCGCAATTGCGTGCGCTCTACGCCGCGCCCGACGACCGCGCGATCAACTAGGGCGCCGATGCCGGGCCGCATTGCTGGCGCGGGCTTTTTTGGGGCTGGCCGCGCAGTCGTGAGATGATCTCGTTCCTGAACGAAGCGCGCCCGCAGGTGGCAGCGCAGCAATTGACCGATTGGGAGCGGACATGCAGGAACAAGGCAGCACGGTAGTCATCGTCGGGGCAGGGCACGCAGGCGGCAACGCTGCGGCCATGCTGCGCCAATATGGTTTTGAAGGGCGTGTCGTGCTCGTGGGCGAAGAGCCGGTGCCGCCGTATCATCGGCCGCCGCTGAGCAAGACTTATCTGAAGGGCGAATCGGACGTCGAGCGTCTCTGGCTCAAGCCGCGCCAGTTCTATGAAGACCAGCGCATCGAGCTCAAGCTCGGCGTGGCCGCGCAGTCGCTCGACCGCGCGAGCCACACGCTCACGCTCGCCGACGGCACCGCGCTGCAATACGACAAGCTGATTCTCGCGACCGGCTCCACGCCGCGTGCGCTGACCGTGCCGGGCCACGATCTGGCCGGCGTAGTGGCGCTGCGCTCGCTGGCGGACGCCGATGTGCTGCGCGAACGCGTCAAGCCCGGCGAAAAGCTGGTGGTGATCGGCGCGGGCTATATCGGCCTGGAAGCCGCCGCGGCGGCGCGTCAACTCGGCCACGACGTGACGGTGCTCGAAGCTGCGCCTCGCGTGCTGGGCCGCGTGACCGGCGAAGCGGTCTCGTCCTTCTACGAAAACGAACATCGCGCGCAAGGCGTCGATCTGCGCCTGAACGCGAAGATCGAGGCGCTCGTGGGCGAGAACGGCAAGCTCACCGGCGTGCAGCTCGCGGGCGGCGAGATCGTGCCGGCCACGCTCGCGCTGATCGGCATCGGCATCATGCCGAACGTCGCGCTGGCCGGGGGCGCGGGCATTGTCTGCGCCAACGGCGTCCAGGTCGACGACGACGCCCGCACCTCCGACGCGGACATATTCGCGATCGGCGACTGCGCGAGCCGACCGCTCTCGCACTACGGCCGCACGGGGCGTCTGGAAAGCGTCCACAACGCGGTGGAGCAGGCGAAGCTGGCGGCCTCGGCAATCGTCGGCAAGCCGCGTCCGGCCTGCGATGCGCCGTGGTTCTGGTCAGATCAGTACGACCTCAAGCTCCAGACCGTCGGCCTGCACGAAGGCTATGACGAGACCGTCGTGCGCGGCGATCCGGCGGCGCGCCGCTTCGCCGTCTACTATCTGAAGAACGGCGCGCTGCTGGCGGTCGATGCCGTGGCGTCCATGCCCGACTTCCTGTGCGGCAAGAAGCTGGTGGGCTCGGGCAAGACGCTCGACGTGGCGGCGCTGCGCGATCCGGCTACGGACATCGGCAAGTTTGCGGCGGCAACGCTGGCCTGAAGCGCCTGGCTGGACGACCTCGCACGATCAGGCGATCGCATGAAAGCTTGATCTGCGTGCCGGGGCGCCCGGGCAGGGCTGCACTATCATCGCGCACGCGGCGCGCCGGCGGATTTCGACCGGCGCGGCCGCCCCCGAACTGGTGGCGCATCTTGCGCCGCCCGCACGCGAGATCTGCACGATGAATACGCCCGGCCGCCCCGAATCCGTTCCGACGCCCGCTCAGTCTTCCGCGGGAACCCCCCAGGTTTCCGATCGGCAACGCGGGCGAGCCGCCGCCAGTTTCGCGCGCGTCGACACGCCGCTGTTCGCCGGGCCCGAGGGAATCCGCTTCGATTTCAATTACGGCTGTCGCGTGCAAGTGCCGGTGTCGGGCTGGCGCGTGCGCATGCACGACCTCGATACCCACAATCTCGTCTTCGATGCGACGCTCGCGCAGGGCGAGATCGCGGCCAGCCGCCGCAAGTACTTCGTGCGTTTCCTGCTGGAAGTGTTCGACGGCGAGCGCCAGGTGTTCTCGCATGCGTTCGATGCGCGAGGGCGGCGCGTGTGGATGACGCTAGGCTCGGGCGCGCTTGGCGATGCGATCGCCTGGGTGCCGGCTATCGAGGCGTTCCGGCAGCGCCACGGCGGCGACGTGAGCGTCGAAATGAAACCCTGGCTGATTCCGCTCTTTGCCGAGGGCTATCCGGCGCTGCGTTTCGTATCGGAATCAGCTCGCCAGGATCAGGAAAACGACGAGCCGGTCTACGCCACCTACCGGATCGGCTGCTACTCCCCCTATGCCGATCGCGACCATCAGCCGACCGATCCGCGCGTGAGCAGCCTCCAGGATTTTGCGTCCTACATGCTCGGCGTGCCTGCTGTCGAACGACGCACCAACATCGCAGTGGCCGATCGCGCGCGCACCGTGCCGCAACCCTATGTCTGCATCGCGTCGCAGGCTTCGGCGCAGTGCAAATACTGGAACAACCCGGACGGCTGGCGCACGCTCGTCGCGCACCTGAAATCGCGTGGCTATCGCGTGCTATGCATCGACCGCGATCGCGAATACGGCCTGCCCGGCGCGGTGAACGCCATGCCCGACGGCGCGGAGGACTATACCGGCGAGCGGCCCCTGCAGGAGCGCGCAAGCCTGCTGCTGCATGCGGACTTCTTCATTGGGCTGGGCAGCGGCCTGTCGTGGCTCGCGTGGGCCGTGGGCGTGCCGGTGGTGCTGATCAGCGGCTTTTCGCATCCCAACGCCGAGTTCCGCACGCCCTGGCGCGTCATCAATTTTCACGCCTGCAATAGCTGCTACAACGATCTCGCGTTCGAGTTCGGCGGCGAGTTCGACTGGTGCCCGCGCCATGCGAACGATGCACTGCGTTACCAATGCACGACGGCGATTGCGCCAGGGCACGTGATCCGCATAGTGGACGAACTGATCGCCTCGCAGTAAGGCTTCGTTCACGCGACTGGCACCGACTCTCGGCTAGAATGCTGGCGCGGCCAGGGCGCCGACATTCGAGGTGAATTCCGAGGAGATCGACGCAATGGAACCACGCTCCCGTTTCGGCGCGAGCCTGTTGCCTTACCTGCTGATCGGGCCGCAGCTTGCGGTCACCGCTATTTTCTTCCTGTGGCCTGCGGGCGTCGCGCTGCTCCAGTCCACCCAGGCCGAAGACGCCTTCGGCACATCGTCCGAGTTTGTCGGCCTGGCGAACTTCACGCGGCTCTTTCAGGATCCGTTGTATCTCGGCTCGGTCAAGACCACGCTCATTTTCACCGTGCTCGTGACGGTCTGCGGGCTGGCGCTTTCGCTCATGCTCGCGGGCATGGCGCACCATGTCACGCGCGGCAAGCGCTTCTATCAAACCTTCCTGATCTGGCCGTATGCGGTCGCGCCCGTCATTGCCGCCGTGCTGTGGGGCTTTCTGTTCAATCCGAGCATTGGCCTCGTGACGTATGCGCTCGCGCGCGTGCATGTGGTCTGGAATCACGCGCTCAATCCGGGGCAGGCGATGACGCTGATCGTGATTGCGTCGGTGTGGCAGCAGATCAGCTACAACTTTCTGTTCTTTTACGCGGGTCTGCAGGCGATTCCTCAATCGTTGTTCGAAGCCGCGGCCATCGATGGTGCAGGGCCGGTGCGGCGTTTCTTCGGCATCGCCTTTCCCTTGCTGTCGCCCACGAGTTTTTTTCTGCTGGTCGTCAACGTTGTGTACGCACTCTTCGACACCTTCCCGGTGATCGACGCAGCAACCGGCGGCGGCCCCGGCCAGGCCACGCGTACGCTCGTCTACAAGATTTTCGACGAGGGCTTTCGCGGCCTGGATATGGGCAGTTCGGGCGCGCAATCGGTCGTGCTGATGCTGCTCGTGATCGGCCTCACGATCTTCCAGTTCCGCTTCATCGAACGGCGGGTGCAATACTGATGGTCGAAAATCGCCGCTTCTTCAATCTCTTTTGCCACGCGATGCTGCTGCTCGGCGTTGCCGTCGTGGCGTTTCCTGTTTATGTCGCGTTTTGCGCGGCCACGATGAACGCGCAGCAGGTGTTCAGCGTCCCGCTCTCGCTCGTGCCCAGCACGCATCTGTTCGAAAACGCGGCGACGGTCTGGAAATCCGGTACCGGCAGCGCGGCGAGCCCGTTCGGCACGATGCTGCTCAATAGCGTCATTACGGCACTCGTGATCGCGGTGGGGAAAATCGTTATTTCGATTCTTTCTGCTTATGCGATCGTGTTTTTCCGCTTTCCGTTTCGACGGCTGTCGTTCTGGGTGATCTTCGTGACGCTGATGCTGCCCGTCGAAGTGCGCATCTTTCCCACCGTGCAGGTGGCGGCCACGCTGCACCTCACCAACACGTATGCGGGCCTCACGCTGCCGCTGATCGCGTCGGCCACCGCGACGTTTTTGTTTCGCCAGTTCTTTCTCACGCTGCCCACTGAGTTGATCGAGGCGGCGCGCATCGACGGTGCGGGTGCGCTGCGCTTTTTCTGGGACGTGGTGCTGCCGTTGTCGAAGACGAATATCGCGTCACTGTTTGTCATCACCTTTATTTACGGCTGGAACCAGTATCTCTGGCCGATATTGATGTCGAGCACGGCGTCGATGACGACGTCGGTGGTGGGCATCAAGAGCATGATCGCGAGCGGCGACGCCGCGACGCAATGGCAACTCGTGATGTGCGCGACGATGATCGCCATGTTGCCGCCGCTCGTGGTAGTGCTGGCGATGCAGCGCTGGTTCGTGCGGGGGCTGGTCGATGTCGAAAAATGAGCCTCGAAATGAAGAGCCTCGAAAAAATGTGCCTCGAAAAGCAGGCAGGAAAGGCATGAAAGGGGAGACGGCATGGCGGCATTGAGCATGCGGGGCGTGACGAAGTCTTACGACGGCGCGCAGCAGGTGCTGCACGGCATCGACGTGGAAGTGGCGGACGGCGAGTTCATGGTGCTGGTCGGCCCGTCCGGCTGCGGAAAATCCACGCTGCTGCGCATGGTGGCGGGACTCGAAAGCGTCACTGGCGGCGAGATCGCGATTGGCGGCAAGGTCGTCAACCGCATGGAGCCGAAGGATCGTGACATCGCGATGGTGTTCCAGAACTACGCGCTTTACCCGCACATGACGGTCGCGCGCAACATGGGCTACAGCCTCAAGTTGCAGGGGCTGGACAAGCGCGAGATCGATGCGCGCGTGGCGGCGGCAGCGGGCATTCTCGAACTCGGCGCGCTGCTCGGGCGCAAGCCGCGCGAACTGTCGGGCGGCCAGCGCCAACGTGTGGCGATGGGGCGCGCCATCGTGCGCGAGCCTTCGGTGTTTCTGTTCGACGAACCGCTGTCGAATCTCGACGCCAAGCTGCGCGTGCAGATGCGCCTGGAAATCCAGCGCCTTCACGCGCGCCTGCGCACCACCAGCCTCTACGTCACGCACGACCAGATCGAGGCGATGACGCTTGCCCAGCGTGTGATGGTGCTCAATGGCGGGCGCGCGGAACAGGTTGGTACGCCGGGCGAGGTCTATGAGCGGCCCGCGTCGATGTTCGTGGCGGGCTTTATCGGCTCGCCTGCGATGAACCTGCTGCATGGGCGCGTGAGTGCCGATGGACGGCATTTCGAAACCGCCGGCGTCGGGCCGCGCCTGCCGTTGCCGCTGGAGGCGCTCGCCCCCGCTTTGCGCGCGCAACTGGAGCCAGGGCGCGAATGTGTGCTGGGCGTGCGTCCCGAGCATATGCACGACGGCAATGGCGGCGAATATGCGCCCGCTGCGCCCATCACGCTTGAAGTCGAAACCTGCGAGCTGCTTGGCGCGGACAACCTGGCGCACGGCCGCTGGGGCAGCAACGAAGTGATCGTGCGTCTGCCGCATGAAACCCGTCCCGCGCGCGGCGAGCGCATCGCCGTGCGTCTGCCCGCAGCCCGCCTGCATTTCTTCGATCCGGCCGGGGGGATGCGCCTCGGTTAAGGCGTCGATGTCGTAACATGTTGCCTTGGGCCGGCCCAGCGCCGGTTCGCGTCGTGTTTCGCTTCGGAAAGCGGGGCGCGTGCACGCGTTTCTCATCGGCAACAGCCGGCAAGAATCGGCAACTTCGGCAACATCCGCAAAACACCCGACCAGGCGACATGGCCGCATCCCACACGCTTCGATTCCGTGCGCGCAACGCGCAATTTCCGTGCTTTACGCAAGGGAGCCGCCCGTGAGCGCGCGCGAACTGCCCGCCGGGCTGATGCTCGTCCACGGCAACGAGCCTGAGCGCTTGCGCGACCTGATCGTCAACTGGATCAGCCAGCATCCGATCGCGCCGCTCGAAAAGGAAATGCTGCTGGTGCAGAGTAACGGCATTGCGCAGTGGCTCAAGCTCGCCTTCGCGGCCGATCCGCAGGACGGCGGCTGCGGAATCGCGGCGGCGCTGGAAATGTCGCTGCCTTCGCGTTTCCTTTGGGCCGTTTATCGCGCGGTGCTGGGCGAAGACGCCGTGCCCGCGGTCTCGCCGTTCGACAAGTCGCGCCTCGTCTGGCGTCTCATGCGCATGCTGCCTGCGCTGCTCGACGAGCCGGGCTACGAGCCGCTAAAACGCTTCATGGCGCACGACGAGGAGCAGCGCAAGTGCTTCCAGCTCGCCCAGCGCGTGGCCGACCTGTTCGACCAGTATCAGGTCTATCGCGCCGACTGGCTCGCCGCCTGGGCCGCGCACGAAGACGTGGTGATCGACGCGCGCAACAACCGCATCGCACTCGCCGACGACGCGCGCTGGCAGGCGGCGCTCTGGCGCGCCTTGCTGGCCGATGTGGGCGAACGTGACGTCGATGGCGGCGCGCTCGCGCAGACCGGCCGCGCCGCCGTGCACGATCTGTTCATGCAGCGCGCGCAAAGCTGGCAGGAAGGCGACGCCCGCCCGCGCGGGCTGCCGCGCCGTCTGGTGGTGTTCGGCATATCGAGCCTGCCGCGTCAGTCGCTGGAAGTGCTCGCGGCGCTGGCGCGCTGGAGCCAGGTGCTGTTGTGCGTGCATAACCCCTGCATGCACTACTGGGCCGATATCGTCGCCGACCAGGACTTGCTGCGCGCGCGTCATGCACGTCAGCGCCGCCGTGCGGGCGCGCCTGCGGTGATCGACGATTCGCAGCTGCATCTGCACGCCCAGCCGCTGCTGGCGGCGTGGGGCAAGCAGGGGCGCGACTTCATCGGCCTGCTCGACGAATACGACAGCGACGAAGCGCGCGAGACCTATACGCCGCATTTCACGCGCATCGGCCAGCGCATCGATCTGTTCGACGGCGGCGAGGCGCATACGCTGCTGCAGCAGTTGCAGGACGATATCCGCGACCTGCGGCCGCTGGCCGAAACGCGCGAACATTGGCCGCCTGTCGATGCGCAGGCGGACGACTCGATTCGCTTTCACGTGGCGCACAGCGCGCAGCGCGAAGTGGAAATTCTTTACGACAGGCTGCTGGCGGCGTTCGCGGCGGATCCGGCTTTGCGCCCGCGCGATGTGATCGTGATGATGCCGGATATCGAGGTCTATACGCCGCATATTCAGGCTGTGTTTGGCCTCGTGGATGGTGACGATCCTCGCTATATTCCCTTCAGCATTGCGGATCGTGCGCAGCGTGCGTTCGATCCGCTGATTGGCGCGCTGGAGATGCTGTTGTCGCTGCCGCACGCGCGCGTGACGGTCAGCGACGTGCTCGACCTGCTCGAAGTGCCGGCCGTGCGTGCGCGCTTCGATATCGACGCCGACGATGTGCCGACGCTGCGCAACTGGATCGACGGCGCGAACATCCGCTGGGGCCTGCATGCGCAGCAGCGCGCGAGCCTGGGGCTGCCGCAGGGCGAGCAGGACAGTGCGCCCAATAGCTGGCTGTTCGGGCTGCGCCGCATGCTGCTCGGCTATGCGGCCGGCGACCGCGCGGGCGCGTGGCGCGGGATCGAACCGTACGCGGAGATCGGCGGTCTCGACGCGGCGCTGCTCGGCCCGCTGACGCGCCTGATCGATGCGCTGGATCATGCGTGGCGCACGCTCAGCGAACCCGCCACGGTCGATGACTGGTGCGTGCGTCTGCGCGCGCTCAAGGCCACGTTCTTCGCCGCCGACGAGGGCGAGGACGCCTACACGCTGGAGCGCCTGGACAGCGCCTTGCAGACGTGGCGCGACGCCTGCAACGAGGCCGCGCTTACGCAGACGCTGCCGCTGGCGATCGTCGCGGAGAACTGGCTCGGCCAGCTCGACGGCGGCGGCCTCGCACAGCGCTTTTTTGCGGGAGCGGTGACGTTCGCCACACTCATGCCGATGCGGGCGATTCCGTTCCGCTACGTCTGCCTGCTCGGCATGAACGACGGCGACTATCCGCGCAGCCGCACGCCGCTCGACTTCGACCTGATGCGCCGCGACTATCGCCCCGGCGACCGTTCGCGCCGTGAGGACGACCGCTATCTGTTCCTCGAAGCGCTGCTGTCTGCGCGTGATCATCTGCATATTTCGTGGGTCGGGCGCAGCGTGACCGACAATACGCCGCGTCCGCCCTCTGTGCTCGTCGCGCAGTTGCGCGACCACTTGAAAGCAGGCTGGCGACTCGAAGAGGACGAGGCCGACAAGCCGCACAAACTCGTCGACGCATTGACGATCGAGCATCGTCTGCAACCGTTCAGCGCCGATTACTTTCCGGCCGATCCGCACGATGCGTTGCTCTACACCTTCGCGCATGAATGGAGCCGTCCCGCGCCGCTTGCGAGCGCATCGCAGGTCGCTACGGTCTTGCCCGCGCCGGAGCGGGACGAGCCGCTTTCCATTCGCGAACTGGGTGAATTCCTGCGCGATCCCGTGCGCCATTTCTTCCGGCAGCGCTTGCGTGTGGGCCTGGAAATGCAGGACGAAGCGAGCGAGAACCACGAGCCCTTCGAAGTGGACGCTTTGCAGGCGTGGCAGTTGCAGGACGAATTGATTCGCGCGCAGTTGCGGGCGATGGAGCGCGGCGAGGATGATCTCGACGCCGTTGCGCGCGAGCGGCTCGAACGCATGCATCGCAGTGGCGACCTCGCGGCGGGCGGCTTCGGCGAAGTCATCGGCGAAGAGCTGCTCAAGCCGATGGAAGAACTGTTCGGCGAGTACCGCAAGGCGCTTGCGCGCTGGCCGACGCGGCTGTCGCATCAATATGAAATTCGTCTGGATACGCAACGAGAAGGCCGCACGCTCGATCTTCAGGACTGGATAGACGACGTTCGCGAAGGCGCGGACGGTGCGCTCGGGCGCGTGATCCTCGATGCGGGCACGCTCATCAAGGACAACAAATATCGAGGCGAGCGGCTTGTCGCGTACTGGGTGGCGCACGTCGCCGCGCAACTGGCGGCGGGAGAAGTGACGACGGTGATCGTCAGCAAGGTGGGCATGGCGGAGTTCGCGCCGGTGCAGCGCGATGTGGCGCGCGCGTGGCTGCTGGATCTGCTGGCTGCGTGGGATGAAGGTTCGCGCCGGCCCTTGCCGCTGGCGGTCAAGACGGCCTTTGCGTGGCTGCGCAAGCTGCCGGTGGACTACGTGGTGGGCGCAGGCGACATTCCCGCCGAGGCCTGGGATGCGGCGCGCACGGCATTCGAGGGCGCAGCGCGCCTGCCCGGCGAGCGCGACACCAATCCTTACCTGCGACGGGCGTTCCCCGATTTCGACGCGCTCATCGCGAGTGACGAATTTGTTGCGCTCGCAACGTCATTGCTGATGCCGGTGCAACGCGCGCCGCTTTCCGCGTCGAAGAACAAACGTACGGCCAATGCCGCCGACACCGCTGGAGAAACCGCATGACCCCGGCAGACGACATGATCGCCGATGTGCTGGAGCCGCTGCGCTTTCCGCTATACGGCAGCCGCCTGATTGAGGCGAGCGCGGGCACTGGCAAGACCTTTACGATCGCGATGCTGTATGTGCGGCTCGTGCTGGGCCATCACGGCGCGACCGAACCGCATGACTTCGATGATGAAGACGTCGTGACGGAGCAGGGCGGCATGCGCCCGCTTACGCCGCCCGAAATCCTTGTCGTGACGTTTACGGATGCCGCGACGAAAGAACTGCGTGAGCGTATTCGGGATCGCCTGAACGAAGCGGCGGACTATTTCCGGGCTTTGCCCGCTGAGGTTCCCCGGCGCGATCCCGGCATCGATCTTCTGCACGATCTGCGCAAGGCGTACCCTGAAGAACAATGGCCCGCCTGCGCGCGACGCCTGCAACTGGCCGCCGAGTGGATGGACGAAGCGGCGGTATCGACGATTCACGGCTGGTGCAACCGCATGCTCAGCGAGCATGCGTT
Organism: Paraburkholderia bannensis NBRC 103871; assembly: GCF_000685015.1. Classification (GTDB taxonomy): domain Bacteria; phylum Pseudomonadota; class Gammaproteobacteria; order Burkholderiales; family Burkholderiaceae; genus Paraburkholderia; species Paraburkholderia bannensis. The sequence continues at coordinate 180,941 of NZ_BAYA01000015.1, read as the reverse complement.
CGATAGCGACAGCCTGTTCTCGCAGACACTGGAAACGGACCAGACCGAGCTGCGCGCCGAAGTCGTGCGCGACTATTGGCGCACCTTCATGGCGCCGCTCGATGCGCAGGGCGCGGGCGAGGTGCGTGCATGGTTCGCGAGTCCCGACGCGCTGGGCGGCGCGATTCGCGAGCTGCTCGCACACGCGGATCAATTGCCCGATGCCGCTGCGCCCGCAGCCGCTTTGCTTGAAGCGCGTTCGCAGGCGCACGAAGAACTCGAAGCGCTGAAGGCACCGTGGCGCGCGGGGATCGACGAAGCAGAAGGGCTCATTGCCGCGGCGCGCGAAAAGAAGCTGTTCGACGCCAAAAAGCTGAATACGCGCAATTGCGAAAACTGGTTCGCGAAGCTGCGCGAATGGGCCAACGATCCGCATAGCGCGCATCCCGGTTTCAAGGACGATGCCGCCGTGTGGACGCGTCTTACGCCGGACGGTCTTGCGGAAATCTGGAAGGACGGCAAGCCGCCTTCGCATCCGTGCTTCACGGCAATGGAGACCTTGCTCGAATCGCTTGGGGCACGACCCGAAGCAAAGCTGCCGATCCTCTGTCACGCGGCGCGCTGGGTGGCGCGGCGTTTTGAAGAGGAAGAGGCGCGCCGCTCGCAGATGGGCTTCGACGACCTGCTCACGCGTTTGCTGGCCGCGCTGAAAAAGCCGAATGGCGCGCGTCTTGCCGAGATCATTCGCAAGCAGTATCCCGTTGCGTTGATCGACGAGTTCCAGGACACGGATCCGGTTCAGTACCAGATTTTTGATTCGGTCTATGCGATCGAGTCGAACAACATCGATACGGCAATCGTCTTGATCGGCGATCCGAAGCAGGCTATCTACGCGTTTCGCGGCGCGGATATCTATACGTACCTGCGTGCGCGACGCGCCTGCGCGGGGCGGCTCTATACGCTCAAGAAGAATTTCCGCTCGACGCGTGCAATGGTCGATGCGGTCAATCGCTGTTTCGATGCTGCGGAAACGCGCGTCGAAGGCAGTGGTGCGTTCCTGTTTCGCGGCGCGCACGGCGAAATGAACGCGTTGCCGTTCGTCGCAGCCGACGCGCACGGGCGTCCCGACGAACTCGTCGCCAATGGCATCACGCTGCCTGCGCTCAACGTCTGGTGGCTGCCCGGCCCGGACGACGGCAAGCCCTTGAGCAAGACCGCGTATTTCGCGAGCATGGCCGCGAGCTGCGCGACGGAGATGGTGCGCCTGCTCAACCTGGGGCAGAGGGGGGCGGCGGGCTTCGAAGGCGAGCATGGTTTGAAGCCGTTGCAGCCCGCGCATATGGCCGTGCTGGTGAACAACCGCGACGAAGCGCGGGCGATTCGCGAGGCGCTGGCGGTGCGGGGCGTTCGCAGCGTGTATCTTTCGGATCGCGATTCGGTGTATCGCACGCCGCAAGCGGAAGAGCTGCGCTACTGGCTGGGCGCGTGCGCCGAACCCGACGATGGCCGCCTCGTGCGCAGCGCGCTCGCCACGGCGTCGCTCGGCTTGAGCTGGAGCGAACTGGATGCGCTGGGCCGCGATGAAATCGCGTGGGAAGCGCGCGTGCTGCAATTCCGCGGTTATCGCGAAGTGTGGCGCAAGAAGGGCGTGCTGCCGATGCTGCGGCGTCTGCTCAACGATTTCCATGTGCCGCAACGTTTGCTGGGCGAGAGCGCGGCGTCGGGATTGAACGGCGAGCGCGCGCTCACGAACCTGCTGCATCTGGCCGAATTGCTGCAACAGGCGAGCACGCAACTCGACGGCGAACACGCACTGATCCGTTACCTCGACGAGCAACGCGAGGACGAAAGCGCGGGTGGCGGCGGCGATGCGCGTCAGCTACGCCTTGAAAGCGATGCCGGCCTTGTGCAAGTGGTGACGATCCACAAATCGAAGGGGCTTGAGTATCCGCTGGTGTTCCTGCCGTTCGCGTGCGCGCATCGCTCGGTCAAGGCCGACGACATACCGTTCAAATGGCATGATCAGGATGGCGAACTAAGGGTCACGCTGGAGCCGGAACCTGCGGTGCTGACGCAATCGGATCGCGAGCGGCTTGGCGAGGACTTGCGCAAGCTGTATGTGGCGCTCACGCGCGCACGCTACGCGACGTGGATCGGCTATGCGCCGATGCAGAACGTGGAGGCAAGTGCATTCGGCTACCTGATGGGCGGAGGCGAAGCGCTGCCGGCGCAGCAGACCGACACGCTGCTTGAAGCGCTGCGCGGGCCGTGCGAGGACATCGCCGTTGCACCGGCGCCCGCGCCTGGCAGCGAAGTCTTCGCGACAGCGGGCCCGGGCGTCGCACGTGGTCGCGCCCGCACGTTCCCGCGCCGCACGCGCACGCCCTGGTGGATCGCGAGCTATTCGAGCCTCAAGATGGCGGAGGGCGCGCACGGTGCGTTCGCGACGAAGCTGGAGGACGAGGCGCGCACTGCGCCCGACACGCGCGGCGAAGACGTGTTTCTCGAGCTGCTGGGCGCAACGGTGCCGGATGACGACGAGCTTGCGCAAGGCTCTGTACTCGCGCCCGCCAACGCGCCCATGCACGGCTTCGAGCGTGGCGCCGATGCGGGCAGTTTCCTGCACGAACTGATGGAATGGGTGGCGAACGAGGGCTTCGCGGAGATCGCTGATGAAGCCGCCCATGCGCGGTTGCGCGACATGATCGCGCGCCGGTGTAGTGTGCGCGGCTGGGATCGCTGGATCGACACGCTCACGCAATGGATGCTCTCGTTCATCGGCACGCCGATGAACCTGCCTGATTTCGCGGGCGAACCGGTGTCGCCGCTTGCGCTCACGTCGCTCGACAAATCGGCGTATATGGCGGAAATGGAGTTCTGGGTGGCCGCGCACAAAGTGGACACGCTCGAACTCGACGCGCTGGTCACGTCACTGACGCTCGACGGCGCCGAGCGTCCGCCACTGGATGCCACGCGCCTGAACGGTATGCTCAAGGGTTTTATCGACCTGGTTTTCGAGCATGAAGGCCGTTACTACGTGGCCGACTATAAATCGAACTGGCTCGGCCCAGACGACGCTGCCTATACCGTGGAGAAAATGCGCTCGCAGATTCTGCATTCGCGTTACGAGCTGCAATATGCGCTCTATCTGTTTGCGCTGCACCGGCTGCTCAAGTCGCGACTGCCCGACTATGACTACGATCGGCACATCGGCGGCGCCGTGTATATGTTTCTGCGCGGAGGGAATTCGCCGAGCCAGGGCCTGCATTGCGAGCGGCCGCCGCGTGAGTTGATCGAGGGGCTTGACGCGCTGTTCGCGAACCACGAGACGCTGGAGGGCGCGGTATGACGAAGCGACGCACAACTGCGGCCTCGGGCCCGAAAGACGGCATGGGCGTGACGGGCGATCTGTTTGCGCAATTCGACGAGCAGGCGGCGATGGAGGCACCTGAACCCGTGCACGTGAGCCAGACGAAAGAAGTCGTTGCGCGCACAACGTCACAGGACTCTGCGGCGCAGATGCTCGCGACGCTGGAACGATGGGTCGAGCGCGGCTGGCTGCGCGCGCTCGACGGTGCGTTTGCACGTTTCCTGCTGGAGGAGACGCCGGACGCGCCGCCATTGCTGCTGCTTGCCGCCGCGCTGGCCAGCCATCAACTTGGGCGCGGGCATGTGTGCCTCGATTTGCAGGCAACGCTTGAAGATCCGGCCTTCGCGCTGTCCTTGCCGCCCGACGGGCCACAGGTGCTGACCGATGAACCGCCGCAGCCGCCTGCCGAGGTGCTCGCGGGCGTGACGCTGGAGGACTGGGTCGCTGCACTCGACGTTGCTGGCGTGGTGGGCGCGGAGGAGGGCAATACGCCGCTCGTGCTGACGGGGACGCGCTGCTATCTGCGCCGCTATTGGCAATACGAACAGGACGTGCGCGCGGGCATCGAAGCGCGGCTCGCGCAACGCGCGCGCATCGAGGCGGAATTGCCTGCCGCCGCTGCGCGCGCTGCGCTCGACGCGTTGTTCGCGCCACGCGCGGATGCGACGGCGCCGGCGAAACGCGCCGACTGGCAGAAGCTGGCCTGCGCACTTGCGGCGCGCAGCGCCTTTAGCATCATCACTGGCGGCCCTGGCACGGGCAAGACAACGACGGTCGTGAAGTTGTTGGCACTCCTGCAAACGCTGGCGCTTGGCGGGAACGCATCTGCGCGGCCGTTGCGCATCCGGCTGGCGGCGCCAACGGGTAAGGCGGCGGCGCGTCTTAACGAATCGATTGCAGGCGCGGTCGCGCGATTGCCCTTCGATGCGCTTGCGCAAGGCGTAGGCGCGACGGCATTGCGCAATGCGATTCCCACCGCCGTGACCACGCTCCACCGCGTGCTGGGCACGCGCCCGGGCAGCCGCCGTTTTCGCCACGATGCGGCCAACCCGTTGCCGGTCGACGTGCTCGTGATCGATGAGGCATCGATGGTCGACCTCGAAATGATGGCAGCCGTGCTAGATGCATTGCCGCCCACGGCGCGCCTGATTCTGCTCGGCGATAAAGACCAGTTGGCGTCGGTGGAAGCGGGCGCGGTGCTGGGCGAGCTGTGCGATCGCGCGCGCGAAGGCCACTATACGGAAGCGACGCGCGCCTGGCTGGAGGCCGCGACGGGCGAGCGTATCGACGCCGCGATGCTCGATGCGCTGGGTACGCCCCTGGACCAGGCGGTGGCGATGTTGCGCGAGAGCCACCGTTTCGCATCGGAAAGCGGCATCGGCGCGCTCGCCGAACTCGTCAATACCGGCGACGCGACGGGCGTGGCCAAAATCTGGCGGCGCGGTTACGCGGATCTTGCACGCGTCATTTGCCCCGCGCACGACGATGCGCCGTTGCGCGCGCTGATCGTCGACGGCAGCGTGGGCAACACGTCTGAAATGCCGGATGGCACGGTTCAACGACGCGGCTATCGCCACTATCTGGAAACGATGCGCAACACGCGCCCCGCGCCGGGTGCGACGCCCGAGCAACTCGTCGATTGGGCGGCGGGCGTGCTCAAGGCGCATACGGAATTCCAGTTGCTGTGCGCGCTGCGACGCGGAGCGTGGGGCGTGGAAGGGCTCAACCGGCGCGTCGCACGCTTGCTGCATGAAGAAGATCTGATTGAGCCACTGGGCGACTGGTATGCGGGGCGGCCCGTGCTCGTCACGCACAACGATTACGAGCTTGGGCTGATGAACGGCGACATCGGCATTGCGCTCGATTTGCCCGTTGAAGCGGGCCTGTCGCCGGTGCTGCGCGTGGCGTTTCCTTCCGGCGATGGCACTGGCGGCGTGAAGTGGGTCTCGCCGAGCCGGCTGCAAGGCGTGGAGACCGTGTTCGCACTCACGGTGCACAAATCGCAGGGTTCCGAATTCACGCACGCGGCGCTCGTGCTGCCCGACACCTATAGCCCGATCCTCACGCGCGAGCTCGTCTATACGGGCATCACGCGGGCGCGTGCGTTCCTGACGCTGGCGCTGCCGGAAGGGCGCTCGGTGCTCGACCGTGCGGTGGTCGCCAAGGTGCAGCGCGCGAGCGGCTTGATGGCGGGGCTGGCCCGCGACATCGCGCAACCGGCGTGAAGTTTCCGATCCGATAATGAGAAAACGCGCCGCGCGGCGCCGGGTCGGGCCCTGACCTGGCCCGCTCCGTCACCGCCCGGCGCGTTCTATCCCGTTTCCGACTGGAAATCGGGAAAACTCGGCGAGCAGGCGCTCGCTGCGTCCTTAGACGATCGTCAGCGTCACGTCGATGTTGTTGCGCGTGGCGTTCGAGTACGGGCACACGATGTGAGCCTTGTCGACCAGCGCTTGCGCAGCTTCACGATCCAGGCCCGGCAGCGAGATGCGCAGTTCGACTTGAATGCCGAAGCCGTTGGGGATCTGGCCGATGCCCACATGGCCGTTGACCGAAACGTCTGCCGGAATCGCGATCTTGTCACGCGCGGCCACGAACTTCATCGCACCGATGAAGCAGGCGCTGTAGCCCGCTGCGAACAGCTGTTCCGGATTCGTGCCTTCGCCGCCCGCGCCGCCCAGTTCGCGCGGCGTCGTGAGCTTGAGGTCGAGGTTGCTGGCGGGGACGACAGCGCGGCCATCACGGCCTCCGGTTGCGGTGGCTTCGGCGGTGTAGAGGACTTTTTCGATCGACATGACTGACTCTCCAGTGTGAGCAATGCAGCAAGGTAACTGCAGTGTTGAATCATTAGTCGTCCAGACCGATGGCGGTCTTCGCGACGGGGGCTTTACTGCGTAACATCGACAATAGCGCTCGATCGTGGCGTACACATGATTGTGCGATCGGATCGCCATTCTCAATCTTCAAAATACTATCTATCACTAGATAGATATGAGGCGACGACTTCAACCTACATTAGCCTCGGTTCGGGTTTTCATCCTTCAACGAGGCTATCTATCAGAAGATAGATAAACTACCCTGCAAAAAGGCGGAGAACCGCCTCTTCGAATCTTGTTTGCCGCCCGTACTGACCTTGCTTACGGGGCGACTTTCCACATCGCTTCGACGTCTTCCAGACGCGTCTTCGTGTGAAACAGCCGGCTGGCGATGACACTGCCTTGCAGCGCCGCAAACAGCGTGCGCGCCGCGCTTTCCGGCTTGCCTCGCGCCACCAGCGTGCCTTCCTTGACGCCTTGCGCAAGCACCTTGGCGAGCCACGCTTCGTTCGTGCGGAAGAACGCTTGTACTGCTTCGCGCACGGTTTCGGGCAGCGTTTCGATGTCGGCAGCCAGCATGCCGCACAGGCAGATCTGGTTGCCGTCGCCGAGCGTCTTGCCAAAAAAGCGCGTATACATCGCGAGCTTTTCGTTGGCCGGCAAGTCCGGATCGACCGCTTGCAACGCCTGCATGACTTCGTCGCTGTACTGCTTCACCGCTTCCAGTACGAGATCGTCTTTCGACGGGAAGTAGTAATGGATGCTCGACGTCTTCACGCCCACGAGTTCGGACAGGTCGCGATAGCTGAACCCGTTATAGCCGCGCAGCATCATCAGCGTGATGGCGTGGTCGAGAACCTGTTCGCGTACTGTCAACTTCGTGTTCATGGGCTCTAATTTATCTACTGGAAGATAGACTGTCAAGCACCAATCGAAAATTTTTGCTCCGTGGGGCAAGTTTCCTTCCGGAAACAAAAAACAGCCGGGCGCCACATGGGTAGCGACCTCTAGCTCCCGGAAGCAATCCTTAACACTGGCACGCGTTTCCGATCATGCCTGGCACGCCGTTTTTTCTCTTATCGGAAACGTATAGTCACTTCAATCTTTTTCGCGCTGCCGATCCCAGTGCTCCAGCAGCACACGCGCCTGCTCGCAGATGCTGGCCTTGAGAAATTCGGCTTTCTCGGGATCGATCTCGTCCCATTCCAGCGTCGCCAGCGCCGAGCGGCGCGCGATGTGGAACACCAGCAATTGTCCGTAGAGGCTGAACATGCGCACCGCGGTGCGTGGGTCGTCGGCCTTCGTGCCGGTGATGCGCGCGAGCAGTTCGACGTTGACTTCGTTGAGCGGATTGCGCACGCGTTCTCTCAGCACCTGGGAGCCGACCTCCGGTTCGCCGCCGCCTTGTTCGCGCGCGAAAAAGAGGCGTTGATCGGGCTCGCTGCTTTTGATGAACATGCGATCCGCGACGGCGCGCTGGATGTCGAGGAAGGCTTCGATCAGCGCTTCGGTGTCGCCGTTGCGCTCCAGCGTGGCGCGCGCGCGCAGCACGGCAGGCTCGAACGCCTGCCAGGATTCGTCGGCAATCGACTCGGCGCACGCGCGGTAAAGCCCTTCCTTGTTCTCGAAGTAGTACTGCAGCGCAGGGGCATTCACGCCCGCGCGCGCGGCGATGTCGCGCGTGGACGCACCTTCGAAACCGTGCTGCCCGAACAGGCTGATAGCGGCTTCGATGATCTTGCGGCGGGTCTCGTCGCCGCGCGCATAACCGCCCGCCGAGGGGCGGCGCAGTCGTTTGGGTTCGTTCATGTCAGTGGGGTTGCGGCTTTGGCTGACGAAAATATAACACTTGACAGTTTTTTCCCGAGTGGAATAATTTTCCCAACTGGAAATAATCTTTTACTGGGATTGTGAAAATCATGTCAACGACTGCGGGAGCGCCCGGGCGCGACGTGCCGGGCGATGTCGTTTCGCCCGAACAACGCGGCAACAAACGCAGCAACAAGCGCATGGTGCTGATCGGCCTGGGACTCGGGGCGCTGGTTGCCGCGGCCGTCTGGGGCGGTCACTGGTGGCTCGTGGGCCGCTTCATCGAAAGCACCGACGATGCATACCTTCAGGCGGACAGCGTGACCGTCGCGCCGAAGGTCAGCGGCTATATCACCGACGTCTACGTCGCCGACAACCAGACCGTGAAGGCCGGCGATTCGCTCGTGAAGCTCGATGCCCGCCAGTACCAGGTGGCGCTCGACCAGGCCAACGCGACGATCGACGCGCGCGCTGCCGACATCCAGCACGCCGATGCGCAACTCGCGCAGCAACGCGCCAACATCGCGCAGGCGCAGGCCCAGCAGGAAGTGGCGCGCGTGAGCCTGCGCCACGCCCAGGACGAAGTCACGCGCTATACGCCGCTCGCGGCCAGCGGTGCGGAAACCACCGAACGCCTCGCCGAACTCAAGAGCAATCGCGATCAGGCTCAAGCGACCCTGGCCGCCGATTCCGCCGCGGTGGAAGCGCAGCGCTCGCAGATCGCGGCGCTCACGGCGCAGCAGGCGCAGGCGCGTGCGCAGCTCGAAGCGGCGCGCGCCAGTGCGGCGCAATCGCAGCTCGATCTCGACAATACGGTGGTCAAGAGCGCGCTTGCAGGGCGCGTCGGCGATCGCACGGTGCGCGTGGGGCAGTACGTGCAGCCGGGTACGCGCATGCTGACGGTCGTGCCGGTGCAGAAGACCTATCTCACCGCGAATTTCAAGGAAACGCAGATCGGCCGCATGCGGATCGGCCAGCCGGTCGAGCTGTACGTCGACGCGTTGCCGGGCCACACCCTGCACGGCGTGGTGGACAGTTTCTCGCCGGGCACGGGCGCGCAGTTCGCGCTGCTGCCGCCGGAAAACGCCACCGGCAACTTCACGAAGATCGTGCAGCGCGTGCCGGTGCGCATTCGCATCGATACCGGCCCTGAAACGCGCGGCGTGCTGTTGCCGGGCATGTCCGTGACCGTCGACGTCGATACGCGTTCCGCGCGCGACGACGATCGCCGTATCGACGCCGAGAACCATCGTGGCTGATCCGGCAAGCCCCGCTGGGATCCAGGCAGAAAGCCAGGCAGGCAGCCAGGCAGAAAGCGCGGCCCCCGCGCCGCATCCGCACGGCGAGCGCGCCAGCGCCGCCGACTGGATCGCCGTCGCCGCGGGCGCCCTGGGCGCGCTGATGGCGACGCTCGATATTTCGATCACTAACTCGGCACTGCCGCAGATCCAGGGCGAAATCGGCGCGACCGGCACTGAGGGCACGTGGATCTCCACGGGCTACCTGATGTCGGAGATCGTGATGATTCCGCTTGCTGCGTGGCTCACGCGTGTATTCGGACTCCGAAATTTCCTGCTGGCGAATGCCGCGCTTTTCATCGGCTTTTCGATGATGTGCGGCTGGTCGGGGACGCTCGGCCTGATGATCGCGGGGCGTATCGGCCAGGGCTTTACGGGCGGCGCGATGATTCCGACCGCGCAGACCATTATCCGCACGCGGCTGCCGCTTTCGCAGTTGCCGGTCGGCATGACGGTGTTCGGCCTGATTGTGCTGCTGGGGCCTTTGCTCGGCCCGGTGCTGGGCGGCTGGCTGGCGGAAAACATCAGCTGGAGCTGGTGTTTCTTCATTAACCTGCCGGTTTGCATTGCGCTCATCACGCTCCTGATCGTTGGGCTGCCGAAGGACAAGCCGCACTGGGAAGCCTTTCTCAAGGCGGACTGGCTCGGCATCGTGGGGCTGGCCGTTGGGCTGAGCACGCTCACGGTCGTGCTCGAAGAAGGGCAGCGCGAGCGCTGGTTCGAATCGCACATGATCGTCACGCTGACCTGCGTGTCGCTGGCGGGCATGGTGCTGATCGGCATTTCTCAGTTTGTGGCGAAGAAGCCCATCCTGCGGCTGTCGCTCATGCGCAACCCGCGTTACGCCAGCGTGATCGTGATTGTGTCGGCGGTAGGGGCCGGGCTTTACGGCATTTCCTATCTGCTGCCGCAGTTCCTGAGCATCGTCGCGGGATACAACGCGGAGCAATCCGGCGCGATCATGCTGCTGTCCGGCCTGCCCGCATTTCTGGTGATGCCGATTCTGCCGCGCCTGCTGGGCAAGGTGGACTTCCGCGTGCTGGTGGTGAGCGGACTGCTGCTGTTCACGCTGAGCTGCATGCTCGATATTTCGCTGACCGCGCAGAGCGTGGGCCACGATTTCGTCTGGTCGCAGCTGATTCGCGGCGTGGCGCAGATGCTCGCGATGATGCCGCTCAATCAGGCTTCGATGGCGGCGGTCGCGCGGGAGGATTCGGGCGACGCGGCAGGGCTCTACAACATGGCGCGTAACCTGGGCGGCTCGATTGGCCTTGCGATCATCGGCACCTTGATCGACCGGCGCGAGACTTATCACACGGCCGTGCTGCGCGAATCCCTGAGCGCCAATTCGCTGATCGGGCAGGAGCGTCTCGCCTCGGGCGCGGCGAACTGGTTTGCGCAGACCGGCGACATGGCTTACTCGCAGATGCGCTCGCTTGGCCAGATCGCGACGCAGATCCAGCAGCAGTCGACAGTCATCACGTACTCCGAAACATTCTGGGTGCTCGGCATTGCGCTCGCGGCGTGCGTGCCGCTCGCGCTCCTGCTCAAGAAACCGCAGCCCGGCGTGAAGGCGCCGTCAGCCGGCCACTGAAGCTTCATATTTTGCGACTCATGACGGCAATTCGTTCCTATCGTTCCGCACTCGCGCCGCTTACGGCGCTGGCGGCTGCCTGCGCGCTCGCCGCGTGCACGGTGGGCCCCGACTATCACGGCGCGCCGGCGGTAGCGCCTGAGGCGGCCAGCGCCGCGACGTTCGTGCGCACGCCTGCGCAGGGCGTAACAACCACGCACGCGCCCAGCGAATGGTGGCTCGCGTTCAACGATCCGCAACTCAATGCGTTGATCGCCGCCGCCTTCGAACACAACCCCGATCTGCGCGCGGCACAGGCGCGCCTGCGCGAATCGCGCGCGCAACTGCAAACGCAACGCGGCGCGGAAATGCCCAAGGTCTCGGCCAGCGCCGCTGCGCCGCGTCTGCGCGAGCCCAATCTCAGCGCGCTCTCGCAATCCAGCGGGAGCAGTTCAAGCTCGGGCGGCGGCGGCCCGTTGCAGTTCTACACGGCGGGCTTCGATGCCTCGTGGGAGATCGACCTGTTCGGCGGCACGCGCCGTGCGGTGGAAGCCGCGAGCGACGAAGCCGACGCCGTGCAGGCCGATCTCGCCGATGCGCAGGTTTCGCTCGCCGCCGAAGTCGCGCAAGCCTATATCGACCTGCGCGACGAGCAGCAGCGCTTGTTGATCGCGCAACGAACCGCCGAATTGCAGCAGCAGTCGCTTACGCTCACCGAGCAGCGCCGCGCGGGCGGCACCGCTGCGGACGTGGACGTCGAGCGCCTGACTACGCAGGTCGAGACCACGCGTTCGACCATCGCGCCGCTCGCATCGCAAGTGGAAACATCGCTCGATCAACTCGCGGTGCTCACGGGCAAGGCGCCCGGCGCGCTCGATGCCGAACTGGCGACGCCGGGCCCGTTGCCGGCGCTGCCCGCTTCGGTGCCGGTGAGCGACCCCGCCGCGATGTTCGCGCAACGTCCCGACATCCGCGCCGCCGAGCGCCGTCTTGCGTCGAGCAACGCGCAGATCGGCGAGCATGTGGCCGATTTCCTGCCCAAGCTCACGCTGTTTGGCGACCTGGGCTTCACGGCGGCCGACCCCGGCCATCTGCTGCGCAAGAACAATTTCAGCTGGGTGGGCGTGCCGTATCTGCAATGGAACCTGTTCGACTTCGGGCGCACGCTGGGCGCGGTGCACGGCGCGCAGGCGTCGCGCGACGAAGCCGAAGCGCGCTATGAAAAGGCCGTGCTCGCCGCGTTGCAGGACGCGAACGGCGCGCTTTCGCGTTACGGCTATCAGCGCGAGCATCTGGTGACGTTGCAGAAGGTGCAGAATTCGGCTCAACGTTCGGCGATGCTGATGCGCCAGCGTTATCGCGCGGGGACATCGACGCTCGTCGATCTGCTCGATACGCAACGTTCCGAATTCCTCGCGCAGCAGGACGTGATCTCGGGCCAGGCCGAATTGCTCAAGGACTTCATTTCCATCCAGAAGAGCCTGGGTCTGGGCTGGCGCAGCAACGCAAGTTAACTGCTGCGCATAGGAGCGCGATGCAACCACGCAGCCGCGCTCCCTTCATCGCTCATGACTCAAATAGTGAGAAATGCCCGCAATTTAGCGGGTAAACGCTGAGCATCGGCAAGAAAAATACCAAAACGCCTCTTCCTTGGCGCTGCTACTATTTTTCCGAAGAAAGCATCCCGAGACTGACCGGGCGCGCTGCATGCCTTTTTTGCCGACCCGGCAGCCGGACATGAAGTCCAAGGAGGAGGCATGAAGCTGAAGAAGGCCATCGACCGCATTCCCGGCGGTCTGATGCTGGTGCCGTTGCTGCTGGGCGCCTGCGTTCATACTTTCGCGCCCGGCGCGGGCAAATACTTCGGTTCGTTCACCAACGGCCTGATCGCGGGCACCGTGCCCATTCTTGCCGTGTGGTTCTTCTGCATGGGCGCGACCATCGACCTGCGCGCCACCGGAACCGTGCTGCGCAAGTCCGGCACGCTGCTCGCGACGAAAATGGCGGTGGCGTGGCTCGCTACACTCGTCGCCGCTCACTTCCTGCCCGTCGAAGGCATCAAAACCGGCCTGTTTGCAGGGCTTTCCGTGCTGGCGATCACGACGTCGATGGACATGACCAACGGCGGCCTCTACGCTGCGGTGATGCAACAGTACGGCACCAGGGAAGAAGCGGGCGCGTTCGTGCTGATGTCGATAGAGTCCGGGCCGCTCGTCAGCATGATCATCCTGGGCGCGACGGGCGTGGCGTTTTTCGAGCCGCGTTTATTCGTGGGCGCGGTGCTGCCATTCTTCGTCGGCTTCGTGCTCGGCAACCTGGATCACGATTTGCGCGATCTCTTTGGCCGCTGCGTGCATCCACTCATTCCTTTCTTCGGTTTTGCGCTGGGCAACGGCATCGACCTCAACGTGATCGTGACGAGCGGTCTTTCGGGCGTGATGCTGGGACTGGGTGTGATCGTCGTGACCGGCATTCCGCTGATACTGGCCGACCGCCTGATTGCGGGCGGCAATGGCGCGGCGGGACTGGCGGCATCGTCCACGGCGGGCGCGGCGGTGGCGAATCCGGCGATCATCGGCGAGATGATTCCGCGCTTCAAGCCGCTCGTGCCGGCGGCGACCGCGATGGTCGCCACGGCGTGTCTCGTCACGGCGATTCTCGTGCCGATTCTCACCGCACTTTGGGTGCGCAGACGGAGCGCGCGCGACGCGCTGCGCGAGAGCCTCGCCGAGGCGTTGCCCGACGAATTCATGGGGCCGCAGCCCATCACGGGCCGCGACGCTCATGTTTGACGAGCGACTACGCCTGGCTTATCCGCGCGCCATGCTTTCAAGCACGCCATCGCGGCGGATCAGCCCATGAAATAGCGCTGCGCCCAGGTGGAGCAGCACGGTCGCGAACAGCAGCATCGCGAACCAGGTATGCGCCGAGCGCAGCAGTGCATAGAGCGCAACGCTATGCGGCGCGATAGCCGGCAAGTGCATCGCGCCCGCAAGCACAACGGGATAACCGGCGGCGGACAGCATCGCCCAACCGATCAACGGCATGGCGATCATGAGCACGTAGAGCACGAGATGCGAAGCGTGCGCGGCCACGCGTTGCCAGCCGGGCAGGTCGGCGGGCATGGCGGGCGCGCCGCGCGTGAGCCGCACGACCAGGCGCACGATCACGAGCACGAGCAACGCGATCCCCAGCGGGCGATGCAACGCAATCAAGCTGTTGTGAAGCCGCGAGACCGTGGCGACCATGCCCACGCCCACGAACAGCATCGCGACGATCAGGACTGCCATCGACCAGTGCAGCAAGCGGGCGAGGCCGCTGAAATGCGCTTGAGCGGGTTTCATTGCTGGGCTTCTCCATGCTCGTGGGCAAGGGCCGCTTCTTCATGCGTGCGGCGATTGAACGAAACTGCATAGGCGGCGGAGCGCGCGGCGAGCAGCGGATCGTCCGAAGGCTTCAGGCCATCGGGCAGGATGGTCGGATCGTAATTGACGTCGCGGCACGCGCCCTCGCGTTGCGGCGTGGCCTGGCGCAGGACGAGCGTGCCTGCGTCGATCTGCTCGCGCGAGGCGGGCCATTGCTGCGTGGCGTCGCTGGTAGGGTCGCCCAGTGCAGCCACCGTCAGCACGAGATGCCAGCGCAGCGGCCCTTGTGCAAGACGCGTTTCCAGATCGTCGGCGAGGAAGTCCGGGTTGCGCTTCTGGTCTGCCGATTCGGCTTCAAACGGCGTTTCCGGCACCATCGCCCAACGCACCGCGCGCGTGTTGCCGTCGGCGTCCGTGGCAATGAACGCGTTAATGCCCCAGAACGGCGTGTTCGCAAAGCTCGACGACGCAGGATGTGCCTTGATCCACTGGCGAAACGGCAGCGTTTCCGGATTGGCATTGAAAAACGCGTTGAGTTTTGCGGGATCGGGCTTGCCGGTTTTCGGATCGGGTTTCGATGCGACCAGTTGCTGATAGAACTGATTCGGGGTGCGAACAACAAAGACCGGTGTGGAATTCATGCCGCTGCGCCACTGTTCGCCGTCCTTCAACTGATACGTCAACGCCAGGCTGCGCACAGGTATGCTGGCATCGGGCGCGGACGGGTTGCTGCCGGGGATCGCAAAGCGTCCGATCACGGGCGTGTCGCCCGGCGCGAATACGGCGGCGCGCGAGACGCGCGCGCCATTGCCGTTGCTCTCGAATTCGCCTTCCACGCACAGGCCCTTCGCGTGATTGCGCCGGTAGCCTGCGTGAATGCCAAAGTTCGATTCGAAGGTGTTGACGATGTGCGGCGCGTCCACGCGTCTGGGCGTGAGCCATCCGGCCGTCCACGCGAAAGCCGCGGCGGTGCAGCCGACCACGGCGGCGATGGCGGCCAGCCGGCAGGGCACGCAGATGCTGGTGCGGCTCATGATGCGCCTCCACACTGGGGCGTGGGATGCGCGGAGAACGAAGGCGTGTGCGCGGGCAGCGAACGCGGCGAGCGGGGTGGAACGCGATGGGGCATGATCGATCCTGTCGAGGCTCATGGTGGCCGTTATGAGCGTCAACAGGGCGATAACGCGTTCTATTCCAGGCGCGAGCGAATAATTTTTCGCTGTAAGGCACGCGCAAGCAATGGTGCGGAAAAGCGCGCGCAAAGGAGGCGTCGATGCTGAAGGGGGGCTGCTTGTGCGGAAAAATCCGCTACGAAATCACGGGTGCGCCGATTGGCACGACCGCCTGTCATTGCGTGGACTGCCGCCGCGCGTCGGGTGCGCCGTTTGTCGGCTGGATGAGCGTAGCGCGTGACGCGCTGAAATTCGTTGCGGGCGCAACTAGAATTTATGCGTCGAGCGCAGGCGTGGAGCGGGGCTTTTGCCCCGAGTGTGGCACGCCGCTGACCTACCGCAGCGCGGCATTCTCCGACGAGATCGATATTGCCACGGGCACGCTGGACGCGCCCGGCGATGCACCGCCGCAGGAACACACGTGGACATCGCAACAGCTCGACTGGGTGCGGCTGGCGGACGGATTGCCGAGGTATCCGCGCAGCCGCACATGAAGCTAAAGCGCTGGTGCAACGTCAATGCGGCATGCGCCGCATCGGCCGATCAACGATGTTCGGTGACGAACTTGGTCACGAGGTACGGCTCCATCGCTTCGGTGCCGCCTTCCGAGCCGTAGCCCGAGTCCTTCACGCCGCCAAACGGCACTTCGGGCAGTGCGAGGCCGTGGTGGTTGATCGACAGCATGCCGGTCTCGACGTCTTCCGAGAGCGCCGCCGAAGTCGCGCTCGAACGCGTGTAGGCATACGCGGCGAGGCCATAGGGCAGGCGGTTTGCTTCGGCGACCGCTTCCTCGTAGGTCGAGAAGCGCGAGACCAGCGCGAGGGGGCCGAACGGCTCTTCGTTCATGATGCGCGCGGACAGCGGCACGTCGGTCAGCACGGTCGGCGCGAAGAAATAACCTTCACGGCCGATGCGCTCGCCACCCGTCAGTACCTTCGCGCCCTGTTCGCGCGCGTCGGCGACGAGACGCTCCATGGCAGCCAGGCGGCGGTCGTTCGCAAGCGGGCCCATCTGCACGCCATCGGCCAGGCCGTTGCCGACCTTGATGGTTTTCGTGGCCGCGACGAAGTGTTCGAGGAACTCGTCGTAAGCGGCGTCCTGAACCATGAAGCGCGTCGGCGAAATGCAGACCTGACCCGCGTTGCGGAATTTCGCGCCCGCGAGCAGTTTGGCGGCGCGCGGAATGTCCGCATCGGCGAAGA
The DNA here is from genome assembly GCF_000685015.1 of Paraburkholderia bannensis NBRC 103871. Lineage (GTDB taxonomy): Bacteria > Pseudomonadota > Gammaproteobacteria > Burkholderiales > Burkholderiaceae > Paraburkholderia > Paraburkholderia bannensis. Next base: position 164,357 of record NZ_BAYA01000015.1, on the reverse strand, counting down.
CGATGGCCGGTGCGTGGCCGCCCAGTTCCATGGTGGCGCGCTTCATGTGCTCGCCGGCCTTTGCCGCGAGCAGCTTGCCCACCGGCGTCGAGCCGGTGAACGAAATCTTGCGGATAGCCGGGTGCGCGATCAGGTACGACGAGACTTCGGCGGGCACGCCGAACACGAGGTTGAGCGCGCCTTGCGGCACGCCTGCGTCGGTGAAGACCTGCACGAGCGCCGCGCAGCTCGCGGGCGTTTCTTCCGGGCCCTTGAGCACGACGGTACAGCCCGAGGCGAGCGCCGCCGAGACCTTGCGCACGGCCTGGTTCAGCGGGAAGTTCCACGGCGTGAAGCAGGCGACCGGGCCCACCGGCTCACGCGTCACGATCTGGCGCACGGCATCGGTGCGCGAGGGCACGACGCGGCCATAGGTGCGGCGGCCTTCTTCGGCGAACCAGTCGATGACGTCGGCGCCTGCGAGCACTTCACCCTTGGCCTCGCCAACCGGCTTGCCCTGCTCGCGCGTCATGATGGCGGCGATCTCGCCTGCGCGTTCGCGCAGCAGGTCGGCGGCGCGGCGCATCGTCTTGCTGCGCTCAAGCGGCGAGACCTTGCGCCATGCGCTGAAGGCGCGCGCGGCGGCATCGGCCGCGTCCGAGAGATCCTGTTCGCTTGCGAGGCTCAGGCGTCCGATCTCCGCCTCGGTGGCGGGGTCGATCACGGCAATGGTCTTCGCGCCGGCGCGCCATGCGCCATCGACGTAAATCTGGGTATCCGGATAGGGCTTCACGCTTGAAGTCATGATGGGACGATCCTCTTCAACTGTGCAACGGTGGGGGAAGCGGGCGCCGCGCGCGGCAACGCGGTAATGTATGGCGCCGAGGCCGGGAAAATTTTGCAAAGCGCTTTGCAAGGCGCCTATTCTGCCACCGCTGCGCCCGCTTTGCTGGCGACGCAAATGCCAAGGGCCTTCGAGAATTTCGAAGGCCCTTGCGCCAAACCCCTTGTTTTATGTGGCCTGACAGCAGGCCTCATTCACCCTGCATCGGCGCGTCAGAACTCGATCGTGGCATTCGCAACGAACGTGCGCGTGGCCGAGGGCATCACGTAATAGCCCCAGGCAGCAGTCCAGTAGCGGCGATTGAAGAGATTGTTCACGCCGGCGCGCAACGTGACGTCCTTGCCGCCCACCTGGGTTTCATACTTCGTACTCAGATCCCACGTCGTGTACGCCGGCACGAACTGCGTGTTGGCGGCATCGACGGCCATATTGCCGACATATTTGCCGCCAAACGCCACGGTCAGCGCACGCAGATACGACGGGTTGTATTCCACGCGGCCCGTTACGGTGAAGCGCGGCGCGCCGTAGACGCGCTTGCCTTCGACGCTCGGATCGTCCACGTCGACGGCCTTGGCGTCGAGCCACATCACGCCGCCCATCAGGCGCCAGTCGTGCGCCAGTTGCAGCCAGCCGCTGGCGTCCACGCCCTGATAGCGTTTGGTGCCGCTTTGCACGAACACGTCGGTGCTATTGGTGTACTCGTAGCCCTGATCGATGCGGAACAGCGCGAGGTTGGCGCCCCAGTTGCGGTGATCGGCCTTGAAGCCCACTTCGTATTGCTTGCTCTTGAGCGGCCCGAACGTCTGCGGATAATTGACGTTGGTGTTGCTCGCCGCGCCGCCTTGCTGCAACGCCTCGACATAGCTCGCGTAGAGCGTCGAATCGCGATCGAGCTTGTACATCAGCGCGACGGTCGGCGTCACCGGATTCGCGCTGTAATCGGCCTGGATCGACTGGTCGGGTTGATAGACGCGGTCGCGGAACTGCGTGTAGCGCACGCCGAGCAACGCCGAAAGGCGCGAGGTGAGCTGCACGGTGTCGCTGGCGTAAAGCGCCGTTTGCGTGGTGCGCTCGTGGCGATACAGGTTTTCGCCGATATTGACGGCGTCGTTCGTCAGCAGCGTGCTTTGATAGAGATTGCCGTTGCCGAGATTGAAGCCGTCGTTCCAGCCTTCGCTGTTGTCGTATTCGCTTTGCTGCGTCTGGTAGCTCGCACCGAGTACCACGTCGTGCCTGAACGGGCCGGTATCGAATTTGCCCTGCACCATGGCGTCGACGTTCTGATAGAAGTAACGCGTCAAGGCCGCATAAAGGGTGTTGCTGTAATTGCCCGCGGCATCGGTGACGGTCAGCAGGCTGTCCGAGTTCGTGCGGTTTTCCTTGGCAAAACGGTACTTGAGGTTCGCATGCCAGTTCTCGGACAGACGGTATTCCAGTCCCGTGCCGAAGGAAGCAATTTCGGTCTGGTAGTAGTTTTGCGGCTGCGTGAGCTGGTGCGTGACCTTGCTCGCGTCGGGGATCGGCGTGTCGTAGAAGAACATGCCGAACAGCGTGCCGTTGGTCTTGCGCTTCTGATAGAACGCGTCGACCGTCCAGGTCAGGTCTGGCGTGATGCGGAAGTCGAGCGCGAGCGACGCCACCTGGCGGCGGATATGACCGTTGGCTTCTGCCGTGTTGCCGTCTTCGTTCACGAGGTTGAGGCGATAGCCAAAGCGCTTGTCGTTGCCGAAGCGCCCGCCCAGGTCGATCTTCTCGCTGAACACGCCCGCCGATTGATAGCCAATCGAGAAGCTGCGGTACGGGTCGTCGGTCGGGCGCTTGAGCACGTAATTGACGATGCCGCCCGGATTGCTGAACCCGTACATGAAGCCCGAAAGACCTTTGAGCAGCTCGACCTGTTCGAACGGTTCAAGCGATAGTTCGGTGTCCCAGGAAGGGAAGTTCTGGCCGTCGACCTTGACGCCGTTGAGCATGTCGATCGCGAGCCCGCGAATGCTGAACGCCGAGTTTTCGCCGGTCGCATTGTCGCCGACGATGTTGACCGCCGGGTCGTACTTGAACAGATCGTTGGCGGTATTGGCGAGGCGATCCTTGCCTTCCTCGGTCGTGACGACGTCGGTGGAAAACGGCGTGTCCACCTGGCGCCGGTTGCCGAGCGCGCCCGCCGTGACGCGTTCCGGCGACGCGGCTTCGCTGTCGCGCGCCGCACTGACCTTGACGGTGGGCAGCGCCTTGGCGCTGTCGGTTTCGGTGGCCTGTGCGCTGGCGGGCGCGTTCTCCTGCGCCCAGCCTGTGCTCGAAAGCGTGGCGAGCGTCATGCCCGCGCTCACGAGCAATGCGGCGCTCAGCGGAATCCGCGTGCGGGCGGCGCGATGCGCCGCGACGAAGCCGGGGCCGGAACGATGGACGGCGGCAGTGTTCTTCATGGTGTTCGATCGGCCGGTTGCCCGGCTCTAGCTGATTTTGTTATGGGTGCCGTGACCGGCTGGGAGACTCCTGATATGCGCCGCAAATGCTAATGCAAATGATTCGCATACACAATGAAAATCAACAAGCATACTGAAAGGTCGGAAATAGGCGACAGTCAGCTTGAAGCGGCCGGGAATTTGTGCCTGAAGGCCTGGCTTCGCGCACCAATGAAAACGGCGCCCGAAGGCGCCGTGGGAAGAACGGGTGGGGAAGCGGGCGCACCCGCTTCGTCAGCCCGGTTTCAGCTCAGTTGCGTGATGGGGGCGACCGCAGCCGGGTCGCTGATGCTCGGGCGGCCCGTTTCGACGTGACCGGCGTAGCGGCGCGCGAAGGTCGAATCGTCGGGGCTCGTGACCGTGAGGTCGTACCAGTGGTGGCTCGACGCGAGCACCCACGGTTCCTCGACGCGCGCATTGGCGGGCACCACCACGAGGCGCTCGCGCGCGCCGTAGGCGTTGTCCGTCACCGTGAGGCGCGCGATGCTGCCGCCGTGGTTGGTGAATTTCAGGAACAGGTTGCCGTTCGCCACGTCGTATTGCGCCGAGACTTCCGGCTGCGGCGTGCCGTTGTGCTTGCCGAAGAAGCCTTGCGTCGACGCAGCTGAAGCAGCCGACGCCGACGACGAGCTTGCCGCCGTGCCCGAGAAGCGGCGCACGAAGCCATTCGGGCCATGCACCTCGAACGCGTAGGCGCCGTTGGTCACGCTCAGGTCCCACGTGTCGTCGAGCGACTTGCCCGCTTCGACCGTGTAGCGCCACGGGCCGTCGGTGCGGTTCGTGCCGTACACGTAGAAGTGCGCGCCCTGGCGGCCCTTGTTCGCGAAGGTGATCGACAGCGTCTTCTTCGACGGATCGACGTGTGCGTTCACGTGCAGCTCGTAAGGCAGTGCACGCGCGTAGCGCACGCCCGGCTCCTGCGCGTCGATCGGGCCCGGCGTGGCCGGTACGGTCGGCGCCTTGTTTGCGGAGCACTGGTTGTCGGCCTGCGACATATAGTTGCTCGTGTCCGGCAGCGACGGCATCGACGAATCGGGCGTGCGGAAATCGAACGCCGTGGTGAGGTCGCCGCAGACGGCGCGACGCCATGCCGTGATGTTCGGCTCATGCACGCCGAAGCGCTCTTCGATGAAGCGGATCACCGACGTGTGATCGAACACCTGCGAGCACACGAAGCCGCCCTTGCTCCACGGCGAGACAATCGTCATCGGCACGCGCGGGCCGAGGCCGTAGGGCAGGCCGTCGGCGGTGTACTTGCCGCCGCGTCCCGGATTGACGACGTTGTGAATCTCGCCTTCCACGCTGACCGTCGACTTGCCCTGCGTCGACGTCGTGGGCGGTTGCGGCGGCACGATATGGTCGAAGAAGCCGTCGTTCTCGTCATACATGATGAAGAGGACGGTCTTGCTCCAGACTTCGGGGTTCGAAGTCAGGGCGTCGAGGATCTGCGAGGTGTATTCCGCGCCGTAGGCCGGCGTGTATTTCGGATGCTCGGAGAACGCAGCAGGTGGCAGCAGCCAGGAGACTTGCGGCAGCTTGTTCGCGAGCACGTCGGCCTTGAGGTCGGCGATCGTACGCGCGGTCTGCGCGCGCTGATACAGCTCCGAGCCCGGCTGTGCGTTGATGAAGTTGGCGAAGTTCTGCAGGATGTTCGTCCCGTAGTTGCCGTTCATCGGATCGCTGCCGTTGGTGCCTTGCTGATAGATCTGCCACGTGATGCCGGCGGCCTGCAGGCGCTCGGGATAGGTCGTCCACGACAGCAGTTGATACGCGGGCGGCACGTCGCCATCGACGTAATCGTTGTTGTCGAGCAGCGGGCCGCCCATCGTGCCGGTCGGATCGACCATGCCGGTCATCAGGTACGAGCGGTTCGGGTGCGTCGGCCCCGGCAGCGAGCAGAAGTAGTTGTCGCAGACGGTGAAGGCGTCGGCCAGCGCGTAGTGGAACGGAATGTCCGCGCGCATGTAGTAGCCCATCGTCATGTCGGTCTTGTACTGCGGCCACTGGTTGTACAGACCGTTATTGATGGCGTATTGCGTCGGATACCACGAGTGGTCGAGGTCGCCCACGCATTGCGCGCTCGTCGTTTGCGTGTCCAGATGGAACGGCAGCACGGGCTTCGTCGCGTCTTCCTTCGACGGCTGGTACCAGACCGGCTGGCCGCCGGGCAGCGGAATCGGCAGGCGGTCGTTATAGCCGCGCACGCCGCGCAGGTGGCCGAAGTAATGGTCGAAGGAGCGGTTCTCCTGCATGAACACGACGATGTGCTCCACGTCGCGGATCGAACCCGTGCGCGAGAACGCCGGGATCGCGAGCGCGTTGCGGATCGATTCGGGCAGGACGGTCATCGCGGCTGCGGCAGCGCCGGAGGACGCGACGGTCTGGAGGAAACGGCGACGGCTGTTTAACGTCATTCTGGTTCACCTTTCTGCTTGTTCTGGGTGGGATGTGCATAAGCACACGAACGGTGTATTACTGACGCGTTGTTGCTGTGCTGCTGGAATCGTTGCTGGTGCTGGATTGCGGCGGCTCGTCGCCGGGCGCGTAGCTCATGACGGGCGCGACCTGCTGGCTGTCGGCGGCAAGGCTGGCCTGTACGCTCTGCACGGGATCGCTCGCATAGGCGTAGCTGGCGGGGTTCGCGGGATCGGCTGGCGCGGCGGTGCCGATGGCGCTGGCTAGTGCGTGGTTCGCCGTGTTCGCGGTGTCAGGCGCGTTTGAACCGGCGGCTGACGGAGCGGGTTGAAGCGCCGTGATGCCGGGCTGCGAGTCCGGCGTGCGGGTCGTGTCCGGTGCAGCCGCCGACCCCGCTCCGGGGCCGCACGCGGCAAGCGAGATAGTTGCTGTCACAACTAAAACCACGGTTGCCAGCGACGGCTCGAACAGACGTTTTTGCATGTGCGCTTTCATTCCGATGATCGGGTCGGCGCACAGTTTCTACGGTCTCGAAGAAAGAATTGTGAAACGAGTGAAAACGTTTGCGGACGATGATTTTTCTTTTGCAAACGTTTTTAAAGCGAAGAAAATGAATGGAATAGTTGGTGTCGAAACGGTGTCAATTACAAACTGTTTCGAATTCCCACACGCAAACGCGCAATATCGTTTGATTGAAAGTGAATTGAAAAAATAACGAAAGCCGACGATGACGTCGGCTTTTCATGGGCGCTTTCGAATTAGCTGGTGAAAATAAGAGAGCGGTGAACAGCGATACCCGCAGTGACACCTGCTGCGGCTGCGAACGACGCATTTGCCCAGGCGGTAGCGGCATCGCCCGCGGCAAACACGCCCGCTACGCTGGTCTGCTTCAGTTCATCGACGCGAATTACCTTGCCCATCGGGCCATCGTCGAATTCGCAGCCCAATTGCGTGGCCAGGCTGCTGGCCATATGCGTGGTTTGGCCGACGAACAGCGCATCGATATTGGCAACGCGGCCATCGGCAAGGCGCAATCCCGCGATATGCGGGGCGTCGCCCAGCACTTCCACTACGCTGCAGCGTTCAACCACGACGCCGCGCGCGTCGAGTTGTGCCTGCTCTTGCGCATCCGGCTCAAACGCGCCTTGAGTGAATAGCGTGGTCGGCCCCCAGTCCGGCAGCAGCAACGCTTGATGCAATGACATCGAATTCGTTGCCAGCACACCGAGTCGACGATCGGCGACTTCGTAGCCGTGGCAGTAGGGGCAGTGGAGCACGCTGGTGCCCCAGCGCTGCGCGAGACCCGGCAATGCGGGCAGTTCGTCGCGAACGCCGGTTGCGAGCACGATTCTGGCTGCCGTGAACGTACGACCGTCTTGCAACGTCACGTCGAACCGATCATCGATACACCGTGCGGTTTCCGCCTCGGCCGTCACGATTTCGGCGGTTGGATATTTCGCTAGCTGAGCGGTTGCTTCTTTGACGATCTCCGCAGGACTTTTGCCGTCCTGGCAGAAAAAACCATGCGAGTGGGCCGCGAACCGGTTGCGCGGTTTCTTCGCGTCGATCACGAGCACGCGACGCCGCGCGCGTGCCAGTTGCATGGCGGCTGACAGGCCGGCGAAACTGCCGCCGACGATGATGACATCGAATTGCGTGTGCATGAGCATGCTCTTTTACGTAACATCAGAAGTTGCATGATAGCCGTATGATATCCTCTTACGCAACTTCAAGAGTTTCATGAGATGGGTCGAACCGGATGAGAGTCGATAGCCGCATGTCGCGTACGTTGCACGCGCTGATACACATGGATCATGCCGACGGGCCGCTCACTTCAGAGACGCTGGCGGAGATGCTAGGTACGAATCCGGTGGTGGTGCGCCGCCTGTTTGGCGGCCTGCGCGATTGCGGCTACGTGCAATCGGAGAAAGGGCATGGCGGCGGCTGGGTGCTGAGCGCGCCGCTGGAGGAGATTACGCTGCTGGACGTTTATCGCGCGGTGGGCGAGCCGCCGCTGTTCTCCGACCTGGTATCGGAAGACCATCCTGAATGCCAGGTCGAGCGCGCGGTGAACGCGCATCTATCGGGCGCGCTGAAGGAGGCGGAAGACGCACTGCTTGCGCGATTCGGGCGTGTCACGCTGGCGATGCTGTCGTCCGGTTTCCGCGCGCCTTCACCGGCGAAGCGCAAGGCCCGGAAGCCCCGGCAGCCTCGCGAGGATTGAAGCCTCAGGCCGCTCGCTGGCCGAGCGCTTCTTCGACGATGCGTCGTCCCACGCTATAGCCGCGCATGAGCGCGTCGACCTCGGTCACGAACCAGCGATCGCCGATGTCGGTCAAGCGCATTTCCGGAAAGCACGGTTCCTGGCGGTCGGATTTGTAGATCGACACCATGGCCACGTAGCCGGAGTCGGCCATCCGTACTTTGCGCAGCACCGGCTCCGAGATGGAGTCGGTGCTGACTCGAATGGCATATCCCATGTAGTCGTAATTGCGTTCCATGCCTGTTTGTTCTCCGTACAACGAATGTCTGCCTGCGTATGACTAACCTTTCCCGGAATCAGCGGCGACATTGACCCCCAGGCGCGTTATATCGAGCGCGTCATGTTCAGCGCTATGTTCAGCGTTATGTTCAGGTTAACGAGCGCCGCCTGGAAAAATTGAGAGCAATTAATGTGCCCCGATTTTTTTCGGATGACTCATTGCCTTTCCATGTGTTTCCAGCGCGATCGAGTCGCCTTCGGATCAAGGTTGCGAGGCCTTTCCCCATACGATTGATTCCGGATGGCGTTCGAGATACTCGGCTAGCGCATGGACACTGGCGAGCGTGCGTTTGAGCTGCGCCAGCGCCTCGCGAACATCCGACTGCAGAGGCGCGTCTTCTTGCAGCGCCGCGCGTGCGGCGGCGAACGATTGTTGCGCGGCGAGCAGCGTGGACTGCGCTTGCGGTGCGATGTCGTCGTTGACGGTTTTAAGCAGCGTGCCGGTGCTTGTCAGCGACGCGTCCAGGTTATGGCCGATCCGATCGAATGGCACGCGGTCGAGTCTCGCGACGATGTTGCTCAACTGATCCTGAAGCTCCTCAATTGCATTGGGTACGGTCGGCAATTCCACCGGCCCGCGCGCGACATCGGCATGGACGGCGGGCGCGTGCGGGAAAAAGTCGAGCGCGATGTAGCGCTGGCCGGTTAGCGCGTTGCCCATGCGGAGCTGGCCGCGCAGGCCTTGTTCGATCATCCGGCGCAGCAAGGCGCGCCCACCCGCGCTGTCGCCATGCCCGAGCGATTCCCGATAGTGCCGTCCCAGCCGGTACGGGTAAAGATTGACCGTGGCGACCATGTCGAAGACGCCGCGCGACACATCGCGGTCGGCATCGACGCGCACGACTTCGCCGATCTGCACGCCCTGAAAATCGACGGGCGCGCCTGCCACGAGACCGCGCAACGACTCGCGAAAGCGCAGGCTGACGGGCGCGGCGGGGCCGGTCGTATTCACTGCCGGGTCGGGGCGATCGTCGCTGAGCGTGAAGGTGCGAACGTCGGCATGGCTGGCTGCGTCGCCGGCAAAATCGTCAGGCGAGTCGAACTGCACGCCGCCATCGAGGATCGCAGCGAGCGACTGGGTATCGAGCCGCAAGCCCGTCGCATCCGGCCGAATCTCGATGGCGCTCGCGCGCCACCAGTGTGACGACGCGGTGACATAACGGTCATAGGGCGCCTTGACGAAGACGTCGACGTCGACTTGCTCGCCGTCTTTATGCAGCGTATAGCCCAGTACGCTGCCCACCTGAACGCGGCGGAACAAGACCGGAGAGCCCGCTTCGAGCGATCCGCGCGACGCTGCGAGCAACGCGAAGCGCGAACCGGCGAGCGAGGATGCAACGACGGGCGGCGTTTCCAGGCCGACGAAGTTTTGGCATGGAGCGGTTGAGCGGCTCATTTCCGCAGCGATGTACGAACCGTTTATCAGCGTGCCGACTTCGGCAATGCGTGCCCCATCGATGTGCGGGCGCACCACCCAGAAGCGCGTGCCGCACGCGCGAAGGCGCGCGGCGCTGCGCTCCAGTCTGACGACCGCCGTCACATGCGAGCGGTCGCTGGCGACATGCACGGCCTCCAGCCGGCCAATCTCGACGCTGCGGTAGCGCACGAGCGTCTTGCCGACGTGCAATCCTTCGCCGGTCGTGAAAGTGATGCACAGCTCCGGGCCACGCATCAGCTCGAAATAAAGGAGCAGGGTAATGCCTGCGAGCGCCGCAATCGTTGGGAGTAGCCAGACGCGCCAGTGGCGCCAGAACAGCATGAATCGCATCTACAGGCTTCCGGTCACGATATCGCGCAGGGCGCCGAACAGGCGGCGAAGCATCGCCGCCGTGCTGGCGATCCACTTCGCCGCAGCGGCATTCATGACCCGTAGCCCAGAATCAGCGTCAGGTACGCAAGACTGACGGCCACCCCGGCAATCGTGCCGAAGTAGTCGCGCGCGAGCGCTCCGGAAAGAACGTGCGCCGGAATGCCCACGACCAGATACGCGGCGACAAACAGCACGCTGATCGTTAGCGACGGATGCCCCAATGAAATAGCGGCTTTTGCAAGCTGATTCATGATCAGTCATCCTGATTAATTAAATGGGACTCCGCCGCCCGTTGACGATAAGACCGCTTAGTGCAGTTGCGCGACGAGTGCCTCAGCACCCTTGTCCAGGCCGGTTTTCGCCGCGCTGAGCGAGCCAAAGGCCGCCGGCAGGTTCATCGCATTGGGGTATTGCTTCGCGATATAGGCCTTCAGCAGGCGGTTATCGCTGCTGTCATAGACCTCCACGGCATACGACACGGATCCGCTGAACGCGCCTTGCCCGCCGCGCACGGCCTGGACGCCGTTGTAGAGATTGCCGGCGATATCGAAATGCATCGCCTGGCCGACCAGCGGCGTGGTGCGCTGCGCACCCGTGAGCGTGATCTTGATGCGCAGCACCCCGGGCCCCGGTTGGCCGTTCAGTTGAAAGTGCTTCGCGAGGTTCTCGGCGAAGGTCTTCTGCGCATAACTGGCCAGCACGGACTTGTCTTCGTCTTTCATGTCGCCGAATTGCGCATCGGCGCCTTGATAGACGCTGACGGGGTCGAGCACGACCTGCGTATAGCGCGACCACACGACCGGCGCGGCGTAGGCGAACGGAACCTTGGCGCGGTCGTCGCCCAGATTCGGCTGGAGTTTATGGGCAGCGTCGATGCCGGAATAGGCGACCGGCTGCACGCCGGCACACGCGGCGAGCACGAGGGACAGGGCGCCGGCGCTCAGGCAGGTGGCAAATCGTTGGCCGAACATGGGATTTCCTTATGGAGTTTGCGTGAATAAAACGAGCGAAACGAGGCGTCGCGAGAAAGCAGGGTTTTCCCAGCGGACGCAGCGTAACGCCAAAGTCAAAAAATGTAAACCGTCTACCCGGTTTGTTTTTGAGGGGGCGGTCGGCTAAGATAGCGCCTGCAACGCTGCGCGCAGGCCGCGCGCGGCATTTCGCCCTTTCCATTACAGACGCAGCGACCGCAGGTCTTTGCACAGCAGTGAAACAATCATTTCGACATGGATAACCCGACTCGCTCAGAGCTTTCGCGCAAAAAAGCCATCGCCGCTGCGTTGGCGATCCTGACCAGGGAGGGCGTGGGCGCGCTGACCTTCGATTCGCTGTCGCGCGAGAGCGGCATTAGCAAGGGCGGGCTGCTGCACCAGTTCAAGACGAAGCAGGGCGTGCTGGAAGCGCTACTTGAGCACCAGCGCGGCGAATTTCAGGAGATCGGCGCGGAGTATATGAACGGCGAGGGTCGCGACAAGGCCGAGCCGACGCTGGCCGCGCAAATCGCCATCTTCCGCCAGGCCCTGAACCAGCCGCATTCGGTCGCGCGCGCGATGCTCGCCGTCATGGTCGAATCGCCGAATATGCTCGAAGCGAGCCGCGACCGCGACGGCGAGATCGCGAAGTCGATCGAAAAGGAAGCCACGGATCATGACCTGTCGCTGCTGCGCTATTTCGCGGCCAGCGGCCTGGCGTTCAATTTGCTGATCGGCCTGAACGAACTCGACGAAGCGACGCGCAACCGCCTGTTCGACCGTTTGCAGAATGAGGAGAGCTGGAAGGCGTTGCAGTCGAAGAAAAAGGGCAAATAAATCGGCGGCGTGCTGGCCGCTAGCGCTATCCCGGCGCGGCATTCAGGTACGATGGGAATTTGATGCACACGAACCAGAGGCCTCTCATGGACACGTCCTCTCGCGAGCCGCACGCTGTTGCCGTCGAAGCCCTTTCGACGCTATCGGAGTATCTCGAACGCTCGCTGGATAAGGGCGCCAGCCTGATCCTGGTGCGCACCCAGCCCGACCGCAGCGATATCTTTCTGGGCGACGCGGGCGAGGCGCAGGAGGAGTGGACGCGCTGCGGTTTTATCCGCAACGCGCTGGTGGCCAAAATTCTCGGCGCAACCCAGGCGGGCCTCAATTCCCTGTCAATCGACGGTCAGACCTACCGCTTCGTGCGCACGTTTACGCAGGTCGCCCAGCACGGCGCGATTGTTTTCTCGGCGGCCTAGGGTGCGCGTAGAAAAGACAGTATTCCGAACGAATTCCCGCGATTGACCAGGCATACCCAGGCATCCCCCGGCGTCCCCATGCGTCTGTGACAAGGAGAAGACGTGGTGCTGAAGAACCTCGATCCGCTGCTCAATCCCGATGTGCTCCACGCGCTCGCCTCGATGGGGCATGGCGACGAAGTGGTGATCTGCGACGCGAATTTTCCCGCCGATGCCGTGGCGCGCGATTCGGTGCTGGGCCGCCTGTTGCGCATTGACGGCGTGGATTCGCCGCGTGCGGTGCGGGCCGTGCTTTCGGTGCTGCCGCTCGATGGCTTCGTCGAGCATCCGGCGCTGCGCATGGAGATCGTCGGCGATGCACAGACGCTGCCTGCCGTGCAGCGCGAGGCGCAACGCGAAGTCGACGACGCCGAAGGGCGCGCGGTGCCATTCGCTTCGCTCGAACGTTTCGCTTTTTACGAGCGCGCGCGCCGCGCCTATTGCGTGATCGCGACGGGCGAGGCGCGCGGGTATGGCTGCTTCGTGCTCAAGAAGGGCGTGCTGCTGGCGGCGGATCAGCCGCGCAGCTGACGTCAGGCCGCGCGCTCCAGTACCTCGGCCGCGCGATGCGGCTGCGCCACCTGATCGACGATAAAGACGTCACCGCGCGCATGCCGCGTTCGCAGCGGCAGGATCGCCTGGTAGGCCGGCGAGCGGTACCACGCAAAAGCCTTCTCCCGACTGTCGAATTCGATCACGATGAGATCGCCGCGAAAGCGGCCTTCGAGGCTGTCCACCGGGCCGCCGTGGAGGATAAAGCGCCCGCCGTACGGCGCGAGCGTGGCATCGATTTTCTCCAGATATTCGATGATGTCGGCGCACAGTTCGACTTCATGCAGGTGGCCGATGGCATAGGTCGTCATGGTTGTCCTCGCTTGGGTGATGAACCGGTTACGAGAATAGGGCGCCAAGCGGGCCAGATCGATTACCCCGGAGGTCAAGACGCGCTTAACCGGCACCCAGACGACACCCAGACGGCACTCAGCCGACGCTCAATACAAACATTTTTCAGCGCCACGCAAAAAAGACTTGCCAAGGCTAGGGGAAAACCCTAGAATTAACTCGTCTCCTCCATGTCTCCTCCAGATATGGATTCAGCCCGCCCAATTCAGGCGGGCTTTTTCTTTTTCAGCGCCGGAAATCTCGTCGGCGCATCGGCCCGCAGGGGGCCTTGCCTGATCCGTGTGGCGCCCGGCATCGAGAGTAAAATGAAGGGATGGGTGCGCCAGACCGGTACACCGAACGCTCAACTCTTCTTCAACGCTCCGATGAAACCGTCTTCCGCGCAGGAACCCGGGCAGGAATCCAGTCCGACGGCAGGCAAGGACAACCGGCGCAAGCCGCCGCCGCCCTGGCTGTTGAACACGCTGACCGCGCTCGTGGGCATTCTCACGCTCGCGCTGGGCGTGGGCTGGCTGATCCGCAGCTGGATCGTCGACATGGAGATTCCGTACTTTGCGATCCCGCTCGTCATGTGCGTGCCAGTGATCGTCGCCGTGGCGTTCCGCAACTTCTGGGACTGATCCTCAAGGACTGACGCGCGCCGCCAGTCCCGCCGTCAATCCACATTCGCCGGCCGCCGTTCAGGTGGCCGCGCCAAACTTTTCCTCGCACGCCTGGCGCACGCGCTCGATCGCCGTGCTCCAGGTGTCCTTGCCGCTCTGCCGGAAAATCCGCACATTGCCCGGATACCAGGGGGAATCTTCGCGCGTGTCGAGCCAGCGCCAGTCGACGTCGCGGCGCGGCAGCATCACCCAGCAGGGCTTGCCGAGCGACGCGGCCAGATGCGCGGTCGATGTGTCGACGCAGATCAGCAGGTCGAGCTGCGAAATGATCGCGGCCGTATCGACGAAATCGGCGACGTCGCTGCCCAGGTGCAGCAGCGGCTGACTCGATCCCGCTTGTTCGGCGGCGCGCGCATCGTTTTCCCCCGCGCCTTTTTGCAGGCTCACGAACTTCAGGCCCGGCACGCGCCAGAGCGGCGCGAGCGCCGCGAGCGAGGGAATCGAGCGGTTGAAGTCGTTGTGGTGCTTGGGGTTGCCGCGCCACACCAGGCCGATGCGCGGGCCTTCGCCCAGCACGGCAAGCCGCTCGGCCCAGTGCTCGACGCGCGTGGGATCGACGGTAAAGCGGGTCGGCCCGGGCGTCGTATCGAGCGTCGTGCCCAGGCGCAGCGGCAGGCTCAGCGGGCTGGCCCAGTAATCGAATTGCTGGGCGCGCTCGGTGGCTTCGGCGTGCGTGAGCAGCGAGTCGATGCCTTCGACGTCCGCGAGGATGCAATGCAGCGCCTCGACGCCGCCGAACGCCACGTGCGCCGCGCCCTGCGCCTTGAGCAGGCGGGCATAGCGCGAAAACTGGATCATGTCGCCCAGGCCGTCTTCCTGCCACAGCAGCAGCGACTTGCCGGCAATCGGCTCGCCTTGCCAGTGCGGGCAGCTCAGCATGCGGCGCGACGCATAGTGCACGAAGCCGTTGTTTTCGTAGCGGCGCTCGTAGAGCTGCCAGCCTTCCTCGTAGCGGCCCATCGTGATGAGCAGGGTGGCGAGACGGAACAGCGCGTCGCCGTAATCGGGTTCGAGTTCGAGCGCGCGGCGGTAGGCCGCCACGGACTCGTCGAGCGCGCCCTGTTCCTTGAGCACGCTGCCCATGTTGAAGTGCGCGAGCGCCAGGTCGCCGTTCTGGGCGAGCGCCTGCGCAAACGTCTCATGCGCCTCGTCGATGCGGTCGAGCGCGCACAGCACGGAACCGAGGTTGTTGAAGATCTCGGCGCAGCCGGGCGCGAGGCGCAGCGCGACGCGGTAACTGGTTTCGGCTTCCGGATAGCGTTCGAGCCGCTGCAAGGCGACGCCGAGGTTGTAATGCGCCTCCGCGTGATCGGGGCGCAGCATGATCGCCTGACGGTAGAACTGCTCGGCTTCGGCATAGCGCTGCAGGTCGGTCAGCACGCAGCCCAGGTTGTTGAGCGCTTCGACATAATCGGGCCGGATCTGGATGGCGAGGCGGCACGACAGCTCCGCCTCGATGTAACGGCGCTGCGCCTTGAGCAGCGCGCCATAGTTGTTGAGCGCTTCCGGATAGTGCGGCTCGGCGAGCAGCGCCTGGCGATAGGCTTCCTCGGCGTCCTCGATGCGGCCCCGCTCGCGCAGGACATTGGCGAGGTTGTTGTGGGCGCGCGCGAACTTCGGATTGAGCGCGAGCGCGGCGCGGTAGGCCGCTTCGGCCTCGTCGTGGCGGTTCAGCTCGTGCAGCAGGATGCCGAGGTTGTAATGCGCGTCGAGGTGGCCCGGCTGGCGCGCGAGCGCGAGGCGATAGGCGTTTTCCGCCTCCTGCTGGCGGCCGAGGCGGTGCAGCACGATGCCCAGATTGCCGTGCGCGTCGGCGTGGTTCGGGTTGACGTCGAGCAGGTGCCGCCAGACCGTTTCGGCGGCGGGCAACTGGCCGAGCGCCGTGAGCATCGCGGCCAGGCCGTGATAGGCCTCCTCGAACGCGGGCTGCGCGGTGATGCAGCGTTGCCAGAGCGCGTGGGCGACGTCTGCCTTGCCCGAGCCCATCGCGGCCAGGGCGGCGAGATTGAGCGCATCGACGCGTGCGGCGTCATCCTCGCCCGCAGGCGTGCCGACGAGGGGCGCGAGCATCTCGAACGCATCGGCGAAGCGGCCTTGCGCGCACAGCGCGCTGGCTTCCTGCTGGCGCTCGGGATGAAGAGGCGTATCGGTCGTCGTCGAAGTCACGGGGCGGCTGGATAAAAGAAGGGATGGTAGGAAGCTTAAGGCAGGGCGGGCAACGCCAACGGGCCGATTAGAGCAGGCCGTGTGCGGTTATTCCGGCAATGGAGCCTTCAGTGCGGTTACGGTTTGCACGAGGTGGATGTCCTTTCGGCGCTGTAAGGCGTTGCGGCCGCGTCCGGCTGCTTTGCGCGCGTCGCGTTATGCTTCGCAGCATTGCGCGGCGCGCGCCAGACGCAATGAACGTCCGTTAAAAAGGAGCATTGGATGCAATACCGTCGATTCGGCCAGACCGGCCTCAGTGTTTCGCGTCTGTGTCTTGGCACCATGACCTTCGGCCTGCAGACCGAAGAAGACGTGTCCCGCCTCATCCTCGACAAGGCCGCCGACGCTGGCGTGAATTTCATCGATACGGCCGACGTCTATCCGCTCGGCGGCGGCGAAACCCATGCGGGCCGCACCGAGGAAATCGTCGGGCGCTGGCTCAAGGGCCGCCGCGAACGCTTTATTCTGGCGACCAAGGCCGTGGGCAAGGTCGGGTCGTCGCCCTGGGATCAGGGCGCGTCGCGCAAGCATCTGCTCGACGCCATCGACAATTCGCTGCGGCGCCTGGGCACCGATTACGTCGATCTCTACCAGCTCCATTCGGACGACGCCAGCACGCCGCTCGACGAAACGCTGGAGGCGCTCGACACGATCGTGCGTGCGGGCAAGGCGCGCTATATCGGCGTGTCAAATTTCCTGGCGTACCGGCTCGCACGCGCCCTGGGCCGCGCCGATGTGCTGCGCGTGGCGCGTTTTGTCAGCGTGCAGCCGCGCTACAACCTGCTGTTTCGCCAGATCGAGCGTGAGTTGCTGCCGCTCGCAAGCGAGGAAGGGCTGGCCGTGATCCCGTATAACCCGCTCGCGGGCGGCCTGCTCACGGGCAAGTACCGCCACGACAGCAAGCCGGGCGAGGGCCGCTTCTCGCAGAGCGTGGGCGTGGCCGGGTCGATGTATCAGGATCGCTACTGGCACCAGCGCGAATTCGAGAGCGTCGAGCAATTGCGCAGCATCGCGGAGCAGGCAGGGCAGTCGCTCACGACGGCATCGGTGGCGTGGGTGCTGGCGAATCCGCTGGTGACGTCGGCGCTGATCGGCGCGAGCCGCCCCGAGCAGCTGGATGCGTCGATTGCCGCCGCCGGTCTCGAACTCGATCCTGAGCTGAAGGCGAAACTCGATGAAGCGAGCTTCGGCTATCGCATGGGCGATGCGGCGCGTTGATCGCCAGTTGAGTAGCAATCCGAAGTAATTGCGTGAAAGAAAAAAGGGCGGCGCCGCGAGCGCACGCCCTTTGTCGTTACGGCACCAGCACCTGCCGTCCCATCACCTTGCCTTGCGCCAGCGCTTCGAGCGCTTCGTTCACTTCGCCCAGCGGGCGCTGCGTGACCGCCGACGGCTGCATTTTGCCCGCACGCATCAGCGCGACGAGTTCGCGCAGCTCGGGCAGGGTGCCCACATAGCTGCCTTCGATCTTGAGCGGGCGCATCGGGATGATCGGCAGCGAGAGCGTGATGTCGCCGCCCATCAGGCCGACCACCACCACATGGCCGCCGCGCGCGCACGCATCGAGTGCGAGCTTCACAGTAGGCGTCGCGCCGACGAGATCGAGCACCGCGCGCGCGCCGCCGCCGGTGGCCTCGGCGATCTGTCTGGCCGCATCCGTTGCGCGTGCATCGATGGCGGCCAGCGCGCCGGCCTTGAGCGCCGCTTCGCGCTTGGCGGGATCGACGTCCACCACGACCGCGCCTTTCGCGCCGAGCGCCTTGAGCACTTCAATCGCCATCATCCCCAGGCCGCCCGCACCGATGATGACGACCAGATCCTGATGGATGCGCTCGCCGAACTTCTTCACGGCCGAATACGTCGTCACGCCCGCGCAGGCAAGCGGCGCGGCCTTCACGGGATCGAGGCCGCCAAGATCGACCAGGTAGCGCGGGTGCGGCACGATCACGTAATCGGCGAAGCCGCCGTCGCGCATCACGCCCAGCGACTGCGGCTTCATGCAGATGTTTTCTTCGCCGCGCTGGCACGCCGCGCACTGGCCGCAGCCAATCCACGGATGCACGACGGCCACCGTGCCCGTCTTCACGTCGCCGGCTTGCGGCCCCGCTGCGACCACTTCGCCGCAGATTTCATGGCTCAGCGTGAGCGGCAGCTTGATGCCGCGATCGGCCAGCGAGAGCTTCTTGCCGCCGCCCAGATCGTAGTAGCCCTCCCAGATATGCAGGTCGGAATGGCACAGTCCGGCGGCCTGCACGCGCACCAGCACCTCGGTGCCCTGCGGCTGTGGCGTGTCGCGCTGGACGAGTTCGAGAGGCTGGCCGTGATGGGTCACGCAATAGCAACGCATCTGCATCTTTGTCTCCGTGAGTGTTGTGTCGAGCAGGCTGGCGAGGTCGTTTCCTTCGCATCATAACGCGGTTGCGCCAAAAAATCGTCCGATCGTTCGTTTTTCATGGGGGCATAACCGGAGCGCATGTCCTGTCATGTCGAGGTCATGTCGAGGTCATGTCGAGGTCATGGCGGGGTCACTGCGAGGTCACCTCAGGTTCACCGCATGGTCACCGAGCATTCACGAAAAATGCGGGTCGCGTACTATGGCCATTCACATGTCCCCCAATCCTCATGAATTGGGGGCACGCGCAACGAACCCACAATCATTGAACTCGTATTCTGAAGTCCTATCGAATGAATTCGAAAAGTGCCTGTAATCAGGACTCAATAGTGTCGAATTCGTTGCATAGCTAACGATAACCGGTTATCCTGTCGCCATGTTCGATCAGTGTCTCTACTTCAACACCTCGGCGCTTGCGCGTCGCCTGGAACGCGAGTGGTCGGAAGCGTTCGAACCCTTCGATCTCACGCCGCCGCAAGGCTTCATGCTGCGCGCGGTGCTGGAGCGGCCGGGCTCGCTGCAACGCGAGCTGGCCGATCTGCTGTCCATCGCGCGGCCCACGGCCACGCGCGTGCTAGATGGCCTGGAGTCGCGCGGCTACCTGGAACGGCAGCGCACCGAAGGCGACCAGCGTGAAGTGGCGATCGTGCCCACGCCGCAAGCCGTGGCGATTCGCGATGCGCTCAATCACGCCAGCGCGCAGGTCACGGGCCGCATCAAGCGCACGCTGGGCGGCGAGGCTTTCGTGGATACCGTGAGCCGTCTGCGCACGGCGCGTGCGACGCTGGGCTGAAGGTTTCAATCGTTTAAACAGCAACAACAGCGTCGAGAGCGCGCATTTTCAGTACTGGAGTTTTTCATCATGCGCCGCATGATTGCTTTTTTTGTATCGACGTGGCTCGCAGCCGCCATTCTATTTCTGGGTCGCCATTCGGTGCCGATGATGGCGCTAAGCGGCGTCGTGGTGTTCGCGGGGCTCGATCTGTTCCGTCCCGATCATCGCGAGAGCACGCCCGGGCGCGAATAAAAAAACGCCGCGATAAACGCGGCGTTTCGATATTCAGCAGGACGGACGATCGTTCGATCATCCGTTTGCGCCTCTGAATCAGGCCTCTTCAGCCCACGACATGCCCTCGCGCGCGAGCAGCGCCGACGATGCAGCCGGGCCGAACGTGCCCGCCGTATACGTGCGCGGACGGTCGTTCAGTTCCTTCCAGCCGTCGAGAATCGGCTCGACCCACGTCCATGCGGCTTCGAGCTCGTCGCGGCGCATGAAGTGCGTGAGGCGGCCGCGAATCACGTCGATCAGCAGACGTTCGTACGCTTCCGCGCGACGCTCCGGAATCGCCTGTTGCAGGTCGAGGTTCAGGCTCACCGGCAACATGTTCATGCCGCTGCCCGGTTCCTTCGCGAGCATCTGCAACTGGATCGATTCTTCCGGCTGGAGCTGGATCACAAGACGGTTGCCGTAGTTGCGCGGGCCGCTCGGGAAGATCGAGAACGGCAGGTCTGCGAACTCGATGACGATTTCCGACTGGCGCTTTTGCAGGCGCTTGCCCGTGCGCAGGAAGAACGGCACGTTGGCCCAGCGCCAGTTGTTGATGTGCGCGCGCAGGGCGACGAAGGTTTCGGCCTTGCTGTCCGCCGGCACGTTGTCTTCTTCCAGGTAGCCCTTGACCGGCTGGCCGTCCACGGCGCCCGCCGCGTACTGGCCGCGCACCGTGTCGCGGGCGATATCGGCGAGCGACATCGGACGCAGCGAGCGCAGCACCTTGAGCTTTTCGTCGCGCACCGCATCCGGGTCGAGCGACACCGGCGGCTCCATCGCCACGATGCACAGCAGTTGCAGCAGGTGGTTCTGCACCATGTCGCGCAGCGCGCCAGTGTGATCGTAGAAGCCCGCGCGGCTGCCCACGCCTACCGTTTCAGCGACCGTGATCTGCACGCTGCGGATATACGGCGCTTGCCACAGCGGCCCGAAAATCGGGTTGCCGAAGCGCAGCACCATCAGGTTCTGCACCGTTTCCTTGCCCAGGTAATGGTCGATGCGGTAGATCTGCGATTCCGCGAAGTGGCGGCCCACCGACTCGTTGATCTCCACAGCCGAAGCCAGGTCGTGGCCGAGCGGCTTTTCGAGCACGACGCGCGAATTCGCATCGACGAGACCGACTGCCGTGAGGTTGTCGCAGATCGTCGTGAACAGTTCCGGCGAGGTCGAGAGATAGAACGCGCGGATCGCGTGCTCGCGCGACGCGGCCTTCAGGCGCAGGTAGTCGTCGGTCGAATTGACGTCGACGATGACGTACTGGAACAGGCTCAGATAGCGGTCCCACGCTTGCGCATCGAAGGCCTTGGCGTCGATGAAGGGACGCGACTGCTCTTCCATGAACTTGCGATAGTCGTCGACCGTCCAGTTCTTGCGGCCGACGGCGATGATGCGCGTCTCGGCGGGCAGGTTGCCGTGCAGGTGCGCCATGTAGAGCGCGGGGAGCAGTTTGCGCGCGGCCAGGTCGCCGCCGCCGCCGAAGATGATCATGTCGACGGGCTGGTCGGGCGCGGCTTGGGCAGGCTGATTCGTCATGGCAGGTCGCTCGGGTTGTGGCGCTGGTGTGGCGATTTGTGGCGCAGAGTTGCGAAGTTTGCGCTCGCCGCAAGGGCGGGCGCGGTGAAAGAGGCTAATGTTGCATCGTTTCGCGCAAGTTTGCACGCATGGCGGACGAAGTCACCATTGCGCGGCGGGCTATTGAACGGTTCGAGCAGGCCGCGCGCGTGAATTGCGCGAATCGCTCGAATAACGCATGTTGCGCTGCACGCTTCGCGCTGGCCTCGTTTTTTAACGGAGACCAGGGACGCTTACGCCTAAGCTTTGCGCAATCAGCAACGCATTGAGCGCGAGTACAGCCACGGCGCCCACGACCGCGAGCGCGGCCAGCGCCGCGCGATTGCGATAGCGTCCCATGATGTCGCGGCGGCAGGTGAACCAGACGAGCGCAGCCATCGGGAACGGCAGCGCAAGACTCAACACGACCTGGCTGGCAACCAGCGCCTGCGTGGCGTTCACGCCCAGGCCCACTACCGCGAAGCTCGGCGCCATCGTCACGAGGCGACGCAGCCACAGCGGAATCTGGAAGCCCACGAAGCCCTGCATGATCATCTGGCCCGCGAGCGTGCCGACCACCGAACTCGACATCCCCGACGCAATCAGCGACACCAGGAAGATCGCCGCCGCGGCGACGCCGAATAGCGGCGCGAGCGCGTGCCAGGCGGTCTCGATTTCGGCGACATCGGCGTGGCCCAGATGGAAGGACGCCGACGCCATCATCACCATCGCCATGTTGATGAGCCCGGCCAGCGACAGGGCGACGATCACCTCGATGTTGGAAAAGCGCAGCAGGCGCGTGCGCTCGGTGTCGGCGCGCGGTCGCACGCGCGCCTGCGTGAGGCCCGAATGCAGAAAGAGCGCATGCGGCATGACGGTCGCGCCGACGATGCCCGCGGCAATCGTCACGGCCTGCGCATCGGGCAGGCGCGGCGCGGCCAGGCTGCGTGCGACTTCGCTCCACGCAACCGGCGTGATGAAAAGCTCCAGCAGATAGCACAACCCGATCACGCCGACGAGCCCGCCAATCACGAGTTCCAGCGGCCGGAAACCGGCGCGTTCGAACATCAGCAAACCGTAGGTGACGAGCGCGGTCATCGCCATGCCCGCGAGCAGCGGCACGTGCAGCAACAGCGCGAGCCCGATTGCGCCGCCGAGAAATTCGGCCAGATCGGTGGCCATCGCCGCGATTTCGCTGACGATCCACATGAGCCAGACGAGCGGGGCGGGCAGGTGCTCGCGGCAAAGCTCGGCGAGATTGCGCCCGGTGACGATGCCGAGCTTCGCGGAAAGCGCCTGGAACAGCATCGCGACGAGATTGGCGAGCACCACGACCCACAGCAGCGCATAGCCGTAGCGCGCGCCCGCCTGGATATTGGTCGCGAAATTGCCGGGATCCATGTACGCGACCGAGACGATCACGGCAGGCCCCGCGAGCGGCAGGAGCAGCGCTGCGCCACGCCGGCGCCCTTCGAGCGCTTCGCGCACCTTGCGCGCCGTGCTGGCGGACAGGCCGTCGGGCACGTCATGCAGGCTGTCGTCGCCTGGGTCGTCCTGACGGGTGCGATGTTGCATGAACGCCTCGCCGAAATGAAGCGGCTGGATTGAGAGGGTCTAAACGCGCTGCGCCAATCGGGCGCACACAAAACCCTGTAGGAAAACGCCTCGCCGCGTCATCGGAATACGACCCTCGCGCGTTAACGAGGCGTTCCGCGCGTGCAATCTGCGGATCGCTTTACAGTCCGCTTCGCTGCCCGGTTTCAGCGGGGTTTCGTCTGGCTTTCGCCCGCGTTGCGGCGCACCAGTCTCTATCTCAGCACAAACCGGCCCTGCACGCGCTCACTCCGGTTTCGCACCGGTTCTCTTGCTCCTACGAAATGCCAGAATTCCCGACATTCAGCTTTACCCGGAACCCGAGACGCGGCCTTGCAGCGGCGCTGCTCCTCGGCGGTTTTGTGTGCAGCGCGCTCGCTCATGCGGACACTGCGGCCAACGACAAGGTCATTGTGCTCGACTCCGGCGAGGCGCAGCTCTCGCTGATCGACGAAGCGAGCCGCAGCGTCGTCGGCACCGAGCCCACCGGCAAGGAACCGCATCACCTGATGATCACGCCCGACGGCCAGTCGCTGATCGTCGCCGATTCGGTCTCGAACGACCTGATGTTCCTCGATCCGCACACGGGCAAGGTGCAGCGCCGCGTCGAAGGCATCGAAGACCCTTATCAGCTTGGCTTCTCGCCCGACCACAAGTGGTTCGTGACGGCGGGCCTGCGCCTCGACCGCGTCGATGTCTATAGCTACAACGGCCATGACGTGACGATCGCGAAGCGCATTCCGTTGGCGAAGACACCCAGCCACATCACGTTCTCGTCGGACAGCAAGATTGCGTTCGTGACGCTGCAGGACACCGGCGAAGTCGCGGCCATCGACCTGGCCTCGCAGACCGTGCTCTGGAAGCTGCACATCGGCAACACGCCCGCGGGCCTGTGGATGACGCCCGGCGACAAGTACCTGCTGGTCGGCATGACGGGCGAGGACGACGTGGCCGTGGTGGATCCGCACACCCATACGCTCGTGAAGAAGATCCAGACTGGGCGCGGCGCGCACAACTTCCGCAATCTCGACGACGGCAAGCATGTGGTCGTGTCGAATCGCGTCGAAAGCACCATCAGCATTCTCGATTACACGACGCTCACCAAGGTCGGCGACATCACGGGCCTGCGCCCCGGCCCCGACGACATGGAACTTTCCGCCGACAAACGCTATCTGTGGGTTACGTTCCGCTTCGCGCGCCACGTGGGCATCATCGATCTCACGACGCGCCAGCTGATCGACACGATTGCCGTGGGCCGCTCGCCGCACGGCATCTACTTCGCGAACCGCGCGCCGGTGGTGGCGCCGAATCCGGACTGACGACCGGGAGTTTCGATGCTTGATACGCTGCTTTCGCAGGCCGACAACCTTGTTTCGTGGCTGCAGACCCTCGTCTACGTGGACGTGGTGCAGCCGATCTTCTACAAGGTCGGTCTGATGGGCTACGACGAGGACACCTACGACGCGCTCTACTGGGTGATCGTCGGCGTGCTCGAAATCCTGCTGACGTACGTGCTGCTGCGTCCGCTCGAAGCGCTGCGCCCGCTGGAGGCGTGGAGCGACCGCAAGGTGGTTCGCGCGGACGTCTGGTACACGTGGATCGCCAAGCTCGGCATTCTGAATATCGCGTTTTTCTTCGTGCTCACGCCGCTGTTCAATCACTGGCAGAGCCTGATGGCTATTCACAATATTCCGAATATCGACGTCGACAGTCTGTGGCCCGGCGTGACGGACAGGCCGTACGTGTCGTTCGCGATCTATCTGATCGTGCTCGATTTCGCGGGTTACTGGTATCACCGCTGGCAGCATCGCTTTGGCGTGTGGTGGGAGCTGCACGCGGTGCATCACAGCCAGCAGCAGATGTCGCTGTGGTGCGACGACCGCAATCACTTCCTGGACGACGTCATCCAGGCGGCGTTTTTCGCGGCGATTTCGCTGCTCATCGGTGTGCCGCCGGCGCAGTTCGTCGTGCTGATCGCGGTGAGCAACTTCCTGCAGGCGGTGCAGCACGTCAATGCGCGGCTCGACTATGGCTTCGTGCTGGAGCGCCTCCTGGTGAGCCCGGCGTTCCATCGCCGCCACCATGCGATTGGCTACGGCCACGAAGGCACACGCTACGGCTGCAACTTCGGCGTGCTGTTTTCGTTCTGGGACGTGATGTTCCGCACGGCCTCGTGGAACAAGGCGCACGAGCCGACCGGCATCCGCGATCAACTGCCCGCGCCGCAAGGCCGCGGCGTGAACTACGGCGAGGGCCTGATGGCCCAGCAGTGGCTCGCGTTCGTGCGCATCGCGCGTCGGCTGGCGGGCAAGGGCTATCCGCTGGGCGGGTCGGCCAACTGATTCGCTGAACGTTCGCGTTCTTGATGTCTTGCGAGGCGGCCTGTGTGCCGCCTCGTTTCGTTTTCGGCCGGTTCACGCGCGCTTTCCAGGTTTCAGCGCCGATTCGAGACGTCGCGTCGAGTGCGATAATCCGCGTTCGTCCCCAACACCTATCTCGCGTAGTTCGTGCAGCTTAAGCAGCCGGGCGCCTGAGGAGAACATCTTGAGCCGTATCGACAATCCGCAGCACGACCAGGAAGTCGGCGTCGCCGACGCTACCCAGGACACCACCCGCATCGACGACGTGCGCATCGGCGCGGTGCGCCCGCTCATCTCGCCCGCGCTGCTGCTCGACGAACTGCCGGTGCCGCAGGCCACCCAGACGCTCGTCGAAACGAGCCGCGCGCAGATCGCCGACGTGCTCGCACAGCGCGACGACCGCCTCGTGATCGTCGTCGGCCCGTGCTCGATCCACGACCACGACCAGGCGATCGAATACGCGAAGCTGCTCAAGGCGAAGGCCGACACGCTCAAGGACGATCTGCTGATCGTCATGCGCGTGTACTTCGAAAAGCCGCGCACGACGGTGGGCTGGAAGGGCTATATCAACGATCCGCGTCTGGACGGCAGCTTCCGCATCAACGAAGGCCTGCGCGCGGCGCGCCAGTTGCTGCTCGAAATCGACGCACTGGGCCTGCCCACTGGCACCGAGTTCCTCGACCTGCTGAGCCCGCAATACATCGCCGACCTGGTGGCGTGGGGCGCGATCGGCGCACGCACGACCGAAAGCCAGAGCCATCGGCAACTGGCGTCGGGGCTGTCGTGCCCGATCGGCTTCAAGAACGGCACGGACGGCGGCGTGCAGGTGGCGGCGGACGCCATCGTCGCGGCCAGCGCGAGCCACGCCTTCATGGGCATGACCAAGATGGGCATGGCCGCGATCTTCGAGACGCGCGGCAACCAGGATTGCCACGTGATTCTGCGCGGCGGCAAGAGCGGCCCGAATTACGACGCGGCCTCGGTGGCGGCGTGCTGTGCTGCGCTGGCGAAGGCGGGGCTGCGTGAGGAAGTCATGATCGACTGCTCGCATGCGAACTCGAACAAGGCGCATCAGCGCCAGATCGAGGTGGCGCGCGATATCGGCGAACAACTGGCGGGCGGGGAAAAGCGCATCGTCGGCGTGATGATCGAAAGCCACCTGGACGAAGGTCGCCAGGATCTGAAGCCGGGCGTGCCGCTCAAGCGCGGCGTGTCGATCACCGACGCGTGCATCAGCTGGGCGCAGACGGAGCCGGTGCTCGACGGCCTGGCCGAAGCGGTGCGCGCGCGGCGCAAGACGCTAGCGGGCTGAAATGACGGGGTGGTGACGGGGTGGTAACTACCCTGACTTTTTGCGCATAAAACAACGCGCGGCGGACTGGAAAGTCCGCCGCGCGCTTTTACTTTTTGAAGCGGTGATTTACGACTGTGCCGGGCGTACTTGCGGCGTGACCGGGCTATGCGTACCCGGCCCGGCGGGTTCGTCGCCTGCGCCGCGCACCTGCGACACCCACGCCACCGCGGTGACCGTGAACACCGCGGCCAGCCAGCCGTTCTGGCCGAAGCCCACCAGCGTGCCGTTCGCGCCGTTCGTGAGGAGCAGGCCGCCCACCCACGCGCCGATGCTCATGCCCAGTGCCTGCACTGCGTTGTTGGCGCTGAGGAAGGCACCGCGTCGCGCGGGTTCGGGGATCGTCGTAATGAGCGCCTGCATCGGCACCATGCGGCCCGAGAGCGCGATCATGAACACCGCGAAGAACGCCACCAGCGCCACGAAGGGTAGCGTTGGCAGGTGCGTGACGAACATCACCGGCACGATCGACAGCAGCGCCATCACGCGGAAGATGCGGCGCTTGCCGTAGCGATCCGCAAGCCGTCCCACCGCGCGCGAGGTCACGAACGTGGACGCGCCGCCCGCCATATAGAGCCACGAAAGCTTCTCGGGCGCGACGCCGTGGTTGGCGACCAGCATCGGCGAGATGAACGGAATCACCAGCATGTGCGCCGTCATCATCGTGAAGGTCAGCGTGAACGCCTTCAGGTGGCGCGGCAGCGTGAGCAGTTGCCACAGGCGCGGCAGGATCTCGCCGATGCGCGTCTCGCGATCCACGTGCTCGGTGAGCGGCGGCACCACGCGCGAGCCCGCGATCCAGATGACGGCCGACAGCACCACCAGCAGCATGAACGGCGCGCTCCAGCCGAAGTGCGCGCCCAGCAGGATGCCTGCCGGCACGCCCGCGATGGCGGCAATCGAGAACGCCGTCATGATCACGCCGGTCGCCGCGCCACGCCGCGCGACGGGAATCACGTCGCTGACGATGGCCATGACGATCGAGCCGAGAATGCCGCCCGTGAGGCCCGCGAAGGCGCGCGCGGCCAGCAGCAGATGGAAGTTGGTCGCGAGCGCGCACGCCAGGTTCGACAGCGCGAACAGCGCGTACGTCACCTGCAGCAGACGACGCCGGTCGAAGCGGTCGATATAGGTCGCCGCGAACAGGCCGGACAGCCCCGAGCACAGCGAATACGCCGAGACCGCCGTGGCGAAAGCCGCCGGCGTGATCGCGAACGCATGCATGATCTGCGGGCCGAGCGGCATCATCACCATGAAATCCATGATGTTAGCCTGGGCAGAGGTGTCAACTTAGGATACTGAAATTCGTAGGTTTGCTTTTGATGTTTTTTATAATTTTAAAAAATCGATGCTTGCCAGCAGGCAAGCTATCGAGCACGTAAATCGAAGCGATTGGTTTGACAAATTCTCATTAATAAACTTTGTGTCTGCTGCGTTATTGAATGACAAGTACAGTGTGTGAAACAAATTGTAATTTGCCCCTGTTATTTGGCGAGTGCATAATCTGAAGGTGTGCTCATATAAATAGGGTTCGATCGAAAGGAGCATTCCCTGTAAGTGGGCCGGCGACACTCGCGGCGAGATGCTTGTCAAACATATGCTTGCATTTCAGCGGGTCGTACTCTATCTTTCTAAACTTATCTCCGGCCGTTAGGCCAAAAGTCTTGCTCGTACTGGGCACTCACAGCAGCAAAAATGTGCCCCAAGTTGCCAATTTGAGATTGTTTGGCTTTAGCTAAATCGAGCGAGCTGAAGCGAACACTTAACGTCATACGAGGTTTTGTATGCGAGTGTTCGCTTGCGCCCGGAATTCCGGGTTTGTATATCTTGTCGTCCGACGTCGGAAGGCGGCGCGAGTGCGTTCGCCTCAAAATGAATCATTCAGGCCTCAAGGCGAGTCGCTAAATCGAAGCACGACAGCGCCGGAAAGGAGCTCCCTTTGAAGCTCCTTTTCCATAGCTACGGCGTCGCGGGCTACGTGCCCGCCGGCTTCCAATTCCCTACGCTGATTGACTCGCGCGGCTTCACTGTCGTTGCTGTCAACCTATACATATTGCATCAACTTGCAACGAACGCCTGGGCATCTGAAGTGTCGGTGCGCACGAGTGCGCAGCGGTTACTCGATATATTTTCATATTTTGAAGATAATGAAATTCCATTTGATCGAATATCCGTTTCTAATTTAACGGAATATCGTGATTTTAAACTCAGGTTCGGCGTCGATGGGAAACCATGTGCGCAGAATACTGTAAATACCTCTGTTAATCTTTTCAAAAGATATTGGGCATGGGCGTTGCGGGAGGGGTTCATTAGCGAAAGCGCACCCGTATCAATCACTGAATACAATACACGCACTCGAGGGCTACCGGCTTTCGCCGATTTGTGGCTCCCGACTGCAGAAGAGATCAAGAGATTCGTTTCGCAAATGCGCGGGCCCGAGGAGCGCATTGCGACCGGGTTGACTTTCTGCACTGGACTTCGGCGCTCCGAGGTGACATCGCTGCCGGCGGACATTCTGTTGAGTATCGACCAAATGGACAGGCGTCGAGGTGCGATTCGCCTTGAATTGGACGGCTATCATGCGCCAACCAAAGGCAATCGACGACGAACGGTGGAGATACCCGTTCGACTATACGGCGAGATGATCAATTACAAGATGAGTGATCGTAGGGCGACCCGTATCGAAAGATCCTCGCTGGAGTGCAACACCCTGCTGGTGACAAAATATGGGCGCCCCTGCAATCCAGACTGGTTAAACGACGCCTTCTCGCGTGCGAGCGAATTATGTGGTTTCGCTATTCATCCTCATCTCTTAAGACACTGGTACGCAACAAGATTTTTGGAGTACGAAACATCCGAGCGATTCAACGGAAACGAGATCGCAGCAGTGGAAGCGCTTCAGCGATTGTTAGGCCATGCTGATATAAAAACGACCTTCGGCTACGTACACCTCGCCATGCTGGAGGGGTCGGAAAAAGTGCGTGCGCTGACGCATTATCAACGTGCACTCGATGACATGCTCAAGGAGTAAAAACTGTGCGGAAACCTCGAGTCCGTAGGGAAAGTGTCGCTGGTACTGTACCGCGCACGATTAGCGAAGCTCCGTGGCCGAAGTGGATTTATATAAAGGAGCCAGGTAAAACTAGAGCGTTTAGATTCGACTCGGGGATTGCGCCAGAGCTATTTTGTCTTGCAAAGGAATTCAGTAATACTTTATATCAATTAAGATTGGAATGTCGGCCACGAACCCTTGAAGAGCTATATCGTGTGGTGATGACCTACCTCAGGGCGTTGAGCAAGTGTCCAGAGATTGCACGTCCTCAGTCAATATGCAATATCTCAAAAATTCACTTAACGGATTTTCAGAGCGTGCTCGCTCGTTCGGATGAAAGTCGACCGGTGATGGCACGCGCATCTGCTGACTCGCGAGCGCCAGTTCCTGGGCATCTGCGTGCAATCGTCAGGGATGCATGGCGGCTAGGAGTCGCAAGTGGAGCTGTCCGCCCAGACCTCGGTGAGCATGGTTTGCGAAATGTACCAGTTCGGAATAAATCAAGTAAGCCTATTTATTCAAACCGAGAATTAAAAGAAATCATCCGATTTCTTATTAAGCGACGTGCGATTCCTCGAGGCGACGGGCTTGCTTCGGAAAGGACGTATCTTGCGTGTTGCATTTGCGTGATTGCAGTATTTATACCAATAAATCGTTCTAGTGTTTTTGACTTAAATGGCAACTCATTGCATCGCGGTGAGAATGAAAGGCGATTTGATGTAATTGTAACAACAAAAAATAGACCGGTTAAATCTGCGAACAGATTACCGGAACTTAAGTCGGAGATCGATTGTCCCGTCGAAGGGTTTGTAGAGGTTAAGAGGGGGAAGAGTGAGGTAAGAAAAATATTTGAAGAGAATAAGGAATTTAATATAAAAATGGGGAGATCTCAAGGCGGTCCTCTTTTCGAATGCATGTATAACAGTGTTGTTGCTAAATATAAGGGGGTGTATGGTCGTGTAAATGATACCGCGTTTAAAGAGGGTATGAGAAGAATTCATGAGGAATTCGATGTGCTAGATGATAACGGTAGGCCTTTGAGGATTTTATTGAGTAAATTACGGAGAACCGTTGAGAATAGACTGCCAAATGATGTTCGTATGAGGGATAGGGCTAAAGTTCTTAACCATAAAGATCTCGACACTACGGGTGCAGTTTATGAAACGGTTACGGACAACGATCACTTTGATTTTTACAGGGGGCTTAAAGCAATTTCAATTGCTGTAACTAGATCGGATAAAGATGCAATGGTATGGGCGAGGGACTCTGGACTTTCGCCAGACACCATGAAGCAGTTACTTGCGGGGATGCTGAAGACCAAAGTGGCGTCGTGCAGCGACCCGATTAATGGTGATTTTTCACCGAAAAATGGGAAAAATTGCTCGGAAACCCTCGCATGTTTTGGCTGTAATGCATTGGCAGTGACGTTGACGGATCTATATAGACTTGCAAGTCTGGAGCGACGTATTAAGCTGGATATTGACAGTGGAATTTTGCATGATAATTTCAAATCAAAGTTCAAAGTAATTTTGGAAGTTATTGATTTGGAAATTTTCACTCAATTTGAGCGGCGCCATGTGGAATTTGCTCGTGACAAAGCTCGGCGAGAATTGCACCCTATGTGGAAGCGAACAATATCATTGGTGAAATTATGACTGGCGCTAGACAATATAAGGCAAAGCTGTCGCGTGAAAAGATCGTCGATGCAGTAGTTGATGAATTTCCTTTTGATATAAGCGATTCAAAATGGATTGTTACTCAGGAAATCAGGGAGAAGTTTAATTTTTACGTATGGGTGTCGATCGATTTTGAATTGAAATTTCCTGATGGTACTGTTTTTACTGATGATAAATATTCAAACATGTTGATGATAGTCAAGAGATTTATGAAAATGAAGTGGGAAAATTCCAAGGGAGATTTACGGCAAATTTGGAAAAAATTGTCATATTTCATTGAATTTTTGGTGAACGTTAGGGGCGTGTCGTGTTTGTCGGAGGCGTGGGGGATTGATGAATATGTTGCTCATCGAAAAGCGTTGGGGAACTTGAGATGCAAGGGCGAAAAGGTAGGTAATGGTAAAAAATCAAATTTGACGGAAGGTGCTTTGTATAAATACCTTGCTCCTGTAAAGGAGCTCTGGCATTTTAGCTCACAGATGAAATATGGTCTGGCAACCGAACCATGGCCAGGCAGAAGGGCGGCAAAGGTCGCCGGAGTCAAAGTCAACGAAGTGAATCGGACTCTTCCATATGATTTGCATGTGTTTGCTGGGTTCATTCGCGTTGCGAGAAAAGATTTAGAGGCGATAGATGAAGTATGTAG
This sequence comes from Paraburkholderia bannensis NBRC 103871, assembly GCF_000685015.1. Lineage (GTDB taxonomy): Bacteria > Pseudomonadota > Gammaproteobacteria > Burkholderiales > Burkholderiaceae > Paraburkholderia > Paraburkholderia bannensis. The sequence goes on along the minus strand of NZ_BAYA01000015.1, from coordinate 132,600 downwards.
GTTCATCCTTTCAAAGGCAGATTTTTCTCAGAAAATATCGGCTGCGAACCGTTTGCGCACAGCGGCTGCCATCGCTATCGCTGCGACTGAAGGGATGCGAGCTGAGGAAATTTATGCCCTTGATATCAATTGTCTAAAAAAAGGGGGGATACGGATTAATAATAGTGAATCAGTTGATGTACATTGGATACACGGTCGTATTTTCAAAGGTGAACCCTCTGGGGGGCGACCACATAAATGGTTAGCTTCCGACGAAGCTATCTTGGCTGTTGAAGCAATGAAAAAGCTTCGCGCTGCTTTTGAAAAGGCTATCAAAAGGGGGATTTTTTCAATCAAACAGGCTGAGGTTTTCACAAGGTCGCGAGGCTATCTGTTTCCAAAATTTCGTGTACGGGATGGGAGTAAATCATTTAAATCAACTAACGGATTGTGTGCGCTTAAGAATTATATTCAGCGTCCGGAGGTTCGTGAATTTTTGGGCGATGATGTCGACGTTACGCACCGACGCTTTCGGCCAACTATCGCGCGTGCCTTCGCTCGGCTCAAGCTAGGTGACGTCACGTATTTTAGACATCATTTTGGACATGCGTCGTGGACCACCACCAGAGGCTATTTTTTGACATTTGCAGATGATGAGTTTCAGTCTGAGGTGAGTGATTTCGTAAATAGTGAAGCGCAGAATATGCTTCATGATGTTCTCTCCTCTTCGCATCCGCTGCAAGGGGGGCGCGGTCGGCAAATCGATCAACATCGTAGAGAGTATCCGGTGATGACGTTCGAAGGAAAAAAAGCGCTCATTCGCAGCTTGCAGCGCGGGCATCAAATTCGTGTCGGCCCTCAATCGCTTTGCATGGCTAAGAATGGCAGTTCACTTTGCTCACAAGATTGCCTGTACGAGGAAGAAGCCTGCCTGGATTGTCCAAATGGTGTCGTTACGAGCCACCATTTGCCCGTTTGGGAGGATATGCGTGAGCGCAACAGGGCGTTGCTTCGTGATCTGCCGGTTGGTTCGCCTGGAGAGATCGCGATTTCGGAAAACTTGAAAGATATTGAGGCCGCGATCAGAAATATGGGGGGGGAATTGTGAGATGAGACGAGATCGGTCCCGTACTGAAATTGAAACCCTTTTGTTCCAGTTGATATTCGATGTGGCGATGGGAAAATTGGACGCCCGAGTTTTGAATCGCACGGAGTTTGCTCGGGCTGCGGGACTTTCGCGTCAGGCACTTTACAAAAGCCACGAGGACGTAGTTTCTGTACTTGTATATTTGTCTAGATCAAGAGAGCGTAAATCAAGTGATGTAATGCTTGCCGAACGAATTAAGGTATTACTTGAGGAAAAAAATGATGCCGAGAAGAAGCTCAAGGGTGCGGTGCAGCAGAACGGCGAGTTGCTAGTGCAAATCTACGACCTTCGGGCGCAACTCAAAGCACGGGGGCTGTCGATTGTCTCGCAAAAGTAGGGCAAAGTTTTTTCGCCGCGAGTGACTATTGTCCGCTAATGGGAGGTGTCTATATGGACGAGTATATCGATGGCGTTATCGTTAACTCAGCACGGGACAGGCGCGCGCTGGAGTATCTTCTCGTAAAGTGCGGTAGCGAGGCAGTGGAGCGGGCGTGTGAGAGCCTCGTGGGTCGACGCAAGACGTACGTTTCAAACATAGCGAAAGCACTGGGCGTAACAATCCCAGACGCAGTCGTTATCACGCCGCGAGATGATGCCCGAAAGCAACTCGCCGACTTAAAGGCCTTTCTCAATAAGCCCAAATAGGAGATTGACAAAGCTTAGGATCTATCGCGTGGAGAATCCGCTATGAAGCAACGCTCAGAGGCGATAGGTATTGAAGTGTGTTTCGATGGTGCTCGGGCGCTACTCGCCGCTCGATTAAGCATCACCATCGGGCGATGATGCACGCGCTTTCACAGGCTCTGCCGCCTGACGCAGTATAGAACGAATACGATATAAACCTGCGAGTAGTGGCGGACCCCAGGTGCCAGAGCGACGGCTAGATTTGTGTGACAAGAGAAGTCCACCTTCCGCGGCGGCCGGCGACGCGTCTGTCCAGATGCGACGTGATGCTTTTTTGAGGCCGTTTGCATCGTATCCGCGGCGTCTGCATCGGGGCGCCAATCCTTCTGGTGAAGCTTCCCACTTCGCAAGGCTCTTCGAAAATAAGGGCTTGTCGACAGAACGGTCGCTGTAAGGTTCCCGCGCTGATTTGCGCCATATCTGACACACTAAGATGATTGGGGGGGGCGGATATAGCATTTTGGCCTTGTTTGGGGGGGGCGAGCGATCAGGCGTGAGGCAGCATTTCGGCCATGTTGGTGCTTGTTGTTCCACTTACGATGCGCCTGCTGCGACGGCGTCCAAGCGTGGCTGCAGACGGCGGTGCAAAGCTGAGCGGTAAAGATCCATGGGATGAATTTCTCGATGCGGTCAATCGCGTGCACAGTGGCCTGTTCAAACTGGTAGCGCAGCTAATCGGAGGAGCGGACGGTTCAACGGATATCTCTCCGGTTTCCTGGCCAACCGCGCGAATATGTAGCGCTGGCATCGGCGAGCGGCAGCCGCTCGCGATGCAAGTTCAGCTTCGGCTAGGTTTCACCCGCTCGCTCATACTTGTGAATTTCAATGGTCGATTGGAGGCTATTTGCTGGTGATGACCTTTAGCTCTGTGCCTGAGATGTTCTTCAGATAGATGTAGCTCGCTCCGAGCACTGTTAGCATCTCATCGGTAATGCGAGCTTCCGAGATGGCTGGTTGGACAATAAAGAATCCAATCCGAACCTCGACGTCTCGACATTTGTTGCGTAGTAAACCACAGGCGCTTAAGCGGGAATTCCTCATAGTCCCAGCCTGCTCGTCCCACTCTCGTGCACAAAATTCGTGATTGCCATCAAAAGCGAACTAGCGATATGAGCGCAGTTATATGGGGCGGTCAATTTCGTTGGTTGCCAAACGTTTGCGGAAGCCGGGCTTATACGAAATATATGCCAATCGCATTGTGCCTTGCTTCTGGTATCGACTATCTTCCCAGAAGCGATACACCGCGTAGAGTTTCGCTACGTATCGGAGCGCATCACCACCTTGGCAGAAGTTGGGGTTACGGGAGTTGAAAGCATAGTAGAATTCGGATGACCTACGCGCCTCGGGGAAGGGGGCACTGGTGCCCAGAACAGGTATACCGCAGAGCCTAATTCGATAGATTTGTCCGCAAACTATAATCATTCCAGGAATGAAAGCGTTCGACCCATCAATCCATCGACAAGAGATTGAAGACCTCGAGGATGACGACGATCATCATGACTTCGGCGGCTCTCATGGTAATAAAGGCCATGACTTTGCTCACTTTTGGCTGATCGTTCGACTGTTGGAGGTGGAAAAAAATGGCGAGATAGACTACATGTTTGTCTGCGAATTCATGCAAGATATTGCGGAGTTCGATTCGAGTACTATTCCCGCCAAAGTGACGCTCTATCAGCTCAAAAAGAAGGAAAATGGCTACTGGAAAACCTCAGACCTGACTGGGCAGACAGACAAGGACAAGACTCCAAAGCCGCAGAAGCCTGTGTCGAAGCTATATAAGAGCGTTCAGGCGTTCAAGAGCGTGCAGGCGCGCGGGGCTTTCGTCTCAAATGCCAAATTCGAGATAGAGCTATCTAGCGACGAGAGTTCAGTCAACAGTGAAGTTATCTCGTTGTCAGACTTGGCTGATGACCACAGCCTTCCCTTAAGAAAGGGCTTTGGCCAAATTGCAGGCATTCCTGAGACTGATGTCGACTTAAGCCTGCTGGAGCTAAAGCGCGTGTTGCTGCACGTGGATGACCTGCAGCGACACACCACAGGGATTATGGCGGACTTCCTAACTGGTGTCGCACCGGAGCACGTCAGTCAAGCAACGTCCCTCGTTGACACGCTTTACGTGCGAATCAAGGCCGCCAGTCGTCGAACTGATAAGTCAAAGACCTGGGCCGATCTGGTTCAGCGTCGCGGATTTGGAAAGCTAGCCTTCAAGATGGCGGTGGAGAGCCTGGCCGCAACACCGGACGCGGCTGGGTCACGGCGTCGATTGTTCGAGAGGCTTGCGCAAGGATGGAATTCTCGACGTACCGACAGGGTCGCTGCTGCTCTCACGAGATGTGCGCGAGAAAAAATTCTTGTCGGCACGGGTAATCGTTGGTCAATCGATCGCGAAGTGGTCCGGGCAGCTTGTGAGTATGCGGACGCGAAGGGAAAAGGTGATGAGGATCTCTTTGCAGTGGTGGAGCAACAGCTTATTGAGCAACTCCCAGAGCTGTCACTTGATGAAATAAGTGCGCTTGCAATTTATGAGATCAGCGAATGGAGCGTAAGCCAAATCCTCGCCTAGTTTTGCGGGCAATGCGTAAACAAAAAAATGTCGAACTTGCGATTCAAGAGAATAAGAATTTGCTCAGAGTTGGAGCAGAAGGGGATGTCACTCGAGTTTCACTCGAGGAAGACGCTTTTGTGGGGAGGCAACGGAGCCGGAAAGTCCGCAATCCTTAAATCGACATTCCGGGCATTCGACGCAGAGCCGCACGGTGAGCTTCCTAGCTGGGACTACAATGCGATTGTTGCGGTAGATTTTTCCGTTGGTGACCGCGATTTGACGACGGTCCGGAAGGGCGACCTTCGAGCTCTATACGAAGACGATCGACTTCTTGGTGTCGCAACGAGCAGCTTGCAATGGAACGAAATATTCTCGACCGCTGTAGGTTTCGAGTTAAAGCTACTTGACCGCGCGGGTAAGTACCGTCACGCCGCCCCGAGTAATTTCTTCTTGCCGTTCTTCATCAATCAAGACGGCTCATTTGGGGCAGGCTGGGATACGTTTGACAGCATAAAGCAATTTCAGAGTTCAGCGGAGCACACGCTCGAGTTTTTCGCTGGCGTTCGACCTGTTCGTTATTTTGAATTGCGAGCCGAGGAGCAACTCGAAAAGAACAGATCAGCAGAGGCGAAGATTGAAATAGGAACCCTACAAAGGGCGCGGGCGCGTCTACGGCGTAATACTCGAGTCTCCCCGGTGAAGCTTAGCGCGAGGGAGTTTCACTCGGAAGTACGGGAGTTGACGGCTCGGGCTGTTGAGTTAGCTGAAAAGCAGGAAAAGCTCAGAAAAAGCATTGTCGAAGATCACGAGCTGACAGACTCACTGTCAACTCAGGTCAGGCTGTCCAATGCGGCGTTGAGAGAGCACGCGGCTGACTTCAGGTTCGCAGCAGAGACCTCCGCGTCAGACCGGAAGTTCGTTTGTCCGACGTGCAACGCAGAACATGATGATTCGTTTCACACATTTCTCGGCCTGGCTGAGGATGCCCGCGAACTGTCCACTCTGAAGATATTTCTTGAGAAGCGGTTGGACGTTGTTCAATCTCGTCTGGGACGGAACAGAAAGAAAGCTGCTGAACTACGAGACAAATATCGTGCAGTTCAAGATTTGCTAGGTGTTAAGCGCGGTAAATTTACATTTGAAGATTTCATTAAAAGTTATAGCTCGGACGTTGCCGACTCCCAACTGGCGACCGAAGAAAATAGCCTAATACGTGAACTTGAAGAGATTTCGGCGCGCATCTTGCAAATCAAAGCCGACCTAAAAGTTGTGGAGTCGACTCACGATTCAAAGGGGCCGGTCGATAGCTTTCGTGACAATTTTCGACAATCTATTGTAGAGCTGGACGTCGAGCAGTTGGATGGCGTGGATAAATGGCGCCTAGCAAAGAGACCGTATAGCTCTGGAAGCCGGTATGCACGGTCGATCATCGCTTACTATTCGGCGCTCTGGAGAACTATCGCTGAGAAAGGCGATTTACCTGCGCCCATTGTGATTGACTCGCCAAATCAAGGCGCACAAGACAAAGAGCATTTGCTTTCGCTTCTTGCGACGATTGCGGCTACAGCACCAAAGAACGCTCAGGTCATCCTTGCTCACGAGGAAAATCCTGGCGTTTTCGACGCAGATAAGATAGTCGAGTTATCTCGAGAGACCCGTGTGCTCAATTCGCAAGATTTCGAGGATATTTCTCCCGAGTTGTTCAGCTATGTTGAGCGTGCGCGTGCATTCGTGATCCAGATGAGTGGAGATGGCGGCGAGGATGAAGCCATCAACAATTTGGCAGCGGGTGACGAATGAGTAGCCGATATCTGACACATGTTCAAGTTTTCGCCTAATATGGCGCTTCGCGATTTCAGATCAAGCGGCTGAATCAAAATGCCAGAAGTTCTGAGAAGCACGAACGGATAATCGAGAAGTTGCAACGCGGACTTTACGACACCTCTATACAAGTCGGAGAAGGACAATTGAACAAGATTCTCTGGGTGAAGTTCGCGTGCTCCGACCGATACAGTGGTGGCGATGTGGTCGGGAATTTTCAGTGGTTAAAAGAAAATAAAGGCGGGGAAAAGGAGGGGTAAGCTTGGACGCGTCCCGAACTTTGATTATGCTCGCGCTTTGAGTTTGCGCTGTAGACGCCTCGAGGTTTTCAGCTTGGTGCGCCGGTCACGCTGCGACGCAAGGCCAGCAGATTGTTGTCCGCAGCGCATCGGGCAACAGCACGTCAGGCATGTCCTGATAGCTCACTGGGCGCAGGAAGCGCGTGATCGCGAGGCTGCCGACGGAGGTCGGCCGGCCATCAGAGGTCGCCGGGAACAGCCCTCCGTGCACCATCGCATGCTCGACCTCTACGCCGGTGCCGGTGCCGTTCACAAGCACACGACCGGCACGACGTTCGAAGGCCGGGCCGACTACAGACTGATGCGTCTTGAATGAACCGAGAAAAAGATCTTGGGCGGCTACGTCGCGATCTATCTATCGGTTCACGGTTTCGGACGTACCCGAGCGCAAGCGGTGAGCTGCCGGCACAGGCGGGCGAGGATGCCGCGCGAAGACTGGTTGTCGCCGCGCACGTGGTCGAGGTAGTGCGTGACAGCGCGTGCGGTGAGATCCTCACGCCAGGCACGCAGCGCGGCGAGCGAGGCGAGGTCAGGCAGTGCGGCGGGCAGCGGGGTGTCCGGGGCAGCGGGCGGTCCGTTTCCGGATCCGGTGCCCGGCTGGGCCGGCGCCGGGGCGGTTTTCATGCATCCAGTTTAGGTCACGTAGGGCGCATTTGCGATAGGCGGATTTATCGCAAATGACGTTTTCGTTCATCGGGTGACCTCGCTGAATTTCGAAGAGGTCTAGGCTGAAAAGAAATACCTCTGGCGTAGCGGAGCACGGCGCAATGCGAGGGCCGTCTGGAGGCGCAAGCGGTACCGTCAGGGATTACGCATGCCTCTGAGCCCATAAGCCCGTTCCGGCGCGACTAGAGATTCGGAAGCCTCGATAGTTTCAGTTACTACTGCGATGGGCGTCGCGTGCCACAGGCCAGCCGCGCATGGCGGCGGCCCAGGACTCGTTTGCTGAGCCGTAGTTGAGGGGGCGAGAGACGCATATTGACCCTCTCCGGTCATCTGCGGCGGAACTCGCCCGGTGGTTGCTTAGATCGAAAGCGGTCATCCTTCTTTCTGAAAAGCAACCACCCAAGCCATTTCTTCGAGTAACTCGCGGTTACGCCGCGTCCGCTGGCTTTCTGATCTGCGTCCAGGCAGCCTCTGGTATCAGCGACATCAGAACCCCAAAGCGCTGAAACGCGGTGCAGCACGGAGCGCGTCTGCTGTGACTCAGTCTCCGGCGTTACAAACCGCATTGCGGGACGCGCTGCGGTTTTTTAGATGGCTTCGACATCAATGAAGTCGTTCGTGTTTGACCTGGGTCGGAGCTCCAACAAAAGTTGAATGTCGCTCCGCGGGGCCTCCGCAAACCGCGTTGTGCGCTCGCCTGCAAAGTACACCGGGAGATCTACGACGAAAGGGAGGCCGGATCCTGGCGAGGCGTTTTGCGATAACGCAGTGACTCGACAAGCAACGAAAACGCCAGCGAACCCTCTCGCCGATTGACATAGTAAAGGCGGTAGCCCTCGAAGGTTTTGCGCCAGTCCGCCAGTACCTCGACGAGATGTCCCGCAGCCAGATAGTCGTGAACATAGACCTCAGGCAAATAGGCCAGGCCCGCGCCTGCCAGTGCTGCGTCGCGGATCGGCGTGATGCTGCTCAAGACGAGCGGACCGTCCACCTTGACGCGGTGTTCCTTGCCAGCCTTCGTGAATTGCCACGGGAGAAACTCCCCATGGGGTGGCAGGCGCAAGTTGAGGCACTGGTGCGCGATCAGATCGGGAGGGCGCTTCGGCGCGGTATGCTCGTGGAAACAGTGCGGTGCGCCTACCACGGCCATCGGAATATCGGGGCCGATTCTCATCGCGATCATGTCCTTTGCCACCAGTTTTCCCCTCACGGATATCGACATCGTCGAGGCCGTCGAGTACTACACCACGTCGCGTGGACAGCAATCCGGTTCGCCGAACAGGCTGCGTTTCTCGGGCCTACAGGCCGCGATGGGCATCGACGCCTTCCATCTGGCCGAACATCTGCTGACGCAACCGCTGCAGAAATCGTGATCGGCAGCCGACCCGGCGCGTTCGGTTCGCAGCGTGACGGCTACGAGTTGTTCAGCCGTGCCCGTTCGAGCCGCAAGAACTTCTTTGTCGTCGAAGGGGCGAGCCCCTACGATCTCTACGACAGGCCGCAGTGCGTCGAGCAGGCGATGAGCAAGCGTGGCCCCTTCTTCAAGAAAAACCTCTGAAAGGTTTGAAGACGGCGGCGTCTTTGCGATGTTGCCGTTTCGGTGTACGGAACAAGTCGATTGCGCAAATTGACTGTCTTGCGCGTGCACCGCATTCTGAAGGATACGGAACGGCGCAAGGGAAGGACATGAATGAAGCATCGATACCGGCCTCGACGGACGAAGTGACGCGCGAACCCATCCATATCCGAAACATTCACTTCGAAGGCTTCAGGCGCAGTGATGGCATGTTCGAAATCGTCGGCCAGCTTGGCGACACCAAACCGTACGAATTCACGCCGCCTGGCGGCCTGCGGGTGGTTTCTGCGAATACGCCGATCCATGACATCGGCGTATGTGTTGTCTTCGACCTGGAGATGGTCATCCACGCCGTTTCGACTTTCATGAGGGCGTTTCCCTATCGGGACTGCGCAGGCGGCGGCGAATCGTTGCAGGCCCTCGTGGGCTTGCGCATCGGCGCGGGCTGGAGCGGTGAAGTCCGCAAGCGCCTGCCTGCCGACGAGACCTGCACGCATCTGCGGGAGATTCTGATACCACTTGCGACGGCGGCGATCCAGGCCGTCAATCCACTACGCGCTCAGGGACTCATGGAGGCGACCGACGCAAACGGCAAACCGCTCAAGATCGACAGTTGCCATGCCTATGGTGCTTCGCGCGAACTTGTCCTGCAACGCTGGCCGGCGTTTCACCGGCCGTCGTCGTCTTGATCGCAGTTGAATTCGTGCGGTACGCGAGTGCGGTGCTGCCACGATTGTTTTCGGTCGCTTCCTGAGTTTGTCAGATGGATACATTGCACTGCATGCGCATCTTCGCGCGGGTCGCCGGCGCAGCCAGCTTCACTTCCGCTGCGCAGCATCTGGACATGACGACCGCGGCCGCGTCGCGCGCAGTAGCGAGCCTCGAAAATCATCTACAGGCTCGTCTGCTGAACCGCAGCACCCGTCGCGTGGTGCTCACCGAGGCCGGTGAGCGATATCTACGGCGTTGCGAGCAGATCCTCGCTTACATCGATCAGGCGGAAGCAGAAGCCGGCAATGCCCAGGCCTTGCCGGCCGGCCGTCTGCGTGTGCACGCCACAGCGGGATTCGGCCAGGCTTATGTGGTGCCTGCGATCGTGCGCTATCAGCAGCGCCATCGTTCAGTCGCGGTCGAATTGACGTTGTCACAGCACGTTCCAGACCTTCTCGACGAAGGCTATGACGTCACGTTGCAACTCAGCGCCGTGAATCTGCCCGATTCCGGACTTGTCTCGCATGCGCTGGGTACGTTGCATAGCGTGCTTTGCGCCGCGCCTTCGTATCTGCGTGAGCACGGGACGCCTGGCAGTGTGGCGGAACTCGCGGGACACGATTGCCTGCAACTGTTTTCGCCCGTGTTCGAACGCGACAAGTGGTGCCTGGAAGGGCCAAACGGGCCTGAGACATTTGAACTGCCGCCGTCGACCTTTCAGGTGAACGTTGCGGAGGCGTTGAGCGGGGCATTGCGCGAGGGTGTGGGCATCGGTGCGCTGCCCATGCCAACCGCCGTGCCCGCAATGCGCAATGGCTCGCTGCTCAGAGTGCTGCCGGAGCATCGTCTCCAGACACTCACGGTGTACGCCATGTATGCATCGCGCCAATATCTCGACGCGAAGATCAAAACCTTCGTCGAATTTCTCAAGGATTACATTCCCGAACTGCTGGCCGCTGACGAGGCTTCACTGAGCGAACCAGGCTATTGCACGACGGCACACGATTGCGGGCCGACGCCATAACGATGCATCCGCGCCGCACAACGCCCGACACCCAGGGTTAGTGCGGAAGCGCTTTGCCCTTCACCTCGGCGCACTGCCGGACGCTCCTCGAAGTACGGAACGTTTCAGGGGGCGTCGTTGACCCTCCTGGCTTCGATTGCTCTAATCGACGCAACGACACACACCCGGTTTTCAAATGCCCGATCGGGTAGGCCGGATACAAAGATAAATACACGATCTTTCAAATAATTGATTAGGCATCCTAGTTGAAATTTAAATTACGAAAGGCATGAATTATGGGCTTTCGTAAGCAATTCGATTGGAGGGCCGCCACCAGACTGACATGGCTTTCGCTCCCGTACTGGGGGTTTGGAGAAATCGCTGTGAAGCCAGAAGCCCTTAATCAAGGGTTTTCCCGCTCCATAGCGCTAAAAAAATAACAAAGCGATATCTATATCAAGGAGACAGACATGAGTTCATACGGCGTATTCAAATTCGCAGTCAAGCGAATGGCCGTTCTGATGGCGGTGTCGGCGTTGCCGGTCACTGTGTGGGCACAGTCCAGCGTGACGCTGTATGGCGTACTCGATGCGGGTTTTATCTACACGAACAAGTCTTTCAATCCGGCAAACGGACAGAACGGCGGCAAGCAATTCCAGATGATCAGCAGCGGGCTGGAGCCGTCGGTGTTCGGTTTGACCGGACAGGAGGATCTGGGCGGCGGCGTGAGGGCAAAATTCAAGCTTGAAAGCGGGATCAGTCTTGCCAACGGCGGTTTCGACAACAGCAACGGTGGCTTGTTCGGCCGCCAGGCGTGGATCTCTCTTGCGAGCAATCTAGGGGAGTTGAAGGCGGGTGTGCAGTTTTCGCCATTCATTCTCGCGCTTTACGATTCCGATCCGCGCAGTATGGCGCAGTTCGCCAGCAACATCTCCGTATATGGCAACAACACGTTCACCGGATCGTTCGTCTCGAACGCCATCACCTACATCTCGCCAAAACTGGCTGGCTTTACGGCAAGCCTGATGTACGCGCTCGGCGGCGTAGCCGGAGATTTCAAGGCGGGCCGCCAGTATTCTGCCAGCCTGAAATACGAGGGCGCGGGACTGCTGGTCAACGCTGCGGTCTACGACGCGAGCGCGGGCAATGAAGCGAGCCTGAACGACACGCTGTTCAAGGTTCCGCTGATCGCGAAGACCTTTGGTCTGGGCTACACCATCTCGTCTTTTACGGTGAAGGGTTCGTTCACCAACTACAAGGCGCCTGAGACCACGCTCGGTGGTCTGGTGGGCGGCGGCAATCACGATGTGTGGAACCTTGGCTTTGTCTACAACGCCACCCCGGCGCTCACGATCAATTCGGGCGTCTGGTATCAGCGCGCTCCGCATGAGTCAGGCACGCACGGACTGCTCGTCGCACTGGGCTCGCAGTATTCGCTGTCGCGACGCACGTCCTTGTACGCGCAGGTCGGCGTGGCGAATAACCGTGGCCGTTCCACGCTCGGTCTCGACGTGGATGGCGCGTTGCAGAGCACGAACGGCACGACCGTTGGCGGTGGTGTCGGCATCCTCCACAAGTTCTAGTCGCCGTCGCGCGCAATTCGCGCGCTGGAAAGCATCGCTTCGAAATCCGTCACTTGGTGGGGGCAGGCTGCCTCCCTATAGTTGGGCTAACCCAAAACGATAAAGGCCGCACGGTTCACTTGACCGTGAGAGGACAGGAGACAACGTGAACGATTCGTCTGAACAAACTGGAAGTCGTCTATTGGTCGTGCTGTTGTGCTTTTTGACCATTGCCGTGGATGGCTACGACCTCATCGTCTATGGCGCGACGGTGCCGCGTCTCATCGCGGAACCAGGCTGGGCGTTCAATGCGAACGAGGTGGGAATGATCGGCAGCTGGACGCTCGCGGGACTGATGGTGGGCCTGGTGGGGGCCGGGCCGCTCGCGGATCGTATCGGGCGTCGCAAGCTCATCATGCTGGGCGTCCTGTGGTTCTCCCTCGGTGCGCTTCTTTGCGCGCTCGCGCATTCGCCGTTCGCCTTTGGTGTGGCGCGGTTCGCAACCGGGATCGGGCTGGGCGCAGTGGTGCCGTCGTCGGTCGCGCTGAGCGTCGAGTACGCACCACGCAATCTCCGGCAACTGTACAGCGCGCTTGCGCTCACGGGTTACCCGATCGGCGGCGTGATCTGTTCGCTGCTCGCCATCGCGCTGCTCGAAAGTCATGGATGGCGCGTTCTTTATGCCGCTGGCGCTCTCTATATCCTCATTCTTCCGGTGATGTATTTCTTCTTGCCCGAGTCCGTGAATTTTCTCGTCGATCACGGCCGCAAGGATGAGGCGCGCGCACTGTCGTCACGCTACGCCATCGACTTCGACGAGGTTCTGCAAGAACAGCAGCACGCGTTGCATTCGCATTCCGCCACGCCGACACCGCGCGTGCGGGGCCTGACGCTAGCGATGTCGTCTGGCTGGCGCTCGGCGGTGTTGTTGTTCGCGCTGATGGCTTTCTGCATCCAGGTGGTTGTCTATGGTCTCAATGTCTGGCTGCCGCTCCTGATGCGCAAGGCGGGTTATCCGTTGGGTTCATCGCTCCAGCTTCTACTGGTGATGCAGTTCGGCGCGGTAACGGGCAACTTGTTTGGCGCATGGCTTTCGGATCGACTGGGATCGAGAAGGGTGCTCATTCCTTTCTTTCTCGCCTGTGGGCTGTCCCTGCTTGTGCTTGGTCAGAAGCCTTCTTACGTGTGGCTGATGATGGGTGTGTTCGGTGCGGGACTGGGATCGATTGGCTCCACCACGCTGAGCTATGGCTATGTCGCCACGTATTTTCCCGCTTCGTGCCGGGCCTCGGCGATCGGCATCGTGCAGGGGCTGGGGCGAATCGGCGCGATTCTGGGGCCGATGATCGGCAGTTGGGTGATTGGCGCGAATCTGGGAACGCAATGGAACTTCTATGCGTTTGCTGTGCCGACGGTGCTCGCAGCCATAGTCGTTGCCCAGATCAGGGAGACGGCGCCCGCACGCATGGCTTACGCGGACGTCTGACTGCCCATAGCGAGCCACGAATCGCACGACGACCCGATAAACGCACCCGCAGTCGCAGTTGAGTATTGAAATGCAGGAGACGATGATGGAAACGGTTCGAATGTCGTTGAGCGAAGTGGTGGCACGTTGGCTGGCGCCTGGTCATGCCGTGCCGTTCCGGGTTCGCGCGTTGCGTAACGCAGCGCAAGGCCGTTGCGTGCAGATACAGGCGCGAGCCCCATGTGGCGACATCACGCTCTGCTTTTTCCGGCATGACGACGGCGCGTGGCGGGTCCTCCCGCCGTCGCCCCAGAAGCTGACGATGCGCGCCGCGTGACAGGCGCGTATTCAACGTTTTCACTCGTGCCAACAAAACGGAGCAATCGATGTCGTTACAGTCGAACCTGGTCGACTACGAAGGCCCATCCGTCGCCCTGGCCTCAGATGACCGATGGAACCGTGGTGGCGGACGCGCTCACGCGAGCGGCGCGATGGTCACGCCGTTCGCGCGCTGCCTGACGATACTTTCAACATTCTCGCCGCACCAACCGTGGCGCGGCAACAAGGATCTCGTACTCGAAACCGGCATTCCCGCACCGACGATCTCGCGCATGACGCGCTCCCTCGTCGCACTCGGCTATTTGCATTATTCGCCCGCAAGGCGCAAGTACCGGCTCGCCGCGGCCGTGCTCTCGCTTGGCTACGCGGCCATCGCGCATTCCGGAGTACAACGCTTCGCGAGGCTCGAAATGCAGGCCTTCGCGAATGCAAACGATACCTGCGTAGTGTTAGGCACGCGCGAGCGTCTCGACGTGATTGTGCTCGAAACCTGTGCGGGCGAGCCGGTATCCGTCGATCCGATGCTTCATGCTGGTTCACGTCTGCGCATCGCTTCGTCGCCGATGGGTTGGGCGATGCTTTCGGTGCTCCCTGAGCTTGAGCGGTTCTACCTGCTTGGCAATGTCGAACGCAAGACGGAGCGCGACTGGCCACAATTGCAGCGACGCATCTGTGAGGGCATTTCGCAGGTGCACGACGTGGGCTATTGCGTGTTGTATGGCGATTCGGCATCCGACTCGACCTTACTCGCGACGCCGCTCGTCATTCAGGACCATACGCCTCTCGTGCTCGCCTGCATTGGCCCTGCTGCGCGGATGGGGCGTGCCCGCATCGCCCGCGAACTGGGGCCCAGACTCGTCGCGACAGCGCAACATCTCGAGGAGCAGGTGTCGATCAACGATTGATCCCAGCATGAATACCGACACACACATGAACGTGATGCTCACCGTCGAGCGAGGTCTCGAAGTGTTGCGCGACTTTCGCGCCGCGCGTGAGCCGCTGTCCAATGCCGAGATCGGCAGAAGGACGGGCTTTCCCAAGGCGACCGTTTCGCGTTTGACGACCACGCTGATCGCCGAAGGTTATCTGATCGGCAGAAACACCGCGCCGGTCGAACCGGCGCGGCATGACAGCATTAAAGCGCTTGCACCAGCTCGGGTACGAGCGTGAACAGATCGCCCACGAGGCCATAATCGGCCACGCCGAAAATAGGCGCTTCTTCGTCCTTGTTGATCGCGACGATGATCTTCGAGTCCTTCATGCCCGCCAGATGCTGGATCGCCCCTGAAATGCCGACCGCGATATACAGTTGCGGCGCGACGATCTTGCCTGTCTGGCCGACCTGATAATCGTTCGGCACATAGCCGGCATCGACCGCGGCGCGCGAGGCGCCCAGTGCTGCATTGAGCTTGTCGGCCAACGGTTCCAGTACTTTCGCGTAGTTTTCGCCGCTACCCAGACCGCGACCACCCGAGACGATGATCTTTGCGCCCGTGAGTTCCGGACGGTCGAGCTTCGTCGTTTCGCGGCTCACGAATTGCGAGAGGCCGCTATCGGCGGTTGCTTCGATCTTTTCGATCGCAGCGCTTCCGCCAAGGGCCGCGACGGCGTCGAACCCCGTTGCGCGCACGGTGAGCACCTTGACCGGGTCGACCGACTGAACGGTGGCAATCGCATTGCCTGCGTAGATCGGGCGCTCGAACGTGTCCGCAGAATTGACGGCGGTGATGTCCGAGATCTGCGCGACGTCCAGCTTCGCGGCTACGCGCGGAGACACGTTCTTGCCTGCCGCCGTGGCGGCAAACAGGACATGCGAATAGTCCTTCGCAAGGTTCAGCACTGTCGCCGCGACGTTTTCCGCGAGGCCTGCTTCGAGTTGCGGCGCGTCGGCCAGCAGGACTTTCGACACGCCCGCGATCTTCGCTGCGGCGTCTGCTGCTGCTTGAGCGTTGTGGCCCGCGACCAGCACGTGCACGTCGCCGCCAATCTTCTGCGCCGCTGCAACTGTGTTCAGCGTCGCTGCCTTAATGGATGCGTTGTCGTGTTCAGCAATAACCAGATTCGTCATTTTTCCATCGCTCCTTACAGCACCTTGGCTTCGGTTTTCAGCTTCTCGACCAGCGTCTTCACGTCCGGCACCTTCACGCCTGCTGAGCGCTTTGGCGGTTCAACGACCTTGAGAGTCTTCAGGCGTGGCGCGACGTCCACGCCGAGTTCTTCCGGCTTGACCGTTTCCAGCGGCTTCTTCTTCGCCTTCATGATGTTAGGCAGCGTGACATAGCGTGGCTCGTTCAGACGCAAGTCCGTCGTGATGACCGCGGGCAGTGTCAGCGACAGCGTTTCGGCGCCGCCGTCCACTTCACGCGAAACGGTTGCCTTGCCATCGGCAACCGTCACTTTCGAAGCAAAGGTCGCCTGGGGGAGATCGGCCAGCGCGGCGAGCATCTGGCCGGTCTGGTTCGAATCGTCGTCGATGGCCTGCTTGCCGAGAATCACGAGCGAAGGCTGTTCCTTGTCGACTAGCGCCTTGAGCACCCTGGCGACCGCAAGCGGCTGTACTTCAGCCTGTGTTTCGATGAGGATCGCGCGATCCGCGCCGATGGCGAGCGCCGTACGCAACGTCTCCTGTGCCTGCGAGGCACCCGCGGAAACGGCGATCACCTCGCTCGCCACACCGGCCTCCTTCAGGCGCACCGCTTCTTCCATGGCGATTTCGTCGAATGGGTTCATCGACATCTTCACGTTGCCGATATCCACGCCCGTGCCATCGGCCTTCACGCCGACCTTCACGTTCGCGTCGACCACGCGCTTGACCGCGACCAATACTTTCACCTTACGTCTCCTGTTCGTTACGACTGTCTCATCCCGCGAGCGAAGGCCGCCAAAGGAAAAGACGCCCGCCGGCGGCCGCCCCGCATGCATGTTCGAGGCCGGGAATCAATGCCCGATGCGTGGACGACCATCCGCTCTCAGTGCGGACGGCTGCGCGGCGGGGTGGAAATGGCCCCCGTGTCTGGTTGCGCGGCAAAGCGACGACAGCCAGTCACGGATGAGGACGACTGTATGGCAGGGGAAACCGGCAGGGAAGACGCCGCTGCACCGTGTTCCGTACAGTGGTGCGAGATGCGGAAGGTGAGACGCTTTCACCGGTTCTTTGCCGTGCTTGCGC
The DNA here is from genome assembly GCF_000685015.1 of Paraburkholderia bannensis NBRC 103871. GTDB lineage: Bacteria > Pseudomonadota > Gammaproteobacteria > Burkholderiales > Burkholderiaceae > Paraburkholderia > Paraburkholderia bannensis. Next base: position 115,634 of record NZ_BAYA01000015.1, on the reverse strand, counting down.
AGTGCTGCGATTGTCGTATGCACGTGCAGATCGAAGTACGGAACGAGCGTCCAGACCACATAGACGGGAGTTCACGCCGATGCTGCAATGGTCAGAACTTCGTGCGGGACTGATCTTAAATGTTGGAGTCCTGCTTAACCCATACTCGTATTTGGCCACGTTCTTCTTCGCATGAAACACTACGAATCCCCGCTTCCGGGAGCCGCAGAATCGGCTGGTGCTTCGGCCCACGCCGGCACTATTCCCGACCTTTCCGGCCTGATCCGTCCAGGCGACACGGTGATGTGGGGCCAGTCTCATGCGGAGCCGGTCACGCTTATGCGCGCGCTGGTGGCGCAGCGCGACCGGCTCAGGCGCATCCGGCTCTTTCTCGGCATCGGCCTGGCCGATGTGCTCGCGCCGGAGCATGCGGATGCTTTCGACTTTCTCGCCTACTGCGGTAGCGGCGCGAATCGAAAGCTCGCCCGCGCGGGCGTGCTGGACATCCTGCCCGCGCACTATTCGCAGTTGCCAGCGTTGATCGCCAGCGGTGCGTTGCGTATCGATGTCGTGATGTTGCAGGTGTCGCCGCCCGACGAACAGGGGCGCTACAGTCTTGGCCTGGCTCGCGAATATCTTGTCGAAGCGGTGAAGCACGCGCGCGTGATCATTGCCGAAGTCCATCCCGAGGTGCCGTGGACTTATGGCGGCCCCTGGCTTGAACGCGCGGATATCGACCTGCTGGTTGCATCCGATACGCCATTCGTGGAGGCTCCCGGTGGAGCGCCTGGCGAGATCGAGCAGGCCATCGGTCGGCACGTCGCGACGCTCGTGGAAGATGGCGCAACGCTGCAGACGGGGATCGGCGCGATACCGGATGCCGTGCTCGCACAACTGCTCGATCGGCGCGATCTTGGCGTGCACACGGGTAGCATCGGTGACGGCGTTGCAGCGCTGTGCGAGGCCGGGGTGGTCACGAACGCAAGAAAGACGATCGACCCAGGCATCACGGTGGGCGGCGTCATCATCGGCTCGGCGCGCGTGCGCCAGTTCGCGCACCGCAATGCCGCGCTCGAACTGCGCGGCACGGAATATACGCATAACCCCAAAGTGCTTGGCAGGATCGAGCGCTTCGTCGCGATCAACTCAGCGGTAGAGGTCGACCTGAGCGGCCAGGTGAATGCCGAAATGGTCGCGAGCACATACGTGGGAGCGGTTGGCGGCGTTGGCGATTTTCTGCGCGCGGCGCAGGCCAGCCCCGGCGGCGTTCCGATCGTCGCGCTGCCTTCGACGGCGGGCGCGCATAGCCGGATCGTTACGCGCGTCTCGGGCCCGGTAACCGTGCCGCGCAGTGATGCCTGTGTGATCGTCACCGAATACGGCGTGGCGGATCTGCGCGGTCTGTCGCTTGCGCAACGCATTCCGCGGATGATTGCTATTGCGCATCCCGATCATCGTGAAAGTCTCGAAGCTACGGCACGCGCCCAGCGTTGAGCGCAGGACAGGCCCGCAAACCTGGTCGATGCGATTCGCCGATATCGAAGCGGCACTTCGAATTTTCGCCATTGGTCGCGTGCGGTGCACGCAGTAATCTGGAATGCCCCCAATGGAGACTTCCGATAATGCGCGACAACCAAGGCCCGCTGAGCGGCGTTCGAATCGTGGAACTGGGTGGCGTTGGGCCCGTGCCGTTCTGCTGCATGTTGTTGGCGGATCTGGGCGCCGACGTAATCCGTATCGATCGCCCGCCCGGCTACGATGGCGGCGTCCCGGGCGACCCGCGATTCAACCTGCTCAATCGTGGTCGCCGTAGCGCGTCGTTCGATCTGAAGCGGCCCGATGCCGTGGCGGCCGTTCTGAAACTGGTCGCGAAAGCCGATGCGCTGGTCGAAGGCTTTCGCCCTGGCGTGGCAGAGAAACTGGGCCTCGGTCCCGACCCATGCCTCGCTGCGAATCCCGCGCTGGTTTACGGCCGCATGACGGGCTGGGGGCAAGATGGCCCGCTCGCTCAGGCGCCGGGTCACGACATCAACTACATCTCCCTCACAGGCGTGCTGCACGCCATTGGGCCGGCCGACGGGCCACCCGCCATTCCTCTGAATCTCGCGGGCGACTTCGGCGGCGGCTCGTTATATCTCGCACTTGGCGTCGTGTCGGCGATTCTGGAGAGCCGCCGCTCGGGCGAAGGACAAGTGGTCGATGCCGCGATGGTGGATGGCTCGGCCTCGTTGATGACGCTTTGCTACGGCCTGCACGCCAGCGGCTACTGGAAGGACCAGCGCGCCAGCAACCGGCTGGATTCGGGCGCGCCCTGGTACAACGTGTATGAGACGAAGGACGGCCGGTGGCTCAGCGTGGGGGCCAATGAAGCCCGCTTCTGGCGCAATATGCTGGAACTGCTTGGGCTTGCACAGGCCGACATGCCCGACCAGCACGACACCTCGCGCTGGCCCGAGATGCGCGAAAAACTCGCCACGATCTTCCGCACGCGTACGCGCGACGAATGGTGCGCATTGGCCGAGGGCCTTGAGGTGTGCTTTTCTCCCGTGCTATCGATGACGGAAGCACCGGCTCATCCTCACCTGCGCGCGCGTGGCACGTTCGTCGAGCGCGATGGCATCGTGCAGCCCGCACCCGCACCGCGCTTCAGTCGCACGCCGGGCGCCGTTCAGCGCCCACCCGCAAAGCCCGGCGAGCACACGACGGAGGCGTTGCTGGATTGGGGATTCAGCGCCGGGGAACTCGACGCGCTGCGTGAATCGCGGGTTATCGAATGAGATAGCAATGTAATCGCGTGTCGTGGATACATTGCATCCAATTGATTAGGTAACCAAAACGATATATCGGTCTTCGGGAAATTCGAATCATGGCTTCGGAATTGACCAGTTGGATCGTGAAAGGCATGGCCCTAATCTACAAACAGTGATGCCCGGCAGAAGAACGAGGCAAACACGTCAACTGGAGCGAAGACAAATGCAAGCGAACTTTCTGGACGAATCGCAGACGATGTGGCTCGACACCGTCAACCGGTTCATGGACAACGAGATCACCGTAGAGTACGTGCGCAAGTGCGACATGAATCGCGACTATCCGTACGAGGCTTATCAGAAGATCGCGCAACAGGGGTGGCTCGGCATCCTGATCCCGGAAGAAGAGGGCGGCTCGGGCGGCGATATTTTCGACTATTCGCTGATGGCGGAAGGCCTCGGCAAATTCGGCTTTGACTTTGCGTGTTCGGTGCTCGTGCCGACTTTCACGGCGATGAACATCACCAAGTTCGGCACGCCCCAGCAGAAAGCGAAGTATGTGCAGCCGTTCATCGACGGCAAGATCCGCTTCTCGGTGTCGATCTCGGAACCCGATGCGGGCTCGGACGCGGCCAATACGAAGACGCGCGCACGTCGTGACAGCAACGGCGACTGGATTGTCAGCGGCCAGAAGCTCTGGTGCAGCGGCGCGGCCGCGAAGGACACCGTGATCGCAATGCTGGTGCGCACCAGCACGGACGACAAGCACAAGGGCCTCTCCGTCCTGCTGATCCCGAACGACACGCCGGGCATGGTGATCAACAAGCTGCCGACGCTGTCGCGTCACGCGACGGGTACGACCGAAATCTTCCTCGACGAAGTGCGTGTGCCGGGCGACGCATTGCTGGGCGAAGAAGGTCAGGGCTGGAAGATCATCACCGAGCATCTCGAACTCGAACGCTGCGCGGTGGCCGCCGCCTACACGGGTAACGCCCAGCAAGCCGTCTCAACGGCTTCGCGCTACGCGCACGAACGAATCCAGTTCGACCATCAGCTTTACGACTTCCAGGTGATCCGCCACATGCTGGCCGACTGCCAGACCAAGGTCGACGCCGCGCGCCTGCTTTGCTACCGCGCCGCGCAGATGGCCGCGAAGCATGTGCCGTGCAGTCGCGAAGTGTCGATGGCGAAGCTGTACGGCTCGGAAACCCTTAAGGAATGCGCGCTCGCAGGCATGCAGATTCTGGGCGGCTACGCCAACCTGCCGGAAGCCGACATGGAGCGATATCTGCGCGAGAGCATCCAATCGACCATCGGCGGCGGCACCTCGCAGATCCAGCGCACGATCATCGCGAAGTCGATGCGCCAATAAGCGCGCAATCCAGCATCGAAAGACAGACACGAGACGGGCAGTGATTGCCGTCTCGCACAAGGAATTTTCAGGAGACGTGGCAATGAGCGTAGTCAACAACAGCATCAACATCCCGCTGGACGAACTGGAGGTCGGGCAGAAGTTTCGCTCGCCGGGCCGCACGGTGACCGAAAGCGACGTGGTGATGTTCTGTATGTTCACCGGCAACTGGATCGAGATCCACTCGAACAAGGAATACGCCGAGAAGACCCGCTGGGGCGAGCGTATCGTGCAGGGCATGCTGACGTTCTCGCTGATCTCGGGCCTGCTGCAATTCGGGCCGGCCATCCAGGCGAACTACGGCGTCGACAAGATGCGCTTCCTGAATCCGGTGAAGATCGGCGACACGGTTTACGCCAGCGCCGAAGTGATCGCGAAGAAGGAAAAGGACGACAAATTCGGCGTGGGCACGATGCTGATCCAGGCGTATAACCAGCGCGGCGAAGTCGTGCAGCGCAGCGAATGGAGCCTGCTGATGCTGCGCCGTCGCGCAGACCTCGAAGCGCTGATCGCCGAAGCGCAGCCCGACTTCAAGGTCTGAGGAGCACCGGCATGAGTCCCCAACCGGTAGCGGCGATCGTCGGCATGGGCGATGCCTACGCCTCGCTCGCGAACAGGAAAGACCCCTTGCAACTGGCGGCCGAGGCAACGCTCAACGCGCTTGCCGACGCGGGCATTCGCAAGAACCAGGTCGACGCGGTATTCACGGGCCGCTCGCCGTGGGCCGACAAGCGTTCGCAGTGGAGCAACATCTTCATCTCGCACATGCAGATGCCGGTGACGCTCACGAGCGAGCTGACGATGCACGGCGCGGGCTTGACCTCGACGTTGGCGATTGCGTCGCAGATGATCGCTGCGGGCCGCGCCGAGTACGTGCTGTGCCTGCAAAGCGATGCGACCGAACTGTTCGTCGACGCGGTCGCGATGGGCGCTGAAGCCGACGCCGACCCGCAATTCGAAATCCCCTACGGTCCGACAATTCCCGCGCTCTACGCGCAGGCGGCGCATCGCTACTTCCACGAGTTCGGCATCACGGAGGCGGATCTTGCCGATGTCGCGGTCGCGAACCAGCGTTGGGGGCGTCATCATCCGCACGCGGCGAAAGCAAAGTTCGGCGAGATCGATCGCGAGAAGGTGCTTTCCTCGCCGTATGTGGCGACACCGCTGCGGCGTTGGATGTGCTCGACTTGGGGCGGCGGCACGGGCGGCGCACTGGTCGTCACGTCGCCGGAAAACGCGCGCGCCGCGCGCAATCCGGTGTACCTGATGGGCTATGGGTCGGCGACCACGCACGAATATCTGACTGATCGCATGAACATGCGCGAGTGCCGGTTCGACAGCCTCGGCGCATTTCCCAATCTGACCACCACGGCGACGGCAGAGGCGGCGCGTCAGGCCTATGCGATGTCGGGCCTCGGCCCGGCCGATATCGACATGGCGCAGATTTCGGTCAACTTCGCGCACATGGGTCCGATGGTGATGGAGGATCTGGGCTTTGCAAAGAAGGGGCGCGGCATCGACCTCTATCGCGAAGGCCGTACGGGCGTGGACGGCGATCTGCCCACCGACACCAACGGCGGATGGCTATCGTTCGGGCAGCCAGGTATCTCGTGCAACATGGACAGTATCGTCGAGGCCGTACGCCAGTTGCGCGGCGACCCATTGGGACTCGCACCCGCGCAGCGACCGGAGACCGTCCTCGTGCAGGGCGCGGGCGGAATGCTGGCGGCGGGCGCGGTGCTGCTGTTGTCGTCCGCGACCTAATCCGATTGAGAGCATGACATGACAGACACCCATTCACTCAATAGCTGGCCGCAGCCTTACCGCTTGCCGGACGCAGAACCCTACTGGTCCGCGCTGGCTGAAGACCGGCTGACTTTCCAGCACTGCAACGAATGCGCGCAGGCCGTGTGGCCCGCGCACTCGTTCTGCACGCACTGCGGGTCACGATCGCTCGACTGGCAGCAGTCGGGCGGCCGCGGCTCGGTATGGTCGTACAGCACGATCATGCGCGGCCCGACTCCGGTGTGGGCGGGCATCGTCCCGTACACAGTCGGTTTCATCCAGATGGACGAGGGCTATTTCCTGTTCTCGCAGATCGACGCCGAGCCGCACGCCATTGCAATCGGTCAGCGCGTGGAAGTGCGTTTTGCGCAGCGCGGCGAGCAGAGACTGCCGCTGTTCGTACCGACCGACCAGTAAAGATCCGGTAGTGAGCCGGCCATGCGCCGGCATAGTCGCAAAGACGGAGGAGGCACCGTGATACCTATTCAAGGCGTATGCCGCAGCGGGAGGCGTCATGGCCGGACCGCTTGAGGGCGTACGCATTCTCGACCTGACGTCCAATTTCATGGGGCCGTATGCCTCATTGCTGCTGGCCGACATGGGCGCCGATGTCTGCAAGATCGAGTCGCGCGAGGGCGATACGACGCGCAATATCGGGCCGTCGCGCCATCCCGGCATGGGGCCGATCTTCCTGCATCTGAATCGCAACAAGCGCAGCCTCGTGCTCGATCTCAAGCATCCGGACGGCATCGGCGCGCTCAGGCATATGGTTGAGCAGGCCGACGTGCTGCTGTACAGCATGCGCCCGCACACGATGGCGAAGCTCGGCATCGCGTACGAAGACGTGCGGCGTCTCAACCCGCGCATCATCTACTGCGGTGCGTTCGGCTTTGGCCAGAACGGCCCCTATGCGGCGCGCCCCGCCTACGACGATCTGATCCAGGCGGCGGTGGGCATGCCAGTTCTGCAAAGCCGCAAGTCGGGGCCGCCCGACTACGTGGCGACGGCGATCGCGGATCGCGTCGTTGGCATGGCCACCAGCAATGCGGTGGCGATGGCACTGTACCGGCGTGAGAAAAGCGGTGTGGGCCAGCAGGTATTCGTGCCGATGCTGGAAACGTTCGCACATTTCGTACTGGGCGATCATCTGTACGGCCATACGTTCGTGCCGCCCCTTGGCGACTGGGGCTATGCGCGCATGATGAATCCCGATCGCCGGCCCTATCGCACACGTGACGGTTATATCGGCGTCAATGTATATGCCGATCATCACTGGCGACGCTTTTTCGTGCTGTCCGGTCATGCGGAGATGGCCGACGATCCACGTTTCTCTACCATCGGCGCGCGTACCGAGCATATCGCGTATCTGTACGCGTTTCTCGCGGAAGTCTTCGAAGCGAAGACCACAGCCGAATGGGTGGAACTGCTGAGCGAGGCGGACATTCCCGTCATCGAAATGAATACGCCGCAGACGCTGCTCGACGATCCCCATATGAAGGCTGTGGGTTTCTTCGCCGAGCAGGAGCATCCGACGGAGGGACTCATTCGAACGCTAGGGATTCCTCAGCAATGGAGCGAAAGTGCACCGGCAATGCGGTATCCGGCGCCGCGCCTGGGCGAACAGACGGCGCAATTGCTGGCGGAGTACGGCTATGGCGCCGTCGAGATCGACGCGATGATCCGCTCGGGCGGCGCATGGACGCCCTCCACGCAGCCAGGCGATAGCCAGTGCCAATCAAGGGAGAACAACCATGTTGCGTGATTTGCCATTAGCGGGCGTCGTGGTCGTGGAGTTGAGCGACAGTGCGTCGGCGCCGTTCAGCGGGCGCATACTCGCGGCGCTGGGCGCGGAAGTCTGGAAAATTGAGCGTCCGGCGGGCGATTCGGCGCGCGGCTGGGGGCCGAGCAAGTGGAAAGGTAGTGGCGCGGCTTATCACGCGCTCAATCGCGGCAAGCGCACGATCTGCCTCGATATCAAGGATCAGGATCAGCTCGCGACGCTGCATCAACTGATCGCCGAGCACGCGGACGTGTTCATCCATAATCTGCGGCCCGGTTCCAGCGCTGCGTACGGGCTCGATGCGGACAGCCTGCGCGTCACCAAGCCCGAGCTCGTCTACTGCGAAGTGGGCGCGTTCGGCCATGCAGGCCCCATGAATACCTTGCCCGGTTACGATCCGCTCATGCAGGCGTTCTCGGGGATCATGAGCATCACCGGCGAGGAGGAGCAGGCGCCCGTGCGCGCCGGGGTGTCGATCGTGGACTTCGGCACCGGCATGTGGGCGGTGATCGGCATTCTTGCCGCGCTGTATCGCCGCCAGGTCAAGCATTGTGGCGCGACCGTGCAGGCTTCGTTGCTGGAGACCGCGATTGCGTGGATGTCGGTCGGCATCGCGAACTACAGCGCGGATGGCGAGGAGGGCAGTCGCCACGGTTCGGGCGTGGCCTTTATCGTTCCGCATCGGGCGTACGCGGCGGCGGACGGCCACCTGATCATCAGCGCAGCGAACGACGCGTTGTTCGCCAGGCTGTGTGCGACGCTAGACCACCCGGAGTGGGCCGGTGACGATCGCTTCGCGACCAATGCCGCGCGCCTGAAAAATCGCGGCGAGATCGACCGGCTGATCGGCGAGCGTCTTGCGACCGACACGCGTGCGGCCTGGCAGGCGCGCTTGCAGGCGGGCGGCATCCCGGTGGCGCCGATCCAGACGACGGCCGAGGTGGTCGGGCACGAGCAGACGCGCGCGCTCGGCATCATCGAAACACCATCCGATGACGAGATCGGTCTCGTCGGCCTGCCGCTTTCGTTCGACGGCAAGCGTCCGCCGCCGCTGCATGCCGCGCGCGAGATCGGCGCGGACAACGATCAGCTCGAACGCCTGCTGAATTTGCAGCATTGACAGCACATTCAGCGCGTACTCAAACGCCGCAGCCGATGCCGGAACAGGCATGGCCCTGAGCGCGGAGCCGGGGCAAGACGGTGTACGATAACCGCATCGCCCCGTGCAAGTTCGCCAGTGGGGTAAGAAAAGCGGGCAAGAGAGGAGACATGAGCACCTTCAACCGGCTGCATCTGATCCGGCAGGTCGACCTGTTTACGCTGAAGCTATTTGTTTCGGCGGTGGAGGAGCAGCAGATCGGCCTTGCCGCCATTCGCGAGAACATCGCGGCGTCCACGGCGACCAAGCGCATCCAGGATCTTGAAGACATCGCCGGCATCAAGCTGCTTGAGCGCGGCCCGAAAGGCGTCGTGCCGAGCCCGGCCGGCGCCGTACTCGTGCGCTACATCAGGCGGATCTTCGAAAACCTCGACGACATGCGCGCCGAAGTCGCGTCCTTCACCGAGGGCATGCGCGGCGAGCTGGCGATCGCGTCGGCACGCACGATCATCGTGCCCTTCGTCGCGCGCGAGCTGGGCGATTTCAAGCGCGAATACCCATTGGTCGACCTCGTGGTTCACGAACTTGAGAACGCCGATATCGTGCAAGCCGTCGCGCGCGGCGAGGCCGATGTCGGCGTGTTCGCCGCCTCGCACGAACTCGATCTGGGCGGCGTGGACGTCACGCCTTATCGTACCGATCGCCTGATTGCCGTCGTGCCCAACGGACATCACCTGAGTACGCGCGCGAGCGTCTCGTTCGCCGACCTGCTGCCGGAGCACGTCATTGCCGTCAACGCCATGCAAAGCGCGTTGCGCGTTGCAGCGCGGCGCCTGGGCGACGAGTTCGAACCGCCCTATACGGTCAGCAGCGCGGGCGTGGCCGTGAGCCTCGTCGAAGCCGGGTTGGGCGTGACCATTCAGCCCGAATGTCTTGTCAGCCACGAACTGTTCGGACGCGTCACGGTGCTGGAACTCGCCGAGCCTTGGGCCGTGCGGCACATCCATATTGCGACCGCGCGTGGCCGCGAACTGAATCCTCTCGCGTCTGCCTTGATCCGGCAGCTACTTGACCGGCCACGCAACGAAGCGGCGGCGTAAGCTGGCTTGAATGGGCGGGCTGCGATTCAAGTCGTTAACCCGCAGCCGCACGCGCGATGCATAGCGCGCTACGACATCTGGCACGTGGCGTTGATATGCCTTAGAAGAAAGCGCAGCACCGTCTTGCCGAATACATCGTTGCTCGCTCCGGCGGCCGTATGTCCCGCGTCGCGCAAATTCACGTACTCCGCGCGCGGGCATAAGCGCAGAAAGGCCTGCGCACCCGCTTCGCTAACCACCTCGGAAGATTCGCCGCGCACCAGCAGCGTGGGCAGCGCGAGGTTGCGCGCACACGTCGAAAGCCGCGACTCGCGGCGCGTCAGGTCGCGTGGCCATGCAGCGAAGCCTGGATCCCAGTGCCAGCGATATTTGCCGTCCTCGCCGCAGCGTACGGTCTGCATGAGGCCTTCTGCGCTCAACGCAGTCGCAGCCTCGAAATCGCCGGGCTGTTGCCGCATGAACGTTTGCAGCCGCGCGACGGCCGTACTCTCCGTTTGCGGTGCGATGTTGAGCAGCACGAGTGCGCTTGCATTCACATGACGCTCGCCCACGGCGAGCAGGCTGGTGCTGCCGCCCATGCCCGCGCCAACCAGTGCGGGCAGGCGTCCGTCGAGCGTGGCCACGATGCTGTCGAGATCGCGAACCATCGCACCCTGGCTGTAATTGCAGACCGGCGACCAGTCGGAGTCGCCGTGTCCGCGCGCGTCGAAGGTGATCGCATGGCAGCCCGCGTCGGCCAGCGCCTTGGCGGTGCGCGTCCAGGCGTGGCGGGTTTGTCCGCTGCCGTGCAGCAAGATCACGGGCGCGCCGGTTGGGTCGCCCCAGGCGTCGCCAGCGAGGCGTGTGCCATCAGCGCTTCTCCATACGCGCATTGAGGCCTGCGTGTCGTGCAAATGCGCTTGCGTCAAAGTCATCACCATCGAACCTGTCTTACTTACGCTGCGTAAATTTCCCTGCGGTGGCGGTCCCGCTTTGCGTGACAGGACAATCACTGCTCGTCGAGCGGAACACTCACGCATAAGTTCCGCTCGCGCCGGTCACGCGTCAATGGCAATGGCGCGCGTGTTCCGTACTCCGATTCAATACGTCGTCGATGTGTGAAATTGGCCGCCAGACTGCTTGAGCATGGGTGAACGCACGACGTGTGGCGTTGCGCCCTTTGCCGTTGCCTTTGCAATTTGACGACCTTCGCACAGCGCCCCGGCACCCGGAGTACGGAACGGCGGCTGGATGCGTGTTGACGCCGACGGCTTGCAAATCGCACGATAAGCGCAGGCATCCACCCGCGGTGGTATTGGGATGCCGGACTGCATGGAGACGTGGATGGAATCGGTTGAAATGTCGTTGCGCGATATTGTCGAACGCTGGCTGACACCCAGGCATGCCGTACCGTTTCGGATCCGGGCACTTCGCAATGCATCGCATGGCCGTTACGTTGAGGTGGAGGCGCGCGGGCCGGGCGGCGACATCGCCCTCTGCTTCTTTTTACATGAGGACGGCGCCTGGCGTGTTTTCCCGCCATTGCCGCCACGTCGTCCGACGATGCGTGCGGCCTGAGCAGCGCGAGCACGGCGCAGCGGAGGCGTGAATCGGATTATCGTGACCGTGCGAATCGACATGATAGGGACTCCAAACAGATTGACTGGAGACGGGGGAAGAATCGCACGGAACTCAGCTTTATTTCCCCATCGGCTTCGCGAACATCATGTGCGACATGCCGCCGTCACAGGCGATTGCCTGGGCCGTGATATAGCCCGCGGCCCGGGACGCGAGATAGACGATCAGATCCGCCACTTCCTCGGGTTGGCCAACGCGGCTCATCGGCAGCATCGTGGCGAGCTGGTCGAGGATCTCCTGCGGCACCGAAGCGCGTGCCATCGGCGTATCGATGACGCCTGGCAAAACAACGTTCACGCGCACCCCATAGGCCGCCCATTCGTGCGCCATCTGGCGGCTCAGCGTGATGAGTGCCGCTTTGCTGGGCCCGTATGCGCCGCCCTGTGAATAGCCATGTACGCCCGCTAGCGAGGCCGTGTTCACAATGGCCGCATGCGCGCTTTGTTTAAGCCACGGCAGCGCGCTGCGCGCGACCATGAGCGCACCGTCCACATTCACCTGGAAACCGGCTCGCCAATCCTCCAGGGAAACGCTTTCCAGCATCGCGGAGCGCACGAGTGCCGCCGTATTAATGACAACGTCGAGCTTGCCGAACTTCTGTATGGTCTTGTCGACGGCCGCGTCGATATCCGCCTGACGTAAAACGTCGAGTGCTACGGGAATCGCCAGACCGCCTTCGCGCGTAATTTCGGCTGCGACGCGTTCGGCTTCTGCTGCACGCAGATCGGCTACGACAACTGCACCGCCGTTCGCTGCAAAGGTTTTCGCGCTCGCTTCGCCCATGCCGCTGCCCGCGCCCACAACGAGAGCAGTAAGACCCTTGATAGGCGAATGAATCATCCAGTCACGTGCTCCTGTTTTGTTGTATTCAGCGTTCACGCTATGTGTCTCCGGGTTGGGTGTGATGAAAAATGTGGATGAATCAGCCAGCTTGCCTGCCGTCCTGGCCGAGCAATTGCATGAGTGTTGCAACGCTGTCGAGTTTTTCCAGATTCCAGACGATGTCGATCACGTCTTCGATGCGTGCGGGGGACAAACCGTCTTCGGCGTTGCGGCGAAATTTGGCGGCGAGTTCTTCGTTGGTCAAGTAGCTGGCAGAGTCGGGCGACGGACTGCCCTTGGGATAGCGCCGTTCTCCGACGAACGTCTTGCCGCGCGCATGGATCTCGATTTTCGCGGGGCGGCTGGCAGCATGGCCGCTCAGCAGTTCGACATAGTTCGGATGGACTTCGTGTGTGACCTTATCCATCAGATTCATCACCGATGCGCTGAACACCCGTTCCGGTTCCTGCCACGCCTTGCCCGGCGGTAGACGGTGTGCGCCAAGAGCCAAGCCGTGCGCAATGCTGAACTGCGCATCGTGCACCTGGGCAATCTCACGGTTGAGCCAGACCGGCTGCTCCACGAAGCCCTCGACCCACGCCTTGATCCCGTCGATCTCGGCCGGTGCGATGTCGTGTGTTTCGACGATCTCCGTGAGGCTGTCGAGCAGCGCATGGAGGATGCGGCAGTGGGGATAGGGTTTATAGGCCTGCTCGCTGGGAAAGAGCCAGTCGACGCCGAGATTTGCCGTGATGCGCTCCGGCTCCCAGCGTCGCGTACCGATGAAGCGAGGGAAACCATACTCGCGGTCGTCCAGGATCTGGCTGTCGCCGCGATGACCGAACTCCGCCATATGCGCGGCGGTCATAGCTGTCTGGACGAGTGCGCCGGCGAGCAGATATTTGATCGTCGAACTGGGCGCGTGCTGGAACCAGGCGACCTGCGAATTCACCGGCGCGGTGCAGCCGGCAATGCCGAGCGCGTCGACGAGCACGGCGGGTGCAAGCGCCTTGAGCTTGACGATTGCCGCCGTCGCGCCGAATACCGTGCTGCTGTATCCGTAGACGGGCGGTGGCGCGACCTTGCCGTCGCGCGTGTCGCGCAGATAGTCCATCGCCTTGCCTAGCCGGTACGACATTTCGTGCGACAGGGCAATCGCTTCGATTAGCGCAGTGCCGGGCGCATTGCGCGTTTCCGCGATGGCTAGCGCGCCGGGCAACACATAAGGGGTAACGTGGCCAGGCGGCACGACTGCGTCCATGTCGAGCGCGTTGATCAGTTCGCCATTTGCGAATGCTGCGCCGAAAATCGAGGCTCTTGTGCGCGAGCCGATGATGGTTGCTTCGCCATTGCCGCCCATTGTGCGCGCGTAGTCGATGCCGATGCGGCCTTTGGGTTCACCCGTTGCGGCTAACGCGCAGCCTATCGAATCGAGCAGGATGCGTTTGCACTCTTCGACGACATTGGCGGGAAGGTTTTCCAGCTGTGTTTCTAATGTGAATCTGGCGAGCTGCTCAACGATGGTCTCGGGCATACCTGAATCCTGGAGAGTACGTGCCAATCGGACGGCATCAATCTAACTAGTGTTAGTTTTGTGATAAATGCAATGAATCGCCATGCGTATTAATACCTGGAGATCTATTTGCACGGGAGCTAACGAATGTTAGGATCGGGCGCAAAAGTTGCTGAGACCCGCGATGGTGGCGCTCCGCCGTCCTCACTAAGAAGGAACACTCCTGATGATTCAGACTCCCGACGACGCCCGTCGAGCGCTCGCCACGATCGAGGCAAGCTGGAATGCCGCTGCGGCACACTGGGACGCCGATCTGCTGACGAACGTGTACACCAGCGACGCGCTTTTCTTCGGTGGTCGACCGGGGCACTCAGTAGGCGCTGGCGCGATTCGCGACTATTTCGCGTCGTACGAAGGCCTGATCGAGTCGGCCGCGCTCAAGCTCGTCGATCAGGCGTTCGTCTGGCTCGCTGAAGATTGTTTTCTTGCCCAGGGCTACGGCGAATTTTCGTTTGTGCTGTCTGGCGGAACGCTTTCGCATTCGCGTCTACGCACGACGCTCACACTCGCCATGCAAGGCGGCGAATGGCGTATCCGTCAGCACCATTTCTCGACTACGCCGGAATCGCCGCCGATCTGAGCTGCAGCGCTGCCGGGGCAAAGACGCCGAACTTTGCCCACGGGTGCGCATGTGTCAATGGGCCCTGGCGTAACGTTCCGTACTGTGACAAGGCGTCTGTTCCGGGCAGAAAAAATACGGTAACCTTGCAATCGAAAAACCGGCTGTGCGGCGCATAACCGGGCGGCAGCGAAGAACAGGACAGCGCAAAGCTGATAAACAGACGTGAGAAAGCGAAATGTAAATCCCAGTGCAGATACCCGAGAAACGCTGTTGCGGCTGGCGGCCCGGCTGTTTGCAACGCAGGGGTATACGGCCACGACAATGCGCGTCATCGCGGATCAGGCCGGTATCGAGGCCGCGAGTATCTACTATCACTTTTCGTCGAAGGAAGAACTCGTTGACGTGGTCATGGAGCACGGTGCGCAGAGCATCGTCCAGCACATCAACGAGCACTTCGAAGCCTTGCCCCCCGATGCGAATGCCGTGGATCGTTTCAAGGCGGCGCTGGTTGGGCAGATGAGCGCGCTGATCAAGTTTGGCGACTACGCGCTGGCGCACAATCGCCTGTTGACCCAGTTGCCGGACAGTGTGCGCGAGCGCCAGATCAAGCGGCGCGAGCGGCACCAGCAGTTGTGGACGACTGTTTTCGACGACCTGCGCACGCAAGGCTATCTGCGCGAAGATATCGATATCGCGCTCAGCCGCGTCTTCGTTCTTGGTTTCATCAATTCGGTGCAAACCTGGTTCGATCCCAAGAAGGGAACGCTCGACAAGATCGCCGACCAGTTCATCACGATGTTCTTCGAGGGCGCCGCACCTGCGACCCGGCCGCGGCGCTCCCGCAAGAAAGAACTGAGCGCGTCCTCCTGATCCTGCATTGTTGACGTCGCGCATTGCGTTGCATGGCATGGCGCGACGTCCGAGTGCCTGTTTATCCGCTCCAGCCGCGCCTCGCCTCCTTAGATGGCTTCAGCCAGCAACCGGCGGTAGTGCGGCAGCGCGGTAAAGAGCAGCCACGCCGCAAGCACCGACGCGATCGGGCACACAATAGCAATCGACTGGCCAACCATCTTAGTATTACCAAATACATGGTCGGTCAACATGGCGATCAACGTCGGGCCCGCGCCAAAGCCGATCAATTGCGCAACGAACGAATAGATCGCGCCAATAGTGCCACGCATGCGGCTTGGTGCGACCAGTTGCAGCGCCGCGCTCATGCAGCCCGTGGGCAGGCTGAAGAAAAACACGGTGCCAGCGGCCGCCGCGAGCGCGCCCGTCGTGCCGGGTGCAAAAGGAATAGCTGCGCAGCACAGCATCATCGGAATCATCGCAAAAGCAGCGGTGCGCAGCGGCGCATCGGTATAGCCGCGCCGCTCTAAATGGCGTGCGATCCACGGCCCGCTAAGCGCCCCGGCAATGCCGAAACCAACGACCAGCAAACCGAAGCGGAACCCGACCACGGCAGCCGGCATGCCATGCGCGCGAATCAAATACGTCGGCATCCATGCCGGCATGCCGAGCACGACGATCGCGAGCATGCCGACACCGAGCAATATCCGTACATAAAACCCCCGTCGCTGCCAGAGCCAATCGGCCGAATCGCGGGTAGTGAAATGTCGTTCGTCGACTCGTTCGCTCTTGATGCTGCTGCGCACCGGTTCGCGGACTGTCACCAGCACGAGCAGCGCAAAGAGTATCCCCGGCAGTCCAACTAGTACGAACGCGAGCTGCCAGGTCTGGAATTGGGCGAGGATGGGTAGCTGCTGATGAAGCGTGTGCGCAAACTGGATCACGAAGCCGCCGGCCACGAGCGAAAGACCGCCGCCCAGCATTGGGCCGAGCACGAAAAAACTCATCGCACGCGCCATTTTTTTAGCCGAAAAGCAGTCGGCGATAACGGAGAGCGCAAGGGGAAAGACACAGGCTTCGCTGGCGCCCACGCCCAGGCGCGCGATAAACAGCCCTTCGAACGTATCGGCCCTCCCGCACAGTGCCGTGAAGACGCACCAAAGACAGATGCAGACGACGAGCAGATTACGACGGTTGGTCAGATCGACGAGCCGTCCGAATAGTGGCGATGCAACCAGGTAAGCGGCAATAAAGGCAATCCCTTGAACCAGGCTCAGTTGCGTGTCTGAGATCGCCAGCGAATTTTTGATCGGCTCGACCAGAAGGTTGAGAATTTGACGGTCGATGTATGCAAGCGAATAGGTGAGGGTCAGCACCGCCAGGATGTACCAGGCAAGTTTGCTGTCGTGTGCGACCCGAATGCGGTTGGGGATGGATAGCGCCGGTTCAGCGCTATCGACGGTTTGCGTCGGTATGTCTTGCGTGGGGTTCTTCATCTCATCTCCAATTTGCTCGATCCAGGATCATGCGATTTAACTACCTAATGTTTGTTCGGTAGTGTGGTGTTCAGGGAGGCGATGTTCCATGAGTGTTATCCATAAGCCCTGAAAAACTCACCACGGGTGGCGCGTCGCAACATTCGCGTCTGTCTTGGTGTGTTGGTGTAAACCCCCAATGACAGCTGTTTCGCTTACGTCGAAACTAACTACCAGTTGTTAGGTAAAACCTGACAGTTGAATTCACCGACAGGCCGAGATAGACATGACGACGCAGATGAAACCCATACGCTCCTTTCTTTTTGTTCCGGGCAACAAGCCCACGTGGATCGAAAAGTCCATCACCTCCCGGGCCGATGCGCTGATCCTGGATCTGGAAGACAGCGTGCCGCTCGCGCAGAAGGTCGAGGCGCGCGAGATCGTCAAGTCGAAGCTCGCCTGGCTGGCCGGGCAGAAGCAGCGAATCTGGGTGCGTATCAACCGCAGCGCCCACCTTTACGACTTCGATGACATCCTCGCGATCGTCAATCCGGTGGTTGAGGGCATCGTGATCTCCAAGCCCTGTGGCCCTGAAGACATCCACACCGTTTCGTCGATGCTGGCCGAGGCGGAATATCGCGCAGGTGTCGAAGTCGGGCACACGAAGGTGATTCCGCTGCTGGAGACGGCCCGTTCGCTGCAACTGGCGTACGAGATCGCTCAACACGAGCGCGTGCCGGCAATCGTGGGCGCGACGGCGAAAAACGCCGATGTGGCCCGTGCACTCAAGACGGTCTGGTCACTCAATGGCCGCGAAACGCAGTACCTCAAATCGCGTGTCGTCATGGCGGCGCGCGCTGCGGGAAAATTGCCAATCGGCGGCGTGTGGCAGCAGGTGCACGATCTTGACGGACTGAAAGTATCGGCGGCCAACGACCGCCAACTGGGCATGAGCGGCGAACTGGTGCTGCACCCCTCCAACGTGGAGATCGTCAATCGGGCCTATAGCCCCGGCGAGGAAGAAGTGGCGTTTTATCAGGGGATGATCGACGCCCTGGACAAGGCTCAGGCCGAAGGCCGCGCCTCGTGCATCTACGACGGCGAGCACATCGACATCGCTCACGCGAAGACTGCGCGCGAAATCATCGAACTTGCGCAGTCATTCAACGGCTGATTGCGCGCCGCGACTTAATCGAAGCCAGCGTGAGGCGCCAGGTCGCCGACGCCGGCTCACACAGGAGACAGACAAAATGGCAGGCCTTTATTTCGAACAGTTTGAGCCGGGCATGGTGATTGAGCACGCAATCCGCCGTACTGTGACCGAGACCGACAACGTCCTGTTTTCGGCGATGACCTATAACTGCGCGCCGCTGCACATCGACGCGGAATACAGCAAGAACACCTTTTACGGTCAGCGTCTTGTCAACAGCATGTTTCTGCTGGCGCTCGTGGCGGGTATCACGGTGTACGAAACGACGCTCGGCACGACGCTGGGCAATCTGGGCTTTGGCGAAATCGCTTTCCCCAAGCCCACGTTCCACGGCGACACGATTCGCGTCGAAACCGAGATTCTTGAAACACGTCTGTCGAAGAGCCGCACGGATTCGGGCATCGTCACCTTCAAGCACGTGGCGAAGAACCAGCGCGACGAGATCGTGTGCACGGCGGTGCGTACCGGCCTGATGATGCTGCGTCCCGCGCAGGCGGCCTGATTTCATCTGTTCATAAAGAGTGAAGCTATGGACTACCAACTGAGCGCCGATCAGCACGCCATCGTCGATGCGGCGCAAAAAATCTGCTCGGACTTTCCGCTTGAATACTGGCGCAACAAGGACAAGAACCACGAGTTTCCGCACGAGTTCTTTGAGGCCGTGGCAAGCGGCGGCTGGCTCGGCATCTGCATGCCGGAAGACGTGGGCGGCGCAAACCTGGGCGTGACGGAGGCGGCGCTGTTCATGCGCACGGTGGCCGAATGCGGCGGCCAGGCGGCCGCGTCCACCATTCACATGAATATCTTCGGCTTGCAACCAGTCGTGCATTTCGGCACCGAAGCGCAGAAGCAGGCATGGCTGCCGCCTTTTTCGCGCGGCGAGCACAAGGCATGCTTCGCGGTCACGGAACCCGACACCGGGCTCGACACCACGAAGCTCAAGGTGGTGGCGAAAAAGCAGGCGGACGGCAACTATCTGCTGTCGGGCAAGAAGGTGTTTATCTCGACGGCGCAGGTCGCGGATCACATGCTGATTCTCGCGCGCACCACGCCGATCGAACAGGTCAAGAAGCACAGTGAAGGGCTGAGCCTGTTCTACACGAAGCTCGATCGCAACTATGTCGACATTCGCGAGATCGACAAGCTGGGCCGCGCCGCCGTCGATACGAACGAACTCTTCATCGACAACCTGCCGGTATCGAAAGACGAACTGATTGGCGAGGAAGGCAAGGGCCTGAGCTACATCTTCCACGGCATGAATGCCGAGCGTGTGCTGGTGGCGGTCGAGCAGGTCGGTATCGGCCGCGCCGTGCTCAAGCTGGCAACGCAGTATGCGAAGGAGCGCGTCGTGTTCGGCCGTCCGATTGGCCAGAATCAGGGCGTTCAGCATCCGCTGGCACGCAACTGGGCGGAACTGGAGGCGGCGAATCATATGATTTTTGCGGCCGCCGATCTCTACGACAAAGGCGTGCCCTGCGGCTCCGAAGCCAATGCGGCGAAGCTGCTGGCATCCGAAGCGTGCATGAACGCCTGCCAGACGTCGATTCTCACGCACGGCGGCTTTGGCTATGCGAAGGAGTATCACGTCGAGCGCTTCATGCGCGAAGCCTGGATCGGCTACATCGCGCCCGTGACGCCGCAATTGATTCTGTCGAATATCGCCGAGCGCAAGCTTGGCTTGCCGAAGTCATACTAGACACAGCATTGAGCATCGCGCTAACGCGCAGGCCCCGGGGCGGCACGCGAACCCGGGCCGAGAGGAGACAAGCATGTCCGCAACAAGACCGTTGGAAGGTATTCGCGTTCTCGACTTGACCGTCGCGCTCGCCGGGCCGTATGGGTCGCTCCTGTTAGGTGGCATGGGCGCCGAGGTGATCCGGATCGAGTCGCCCGGCGGCGGCGATATCGCGCGCAATAACCCGCCGTATGTGGGCAAGGAAGGGATTCACTTCGGCGTGCGGCGCGAGGACGAGGTGTCGCTCACGATCCTCAATCGCGCGCGCAACAAGAAAAGCATCACGCTCGATCTGAAATCGGAGCAGGGCCGAGCGCTATTCATGGATCTCGTGCGCGAGTCTGATGTCGTAATCGAGAACGCGAGCGAAGGCGTCACGGCGCGCCTGGGCGTGGACTACGACAGCGTGCGCGAAGTCAACCCACGGATCGTCTACGCGTCCATCAAGGCCTTTGGCGAGCCCAGCCCGTACCCGAATCTCAAAGGCATGGACATCATCGTGCAGGCGCTGTCCGGCATCATGGACGTGACCGGTTTCGCCGACGGCCCGCCCACGCGCTCGGGCCTGCCGATGGCCGATCTGATCGCGCCGCTCTACGCCGTCAACGGCATTCTCGCCGCGCTGATCCATCGCGGCAGAACGGGCGAAGGACAATGCGTGCAGGTTTCCATGCTCGATTGCCTCTCGTCGATGGTGGCCGAGGAGCATTTCGACGTATTCATCGGCCATGGCTATCCCAAGCGATCGGGTAACTTCCACGATCGTCTCGTGCCGTTTGGCGTGTACAGCACGCTTGATGGCAACGTGGCGATGGTGGCCTTTCAGCCGGAGTGGTTCAGCAACCTGATGGAAGCAGTCGGCCGGCCCGACATGGCCACGGACGAGCGCTACGCCACGCGCGGCCCGCGCATGAACCATGCGGCCGAAATCAACGCAATCATCGAGGCCTGGACGCGCGAGCGCAGCACGGAAGAAGTCGTGCGCGAACTGCAGGAAAAGCGCGGCGTGCCAGCAGCGGCGGTGCGCTCGCCGCTCGACGTGCTCAAGGATCCGGTGCTGCAGGCGCGTGGCGCGGTGGTGAAACTGGAACACCCGGGGCTCGCCGATGTCGACGCCATGGGCATGGGGCTGCCCATCAAGTTCTCGAAAACGCCCGCGCAGTTCGATCAGCCCGCGCAGGAGCTGGGCGCGTCCAATGACGAAATCTATCGCAGCCTGCTCAAATTGCCGGAGCAGCGTCTGCAGCAGTTGCGTGACGAAGGAGTGATTTGATGATGCCTGCTGCGCCATCCCGCAAGGGCCCACTCGCGGGCATCAAGATCGTCGAGATTGCGGGCATTGGCCCGGGGCCGCTCGCTGCCATGTTCCTGGCGGACCTGGGCGCCACGGTGATTCGTGTCGACCGCAAGGAACCCTCGGGCCTGGGCGCGCCGCGCCCCGTGCAGTTCGATCTGGGCCTGCGTAATCGCAAATCCATTCGCGTCGACCTGAAGGATCCCGCCGCGGTCGAGATGGTGATGGAGTTGATCGCTGACGCCGATGCGCTGATCGAAGGCTTTCGCCCCGGCGTCATGGAGCGTCTGGGCCTCGGGCCCGACGCGTGCCTCGCGCGCAATGCGCGTCTGGTCTACGGCCGCGTGACCGGCTGGGGCCAGGACGGCCCGCTGTCCCAGGTGGCCGGGCACGATCTGAATTACATCTCGATCACCGGCGCTCTGAACGCCATGGGCCGGGCCGGACAGGCGCCCACGCCGCCGCTCAACGTCCTGGGCGACTATGCGGGCGGGTCCCTGTATCTGGCGTTCGGGCTGCTCGCGGGCATTCTGGAAGCCCGTGGCAGCGGGCAGGGCCAGGTGGTGGATGCGGCGATGGTGGACGGCGTCGCATCGATCATGACGGTCACCATGGGCCTGCACGCGGCGGGCATGCTCAGCAAGGAGCGCGGCACTAATCTGCTCGATACCGGCGCGCCGTTTTACGAGGTGTATGCCTGCGCCGACAGCAAGTACATCAGCATCGGGCCGATCGAGAGCAAGTTCTACAAGCTACTGCTCGACAAGCTTGGCTTGCAGGATCATCCGCTGTTGCTGGACCCGATGAACCGCGAGAACTGGCCCGAGGCCAAGCAGGCGCTCGCGGCCCGCTTCAGGGAGCGCACGCGCGATGAATGGGCGCGGGAACTCGGCGAACTGGATGTGTGTCTCGCGCCCGTGCTCGACTTCGATGAAGCGTCATTGCATCCGCACCTCCAGGCGCGCGGCACCTTTTTCGATCTCGACGGCGTGACGCATCCGGCGCCTGGCCCGCGCTTTTCGCGCACGCCTGCCGCACGGCCTGACGCCCCCGCGCCACTGAACACCGATAACGCCATCGCGGCTTTGCGGGCCTGGCTGCCCGACGAGCGCATCGAAGCCTGGCGCGCACGGGGCACGTTCATCTGAACGCGCCGTGGCCAGAATAGATAAGGATTCCTTTTAAATGACATCGCATACTCCTGATCTCGCGGCATTCGACCGCTTGACGGACGGCCGCTTCACCTGCCGCGCCTACCAGAACAAGGCATTGGACGTCGCGCTGATCCGCCGCATTGTCGGCATGGCAGGCCGTTCGGCCTCGTGGTGCAATGTGCAACCGTGGCAACTGGTCATCACGGAAACACTTGAAAGCACCGAAAGCTTTCGCGCAGCGCTGATGGAGCGCGCGCGCAGCCACCCTGAAAACGAATCCGATTTGCCCTTTCCGCCGCGCTACGAGGGCGTCTATGGCGAACGCCGGCGCGGCGCGGGCATCGCGCTGTATTCGTCGTTGGGCATTGGGCCGAAGGACACCGAACGCAGCGCCGAGCAAGCCATGCGCAACTTCCGCATGTTCGACGCGCCCCACGTGGCCATCGTCACGGTGCCGGTTGCGCTGGGCCCGTATGCGCTCGTCGATGCGGGCGGTTTCATTTCCGCATTCCTGCTCGCGGCTCATGCGCACGGCGTAGCGACTACGCCGCAGGGCGCGCTGGCTCGCCACGCGCATTTCGTGCGCGAGTATTTCGACATTCCCGATACGCAGCAGATGATCTGCGGCATCTCGTTCGGTTACGCCGAAGTCGAGCATCCGGTGAACCAGTTCCGCACCACGCGTGCGGGCGTCGACGATCTCGCGCGCTTCGCGTGAGCACGGCGCGTCACCCGACAAGGAGGGGAGCGCCATGACCGTGTCGATCGACGAACCCGCACCGCAGGTGCGTCGCCTCACGCTGGAACGGCCCGAGCGCATGAACGCGCTCGACGGCCCCACCTTGCGGGCCTTGAACGAGGCGGTGCTCGATTGCGCAGCGGCGGCGAGCAAGGTCAAGGTGCTGGTGATTCGCGGCAGTGGCCGCGCCTTCTGTGCGGGCAACGACCTCAAGTGGCTCGCAAGCGGCGTACTGGACGATGGGGCCGCGCACATGCGTCATCAGGATCTGATGCAGGACACCTACGAGCGCCTTGAGGCCGCCCCTCAGATCGTGCTGGCCAGCGTCAACGGTTACGCCGTGGCGGGCGGGTTCGAGCTGATGCTGGCTTGCGATCTGGCGATTGTCGATGAAGCTGCGCAACTCGGCGACGAACATATTCGCCGCAATTTGCTGCCAAGCGGCGGCAGTTCGCAGCGCTTGCCGCGCAAGTTGGGGTTGCAGCGCGCCATGCTCTACCTGGTGACGGGCCGCCGCATGACGGGCAGCGAAGCGCTCGCGCTTGGTCTCGCCGTGCAGGCCGTGCCTGCTGCGCAACTGGAAGCGGCCACGCTGGAACTGGCCAAGGAGATCGCCCAGGCCGACGCGCTTGCGCTCGCCAGCATGAAGCAGATGGCGCGCCGCTCGATGGAACTGCCTCTTGCCGACGGTTTGCGGTATGAACGCTGGATGCAGCACTGCTACCGGACGCAGTCGCCATCGCTGGAGGCGGGCGTGCGCGGTTTTGCTGGTACTTGACTTGCGCGTTATCTCGCAGGCGCTGCACGCCGCCTCAGAAGCGGCGTTTCCGATTCAGCTAGAGACCGCTGTCGCAGTTTGACAGGTACGCTTCCAGACGGTTGGCCGTTTCCCTGAGCGCTGGAGCGATACGATCGCGCTCGGCTTCCAGATTGAAATCGACATCCGCCTTGCCGCAGCTCAGGCTCATGAGCGTGCGGTCGCGGCCCAGCCGCACGGGCAGCGCCACGCCAAACGTGCTGCGCTGGAAACCACCCAGCACAGCACACGTGCCGGTGGATTCGAGTTCGGAAAACGATGCGCGGATAGCGTGCTCCAGCGCCTCGCCTTGCGCTCCAGCGCGTCGCTTGTGCTCCTCGATCAGGGACTCGCGCGCATCTTCAGGCAGGCCCCATAAATAAGCTCTCCCAATCGATGTGGTGCTCATCGGCAATACGGAGCCGATGCCCAGCCGCAGCGTTGCGACCTTGCGGCTCACCCGGTAATCGACATAAAGCATGTCGATGCCATCCTGGATACCCAGCGCGACGGACACATCCAGACGGTCGGCCAGTTCCTGCATGAGCGGCTGCGCAGACTGCAGGAGCTCGTTGGTTGCCAGATAAGCATGGCCAATTCCCAGCGCGCCGATTGAGAGTTCGAATTCGCGCCTGCCGGGGACGAGCCGC
Organism: Paraburkholderia bannensis NBRC 103871; assembly: GCF_000685015.1. GTDB lineage: Bacteria > Pseudomonadota > Gammaproteobacteria > Burkholderiales > Burkholderiaceae > Paraburkholderia > Paraburkholderia bannensis. The sequence continues at coordinate 91,257 of NZ_BAYA01000015.1, read as the reverse complement.
AGGAAACCCGTCTGGATCAAGGTGGACGTCAAGCGTGAAACCGTAGCCTTGGAAAGCCCGGTGCGCCGCACCAGTTCGGCATTGCTCAGCGGCGCGCGATTCGAGCGAAACGCACGCAGGACTTCCAGCCCGCGTTCCACGGTCATCAGCGTCGAGTTGTCGGTTGAATCGCTGGTGGGGACATTCATGACAAGGCCCTCGAATGCTGAATTTCCTGCGCCATGCGCACCAGCGCCGGGCCCAGCTCGCGCTCGCTGCGCGCCCGGCCGACGAGCATGGATGGCCCCATGCAACTGACCGCCAGCGGCGACTCGCCGGGCAATTGAACCGGGGCGGCCACCATCGTCATGGGTTGCCCCGACTGCCCGAGCGCGACGCAGAAGCCTTCTTCGCGCACCTGGCCAATGGCTTCGCTGGGGCGGCGGTTCGTGCTCGCGCTGCGCTCGCGCGAAGGTTGCAGTGCGGCGCTTCTGAGCAGATAGTCGCGCTCGCCATCGGGGAGACTGGCGAGTAGCGCCCAGCCCGCCGCCGACGATGCGAGCGCCAACCGCGTGCCGATCGCCGGTTGCAACGAGGCCGGAATGGTGCTGGTGCAGCAACTGTCGATCACGACCACATCGAGCCGGTTGCGGGCGCAGAGATGAACATGCACCTGATGGCGCTCGGCGAACAGGTGCATGCGTTGATGGGCGACTTCGTGGGTCTCGATATCGGCTGCGGCGCGGTAGCCCAGCGCCAACGCCGACGGCCCGAGGCGGAAACGTCTTTTGCCGCTATCGCAGCATAGATAGCCTGCAGCGACCAGCGTGCGGGTCAGTCGCGTCACCGTCGAAGCCGGAATGCCGGTTCGCTCCGAAAGATCGCTATTGCAGAGCCAGCGTTCGGCGGGCGTAAACGCGCACAGCATGGCGAGCGCGCGCGCAAACGGCGTCACGATCGGGCCGTGTTTATCCGCGCGAGTTTCGGTCACGGAAAGAACATCAGAGGAATTCGAGCAATACATGATCTGTCTCTGGGAAACGCATGGCTAGCATAATCACCAAACTAACGATCATTAGAATTCGCGTGTCTTGCTGTGTCGATTGGGGTTTACTCTTTTGTGCAGGACGCCGGGCTGCGATCGCTGTAGGGGCGCGATCGCAGCCTGTTTCGCGAGACGGCGCAATGGCCGGACAGGGTTACTGTGCCTCGCGGATCATGTTGCGAGCGATGACGATCTGCTGGATCTGCGTCGTGCCTTCGTAGATGCGGAAGAGGCGCACATCGCGGTAAAAGCGCTCGATGCCGTATTCGGCCATATAGCCCGCGCCACCGAAAATCTGCACTGCGCGGTCGGCCACGCGGCCGCACATTTCCGAGGCGAACAGCTTGGCGCAGGACGCTTCGGTGCTCACGGGCAGTTTGTCGTCGCGACGGCGCGCGGCGTCCAGCACCATGCTGCGGGCCGCGTAGATTTCCGCACGGCTGTCTGCCAGCATCGCCTGCACCAGCTGGAAGTCGGCAATGCGCTCGCCGAACTGCTTGCGCTCCATCGCATAGGACAGTGCCATCGACAGCATGCGTTCGGCTACCGCCACGCACACGGCGGCGATGTGGATGCGGCCTTTGTCCAGCACCTTCATCGCGGTCTTGAAGCCCTGGCCTTCCTTGCCGCCAATCAGGTTCGCGGCGGGCACGGGCACGTTATCGAAGATCACGTCGCAGGTATGGGCGCCTTTCTGCCCCATCTTCTTGTCGCGTTTGCCAAAGCTGATACCGGGTGTTTTGGCATCGACGATAAATGCGGAGATGCCGCCCGATCCCTTGTCGTCCGGGTTGGTGCGCGCCATCAGCGTGAAGATGCCCGCTTGCGGCGCATTGGTAATGAAGCGTTTGGTGCCGTTGACCACGTAGTGGTCGCCGTCCCTGATTGCGGTGGTGCGCAGGGACGCCGCGTCGGAGCCGGACTCCGGTTCGGTCAGCGCAAACGAGGCGATCAGTTCGCCGGTCGCGAGGCGCGGCAGGTATTTTTCCTGCTGCTCGGGCGTGCCGTCGAACAGAATCCCCTGTGAACCGATGCCCACCGTCGTGCCCAGCAGCGAGCGGAAAACCGGTGAAGCACGGCACAGTTCGAAGACGGCCAGCACTTCTTCTTCCATGGTCAGTTCGAGGCCGCCGAAGCGTTCGGGAATGGTGAGGCCGAACAAGCCCATCGCCTTCATGTCGGCCACGATATCGGCGGGGATTTCGTCGGTTTCGGCCACGCGCTCCTCGTTGGGTACGAGGCGTTCGCGCACGAAGCGGGCGATGGTGTCGAGTAATCCGTTGAGCGTTTCCTGATCGCGAATCATGTCGGCTGTTCAATCGATGAATGAAGATGGCTCATGCTGCGTCAGCCCTGCGAGCGAGGCAACGCTTTTGCTGCGCCTGTTCCGGGAAATGGAATGGCGTCGATGCGCCTGGCAAGAGCCGTTCGCGATGCGGCACCTACGTTGGCGCCCGTGCGTCGTGCCAAGGTACGGAACGCTCGGTGCAAACCCGTTGACCGGGAAAGCGGCCGGTTTCATCGTGGGGGCTAATCCTCAACGCTGCCATGTCTGTCATGCCCACCACGTCGCTCAATCCCGCCCAACTTCTGGCACGTCCGTTTCCTGTCGTCGAACACGCGTTCTCCCGGCGCGATACCCAGCTCTACGCGTTGGGTCTGGGCCTGGGCACCGATCCGCTCGACGCCGGGCAATTGCGCTATGTCTACGAGGGCAAGGACGGCGAGTCGCTGCGCGCCGTGCCGACGATGGCCAACGTATTGGCTTATCCGGGTTTCTGGGCGCGCGAGCCCGATACCGGCATCACCTGGCAAAAGCTTTTGCATGCCGAGCAGGAAATCCGCCTCCATGCGCCGCTACCTGCCAGCGGCCGCGTCAAGGGCGCGACCCGCATCACCGGCCTGTGGGACAAAGGGGAGGGCAAAGGCGCTTTCCTGCAGCAAACGCGCGAGATTGCCGATGCCGAAACGGGCCAGCTGCTCGCCACCGTGACGCAGTTGAGCCTGCTGCGCGGCGACGGCGGTTTTGGCGAAGGCGGCAGCGCGGGCGCGCCGCCTGCACCGCACGCGATGCCCGAGGGCGCGCCCGATTTCGTGTGCGATCTGGCCACGCCCGCCCAGCTCGCCTTGATCTATCGCTTGAGCGGCGATCTGAATCCCTTGCATGCCGATCCGGCCGTTGCGGCGGCGGCGGGTTTCGCTCGCCCGATCCTGCACGGCATGGCGCTCATGGGCGTGGCGGCGCATGCCGTGCTGCGCGCGGTGCTGGCTTACGACGACACGCATTTCACCGGCATGCGCGTGCGCTTCACCGCACCGGCGTGGCCCGGCGACACGCTGCGCACCGAGATGTGGGTGCGTGGCAGCACGGTGTCGCTGCGCGTCACGGCGCTTGAGCGCGGCGTGATCGTCTTGAACAACGCGCGGGTCGATCTGACCTGAACATCACAATAGTTAGGAGTCTGGAAAATGGATCTGGGTTTGAGCGGCAAGGTGGCGATTGTCACCGGTTCGGCACGCGGACTGGGCGCCGCCACGGCGCGCAGGCTCGCACAGGAAGGCGCGAGCGTCGTTATCACCGATATCAACGGGGAACTCGCGCAGGCGACCGCGAAAACGCTGCGGGACGAAGGCCTGGCCGCGCACTGCGTGGTAGGCGATATCACACAGGCCGCCGACGTGCAGCGTCTGGTCGATGAAACCGTGGCGCATTTCGGCGGCGTGCATATTCTGGTCAACAACGCTGGCGCGCCGCGCGACAAGTACCTCGTCAAGATGAGCGAGGACGACTGGGACTTTGTCATGACGGTCATGCTCAAGGGTGCTTTTCTGGCCGCGAAAGCAGTCATGCCGCATTTCATCGAGCAGGGCTGGGGGCGTCTCATCAACATCAGTTCGCGCGCGCATCTGGGTAACCCGACGCAGGCGAATTACTCCGCCGCGAAGGCCGGGTTGATCGGCATGGCGAAGGCGCTTTCGATGGAGGAAGGCCGCTACGGCATCACGGCCAACTGCGTGGCGCCGGGTTTCATGGAAACGGAAATGGTGCAGGCGCTGCCGACCTACGAAACCATCAAGGAGCGCGCCGTGGCCGCGCAGCCGATCAAGCGGGTGGGACGCCCCGACGATATCGCCGACGCCGTTGCGTTTCTCGCCAGTGAGCGCGCGGGCTTCATCAGCGGCGAAGTGCTGCACGTCACGGGCGGCCGCTACGGCTGATTGCGAACGCGCATCGACGTTCAGGACGAACATTCATGACAACGGCCAGCGCAGGGCAAACCGGCGCTGGCGTCGAAACTCTTCAGTGATTCAAGAGGCAATTCAAATGAAACGAGCAGCCATCGTCTCCCCGCTGCGCACGCCCGTGGGCGCATTCGGCGGGGCGTTGAAGGGCGTTCCCGTCGAGGAACTGGGCGCAACCGTGGCGCGCGAGATCGTGTCGCGCACCGGCATCGACGCAGCGCGAATCGACGACGTCGTGTTCGCCCAGAGTTATGCCAGCGGGGAAACGCCGTGCACGGGCCGCTGGGTCGCATTGCAGGCCGGCCTGCCGATCGAGGTGGCGGGCATGCAGCTCGACCGGCGCTGCGGCGGCGGCGTGCAGGCAATCGCCACGGCGGCCATGATGGTGCAGACCGGCGCGGCCGATGTCGTGCTGGCGGGCGGCGTGGAAAGCATGAGCAACGTCGAGTACTACACCACCGATATGCGCTGGGGCAAACGCGCGGGCTCGGTCAAATTTCATGACCGTCTGGATCGCGGCCGCGAGCGCTCGCAGCCGGAGGAGCGTTTTGGCCGCATCAGCGGCATGATCGAGACGGCGGAGACGCTGGCGCGCGAATATGGCATCTCGCGCGAAGCGTCCGACCGCTTCGCTGCGCGCAGCCATCAGCGCGCGGCGGCGGCTCAGGCGGCGGGCAAGCTGGACGCGGAACTCGTGTCCGTGGCCGTGCCGCAGCGCAAGGGCGACCCCGTGATCGTGAGCAAGGACGAGGGCGTGCGCGGCGAGACGACGGCAGAGAGCCTCGCCAGGCTCAAGCCCGTCATGAAGGACGGCGTGGTCACGGCGGGCAACGCCTGCCAGCAGAACGACGCGGCCGCCGCTTGCCTGATCGTCGCGGAAGACAAGCTCGAAGAACTGGGCTTGACGCCGATGGGCTGGCTGGTCGGCTGGGCGGCGGCGGGCTGCGACCCCGCGCGTATGGGGATCGGCCCGGTGCCTGCGGTGCAGAAGCTGCTCGCCCGCACGGGGCTGACCTTCGACCAGATGGATCTGATCGAACTCAACGAAGCCTTCGCCTGCCAGGCGCTGGCCTGCGTCTCGGGTTGGGGCAGTTCGATGGAGGCGCTGGAAGATCGCCTGAACGTCAACGGCTCGGGCATTTCGCTGGGTCATCCGGTGGGCGCGACGGGCGTGCGCATCATGACCACGCTGCTGCACGAGATGCAGCGCCGCAAGGCGCGCTATGGCCTGGAGACGATGTGCATCGGCGGCGGCCAGGGCATCGCCATGATCGTCGAGCGCGCCGTATAAAACATCGAAGACGGAATACAGATCATGAGCAATCCTGAATCAAGCCACGTGTGGCAACCGGGCGAGCGCGAACTCCAGAACGCCGGCATCGTGAAGCTGATGCGGGCGCTGGACGTGCCCTCGTATGAAGCACTGATGCGCGTGTCGATCGATGAGCCCGAGCGTTATTGGACTACCGTCATGCGCGAGTGCGCGTTCGTCTGGGACGAGCCGCCCACGGCCTACGTGGATCTGTCGCGCGGGCCGCAGTTTCCGGGCTGGTTCCCGGGCGGGCGGCTCAACTGGGTCAACACGATCTATGCATGGGCCCGCCATCCCGCCACGGCGCAACAAAAGGCGGTCGTGGCCGAGCGCGAGGACGGCAGCGTTAGCGCGCTGACCTACGCGGAACTGGAGACGCGCGTGCGCGACTTCGCGGCGGGCCTCGCGCAGCGCGGCCTCAAACGCGGCGACCGCATTGGCCTGCTGATGGAAAACGGCATCGAGGCCACGGTCTCCCTGCTGGCGATCGTGCATCTGGGCGCGCTGGTCGTGCCGCTCTTCAGCGGCTTTGGCGTCGATGCGATCGTGGCCCGCCTGGCAGCCGCCGAGGCGCGCATGGTCATCGCGTCCACGGGCTTTTCGCGCCGTACGAAGCGGGTCGATGTGGAGGGCGCGCTGCGCGACGCGTGGCGTCAGTTGCCGCTGGTCGAGCACGTCATCTGGAAGCGCGCCGAGGCAGAAGCCGCCCAGCATGCGGCCGACCCGCGCGACCTCGACTGGCAGGACACGGCGAGCGCCGCGCGCGGCCAGGGTACTGAGGCTGTCTCAGTCACGCCCGACACGCCGTTCATGGTGATCTACACCTCAGGCACGACGGGCAAGCCCAAGGGCGTCGTGCATACGCACGGCAGCTTCCCGATCAAGATCGCACACGATTCGCTGATCCACTTCGACGTGCATCCCGGCGATGTGTACTGCTGGCCCGCTGACATGGGCTGGATCGCGGGCACCCTCGTGCTGGGCTGCGCGCTGCTGCGCGGCGCGACACTGGTGTGCTACGACGGTGCGCCTGACTATCCCGACTGGTCGCGCATGTCGCGCGTGGTCGAGCGCCACAAGGTCACCCACTTCGGCTCCGCACCCACGTTGATCCGCGGCATGGCGAGCCACGAGGCGCAGGCGCTGCAGGGCGAGCGCTCCACCGTGCGCCTGCTCATCACGGCGGGCGAGGGCATCGCGCCGGAGCACTTCAACTGGTTCCTGCAACGCTTCGGCGACGGCACGGCGCCCGTCATCAACTACACCGGCGGCACCGAGGCGTCGGGCGCGTTGCTGGCGAGCGTGCCGATCCGGCCGATTCCGCCCAGCGGCTTCAACACGGTTTCGCCCGGCGTGGCGGTGGATGTGGTCGATACGGCGGGCAACAGCGTGACTGGCGCAGTGGGCGAGCTGGCAATTCGCGCGCCCTTCGTCGGCATGACGCAGTCGTTCTGGCGCGATGACGACCGCTATCTGGAAACCTACTGGCAGACCATCCCAGGCGTCTGGGTGCACGGCGACCTGGCGCTGCGCACGGCCGATGGCAACTACTTCATGATGGGACGCTCCGACGACACGCTCAAGGTCGCGGGCAAGCGCCTTGGCCCGGCCGAGGTCGAGGAGGTGGTGCTCGAACTGCCGGACGTGGCCGAGGCAGCGGCCATCGGCGTGGCGGATGAGCAGAAGGGGCAGAAGCTCGTCGTCTTCGTGGTGCCGAAGCCCGGCTCGTCGAGCGCGCGCCCAGATCTGGAGGCCGCTGTTTCCAGCCACGTGGACAAGCGCCTGGGCCGTCCGTTCCGGCCTGGCCGCGTGCATGTGGTCGAGCAGTTGCCGAAGACGCGTAGCTCCAAGATCATGCGCCGCGTGATCCGCAGCGTGTACTGCGGTTTGCCGCCGGGCGATCTGTCGTCGCTCGACAATCCCGCCGCGCTCGACGAAGTGCGCGCCGTGGCGCCTTCGGCCTGACGCAGACCAGATCATGAGCGTCGGCCAGCCGCTGAGCGAGGTGCAGATCGCGCTGCCCGATGCGCCAGCGGAGCGGTTGTCGGTTGCACTGAGCCGCTCACCAGGGACCAAGGTGGTCACGCCGCTGGTGCGTGCGCTCGCGCTGATTGCGGCCTTCGGGCCGCAGGAGCGCTGGCTGGGCAACGGGCAGCTCGCGCAACGCACGGGGCTGCCGCCCTCCACGGTGTCGCGGATCACCCAGTCGCTCGCGAGCCTGGGTTATCTGAGGTACGACAGCGTGCAGCGCAAGTACCGGCTGTGCGCGGCCGTGCTGGGCCTCGGCTATCCGGCCATCGCGCATTCGGCCATTCAGCGGCTGGCGGCCCAGCGCATGGCGGCGTTTGCGCACCAGCACGGGCTGCATGTGTGTCTTGCCGTGCGCGACCGCCTCGATCTCGTCGTGCTCGAATGCCGGCGCAGTGTGGCGTCGCCGTTCATGTTGCCGCTCCATGTGGGCATGCGGGTCGGCATCGCGCTGTCGCCGATGGGCTGGTCGCTGCTCGCAGCGCTCCCCGAGTTGGAGCGCAGCTATCTGCTCGAGAACGTCGAAAGGCGCACGCCGCGCGATTGGGCGAGGCTTCGCCGCCGTGTTCTGGAGGGCATCGCGCAGGTCGGCGAGACGGGCTATTGCACCGCGATCGGCGAATGGGAGCCGGAGCTGGGCATCCTGGCCGCTTCCGTTCTGCTGGAGGGGAACGCGCCCTTTGTGCTGGTCTGCATCGGCGCGAGCCGCGTCATGAGCCGCGCGCGCGTCACGCGCGAACTGGGGCCGCGTCTGCTGGCGATGGCGCATGAACTGCAATCGGAATTCAACGTGATCGGTCATTGACTTCGGGTCGGGCCGGTCTTCACGCGAGACAACAATGAAAGTGCTTGAAGGAATCAAGGTTCTCGACTTTGGCCGCTTTATTGCCGGGCCGTACTGCTCGGCGCTGCTGGCGGACTATGGCGCCGAAGTCATCCGCATCGACCGCGTGGGCGGCGGCGAAGACCGCTTCATCGTCCCTGTCACGGAACAGGGTGAAGGCGCGTTGTTTTTGCAGGTCAACCGCAACAAGCGCTCCATGACGCTGGATCTCGATAGCGAGGAAGGCCGCGAGATCGTGCGCAGGCTGGTGGCCGACGCCGACGTGGTGATCGCCAACATGCCGCCGCGCACGCTCGCGAGCCTCGGGCTCGACTACGAGAGCCTGTGCCGCATCAAGCCCGACATCATCCTCGTGGCCGCCAACGCGTTCGGCAACAGCGAGGCGGTGCGCGACCGCCCGGGCTTCGACGGTGTGGGCCAGGCGTTGAGCGGCGCGGTGCATATCGCGGGTACGCCGGATCAGCCGCAAAAGGCGATGGTGCCCGTGGTGGATTTCGCCACCGCCTTTTCCTGCGCGCTGGGCACCGTACTCGCGCTTTATGAGCGTCAGCGCAGCGGGACGGGGCAGGAGGTGAGCGCATCGCTGCTGTGCACGGGGCTGAACATGGCCAGCGGCGCGCTGATCGAGGAAGCGCTGCTGGGCCTCGACCGCGCCGCCACGCTGAACCGCGCGTCCAGCTACGCGCCCTCGGACATCTTCAAGGCGAAAGACGGCTGGTTCATTACTCAGGTGATCGGGCGCCCGATGTTCAAACGCTGGACGCAACTCGTAGGCCGCCCCGAACTGCTCGACGATCCACGCTTTGCCGATGACCGGCTGCGCGGCGAGCACGGCGAGTTTCTGAGCGAGGTGATGTCGGCGTGGTGCCTGGATCTCTCGCAAGCCGAAGCACTGGCGCAACTCGAACGCGCGCGCATTCCCGCTGGCCCTGTCAATTCGCCGCGCGAGGCGCTCCAGGACAAGACCATCGAAGCCGCCAATCTGATTCACTGGATGGACTACCCCGGCGCGCCGAAAAAGGTGCCGATTTTCGCCACGCCTGTCTCGCTGTCGCGCACCCCGCCCGAGATCCGCACGCGGGCTCCGCTGACGGGCGAGCACACCGACGAGATTCTGGCCGCTGCCGGTTACGACGCCCAGGCCATCGCCGGACTGCGGCAGCGCAACGTCATTTGATCCTGGCTGGCTTGAGCGTGAAATCAAGCGTGAAATCAAGCGTGCAATCGACAAAGCACGACCGTCCCACATGAGTAGAAAGCAATGAACAGCAAAGACCTTCTGGCCCAGTTCGGCCCTCGTGAATCCATGGAGTACGACGTGGCGATCGTCGGGGCGGGCCCCGGCGGCCTCGCCACGGCGATTCGCATCAAGCAGCTTGCCGCCGGAAACGGCCAGGACGTATCCGTGGTGGTGCTCGAAAAAGGCTCGGAGCCTGGCGCGCATATTCTCTCCGGCGCGATCATGGATCCGCGCGCGCTCAGCGAGCTGTTTCCCGACTGGAAGGCGCTTGGCGCGCCGCTGAACCAGCCCGTCACCGAGGACGCGTATGTGTTTCTCGGCGAGCAATCGTCATGGCGCGTGCCCAATCTGCTGCTGCCGCCGTTCGCGCACAACGACGGCAATTACATCATCAGCCTGGGCGCGTTGACCCGATGGCTGGCGCAGCAGGCCGAGTCGCTCGGCGTCGAGATTTTCCCCGGTTTCGCAGCCGCCGAAGTGCTCTACAACGACGACGGCTCGGTCAAGGGCGTGGCGACGGGCAACATGGGCATCGGCAAGAACGGCGAGCCCACCGCTAACCTCCAGATGGGCATGGAACTGCATGCGCGCTACACCATCTTTGCCGAAGGCGCGCGCGGCCACCTCGGCAAGCAGTTGATCGAGCGCTTCCGGCTCGACGCGGGGCGCGATCCGCAGAGCTTCGGGCTCGGCATCAAGGAAATGTGGGAGATCGATCCGGCGCAGCATCGGCCGGGGGAGGTCATGCATACCGCCGGCTGGCCGATGGACAACGCGACCTATGGCGGCGGCTTCCTCTATCACCTGGACGGCAACCGGGTCGCGGTGGGTTTCGTGACGGGGCTCGGCTACAGCAATCCCTGGCTGGGTCCGTTCGAGGAATTCCAGCGCTGGAAAACGCATCCGCGCATTCGCCGCTACTTCGAGAACGACAAGGGCGAAATCACCGCGCGGCGCTTGTCGTACGGCGCGCGCGCCATCAACGCGAGCGGTATCGGCGCGTTGCCGAAGTTCGTCTTTCCGGGGGGCGCGCTGGTGGGCTGCGATGCGGGTTTTCTCAACGTCAGCCGTATCAAGGGCAGTCACGCCGCCATCAAGACCGGCATGCTGGCGGGCGAGGCCGCTTATGCCGCCGTCGTAGCGGGGCGTCGGCATGACGAACTGTCGGCCTATCCTGAAGCCTTCGAGGCAAGCTGGCTGTACACCGAACTGAAGAAGGATCGCAACTTCAAGAACTGGTTCAGATATGGCCTGAAGACCGGCACGTTGATGAACGGCTTCGAGCAACTCGTGCTGCGTGGCCGCATGCCGTGGACGCTGCGCCGTCACAAGCCCGATCACGCATATCTGAAGCCCGCGAGCGAATGCAAGCCCATCGTCTATCCCAAACCGGACGGCAAGCTGACCTTTGATCGCCTGTCCAGCGTATTCATCAGCAATACGAATCATGAGGAGAATCAGCCCGCGCATCTGACGCTCAAGGATGCGAGCCTGCCGACGCTGCTCAATCTGGCGCGCTACGCCGGGCCGGAGGCGCGCTATTGTCCGGCGGGGGTGTATGAATTTGTCGAGGAGAGCGAGGAAGGGGGACAGCGGTTGCAGATCAACGCGCAGAACTGCGTGCATTGCAAGACCTGCGATATCAAGGACCCTTCGCAGAATATCGTGTGGGTTACGCCTGAAGGCGGTGGCGGCCCGAATTACTCGGGCATGTAAAGCCGGGGTTCAAGAGAAAACGGCTGGCGGGCAGGTGTATTCTGCTCGACCAGCCGTTTGTCGTTACATCGCCCACATCTGAGTCAGTTGGGCAGTCTGCATCGCGGGGTCGAGTGTACGCAGCGTCGTCAGCAGTTTCTGGGCGCGCCCTTCACCCAGAATATCGCGGGTCAGTTCCATGAACTTGGCGTCCTGTTCCTGCTCGGGCATTGGATTACGGTCGGTGCCGATCGGATCTTCGACGAACACATGTTCCGCGTGGCCGTCCTTGAACGTTACGGTCACGTCGGCCACGAATCGGCCGGGATACTGCTTTTCCAGTGCTGGCTCTTCGCTGACGCGGATGCTACGAGCCATCGCGATGACGGGCGCCATATCGACGTTCCCCGCCAGATAGTCACGGTGGATCAGGAAGCCGTTGCCCTTGTCGAGCAGGGTGAAGGCGGCCTGGATGGGCAGGCTGAACTGCACGTGCTCGATGTTCTTCGGCTCATAGGCGTTGGCATTGGCCGTCCCGACCACGACGTTGAAGTGCGGCGTGATCTTCAGATGCACGTCGGCGATATCGTCGCGGCGCGTAGCGAACGGGCGCAGCGCGTCGATATAGGCATGCGTGCAATAACACGCGCAATACGCCTTGAGCCAGACCGTGCTCACCTCGAACGGCTGGTCGAGTGCAAAACGTCGCTCGGGCGCATCACCCGCCGCGCGCTGCAGGAAGGTGCGGAAAAATCCCTTGTTGCCGCTCAGGAACGCACGCGGGCCGGTGATGCCTGCACGCGCCATGTCGGCCGCCTGCATGCCGTTGCGCGTGCCGATGCCTGCGTGGATGCGCTTGATGGAGCCGCCGGTGGAGGTGTACTCGGTGGTGCCCGAGACGTGGCTCAACGCAATCGCCAGCGCGTGCAGCGTGGTTTCCGCATCGAAGCCGCGCAGTTTGGCGGCGACAGCAGCCGCGCCGAAATTCGAGAGCGTGCCGTGCGGATGAAAGCCGCGCTGCAGCAGATCGGGCTGGGCCAGCACGCCCAGGCGCGCGTAGACCTCGTAGCCGGCGACCATCGCCGTGAGGACGTCTTCGAGCGACGAGCCCAGTTCCTCGCCAATCGCGAGCGCCGCCGGGATCACGCAGCTACCCGGATGGCTGTAGCTGGGCCCGTGCGCGTCGTCGTATTCGAAGCCGTGGCCATAGGAGCCGTTCACGAACGCGGCGTCAGCAGCGCTCATCGTCACGGCCGAGGCGCTCACGCGGCTCTTGCCCAGCCGCTGCTGCGCCCTGGCGTATTTGAGCAGTTGCTCCGACCAGGGCATCTTCGATATGCCGATCTGCAAGGCGATCTGGTCGCGCAGCAGCCGGTTCAAGCCAGCGTGTGCGTCTGCGTCGAGATGCTCGTATTTCAGTTCCTGAATGAAGCGAACGACTTCCTGCTCTAACGGCGGACAGTTCGCCGGAGTGGTGGATGAGGTGTCGTGCACGGTGGTCACGCTTGTCTCCTTGCTTTCTGGATGCGTCTGGGAGTTCGGGAAATCAGAACAGGAACACGCCTTTGCCGCCCGCCTGGCCGTCGAACAGACGATAGGCTTCGTCGGCTTGCTCCAGCTTCCAGCGGTCGGTAAACAGCTTGTCCACGTCCACGCCGTGATCGGCGACGAAGTGAATGCAGTCTTTCATGCTGACTTCGGACATCGTGTACGAGCCGACGATCGTGCGCTGCTTGCCGATCACGTCCTTCATGCCGTCCACGTTGAGATTGCCACTGACGGCCACCAGGGCGATGCGTCCCCACGGGCGCGTACAGCGCACCGCTTGCTGCTTCGGGATGTCGCCGCCCGCGCAGTCCATCGCGCAGGTCGCGCCCAGGCCGCCGGTCAGCTTGAGGATGGCTTCGATCGGATCCTCCTTGCTGCCGTCCACCACGTGTGCCGCGCCGAAGTCCCTGGCGCGTTCGACGCGTTCGGCGGAAATATCGACGCCAATGACTTCCACGCCCATCGCCGCCGCCAGTTGCACCGCCGAGAGCCCGACTGGCCCGAGACCGAACACGGCCAGCGTGTCGCGCGCGCTGATGTTCAGGCGCAGCAGTGCGCCCCAGGCCGTGCCGGTGCCGCAGGAAACGGCGGCCCCCGTGGCGTACGAAACCTCATCGGGCAAATGCACGAGCGAGGTCACGGGCACCCGCATGTAGTGCGCGTGGCCGCCGTGCTTGATGACACCGTGAATATCTGCGCCGTGGCTGCACATCTGCGTCCAGCCGGTGCGGCAGTGGTCGCAGTGCTGGCAGCCTTCGTAGTGGAATACCGCGACGCGATCGCCCACCTTGAAGGCGCGCGCATCGACCGCCGCGCCAAGCGCGACGATCTGGCCGCACGGCTCATGGCCGCCGATGATCGGCGTGTCCTCCGACATGCCGCGCGACGCCAGGTCTTTGAAGCCTAGCGATTTGATGACGTCGGCCGGTTTGTTGCGATAGAAATGCAGATCGCTGCCGCACATCCCCGACGCTTTCATTTCTATGACCGCGTCGAGCGGGCCGGGCGTGGGGTCGTCGAAATCGAGGATGTCGAGTTTCCTGTCGCCCCTGAAAACGATGCCTTTCATGTGTGTCTCCTGAATTGTTTTCGTGACTGGAATGCGCGGCGTCCGTGACGTGGCCGCGTCTATCGTTAGTCCAGTCAGTCCAGATTGATGTAAGTGGCCCTGGGGTAGAGGAAGCTTTCCACGTGCTCCTTGCCGCCTTTCCAGCCATAACCGCTCATCTTCGTGCCGCCGAAACCCACGGCCGGATCGATCACGCCATAGCAGTTGACCCAGACCGTGCCCGAGCGGATGCCCTGCGAGACCTTGTGCGCGGTGGACAGGTCGCGCGTCCACACGCCGCCCGCGAGGCCATAAGGCGTGTCGTTGGCGAGTTGCAGCGCGTCCTCCACGGAGTCGAACGGAATCACCGATGCCACCGGGCCGAAGATCTCCTCCTGCGCGATGGTCATGTTGTTGCGCACGTTGGCGAAGACCGTGGGCTCGACAAAAAAGCCCTTGTTCAGTTCACCGCCAAGACGGCGGCCGCCATGAACCAGTTCGGCCTCCTTGCCGCCGATGTCCACGTAGTGCATGACGCGTTCAAGCTGGCGCTGCGAGATCAGCGGGCCGATCTGGGTGCCCGGCTCGCGGCCGTCGCCGATCTTGATGGTTTTGGCGAACGCGGCCATGCGCTGCACGAATTCGTCATGCACGGCGCGTTGCACGAGAATGCGCGTGCCCGCCACGCAGACCTGGCCCGTGTTGGTGAACACGCCCATCGACGCGCCGGGCACGGCCTTGTCGAGATCGGCATCGGCGAACACGATGTCGGGCGACTTGCCGCCCAGTTCGAGTTGCAGCCGCTTGAGGTTGCCTGCCGACGCCCGCACGATCGCCTGCGCCGTGCCCACCGAACCCGTGAAGGCCACGCGGTCCACGCCCATATGCCCGGCCAGCGCTTCGCCCACGTCCTTGCCATAGCCGGTGACGACGTTGATGACGCCGTCGGGAACACCGGCCTCCATCATCAGTTCGGACACACGCAGCGAGGACAGTGACGCATCCTCGGCGGGCTTGAGCACGGCGGTGCAACCGGTGGCGAGCGCCGGGCCGTAGATCCACCAGAGGCCCATCAGCGGACCATTCCAGGGGATGATGCCGCCGACCACGCCCACTGGCATCAGTTGCTTGAGCGCTGTGAAATTTGGCGCAATGGACAGCGGGCTAGCCGCCACCGTGCCCGCGCCCGTCTGCGAGGCATAGAACTGCAATAGCTGCGAAAGCCATTCCTTGTAGCCACGCGTGCGCGCAAGCGGCGCGCCCATGTCGAGCGTTTCGATCAGCGCCAGCTCGTCGAAGTTGTCGAGGATGACGTCGTGCACGCGCAGCAGCAGCTTGCGCCGCTCGTGTGCCGTGAAGCGGCTCCACGGCCCTTCGAAGGCCCGGCGTGCGGCGGCCACGGCGCGGTCGACATCCTGGGCATCGCCACGGGCGATCTGACATAGCCGCTCGCCCGTGGCGGGGTTAATGGCCTCGATGTACTGGCCCGAACCGGGTTCAACCCATTGCCCGCCGATCAGCAGTTTTTTCGTGCCTTGTACGAACGCAGGCGTGCTCATATCCACGGCGTGTCTCCTTGATGTATGTTTTGGGAAGCCGCGCTCACATGCGGACCATGATCGATTTCGTCTGCGTGTAGGCCTCGATTGATTCCTGACCGAACTCGCGCCCCCAGCCCGATTGCTTGTAGCCGCCGAATGCCATCGCCGGATCGGACTCGCCAAACGTGTTGATCCACAGACGCCCGGCCTTCAGCGCGCGCACGACCTTGTGGGCGCGCGATACGTCGCGCGTCCAGACGGCGGCGGACAGGCCGTAGCTCGTGTCGTTGCCTTGCAGCACGGCGTCTTCCTCGTCCTTGAACGGGATGATTGAGAGCACCGGGCCGAAGATCTCTTCCTGTGCGATGCGCATGCCGTTGCGCACGTTGTCGAACACGGTGGGTTCAACGAAGTAGCCAGCGCCGCTCCACCCGTTGCCGCCCAGGCGCAGCGACGCGCCGCCTTCCTGGCCCGCGCCGATGTACGACCAGACGCGCTCGCGCTGTTTCGCCGAGATCAACGGCCCGAGCTTCGTATCGGCGGCGAACGGGTCGCCGGCCTTCCACGTGGCCGCGAGTTGCGCCACGCGCTCCGACACCTGGTCGTGGATGCTCTCCTGCACGAACAGGCGTGTGCCCGCCGAGCACACCTGGCCCGAGTTGCCGCAGAAGGTTTTGACGGCGCTCTGCACGGCCTTTTCGATGTCGGCGTCGGCGAAGACCACGTTGGGCGCCTTGCCCCCGA
Organism: Paraburkholderia bannensis NBRC 103871; assembly: GCF_000685015.1. Classification (GTDB taxonomy): domain Bacteria; phylum Pseudomonadota; class Gammaproteobacteria; order Burkholderiales; family Burkholderiaceae; genus Paraburkholderia; species Paraburkholderia bannensis. Next base: position 74,990 of record NZ_BAYA01000015.1, on the reverse strand, counting down.
GTTCCAGCGTCACTTTCTTCAGGTTCGACGTGGCGTCGCGCACGATCTGTTTGCCGATGGCCGTGGAGCCCGTGAACGCGATCTTGTCCACGCCCAGGTGCTGGGCGAGCGCGGCGCCCGCCGTCGCGCCAAAACCGGGCAGCACGTTGATGACGCCAGGCGGCAGGTCGGTCTCCTGGATCAGCTCCGCGAGACGGATCGAGGTCAGGCACGCCAGTTCGGCGGGCTTGAGGATCACCGTGTTGCCGCAGCACAGCGCGTTGGCGAACTTGATCGATGCCATCAGGATCGGCACGTTCCACGGAATGATCTGGCCGCACACGCCCAGCGGTTCGCGCAGCGTATAGATGAGCGTGCTGCCGTCCGAGGGGATCGTGCTGCCCAGCACCTTCGAACACCAGCCCGCGTAGTAGCGGAAGATGTCGACCGTGGCCGTCACCGCGCCCTGGGCGAACCAGAGCGGCATGCCGTTATCGAGCGATTCGATCGCGGCCAGTTCGTCGATGTGCTGCTCGATCCTGTCGGCGATCTTGAGCAGCGCGCGGGTGCGCGCGTGCGGTGACAGTGCGGCCCAGGATGGCGCCTCGAAGGCCTTGCGCGCGGCGATCACAGCGGCATCGACGTCGGCGCTGTCGGCTTCGGCCACATGGCAGAGCCGCTCTTCGGTCGCCGGGTTGATGACCTCGAAGGTCTTGCCCGATGCCGCGTCGATCCACTGTCCGCCGATGAGCAGGCGCTTGCCGCCTTGCTGGATCCAGGCGAGCGCCCTGGCGCGGGCTGCTTGAGCCGGGTTGGATGAATCCGTCATGAAGACTCCACGTGAATGGGTAATGCGCTCAGGCGACGGCGACGTCGACCCGAGTGGACAGCACGGCGCTCAGCGGGTTGGCGCGGCGCACGTCCGGGTTGAAATCGGCGGGCGTGACGCACAGGAACAGCGTGCGTCCGTCCGCGCCGCCCAGGGCGCACGCATAACAGTTGCGATCGCCGGTCTCGATCGTTTCGAGAATGTCGCCACCGGGCGCCACGCGCAGCACGCGCGCCTTCGTGAAGTCGGCGACCCAGATCGCGCCTTCGGCATCGACCTGCGAGATCCCGTCCGCCGCGACGGTGATTTCGGCCATCGACTGGATCACATCGTCGTTTTGCGGCACCGGGCCGAAACGCGCCCAGTCCCGGCGCGCCGATAGCGAACCATCGGGCTGGATATCGAACGCCGAGAGCCGGTTGCCGAACGATTCGGCGACCACGAGCGTGCGGTGGTCGATCACGGTCGGGCCGTTGGGGAAATGCAGCCCTTCGCTGACCACGGTGACCGTGCCGTCCGGATCGACGCGCGCCAGCCGGGCCGGGCGGCGCGGCGCCAGCTTCATGACGTCGAAGCCGAGATTGCCCACCCACGCGCGGCCCTGTGCGTCCACGACCATGTCGTTCGGTTCGAACTCCAGATGGGGGAACAGGTCTGCATGGACGACCACCGCGCCATCGTGCTCGCGCCGCAGCAGCTTGCGATCGTGCATGGAGACGGCGAGCAGGCGGCCATCGGGCAGCCAGCCAATGCCGGAAGGGCACTCGGGGACGTGCATTTCGGTTCGCAGGTCGCTGCCGTCCTCCAGGATCGAGCAAACCCGTTCGGAGTACAGATCGCTGAACCAGAAGCGTCCGTCGTGCCAGCGCGCGCCTTCGGTATGCGTCATACCGTCCAGCAGCAGGGTGAGTTGTCTCATGTTATTAACTATTATTAGTTAGGTAAAACGCGCAGTATCGCGCGTCGGGCAATCCGGCCGCGCGCTACGAGGGTAAGCGGGCCGACGGAAACTCAGGCTGTCGTTTGCCGCGCAGCGCGGCCAGCCCTTCCTTCACATCCTCGCCGAGGAAACACAGCATTTCCATCGCGAGCGAATTGTCGAAAATCGGCCCGGCGAGGCGCATCCAGTTGTTGAGCGACTTTTTTGTGGCACGAATGGCGGTCTGGCTGCCGCGTGCGAGATTGGCCGCGATGGCAAGCGATTTCGTCAGGACTTCTATGCGAGGCGCGCAGAACGTGACGAGGCCGATGCGCTCCGCTTCCTTGCCATCGATGAAATCGGCCGTCATCAGGTAGTACTTCGACTTGGCCATGCCGCACAGCAGCGGCCAGACAATCGCGGCGTGGTCGCCTGCTGAGACACCGAGGCGCGTATGACCGTCGGTCAGGCGTGCGTCTTCCGCCATCACACTCACGTCGGCCAGCAGCGCCACGGCGAGGCCAGCGCCCACCGCCGTGCCGTTGATCGCCGAAATAATGGGCTTATCGCAGGCCAGCATGTTGTAGACGATGTCGGAGGCCTCTTTCATCACGCGCATCGTGGCTTCGTGACTGTTCGACATTTCTTCCACGACGGAGAGATCGCCACCAGCGGAAAACGCGCGGTCGCCCGCGCCGGTGATGACTGCAGCCTTGACCTGCAGATCGTCGTTGAGCACGCCCCAGACCTGGGTCAGTTCCCAGTGCATCCGGTTGTTCGTGGCATTCATGAAATCGGGGCGATTCAGCGTAACGAGCATGACGCCGTCGGGCTGGGGATCGAACCGGAGGTACTCGAATTCTTCGTATCGCATGCTGAATTCCAAAACGGATTTGAACGGACCAACATGCATTGAACCCGCCGTGATCGGCGGGCGCAATGCGTGTGGTGCGCGTGTTCCGTACTTTGGTAGACGCTGCGGATAGCGATGCGAGCCCGGCTAAATTGCCTATAGTGGGGAAGACGCATTCAGCGCTGTTGCACGCGAATCAGAGCGACTCACGCTCTCGTTCTAGTTGTTCGCGTTGCGTGACCAGAAAGTCCATCAGCGCACGTGTTTTTGCAGGAATTTGCGCGCGCGAAGGGATGTAGAGATAGAAGCCGGGAAAAGGGCGGCACCACGGCTTGAGTACGCGCACCAGCGACCCATTGGCGAGATGATGCCGTACACACAGGTCGATGTGCTGCACGAGTCCGACGCCCTGTATTGCCGCGCGCAGCATGCTGTCGTCGTCGTTGAAGATGGCGTTGCCCTGCGGTTCGTAGACCACCGTCTGGGCCTCAGTGCCGGGTGTGGTGAACGACCAGCGGTCGATTGTGCCGCTCGACGTGAATCGATAGGAGAGGCAATTGTGGCGCATGAGATCGGCAGGGGTTTCCGGCGTGCCGTGACGCGCGAAGTATTCTGGCGAGCCGACAATGGCCATCTCCAGCATGGGGGTGACCGGCACGGCCACCATATGTTCGTCGAGACTCTCGCCAAGACGAATGCCCGCATCCAGGCCTTCTGCCACGATGTTCGAAAAACCGTCGTTCATCGCGAGTTCGAGACGCAGCTTGGGATAGCGTGCGAGGAAGTCCGCCATGTGCGGCTCCAGCAGCAGGCGCGCCGCGATGCGCGACGTGCTCACGCGGATTTGCCCGGCGGGTTCAGAATGGGCTTCGCCAAGTCCAGCCACCGCCCGTTCGATCGTCGCGAGCGCGGGCGCAAGCGTGTCGAACAGACGCTGTCCCTCCTCCGTAAGCGACATATCGCGTGTCGTGCGATGCAGCAGACGTACGTTGAGCTGCTGTTCAAGCGCCTTGAGTTGCTGCGAGAGCGCCGCACGGGACACCTCCATTTCCGTCGCCGCGCGGGTGAAGCTGCGATGGCGGGCAATGTTCACAAACGAGGCGAGTGCGGGCAGGAGAGAGGCTTCAATCGTCATATTGTCAAGTATAGCTTAACACTGATGTGTTGGAAAGGCGGTTTTTCCTATCCAAAGACGCGCCTATGATGAACTCCATTGCAACGGACTTACCCACACAGGAGCAAACCGATCATGCAAAGCGTTACCTTCAAGAACCTCAACGGCCAGGGCGTAACGATGGCTGCCAATATCCATCTGCCGGAAGGTTTCGACGCCAGCCGTAAGTATGCGGCAGTGGTGGTCGCGCATCCGGGCGGCGGTGTGAAGGAACAGACCGCTGGCCTGTATGCCAGCAAGCTCGCGGAAAACGGCCTCGTGGCGATTGCTTTCGATGCGTCCTACCAGGGCGCGAGCACGGGCGAGCCGCGTCAACTGGAAAACCCGTACATCCGTACCGAAGACATCAGCGCCGTGATCGACTATCTGGTGACGCTGCCGTATGTCGACGCCGAGAAGATCGGCGCAATGGGTATCTGCGCAGGCGGCGGCTACACCGCGAACGCCGCGATCGACGACCGCCGCATCAAGGCCGTGGGCACCGTGAGCGCCGTCAACATCGGCCAGATGTTCCGCAATGGCTGGGAGAACACGGTTGCGGACGCGGACGCGATTGCCTACATTGGCGCCGGTTCGCAGGCGCGCACGAGCGACGCCGTCAACGCGCAGCTGGCCACGCTGCCGCTCGCACCGATGCGCGAGGAAGACGCCCCGAACGCCGAACTGCGCGAAGCGTGGGAGTACTACCACACACCGCGTTGCGAGCATCCCAACGCGCCTGGCTTCATGACGGCTCGCAGCCTCAACCAGATCATCACCTATGACGCCTACAACAAGGCCGAAGCGTTCCTGACCCAACCGCTGCAGATCGTGGCGGGTAGCGTGGCCGGCAGCAAGTGGATGAGCGATGACCTGCTCGCTCGCGCCGCGAGCAAGGACAAACAGCTTCACGTTGTCGAAGGCGCGAACCACATGTCGCTGTACGACGTGCCGCAGTATGTCGACGAGGCCGTTTCCGTACTCGCGCCGTTCTTCCAGCGCACGCTCGGTCACTGAAAACCAGGACACGTCATGAACGCCAGTAACTTTCGCACCGTTAGCTACAGGAACCTGGGATGGGATACGGCGGCCGACCTCTATTTGCCGCCCGAATTCGACGAGACGAAGCAGTATCCCGCTATCGTCAGCACGCACCCGATTGGCAGCTGCAAGGAGCAAACCGCCGGCAACGTCTACGGTGCAGCGCTTGCGCGGGAAGGATTCGTCGTCGTTGCCTTCGATGCCAGCTTCCAGGGCGCAAGTGGCGGGTCGCCGCGTTTTATCGAAGATCCGTCGATTCGTGTGTCGGATATCCGCTTTGCCATCGACTATCTCGTCACGCTGCCTTATGTCGATGAGAACCGCATCGGCGCGATCGGCGTGTGCGGCGGCGGTGCCTATACGATTCATGCAGCCATGACCGATCACCGCATCAAGGCGGTGACGTCGATCACCGGCGTGAACTTTGGCCGCCTGATTCGCGAGGGTTTCAGCAATTTCGATCCCGTCGGCGCGCTGGAGGCGATGGGCCAGCAGCGCACGGCGGAAGCAAAGGGCGCGCCGCGCAACGTCATCAACTATCTGCCTGCATCGGTCGATGAAGGCCGCAAGAATGGCGTGACGGATATCGACGTGCTGGAAGCCACGGACTATTACAAGTCCGATCGTGGACAGAAACCGAATGGCGCGACCAGTGGGTTGTTTTCGTTCAACAGCGCCGCGATGGGCTGGGATGCATTCCTGCATGCCGAAGTGCTGCTCACGCAGCCGCTGATGGTGGTGATCGGCGACAAGCCCGGCGCTTTTGGTGCATATCGCGATGGCTGGGAAATCTACGGCCGTGCGGCATCGAAGGACAAGCATATCGTCGTGGCCGAAGGCTGGTCGCATTACGACCTGTACGACAAGCCCGAGCCGGTTGCGCTGGCGCTCAAGAGCGTGGTGCCGTTCTTCAAGGAACATCTGTAATCCGTGCAGGGACACCGCCGATGCGGTGTCCCTGTCGCGCGGTCGATCGTGTATCGCACAACGACGGCGACCAACCTTATTTGATGTCATTGCAGCCCATGATTCAGACAATCGATCCCTTGTTCGAGGCATTTTCCTTTCCCAACGGCATGACGCTACGCAACCGTCTTGTCATGGCGCCGATGACGACCTGGTCAGCCAACGCGGACGCGACGGTTTCCGATCAGGAACTCGCCTGGTATCGTGCCCGAGCCGGTGCTGTCGGGCTGGTGCTGACCGGTTGCACGCACGTGACGGAAAACGGCGTTGGTTTCACGCACGAATTTGCCGCCTACGATGATCGGTATATTCCCGGTTTGAGCCAGCTTGCGCAGGCTGCTAAAAGCGGTGGCGCGCCAGCCGTATTGCAGATATTTCACGCGGGGAACAAGGCTGTGCATGGCTTGATCCCTGGTGGACACATGGTGAGCGCCAGCGCGACGAAAGCGACGCCCGGGCCGTTCAACGACGGCCAGCACAGCAGCCGGGCGTTGGATCATGACGAAATACTGGCGGTGATTCGTGCGTTCGGCGAAGCCACGCGGCGCGCGATAGAAGCGGGTTTCGATGGTGTGGAACTGCATGGCGCACACGGGTTCCTGATCCAGAACTTCCTCTCTCCGCTGTATAACCAGCGCACCGACGAATGGGGCGGATCGCTGGAAAATCGCCTGCGCTTTCCGCTGGCAGTGGTGCGAGAAGTCAAGCGCGTCGTAGCCGCGCATACGGAACGTCCGTTCCTCGTGGGCTATCGCCTGTCTCCGGAAGAGTCGGGAGAAGGGGCACTACGGATCGGCGACGCGTTCGCGTTGGTGGATCGGCTGATCGACATGGGTATCGATTACCTGCACGTTTCGCTCTACGACCTGCTTGCTGGCAAGCCGCAGGACTATGCGGGCAATCAGACCACGATCGAGCAGATCGTCGAGCGTGTCCGCCAGCGTGTGCCGCTGATCGCGGCGGGTGGCATTGGCCAGCCGGAGCAGGCACGCAAGGCCTTGACGCTCGGTTTGCCGCTGGTGGCGCTGGGGCGAGGCCTGGCCACGACGCCGGAATGGGTGGAACTCAGCCGGATGCGAAGCGACGCGGCGATCGATATCGCGCTGGATCTCACCCGTGAACCCGCAGAGCTTCGCATTCCTGACAAACTATGGGGCGCGATCAAGGCGACCGCGGGATGGTTCCCCGTGCGCGATGATGCACTCGATACCGCTTGACGCACCGTGGCTGCACGGAGCGTCGAGCGTCGGACTAGAACGCGCATGAGCGCGCCGTCATTTCCCACCCGGTCGTGGCGCCGCTTTCGTTCGCCGGGTGCGCTGCGCCGCGTTGCAACGGCTGGGCGGCGTCCTGCAAAATCATGTCCGCGGCCTTTTCGCCAATCATGATGACGGAGGCATTGGTTGCGCCGGATATCGGCGCGGGCATGATGGAGGCATCCGCAACGCGCAGGCCCTCGATGCCTCTTACGCGCAGGCGCGCGTCGACGACAGCATACGGATCGCTGTCCGGGCCCATCCGCGCGGTGCCGTTGTGGTGGTACACGGTGCCGCCGCGCTCGCGAGCGAAGTCGAGAATTTCCCGATCCGTGCGGATGTCGTTGCCCGGGAAAATCTCGTCGACGTAGTAGGGCGCGAAAGGACGCGCCTGCAACACCCTGCGCGCCATCTTCACGACCGCAATCATGGCCGTCTGATCCGACTGCGTTGCCAGATAATTCGGCTGGATCAGCGGATCGATGTCGATGTTTGTCGATAGGGCCTTTACATACCCACGGCTTTCCGGACGCTGCTTATGGCCGCCAAGCGTCATGCCCGGATAATGGTCGAGCAGGCCGGGCAAGCCTTCACGATAGCTGCCAGGCGTAAACGACACCTGTAAATCCGGTGTCGGCAATGAGGGATCCGATCGGAAAAAGAAGCGCATCGGCACCGGCCCCATGCTGAGGATGCTCGGCCGACCAGCGAAGTATTTCGCGATTTCCCAGACAAGCGGCAGCCCGCGGCCTCGTTCGTTCACCGTCGATATATCGTTGACTTTCGCAGCGACGCGCAAGTTGTAGTGATCGCATAGATTCGCGCCGACGCCCGGCAGATTGACTGCGACCTTCACGCCTATCGAATGCAGATGGTCGACCGCACCGATGCCGGAAATCTGCAGCAGGCGCGGCGTATTCAGCGCGCCTGCCGCGACGATGACCTCGCGTCTCGCACGTACCTCGCGCTCCGGCGAACCGGTGCCACCTGCGCGATAGCGCACGCCGCCCGCACGTCGGTTCTCCAGCAGCACGCGCGTGGCTGGACTGTCTGGACGAACGTCCACGCGGCCGGTCTTGACCGCTGGGCGCAGATAGGCCTGGGCCGCACTCATACGACGCATCGTGTGGCCGCGCGAGTCAATCGTGAACTGCCACGGCCCGACGCCATCCTGAGCCTCGGCGTTGTGATCGCGTACATAGGGAAAGCCGAGGCTTTTCACGGCTTCGACGAAAAGATCGCATAGCGGGCTCGACGGGACAGGGTCGGTGACCGGCAGCGGGCCATGGCGACCGCGATAGCGATCGTCGCCTTCGCCAATACGCGTCTCGGCCTTCTTGAAGTAGGGGAGCACGTCCTCATAGCGCCAGCCAGGATTGCCGCGCTCGGCCCATCCGTTGAAATCGGCATGCTGGCCGCGGTTGTAGACCATGCCGTTGATCGAGCCCGAGCCGCCCAGCACGCGGCCCTGTGTCAGGCTGAGCGCGCGATTCGCCGTGGCGGGATTGGGCTCGCTTTTGAAATCCCAGATGACTTTGGGATTGAACAGGTTCTTGATGTAGCCAGCCGGGATGTGGATATAGGGGCTGCGGTCGCGCGGGCCTGCCTCCAGGACGCACACGGAGTGACCCGCCTCAGACAGGCGCATAGCCAGCACACAGCCGGCACTCCCTGCGCCCACAATCACATAGTCGAACGTGTCAGTCATGAGTGGAAGCTCCCGCGAAATGTCGCTGTCTCAGTCGTCGAGATTGAAGTTGATGGTCTTGAGTTCGGTGAAGGCCTCGATCGTCGACCAGCCGCCTTCGCGACCCACGCCGGAGCGCTTCACGCCACCCATCGGCGCATTGGGCGCACTCGCATAGCCATTCACTCCTATCGAACCACTGCGTATTGCGCGCGCGACGCGGAACGCACGCTTGACGCTGGCGGTATAGACACAGCCAGCCAGTCCAAATGGGCTGTCGTTGGCGATACGGATCGCTTCTTCTTCGGTTTCGAACGGAATCACGCTGAGAACCGGGCCGAAGATCTCTTCGCGCGCGATCGTCATGTCGTTGCGTACATTCGCAAATAGCGCGGGCTCTATCCAGTTGCCATCGGCCAGCGCGCCACCGGGCGTTCCTCCGCCGAATTTCAGCTCTGCGCCTTCCCGTTTGCCAATGTCGATGTAACCAAGAATGCGCTCCCTTTGACGCCTTGAAATGATGGGGGCTGACGTGGTGGCGGGATCGAACGGATCGCCGAATCGCACTTGTTTGACCTGCTCTGCGGCGTGGTGCAGGAACTCGTCCATGATCGACCGGTGCACGACGGCGCGCGTCGGCGTCGAACAGACCTGCCCCGAAAGGAATGTCGAACACAGGCTCATCAGCGTTCTGGCGGTAGCGGCGACGCTTTCCGTGTCGGGGAACACCAATGCGGCGCTCTTGCCGCCGAGCTCTAGCGACAGGCGCTTCATGTTCGACACGCTGGCAATCGTGATCTGCTCGCCGACAGCCGGGCTGCCGGTGAAGGTGACCTTGTCGATGCCCGGGTGAGACGACAGCGCCATGCCTGTTTCGGCGCCGCCCGTGACGACGTTGAATACGCCAGGCGGGAGATCGCTTTGCGCGATGATTTCCGCGAGCCTGAGCACCGCGAGGTTTGTGTACTCCGACGGCTTGACGACCACCGTGCAGCCGCACGCGAGCGCTGGCGCAACCTTCATCGCGAACGTCATCACCGGCCCGTTATAAGGCAGGATCGCAGCGACCACGCCAACCGGATCACGGAACGTCATGTACTGCATATTCGACGCGCTGGAAAACTGCGGGTAGGTCTCGCCATTGATCTTGTCAATCCAGCCGAGAAAGTGGTCGAAGATATCTGCGGCAGCGGTGGGCGACAGACGCGAGTGACGGCTGAAGGTGAACGGGACGCCGTTGTCGAGCGTCTGAAGCTCGGCGATTTCCTTTTCCGCTGCGTAGATACGTTCGACGATGGGCTGAAGCATCCGCTTGCGATCCTGAGCGCGCATCTTCGGCCACGGCCCTTCGTCGAAGGCACGCCGTGCCGCCGCGACGGCCTGTTCGACTCCGCGCGGGCCAGCATCGGCGAAATTAGCGATCACTTCGTTGGTGCTGGGGTGCACCTGGTCGAACCTCTGATCGTCCCACGCGCGCCACTCGCCATCGATCAATAAGCGGCCAGGCCGAAGATCCAGTTCGTCGCGAACCGATTTCAGGCTGAGTGAGATAGGGGTGGTTTCCATTGCTGTCTGAGTTTGCGTGTGCAGTTTGCAGGACGGTGCGATAGCCGATAGAGACTGCTTCGCGATGCCCTTGACGAGGCCCGCCAACGTGACAGGAGTTTTCACGCCGATCCGGTTATTGAGCTAACGTTAGTTAGATAATGTATTCGGACGGGCAAGTGGCTGCCATCGGGGATAGCCCCAATCCAGGCGGTTTACGCACTGGTACGCATAACAATGCGCAATCGATGTCTTATCGAACATGCCGCTGGAACAGGGCAATGGCGCCACCCAATAGCGAGATCACGGCCATGAGCTGAAATCCATCCAGTACGCTGGCGAATTCCGCCTGATGCAGCGCGAGCCGCGCCAGCTGGGAAAGCGCGAGCGTCTGGGCATTGCCGGCGTCATACCCAAGGGCTTCGTACGTGTGCGTCACCAGATTCAGCGTGTTCTGAAAAAGGGGATTGCCGGCACTCGCGAATTCGTTAATACGTGTTGTATGAAGCGCCAGGCGATGCTGTTCGAGGATGATGATGCAGGCCGTCGATAGTGAATACGATAGTTGTTTGACGATATTCTTGAACCGGTAGCCGTGCGTGAATTCGTCCTTCGAAAACACCTGGAATGCGATGCTCCCGGTGGGAAGGGCGATAAACATCAGCAGGAGCCCGCGCAACGTGAGCGGCAAGAGAAGCCACGGCGTACTGACGTCCGGCGATAAGCGTGCGATCCAGGCGCCGATGAACGCTGCGATCAGGAACCCAGGAACAATCAGCCACTTTTTGAGTGTGACGCGCTTCGAGTAGCGAATGTAGGCAAGAGCGACCGGGATGGCCGTTAGCGAAGTCAGCCCGACCAGCATGCCAGCATATTCGACCGGATAGCCCAGCCCGCTGTCGAGAAACCGGGAGATCAAATAGCCGAGCGCGTTGCTGATGATGTAGTAGAGCGCATACAGCACCATGCCGATTCTATATGGGCCCTCGCGCAGGGCATTCAGGCGCACCAGGGGTTTGGGGTCGCGCCATTGGTGCAACGCGAACCAGATGAGCGCGAAGCCACCGGTTGCCGTCATGATGACGAGCAGCGGAGAGTTGCTGAGTTGTTCGAAACGCACCTGTTGAGCGACGATCTGCAAAGCGCCAAGGGCAGTCGCGAACACGAGGTAAGGCCACAGGTGCGTCGCGCTCCGTCGCTCGGAAGGCCGCTTTCCGACGTGCGGAACGATGACGAAGGCAAGACACACCAACACGGCGCTCATTATCGTGGAGGCCGTGAACAATGCGCGCCAGTCGAAATGCGCGACAAGATAACCGCCGGTCAACGGTGCGAGTGCGCTTGCAAGCAGGATCAGTGTCAGGAAGAGGCGTGTGGCTGGCGAGCGCTCCTGCGGCGTAAAGCAGGTTTGCAGCATGATGCGACAGGTGCCCAGCATCGGCCCCATGAAATAGCCTTGAAAACCGCGTGCAATCGCGAGTTCAATCGACGAATCGGCAAGCGACGCAGCGAGCGATCCCAGCGAGAACATCAGCAAACAGCCAGCAAGATAGAGCCGAAAGCCCAGCCGCTCAATTAACCATTGCTGCTGGACAATACCGAGAACGGATGTGGTCGCATAGGCGGTTGCCGCCCAGACAAGTTCGTCTGCGGACGCATTGATGCCGCCGGCAATGTAGTTCACAAAGAACGAAAAGATCGTGCTGTCGAAATAGTCGATGCCGACTGCGAGCGCGACGACCCAGGGCAATAAGTCCCTGCGCAGGTGTCTGAGCGTGAACAGACGCATGCGGGATACTGCTAGCTTCATGATCTGCTATTGGGAGTGGCGGTCGCTCATGGCGGCACGCAGGCGTCGAATGTCACGCAGCGGCGGCGCACCAAACAGGCGGCTGTATTCGCGGCTGAATTGCGAAGCGCTGACGTAACCTACGGCGCGTGCAGCGTCATGTACGCGTGGCAGGGTGGTCAGCATCAAGTCGCGCGATTTTTCCAGGCGTAGCGTCTTGAGATAGTTGAGCGGACTCAGGGAGGTGGCGAGCTTGAAATGCGCGTGAAACGCGGAAGGACTCATTCCCACTAGCGCTGCGAGTTCAGCAACCTTGAGTGGCTCGGTGTAATGACTCTTGATCCGCTCGAGTGCCCTGGATAGCCGCCGCAGCGACGCATCCGCGCTCTCGAGTCGTGGCTTGACGGGGGCAGCACCAAAGAGAGTCGAAGTAAATGTCTCGTCCATACGATGGCGCGAGGGCTGGAGGGCCCTCGCGATTAGGCTATTGGTTACACCTGAGGAAATACTGTCGTGGTCGGCATGACGCCGATGCGCAAGCGTGTGCGGTGCGAGGGGGCGGCCTTCCGTGGGGCGGCCTCCCGTGGGGCGCCTTTCGCGCGACCGCCCCGATTCCACCCGACGAAGCGAAGCGCTCGCCGGATTGCACACGCAGGCGGTCAAGCCATGACGATGGTTTTCGACTCCATGAAGGCAGTCAGGCCTTCAACGCCACCTTCGCGCCCGATGCCCGACTGCTTGAAACCGCCAAAGCCAATCGAGAAGTCAGTGCGCGGGCCGTTGTGGCCGACCGTACCCGCACGGATCTGCCGCGCGACGTCCAGCGCGCGGGCGCTATCGTTTGTGAAGACTGCCGCATTCAGTCCGAACGGCGTATCGTTCGCCATCTGAATTGCGCTGGCTTCGTCGTCGGCGGGAATGACGCTGAGCACCGGGCCGAAGATTTCGTCCTGCGCGATCGTCGAACGATTGTCCACGTTGCCGAACACCGTCGGTTCGAAGAAGAACCCGCGCTCCAATCCGGCTGGCCGTTTGCCGCCGGTTGCCAGCGTTGCGCCTTCCGCGATGCCCCTGGCGACGAAGCGCTCGACCGTTTCTCGTTGCCGTGCAGTCGCGAGCGGGCCGGACGTCGTCTCAGGTGCGAACGGATCGCCCACCACGATCCGTCTGGCGGCAACCGACAACGCTTCAACCATTGCATCGTGTTTCGCACGGGGAACGATTACGCGCGTCAGGCTGTGGCAGATCTGACCGGTGTTGTAGCCGAAATAGGACGGCCCGAGCACATTCGCGGCGGTCTCGATGTCGTAATCGTCGAGAATGACGGCGGGCGATTTGCCACCCAGTTCGAGCGTGACGCGCGCCACGCGATCGCCAGCGATGGAAGCGATGCGGCGGCCCGCGCCAGTCGATCCCGTGAACGTGATCTTGTCCACGTCGGGATGGCGAACCAGCTCTTCGGACACATCGCGATCGGCGGTCACGACATTGACCACGCCAGGCGGCAAGCCAATCTCCTCGCAAATCTCGGCGAACAGATAGGCCGAGCAGGGCGCTTCGGGCGACGATTTGATGATCAGCGTACAGCCTGCCAGCAGCGCTGGCGCCGTCTTGTAGGCCATCAAACCGGCTGGGCCATTCCATGGAATGATTTCGCCCACGACGCCGACCGGTTCGTAGACGCGATAGCCCGCATTTCCGGTCACCGATCGATGTTCTTCGACGAACGAGAAAGTCGATGCCATGGCGGCGTACTGGCGAAATGCGCCGCTGATAAACAGGCCAAGGCGCGGTTGGGCAACCTTGTAGACGATTCCCGTCTCAATCGACCATACGCGGGCAAATTCGTCATTGAGCGCTTCAAGGCGTTCCGCGAATCGCTCCAGATAGACAGCGCGTTCCTGCGGCGTCATTCGCGGCCACGGCCCTTTATCGAAGGCTTCGCGTGCTGCGCGGATGGCGTGCTGCATATCTGCCGATTCGGCTTTCGCCACGGTTGCGACGACTTCTTCCGTCGAACAATCGAGTACGTCGAAAGTGCCGGAGGTGGACGGTGCCACCCACTTGCCGCCAATATAGAACTCTCGAGGATGTTTAAGTTCGATCGTTCTCTTGGTCATTAAACTCTCCATCGCCCTTACAAAAGGGCACTATCCAGATTCGGGACAACACCGGTACAGGTGCCGTCAAAAAACGATGACGCCTTTGCCACTTGCCTGTTGATTGAAGTGAGCATAGGCCTCACCAGCTTGCTCAAGTTTCCATTCATCGGTGAAGAGCTTGTCCACTTCGACGCCGTGATTAGCGATGAAGTGGGCACAGTCTGTCATCCCGACTTCGGAGAAGGTAAATGATCCGATCAGCGTTCTCTGCTTCCCGATCAGATCTTTCATCACGTCGACCGTGAGGTTTCCGCCTACCGCGACGAGTGCGACACGTCCCCAGACTTTCGTACTGCGAATGGCCTGAGTGCGGGGTAGTTCGGCTCCCGCGCACTCGACTGCGCAAGAGACGCCTTTACCGCCAGTCAGCTTGAGGATTTCTTCAACGGGATCCACCTGGCTCGCGTCGATGCCGTGCGTGACGCCGAATTCCTTCGAACGCTGGACGCGTCCAGGGTTGATGTCGACGCCGATCACCTCGATGCCCATAGCGGCTGCGAGTTGAGCTGTCGAAAGACCAACGGGGCCGAGGCCATATACCGCCAAAGTGTCGCGGGCACTGATTCCCAGGCGTAACAGCGAACCGTATGCTGTGCCGGTTCCGCACGCAATGGCCGCGCCCGCCTTAAACGACAACTCTTGCGGCAGATGTACCAGCGACGATACGGGGACCTTCATATAATTGGCGTGTCCGCCGTGACTCAGGACGCCATAGATGCGCGATCCGTGGTCGCAAAGCTGAGTCCAGCCGGTGCGGCAATGGTCGCAGCAACTACATCCGGAATAGTGAAACACCATGACGCGGTCGCCTTCGCGAAACGCCTTCGGATCCACACCCGGGCCTAGCGCAGCAATGACGCCGCATGGCTCATGACCGCCGATAATCTGTTCGGAGTCCATGCGATCGCGCATGCCGAGCATGGCCAGAGAATCCGCCATTCCGTGACGGTAATAGTGAAGGTCGGTTCCGCACATCCCGGACGCCTTCATTTCGATGATGGCTTCTCCGTAACCAGGCGTAGGGTCTTCAAAATCGAGAACATCGACCTTGCAATCTCCCTGGAACACCATGCCGCGCATTATGTTTTCTCCAACTGTACTTGAACGGACGCGCGCATTTCAGCTGGCGCCGGGCGACCTGCTCAATGAATGGTGAGTCCGCCCGTCGGGCTAAGCGTTGCACCTGTGAGGTAAGCAGACTCGTCGGATGCCAGGAAGGCGATGACCTGACCGATATCGGTGGGCGCGGCAACGCCAAGCGGGCAGCCAGCGACGACTTTTTCGTATTGTTTTCGATGCTGTGCAGAGACCTTGCTGTCGGCGCCGAACACGGCGTCCCACGACGGACTATCGCGCACGACCGTCACGCACACGCAATTCACCCTGATCCTGTCCTGTGCGAGTTCTTTGGCGATGACCTTACTCGCCCGGATCAGTCCCCCCGCAAACGTCGAGACGGCAGTTTGGCCCGGTGTCGGTACACGGCCACCTTCCGACGTGACAAAGATCACGCTACCGCCACCACGCGGACGCATGAATGGCAACACGGCTTGCACGGGCAGCAACTTGGCAGCCGTGTTTTCCGCGACCAATGCGGCGACACGCGCGAGATCGATATTGGCGAATGGGCCACGCACGTCGGGCGAACGAGCCTCGTCGTCATTGCCGCCCGCATTGGCGACGACAATGTCGATGCCGCCATAACGGCGCGCAGTTTCCGAGGCCAACGCGTCCATATCCGCTTTCGATCGAACATCGCCAGCCAGAAAATCTGCTTTGCCGCCTGCCTGGCGTAGTTCGCCAAGGACGACTTCCGCCTTTGCTGCATTTCGTCCACTGATCACGACGGTTGCACCGCGAGCGGCAAGCTGCAACGCGATTCCTTTGCCGATCCCGCCGGTTCCACCGGTCACTACGGCTACCTTTCCTGCAAGACTGCTCATCGGAATTTGCCTTTAAATCGTGGAAAAACGCTGGCGGCGCTTGTACAAGCTCGATGCAACGTCGCCAGGCTGGATGACCCATCTTAGGCAGCGGGGAGTCTTAATTCGAGTGCCGTTTTTCGAATCCCCTGTTGATCTTTTTCGAATCAGGCGTTTTTCGCGTTCGCGATTCTGCAACGCCGGTTTCGCGAATCAGCATTTGAACGTGATCGTCGACGCACCTAGCATTGGCCTACACAAAAGATGTTCACGAGAAGATCGAAAAGGAGACGAGATGGACGAGGCATTTCAGGGCGCGCGTGTCGACGCGAAGATCGGCGCTGGGCGTCCGTTGGAGGGCATACGGGTACTGACGGTTGAAAACTTCATCGCAGCCCCGTTTGCTTCTATGTGGCTTGCGGATGCGGGCGCCGAAGTTGTCAAGATCGAGGCGCGGGAGGGCGGCGATTTTGCGCGCAGCACGAGTCCGGTAAAGGCAGACGTCGATGGCAAGCCGAACGGCCTCGCATTTCTGCGCACGAACAGGAACAAGAAAAGCGTCACGCTCGACCTCAAGCACGCCGAGGGGCAGCGCCTCTTCAAGGAACTCGCGGCGCAGGCAGACGTCGTGATCGAAAACCTTCGACCGAATGTCATGGACAGACTCGGGATTGGCTACGCAGAGTTGAGCAGGATTAATCCGCGGCTGATCTACGGTGCGATTTCCGGTTTCGGACACGACGACATATTGTCCAGTCCGTACGGCGACTTTCCGGCGTTCGACATCGTGGGCCAGGCGATGAGTGGACTGATGTATCGCCCGGAACGCACCAGCGACCGGCCGACCTATCTCGGCTTTTCGCTTGCCGATATCGAGTGTGGAATTCTGGCGCTCTATGGCGTTGTGCTGGCGCTTTTTCATCGGCAGACGACGGGGACAGGCAAGAAGATCGACATCTCGATGTACGACGCCTCGCTGGTTCTCAATGAGATCTCGGTCGCCATGTATTCCGCAACGAAGCAGACGTCGCCCCCTGGCGTCCATGCGGTCACCGCGCCGTTTGGCACCTATCGTGCGAAAGACGGTTATATCGTCATTGCAGTGCTGGGCGAGCACATCTGGAAGCGATTCGCGGACGCGATCGGCCGGGCTGATCTGACGAGTGACCCGCGATTCGCCGATGGCATGTTGCGCAAACAGCATGTGCACGCCCTGAATGTCGAGATCGACGCGTGGCTGGCCGATTGTTCCCGCGAGTCGGCGCTTGCAATACTGCGCGCCGGCGGCGTGCCGTGCTCGAACGTGAACGATGTCCCGGATCTGTTTGAATGTCCTCATGTTGCCGCCCGGAAAATGCTCATGACGATCGACGACCCCGTGTGGGGGCACATTAAAGTGGCGGGCAATCCGGTCAAAATGTCGGACGTGCCTGAACCGGAGGCGAAAACGCCGCCGAAACTCGGTGAACACAACTCGAACGTACTGCATGAGTGGTTGGGCCTGGACGAAGGTGAAATTGGGCGATTGCAGGCGTTGAAGGTCATCTGAACCTGTGATCGACAGGTACGGGTTTCGCGGTTGACGCCCGACTACCCTCGGCTTAGTCTCTGTCTTTCGCGCCCGCAATGTTGCCGGACGAAAAAGGTAGGGGAGGAGTATGGCGGGCTTCAGTCTTCACAATCTGACCAGACGTGTCGATCTGTTCACGTTGCGGTTGTTTCTCACCGTCGTCGAGGAGCAGCAGATGCGTCGCGCAGCGGTGAGGGAAAACATCACGCCGTCCGCCGCTACGAGACGGATCCAGGATCTCGAAGAGACAGCCGGTATCGATCTGTTCGAGCGCACGCCAGGCGGCATGGTGCCCAGTCCGGCAGGCGAAGTGCTCGCGCGCCATGTGCGCGTGATGTTCGAGAATCTCGAGGTAATGCGCCGGGAGGTTGCCGAGTTCACCGAGGGCGTGCGTGGCCATATCCGTATCAGTTCTACGAGCACGATCATCGTGCAGTTTCTCGCGCGGGAAATTGCGGAATTCACGCGGGACTTTCCACTCGTCGATATTGAGCTACTAGAGGATGCCAATACGAATGTGATTGGAGCCGTTGCCACTGGAAAAGCGGACGTGGCGATGTTCTACGCAACCGACGATATCGACAGAACGGCGTTTGAGATCATTGAGTATCGAACCGACCGCCTCGTCGCCGTCGTACCGCTCGGACATAGCCTGGCCAGCCGCGCGAGCGTGACGGCGCGAGATCTTCTGGAGCAGAATATTGTCGGCATTTCGTCGACGACATCGATGATGACTCAACTGAACAACGCGGCGGTCGAACTGGGTCGCGAGCTCAGCGTGAAGTACCGCGTCAACACCATCGAGGCCGCGCGCAGCCTCGTCAAGGCCGGTCTGGGTGTGATGATTCAGCCCGAGAGCATGCTGCCGGTGGAGGATCTCAACAAGGTGACGCTTGTTGCACTGGACGAACCATGGGCATTGCGCCGACTTTGCATCGGCACACGCAATGGTGACCCGTTGACCGCGGCCACAAAGGCGTTCGTTGCCCAACTGACCGACCGCTAGCCTTGATCGAATTGCCGCGGCGATCCCATGGTTGTGGAACGTGCTGCTGAAGCGAGCCGATAAATGTCAGCGCTTTCGAGTACCGCGGCATCACTTCCATGACGTGCCACCTGCAACATGGCCTGTCCCATACTGACGGTGTCGAGGATTTTGCCAGGGAACAGTCTTCGTGACACGATGAAGACCCAACGCAGATATCGATAAAGAAGCCGCAATAGCCGGGTTTTGGATTGTTCGCCATTCATCGGAAGGATGAATCCGGGGCGAAACAGATAGACAGCCCGAAACCCCATGTTTTGCAGAGCATTTTCGGTTTTTCCCTTTACACGTGCCCACATCACGGGACCGCGTTCAGTCGCATCAGTGCCACCGCCGGATACATAGACGAAAGCCATCTGTGGATTGCGTCGCGCCAGCGCAAGGCCGGCTGCCACCGGCAGATCGTGGTTGATTCTGATGAAGCCGGATTCGTCGGTGTCGCTTGTCGATACGCCGAGACAGAAAAAGCACGCGTCGTAGCCTTGGAGTTGTTCCTCGACATCGGAATAATCGAACAGATTCTGGCGCACGAGTTCCTTTAGCTTGGGGTGCTGCATGTCCAATGCGTTGCGTCCGACGACGAGGATCGATTCCACATCGGAGGCCAGCAGGCATTCGCGCAATACCCCTTGTCCAACCATTCCCGAGGCGCCAAAAATGACAACGTTCATATCGAGTTTTCCGGAAAGGCGATTCAGACGAAAGCGGGTTTGTCGGCGTCGGTGCCCGGCTTGTTGACGCCAACGTTGGCGCGCACCAGCTTATCGGAGTGTTCAACGAGTTCTACGACCAGCGCCGCGACACTCTTGCGCGATACCTCGGTCCCTTTGAACGGCTGGTCGCGTGCCGTGATCTCGTAGTTCACCTCATCGTTGTCCTGTAGCCAGGCTGCGCGGAGAATTGTGTAATCCAGGTCCGAAGCTTCGATCAGGTCGGCAGACCTGCGATACGGAGGCAGATACTCTCCGATCTCCTGCCGATTCCATTCGCCGAAATTTCCAGGCACCTCATCATAGATCCCGAGAGAGTTGATGAAGATCAGCCGGCGGCCGTTGGTGGCCTTCATGGCAGCCAGAATGCGCTCGGTCTGGGTATCCACGTCACCGGCCAAGTTGGCATACACCACGTCCTGTCCTTCCATGACGCGATGCAAAATTTTCTTGTCCAGTACATCGCCGATCACGACGCTGGCGTTCGCAGGCTCGTTCCCGCTCAGTTTTTTGGGGTCGCGAATCAGCAGGGTTTGCTTGACGTCCGTTTGTTCGCCGAGCATTCGAACGGCCCAGCGCGCTATCTGACCGCTGGCACCAAGGACGAGTACCTTTTTCATGATGTTTTTCCCGATTTAAGAAGCAAGCTCTCGCGAGAGCGCGCGAGGCTATGTTCGATTTGTATGGCAATACGGTCGGCGCGCCGGAGGCACGCGAGCGTGCTGCGATAACAACGTTGGCAAGACGCCAGGGACTAACGTAACGTCCCTGGTGCAGAGGATTTCCGTCGTAATCCCGGTAGTGGAATTACAGGTTTTCCTTGTAGAACGGAATCAGCCTGGCCAGCGCCTTGCCGACCGGCTCGGGCTTGTCGTACAGGTCGTAATGCGACCAGCCTTCGACGACGACCAGTTCCTTCGTCTTCGAAGCGGCGCGACCAATGATTTCACAGCCATCGCGATAGGCACCGAAGGCCCCGACCTTGTCACCCACCACCACCATGAGCGGCTGGGTGAGGAGCGTTTCGCAGAGGTGGAACGCGTCCCAACCCACCGCGACAGCCTGGTGCGAAAAGAACGCGCGGTTGACGCCATTCGGCGCGCGGCCACGATCCGACCGGTAGTATTCGGTGGCACCAAAAACGTCGACCTCAGTCAGACCGGCTTCTTTGGCGGCCTCCGGCGACGGCGGCAACAGATCGTCCACGCGGAGTGCCGCGCCACGTGCTTCCGCCGTACGTTGTTTGGCCATCGCCTCGAGTGCGGCAATGGGGTTGTAGTTGGTAAAGCCTTCGCGCATCAGACGGCCGTAGTTGGCGCCCGTCACGGTGCCCACTGCTTTGATACGGCGTTCGGTCATGGCCGCGTTGATCGAGTAGCCACCGCCGCCGCAGATCCCCAGCACACCGATGCGGTCTTCATCGACGTAGGGGAGTGTCACAAGGTAGTCGCAGACGACGCGGAAATCTTCGACGCGCAGCGTCGGATCTTCGGTATAGCGCGGCTCGCCGCCGCTATCGCCCTGGAAGCTGGCGTCGAACGCGATGACGACAAAGCCTTCCTTCGCCAGCGCTTCGCCGTAGACATTGCCAGAGGTTTGCTCTTTGCAACTGCCGATCGGGTGGGCGCTGATGATGGCAGGATACTTTGCGCTTTCGTTGAAATCCGGCGGGAAGTACACGTTCGCAGCGATTTCCCAATACGAATGCTTGATCTTGACGCTTTTCATGATAATTCCGTTTAGGTGTGGCGGTTGGGTTCACAGAGTTGGAAACGTTGAAACCGCGAGACAACGACCTGAATATAGATAGCGGTCTGGAATTACGAAAGCTCGCAATCTGGACTACAGTTGTATTGTTAAATTGACAATGGAATCCGGATGGACCCGTCATTGCTCCCTTCGCTCGCGTGGTTTGCGCACGTTGCGCATCACAGTAGTTTCACGAAAGCCGCCGCGGAGATGGGCGTATCACGTGCAAATCTCTCGCAAAACGTGAAGGCGCTTGAGCGGCGATTGAACGTCAAACTGCTTTATCGAACGACTCGCGATATGTCGTTGACCGAGGAGGGGCGGCGGCTCTACGAGGTTTGGTACCCGGCGCTCATCGCGCTGGAAAGGACGGTTGATGCGTTGCACGAGGAGCGCGATGAGCCTTCCGGTTTGATTCGTATGAATACATCGCGCGTCGCGGCTAAAACGCTCATAGAGCCGCATCTGGAGGAATTCAGCGCCCGCTTTCCGAAGCTGGGGCTGGAGATGGTGATGGACGACGCACTCGCGAACATCGTTGCGGACGGCTGTGACGTTGGCATCCGCATAGGTGAGAGCCTGGCTCCGCACATGATTGCGGTTCCTGTGACGCCGCCGCTGGAAATGGCCGTGGTGGGCACGCCGGCCTATTTCGAGCGTTACGGCGAGCCCGCGACGCCGGGCGATCTGGTTCGACACAACTGCTTACGCTATCGGCAGGTCAGCGGTGCGATCCATCCCTGGGAGTTCACGTCACCAGAGGAGCCGGGCCATAGTTTCATGGTGGAACCCAGAGGAAGCGTTACGACCAACGACGACGACGGCATGATCCGCGCGGCACTACAAGGCGTTGGGCTGATCCAGCACATCGACATCGCTGTGCAGCCACACCTGGATTCGGGGGCGCTGAAGCGCGTACTGGCGACATGGTGCAAGCCCTTCGCCGGTTTTTATGTCTACGCGCCAACACGCGCGCAGATGCCGGCGAAGGTAAGGGCGCTGATCGATTTTCTGGTGGACAAGCGCGAATCGATGGCTGCCTTGCGCATTACACGCGGGCCTGACACAGCCGCTCACACCTGAAGCAGGACTGTGTGGCATGAAGCAGGCAGATGAATTTTGCCGCGCCGCTGCCGCCTCAATTAGGTCGCGCGGAGAACATTTGCGATAAGGCCAGTTATCGTAAATGGCGACTTTGCCCATCGGGTGACCTCGTGGGCTCTCGACGGATTTGGTAGGGAAGGGGATTTGCGCTGCCGCTATAAGCGGTGATAGGCCGTTCGTACGAATAGCCGCAATTTTGTGCCCTGTGTGTTGATCGAGTCGCGCACTTCGATACTGAAAAACGCTCCGACCATCGCAGGTCGCGCGTGATCTATTTACAGTCCCGCACTCTTGAGAAGCTTCGATGGAGTGGTACCAAGTGCGTTGGCAATGCGAATCAGGTTGAGAATCGAAAGATTGCGCTCACCACGCTCAATGCGTCCCATATGGCTACGGTCAATGCCGGTCACATGGGCAAGCGTCTCCTGCGAAACACCGCGTTCTTGCCGGTGAGCGCGAACCGTCGCGCCTATCGCAGCTAGATGCCCTGCGTCGTCTAGTTTGACCGATACCCTTTGCATCCTTTGATGGTCGCGATATGATGCCGATTTGGCCACGGCATTTACGACCCATTTGTGGTTGCGGCATGGTCATTTGGGACTTTTGCGTATGTTTTTGATTCAGCTTGAGAACGTGCTTCCGCTTCAATCAGCGATTTTTGGGGCCGATGTGTGTGGGTTAGTTGAGCAGTGCACTCCGGGCGACTTGTTGGTCCTCCGTGTGTCGCAGTCTGGCTCGCGTGAGGTGCCGAGTGTGATCTGGATGGATCTGAACTCCGGTGCAGGTTCACTGGACCAGTTTGAAGACGGAGAGGCAACGGTGCGAGGGGCGGCCGTGGTGAGCACGCGGCTCTCGCAACCGACTGACAAATGGTCCCTCGAACCTCTGAGCGAGATTCGCATCGGGGCGACAGAATTTAGCGAGCCGGACAAGAAACTGTTCTCGGTGACGCAGTTCACAACGGCAGGAGGACGCAAGTTCTCCGTGCCGTATGCTGTGGCGACACGTCCGGCGCGCGGTAGACGGCTCTGGCGCGCAAAGGCGCCGGCTGCGGCAGCTTCTTCGTGATGATCGCGCAATTGATGCACGCCCGGAAATGAGTCTCGATTTCGACGGCGTTCTGCATCCGGAAGACGAGTGGAGCCGGCCGCAAACCGGGACCTACGTCGCGAGTCCGCCGGGTCATGCGCTGTTCGAACACGTCGCGCCGCTTGCTGGCTGGCAGTGTCCTGGGCGCATCTGGTGCACACCGATCCGGTGATGGGCATCAGCGCGCCGGCGGTGGTGGAAGAACTGCCGGCGCGCCTGGCCGCGGCAGGCTTGCCGCGATAATCCGCCTTATCTCGCCTAGCGCATAAGCGCTCAGGCTCGCAGAGCATGAGCGTCGATCGCAAAGCGCAGGCGGGCTCGATGTCGCTTTTAGAGCATGTTCCAGGCTCGACGGCCCACAGGGCCGGATCATGCTCGCGAGAAGCCCCTCGCTGACTGAAGCCGAATAATGAGCGCTATGAACGTGGGACGATGCGATACAACCGAGCAAGCTCACCGGGCGCTCCGCCCGGTTTTACGATCACGCTGCTGCCATAAGTTCGACCGCTGGACGCCTTGAGCCTACTTGCGAGGCCAGTTCACAGGTGGAGCAGAGCGTTTAAGGCATGTGATTGAAACCGCGTTGACGCGACACAGCAGGAATAGGACATGACAGATAGCCATTTTCATGGAGCACGCTTCTGGCCGCTACCCGATGAGCCGCAAGATGCAGGCTGGAATAACCGCTACTTCATCGACACCGAGTTCACGGATTTTTCCCGCTGCCAGCTCATCAGTCTGGCTATCGTCGGCGAGAACGGCTACGAGTTCTATGGCGAGCGCACCGATTTCGATCCGTTGCTGTGCAGTGACTTTGTCAATGCCGTCGTGCTCCCGCAGCTCGGCCAGTTCGACGGACGCGCCATGCCATTTGAGGGGTTGCGCGAGGCGTTACGCAAATGGCTCAATAACATACCGGGCACATCTGGCCCGGTACTGTGCTACGACTACGAAACGGACCTGAACCTATGCAGGTTTCTGCTGGGCGGCCCGCTGCCGCACGGATGGCGTGCCGAAGATATCTCCGTTCGGCGCAATCCTGAACGGCGTGCTAGCTATTACGCTCGGCACGGCGGCGAGCACCATGCGCTGCATGACGCTCGCGCAAATGCCTACGCATGCGCGGGATGAGCTCCGTGCGGGGTGGCCGTCATCATCGATAAGTCGATTTCGTAGCCAGAGCGCATCCGTTTCCTGCTGCGCACTTCCAGCTAGTCTGCTGTTGGCGGGGCCCGCGTGGCTGTGCCGCGCAAGCTGGTTCTCCAGAGGAGGCCTCATGGACCAGCCAGCGACTGCGTGAGCGGGGGCAAAACAGGCGGCGCTTGTTGCAAGAGCCGGATTCACATCCCGACACGCAGGACGCATATGCGGCCAGAGCGGAATGTCGAGGGTTCAGAACAGGGACGTCTCGACTGTTCCATGTAGAACGTCGAGTCACGGCGCAAGGGCTTCGAGTTGTTGCCAAGGAGGAAACATGTGTGTGCAACCCCGGTATAAGCTCCGTAAGGCAAAGCGAACGATCGACGTTTCGCCAGAGGCGGTTCAGTCGCGGGTCGATGCGTTTATTGCCCGGACCGCGGGTTGGGGGAAGGCAGCGCTTTGGGTATGCCTGCCTGATGATCAAGCAAAGATCGCAGTACTGGCAGGTCCGACTCGCAAGAATTCGCAAATCGAGAAAGAGGCACCTGCCCCGCACACATCCCCTCGATCCCGTGACGGAGAAGAAGTGGTCGGGTAAAGGACCACATCTGGAGTGGCTCGCCAGCCAGGGCCTTGCAGAATAAACGATCGATGGACGGCAACCAAAACCGTGGTGGCCTGGCGACGGGTGCCGTCAACATCGCCGGTCCGAAATGGTCCCGTGCGAAAGTAGACCTTCAGCCCCTCGAGCGGCGCACTGCGACCGGCTTCTGCCGACCAATCTGCTGTAACTCGAAAGCAGGTTCCAAGGCGCAGCGGCCGTCCGCTGGCACATCAATCCCCGGCAAATACGATCAGCAGTTTGCGTTCGCACTGTCCCCAAGCTCTGAGGTGGCCGGCATTCGAACAATCGCTTGGCGGTCGTCGGAAACAACGCGGTCGTAACGCTGGACGAACGTGCGCATCTTCTCAGGATGCTCGTTGTACGACACGATCCAGCGCTGGATCGCCGCCGCTACCGCCTCGATCAGTTGATAGACGTTAATGTACTTCACCATCGGATCGGTGCTCGACGGGTGATCTTGGGCGCCGACGTACGGCGTTAGCTTCGCGACCTTGCCTGCGGCGACCTTGCGCGACTCCAGATTTGACATATGCAGTAGGCTGTTGCGGAACTCCCATAGCTCTTCAGGCGTTGCCCCGGCAGAAGCTTGGTCGGTGAACGTCCGCAACCAGTCGATAAACACCGGCGTCTCGCGTGGTGCCCGATCGCCAAACTCGACGTAAGCGATTGTGTCCAGGAACGACATCAGCAGTTTGAGGCACGAGATGAAATGCCGGTTGTTGAACAGCAGTCGTATCGCCTTGAAATAATCATCGTGGATCAGGGCGGGCATGTCGAACGTGCGGGTCTCTTCGTCAATGTATTTGAATAGGTAGTCGTCCATTTTCCCCGGCCCTGCGACGCCATCAGGCAGTTTTGACACGTCGAGCGGCCCCAGCGGCACGCTCACGTCGATGGTGGGCACGCCGTCAACGATCGGCGTGACGCAAAAGAGCGGGGCGACGCCTGCTTCGACCTCCGCGAACAATGGCTCGAACATGTGCAATGTCTCGCCGAGACGTTCCATCGCATGGTACTGCTCTCTGGGCATTGGCCGGGCCAGTGGCACGCGTCGCGCCGCCGAAAAATCTAACGTTGCGCGTTCCTGCAAAAATGCCACTTTCTTCGCGTCGCTCCCTTGCCGGTAATACTGCTTAATTCCCAAGGCCCGCAGTTCGCCAGATTCGAAATACGTGTACACGTTGTACACTGGTTCGTGCTTTTTCATTACTCAGTACCGGGTCTCATTGTTCGGAGTTGGTAAACGGACTTGGAGCACATGCACACAAATGCTGCCACCAAACGAATCTGCTCACGAGTCGGTCAACCGAGCGCCAGGCGCGCGTCGAAGAGTCGGTTGGTTGGTGATCGCTCATCGGGTTGCGCAACTACGTCCTTACGCTAGTGCGGTCCGAGCTGTGGGCGCACGGATAGTCGAGCCCGATATTTGAACGCCTGATACACGGTGTGTTGCAAGCGATAAACCGAAGGCTGGGAAAGGACGACACCCTCTATGAATCGTATTAAATCAATTTATGCTCAGTGCATATGAATACGAAGATAATGACAAGCAAAAAGCCTTATGAAGAGCGCAGCGACCTAGAGAAGGTGCAGTCGCAGTGGAACAAACTCCATGGGCTTCACTCTCGTGAAGAATGGTCCGCGGCCGTGGTTCGTGCCGCGACGGCGACCGAGCTCGCAGCAAATTTCGCCATCCGTGCCGAATTCGCCGCGCGCAGCACGTTCGAACCCGCTTTAGTAGACAAGATGTTGCGTTGGGCGAACGGGCTGTCTGGAAAAATCCGAAACTTGTTGTTGCCGCTAACGGCCGCCGAGCCAAAGAAGCACAAGACGATCTACTCGCTAGGCAAGCGCGCTGAAAGGATCAATGACACGCGCAACGCGGTTGCACATCAAGGCGAGTTTTGCTCCGTCGAGGAAGCCCAAGCTGTGATCGAGCACGCCCGCGCTTTCATTCTTGAACTTGTTCAACTCTACGACCCGGAATTCGAGTTGACAACCCGAAAGCAGTAACTGGTTCGGGCGACGCCTATGCTCATCGATTGAGTTCGTCGACTGCTCGCGACGCCGCAAAGTCTCGCATAGTAAGCTTCTCGACGACCAGACAGTTTGAGCCGGGCAGGGAAGCACTTGCGCGGCCTTGACGTGTTACATTTCCAGTCAATCAGACAGGCGAGTTCGCGCGCTTTGCACAATAGCCGCGCGCATCCTTCGGAGACGCCGCTGAGGCCGTGACCATAAAAATCAGGGGTCGGCATGCCAAACGAGAGAATCGGTTCAACGTGGAAGAAATGGGACCTCCACGTTCATACACCTGCATCAATCGTCAACAACTATCCGGGGGAGTCCGAGGAGGCGTGGCAGGCGTTCCTATCGGATCTAGAAGCGCTGCCGTCTGATTTCAAGGTCATTGGAATTAACGATTACCTGTTCGTCGATGGCTACGAACGAGTGCTCAAAGCCAAACGCGAAGACGGACGGCTAAAGAATATTGAATTGATCTTGCCAGTTGTCGAGCTCAGGCTCGACAAATTTGGTGGTGTCGTCAAGCAAGGCAAAACTGGCTTTGCGGATTCGAGCTGGAGCCGCATAAACCTCCACGTAATTTTCGACCAAGTCGAACCAGCGTTAATTCGCGATCAATTTCTGAGCGCCATCACGCCAGACTATTCTCTCACGCCGGAGGCTGAGGAGTATCGCTCAAGTTGGGGCGGCGTCATTACGCGTGAAAATTTGATCGCCCTCGGCAAAGCGATCATCGCTTCGGCGCCTGATGATCAAAAAGCGTCGTTCGATTCGCCTCTGAGAGAAGGATTCAACGCGCTCAACGTGAGCTTGGAGCGCATCAAGAACGCGCTCTCGAAACCACTGCTTGCGGATATCCACCTTATCGCCGTGGGCAAAACAGAGTGGGACTCTCTCAAATGGGCCGATCACACGATTGCCGAGAAGAAGAGTGTGATCAACCAGGCCGACCTTGTCTTTACGGCGGCCGAGAATCCCGAGGCATACGCGAACGCACGGCGGCGCCTGACCGAAGCGAAAGTCAACGATCGTTTGCTCGACTGCTCCGATGCCCACTGGTTAAGCAACGTTTCGCACAAAGATCGGATTGGGAACTGCTTCACTTGGATCAAAGCCGACTCGACGTTCGCCGGTTTAGTTCAGGCGGTCAAGGAGTTCGAGAACCGGGTTTTTGTCGGTGACAACCCACCGAAACGGCAGTTGGTGCAACGCCACAGGACGAAATACGTTTCGGCGGTGCGGGTAAGCAAGAAGGCCGGCTCGCAACTTAAAGAGTCTTGGTTTGAGGTCGACTTGCCGTTGAACACCGATCTGGTCGCGATCATCGGCAACAAGGGAAGTGGAAAAAGCGCCTTGTCCGACATCATTGCTCTCGTCGGGGATACGAAAAATCAAGATGGCTTTTCGTTCCTCAACGAGCACAGGTTCCGAAGCCCCAAAGGGAGACTCGCTCAGAATTTCGTAGCGTCATTGGTCTGGCGCGACACGACCGAATCCAGCAGGCCGTTGGACGAGAACCCAGCGCTGAGCAGTGTTGAGCGGATCAAGTATCTGCCTCAGAGCTACCTCGAGACCCTATGCAACGAGCTAGGCGAGCGTGGCTCGTCGACGTTCGATACGGAGCTGCGGAAGATCATTTTCTCCCACGTCCCGGAGGAGGAGCGCCTCGGGCAGTCCTCGATGGACACGTTGATCGACTTCAAAGTGGCCGAGATCAACGCTGCTCGGGATAGCTTTGTGAAAGAAATCTCGAAAGTCAACGCTGAGATACTGCTTGCCGAGGGTCGTTCAACGGCAGAATTTAGGGGCGGGTTAGCGAATCAGCTTAAGACCAAGCGCGCCGAACTGACAGCACTGGAAGGCGCGATGCCCGAACCGGTTGAGGATCCAGGCGCCACGGACGCGGCCCAGCAAGAGTCGAAATTAGCCGCCGAACAGGTTGAAAAGCTCGAAGCGCAAGCGAAACTCATAAACGAACTAGAGGCTGGCCTCCGCGAGAGAAAAGGCATGGCCGCAAAGCGCCAGACCTTGACGAAGCGTGTCTCGCAGGCGGTCGCCAACCACAAAAAGAATTATGAGCTTTTCCTTCAAGAGCTTGCTCCACTGCTCGAAGAGCTCAACGTCGGAACCCAGGCGAATCAATTGGTCGAGCTGAGGATTGATTTGTCTCCGATCGACTCGATCGCGACGGCCGCGGCCAACGAGATTGTCGTGGTCGACCAGGAGCTTCAAAGCGACGCAGACGATGGCCTGATCAAAAGGAGGGAGGCGGTGCAGGCCTCGATCGCCGCCGCGAAGGCACAGTTGGGCGAAAAGGAGCGTTTGTTCGTTCGCTACAAAGAGGCCATGGCGGCATGGGACAAGGCCAAAGCAGACCTCATTGGCGGAAAGGACAAGCCAAACAGCATTGGTTGGCTAGAGTCTGAGATTCTGGATCTCGATGCATTGCCGAAGAAATTGGAAGCGCTGCGCGCCGATCGGGTTTCGCTCGCCAAGAAGGTGCACGAGCAGATCGTCAAGACCGTGGACGAATATCGTAGGCTTTACCAACCGGTCCGCTCATTTGTGAAATCGGCGGAGCAGATGGACATGCCGCTTCCGCTAGATTTTCAGGTTCGAATCGACGACACGGGATTTCAAGATCACTTCTTGAACCGACTTAACCGACAGTCCAAAGGGTCGTTCGCCGGGGTCGAGGAGAGCAGTCAGCGCATGAGGGAATTGCTTAGCGAAAGCGGTTTTGCGACCGGAGACGGCGCGATCGCGTTTGCCGAGAAAATTGATGACATGCTTCGATATGACCGCAGAGATCGTGAAGGAAGGCCGACGAAGCTCGCCGACCAACTGCGCCGAGGCATCGATCCGCAGGAAATTCTCGACTACCTGTACGGCTTTGCCTATCTGTCGCCGCGCTATTCACTCACCTACGACAAACAGGAGATCGGGCAGTTGTCGCCGGGCGAGCGTGGCCTATTGCTTCTCGTGTTTTATCTGTTGGTCGACAAGGACGACATTCCTATCGTGATCGATCAGCCTGAAGAGAACCTGGACAATCAGACGATCTTCAAGGTCTTGGTGAAGTGCATCAAAGCGGCTAAGGAGCGCCGGCAGGTGATCATCGTCACGCACAACCCGAATCTTGCCGTCGTCTGTGATGCTGAGCAGATCGTGTATGCCGAGTGTGACAAGGCCGCGCACCGGTTCATTTACGAATCAGGTGCCATTGAAAACCCCGAGATCCTTGCGAGGGTCGTCAATATCCTCGAGGGGACTAGGCCGGCTTTCAAGAATCGCCGTGACAAATACGGGATCTGATAGACGCGGGCCCGTTATGTCCAACTGGCCCGCATCCGTTCAGCTCAATGACAGATCGCCTCTAGCCGCTCGTGGCAATTAGGGGCATATCAACGCATGCAGTCGGAACGATTGACAGTAAAGCCGGCGATTCTCAGGGAACTCTGCCGAGCAGCTGAATGGTTTGACTATATCGGTCGCCAACGGTCCAAGGTTTGTACCCGATCGCAACCCAAGTAAATTGCCTGAAATTGTCTATTTCGGTGCCTAGACGCCCAAACAAATTGCCGCGAAATTCGCAATCTCGATTTACGAGAAAGTTTAGTTGCCATTTTGAGGGCAAAGTAGTTGGAAGCACTTAGACATGGCACGAGTGTCAACCCTCTTCAGCGACTCGTGAGACCCATATCCAGTCGGCTTCTTCGCATTAAGTTGACACCCTCTGACCAGGAGAAAACCTGACGGTGAACTGCGTGAGCGCGAGCAGCCAGAGCAGCGTGCGTTCGCGCAGCGGATTGAGGATCAATGTCATCGAAAGTGACCCGCGAGGCGGGCCTTCGTCATGCGTGCGCTGCTGTTGCGAGAGCTTCGCGGCGCGCGCGGATTGGTTTAATCGTCGATGGTTTCGTGCGCTGCCTGCGCGCCGCGACGCCAGTACGCCGACGCGCGGATGCGCTTCTTGTCGACGCCGCGATCGTTGCACAGATAGGCGCGCACGGCACGGATCGCCGACGCTTCGCCTGCCGCCCAGACATAACCTTCGCCGGGCGGCAGCCAGACTTCGCCGAGCGCATCGACGAGCGGTTGTGCCGCTTGCTCCGCTTGTTCGCCTTCGAGTTCGTCGCGATACACCCACGTCGCGTAGAGATCGGCTTCGGTCGGCAGCGCGATGCGCGCGGCGCGGTTCGCCACTTCAACGACCACGGCGACGCGCGCGCCCGACGGCAGCTCGCTCAGGCGGCGCTGGATCGCGGGCAGCGCGGTTTCGTCGCCGACCAGCAAGTGCCAGTCGAAGCCCGTGGGAATCACCATCGAGCCGCGCGGGCCGCCCACGCCCAGATACTGGCCGGGCTTCGCCTGCGCCGCCCATGCGGTCGCGGGGCCGGCTTCGTGCAGCGCGAATTCGAGATCGAGTTCGTTGGCGTTGTTGTCGAAGCGGCGCGGCGTGTAATCGCGTGCCGCGGGACGCTCGACGCCGTCGGGGAAGGCGATGCCGTCCGGGCCGAGGCTCGGCAGTGCGGGCTTGTCTTCGCCGGGAGCCGGGAAAAACACCTTCACGTGATCGTCGAACGACGCCGAAACGAAGTCGCTCAGGTCGCCGGTCAGCGTGACGCGCACGAGCGCGGACGACAGCGTCTCGACGCGCGTGACGCGCAGCAGACGGAACTTCAGCGGATGACGCACGCGGACGACTTCGAGGTTGGATTGATTCTGCATCTATGACTCCGATAAATAAGCGGCTGACGATCGACGTGAGGCGGATGGAGGGCGATGGGGCGAGGTGCCTTATTCGCCCGAACTTGCGCCGTCTTCGGTCTTGACGTCTTCGCCGCCGTCTTGAATTTCCTGGGTGGCGCGCGCGAGGATCGCCGCGATGCGGCGTTGCTCCTGCGGCGACGCGTCGGTGCGGCGCAGCAGTTCGCGCTTGAGCGCGCGGCGCGCCTCGATCAGCTCGCGAACCCAGCCGCTGCCGTCGGCGGGATCCTCGCCCGCGAACGCGCGGCGCATCAGATCCATCTTGCGGCCGAAATGCGTGAGCTTGGCGATGAGCAGGTCGGCGCGCTCGCGGTTGTCGGCCAGATACGTGCGGCCTTCGTCGGACAGCTCGTAGCGCTTGCGATTGCCTTCGAGCGTCACGCTCACATAACCGAGTTCTTCAAGATACGTGAGCGCCGGATAGACCATGCCAGGGCTCGGGCTGTAGAAGCCGTTCGAGCGCGAATCGAGCGCCTTGATCAGCTCGTAGCCATGGCTCGGGCGCTCGGCGAGCAACGCGAGCAGCATCAGCTGCAGGTCTTCCGAGGTGAATTTGCGGCCACGGCCAAAACCGTCGCCGTCGCCAAAGCCGCCCGGGCCGCCGAAGCCACGGCCAAAGCCGTCGCCGAATCGATCGCCGAAGTCGCCAGGGCCTTCGCCGCCACGGCGGCCCATGGCATGGCGCAGCGCGTGGAGCATGTGCATCGGGTGGCGCATGCCGAAGCGGGCGTGGGTGCCGAAGCCTTCGTCGCGTCCAGGGGCTTCGAAGAAGTCGCGGGCGTTGCGACCGTCATGGCCGCCGTGGTTGTGACGGCCATGGTGGCCGCGATGGCCGGAATGATGAGGGTGGCGCATGAGGCCTCCTGTCTCTGAGTGTCTTAAGATGTGTCTTAAGATATATATCTTAAGAGTGTTTGTCAAAGAGATTTTTTGGGGCCGAACGCCGGTTCGCTGGAAATAGGGTCTGGTTTTTAATGGCGTGCCGGGGCGGCGTGAGGGCACCAGTAGATCGGGGGCCGCCAGATTGTGTGTCAGGGCAAGCGGTTTGGATCCCGGAGCAGACGGCCGCAACCGACTTCAGACGGTCAATCCGTCACGCGAAGGGGCGCTTGCTGCAATGCTGTGATGGCTTAGGTGCTCGCCAAAGTTTGGAAGGATGACCGGCCCTCCATTTAATAGTTCGTTATACGAAATTAATGGTCGCGCTGAAGACACATTGACCTTGTAGCCGAATCGGCTCCCGGTTTCCCGGAAAAGCTCAATGCCGCTTCGGTGCACAACCTGAATGAAAGCTGCCGGCGCGTAATTCTGTTCTTCGAGCGTATTGCGCGCTGATGCCGGCGGAGGAAGACGCGCGTGTCGAATTCGTCGCACACGCGCGTCATGACAAACGTCGTGCTACACGAGACTTGAAATCAGCGTGCATCCGCACGTAGCGCGATGGCCGTGCCGGGCGATTGGCACGCCATTGTCGGTAATCGTTGTATCGCCTTCCTCGATCACGTTTGGCTTGACGTCCGGGTGCTGCGGACACGATACCTCGTCGCCCTTGCGTGCCACGTAACGACCATCGAAGCGCATGGCCGAAGAACCGGTGACGACCTTTCCGCCGTGGTCAGTGTCGTCGTCGACACGGATGAGATTGATCATTTTCTATGCTTCAAAAAACGCTAAGAGGCCTATTTGTAGCGGAAATACAGGACGCCAAAGTTAGGAAGCTTGTTCTCGCGGCGCTCCTCCCTGGACGTTTTCCGCAGATCGATATTTTCGACATCGGGCCAGCCGAAGGTTCTAAAGATGGTCTCCGCGATCTTGACGAAGCCCATGAGTTTTCGTGAAACGCGAAATGCCATGATGCCCGTAATCAGCAGCGAAAGACCCAGTCCGGGCAAGAGGCCAAACTCGACAATATCCGCAGTAAAAAAGTCAAAGCCTTGCTGGATCAGCAAAACGATCATCACTACAGCGTAGAGCGACATTGTGCTCCAGAGCCAGATCTTAAGCGACTTCCGGTAGTGCACTTTTCGGCCTGCCGTCGCGTGCGGGTACACGGCGAGCAGATCGTCGCTTTCACGTTTGACCGCGTACGCAACGTAGCGGTCGGTACCGACCTGATCGGCGACGACTTCCACCTGATCGCCGTTGCGCATGGGCATCATCCAGAGCCAGCCCTTGATCTGCTTGCCGTCGAGTTCGAACTCGACCCAGTCGGCTTCCTCGTCCGAGTTGCCGGCCATGCCGATCAGTCCGATGGCGGCAGCGCCTGCACCCAGCGCCGAGGCCGCGATGGCGGTCGCGCCGACCTGTCTATGCTGAACCTCGGTCAGCACGAAATCGTGGCTGCGCTTCGATCGCTGTAGATTGGATATCACGCCTTTCAGGAGGACGGCGGTCTTTGTCGAGTTGTCTTTTTTCATGAGAATGTGGTCATGGCGTCGCCATAGTCCTTTTCCTGCTGGGAAGGATCCGTGTAGCGTGCGACACTATGGTCTTTGATGCGAAGAATTGCTTCCTCGCCTGTGCCAAAGGCGCAACGGGAACACCAGGACTGGAGCGAGTCGGGCGTCAGCCAGGTGGCCAGCGTCTGAAGTACGATCATGCCCACCGTCGCTTCCCAGCCAATCAGCATCCCGACCGATCGCAGCGCGGCCCAGGCGATCATTCGTTTGGTAACGGCTTCCACCGCTTCAATCACGACTTCGGTTCCATACTGGACGGCGAGTTTCTTGAGCAGCGGCGCGGCCGTGCTGATGGCGTCGATGATCGTCGCTACGCCCATTGCGGTGCCGACTACCGCCTGGCTCAAGCCAAAGGCCAGAGAGTCGTACTGTAGTTTTTTACCGCTATCAGCGGCTTGCTCGACACTCATCCACGCGCCCACGAACGTGCCAATGCTGCTCACGCCGCCGCCCGCGAGCTTCCAGCTCTGCGACTTGATGGAATTCTTCAGTGCGCCGTAGAACGGTGTCATCGTAATCGTTATCAACGACGACAACATCGAAGCACCCGATTGTACGAGTTTGAGCGTCGTGTCCTTGTCGTGCGTTCCCGACATGATCTTGTAGAAGTTCACTGCCTCCAGCAGCGCCGCTACCACGGCGATCCGGCTCGAGCGCAGCGCTTTGATGCCTTCGTCGGTGGATTTCATGCTGTTCCAGACATCGTACAGCGCCTGCGTGGCTTTCGACGCGTTCGGGGGAGCGGGTGAACGCAGCAGCGAGCGAGTCTTCAGCAGACGTTCGATGGTCTCCGCGCGGCTCACTTTTTCGACATCGGCCTGCTTGCGCACGAGCGTCATGGCATCCGCATAGGAGATGCCCGCGCGTTGCAGCATCAGCGACTGAATGATCTTTTCGCCGACGAAGTCGCCCAGGCTGGCAACGCGGAATTTCGAATATATCGCATCGCCTACCGTCAAACCGAACGCATCGACTTCGAGTCGCTTGAGCAGCCCGCCCAGCGGCGTGATTTTCTTGGGATCGCTTTCGAGCGCGAGCTTGCTGAGATTCTTGTAGTACCCGTTGAGTGTCTTGAGCGACCCTGCTGCGGAAATCACAGCGTCCACGCCAGCGCTATGCCCACCTGCAGGTTGCGCCTGCGCCGCTTCCAGCGGCGTTTCTTTTTTCGCGAGCGCTGTCTTCAGCAGTTGAGCCACTTCCTGGCGCGCGTCCTTCTGGTTCATCGCGAACACGCGCCAGATGAGACTCGCGGGCTGCACGGGATCCCAGTGTGTGACCAGGGTGTCGAGCACCGTCTTGCCCTTGGGCGTCGAGCCGATGCCGGCGAGAGCGTCGGTGACGACGATCTCGAAGGCTATGGCGTCGTGCAGGTCATTCGATGCATAGTCCTCCAGCGTGTCGAGGAACAGCTTCGATGCCAGCCATTTGCCGACGTCGTTGGTACGCGCTTCCTGGAGGTCGTGCACCTTCGATTGAAGCGCGTCGTAGTACTTGCGGAACTTCTCGATGTCCTGGCGCTTGAGTCGCGCTTCGTATTTCGACCAGTTGTAGGTCGTCATGCTCGTGAGATTGCGGTCGTGCGCACCGGGTCGCGCCTGCGCATAGGCACGCGCCTGGCTCATGACCTGATCGCGATACACACCGGTATAAGGCACGCTGGAACTCGCGCTTCCCGCCGTCGAGACACGTCCCATCTGCACGAGCTGGGTCTGATAGCTGCCGGGGATGTCGTTGGCGGCCATCCAGTCCATGTCGTCGTAGTACGCGTTGATCTGCGACGTGCGTGACGGATCGGCGCCTGCGAGGGCCTTCGCGCGTTGCGTGGCGAGCGAGGCTTGCGCGCCCGGCTGGCCGAGCGCTGTCATTGACTGCGCCTGCTTCGCCATCGCTTCCTGGCTGTTCAACGCCTGCTCGGTGCGTGACTGGACGATGGCGTGCGCGGTGTCGATGTCCTTGAGCGCGCCGACTTCGAGCGTACGCTCCTTCGTGACATAGCGGTCGAGCCACGATGCCGGATCGCATCGAAATCCGTTCAGTTCGTGCACTGTGCCGATGGTGTCCCAAAGCGCGAGCACCATCGGCGGATGATGTGCATCCGCGCTGCCGCCGTCTTCGTTCTTCGCGCCAATGCGCTGCATCAGCCTGACGAGCGCCTGGCTCGCGGACGCGGGCGACGCCTGGCGAATGAACGGCGCGTAGCGCGTGACTTCATGCTGCAGCAGGTCGTCCTTGTAGGCGCCCGTCGCGTCGCTGAAGGCTTGCTTGTCGTCGGGGAGGGCCATCGACCTGGGATCGAAACCGGGCATGTATTCGATCACGGCGTCGATCGTCTGTTCACTGGCGACCACGGCATGCTTGTGCGCGTCCTGCGCACCGCCGATCCATTTCGACGGCTCGATGTACTGCATGCGTGCCTCGCGCAATGCGTCGTCGGAGGCGTAGAGATCGAAGATCTGTCGATGCCACGTGTGCTGCGAGAAAGCGATGAACACGCGGCCCGTGCATTTCTCCGGACGCTCGATGGCGATGAGATCCATCGGCACGGCAATCGCGCATTCTGCGCAGGCGGGATCGGTCACGGGCACCTGCGTCAGCGGCAGCGCCTGTTTCCATAGGCGGCCGTCGGAGGTGACCTTGTAGGCTTCCCAGTAGCGGCTGCCGCGCGGGCCGACTTCATAGAAAAGATAGACCCAGCCCTCGCGCAGTGTGCGCACGCCGTAGTGGTGCGCTTCGAGAGCGACGGAGGTCACGCGATCGCCGCTGATCCCGGCGGGGAGTCCGGCCTTCACATATTTCGGCAGCACGGTGTAGCGAACCGGCAAGATCGGCAAGCCGCTCTTTTCGCAGTTCGCGCATGTCTGTGTATTCGTTGCCATACGTTGTCGTTGTTTTGATTGCGTGCGGATGCGGTGGAATTACCGGGAAGCCGATGGCCGCAGACGTTCGTACCATGTTCCCTGGCGGATTTCGTCGACTTCGTCCGCCGAAAGCTGGCTGATCGTGGCGGTGTAGAAGTCGTCCGCGGCGCGGCGCCCTAGAAGCTGTAGCACCTTGGGATGCAGATCGAACTGCGGGTGCCACGCGATCGCGTGGCCGATAAAGGCAATCTGGTCGTCGCGGTCGGTCAGGCCGTAGCGCTGGGCGCGAGCGGCAGCGTCGAGCGCGGCTTCGACTTCGGCTGGCCCGGGTTGGCGTCCGTGTTCATACGCGTGCAGAGCCAGTGCGCGATTGACGAGGCCGTGCTGATGAATGACGCTCCATTGTTCCGGCCGCAGCGCGAAGTGCGCGGAAGACGTCTGTGCGCACTCGCGCACGACGGGCCGGGCGCCTGCGTCGAGTGTGTGCCATGCCCGCGCTGGGCCTAGCAACGCTTGCTGCTGCGCTGGCGAAAGCTCAGACCAGAGCAGGTCGAGCGCGCGCGGATCGTAAAACCGCAGCACACAGGCACGGCCACTGGCGTCCCGCTGCAGCACGAGTCGCGACCAGTGCAAGGCGACTTCTTCGAGCGAAGCCGTGCTCGCGAGCCAGCCGCCGATCCGCTGTCCGAGGCCCGAAGCCATCGAGTCCGGCTGCCGGTCGTCGAACGCCGCCTGCACGCTGTGCGCGAGTGCGCTGGCGCCAGTCGGCGTCGAAAGATCCAGCTCGACCAGATAGGGGCGATGTGATGGCGCGAACGCATCGTGATCGACGATGACGTCGGCGCGCGGCAGCGCCGCGAAAGACGCATCGCTTTGTGCGAGTTCGGCCGTCAAGTCGCGCTGGCTCGGGTCGACGGCGAGGAAGCAGCGCATGTTCGCGTGGTTGCCGAACCATCGCTTGAGCGAATCGGTCAGCGCTTGTGCTTGTGCGTCCATAGCCGCCGCATCAGATGTGCCGTCCTGCTGGACGTCTTGATCCTGTCGATAATCCATCGTCTTACTCCAGCATCACGCTTGAGGCGCTGTCCGCCGAAGCGGTCGCTGTTTTCCACGAGCAGCCCTTCGTCGTGTTCGTCACCTGGGCGGGCAGTCGCATCGACGCCGGGCCCGGCTTATCCCAGGAGGCGCATTTTTCGAGGATCTGGCCGGATGTGCCGTTTTCGATCATGTCGGCCGTGATGCGGATATACGACCCGCCCGCACCGATCCAGATTTCCTTGTCGGCGGACAGCACGAGCTTGCCGCTCGTGCTTGTCACCGTCACGTCGTTGAGGGCGGTGAGCGCCATGGCATCGCCCTGCGCCTGGATCTCGACCTTGCCTTTGGCTGCGAACAGTTTCATGCCGGCGTTTTGCACGAACAGGCTTATTTTTTCGGTCACGCTCGCGATGAGCGACTTGCCGGCAGCGATGTGCGTGTTCTTGCCGCTAACGATGTTGACTTGCTGGTTCGCGGTCAACTGCGCCGAATCCTGAGTGGAAACGCCCACGCCGGCAGGGCTCGCGAGCAGCATGATGGGCGTGGAAAATCCGTTGGCGTTGCCGGTGCCGCCGCCACCGGTGTGGCCGCCCGAGCCTGCTCCGCCGGGGACGCTGTATTGGGTCGCATCGGTGAACTTCTTCAGCGCGTCGTGCCCCTCATCGAGACTCTCTGCCTGGTTCGCTACGCTTGCCTGCGACGCCAGTTCGACCACGCTTTCCGCGCTGGCCAGTTGTTCGGCTGCGGGCGTGACGTTGAGCGGCTGCGTGGCGGAGGCGGGGTGCGTCGTCATGAACAGGCCCTGGCTCGCGCGCACCGCGCCGTACGCCTCCGATTTGAGGTCGAAGCCGTTGCCGAGGAACGCGCCGCGCGTATTGGCCGACTGATCGACGAGATAACCCAGGTGCAGGTGGGACGCATAGCTGCTCGAATAGAGCTGGACGCGGTTCTGTGCGGTCGAGTCGTCCATGACGAGCTGGTTGTACCCGCTGCCGCCGCCATATTCCTTCGAGCGATAGCCCGAAAGCAGCCCGTTCGAATGCCACTGTGGCTTCGCCGCACCGTTATAAAGCCGTGACGTCACCACCGGCCGGTCGCAGTCGCCACCGATGTGGTCGATGAGCACCTCCTCGCCCACGCGCGGCATGTGCACGCCGCCGTAACCGCTGCCTGTGTCCGCTTGCGCCACGCGCACCCAGCACGACGAGCGCTCGTTGTTGCCATTGAGGCGATCCCAGATGAACTGCACCTTGATACGGTTTAGTTCGTCCGTGTATACCTCTTCGCCTTGCGGGCCGACGACGACCGCCGATTCGAGATGAGTTTCGGGCTTGCGATGTTCGAGCGGGCTGCGATACGGCACGCTCGTGCGCTGCGCTTCGATCTCTACGAGGTAGAAGCCTACGGAGCCATCGTCATGCGTGACATTGAACGCCGCGTCGCTTGCGTGGCTCGCCTGCGCCGCCTCGACCGTCTCCTGGAGACTGTGCGGAAACGCGGATCCCTGGGCGCCGACGGGAATATTGTTCGAAATCACCCATGACGTTTCGATGGCCGCGAACTCTCTCTGGCTGGCGGGGTCGGCGTCGTGATCGGGGTGGCCTTCGAGCATGAAGCGCTTGCCCGCGTCGATCGCGCGCACGCCGCCAATCCCCCAAAAGCGCTTGGCACGCGACTCCCATTCCTCCATGCGCACACGCGAAAGATGGTCGCCGCGATCCTGCTGCCCGTATGTATAGGCGCCCGTGTATTCATAGACTTCCGTCTGCTCGGCAAGGGCGCCCTGGTTCGGCATGGTGGGGACGGTCGTGCCCTTCGGGTTGTAGGCCGACGAAGGCGACTTGTAGTCGAAGGTGCGCGTGGTCAGCACGGCGCTCTGCATTGTCCGCGTGCCGGACCATTGGACGAGCGCGTCGGTTTCACTGCCGGTTCCGCCGCGATAGAACGACACCGTTTCCGGAGAGAGTGCGTCGAGTGTCGTGAGCTGGTCGGTGATAACGAGCGTGTGCGAGCGGCCGTCCTCGGCCTGGCGCCACAAGCCGTAGAGGCCTTCGGTTTCGAGCAGCCGGTGCACGAAATTCCAGTCGCTTTCGTCTTGTCGGCAATAGGAGCGGGAGGGCAGTGGACTGCTCAGCGCAAACTGAAACAGGCCTT
Source organism: Paraburkholderia bannensis NBRC 103871 (assembly GCF_000685015.1). Lineage (GTDB taxonomy): Bacteria > Pseudomonadota > Gammaproteobacteria > Burkholderiales > Burkholderiaceae > Paraburkholderia > Paraburkholderia bannensis. Next base: position 34,553 of record NZ_BAYA01000015.1, on the reverse strand, counting down.
GGGACTGCGGATGCATATTGAAGACGTCCGCGACGATCTCGTCGACGGTTTTGTCTTGCCAGATACGCTGGTCCCGGCGGAACTTCAGGAAGTGCATCCACGAAGCGAAACCGAGCTGATAGCTCGTCAGCCCGCTATTCGAGCCGAGCCGGCGCGCGGTATGCACGTAGCCGTTGTGTGGCTGATAGGATTTGTCGGCTTGCTGAATCCACAACGTTGCCGGCTGCGCGATTAGCGACTTCAGTTCGATGTTGCCGGTGGTCGACACGGCGTCCACGACGAACTCGAAATGACGCCCGAGGCGCGAGCGCCCGATGGCGCGTTGAGGCACCAGTGTGCTCGAGCCTAAAGGCGTATCAAGTTTGAGCAAGCGGTCGCTTTGGGATACGTCGCTTGAAATCGTGCCGGTCAAGTCTAGTGCAGCCATTAAATTCTGCCTTCCAGGTCGTATTTCCAGTGTGGAAGGATTTTATAAAATATTCGTGTGACGGAAACAGTTTCACAAGAATTTATTGGGCATATTTAGAATTCGCATTCGAGCTGGTTCGCTGTTTTCCAGATTTTCTGGAAATAAATGCCGATTTAAAGAGGGTAATTATGTGAGGTCGGTAAATATATCCCGGCACGCAAAAGACCGGGTGCCGAATTGTGCGGGGAGGATTCGGTCTTATATTGGCTTGCCTGGCAGTCCCGGAATATCAGAAAAACGATGGGGCGACTTGCCCACGCATTTGAAATTTGAATATAGAACGAAGACCGTCAGAGCCCGTTAATGATGCTAATTGCATGAAAGGCCTTACTGCGAGGCTTCACCAGGAAGTCGTAGGCCACACTCGGGAATACATGGTGCTCGATTTGGCGGACTACTCACGCGCCTCGAACGCGTCGCTATAGCGCACCGTCGCCGTCGCCGCCGGCACGAGGCCATCCAGCACGATGGCCTGGAAATACTCTGCCGGCACACCGGGCAGCACCAACGTCGGCTCGGGCGTAAAACCAAAGCGCTGGTAGTAACCGGGGTCGCCCAGCAGCACACAGCCCGCCGCCTGCCGAGCGCGCAGCACGTCGAGCGCATGTTCGATCAACTGGCCGCCGATCCCTTCGCGCTGCCGCGCGGGCGCGACCGAAATCGGCCCCAGGCCGAACCATCCCGGCGAGCCATCGGAAAGCGTCACCGGCGAAAGCGCCACATGCCCCACAAGCTCGCCGCGATCCACGGCGACCAGCGACACGGTCAGCTCGCCCGCCGCCCGCAGCGCGTCGACGATGAACTGTTCCGTATGGCTCGTATGCGGCGCGTGCAGAAACGCCGCCTCGGTCAGCGCGCGAATTGCCGGAACATCGGCGGGCGCTTCACTGCGAATCTGAACCGTCATCGCTCGACCCTTAAAATAACCTTCAAAAAATCGACCGTCCGGTGCGCGTCGTCAACTGCTCCAGCGCGAGCGAACCCACATGCGAATTCCCGTTCGCGTCGAGCCCCGGCGACCATACGCACACTGCGAACTCGCCGGGCAGCACCGCGACGATTCCGCCGCCCACGCCGCTCTTCGCGGGCAGTCCCACGCGATAAACGAAATCGCCCGCCGCATCGTACGTCCCGCAGGTCAGCATGAGCGCCGAAAGCCGTTTGGCCGAACTGGCATCGAGCACCTGCTCGCCATTGGCGGGCGAGACGCCGCCGTTCGCGAGGAACAGCGCCGCGCGCGCGAGCTCCACGCAGCTCATCGAGATCGCGCATTGACGGCAATACGCGTCGATGACCGCATCGGCGGCCATTTCCAGGTTGCCGAAGCTGGCGATGAAATGCGCCATCGCGCGGTTGCGCTCGGCGTGCGCCAGCTCGGATTGCGCGACCTTCAGGTCGTAGCCGATGCTGCCTTCGCCCGAGAGCCGCCGCACGAAATCCACCAGTGCCGTCTCAGCCTGCACGAAGCGGCGGCACAGCACGTCGGTGACCACGAGCGCGCCCGCGTTGATGAAGGGATTGCGCGGCTTGCCGCCTTCGAATTCGAGTTGCACGAGCGAGTTGAACGCCGTGCCCGACGGCTCGCGTCCCACGCGTTCCCAAAGCGCGTCGCCAAGCAGCTGGAACGCCAGCGTGCAGGCGAACAGCTTGGAAATACTCTGGATCGAGAAGCGCACGTCAGCGTCGCCGGTGCGATAGACCTGACCGTCGACGGTGACGATCGCCATGCCGAAATGGTTGGCGTCGACGGTCGCGAGTTCGGGGATGTAGTCGGCGACGCGGCCCTTGCCGATGTGCGGTTGCAGGTCGCGATGGATCGCGTCGAGGATGGGCGTGTAGTTCATGGACGTCGCGAGAAAGGACGGCACGACAACGCGCGCGCCGAAGTCCGGGGATTGTAGCGATTCCCCAGCTGTGGCGCGACGTTCGTGCGGTTCGTGCGACCGCCTGGCGCGAGGACGCAACGTCGCCTATTCGACCTCGCCCTTCATCTCGCGCAGATGCTTGTAGACGGTCGCGCGGCCCATGCCCAGCACCTTCGCCACATAGTTCGCCGAGCTCTTGCCCTTGAATGCACCTTCGGCGTAAAGCGCCTCGACCAGCTCGCGCCGGTGCTCGCGCGTGAGCGAGTTGAGCGCCACCTGGCGCTCGCGCAGCCAGCCGTGCAGGAAAGTGTTGATGCGCTCCTGCCAGTCGTCCTTGAACAGCTCTTCGGGTTGTGCGATCACGCCCGCGCCGCGCAGGAACAGGTCGAGCGTGGCCTGCATGTCGTCGAACGCGGCGATGTTGAAGTTGATGCACATGACGCCCGCGGCGCGGCCCTCGTCGTCGAAGAGCGCCGTGCTCACGCAGCGCATGCGCCGCCCGTCCCAGTTCACTTTCTCGTAGGGGCCGAGCAGCTTGTTGCGCGTGGTTTCCTCGACGTCCTCCAGCGCGGAGTCGTCGCCGATCTCGCGCTTCGAGAGGTTGTTCGACAGATACGCCACGGTCTGGTCTGCGAGATCGTGGATCACCACTTCGGCGAACGGGAAGAACAGCGTCGTGATGCTGTCCGCCACGTGCGCGTAGCGTTCGAGCAGCCGCGTGCGCGACGCGGGCGGCGAGGAGGCCTTCTTGCTGGCGGTTTTCGTTTTCTGCATCGGACAGGGGCCGTGGGGTGTCACATCGAAGAGGACGTCGATGATACTGCTTATTGCGCGCGATCTTGCACGTGTTATCGCACGCCTTATTGCGCCGCGCGCTGCTCGTGCAGATGTTGATAGAGCGCGTACGCCACCGCCATGTCCTCCAGCCCGAGACCGATCGAGCGGAAGAACACGTGCCGCGAGTAGCCGGGGGGCGGGCAGGCGTCGTTGGCGAGTTCGGCGAGGTCGCCCACGATCGCGTCTGGCGACCAGTCATGTTCGCGCGCGGCGATCGTCATTTCGCCCGCGCTGTGCGGCGTGGTGCGGCGGTAGTCGCAATACACGTCGAGCGAGGGCAGTGCGGCCGGATCGATCTCGTGAGCCTGGGCGACATTGGTGCTGATCGAGGTGATGAGCGCGGGCTTGCGCAGCGTGTCGAGCGCGAGCACGGGCTTGCCCGACGAGGTGCAGAGCATGACCACGTCGGCGTCGGCCACGCAGTCTTCTGCCGAGGTCGCGACGCTCGCGCGCGCATCGGCGGCATGCACACTGGCGGCGCGCGCGGCGTCGCCCGCGAGCTTCGGCGACCACACGCGGATGCTTTCCCACGCCCGCAGCGGCGCGGCATGGCGGATATGCGCGAGCGCCACGTCGCCCGCGCCGATCACGGCCAGACGGCGCGCTTCGCGCGGCGCGAGCTGGTCGACGGCCAGCGCGGTGGTGCCCGCGGTGCGCTCGGTCGTGAGCAGCGCGGCGTCGCACCACATCAGCGGCTGGCCGGTGTGCATCGACATCAGCGCAGTCCACGCCGTGATGATGGGCTTCGCGCCATTCACGCCCGCGATATATGGCGAGAGCTTGGCGCCGAACACGCCCGCTTCGGCCAGCACGCCCAGATAGGTGATGTAGTCGCCAGCCTGCTGCGGGAACAGGGCGAGGGTCTGCGGCGGCTGCACGGCGTTGTCGCGGCCAAGCGAGGCGAACATGCGCGCGAGCGCGCCGCGCACGTCGAGCGCGGGCAGCGCGGTGCGTACCTGCGCGGCATCGACGATGAACGGTGCGGCCGGGGAAACGGTGGTCGTTGCGGTCATGGTGAGGCTCCTTCAATGGATGTCGATGCACGCGCCAGTCGGCATTCAGCCCGGAAGCCGACCGGAACACAGCCGGAACCCGGTGCGCATCGATGTGGACTTTTTTGTCCATTCTAGACTTTATTTTTATTTTTCGTCTATATTTGCCCTGTGGACGCGGCGTCTTCCCGGCGCGCCGTCCGCCCGACCTCATTACGACTATGGTGACGACGATGAACACGAAGATGATTCGCTACGCGCACAAGGCGCGGCTCGCGGGACTGGCCGCCTTGCTGGGCGCGGGGCTCGGCATGACGGCGGGGGCGGCGCACGCGCAGGATCCGCAGACGCTGCGCTTCGGCCTGGAAGCGTCGTACCCGCCGTTCGAGAGCAAGGCGCCGTCGGGCCAGTTGCAGGGCTTCGATATCGACATCGGCAATGCCGTGTGCCAGCGCATGCAGGTCAAGTGCGTGTGGGTCGAGAACAGCTTTGACGGCCTGATCGCCGCGCTCGAAGCACGCAAGTTCGACGTCATCGACTCGGCGATGAACATTACGGACAAGCGCCGTCAGCAGATCGACTTCACCCCGGCGGTGTACGTCATGCCGATCCAGATGGTCGCGAAACGCGGCTCGGGCCTGCAGCCCACGCCCGCGAGCCTCAAGGGCAAGCAGATCGGCGTGCAGCAGGGCACCACGCAGGAGGACTACGTGCGCAAGCACTGGGCGCCGGCGGGTGTATCGGTCGTCACGTACGAGAGCCAGGATCAGATTTTCGTTGACCTCGCCTCGGGTCGTCTGGACGGCGCGGTGCAGGAAGTGCAGACTGCCACCGATGGTTTCCTCTCGAAGCCGCAGGGCAAGGACTATGATTTCGCGGGCGCGCCGCTCAAGGATCCGGCCACGCTGGGCGAGGGCACGGGCTTCGGTCTGCGCAAGAACGACACGGCGCTCAAGGCCAAAGTGGACGCGGCGCTTGATTCGCTGCGCAAGGACGGCACGCTCACGAAGCTGTCGATGAAGTATTTCGGCCGCGACATCGTCGCGCATTGATAAAAACCGGTACGGACTCCAGAGGAATGGCATGAGCAAGGACGCGATCGTGCTCGGCGCGGGCATTGTCGGTGTGAGTGTCGCGCTGCACCTGCAGGCGCGCGGCGTGCGCGTCACGCTCGTTGACCGGCGCGCGCCCGGCGAGGAAACCAGCTATGGCAATGCCGGGCTGATCGAGGCGTCGTCGGTGGTGCCGTACGGGTTTCCGCGCGACTGGCGCACGCTGCTGCGGCTCGCGCGCAACGATTCGACGATGTTGCGCTACGACGTGCGTTCGCTGCCGTCCTACGCGCGCTGGCTCGCCACCTACTGGCGCGAGTCGTCGCCGCAGCGGCTGGCGGGCGCGGCGCGCGACCTGCTGCCGCTGATTTCGCGTTGCGTCGCGGAGCACGAAGCGCTCGTCGCGCGTACGGATCTGCGCGAACTGGTGCGGCCAATCGGCTGGCTGGAAGCGTATCGCTCGCCCGAGGCGTTCGAGCGCGAGCGTGAAGCGGCGCAGCATCTGGCGGCAGAGCATGGACTGCGCACGGAGAGTTTCGACGCTGCAGGGCTGCGCGCTGCCGAAGCCTCGCTAGGCGACGGCTACGCAGGTGCGATCCACTGGATCGACCCGGCGAGCGTGGCCGATCCTGGCGCACTCGTGAAGGGCTATGCCGAGCTGTTCCTGCGCGAAGGCGGCCGCTTCGCCACGGGTGACGCGCGAACGTTGCGCGCGCAAGGAAGCGGCTGGCAGGTGCAGACCGACGACGGCCCGCTGGGTGCCGAACTCGCCGTGATTGCGATGGGGCCGTGGTCGGATCAGGTGACGTCGGCGCTCGGCTACCGCGTGCCGCTCATGGTCAAGCGCGGCTATCACATGCACTACGCGAGCGCCGCGGGTGTGCCGTTGCTGCGGCCAGTGGTGGATATCGAAGGCGGCTATGTGGTTGCGCCGATGAAGCGCGGCCTGCGCCTGACGACCGGGGTCGAACTGGCAACGCGCGAACGTCCGCCCAGCTACGCTCAGCTCGATGCCGCCGAGCGCGCCGCACGGCCCGTATTCGGGCTGGGCGAGCGGCTCGACGCCACGCCCTGGATGGGCATGCGCCCCTGCACGCCGGACATGCGCCCGGTGCTCGGCCCCGCGCCGCGCCATGCGGGGCTGTGGTTCGCGTTCGGCCATAACCATCATGGGCTCACGCTCGGGCCGGTGACGGGGCGTCTCGTCGCCGAAATGATCGTCGGCGAGACGCCTTTTGCCGATCCCAGGCCTTATTCGGCGCAGCGCTTCGGCTGAGTGCGGGGAAGCGGCGACTAGTGCGCGCCCGCCGCGCCGCCACCACCGCCGCCGCGCGTCGATTTCGTGATCCAGATGAGCGGAATGATGGCGAGAAAGATGATCGCCGAGATATAGAAAATATCGTTCAGGCCCATCATGGCAGCCTGGGTCGTCAACTGGAAATCGAAGAGCGCGCGCGCCGAAGGCTCGCTGATGTGCAGCAGCGCCTGCGTATTCTCGATCGACTGGCGAAACACGGGATTGTCGATCGACGCCTGTTCCGTGAGCCGTTCATGATGCAGCACGGTGCGGTTGTTCCACGCATTGGTCGAAATCGACGTGCCGACCGCGCCGCAGAACACGCGCACGAAGTTCGACAGGCCCGCCGCCGCCGGAATCCGGCCGGGCGGCTGCCCCGCGAGAATGATCGCGGTGAGCGGCACGAAGAACAGCGCCATCGGAATGCCTTGCAGCAGGGTGGGCAGCACGAGATGGAACGTGTCGATTTCGATGACGTAGTTCGAGCGCATGAAGAACACCACGGCGAACAGCACGAACGCGCAGGTCGCAATGATGCGCGCATCCGAGCGCGGCAGGATACGGCCCACGACCGGCGCGAGAATCACGGCGAACACGCCGAGCGGCGCGGTCACGAGCCCAGCGTCAACCGAGCGATAGTTCAGGTACTCCTGCATCCACTGCGGCAACAACACGAGATTGCCGAAGAACACGCCATACGCCACCGAAATCGCAATCGTTCCGCCCAGGAAATTGCGCTGGCCGAATAGCCGCAGGTCGACGATGGGATGCTGCTCGGTCAGCTCCCAGACCAGGAAGAACGCGAAGCTGATGAGCGCGATCACGCCCAGCCCGACGATCACAGGCGAGTTGAACCAGTCGAGATCCTTGCCCTTGTCGAGCAGGATCTGCAACGACGCGACCCACGCGATCAGCAGGCCCAGGCCGACGATGTCGATGGGCGGCTTGCGCGTCGGCGATTCGCGGTTGCGGTAGATGTTCCACGTGATGAAGCCCGCGAACAGGCCCACCGGGATGTTGATGTAGAAGATCCACGACCAGTTGTAGCTGTCCGTGATCCAGCCGCCCAGCGCTGGGCCCGCGATCGGGCCGACCGTCGTCGTCATGGCCCAGAACGCGAGCGCCGTCGACGATTTGTCCTTGGGCCAGGAGCCCAGCAGGATGGCCTGCGAAAGCGGAATCAGCGGGCCCGCGACCGCGCCCTGCAACACCCGGGCGACCAGCAGGAACGGCAGGCTCGGCGCGATGCCGCAAAGCCACGACGCGAGCACGAACGACAGGATCGACGCCACGAACAGGCGCACCTGGCCGAAGCGCTGCGTGAGCCAGCCGGTCAGCGGGATCGACACGGCATTGGCGGCGGCGAACACGGTGATGACCCAGGTGCCTTCGTCGACGGACACGCCCAGGTCGCCCGAGATCGTCGGGATGGCGACGTTGGCGATCGAGGTGTCCAGCACGTTCATGAAGGTCGCGAGCGCCACCGCGATGGTCGCGAGGATCAGCCGGCCGCCTTCGAGCGGCGGCGGTGGAGCAGGTGGCGCGGGGGGCGAGGGCGGTGCAGGCGGTGTGGCCGGGGCGGCAGGCTGGTTCAAGCTTTGTCTCCGCGTGAATCGGTGCTGTTCGGTGCTGCAAGGCGGGAAAGGGCCCGCGAGGCCCGCGCGCAGCGGGGCCGATTTGCGGCAAGGATAACCGCATTCGCAAATGGCCATCGAAGGCGTGCAAGCATCCCCACGCCGGGAAGGGACTTCACCGCGGCTAGCGCGCCGCACGTGTGTCCGTACCTTGTGCTTACCGTTTCCTTTCGTCTGGCAATCGCGCCGACGCGTTCTGCAAGCCCGGCGTATCCTTGCGGCTGGCGCGGGGGACGCAAGCGCGATGCCTGTTGTTGAGCCATTGTTGGGCCATCCCTGGGCCATCCGATCGTTCGACACCTCCGCGAGCCTGATCCGCATTTGTCAGAAACACGCCCACAGGGGATCTCCAGAATGAGCTGGGAACAATTCGATGGTGGCTGGCGCCTCGCGCCGGCTGAAGGCGCGCCGCGCGCGCTGGTCGTGCTGCTGCACGGCGTGGGCAGCAACGCACGCGACCTGGTGCCGCTCGCCGACGCGTGGCGCGACGCGCTGCCCGGCGTCGCGTTTGCGTCGCTCGACGGCAGCGAGCCGTTCGACGGTGGCTTTGGCGGGCGTCAGTGGTTCAGCCTGCGCGACGTCAACGAAGCGAATCGCGGCGCGCGCGTGGCCGCCGCCGCACCGATCCTGCAAAAACGTCTCGCCGATGAACTCGCGCACTGGGGCCTTGGCGCCGACAAACTGGCACTGGTCGGTTTCTCGCAAGGCTCGATCATGTCGCTCTATCTGGTGGCGACGCAGGCTGCCGGGTTTGCAGGCGTGGTCGCTTACGCCGGACGTCTCTCCGCGCCCGTCACTGCGCAAAACCGTACGCCGCTCACGCTCGTGCATGGCGAGGACGACAACGTGATTCCCGTGCAGGAACTCGAACGCGCTGCGACGGCGTTCAGCGATGCAGGGTATGCGGTGGCCGCTTATGCGCTGCCGGGCGTCGGTCACACGATCACGGCGCAAGGCGCGATGCTCGGCCGGGATGCGTTGGTGCGGGTGCTGGGTTAATCACGTTCTGGCAGGCCAGAAAGTCACATGGGGCGCGGCGCCTGCCGCGCCTTGTCAATCCGCTCGGGGCTCAAGCCAGCATGCCCTGACGCATTTTTTCCACATTTCGCGTTTAAGCTGCCCGGTTATTTCTGGCGCGGTTAAAGTCTCGCCCGGCTTGTGCCGTAAACACTGCCAGTGGGCCGTCAAGGCACATGCAACCGGCGCATCGCATCTCATGCCAATCGTCAGGAGAATGATCCAATCGGGGATTGGATAGTTCAGCTGATTGTTTTCTATCGTTACGGTTTATTCAGACGATTGCATTGACGACGAAGCGCCGGGTTCGAATTCCGGGAGCGTGCCGCCGGCGCGCGCGCTCCTCATACACAACGACGACATGGCCCGAGCCACGCGGCAATCTTCACTTCTGCACACACTGTCCCGCCATGCCGAGCGCAACTCGGTGGCGGTCGACCTCGGCACGGCCAACACGCTGATCTACACGGCGGATCGGGGCATCGTGCTCGACGAGCCATCGGTCGTCTGCTTCGAGCGCCACGGCTTCAAGGGCAAAGGCAAGGCCGCTGACGCGAGCGTCGCCGCTGTCGGCGCGCAGGCGAAGGCGCTGGTCGGGCGCGCGCCGCAAAACCTGGAAACGGTGAAGCCGCTCTCGCACGGCGTGATCGCCGACTTTTTCGCGGCCGAGCACATGATGCGCCGCTTCGTTGCGATGGCGCGGCCGCGCCGCCTGCTGAGCCGCCGCTCGGCGTTCACGGTTTGCGTGCCCGGCGACGCCACGCGCGTGGAGCGCCGCGCGGTTCGCGAGGCGGCCTTCGCCTCGGGCGCGGCCACCGTGAACCTGATCGACGAATCGCTGGCGTCCGCGCTGGGCGCGGGTCTGCCTGTGGGCGCGCCGACCGGTTCGATGGTCGTCGACATCGGCGGCGGCACCACCGAAGTCGGCGTGATCGCGCTGGGCAGCGTGGCGCGCAGCGGCTCGCTGCGTGTGGGCGGCGACCAGTTCGACCGCGCCATCATCGAGCACGTGCGCAATCTCTACGGCGTGATCCTGGGCGAGCAGACCGCCGAGCACCTGAAAATGACCATCGGCAGCGCGTTGCACGGCGAACCCATCGAGCGCATGCGCGCGACGGGTCGCAGCGTCGAAGACGGCCTGCCGCGCACGGTCGAAATCACCAGCGAGGACATCGCCGACGCGCTGGCGTTTCCGCTGCGCCAGGTGATCGGCATGGTGCGCCGGGTATTCGAGAGCGCGCCGCCGGAACTCGTGACCGATATCGCCGATAGCGGCATCGTGCTGACCGGCGGCGGCGCGCTGCTGGGCCGCCTCGACCAGTGCTTCGCCGCCGAACTGGGCGTGCCCGTGCGCGTGGCCGACGCGCCGCTGACCTGCGCCGTGCGCGGTGCGGGGGCAGCCGCTGCGGGCGCCGTGCTGGCCGATCAGCCGGCGTTCAGCGCTTACGACTAAGCGCGTTTCGAAACGCAGCCGAACCGGCCCGAAGTCCGCCCGAAGTTGGCTTGAAGTTGGTTTGAAGTTGGCTTGAAGCCGACCTGAAACCCGCTGAAAGCCGCCGCCGAAAGTCAGGCCCGGCGAGGCGGGCGCGCTCGTGCGACAATACGCGCCTTTCGCTTTTCTTGTTACCCTGAATTACGTCGGGCGACGCAGCGTTGCAGTGTGGACGCCAGCGCCGTTCCTTCGTCAGCTTTCGTCAGTCATCATCCAGCCGTGAATCAAGCCGTATTTCCCGCTCCCGGGTCGTTCGTCGAACTGCCCGGCGGGCAGCCCATGCCATATGTCGAAACCGGCAAGGGCGAATTGCTCCTGTTTATCCACGGGTCGCTTTGCGATTATCGCTACTGGCAGCCGCAGCTCGCGGGCCTGGGCGAGCACTATCGTTGCGTCTCCGTGAGCCTTACGCATTACTGGCCCGCGCCCGGCGGCGCAGCCAGCGAGCCCTTCAGCTGGAGCCGTCACGCCGACGAGATCGCGCAGTTCATCGACGCCTTTGGCGCGGGGCCGGCGCACGTGATCGGCCACTCGCGCGGCGGCTCGGTCGCGTATCACTTCGCGCGCCGCTATCCGCAGCACCTGCAGTCGCTCACGCTCGCCGATCCGGGCGGCCCGGTGCAGCAGCCCGGCCAGAGCCTCGCCAAGCTGCCCGAGACGGTCAACGCGCTGCGCGCCCGCGCCGTGCAACTGATCGAAGCGGGCGACGTGAATGGGGGGCTGGAGCTGTTCGTCGATTCGGTGAGCCGTCCCGGTTTCTGGGCCAAGAGCACGCGTTCGTTCCGCCAGATGGCGATCGACAATGCGCACACGCTGGGGCCGCAGTTCCTCGACCCGCTCGCGCCGTACACGCGCGAGGAAGCCGCTGAGGTGACGTGCCCCGTGCTGCTGATCGACGGCGAGCTGAGCCCGGTGATGTTCCAGCGCGCCGCTGCGGCACTGGAAGAGTGGATGCCCGACGCGCGCCGCGCGACGGTGGAGGGCGCTTCGCACGGCATGAATCTCGCGCGGCCTGGTGCGTTCAACGATCTGATCGATCATTTCGCGAGCGGCCACGGACGCTGAGGCGTCAATCAGCCTTTGATGGCAGTTGGCTAGCGGCCGCGTCATGCGGCCGTTTTCATCTGCCTGTCAATGCGTAGCATTCCGAATTAATCTGCGCGCAAAAAAAGCCGCACAAATTGCGGGAAATATTGAAAAGCCGAAGGGCAGGCAAGTCGCCCGGCTGGCGCAAGGTGCGCTCAACCGGGCAACACGGCAACAGGTCAGGCGATGCTGGATCGCCTTGCCGCGCCAGGCCGGGCTTAGTCGCGGCCGTGTGCGTGCGCGTCGAGCTTGTTCTCGGCGGCTTCGCCAACGAGACCCGCGTAGTACAGGTGCACGCCAATCGCGAGCGAGTCGTTGCGGATTTCGTGGAAGGCCTTCCATGCCTTCACCGGATCCTTGAACACGAGGTAATGCGCTTCCTGCGAGACGAGGCGGGCGACCTGGTGCAGGCCGTGACCGTTGAGCGCATGGACGAGCTGGTCGAGGCTGCGGTGCGTGCGCGCGTCGGTGCGCGGGTAAAGCATGTGGAGCACCGCCACGCGTTCCGAGGCGAGAGCCGCCGACAGCGCGACGACGATGTCCTGGTGATTGAGAGCCGTAACGACGGCGCCCTCTGCAAGTTCGTCTTCAGCGAACAGGGTGTCGATCGAAATGTTCATCTGTTCTTTCCTTACGTTTTGCGTACAGCGCGTGTGGCCTAAGTAAAAAAGGCCCGCCAAAAGGAAGGCGGGCCAAAGATGCATGCCTGACAGGGGAAGTCAATGACATGTGACGCAGTATCGCAGATACGGAGCGTCGATGTTGCGCTGCACTGGCAAAATATTGTTGCACAAATCGGGATTAAGGAAGCTGCAAGCATTCAATGTTGTTGATCCGAAGAGGCATTGTTGCTGGTCTCGCTATCAATCGATGGTGCGGCGCGGCGTAAAATGCGGCAAGTGGTCGCAGTGAAGCCGCACCGGAAAGGCACCGTGCAGCGCTGCGTCTTGCGAAGTAACGGTGCTTGAGTGCCACTTGAGTGCCACTTAAGTGCAATTGAATGCAAGGACAGGAAATGATCGACTCGAAGACCCACGCCACACTCACGATCCCCGGCCACGCTGAAGGCGTCCAGCTGCCGGTCTACAAGGGCACGCAAGGCCCGGACGTGATCGACATTCGCAAGCTGTACGGCCAGACCGGCATGTTCACGTACGATCCGGGCTTCATGTCCACGGCGGCGTGCAACTCGGCGATCACCTATATCGACGGCGACAAGGGCGAGCTGCTCTATCGCGGCTACCCGATCGACAACCTCGCGCAAAACGCCGACTTCCTCGAAAGCTGCTACCTGCTCCTGAAGGGCGAACTGCCGACGCAAAAGCAGAAGGACGAGTTCGTTGCGACCGTCACGAACCACACGATGGTTCACGAGCAGATGCACTTCTTCTTCCGCGGTTTTCGCCGCGACGCGCACCCGATGGCGATTCTGGTCGCCGCAGTCGGCGCGCTGTCGGCGTTCTATCACGACTCGCTCGACATCAACGATCCGCAGCATCGCGAAGTCTCGGCCGTGCGCATGATCGCGAAGCTGCCGACGCTGGTGGCGATGGCCTACAAGTACACGGTTGGCCAGCCGTTCGTGTACCCGCGCAACGACCTGTCGTACAGCGCGAACTTCATGCAGATGATGTTCTCGAACCCGGCCGAGGAGTACAAGGTCAACGACGTGCTGGTGCGCGCGCTCGACCGTATCCTGATCCTGCACGCCGATCACGAGCAGAACGCTTCGACCTCGACGGTGCGTCTGGCGGGTTCGTCGGGTGCGAACCCGTTTGCGTGCATCGCAGCTGGTATCGCCTGTCTGTGGGGCCCGGCGCACGGCGGCGCGAACGAAGCCGCGCTGAACATGCTCGAAGAAATCGGCTCGGTCGACAACATTCCGAAGTTCATCGAGCAGGTGAAGGACAAGAACTCGGGCGTGAAGCTGATGGGCTTCGGTCACCGCGTGTACAAGAACTACGATCCGCGCGCCAAGCTGATGCGCGAAACGTGCCACGAAGTGCTCAACGAACTGGGCCTGCACGACGACCCGCTGTTCAAGCTCGCGATGGCGCTGGAAAAGATCGCGCTGGAAGACGAATACTTCGTGTCGCGCAAGCTGTACCCGAACGTCGACTTCTACTCGGGCATCGTGCAGCGCGCGCTGGGCATTCCCACGGCCATGTTCACCTGCATTTTCGCGATGGCGCGCACGGTGGGCTGGATCGCGCAATGGAACGAAATGATCGGCGATCCGGAACAGAAGATCGGCCGTCCGCGTCAGCTCTTCATCGGCAACACGCCGCGTGAAGCCAAGCCGATCGCGCAACGCTAAAGCAACGCTAGCAACGCTAAATCCAACCGATTCGCTCACGCGCAATCATGATCGCCATGCCACGCATCGACGCATAACGTTGTGACGAGCGCGCGCGAGCCACGAGCCTGCGCGCAGCGATCGACGGGCGCCCGCACGTTTTACCGTGCCGGCGCCCGTCATTTTTTCCGGGGCATTTTTCCACTGAGTCGGGCGATGCCTGGCAGGGATTCGCGCGAACCGCTGCATAGCCACTACAATCGTCCGGACGAGGCACCAAGATGTACCGATCAGGCAATGGTTGAGCGTTAGAGAGGAGGCATTCAATGCAGGATCCTGAAACACTCGGCGGCGTCACGCGTTCCAGCGGCGTCGATCATCCCGACTCATCTCCCGATGGCGCTTTCATCGCGCCGGAAACCCCCGAAGTCGCCAGCGCCGACCAGCACGTGCTGAAGTCGGGCGACACCTTCATCGTCAACGACCCGCTAGGCGACATCACCGGTATCGACGACGGCCTGTTCGTCAACGATACGCGCGTGCTGTCGTCGTTGCGCCTCACGTTCGGCGGGCGCGTGCCTTCGCTGCTCTCGGGCAGCGTGAGCAGCGACAACACGGCCTTCACGGCCCACCTCACCAATCGCCCGTTGCCGCCGCTGGGTGGCACGAGCACGCCCGAAGGCGTCATTCACGTCGAACGCGAGCGCGTGCTCTCGGGCACGATGATGACCGAAGCCATCGAGCTCACCAATTACGGCACGCAGGACGCCGTGGTGCCGCTTTCGGTGTCGTTCGCCAGCGACTTCCGCGACATGTTCGAAGTGCGTGGCCTCAAGCGCGCGGTGCGCGGCGAACTCAAGCCCCCGCGCATCGAAGGCAATGCGGTGCGGCTCGAATACATCGGTCTGGACAAGGTCGCGCGGCGCGTGCGCATCGAGTTCTCGCCGAAGCCGGACAAGCTGCTCGCGGATCGCGCGGACTTTTCCGTCGAATTGCCCGCGCAGGCGTGCGTGTCGCTCTACCTGACCGTGGCAATCGAGGTCGAGGCGCTCGAAGGCGTCGCGCCCGATGCGCCGAGCGCGGGCATCATCAAGCCGCGCCATTGCCTCGCCGATTCGAACGGCCAGAGCGTGGGTCGTGCAGCCGTGCGCGCCGCGCTGGTCGATGCGCACATTGTGATGCGCGAGCGCCGCCGCCAGACCGCACGCGTGCGCTCGAGCAATCCGCTCTTCAATTCGTGGATCAACCGCTCGATTGCCGATCTCGGCCTCCTGACCACCGACCTGCCGACCGGCCCGTATCCGTATGCGGGCATTCCGTGGTTCTCCACGCCGTTTGGCCGCGACGCGATCATCACTTCGTTGCAGACGCTCTGGCTGCAACCGGCGCTCGCACGCGGCGTGCTGCGCTTTCTCGCGGCGCATCAGGCGCGCGAGGATTCGGCGTTCCGCGATGCGGCGGTCGGCAAGATCATGCACGAGATGCGCAAGAGCGAAATGGCCGCCACCGGCGAAGTGCCGTTCGCGCTCTACTACGGCGGGGTGGATTCCACGCCGCTATTCGTGGTGCTGGCGGGCGCTTACGCCGAGCGCACCGGCGACATGACGCTGATCGACGAACTCTGGCCCGCGCTCGAACGCGCGGCCGCGTGGGTCGCAGGTGTTTGCGACCGCAACAAACTCGGCCTGCTCGATTATCGGCGCGAGTCGGAAGGCGGCCTTGCGAATCAAGGCTGGAAAGACAGTCACGATTCCGTGTTCCATGCCGACGGTCGCTTTCCCGATGGCCCGATCGCGCTGGTCGAAGTGCAGGCCTACGCGAGCGCGGCCTTCGAAACGATGTCGAAGTTCGCCACGCATCGCGGTCTCGTCGAAGAAGCCGCGCGTTACGCGGGCCGCGCCGCGAAAATCCGCCGTTGCGTGGAGGATCGCTTCTGGATGCCGGAGTCGGAGTTCTACGGCATTGCGCTCGACGGTCATGGCGAACTCTGCCGCGTGCTCGCGTCGAACGCGGGGCACCTGCTCGCCTTCGGGCTGCCCGATTACGAGCGCGGGCGCGCGGTGGCGGGGATTCTTGAATCGGCGCTGTTCCATACGGGCTGGGGCGTGCGTACGCTCGCGGCGGGCCAGGCGCGCTTCAATCCGATGGCGTATCACAACGGCTCGGTCTGGCCGCATGACAACGCGTTGTGCGCGCGCGGTCTTGCGCGCTATGGACGCAAGGAAGCGGCCGTGCGGCTGCTGCAGGCCCTGTTCGAAGCTGCGGTGACGTTCGATATGCGCTTGCCGGAGCTGTTCTGCGGCTTCCCGCGACGCCGTGGCGAGCCGCCGACGGCGTATCCGGTCGCGTGTCTTCCGCAGGCGTGGGCGGCGGGCTCGCCGTTCATGATGCTGGAGGCGTGCCTGGGCGTGAGCATCGACGCCGCGCGCCACGAGGTGCGCGTCGAGCAGCCGATGCTGCCCGAAGGCATCGACTGGCTCGAAGTGGGGCATCTGCGCGTGGGCAATGCGTCGGTGACGCTCACGTTCCGCCGCGTGGACGGCAAGGTCGTGGCGTCGGCGGATCGCAGCGACGTGAAGGTGGTGGCGGTGCTGTAACGCGGCGCTTCGCGTTGCTTGAGTTGCTCAATGCGCGGCGATCATGCCCTCAGCAGATCGCCGCGCACTTCCAGATAGCCGGTTTCGACGCCCATCGTGTTGCGGATGGGCGGCCTGTCGAACGCGCGCAGTGCGGCCCGTTGTTCCGGCGTGCCAATGTCCAGTTGCTGCAGCACCGCCGCGACGATCGCATAGAGCGCGGTCAGGTTTCCGTCTTCCACTTTCACGGCGATGCCGATGGCTTCGTCGGCGTTCTTCAGCGCGCTCTTGCGCACGCCAATCGCATAGCTGCCGTCCGCGCCCACCTTGCCGACCAGCGCGCCGCCAAACGCACGCATCAGCGTCGTGCAGAAGCGCTGCTCGCCCGCGACCAGTTCCGGATGCGTGGTCATCGCGCGATAGATATGCGCGAGTGCTTCACCGCGCGCGTCCTTTGCGTCGCCGTCCGCCGCCTGTGCGAGCTTTGCGTAAAGACGCGCGAGCCGATCGAGCGGGAAGGCCGGTGTCGGCAGGTTGCAGCCGTCGATGCCCCATTGCACGCCATCGTCGGGCAGGTCGCAGACTTCGGCGACGGTGTGCTTCACGCGCAGTTGCAGGGGATGGCCGGCTGCATGGTAGTCGTCGATGGGCGCACCCATCGCGCGCGCTGCCGCCAGCATGCCTACGTGCTTGCCCGAGCAGTTGCTGCACGCGGGCGTGGGCTCGAAGCCGCGCTTGATCCAGTCGCGCCAGACCGCATCCGAGAGGGGCGCGTGGCCGCCGCAACGCATCGCCGATTCGTCCACGCCAACTTTTGCAAGCATGCTGCGCGCGCGCTCGATATGACGCGGCTCGCTGCTGTTCGAGCCGCACATGAGCGCGAGGTCGCCGTCGTCGAAGCCGAAGCGCTCAAGCGCGCCGGTCGCGATGATGGCCAGCGCCTGCGCGGGCTTGGCGGCCGAGCGCACGAGCGTGAGCCGATGCGGGTCGTTGAATGCGTGCAGCATCTTGCCGCCTGCGTTCGCGACGGCGATATGGGCGCGATGCGTGCTCTCGACGATGCCGTTGCGATACGTGACGGCTGCAGTTTGCGAAGCATCGAAGGTCATGGCGTGTCTCCCTGAGCCTGGCGGCCCGATTGTCGATTGTCTTGTCGTTCTTGCCGATACCGATACCGATACCGCGCATTCTAGCTTCAATATGTGGCGGCATTCGTCATTCGAAATCCCCGCGAATTTCCATCGCGCATTTGCGATGTTCACAACCATTCAAATCGATGCGAAATCGATGGCTTTCATTAAAACATTTCATTTTCTTTACGAAGCCGTCTTATTCGCCGATTTATTGTGTTTCATGCGCGCTTTTGGGGCGGCATTGCACTGCATAAGCGCTGCACGCGCGATCTCGTGCACCTTCATTTACACCTTGATTTCCAGCATGGATCGCGAGGTGTTCTTTTGGCGCAACGCCGGTTCAATTTCAACGCAATTTTTATTTTCGAAGCCTTATGATGCGCGTGATCGTATTTTCTTCCACGCGGCGCGACGTCACGAGCGTATTTGCCTGCGAGCCAGCCTTGTCAGTGAATGCAAGCGCAGGCGGGCATTGCATTGTCCGCAATAATCGCTCGTCATTATCGGGGCGTTGCGCAATTGACGTGCTTTACGCGCCATTCGCATGGATCTGCGAATGGCGTGCGCGCAGCGGCACGTGTCACGTGGAAAGCGTATTCGATTCAATGAATTAACGCCCAAACTCGGAGCCATAAAACATGAAAAAATCGCTAATCGCCCTCGCACTCACTGGCGCGTTCGCAGTTTCCGCTCACGCGCAGAGCAGCGTGACGCTGTACGGCCTCATCGATACCGGTCTCGTCTACACGAACAACCAGATGGGCCACAGCAACTGGCAACTGAATAGCAGCTCCACGCAGAACACGGTGTTCGGCCTCAAGGGCACGGAAGACCTCGGCGGCGGCCTGAAGGCGATCTTCAAGCTTGAGCAGGGCTTCATTCTCAACAACGGCGCACAGGCCTTCTCGGGCGACATGTTTGGCTCGCAGGCGTGGGTCGGTCTGCAGACGGATCAATACGGCACGGTCACGTTCGGCCGCCAGTTCGACGTGATGAACGATCTCGTCGGCCCGATCTCGGCGTCGTTCAATACGTGGGGCGGCAGCCTCGCGGCGCATCCGTTCGAGAACGACAACCTCGCGGCGAATTCGGTCGTCATCAACAATTCGGTCAAGTACGCAAGCCCGACGTGGTACGGCGTGACGTTCGAAACGATGTACTCGTTCAGCAACCAGGCGGGTAACTTCGCGAACAACCGCTCGTACGGCTTCGCGGTGTCGTATGCACAAGGCCCGATCAACCTCGCGGCCGGCTACCTGCAACTGAACGACGCGGGCAGCGGCAGCGGCGCGGTCACGACCGGCGACACCAGCGCGAACTTCGTCGCGCAGCGTCAGCGCATCTGGTCGCTGGGCGGCAACTACACCTACGGCCCGGTCACCGCCGGCCTGCTGTGGAGCCACTCGCAGATCGACAACGCTTCGGGCGTGTTCTCGTTCGGCACGGGCACGTACCTGGGCAGCGGCGACGACTCGGCAGGCTCGCTCGCGGGCTCGCTGCGTCTGGACAACTTCGAAGCGAACGTGAAGTACGCGATCACGCCGGCATGGTCGGTGTCGGGTGCCTACACGTACACGCACGGCGCGTACAACGGCTCGAACCCGGGCTGGAACACGGGCATGATCCAGACGGACTACGCGATCAGCAAGCGCACGGACTTCTACCTCGAAGGCGTGTACCAGAACGTCCACGGCGCGCCGCAAGGCTCGGTGCTCTCGCACGCGATGATCAACACGCTGTCGCCGTCGTCGACCGATACGCAGGTCGCGGTCACGGTCGGTATGCGTCACGCGTTCTGATCGACGGTTGCGGTCGATGGATGGGCGAAGTCTTCGCATGATCGTCGCCTGACTGTCACCTGATCGTTGTCTGAAGACGGGCTCGCTGTTGTTCGGCGAGCCCGTTTTGTTTTTTGTTGCGGGCGCAACGAAGCTTCATGCTTCAGGCCTCACGCGCATCGGCGAGCAGCTTGACGGCTAGCGCCGCAACCAGCGCAAAGCCGCCGCTGAGCAGCAACGCCCACGAAAAGCCCTGAGCGAATGCAAGCGGTGCGGCGTGCGAGAGCACCTGCACGACCGGCGCATCCAGCGCGTGCAGCGCGTCCGCCAGATCGCCTGCAAGCAGGCTCGCCATGAAGTGCGTATCAACGGCGCGCGCGGCGGCCGGTGACGCCGCGACGAGCTGCGCAAGTGCGTCGTGCGTGCGCAGCGCGAGCACCGCGCCCAGCACGCCGACCGACGTGACGATGGCCGCGAAGCGCGTCGTCGTGCTGATGCCCGAGGCCATGCCGGTGCGCTGCGGCGGCACGCACGCCATGATGGCCTTCTGCGTATCGCCGTTCATGATGCCCGCGCCGGTGCCTGTTACGAGCATCGCGAGCGCGACATATACATAGTGACCGCTTGCCGCGCACGCCGCCGTCGCGAGATTGCCAAGCCCGATCAGCGCGAGACCGGCGCTCAGCACGCCGCCCGTCGCAAAGCGCCGCGAAAGCTTTGCGCCGAGCGTCGGCCCGACGATCATCGCCATCGCGAACGGCAGCATGCGCAGCCCCGCAGCCAGCGCGGAAAAGCCGAAGGCGATCTGGAGATAGAGCGGCAGGAACGTCATCATGACCTGCGCGCAGGCCGCATAGCCGAACATCGCCAGCAGTGCGCCGACAAAACGCGCGCGGCCGAACAGCGCGAGGTCGATCATCGGGCGCGCCTGCCATCGCTCGGCGCAGACGAACGCGGCCATCAGCGCGGCGCTCGCCGCGACCCGGCCGAGCGTGGCCGCCGAATCCCAGCCATGTGCCGGAATGCCGATCAGCGCCCACACGCCACACGCGAGCGCCGCCGCGAACAGCAGGCTGCCGGGCGCATCGATGCGCTTGGCGTGCGGATCGCGCGATTCGTCAATCGCGATCCACGCACCGACACCGAGCGCGAGGCAGATCGGCGGATTCATCAGGAAAATCCAGCGCCAGCCGGCCCACTGCGTGATGGCGCCGCCGATCCATGGCGCGAGCGTCGTCGCGATGCCCATGCACATGCCCCAGGTCGCCCAGGCGCGCTCGCGGGCCGGGCCTTGCGCGAAGCGGTGCGCGATCACCGAAAGCGCGGCGGTGAGCAGCAGCGCGGCGCCCACGCCCTTGACCGCGCGCGCCGCGATCAGCCACGCCGCCGACGGCGCCGCGCCGCAGGCGAGCGACGCCAGCGCGAATAGCACGAGACCGCCGAGCAGCGTGCGGCGGCGGCCGAAGCGGTCGGCGAGGCCGCCTGCGGGCAGCAGGCAGGCCGCGAACGCCGTCATATAGGCGCTCACGACCCACTCGATCTGCGCGAAGCTCGCATGGAACGAATGCGCGATCGACGGCAGCGAAACGGCGACGACGTTGGTGTCGAGCACGATCACGGCGCAGGTCGCCGAGGCGACCGTGAGCGTGATGTTCGGATGGCGCTGCGAAAAGCTCGCGCCGGGCGAAGCGGTATCGACGGGGGCGCTGGAAACGGAGGGTTCGGACATGAGAGCGGGAGTCAAGCACAGCAGAACGAAGATCAAGCCCGCATCGTCGCATCATCGACGGTTCTCAGTCATTGCCATAAAATAGCGATTTGCTTCGCAAAAGTAACAAGTAACAAGTAACAAGTAACGATCATGAGCCGTATCGAACTGCGTCACCTGCGGGCGTTCCTGAGCGTGGCGCGCCATCTGCACTTCGCGCGCGCCGCTGAGGAGCTCGACATGGCGCCGCCTGCGCTCACGCGGCATATCCAGGAAGCCGAGCGCCATCTGGGCGCGCGGCTTTTTCATCGCTCGCGCAGCGCGGTGTCGCTGACGGCGGCGGGCGAGGCCTACCTGCCCGAAGCGGCGGCGGCGCTGGAGCATCTGCAACGCGGCGAGGAGCTTGCCGCACTGGCGGCGCGTGGCGAGGCGGGGCGCATCGTGGCGGGTTATGTGTCGTCGGCGGTGTATTCGGGCGCGTTGCAACGCTCGATCGGCGAATTTCGCGCCGCGTGGCCGCGCGTGGAAGTCAGCGTGACCGAAGTCGCGATGGACGACGTGGGCCGCCGCCTGGAGGCGGGGTTGCTCGACATTGCCTATGTGCGGCCGCCGCTCGCGCTGCCGGATTCCCTGCGTTTGTCCACGCTGCAACGCGACGCTTTCGTGGCCGCGGTGCCGGCCGGGTCGGTGTTCGCCCAGAGCGAGACGCTGCGTGCCGCCGATCTCGCCGAAGCGAGCTTTGCCGTGCCGGAGCAGGAGTTCGGCACGCTCGAACTGGCGCGGCGCGGGCGCTTCGTGCCGCGTATCGCGGCGCGCCCGGGCGGGTTGCTGGCGGTGCTGGCATGCGTGTCGGTGAACGGCTGGGTGGCGGTGATCCCCGATGCGCTGGCGGGCTGCGTGACGCTGCCGGGCATTGTCTATCGCCCCATCGCGGGCAAGCCGATTACGTCGGAACTCGCACTGGTTTATCGCAAGCATGAAAGAGCGCCCGCGGTGCGGGCGTTCCTGCGGCTGGTGGCGCGGGGGAAGCAGGGCGCGCCCGTGGCGGATTCCCCGCTCCAGGCGCCATCGGCCTGACAAGTGCTTGAGGCACTTCAGGCACCTCGGACTGCGCGGTCAAGACGTCTTGACCATCGCCACGACCGACTGATCGTAAGGCACCGTCGTGGGCGCGCGAAAGCGCCAGTGCTGCCCTGGCGCGATGCCGGCGCCGCTCACCGAAGTCGTGCCCAGGATCTCGCCCTGGGCATTGAGCAGATTGATGGTGATGGTGGCGTTGTCGATCCGTGTGCCGGACGTGTTGGTGGCGATCCCGCTGATGTAGCCGGTGACGCCGCCCGGATCGACGACGCCGCGCAGATCGCTCAGTTGTAGCGCGCCTTGCGCAAGGGCCGAAATGGACGCCAGCGAAGCCATCGAGGCCAACGCCAGCGCGCCCGCGAAAAAGACTTTCCTCATGACAATTTTCTCCCGTTTGGTTGATAGGGCGTTCCATTGAAGCGCACGAACGGGCGCTGACATATGAGGAAATTCCGAGAATGCGGGCGAGGTTGACAGCGCAGGGATGCGGCCGGGTGCCCGTGCGCGAGCGGCGCGCACCGCCGCTTCCCGGCGAGATCACCGTGTCGCGATGAGGGGCCGCAGCGCGTCGATCAACCCGGTCGTGCCGTGGCAAACCGTGCCTGCCGGTTCGACGTCGACCAGGCCGCCTTCGTTGCGGGCGTCGTTGGCCTTGATCAGCAGGTCGGCCAGGGGGGCGTTCATGACCCGCTCGAATGCGTCCTTCCATTGCGAGCGAGGCACGGCGCGAACGTCGATAGCGCGGCCCAGCAACTGTCCCAACGCTGCCGCGACGTCCCTGGCGCTATATCGGCGCGGGCCTTCGGCGTGGACGATCTCGACGTCCCTGTCGTCTTTGTCTTTGTTGTCCTTTGCGCTTGCGGGCCGCAGCCAGAGATCCGCTGCGATGCGTCCAAGATCCGGCGCCGATATCGTTGGGCAGGTCATGTCGAGCGGCTCCTGAAAGCTCGGCAACACGCCGGACGCCATGGCCGCAGGCAACGCTCGCCCCCAGTTCTCCATGTGTTCCGCCGAACGCAGGATCAGCTTCTGACCCTGGAGCTGGCCAAGCCGCGCCTCGAAAGCGCGAAACAGCGACGGCATGCCGATGTCATGGGCCACGTGTGCGCCATAGTCGGACACGGCCAGAATACGCATTGGACGCGTCTGTTCCAGCGCGTTCGCGAGGCTCTCGATCGTGTGGCGCATGTCCAACGCGGTGTCCCTCGCGCGCGGGTCGGACGGGAGGATGACCTGCACGCCGCTCGCGTCTCCGATGGCCGTCGCAAGGCCTGCGGCGTCGTGCAGATCGGCCACCGCGATGTCACAGCCGATCTCGCGCAGCCGATTGCCTTTTGCCGCATCGCGCACGATACCTCGCACCGGCAAGCCCGCTTTGCGCAGCGCCGATGCCGTTGCATACCCCACTTTCCCAGTCGCTCCAACGATGGCGAACATGTTCGATTCCCTAGTCGCGTGGCAAGAACGCCAAGGCTAGGCAATCGGGCGACGGGCTTCGCGCAGGTTCGGACGCCCGTTTGCAGAATCGGGCGGATTTATCGACGCGGACGGGCGATCTCGCCTGGCGTCTGGCCGAGTACACGGCGCATCGTCGACGTCATGTGGCTTTGGTGTGCAAAGCCGGACGCGAGCGCGATCTCGCTCGCGGGCGTCGTGGTCGTCGCCAGCAGCATGCGGGCGTGTTCGGCGCGGCGGCGGATCACGTATTGATGTACGGACTGGCCCGTGCTGTTGCGAAACAGGCTCTTGAGGCGCGTGGCGCTGAGGCCCGCAAACGTCGCCAGGCTGCCGATGTGCAGCGACTGGTCGAGGTTGCGCTCGATGAACTCGGTCAGCAGGCCCAACTGACGCGTGGACATCCTGGGTGTGCGTGACCGTTCCAGGAGCGCGTGCTTGTCCATGATGCCGTGGGCGTCGCTGGCCGCATCGAACAGCCGGATCACGAGCGCGCTAGCAAGATGATCGATATAGAGCGGATCGGATGGCGTATCCGCCTCCAGTTCGGTCTTGATCGCC
Source organism: Paraburkholderia bannensis NBRC 103871 (assembly GCF_000685015.1). Classification (GTDB taxonomy): domain Bacteria; phylum Pseudomonadota; class Gammaproteobacteria; order Burkholderiales; family Burkholderiaceae; genus Paraburkholderia; species Paraburkholderia bannensis. The sequence continues at coordinate 10,225 of NZ_BAYA01000015.1, read as the reverse complement.
CAGCCGATTGCCTCGATGCGCGTATCGCGAAGCTGGATCTGCGGGATCAGGTCGATGCTGGACGCATCCTTGCCCAGATCCGTCGCGACCCGATCGAACAGCGACTGCGGCAGCGCCAGCCGCAGGATCCGGCACTCCGCATCGTCTTCCCACGACGAATCCATGCCTGCCGGCACGAAGCCGATATCGCCAGGCTTTTGCAGGCGGCGCAGGCGCTGGCCGTCGCACTGGCAATCCGCATTGACGGGCGGCCCGTAGTGCAGGCCGAGTCTGTGCATCTCGCCGCCCGGAACATGGGTCAGGCCGCGCGGGACGCGCACGAGCGCGGCGTCCAGTCCGCTCCATCCTCGTCCCGCGCTTGAAAAGAGCACTTCGGGTTCCAGCAGGGGCGATGGCGCAGTCATGGTCGGGCGGCCTCCGAATTGGGGTATCCAGTCGTTATTCAAGACGCCTGGCGCGCAAAACGCAAATCAGGCGATGCTGCCCTGAATGGCAGGCGCTCGCGTGTCAGTCCCCAACGCGCTTGCACCGGTTTGTCCAACTCTTGCTAGTATGGCGGCCGAATTCGCCATCCCGACGTACTCATGAGCCACGAAAGCCTCGACCGCACCCTTGAACTGCCGCGCGCATCGAACACGCCAGCTTTCCTGCTGGTGCTGATCTGCCTGTTCGCCTCGGCGGGTCAATTCGCCATCGACGTGTATGTGCCCGCATTGCCCGCGATGGCGCATTACTTCTCCACCTCGTCGCAGGCGATCCAGTCGAGCGTTTCCGGCTACATGGCGGCGTATGCGCTCGGGCAACTGGTGTTCGGCCCGATCGCCGATGCCTACGGGCGCAAGCGCGTGCTGGCAGGCGGGCTGGTGATCTACACGATCGGCTGCGTGCTCTCGCTGGCCGCGCCCAATATCGGCCTGTTCCTGGTGGCGCGATGCCTGCAAGGCTTCGGGATCTCGACCACCAACCTGCTCGCGAAGGCGATCATCACGGATTCGTTCACCGGCATGGCGCTGGTGCACGCCTTCACCTATATGTCGATCGCGTGGGGGCTGGCGCCGATTATCGCGCCGGTGATCGGCGCGCATTTGCAGACGTGGTTCGGCTGGCAGGCGTGTCTCGTGTTCCTGCTGGCCTGTTCGGTGGTGATGTGGGCGTTCCTGTGGCGTTATCGCGAAACCTTGCGCCAGCCCGTGCATCTGGAGCCGCGCACGCTCATGAACAACGCGCGCAAGGTGCTGTCGAGCCCGGTGTTTCAAAGCTGCTTTCTCGCCCAGGGGCTGTGCTACAGCATCCTGCTGGTCTTCAATATCGTCGGGCCGTTCATGGTGCAGGGTACCTTGCACAAGCCGCCCACGTTCTTTGGCTACCTCGCGCTGGGCATCGGCATGATGTACTTCCTGGGCGGCCTGTCGAATCGCGTGCACGGCCCGAAACTGCCGACGCCGGAGCAACGCCTGCGCATCGGCACGCGCCTCATGGCGGTCGCATCGATCGCGATGCTGGTGCTCTCGCTGACCGTCGGCCTGCGGGTCTGGACGCTCGCCACGCCGGTGCTGCTGATGGGGTTCTGCGCCGGGGCGATGTATCCCACCTTGATGGCCAAGGGCAATTCGCTGTTCCCGCATATTGCCGGGATGACGAGCGCGATTCTCGGCTGTGCGCTGCTGCTCGTGTCGTCGGCCATGATGGCGCTGGCGGGTTTCGTGTCCGTGCAGTCGCTCACGCCGCTTGCGGTGTTCTTCGTGATTCTTTCGCTCGTTGTGAGCGCAATGGTCGGCAAGCTGCTGCGGCACCTTGAGCAGGGCAGCCCCCACGCTTGACGGCCTGGATTGCCGTCGACGCGTTGGGGCGTCTGCCCATGCAACTCAACAATTACGCTTCAAGCGTTTCCTCCGACCACGCCGGGTAGTCCGTATAGCCGCGCGCGTCGCCGCCGAACAGCGTGGCCGGGTCGAGTTCGGCGAGCGGCCAGTCGTTGGCCAGGCGCGCCGGCAGGTCAGGGTTGGCCACGAAGGGCCGGCCGAAGGCGACCAGATCGGCGTAACCCTGCCCGAGCACCCAGTTCGCTTTCGCGACGTCGTAGCTGCCCGCGACGATAATCGGCCGCGTAAAGCGCGCGCGAATATCGCGGCGGAACGCTTCGGTGAATTCGGGCGCATCGTCCCAGTCCGCTTCGACCAGGTGCAGGTAAGCGATGCCGCGCGATTGCAGGAAGCTTGCGGCTTCAAGCATGGTCGGCAGGATGTCGGGGCAGGCCATGCCGCGCGCGGTGAGAAACGGCGCGAGCCGGATCGCGGTGCGTTCGGCGCCGATTTCACCGGCAATCGCATCGATCACTTCACGCAGGAAACGCAGGCGGTTTTCGCGCGAGCCGCCGTATTCGTCGTCGCGCTGATTCGAGGTCGTGCGCAGGAATTGATCGATCAGGTAGCCGTTCGCGCCGTGCACTTCCACGCCGTCGAACCCTGCTTCGCGTGCGCGTCGCGCGGCGAGGCGGAAGTCTTCGACGATCTGCCGCACCTCGGCGGTCGTGAGGGCGCGCGGCGTCGGGCAGTCGACCATCGCGCCCACGCCGGTGGCCGGGTCGACCTTCCAGATCTGTCCTTCGAACGGGATCGCCGAGGGGGCGACCGGCAGCGCGCCGTCGTGGAAGTCGGGATGCGACATGCGGCCAACGTGCCAGAGCTGGAGGAAGATCGTGCCGCCTTCGGCGTGGACGGCGTCGGTGACGAGACGCCAGCCCGCCACCTGCTCGTCGTTGTAGATGCCGGGCGTGAACGAATAGCCCTTGCCTTGCGGCGAGATCTGCGTCGCCTCGGTGACGATCAGGGCGGCGCTTGCGCGCTGGGCGTAGTAGCGGGCGTTGGTGGCATTCGGCGTGTCGCCGGGCTGCGTGCTGCGCGCGCGGGTCATGGGAGCCAGCGCGACGCGATGGTCGAGCGTGCGGCCGTTGAATTCAATCGGCGTGAACAAATGACGGGTGGACATGTTGGGCAACTCGTTTCGTTGAGATGTCCGCCATTCTCTGGCCGCAGTGCGGGTCTGCGAATACGCCCCGACGTTGAAAGATTATTCAGCCCGGTTTGAAAATCGAATCCGCGCAATGCTGTGCGCCGCTTGTGAGTGCTTGTGAGTGCTTGTGAGTGCAGGCGGGGCGGCCCGGAATCGTTCACAAAGCCGCTACGCAGACTTCTGGTGAAATAACTTCGCCGCGAAAATGCCGCCTGCCAGGCCGCCTAGATGGCTTTGCCAGGAGACGCCCGGCGTCAGGGGGAGCACGCCATAAAACATGCTGATGCCGTAACTGCCTGCGACGAAGAGGGCGATGAGCGTAGGGACGAACTTGCGGCTATAGAAGCCGTAGGCGATGAGATAACCCGCGTAGCCGAAGACGACGCCGCTCGCACCGATGTGTACCGAATACGTCGCGCCAAATAGCCATGCGCACAGCCCCGCACCTAGCATCCCGCCGATTGTGGCCTGCCAGAAGTGGGCGATGCGCGGCCACATGCACAGCCAGCCGAGCACCAGCAGGCCAGGCGTATTCGACATGATGTGGAGAAAGCTCGCGTGCAGCCATGGCGCGAAGAGGATGCCGCGCAGGCCGCTGAACGTGCGCGGCACGACGCCAAGACGGTTGAGATGTAGGAACGGCAGCGCAACCGATAAGAGAAACGTCACCCACATCGAGCCGACGAACAGCCCGAGCAGGACGACGCGCGCCTTAAGCTGCTCGAAGAGCGAACTGCGGGTGGCGCCGGAGGATGAGGTGATGACGGGCATGCGCGATTGGGGAGTCAGTTTGCGCCAGAGCGCAGGGACGATGCATGGCGGAATGTAGCGAATACGCGGCGGGAGAGCAACTCACCAGGACAACCCATAAACGGCAACACCCCGCAACACCAGTGGTAACATTTGTTGTCGTCCACTGTCCGGTTCCTTCCGCCCATCGACATGCCTGAAAGCTTCGATCAGCTCGCCGCGCTCATTCGCGCGCGTTTCGCCGAACTGAGTCCGCAATTCCAGACCGGCGCGGCCTTCCTGCTCGACCATCCCGACGAAGTCGCCGTGTCGTCGATGCGCAAGGTCGCGGAGCGCGCCCAGGTGCAGCCCGCTTCGCTCGTGCGGCTCTCGCAACAGCTTGGCTTTCCGGGCTGGAACGAGTTGCGCGACCTGTTCGTCGCGCGCGTGCGCACGCGTCCCGAGCCGCTGTCGAGCCGCGCTCGCTCGCTGGTTGCGGGCAGCGCGAAGGATGCGCTCGCACGCGACCTGCTCACCGCGCAGCAGCACAACCTGGACGCCAGCTCCGCGCACAACGCACGCGCGATGGTCGAAGCCGCGCGCGTGCTGAAGAAGGCCAGACACGTGCACGTGGCGGGCTTCCGTTCGTGCTATGCGGTGGCGTTCGGCCTCGTGTACGGCTATCGCCTGTTCAGGCCGGCGGTGTCGCTGCTCGGCGGCGAGGCGGGCACGCTGGAGATGCAGTTGCTCGGCATCGAACGCGATAGCGCGACGATCGTGGTCAGCTTCGCGCCGTATTCCGTCGAGGCCGTGCGCGTGGCCGAAGCCGCGCTCGAAAAGGGCAGCAAGCTGATCGCGATTACCGATAGCGCCGTGTCGCCCATCGCGCTGAACGCCGAAAAGGTGCTGATTTTCACGCACGAAAGCCCGTCGTTTTTCCCGTCGCTGGTGGCGGCGACGGCGCTGGCCGAATCGCTGGTCGCGCATCTGCTGGCGCTGGAAGGTTCGGGCGCGGTGGCGCACCTGGAAGAAGCCGAACGCTCGCTCAATGCGCGCGGCGCGTATGTGCCATGACCGTGTCCTGATCCCGACGCGAAGCACAAAAAAAGCGGCGCCGTGCATCCACACGGCGCCGCTTGTGCATGGTGCGAAGATTTCCCGCTCGAAACCCCGCACAGTGCCTTGAAGGGACTCACTTGATAAAGCTGAGTTCCTTGCTGATGCGATCGAGAATCGGCTTCTTCTTCTCGTTGAACACGGTCTTGTTCTGCTGGATCAGGTTATTGCCTTTGGTGTCGATCGAGATGATCAGCGGCCCGAATTCGCGCACGCGATTGATCCAGAGCGTTTCCGGCATGCCCAGATCCTGCCATTCGGCGCCTTCGATTTCCTCGACCAGCGTGGCCGCGAGCACTGCGCAGCCGCCAGGGAAAATCGCGTGCACGGCCTTGTGCTCCTGGCAGCCCGCGGCCGTCTCCGGCCCCATGCCGCCCTTGCCGACGATCAGTTTCACGCCCGTCTGCTCGATGAACTCGCGCTCGAACTTCTCCATGCGCATGCTGGTCGTCGGGCCGATGGAGACCATCTCGAAGCTGCCGTCGTCCTTCTTGCGCACGATCGGGCCCGCGTGAAAGATCGCGCCGCCTTCCAGATTCACGGGCAGTTCGCGGCCCTGTTCGATCAGGCGGCGGTGCGCCACGTCGCGGCAGGTGACGAGCCGGCCCGTCAGGTAGACGACGTCGCCGACGTTCAGATCCTCAAGATCTTCGGACTTGATGGGAGTCGTAAGCACCTTCTTCACAGCACCACCCCTTCGTGGGAAAGAATTTCGTAGGACAGGTCGGCGTTGATGCGGATCTTGCCGCGACGATGCGCCCAGCAGCCGGTATTGATGGCCACGCCGATGGTGGACGGATGGCGCGCCGACGATTCGATGTTCACGCCCATCACGCTGTGGTTGCCCGTGAGACCTTGCGGGCCGATGCCGACTTCGTTGAGGCCCTGTTCGAGCAGTTCTTCCATCAGCGCCGCGCGCGGGTTGTCGCTCTTCGAATCGACGGGGCGCAGGATCGCGAGCTTGGACAGTCGCGCCGCTGTTTCCACCGACGTCGACACGCCCACGCCAACCAGCAACGGCGGGCAGGCGTTCACGCCGCGTTCGGTGATCACGTCCATGACGAATTCGGCCACGCCTTCGTAGCCCTGGCCCGGCATCAACACCTTGGCCGCGCCCGGCAGCGTGCAGCCGCCGCCCGCCATGTAGACGTCGATCGTGCAGCTGTCTTTCTCCGGCACGATGCGCCAGTCGAGCCAGGGAATCTGCGTGCCGGTGTTGGTTCCCGTGTTCTTTTCGTCGAAGGTCTCGACGGCGTTGTGGCGCAGCGGGCCGAGCTTCGTCGCGCCTTCGGTCGCGCCGCGCAGGATCTCCTCAAGCTCGCCAAGCAGCGGGAAATGCGCGCCCGCTTCGACGAAGTACTGGATCACGCCGGTGTCCTGGCAGCTCGGGCGGTTAAGCTTGTCGGCGGCTTCCTGATTGCCGTGCATGGAGTCGTAGACCGACTTCGCGAGCGGGTTCGTCTCCATCGTGCGAAGTTCGGACAGCTTGGCCTTCACGTCCTTCGGCAGGCGCTTGCCGATATAGGCCGTGAATTTGGCCATCGTGTCGGTCAGGGACTGGATACTCGATTCCTTGTCCACGATTTCTCCTGATACTGTGACTGTGGGGTGAGTTGGCAGATCGCCAATGCGCGACGTCTTCGGGTCGGTCAAAAGCATTCGATCTGTGAGCACTTTACCTAACTGAAAACGCTGTAACCGGGCCGAAATTCAATCCATCTTTGATTAGAAGTTAAAGATTGAATCGCCGTGATCGGCTTGTGAAAATCGCCGCCGTAAACGACAGAAGGAGTGCCGCGTGGGCACTCCTTCTGCATTCCTGAATACTGCGTCTTAAAAATCGATCAGTGGTCGTGGCGAACCTGCGTCATGACGGCATCGGTGCTTGCGCGCCGGCTCAACAGCAGTGTCACGATAGACGACACCGCCAGCGTCGCCGCGACGACGTAAAGCCCCGCCGCATAGCTGCCTGTTTCGTTTTTCAGCCACCCGATCACGGCCGGCCCGACGAAGCCGCCCAGGTTGCCGAGCGAATTGATCATCGCAATGCCTGCCGCCGCGCCGGCGCCGGACAGGAACATGCTCGGCATCGCCCAGAGCGGCGCTTTTGCCGCGCTGATCCCCACGTTCACGAGCACGAGTGCGCCGATCACGAACATCGCGGTCGTCGCCTGTCCCGCGAAGATGAAGCCGACGCAGGCCAGCACGCAAGGGATGATGACGTGCCAGGTGCGCTCTCCCGTGCGATCCGAACTGCGCGCCCACACAATCATCGCCAGCATCGCGACCAGGCTGGGCACGCCGTTGAGCAGGCCGGTCTCGAACGCGCTGAAGCCATATTGGCGAATGATGAGCGGCGCCCACAATCCGAGCGTGTACAGGCCCGCCGACGTGCCGAAGTAAATCAGCGCCAGCGCCAGCACGCGTGGGTCGCGCAGCGCGCTCAGCGCACCCGCCGTGTGTCCCGAGTGGCTGGCGCGTTCGCTCGCTTCCTTTTGCAGCTTTGCGATGAGCCAGCTGCGTTCGTCTTCGGCGAGCCATGTGGCTTGCTTCGGGCTGTCGGTCAGGCGGCGCAGCACGACGAAGCCCAGCACCACCGCAGGCACGGCTTCGATGACGTAGAGCATCTGCCAGTCGGCCAGGCCCAGCACCGAGGGCAACTGCATGATCGCGCCCGAGATCGGCGAGCCGATCGCCGTGGACAGCGGAGCGGCGGCCATGAACCACGCGGCGGCCACGGCGCGCTGGCGGGCCGGGAACCACAGGCTCAGGTACAGGATGATGCCGGGGAAAAAGCCCGCTTCGGCGACGCCCAGCAGGAAGCGCAGCACGTAAAAGCTTTTCGGGCCGATCACGAACGCCGAAATGCCGGAAACAATGCCCCACGTAATCATCACGCGCGCGATCCAGATGCGCGCGCCCACGCGGTGCAGGATCAGGTTCGACGGCACTTCGCACAGAAAGTAGCCGATGAAGAACAGGCCGCCGCCGAGTCCAAATGCGCTCGGCGACAGGCCAATCGCCTTGTTCATCGACAGGGCGGCAAAACCCACATTGACGCGATCGAGAAAACTGACGAAATACAGCAGCATGACGAAGGGAATGATTCGCCACATGAGCTTGCGCGAGACGCGCGCTTCGAGTTCGGGATGAGTCTGCATATGTCTCCACCTTGGGGAAGGCGCCCGTTTTGTTCTGGAATGGTCGGGCGCCGTGCGTGAGTGTCCGGTCTCGTCACTTCATCTGAGTGCTTGATGGGAGGCACTTTACCGAACCTGGAGTGCTGTAACCGGTGCTAGACTTAATCCATCATTAACTTGAACTTAAAGATGGCGCCGTGACTGAAGTGGTCTCCCCAGCCGATCTCGGCTTCTTTTCGACGCTTGCGGCCTGTGGCAGCCTGAGCGCCGCCGCGCGCGAACTCGGCCTCACGCCTGCCGCGGTGAGCAAGCGCCTGACCCAGATGGAGCAGCGCGCGGGCGTCACGCTCGTCAACCGCACGACGCGGCGCATGCTGCTCACGCCCGAGGGCGAGGTGTATCTGGAGCACGCGAGGCGCATCCTCGACCAGGTCGAGGAACTAAGCGAGCTGCTCGGCAGTTCGCGGCGCAGCCCGACCGGTTTGCTGCGCGTGAACGCGACGCTCGGCTTCGGGCGCAGCCATATCGGCCCGGCGATTTCGCGCTTCGTTGCACAACATCCTCAGGTGTCGGTGCAGTTGCAGTTGTCGGTGACGCCGCCGCCGTTCACGGACGACAGCTTCGACGTCTGCATCCGCTTTGGCGAGCCGCCCGACGCGCGCGTGATCGCGCGCCGTCTTGCGGCGAACCGGCGTCTGCTGTGCGCCGCGCCCGCGTACCTGGCGAAGCACGGCACGCCCGCGTCGCCGCACGAACTCGTGCGTCACAACTGCATCGGCATTCGTCAGGGCGACGAAGCGTATGGCGTGTGGCGGCTCACGGCGGAGCGCGGTGCGAACGCGAAAAACGAGGCGATTCGCGTCAATGGCAACCTGACGACCAACGATGGCGAGATCGCCGTGAAGTGGGCGCTCGAAGGGCACGGCATCCTGATGCGCGCGGAGTGGGACGTGAAGGACTACATCGCGGACGGCCGTCTCGTCGTCGTGCTGCCCGAGTACCGCACGCCCGGCGCGGATATCTACGCGGTCTACGCGCAGCGGCACCAGCTTTCGACGCGCGTGCGCGCGTTCGTCGATTTTCTGAGCGCGGAGCTGGCGCGCGCTGGCGGCGCGTGATTGGCGGCGCGTGATTGGCGGCACGTGATTGGCGGCACGTGATGGCCGCGCTGTAATCGAAAAAAAACGGGACGCGGTTTTGAAGCCGCGTCCCGTTTTCGTATGGGTGCCGATAAACCGTCAGTTCTTTAACCGGTAACCCGTCTTGAAGATCCAGGCGGTAATTCCGACGAACAACGCGAGAAACGCCGCCGTCATGCCAAGGCTCACGCCCACGGCAACGTCTGCCAGGCCGTAAAAGCTCCAGCGGAAGCCGCTGATCAGGTACACGATCGGGTTGAACAGCGTAATCACCTTCCACGCGGGCGGCAGCATATCGACCGAATAGAAACTGCCGCCAAGAAACGTCAGCGGCGTGATCACGAGCAGCGGCACGATCTGCAGCTTCTCGAAGTTATCGGCCCAGATGCCGATGATGAAGCCGAGCAGGCTGAACGTGATCGCCGTCAGCAGCAGGAACAGGATCATCCAGAACGGATGCTGAATCTGGATCGGCACGAACAGCGCGGCGGTGGCGAGGATGATGAGCCCGAGCAGCACCGACTTGGTCGCCGCCGCACCCACATAGCTGATGACGATTTCGACATACGACACCGGCGCCGACAGCAACTCGTAGATCGTGCCCGTGAAGCGCGGGAAATAAATCCCGAACGACGCGTTCGAAATGCTCTGGGACAGCAGCGACAACATGATGAGCCCCGGCACGATGAACGCGCCGTAGCTCACGCCGTTCACTTCCTTGATGCGCGAGCCGATCGCCGAGCCGAACACGATGAAGTACAGCGAAGTCGAGATCACCGGCGCGACGATGCTCTGCATCAGCGTGCGCCGCGTGCGCGCCATTTCGAAGCGATAGATCGCGCGGATTGCGTGGATATTCATTTGGCGCTCACCTTTGCCTTGCCGTTGTCCGCGAGCGCCGCATCCTTGCCGACGAGGCTCACGAAGATGTCCTCCAGCGAACTCTGGCTCGTCTTCAAATCCGTGAAGCCGATGCCCGCGTCGCCCAGGCTCTTGAGCAGCGCGATGATGTCGTTGCGTTCGTGTTCGGCGTCGTAGGTGTAGGTGAGTTCGGTTCCGCCATCGGCCAGTTCCAGGTTCCAGGCAGCG
>NZ_BAYA01000016.1 GCF_000685015.1 Paraburkholderia bannensis NBRC 103871 | reverse complement strand
CCGTTACGACCTGCTCGCCGACAGCAAGAACGGCGGCGGCGGCGGTGGCGTGGCGCTCAACGGCAACGGCATGGATCCGTACAACGGCTTCGGCATTGGTGCGGACTGCCTGGCGAATTCGCAGGCCAATGGCGGACTGGGCTTCGAGTGCAAGGGCGCGGTGCGTCAGGACGTAGCGCTTGACCTGCTGTTCTATCCGACGCAGCAGATCACGGTGAAGGTCGAATACCGCCACGACTGGGCGTCGCAGAAGGTGTTCCTGCGTAACGACGGCTCGTACAGCAAGAGCAATGACTTGCTGGGGGCGCAGTTTATTTATTCGTTCTAATACCCCGGAGAAAATCAGGGCCGCACATACTGGTGCTTGATTAATTCCTCGGCGAACGAGGCAAACCGCTGCACCACCATGCGCGGCTTCATCGTGCGCGACTGCGCTATCCCCAGCGTAGTCGCGACGACTTTCTCCTTAAACCGCTTCACCACGAAATCCTCACCATCGACGGTCTGCGTCGACTTGAGCGGAAAATTCAGGATGCTGTAACCCAGCCCGTTCGCCACCATCCCCCGCACCACTTCAGGTTGCGACGATCGGAACACCGGCACAGGACGCTGCCCGAGCGCATCGAACAACGAAGAGAAATACTCGCGGCTATGCGGCAAATCGAGCATGACATACGGCTCGTCCACGAGATTCGCCAGCGATACGGCACGATGCTGCGCAAGCGGATGCTTGCTCGGCAGGATCACATAAGGGGGCAAACGCACCAGCGGTCGAAAATCGATTTCATCGGTAAGGTCGATATCGTAAGTCAGCGCGATATCGAGCGAACCGTCGTGCAGCCCTTCGAACAAACCATCCTGATGCGCCTCCATCGTCTTGAAGGCAATGCCCGCATGATCGGCAAGAAATCGGCTAATCAGCCCGGAGAGCAACGGCGGCGCCAGCGACACGAGGCAACCCAGCGCGATCGTCCCCGTCATGCCGGTATCCAGACCGCGTGCGACCGACTGCAGTTCCTCGGCGTTCTTTAACAGGTCGCGCGTCTTGCCCAGCAATTCGCGTCCGGCCTGCGTAAGCGACAACCCAGCCGCATGATGGCGAATGAACAGTTGAATGCCGAATGCGTCCTCAAGCTCAGAGATCGCACTGGAAATGGAAGGCTGTGAAATATGCATCAGCCGCGCGGCGGAAGTGAACGACAGCGTTTCGGCGGCCGTTACGAAGTAGCGCAGCTGACGCAGGGAAAAATTGAGGCGGGAGCTTTCCATGGCACGCGGGCAAGTGGGAATCAATGGCGATAACGATGTGGTATCACGCCAGAATTCCGCGTGCAGGGCAAGTCATGGAAACGACACTTGCCCTGCACCTCCTGAAGCCCTCTCGTCGCGCTCAGTGGACTGCGCTTGCTCCCGCTTGTGAAACCTTCTCCGAAACCTTCCCGGGAGCTTTCGACGTCTGCATCGCCGAACTATCCGAGTCGGCATTGCGCGGCACATCGCCGGTGTTGGCGATCCAGCCGCCGCCCAGGTACTGGTACAGATCGACGAGATTCGTCAGCCGGTCGAGATTCGCGCTGATGAGCGACTGCTGGGCCGTATACAAGTCGTCCTGCGCGCTCAGCACCGTGAGGTAGCTGTCCACGCCGTTGCGATAACGCAGGTCGGAGAGCGAGTAACGGCGCTGCTGGGTCTGGGCGTACGAGCGCAGGTCGCTGACCTGCGCGTCGTACGTGCCGCGCGCCGCCAGCCCGTCGGCCACTTCGCGGAAGGCCGTTTGAATGGCCTTTTCGTACGCGGCCACGTCCTCGTCCTTTTCGAGCTTCGCCACGTCAAGGCTCGCCTTGTTCGCGCCGCCCTCGAAGATCGGCATGGTGATGGTCGGGCCGAAATCCCATGCAAGCTGTCCCGGCTTGAACAGCGAACCCAGGCTCGCGCTCGCGTAGCCGAATTGCCCGGTCAGGCTGATGCTCGGGAAAAACGCCGCGCGCGCCGCGCCAATATTGGCGTTGGCGGCCTTGAGCGTTTCCTCCGCTTCGAGAATGTCGGGACGGCGCGTGAGCAGCTCGCTCGGCAGGTTGGCCGGGATATCGGCGAGCAGTGCCTGCGAATCGAGCGGCAGGCCCGCAGGCAGATCCGCCGGCAACGGTGCGCCCACCAGCAAGACGAGCGCGTTTTCCGCCTGCGCGCGCAGACGCAACTGGCTTTCGTAATTGGCATGCGCCTGCTGCATGACGCCTTGCGCCTCGCGCAGGTCAAGCTCCGAACCCGTGCCCGTGTCGTATTCCGTCCTGGTCAGCTCGTACGACTTCTGTGCGGAATCGAGCGTCGCCTTCGTGACCTTGAGCGAGTCGTCGTAGGCGATCATCGTCAGGTACTGGTCGGCGACTTCCGAGACCAGCGTGATCTCGGCGGCCTTGCGCGCCTGGGCCGTGGACAGGTACGTGTGCAGCGCCTGGTTCGAGAGGCTGCGCACCTTGCCGAAGAAGTCCAGTTCCCACGATGCGCCCGCTGCGGCCTCATAGTCGCTCGACACCGTCGCGCGGCCCGAATACGACAGGTCGGCAGGCGTGCGCGTGCGGGTGCCCGTGCCGGTCGCGGAAAGCGTCGGCAGCAGGTTCGCGCGCTCGATGCGGTACTGCGCGCGCGCCTGGGCCACCTTGAGCACGGAGACGCGCAGATCGCGGTTGTTCTGCAGCGCAAGCTCGATGAGCTTTTGCAGGCGCGGATCCTTGAAGAAGTCGCGCCAGCCGATATCGGCCGCCGCCATGCCCTGCGCGCTGCGCGCGCCGTCCGTGGGCTGGCTGTCGTAAGCCGCCCCGGTCGGATACGTGGACGACACCGGCGCCGCCGGTTGCGTGTAATGCGGCTCCAGCGTGCAGGCGGAGGTCAGGCCGACCACCGCCACGGCCAGCGCGCTCAATGTGAGCTTATTCATGGCCGTCCTCCTGCACGTGTGCTGTTTCGGCAGCGACTGGCTTCGAGCCGCCGAATTTCGATCGAATGACCACATAGAACATCGGAATCATGAAAATGGCGAGGAAGGTCGCGGTGAACATGCCGCCGATCACCCCGGTGCCGATCGCATGCTGGCTGGCCGAGCCCGCGCCGTTGCTGATACACAGCGGCAGCACGCCCAGCACGAATGCCATCGACGTCATCAGGATCGGGCGCAGTCGCAGGCGGGCCGCTTCGAGCGCCGCCGCAACGGCCGTCATGCCGTGCTGCTCCTGCAATTCGCGCGCGAATTCCACGATCAGAATGGCGTTCTTCGCCGACAGGCCCACGGTAGTGAGCAGGCCCACCTGGAAGAACACATCGTTTTCAAGGCCGCGCAACGTCACCGCGAGCAGCGCGCCGATCACACCGAGCGGCACCACCAGGATCACGGCGAACGGAATCGACCAGCTTTCATAGAGCGCCGCGAGGCACAGGAACACCACGATGATCGAGATGGCGTAAAGCAACGGCGCCTGGCTACCCGACTGGATTTCCTGGAACGACAGCCCCGTCCACGAATAGCCGATGCCTGCCGGCAGTTTCGACGCGAGCTGTTCCATCGCGCTCATCGCCTGGCCCGTCGATTTGCCTGCTGCGGCCTGCCCCTGGATTTCCAGCGCCGAGATGCCGTTATAGCGTTCGAGCTTGGGCGAACCGAACGTCCACTTGCCCTTCGCGAAGGCGTTGAACGGCACCATCGTGCCCGACGACCCACGCACATACCAGCGGCCCAGGTCGTCCGGGTTCATGCGGAACGGCGCGTCGGCCTGCACGTAGACGCGCTTGATCCGGCCATCGGTGTCCAGGAAGTTGTTGATGTACTTCGAGCCCCACGCGATCGAGAACGTATCGTCGACGTCGGCCGCGGCCACGCCCATCGCTTCGGCTTTCTCGCGGTCGATATCCACCTTGTATTGCTGCGTGTCGCTCAGGCCGTTCGGGCGCACCAGCGCGAGACTCGGGTCTTTCGCGGCCATTCCGAGCAACTGGTTGCGCGCGGCCATCAGCTTCTCGTGGCCGAGCGAGGCGTTATCGGTCAGCTCGAAGTCGAAGCCGGACGCCGTGCCCAGTTCAGGAATCGAAGGCGGATTGATCGGGATGATCGTCGCGTCCTTGTAATTCGCGAAGTGCTGGAACACCCGGCCCACCAGTGCCTGCACCTTTTCATTCGAGGCGCGGCGCTTCGAGAAGTCCTTCATCTGCACGAACACCATGCCGGAGTTCTGGCCACGGCCCGCGAAGTTGAAGCCGTTCACCGTGAAGACGGACTCGACGATGTTCTTTTCGTCCGTGAGCATATAGTCGGTCACGGCCTTGAGCGAGCGCGCCGTGGTTTCCTGGGTCGAGCCCGGCGGCGTCTGCACCTGCACGAACATCGTGCCCTGGTCTTCATCGGGCAGGAACGACTTCGGCAGACGCACGAACAGGAAGCCCACCGCGACGATCACGGCAAGATAGATCACGAACCAGCGGCCCGAGCGGCGAATCACGTGCTGCACGCCGCCGTGATACTTGTCGCGGCTCTTGTCGAAGGTGCGGTTGAACCAGCCGAAGAAGCCCTTCTTCTCTTCGTGATGGCCCTGCGGAATCGGCTTGAGCAACGTGGCGCACAGCGCGGGCGTCAGCACCAGCGCGACGAGCACGGACAGCACCATCGCCGCGACGATCGTCAGCGAGAACTGGCGATAGATCGCGCCGACCGAGCCGCCCGAGAACGCCACCGGCACGAACACGGCGGAGAGCACGAGCGCCACGCCCACCAGCGCCCCCGTGATCTGCCCCATTGCCTTGCGGGTCGCTTCCCTGGGCCCCAGGCCCTCTTCGGCCATCACGCGCTCGACGTTTTCGACCACCACGATCGCATCGTCCACCAGCAGGCCGATGGCCAGCACGAGACCAAACATCGACAGCGTGTTGATCGAGAAGCCCACCGCTCCCATGATCGCGAACGTGCCCAGCAGCACCACCGGCACCGCGATCGTCGGGATCAGCGTTGCACGCAGGTTCTGCAGGAACAGGTACATCACGAGGAACACCAGCACGATGCCTTCCAGCAGCGTCTTGACCACTTCCTCGATCGACAGGCGCACGAACGGCGTGGTGTCGTACGGATACTTCACGACGAGACCGTGCGGGAAGTTCTTCGACAGTTCCGCAAGCTTGGCCTGCACCAGCTTCTGCGTCTGCAGTGCGTTCGCACCCGTCGCAAGCTGGATGCCGAAACCGGCTGCCGGCGCGTTGTTGTACTTGGTGTCGAAGTTATAGTTTTCGCCACCCAGTTCGATGCGCGCGACGTCCTTCAGGCGCACCTGCGAGCCGTCCTGGTTCACCTTCAGCAGCACATTGCCGAATTCTTCCGGGGTACGAAGGAACGACGCTTCCGTGATGGTCGCCTGCATCGCCTGGCCCTTCACGGCCGGCGTGCCGCCGATCGAACCGGCCGCGACCTGCACGTTCTGGTTCGTGATCGCCGTTTCGACGTCCACGGGCGTGAGCGCGTACTGGTTGAGCTTGTTCGGGTCGAGCCAGATCCGCATGGAGAACTGCGTGCCGAACAGCGTGACCGTGCCGACGCCATCGACGCGGCTCAGCGGATCCTCGATATGCGAGGCCACATAGTTCGCCAGGTCGTAGCGATCCATGCTGCCGTCGGACGACACGAAGGCCATCACCATCAGGAAGCTGCTGCTGGACTTGGTGACCTTGATGCCGGCCTCCTGCACCACGGTCGGCAGCACCGGCGTGGCGAGTTGCAGCTTGTTCTGCACCTGCACCTGCGCGATGTCGGGATTGGTGCCCGCCGCGAAGGTCAGCGTGATCGTCGCCGCGCCCGAATCATCGGACGTCGACGACATGTACAGCAGATGGTCGAGACCGCTCATCTGCTGCTCGATCACCTGGGTCACGGTGTCTTCGACGGTCTTCGCCGAGGCGCCCGAGTAGCTCGCGCTGATCTGGATGGAAGGCGGCGCGATCGTCGGATACTGCGCCACCGGCAAGTTGAAGATCGAGGCCGCCCCCGTCATCATCAGGATGATCGCGATCACCCACGCGAAGATCGGCCTGTCTATGAAAAATCGAGCCATTTAATGCAACCTCACACTGCGCCAGCGGACGCGGCCACAGCAGCCGATGCCGAATTCGAAGCCGTTGCGGGCGCAACCGTCGAGGTGGGCGTCGCGCCCTGGTCGACGGTCTTCACGGTTTCGCCCGGCTGCACCTTCATGCCGCCCGAGATGACGACGCGGTCGCCTGCTTCGAGGCCCTTTTCGATCACCCAGTTATCGTTCTTGACGCCGCCCGTGGTGAGCTGGCGCGATTCGATCTGGTTCTGCGCGTTGACGACCAGCGCCGTCGCATTGCCCTTCTGGTCGTGCGCGACGGCGGCTTCGGGCAGCAATACGGCCTGCTCGTTGTAGCCCTCGTCGATGCGCGCGCGCACGTACATGCCCGGCAGCAGCACGTTCTGCGGATTGTCGAAGGTGGCGCGCACGGTGACGGAGCCGGTCGTCTGGTCGACGGTGACGTCGGAGAATTCCAGATGGCCGTCGCCCTGATACGGCTGGCCGTCTTCCAGGATCAGCTGCACTTTGGCCGCGTGCGGGCCGGTCAGCGTGACCTTGCCTTCGGCGGCGGCGCGGCGCAGCTTCAGGCCATCGACGCTCGACTGCGTGAGGTCGACGTAGACGGGATCGAGCTGCTGCACGGTCGCGAGTTCGGTTGCGCCGCTCGATTGCACGTACGCGCCCGGCGTCACCGACGACTTGCCGATGCGCCCGGAAATCGGCGAATAGACGTTGGTGTAGCTGAGGTTGATCTTCGCGGTCTCGACGCTGGCGGCGTCGGCCTGCACATCGGCTTGCGCCTCGCCTGCGGAGGCCACGGCGTTGTCGTAGTCCTGCTTGCTGACCGCATTGGCCGCGACCAGCACCTTGTAGCGATCGGCCTGCGCCTGTGCGGCGATCAGCGTTGCGCGCGCCTTGGCGAGTGTCGCGACGGCATTGTCGAGCGTGGCCTGATACGGCGCGGGATCGATCTGATAAAGCAGTTGCCCCGCCTTGACCTGGCTGCCTTCGACGAAGGTGCGCTTGAGCACGATGCCGGTGGCCCGCGCCTGCACTTCAGCGACGAGGTGGGCGCTCACGCGGCCCGGCAATTCGACGGAAACGGGCACGGCGGTGGTTTGCACGCGCATCACGTTGACTTCCGGCGTGGCGGCGGCGGGGGCTTGCGGCTTGTCCGAACAGGCGGCGAGACCAATGGTGGCGCACAGGACTGCAACGGCGCGGATGATGGGTGTTCCCGGTGTAATGGCGTGAATTCCTGAATGTCTTGTCATATTCGCTTGAGGCGCGGCGGGCCTGTGGCCCCGCTGGCTTACCAATCCCTTAAACATTGCTTCACGCGCAATGTACGCGGCTACGCCTGGCGCCGGGTTACGGCACAAACGCTCCGTAAGATTCACTAAGCAAACGCATAAATCTCGCAGGTAAGATCGGCCCGACTCGATGCTCGACGTGCATTCGCGCCTGACTGGCGGGGGCGCACAACGGGGTCGGATGCAATTCGTGTGGCCTTGGCGCACACGGAGCAGAAAGAAATTCGAAGGGCTGTTTGAAGGGCTGTCTGATATGAGAAGGACGAGGGAGCAGTCGCTCGCATTGCGCAAAACGCTACTCGATTGCGCGGAGCAGATCTTCGCGCGCAAGGGCTTCGCGCAAACGACGCTCGACGAAATCGCCGCTAAAGCCGGCGTGACGCGCGGCGCGATTTACGTGCATTTCAAGAGCAAGGCCGACGTGTTCGAAGCGCTGTTCGAGCGGCCCGACCTTTCGCTCGCGCCTTTCGATCTGACCGCGCGGCCCGCCAGCATGCGGCCGATGGCGTGGCTCGCGCAGGAATTGCGCGGCAAGCTCAAGCGGATGCTGGGCAACCGGTCGGCACGGCGGCTTTACGGCATTGCGCTCGCGGACGCTGAATCGGTGCGCCGCAATGCCGCACTGGCGAAGCGCATGGAATCGGCCGTGGCCGGCGCAGAGGCAAAGATCGCCGATGTGCTTGGCGATGCAGCGCAGTGCGGCGAGATCGACACGGCGCTCGATACGCAGGCATCGGCGCGTTTCATCTACGCGGCGCTCACGGGATTCTTTTGCCGCCAGCTAGCGGGGGGCCAGCCTGGCGCGGACGACCTGCTGGTCGCGCGCGTGGTGGAGACGGTGTTGTGCTGCGTACAACTGAGCACTCCGGATCATATTGCCGCACAACCGGCGAGCCGCGCGCCGGCCTCCCCTCAGCCTGCCCTTCAATCCGCCTTGCGCGGATAAGGGAAACTCATCGTCACGACAAAGCCGCCTTGCGCGGCATTGGACACGACCATCGTGCCGTCGTGATGGCGCACGAGGCGGCGCACGATCGCGAGCCCCAGCCCGCAATGCGCCTCGCCGCTGCGCGCCGCATCGAGGCGCACGAACGGACGCTGCACGCGATGCAGGTCGTTTTCGGGCACGCCCGCGCCGTGATCGCGCACGCGCAGCACATAGCGGCCCTCCTCCTTTGAGGTCGACACTTCCACCGGCGGCTCGCCGTAGGTGAGCGCGTTTTCGATCAGGTTCGACAGGATCCGGTCGAGATCGACGGCGGGCAACTGGAAGCCCTCGCCCGCGCGCAGATCGAGTTTGACCAGCGCATCGTCATCGTGCTGCGCGCCGTAATCGCGGCGGCAGTGCTCCTCGACGCCGACGAACGCCGACTGGTTCACGCTCTCGCGCGCGAAGTCCAGGAACTGCGTGACGATGCGCGACATCGATTCGGTTTCGCGCAGGAAGGCGGCGCGGTCGGCGTCGGCGGTGAGCAGGTCGGCGCGCAATTGCATGCGCGTGATCGGCGTACGCAGATCGTGGGCAATGCCCGCGAGCATGATCGAGCGCTCGCGCTCGGCTTCCGCGAGTTCGCTCACCATGTCGTTGAAATCGCTCGCGAGTTCGCGCAGTTCCCGCGGCCCCGCTTCCGCCACCCGATGCACGCCCCGGCCAATGCGGTATTCGCGCGCAGCCCGCGCGAGCGCGCGCACGGGCCGCTGCACCTGCCACGCGAAGAGCACCGCCACGATGACCGCGCCCATCAGCGTGAGTGCGGAAAACCCCATGAAATGGCTCAGCGGCGGCATGAAGGCCGGTATGACGATCCAGTAGGACGCATTGTCTTTGCGCACCCACACGTTGCCGTTGTCGCTTTCGACCAGGACGTGGCTGCCCGGCCCGAGCTTTGGCCGCAGCGTTTCTTCGAAGGGGCCATTGGTGTCCGTGCAGGGCGCCGGGCACCCCGCCGCCAGCGCCTTGTCCACGCTGACATATTGGATGCCGAGCGTCTGCGCCACCTGGTCGGCAAGCGCCGGATCCTGCTCGCGCACCTGCGCGGCCACCACCATCGTGTTGATCGAGCGCTGCGCATCGATGCGCGCGCGCGCCTGGTCGATCAGCAGCAAGGCCATGAAATGCCCGGCCACGATCAGGCCGACCGTCATCAGCGACAGCCGGATGAACAGCGTGTCAAACGTCCGTTTCATGGGAATCTTTATCGGCATCCTTATCGGCGTCTTCGTCGGGCACGAACATGTAGCCGACACCGCGCATCGTTTGCAGGCGGCGCGGGTTCGACGGATCGACTTCGATCAGGCGGCGCAGCCGCCAGACCGGCACGTCGATGCCACGCTCGGTGACTTCCGCGCCGGGGCCATGCAGCAGATCGAGCAGGCGCGAGCGCGAAAGGGTTTCCATCGGATGCAGCGCGAACACTTCGAGCATGGCGTATTCGCTGCCGGTGAGCTTGATCGGCTCGCCGTCGCGCAGCAGCGTGCGGGTCGCGAAGTTCAGCTCGAACGGGCCGAAGCGGCATGGCGCGCGGCGCTCGACCGGTGCGCCGCGATCCGGGTCGCCCTGGCGGCGCAGCACGGCGCGAATGCGGGCGAGCAGTTCCTGCGGCATGAACGGCTTGCCCAGGTAATCGTCGGCGCCAAGTTCGAGACCCACTACGCGATCGGTGCCGTCCGCGCGGGCCGTGAGCATGACGACCGGGATGCGGTCGCCGCGCCCGCGCAGCTCCTTGAGCGCCGTGAGGCCATCGATGCCCGGCATCATCACGTCGAGAACGATGACGGAAGGCCGCTCGCGCTGGAGACGGCGCTCTAGCTGCATGGCATCGTGCAGCACGGAAAACTCGATATTGCGCTGCTGGAAGAAAACGCGCAGGAGATCGCGCAGCGCTTCGTCGTCATCGACGAGCAAGACCTGGAATTCAGGATCGGACATCGGGTGCGCCTCCAGGGACGGCAAGGCAACGGGCAACGTGCCAGCAAACGGATAGGTGCTGCAAATTCAAGGGCAAGGCGGGTGAGTCAATGGGATGCGGTTCGTACCACGGCGACTATTTTGCCCTGGCGGCGCATGTCACGACGCATCGAGCCGCTGGGCCGAAAAACGCAGCCCGTCGAAAAGCCGTTCGGCCACGCGCTGCGGAAAGCCTTCGGGCAGGTTCGCGCCGACGGTTTCGATCACCTGCGGCGTGCGCTCGACGAGGCGCTCGACGATTGGCGCGGCATCGGGGCCGTAATGGCACAACTGCGCGGTGGCGTCGAAATGCGCGCGCTTCACGTCGCGCATGCGGTAATGGCGGCTCTTGCCCCACACCGCCATCGCGAGCGTGGCCTTGTGCCATGACCATTGATTGCCGCCGTCGCCCTCCACGGGCCAGATCGACATGACGTCATAAAGCGGCGCGAGCTGGAAACGCCCGCCCGGCAGCAGGCGCAGGCTGAAATTCTTCGCGTGGCCGTCGGGCGCGGCGAGCATCCAGAAGGCAATCTGCGCGGCCAGGAACGTTTCGATATCCTCGCGCGCCGACTGCGACTGGCGCAGCAGGTCGGCGATCTCGCGCACGCCGGGGCCGCCCTGCGCCTCGTACTTTAAATGCGACGCCACGCCCAGCGCCTGGCAAAAGTCTTCCTGCGGCAAGCGCAGCAGCGCGCCGCTGCGCGAAACGGCGCGGTCGAAACGCTCGACGGCCAGCACCTTCTGCGCGCCAAACGTGGCGATGTGCGCCGACGACACCGGCAGCCCATACGCCTTGAGCACGGCCAGGCACAGCCATTCGTTTTCGACTGAGGTATTGAAATCGACCTTGCGATGGCCGATAAAGCCCAGCGGCAGCTTGAGGATGTGGGTAGTGGGCGTTGCGCCGTGCGGCAACAGCCAGCGCCCCGCGTGATGCAGCAGTGCGGTCTTTTCCTGCGCACCGGCCAGCGAGATGCGCAGTTCTTCGTCGGCGTCGCCGGAGCCTGGCTGGATGGCGCCCGAGGTCTCCAGCAACAGCCTTTCGATGGCGGCATCGTCGAGCGGCGTGCCGTCGATGCGCGCGAGCGGCGCGGGCGTTTCGTCCTCGTCGAGCAACTGCACCGCGCCAATGCAGTCGCGCCCGATCACCTTCAGCAGATCGAACGCGCCGATGGAGTCCGTGCGAAAGCGCGCCGCGATGCGGCGGCGAATCACCGTGCTATCGGGCAGCAGGTTGTCGAAGTAGTCATAGACGCGCGCGCCGCGCAGCGGCCGCTCGCCCACGCCGAACGGCAGCGAAAGCGACAACGGCCGCCCCGCTTCCGACGCCTTCCAGCGCGCGTCGTAACGCAGTTCGGCCTCGCCCGAGCCCGTCAGCGTCCAGCTGCCGACGCGCTCGCTATTGGCCCAGATCGACAGGGTGCGCGAATGCGATTTGCGGCCCATCGGCTACCACTCCGGGCCGTCTTCGCGCGCCTCGTATCGCGGCACATTGTCGTGGCGCGACTGCACGCACAGTTCGAGATCGTAGAGCGCGAACAGCGCCAGCATCTGTTCGAGCGAGATGCTGGCCGTGCCGGTCGTTTCCAGCGCGGACAGGCGCGGCTGGCCGATGCCGAGCGCCGCCGCGGCCTGTGTCTGGTTCAGGCCGAGTTCTTTTCTCGCCGATTGCAGGATCTCGGCAAGCCCCGCCGGCGTGTGGACGATGATCTTCATGCGATATTCCTGTAAGGCATAAACTGATTATATGCCTTCAGGTGATATCCCGACAATATCGCCGACACGCATAAACAGCAAATATCGCCAATACCGATACACGCCTAGAGCGACGGCACCGCCTCCCGGCGGAACGATGCGCCAGCATGGCGCTGCGGCAACGTATCGCCCGCCCCGAACAGCTTCTGGCGCAACGTGCCCTCCTCGTACGCCGTCTTGTAGAGACCGCGATCCTGCAATTCGGGCACGATCAGATCGACAAAATCCTCGTAGCTTTCGGGCACCACCGTGCGGCTCAGATTGAAACCGTCCACATCGGCCTCGTCGACCCAGGCCTGCAACTCGTCGGCGACCTGCGCAGGCGTGCCGACGATGGCCGGATAGCGCCCGCCCAGCTCGAACATCTCCAGCAGCGCCCGACGCGTCCAGCCGTGCTGCTTCGCCGTGCGCGTGGCCGACTCGATGGCGTTGCCCGGCGTGTAATCGACCGGCTCGTCCAGATCGTACTGCGCGTAGTCGATGCCCGTACTCGCCGCGAAATGCGCGAGCCCCGCCTCACGGCTCGCATAACGCCGATAGTCCGCGTACTTTTCGTGCGCCTCGCGCTCGGTCGCGCCCGTCACGACCGCCGCGCCGACGAAGACCTTCACGTCATCGGGACGCCGCCCCGCACGCACCAGTTGCTCGCGCAGCGCACGCACCGTCTCGCGCCCCACCGCGCGATTGGGCGGCGAAATGAACACGCACTCGGCGTGACGCGCGGCAAAACGCTGCCCGCGCCCCGAACTGCCCGCCTGGAACAGCACCGGCGTGCGCTGCGGCGACGGCTCGGCCAGATGGTAGCCATCGACGTTGTAATAGCGCCCCGCATGCTGCACGCGATGCACCTTCGCCGGGTCTGCGTAGACGCGCGCGGCCTTGTCGCGCAGCACGGCATCGGCTTCCCAGCTGCCTTCCCAGAGCTTGTAGAGCACGTCGAGATATTCGTCGGCGCGCTCGTAACGCTCGTCGTGCGGCAGTTGCTCCGACACGCCCATCGCCCGCGCCGCGCTATCGAGATAACCGGTCACGATGTTCCAGCCGATGCGCCCCTGCGTCAGATGATCGAGCGTCGAAAAGCGCCGCGCCAGCAGATACGGCGCTTCATACGTGAGATTCACCGTCACGCCGAAACCCAGATGCTGCGTGACCGCGGCCATCGCAGGCACGAGCAGCGTGGGATCGTTCACCGGCAACTGGATCGATTCGCGCAGCGTTACGTCGACGTTGCGCTGATAGACGTCGTAGACGCCGACGATATCGGCAAGAAACAGCCCGTCGAACAGGCCTCGCTCAAGCGTGCGCGCGAGATCCGTCCAATAGGCGATCTTGCGGTAATCCGCCGAGCGGTCGCGGGGATGCGTCCACAGCCCGTGATTGATATGGCCCACGCAATTCATGTTGAACGCGTTGAGCAGAAGTCGCTTCTTGTTCGTGTTCGGCATCACAAGGCTCCGTGGCGCGGCGGCAGTGCATCGTTCAGATAGAAGTTGCCGATGGCGTGATATTTCCAGCGCACGGGATCGTGCAGCGTGTGTGTGCGCGCGTTGCGCCAGTAACGGTCGAGGCCAAGGCCGTCGAGCGTCGCCGCTGTGCCCGCGAGTTCGAACAGCCGCGAACCGGCGTCGAGCGAGATCGAGGTGGTGAGCGCACGTGCTTCGGCGACGGCAATCGAGGCCTGGGCAACCGACAGATCGTCGGGTGCGGCCTGCGCGGCGTCCACGTAGCGGCCCGCGCGGCGCACCAGGGCTTCGGCCGCAGTCAGGCGCGCGGCCAGGTCGCCGAACTGCGCGATGGTCAGCGGATCGTCGGCGGCGCGTTCGACCTTCGCGTCGATCCACGGCCGCGAGCGCTCGCGCACGAATCGCAACGCGGCGTCGAATGCGCCGCGCGCCTGGCCCAGGTCGATGGCCGCGTGAATGATCTGCGCAAGCGGGCCGATGGTGGTCGCCCGCTCGAACGACGTCTGGAACGGCACGATCCATTCGGCCTGCACCCGCACGCCCTCGAACTGCACCGAGCCGCTGCCCGTCACGCGCTGGCCGAAGCCATCCCAGTCGTCGGTGACCGTCACGCCCGGCGCGCCGCGCGGCACGAACACGAGATACGTGACATCGCGCCCGTCCTCTTCGCTCACGACCAGCGTGGGAATCCAGTGGGCGTACAGTGCGCCCGTGCAATAGAACTTGCGCCCGTCGATGCGCCAGCCTTGCGCGTCGCGCGAGAGTCGCGTGCGGCGCATGAAATCCTTGTGGCCGATTTCCGCGAGCGCATTGCCGAAGCGTTCGCCCGCGAGCACGCGGCCATAGAAAAAGCGCCGCTGCTCGACGCTGCCGCCCACTCTCAGCACTTCGAGCGCGTAAAAGTGATTCTGCGGAATCTGTCCGAGCGAGCCGTCGGCGGCGGCAATGGTCGCCGTGACCTCGGCCAGCGTGCCGTTCTTCACGCCCGGCCCGCCGAATTCGCGCGGCACCGTGATCGCCCACAGACCGCTGGCGACGAAGGCATCGAGTTCGTCCCACGGCAAGCGGCGCTCGCGGTCGCGCAACGCGGCTTCCTGTGCGAAATCGTTCGCCAGGCGTTGCGCCACCGCGATGGCCTGCGCGTCGCTTTCGATGCGGGCGGGCGACTGTTGCGGCGCCTGCGCAGGCTGCTCGCTGCGTTCGAGCAAGCCGGTTGAAATATCGACATTCATGCTTCTTTCCCGATCAAGTCTCTTTCAGTTCCACGAATGCCGCGCGGGCAGCGCACCGTTCAGGTGGTAATTGCCCAGCAGATGCAGCTTCCAGCGCACCGGATCGTGCAGCGTATGCGTGCGCGCATTGCGCCAATGGCGGTCGAGGTTGTGCGCCGCGCGCGTCGCCGACGAGCCCGCCAGCTCGAAAAGTTTTTCGCTCGCTTCCAGTGCGATGCGCGTGGTCAGCACTTTCGCCTCGGCCACGGCCACCGAAGCACGCGCGCTGGCCTTCTCGCTCAAGCCGTTGCCGAACCGCTCCACGGCCAGTTCGTCGAGCGTGCGCCCCGCTTCGAGCAGGACTTCGCGTGCCGCGTGAAGGTCGATTTGCAGACGCCCGATATCGGCGATGATGTAGGGATCGTCCGCTGCGCGAGCGACGCCCGAATCCATCCACGGACGCGCACGTTCGCGCACGAAGGCGATGGCGTCGGCCACCGCCGCTTCAGCAATGCCCTGATCGATGGCGGCCTGAATGATCTGCGAGGTCGGGCCAAAAAGTCCGGGCTGGTCGGCAAGCTGCCAGAGCGGCAGCACGTCCTGAGGGTCGATGGCGACGTTGTCGAACCGAACCGCACCGCTCGCCGTGGTTCGCTGTCCGAATGAACTCCAGTCGTCGATCACGGTGAGACCCGGCGCGTCGTGCGGCACCCAGACCTGCACGGCGCGGCCTTCGTCGTCGGTGGCGCGCGTGGGCACGCGATGCGCGAAGAGTGCGCCCGTCGAATAGAAGCGCTCGCCGTTCAACCGCAGGCCATCAGGTGTAGAAGAAAGACGCGTCGCACCATGCAGGATCGTCGGCGAAGCGGCCGAGCGACGCTCCGGGCCGGCATTGCCGAAGCGATGCCCCGCCAGTGCTTCGGCATAAAGCCGCGCTTTTTGTGCAGGCGAACCGCTTTCGCGCAACAAGCCCAGCACACCGAAATGATTTTGCGGAATCTGGCCGAATGCGGGATCGGCTTCGCAGAGAATGACGAAGACTTCGGCGAGCGTGGCGTACGAGACTTCCGCGCCGCCGTATTCGCGCGGCACGGTGATCGCGCCCAGTCCGCTTTCCGACCAGCGTTCAAGCTCGTCCCATGGCAAGGCGCGCTCGCGGTCGCGTTGCGAAGCGCCTGGCGCGGCGGATTGCGCCAGCGCGCGGGCCGCTTCGAGCGCTTGCGCATCGTTCGTGATGCGCTTTACGCGGCGCGGATCGGGTAACCGCGGCACACGCGCCGCGGCGTTGGAAGGTTCACTAATGGGCATGGCAATCCGAACTGACCTGATTGGCGTCCCACGCTTTTGGCGCGGGTTCTGACAATCATTTGAACAGTGCGAACTCCAATCCCCTACTAGTTTTTCTGCGATTGCATATGACGATATCGGCTATGCGCGCATGCAGGCGGGGCATTCGTCGGCGTGCGCTTTAGCACGCGCATGACGCGCGGCGGCGGCCTCGCCGTAGTCTTCGCCATCGATGTCATAGCCCGACGGCTCCCAGCGGATCGCCAGCAGCACGAGCAGCGACGCGAGCGGCGCAATCGCGATCACCCAGAACACCCGGGTGCCGAGCGCCGCCGCCAGCACCGGGAACAGAAACAGCGAAACCGTGGAGGCTGAACGCACCAGCGTCTGGTTGAAGCCGACGCCGATGCCGCGCAGCGAAGTCGGATAGCTGAGCGACGCGTAAGTCATCGAATGCGAACCCGGCCCGAAACCTTGCCCGAACAGATAGGCGCCGAGCAGCAGGATCGCCAGCGCGACGAAAGCACCACTCGACGGATGGCCGATCAACGCGAGGCCAACCAGTGCGATCACCTGCAGCGTATGCCCGAGCACCGTCATTTTCCACGCGCCCACTGTGGGCGCGGTTCGCACGCCGATCAAGCCGCCCACGAACGCAAACAGCAGGTTGAGCAGCAGCGACGCCACGATGGTCGTGAGCGGCCCCTGCTTCAGGAAACTCGCGATGATGACGGGCAGCCCGAAGATGATCGCGTTATAGCCGAACGAAGACGCCGCGCCGATGGTCGCCGCGAGAATCGTGCGGCGGCGATACGTGGCGTTGAACAGCACGCCGTAGTTGCGCCACGTTGCGCGCGGCAGCTTTGCCGCCTGCGCCGCAGCATCATCGGCGCTGCGTTCGACCACCGCATGCACGCCCCACGAAAGCTTGAGAATGCGCGCGGCCTCTTCGAGATCGCCCTGATTCGCGGCCCACACCGGCGACTCGCTGATATAGCGGCGGCGCACCAGGATGATGACGATGGCGGGCACCGCGCCGAACGCGAGCGTCAGCCGCCAGAGCCAATCCGTGTGATGCGCGGGCAGGATCGCGTAAAGCCCGAGGATCAGCAGATAGCAGGTGCTCGTCGCCGCATACCACGCGGGGCACCAGGCCGCGACGCTCGCCGCCTTGTTGCCGCGCCCCGCCACGCGCGAGAACTCCGCCAGGAACGCCATCGCGACCGGCAGATCCAGGCCGACGCCAAAGCCCATCAGGAAGCGTGCGCCGCCCAGCACCCACGCATTGGGCGCGAGCCCGGCGATGATCGCGGCCACGACGAAAAACAGCATGTCGGCCATGAAGACGCGATAGCGCCCGATCCGGTCGGTCAGGTAGCCGCCGAACAGCGCACCCAGGATCGCGCCGAACGTGATCGCGGCCGACACGAAGCCGACTTGCGCCGGCGTCAGCGCGAACTGTCGCGCGATGTCCTTTACGCCATACGCGAGCGACGTGAGATCGTAGGCATCGAGAAACACGCCGCCCAGCGCAATGGCAATCACGGCGCGCGTGCGCGTGCCCTGCGTGGGGCCTGCGTTGACGAGTCGCGCGACGTCTTCGGCGCTGCGAATGACGGCAGGTGCGGTGGCATCGGTGCTGGCCGCGGCGGCGCGTGCATCGAACCCGGAATCGTGAGAAGGAACGGCAATGGTCGACATGAGGGGAACCCATCCAGATAGCATCCGCTGCATCGTAGACAGGGCTTCGCGCAGGGCAAAGCGACGTTTTCACCTATGCTTTGCGCAAATCGCGGAAATCGATGTGCAAGCGCCATGCAAGAGAAAAACGCTTGTGGGAAGGCGCTTTGCACGCTGCGTCATGTGCTTATGACGATCCCTGCGATAACCAACGCGCGCGAAATTGTTTGGCGGCAACGCAGGCGCCCCCTAGCATCGCCCCATCTTTCACCACGTCACGGTCACACTTCCATGAACAAGAACAAGAGAACACTGCTGGCATCGGGGCTGGCCTCCCTCGCGCTGATCGCCGGCGCAGCGCTGGTGCCGTTCGGCCAGTCCGCCGCAGCGGCGCAGCACACGGTGCGCGTGGGCATCATGTCGGGCGAGGACGAGGACGTGTGGCGCGTGGTCGCCGCCAACGCCGCGCAGCACGGCATCGACGTCAAGGTGACGACGTTCGGCGACTACACGCAACCCAACGCGGCGCTTTCGCAGCACGACTTGGACGCCAATTCGTTCCAGCACAAGCCTTATCTGGATGCGCAGATTGCCGCCCGCCATTATGCGATCGTGCCCGTGGGCTTCACCTATGTGCAGCCGATTGGCCTCTATTCGCGCAAGCACCCGTCGGTCGCCGCGCTGCCCGACGACGCGACCATCGGCGTGCCGAACGATCCGAGCAACGAAGGCCGCTCGCTGTTGCTGCTGCAATCGTATGGGCTCATCAAGCTGCGCGACAACGTCGGCCTGCTGCCCACCGCTCGCGATATCGCAAGCAATCCGAAGCAACTGAAGATCAAGGAACTCGACGCGGGGATCGTCGGGCGCGCCATCGGCGACCTGGACGCCGCCGTGATCAACACCGACTGGGCGATCAAGGCCGGTATCCGCATTCCGCAGGAACGCATCGCGCAGGAGAAAGTGGACGGCAGCCCGTATCGCAACTTCATCGCCGTCAACGAGAAAGACGCCAACGCGCCGTGGGTGCGCGACCTCGTCGCGAGCTATCAGCAGGCCAACGTCGCGGCGAAGATTCTGGCGGTCTATCACGGCACGACGCTGCCCGCCTGGAACGGCGCGCCGCAGCAGTAAGCGGCAGCGCAACCGCGCAGCGGCTGGGACGGCACGGAGCCGTCCAGCCGCTACGCCCCACCTCAAGCCCTCTCCAGCGCGTAACTGGCCACTGTAGTAAGGTTCCTTCTCCAGTCGAACGGAAAGGAACGCCGCCATGACCGCGAAGCCCGTCAAGATCCCCGGCCCCGACCACCCCATCACCATCGAGCGCAATCCGTCGCGTGTGGTCGTGAAGGTCGCGGGCAAGACCGTCGCCGATACGCGCCGCGCGCTGGTGCTGCGCGAGGCGAACTACCCCGGAGTGATTTACGTGCCGCGCGAGGACGCCGATATGGCCCTGCTCGCGCGCACCGATCACCGCACCTACTGCCCCTACAAGGGCGACTGCTCCTACTACTCGATCGTGCCGGGCGGCGAGCGCTCGATCAACGCGATCTGGACTTACGAAGCGCCCTACGACGCCGTCGCGCAGATCAAGGATCATCTGGCGTTCTATCCCGACCGCGTCGACTCGATCGAAGACTTGCCCGCTTGAGCTGCGTCACGCAGCCTCGCGTCGCGCCGCCTTCGCAGCGGGCACGCCAACGAGCAGCGCCACGCCGCTCACCGCAAGCAGTGCGGCGAGCGCATACAGCGCGTTGTCCATGCTGCCCGTATGCGTCTTGATGAGGCCGATTGCCCACGGACTCACGATGCCGCTCGTAATGCCGATACTGCTGATCAACGCAATGCCGCCCGCCGCCGATTTACCGGAGAGATACGCAGGCGGCACGGCCCAGAAAATCGGCAGCGCGGCAAAGATCAGCACGGCTGCGACCGAGAGAATCGCCATCATCGCGGCAAAGCTCGCCAGATGCAGCGTGAGCGACGCCAGCGCAATGCCGCCGCCCATCGTGCAGGCCGCGAAATGCCAGCGGCGCTCGCCGCCACGATCCGAGCGGCGCGCGATCAGCATCAGCCCCACCGCGCCCACCGCGTTCGGAATCACCGTATAAAGGCTGATCGCGAGCACGTCATGCACGCCGAAGTCGCGAATCATCAGCGGCATCCAGAAGTTCAGCGTGAGCGATGCACAGGTCAGCGAAAAATAGATGAACGCGAACAGATAGACACGCGGATTGCCCAGCGCCGCCAGGAATGCGCGCGACGAATGCGCGTGCGATTGGCCCTCCTGTGCAACATCGCCGTCACGTTGCGCGATCAGGTGTGCTTTTTCCGCGTCGCTCAACCAGCGCGCCTGCGCGGGGCCGTCCACGAGCTTGAACGCCGCCATCAACCCGAGCAGCACGGCGGGCAGCCCTTCGATGGCAAACATCCAGCGCCAGCCTTCGAGCCCCATCGCGCCGTTCAGGTCGCGCATGATCCAGCCTGAAACCAGCCCGCCCAGCACGCCTGCCACGGCCACACCCGCGAAGAAGATCGAGAACACGGCGGCGCGCCGGCGCGGCGGGAACCAGTAGGTCAGGTACAGCACGATGCCGGGAAAGAAGCCCGCCTCGAACACGCCCAGCAGGAAACGCAGTGCGTAGAAATGCGCGGGGGCATGCACGAACATCATGCAGGTCGACGCAATGCCCCAGAGCAGCATGATCCGCATGAACGTGCGGCGCGCACCGAAGCGCGCGAGCAGCAGGTTGCTGGGCACTTCGCACAGCACGTAGCCCACGTAGAAGACGGCGGCGCCCAGGCCGTACATCGCATCGCTAAAGCCGAGATCGTGCTTCATCTGCAACTGCGCGAAGCCGATATTGATGCGGTCGAGAAACGACACGACGTAGCAGACGAACAGGAACGGGATGACGCGCCAGGCGACCTTGCGATACAGCAGGTCGTCGCTGGCTTGCAACGCCGCAGCACCGGACGCACCTGAAGCGGCGGCGTGCGGGACGAATGCAGACTCGGACGCAGCGTCCGTGACGATCGATTGAGGCATGAGCCTGTCTCCAAACATTGGGATAGCGGCGTCTGACGCGCCTTTGTGGCGACCCGGTTTGACCCGGGCCGACGACGGCAACCATGGGCGGCGAGAGGCAGTGATATTGCATCGCAACATCGCCCTGCCCGCTCGCCAGCGACTTTCCGGCTACCGTGGGCGCATCATAGGATCGGCCGATTTTATTTGTCAATAGCTAATCATTTCGCCCTACGTAAACAATTGGATGCACCGCGCAGCCATGCTCGATGCCGCGCTCGCGAAGGCGCGTCTATGCTTCGTCTGGTGTCTGTTTTGGGAGAAACCCTATGAAAGCCATCAAGCTGGTCGCGCCCGCCGGGCTCGATAACCTGAAACTCGTCGATATCGCCGCGCCCAGCGATCCGCAAGCCGGTGAAATCCGCGTGCGTATCCACGCGAGTTCGCTCAACTATCACGATCTGGGCGTCGTGCTCGGCCGCATGGGCGCTGCCGATGGGCGCATCCCGATGTCGGACGGCGCGGGCGTCGTCGAAGCCGTGGGGCCTGGCGTGACGGAATTCGCCGTCGGCGATCACGTGGTCTCGACGTTCTTCCCGCCCTGGCTGGACGGCGCGCCGACGATCCCCGACTTCTCCGCCACGCCCGGCGACGGCGTCGACGGCTACGCGCGCGAGGCCGTGGTCGCGCCCGCCACGGCATTCACGCACAGCCCGCGCGGCTACACGCACGCCGAAGCGGCCACGCTCACGACGGCGGGCTTGACCGCGTGGCGCGCGCTCGTCGTCGATGGCGCGTTGAAGGCGGGAGAAACGGTGCTGGTGCTGGGCACGGGCGGCGTGTCGATCTTCGCGTTGCAATACGCGAAGGCGATGGGCGCGACCGTGATCGCAACATCGTCATCCGATGAAAAACTCGAACGCGCGAAGAAACTGGGCGCCGACCATCTGGTCAACTACCGCCGCGAACCGCAATGGTCGCGCCAGGTGCTGGACTACACGAACGGCCAGGGCGTCGATCACGTCGTGGAAGTGGGCGGCCCCGGCACGCTCGAACAGTCGATCCTGGCTACGCGCGTGGGCGGCCACATTGCGTTGATCGGCGTGCTGACCGGCATCGAAGGCCCCGTGCCGACGGCCACGATGATGCGGCGGCAACAGCGTCTGCAAGGCCTGATCGTCGGCAGCAGGCAGCATCAGGTCGATCTCGTGCGCGCCATCGATGCAACCGGCGTCAAGCCCGTGATCGACCGCTCGTACCCGCTCGAAGGCATCGCCGATGCGTTCCGGCTGCAACAGGCAGGCGGCCACTTCGGCAAGATCGTTCTGGAATACTGATCGATCGGAATCTTCAGCGTTGCGCGCGCGGGCCGCGTGCGAATTTTTCGCGGTAGGCGGCGGGACTCGTCAGCGCAATGCGGCGAAAGTGCCGCCGCAACGATTCTTCCGAACCGAAGCCCGCAAGGTCAGCCACGCGCTCCATCGGCAGGTCGGGCCGCGATTCGAGCAGGTCGCGCGCGATATTCACGCGCTCGCGCACGACCCACGCGTAAGGGCCCATGCCCGTCGCGTCCAGGAATTGCCGCTGCAGCGTGCGCGCGCTCATCGCCGCGTGCGCGGCCAGCGACGCCACGCTGTGCTCCATGCGCGGATTCTCACGCACCCAGTCCATCAGCCTGGCAAGCGGGCTGGCCTCGTCGCGCGGCATGGGGCGCGGCACGAACTGCGCCTGGCCGCCCTCGCGATGCGGCGGCACGACCAGCCGCTGCGCCACGCGGTTCGCCACCGCGCCGCCGTGGTCGCGGCGCACCAGATGCAACAGCATGTCGATGCCCGCCGCCGATCCCGCCGAAGTCAGCAAGGGGCCTTCGTCGATATAGAGCGCGTCGGGCTCGACCTGCAGTTCGCGATAGCGCTGCTGCAAGCGCTCTGCGTAGCGCCAGTGCGTGGTCACGCGCTTGCCGTCCAGCACCCCCGCCGCCGCCAGCACGAACACGCCGGAACAGATCGAGCAAAGGCGCGCGCCGCGCGCGTACGCGGCGCGCAGTTTCCTGAGCAGGGCTTCGGGTGGCCGCTCGTCCGGATCGCGCCAGCCCGGTATCACGATCGTCTGCGCGCGATCGAGCATCGCCAGCGTATAGGGCGCGGACACCGTGATCCCGCCCGCCGCGCGCAACGGGCCGCGCTCGGCCGCGCAGACGGCGAAGCGATACCAGGGGACGTCGAGCTCGGGCCGTTCCAGCGCAAACAGCTCGGTCACGCAGCCGAATTCGAACGTGCAGAGACGGTCGTAGGCGAGCGCCACGACAAGATGAGCGGATTGGCCATTAGATTCGGACATGGCGCGATGTTACCGGATATTGGCAATCGCGCCACTGTCGCCGGCGTCGTCCGGACGGGAAAATGGCAGCCATCGACACAAGCACAAGGAGCCACGCATGTCATCCGTATCCGAAGTCCCCGCCGCGCCGAGCGCCCAGGCGCTCGCCCATTTCAGCGCCTCGCTGAGCTTCGAAACCGATTGCGCCGACGTGCGCGCCGCGTTCGCGGCGGCCACGCCGCCCGATTTCGTGCTGCTGGACGTGCGCGGCCCAGCGCTCTTTGCCCGCGGCCATGTGCCGGGCGCCGTGAACCTGCCGCACGGCAAGATCGTCGAGTCGAAGCTTGCGGACTATCCCGCGGATACGCTCTTCGTCACCTACTGCGCGGGGCCGCACTGCAATGGCGCCACGCGCGGCGCGATCCGGCTGGCGAAGCTCGGGCGCCCGGTCAAGATCATGACGGGCGGCGTCACGGGCTGGGTGGATGAGGGGTTTGAGTTGAGCGAGAGCGTCACGCCTTAAGACGAATTGGGCTCCGTGCCGATTTTCTGCATCAAGCGCGTATTCATTTCGGCCATGATCCTAGTGTTCCGGCGTGGGGGGCAAAGTCGGCGCACCCATGTCGTCGACCCATTGCAGATCGGCGGTGCCGTTCCTGCGGAAATAGACGCGCAGATATTGCGAATTTGCCGACTCCGGCTGCGGAATCGTCACGTCGATGGTCTTGCCTTGTTGCCCGGCGCCGCTGTCGCGTTCGGCCTGGCTTTGCTCGAATGTCCAGTCCAGCCTGACCTTCTCGCCCGGCGTGATACTGCAGCCGCAGGCAAACCCGCCGCCGCCACCGTACGTCTCGCCCGCTTCGCGCCCCGATGGATTGCCGAAGCAGCCGGACTTATGTGCGCTGTCCAGCCAGAAACGGTACAGCGCGCGCGGGTACTCGTTATAGCCGCTCACGCACACCGTATGTTTTTTCGCCAGCAATGCATCATCGGCCTTGCCGCATGCGGCGAACAGCGCTGTGGAAGCGAGGGCCATCGCAGACATCGACTTCCTGAATTTCATCAAAATCCTCTCAAACCGTTTGCGCATCGTCGAGCGCGATGTGCGGAGGCGGCTTGTAGCGGTTCGGTGCTGTTTCGCCGCGTAGCAACCCATTCGCGCCGACCGCGATAGCTAGTTCGCGGCATCGGCTGCGTTGTCGGGGGGCGCGGAGTTCGATGCCGGTCTGTCCATCGATGGGCGTGAATACGCGGCCCGTCATGTCCGAGGGCGCACGGATCGCAAATTTCGTCGTGCCAGACACGCGATAGTGGCCTGTCTTCACATGGCGCGCGGTGGAGTCCGTGTCGAAAGTCAGCGCGCTGTGCGGAACGACAAATTCGAGCCGCGCCGATTGCCCCGCTTTCACGGCAATCTCCTGCGCGTAACGACGCGAGTGCGGGCTCAGCTGCGCCTCGGCAAGCCGGAGCGCAAAGCCGACCCCCGCTGTGTCAGGATCGTCCTGCTGGCCTATCGCGCCCACCTGGACATACTCCGCAACGGGAAAGTAAAGCGTGGGCGACCAGTTGTGCGGTCCGTCGACGATCACGTCCTGCGCGCCCTCGTTGACGAATGTGAGATCGACGACGAGCGCGTCGGCCGCCGAACGCATCGCCAGCGTGGGGCGAATCTTTACTTCCGGCGTGCCATGCGCGATGAGGTCGCGCGCGAGACTGTAGAGCACGCTGATCTTGTTGTCGAACTGCTCGCCGTAGTTGAAGTCGTAGGTGCCCGCATAACTGTGCCCTTGCCGCTCGAACCGGAAACCGAGGATCGGCCCGCTATTCATGGCGATTCGGTCGGGCATCGCGCGGCTGCCCAGCGTCCCCTGAACCTGATCGATCCATTGCCGGTACTGAGGGCTGATCCGCGCCGAGAATTTGCCGATGCCCGAATAGTCGGACTGCGGCAGCAAGTTCAGATCGCGGCCCCTTGAAAAACAGGTGACGCTGTCATGGTCGACCCGGATCACCAGGGGCGGCTCGGGATCGATCGTGCCCGCGCTGTCGCTGATTTCAAAACGTCCGCGATGGTCGTTTGCCAATGCCATGTTTGCCACCCCAGAAAAAAATATCGATACCGACAACATCGAGGCGAGCCATTTCACTTGACGATCTCCCACTTGACCAGCGTGCGTTTCTCAAACCAGTCCCGGAACCCGTACATGTAATAGCGGGGAATTTCCGGCGTCCGCTTGAACAGGCCGCCACCCATGATGTTGTCGGCGGTGGTGCGCTGCCAGTTGTCGATGAGCTGGGTCATCTTCACGTCGACCAGCTGCTGCGCGTTGATGTACTTGCCGTATACCGCGCCGCCGCCGTCGAAATACTCGTTGGCGCTGTCGAGGTCCGCGCCGTCCTGCGGATAGGCGGCGGTGGCGGCCTTGAAGCCGGGCTGCGCGCGCAGATTGTCGAGCCGCATCCGGCGCCAGCGCAGATACAAACCGTAGTGCGCGCGCATCAGTCCCGCGGTGCCGTACTCTTTGTTGGAGTAGTAGCCCTGAGTCGTCTTGACGTAGTTCGCGAAGGCGGTCTTGAGCCCCGGCGACATCTTGAACGAAGCGGGAACTTCAGGGCCCGCGGCGCTGAAGTCGAGCGGCACGCCCGCGATGCGCGCCGCGCGATACATATCGACGAGCGGAATCTGCGAGAGTTTGTCGGCGTCGCTTGTGCCGCGCCCCTGTTCGCCTGCCCCGTAGCCGCCGCCCACATCGGAATGCACGCCCGGATAAACGATTTCCTCGCGTCCGTCCCGCGAACTGTCGATCAGCTTGAGCGCGCCCACGCCCGAACTGCCACGCGCAGTGATATCGCCGATACTGCCCGGTTGGGGCGGCGTGCCTCCCAGATCGATGCCCTTGAAGTTCAGATCGACGCTGATGGATCGGGCGAGGTCTTTGTCCTTCTTGCCGAGCGCAACGCTCAGCGATTGACCGAAGACTTGGGTGTGCACGATGTTGTGGAGTTGCAGCAATGCCCAGTTGATTCGCCCCTCGCCGGCCCAGCCTGCCGCAGCACCGGCGGCCGCCTGCAAGCCGACGCCCTGGTCGCCCACCTCGTTGACGAACGGCGTCCCCACGCCCGTGACATAGACAGCCTGATGCCAGGTGTCCGCGGCAAACGCGGCGTGAAGACGCGCCACGTTACTGTCTCTTTGCCCCGCGCGATCGCGATCTGCGTTGTTACGCGTACCATCGAAGAAAAAGCCGATATGCAGCGTCTTGCAGCAACTCATGCCATCGTCGTCGTGCAGTCGCCGCAGAATCGCGTCCTGCTCCTCTTTCGTGACCACGTTGGCGTCCGCGCGCTCCGGCGCAGCGAAGCGAAAGCTCATGGCTTGATCCCCTGGTCAGGCGCCGGGCAACGCGGATCGCTATTCAGTAGTGTGAAATGGCCTGGACATGCACGATCGGGCGGCTGCAAGCCTTCCGGAAACCCGGCGAAGCCCGGCATCCACGACGAGGCATACACCTTGATCTTGTCGTCGGGCATGAAAAGCACCCAGACGTAGCCGTCGGAATTGAAGTCGTAGGGCTCGACCGGCACGACCCGGCTTACCGTGGACGCCGGGTCTTTCCGGTACATCAAGGCGTCGCGCCATTCGACCGTCACCGTCAACCCCGCATGCCATCGGGCCGGAAGCCTCACGCAGCAACGCGTGCCGATGCCCGAACTGTGCAGCCGCGAACGGACCACGCCGCCAAGAACGTCATTGACGTAGAAGCGATCGATGGGCACATCCGTGTAGTTGAGCGCGTTGATATTCAGGTCGAGCGCATCGCCGTCCGCGACCGCGCTCGCGGGCGTGACGACGCGTGCGGCCGCTTGAGCGTTCGCATCGTCCGCGCGCGAACACGCCGCCGCAACCAGCGCGAACGAGAGCATCGCAATCCATCGACCTATCCGCCTGATCGGCGTGACGTCCAAAATCATGTAATCCATCTCTGGTTATGCGGCACGGAACCTGTTGCCGCCTCGGTCAACCTGACGATCCCGCTACCCATTGGCCGGAGCGCTCAGCAGCCCGGCCGCCTCCAGCGCGTCGAGCGCCACCCGCGATGCCGCCGCAGCCGCTCCGTCATGCGCCGCCCACGCGCCGCGCACGCATTCGTACACCTGCGAAGGCGTCGCGACCAGTACGCCGAAGCTCTCCGGGCGCTGGCGCACGTGATAGATCGCGCTCAGGCGCCAGTTGGCGATGTCCGCATACGGGGCAAACATCGTGTCGAGCACTTGCGCGACGGTCTGGTTCATGAACGTGCGCTGGTCTCGCGCCTGGTCGAGTACGGCGAGCCAAGGCACGAGTTGCAGCCGGTACCGCGCGATCCCCGCGTCATAGCCGAGACATTCGGCTTGCGCGACCAGTCCGCTGCGCGACGCCATGCTGCCATCGGCGAGCGAGGTCTGGATCGACGCGCGTTGACCGAGCATCGCGTCGAGATCCAGTGCAGGGTCTGTCGCGAGTGCGTGGATATCCCATTCGTAAATCGCGGAAAGCGACTCGGTGCCGCTCCATCGCTCGATCTGCAGCGCAGCAAGCGCACTGTCGCCTTTGAGCGAATACAGCCGATTGAATGTGCCAAAGTACGACGCCAATTCAGTAATAGCGACCATGCGACCCCCGCACTCCCAGGATTTGTATTCTTCTAGTTGAATTTAATCGACTGATGCCAGAAGCGTGACCACGCCTTCGCAACACGCGCACGCCTGCAACGGCTTTCAGCCTTACCCCTTATGCGCACTGGCTAGAAAAAAATGAATAAAACCAACTGGATAACTCGATCTTCATGCGAAGCGCATTCTTTAATCCTACAAATATTACATTGCCAGGATTCTAGATCAGTGTTCCAATTTCGGCTACCTAAAAACCGTCGAGAGTTGAAACTTGACGAATCGGCATTGAACGCAATAATGAAATCCAGGCAATAAATTCTGAATCGTTTTTTCAATACAGTTTAAATCGATCCATAAATAAGTAATTTTGTCCGCATTCCGCGGCGTCAATGCCTCGCGCGTCCGCGCTGCAAGGAGATCCCATTCATGTCGAAGCCGTTCATCGTTCTTGGCGACAGGCACAGCCATGGCGGCACGGTCACGAGCGCGTCGGCGGTGTCGTCGGTGCAGAATCGCGGCATCGCGCGCCGCAACGACACAGTCAGCTGTCCGCTTCACGGTTCGAACCATATCGTCGATGGCGACGACACCATGATCGTGCAGGGACAAGCCGTAGCGCGCGACGGTCACAAAACAGCTTGCGATGCGCTGAAAAAGGTGCACACGCAATCAGTTGCCGTACAGCCCGATGTGGCGCCTTATGGTCTCGTCAGCGACGCCGACCAGCGCAACGCGACGCGCAAGGAAATCGTGACGCTCGCGGAGCGGCTCTGGCAGGACAAGGCTCAGGCACGCAGTCATCATCTCGGCCTGGCAAATGGCACGAGCAGCCCTGCACTGGCGCTCGCCACGCTGGCCGTGGCCGCAGACCGGGTCAACGCCACGTGGGCCGCGGAGTGATTCATGTTGTGCGTTCGCTCAGTCGCTTGGGGTTCTTAAGCAACGCGCGAATGAGCGACCACACACAGCGTGTCAGCCAAGATCTTGATGAAGGATTTGCGTTGCGCCCGACATCTACCACCCATACTTAAGCTCGACGCCAGCATAGTCGGCGTTATGGCCGCCCGCCTGGCGGATCGTGTTGCCTACCTGAAAGTGCACCGCCTCGATCGAGCCAATGAGGTTCGCGGCAATCGTCCAGTCCGCACGCAACTGGACGTACATGCCCGTCCATAGACTGCCCCTGCCCGCTGTGCCCGGCACCACCTGGCTGCCCTGCTGATAGACCGCATCGCCCGTCGTCTCGCGCCACTGGAAACCGAGCGCGCCCAGCAGCGCGAGATTCGCGCTCGGCTTGAGCGTGATGGACGGCTTCACGTGGATGAGGTTCGAGTAGCCCGTATAGCCGGCCAGCGTGAAATAGTAGCCATTGGGAAACAACGGATTGAACGTTCCGACCCGGCCATCGCCGGGATGGCGGTCGCCCGAAGCGGCGTCCACCTGCAACCCGATGCGCGGCGCCCACGGCAAATCGAGCTTGTAGCCCGCGATCGAACCGATCGCCCAGGCGCCAATCGTGCTGTTGCCGACCGTGCCCGTCTGCAGCATGCCTTCGACGTCCCAGTCGAAGCGCTCATGCGTGCCGGTATAACGCAGATCCCAGACGTCGCGCCGCTCGGGCCCGCTCGCATCGAGAAACCGCGCGTTGCTGCGGTTATAGCGCGACCAGTAGCCGGACAGGTCGCCGGGCCCCACCGACTGGCGCTCGAAACGCACGCCGCTGAAGGTGAGGTCACGGTTCGACACATCGTCGAAGGTGCTCACGTCGCGGTACTGCACGGGCTGCGTCGCATACGCAATGAAACGCCATTTCCCGTATTCGTAGTCGGCCCAGACAGCGTCGAACGCCTGGCGAACGTTCGGGCCATCGCGCACGGAAATGAAACGCTGCAAGTCGAACGCCATTTCCTGGCGGCCGATGCGAACCTTGACCGTGCCGCTGCCGAGCGCGCCGGTATAGGTCACGAATGCCTGCTCGATATCGAGCGGATTCTTGTCCACCGGCGTCACCGAGTTCTTGCCGAACGCACGCGCATCCTCAAGCTGCACAAAGAACTGCCAGTGCTGGCCGAGATGCGCGTCGGCGTTCACCTCGACGCGCTGGATCAGGTAGGTGTCCGACTGCGCGGAGCCGATGCCGAACAACGGCGCGTTGTTGCTTTCGATGCGCTCGCGCAGGTTCGCGCCGAGCGAAAGATACGACGAGGGATCGCCGCCCAGCGGCATGTACTTGAGGCCGTCGAGCGGCGCGCGCGGCACGCAGGGATTGGCAAGTACAGACCAGTCCTCCTGCCAGCGGTTGAACATCACGACAGGACGCTTGGCGCTGCATGCAGCGGGTTGTGCGGCCGTTTGCGAGTCCGTTTGCGAGTCCGTTTGTGCGACAGCCTGTGTATCTGTCTGTGTGTCCGCCTGCGCGAACGCCGCATCCGCGCCCGCCAGCAACAGCCCTGCGATAGCCGTCGCGCCGGCGGCCCTCTCGAAGCGCCACCCGCCCCTCTTGCTCGATACCATGAGTCTTCTTGCCGTTACCGGTTTGTGATGGGATGCAGCGGCCCGGTTCTCACGCCGCGCGCGCGGCGAACAGCCCGCGCGTCGCGACGCCGCTCAGTGTGTCGACCAGGCCAGCGACGGCGGCGAGGCTCACGCCCTCGCCTCATGCCTCATGCCTTATTTCGCGGCGCGGTCGTGGATCTCGGCGATATAGCCGCCCGGGAACTGGACGATTGCGGCATTGCGGCCTTCCGACGCAAACGGCGGCACCAGCACGTTCACGCCCGCGGCTTTCGCCTTCTCCAGCGTCGCGGCGAGATCCGGCACTTCGTAGCCCGTCATTTCGTGGCCAAACGGATACGGCAGATGGCCGTCGGTCACGAGCACGGTCATCTTGCCGAAGCCCGATTCGATCCGGATACGGCGGTACGTATCGTTCGGCCGCCCGATCTCGACGCCCGGCGCGTTGGCTTCGTCGGATACCACCTTGCCGTGCGAGAAGTTGACAAAGGCGTGAACGAACTTGTGCAGGCTTTGCGGCGACACGTACACGCGGTTCTCCGGCGCGGTCTGCAGCGCGTCGTACTTCGGCGCCTGGGTATGCCAATAGAGCTGCATGTTCACGCCGCCCGGCCACGTGACGACTGCGTCGCGACCAATCGGATCGGGGAACGTATCGACGATCACGTCTGCGCCAAGCGCACGCGCCGACTTCACCGCCGCGTCCATGTCGGTCACGAGATAGCCCGTGCGCTCAGCGCCGAACGGCCAGGGCACCGGCGTCTTGAAGCCGAACACGGAAATCGTGCCCGACGGCGTGAAGACGAGTTGCGACATCGTCTGGCTCGGCGTCGGCGTGACCTGGAACACGCCCTGCTTCGACTTGCTGCCGCCGAAAGTCGCGACGAAGCTGTCCGTGAAGCGGTCGAAATCTTCCGGCGCGACATACACGTGGGTCGTGTCGTACTGCGGGCCGACCGCGACCCACGGCGCCAGCGTCGGCGCTGCCGGCGGCTTGGCAAACGCGGCGGGCGCGGCCAGGAGACTGCCCGCGATCATCAGGGCAGCGAGTACAGGGCGAAGTGCTTTCATAACGAGATTTCCTTGATGTTTCAGTTTGCCGGTCAATCATGCCCGGCGGCTGCCGGATGCAGGCTGGACATCGGCAAGCAGGGTCGCGAGCACGAGCGCCGCGATCAGCCCCATATGCTCGAAAAAACTGTTGAGCGCGATGAAACGCGCGGTGCCGGCCTGGTTCCAGAAGTCGTTGGCGACCAGCATCGCCACGACCGTCAACATAGCGAGTCCGCCCGCGCCAAGCCAGGTGAATCGACGCAGCACCACGCACAGCGAACCGCCGATCTCGACCGCGATCGCGAGCGCAGCCCACAGCGCGGGGGGATGCAGGCCGAAATGCGCCTGCTCCGCAATCGCGCTGTCGAAGTGCAGCGCCTTGTTGACGCCGCCGATCAGGTACGCGGACACCAGCGCGAGGCGCATGAGCGGCGCGACCCACCCCTGCGCAAGCAGCGCACGAACCCATGCGGGATTGCCACTGCCGCTCAGCGCCGACATGTCAAACCGCCCAGCAGGAGCAGCCAAACGCGCCCCAGAAGCCGCTGGCGTCCGAGGTCGGCAACGTCTTGCCCCATGCGCTCGCGTGGCCGTGGCCATGCAGGTCGCAGGCGTTCGCGCAGGCGCACAGCGCGGCGGCCGCGGCACGCTGGAGCGGCGCGCCCTCGCGTTGCGTCGCGCCCCAGCCGCCATAGCCGCCATACTGGCGCACCGGCGACCAGTCCGGCATGGCGGGCGGAATCGGCGCGTCGTATTGCGAGAACGGGCCCGCACCCCAGACGATCCGCCCGCCAACCACCGTAAGCAAGGCCGACGTGGTGGCGATATCGTCCTCGGCGCACGCGAAGAAGTCCCGGTCGGGCACCATCAGGTCGGCCAGTTGCCCGACCGCGATGCGGCCTTTGCGGCCTTCTTCGTTCGAGAACCAGGTCACGTACTCCGTCCACATGCGCAGCGCCGTTTCGCGATCGAGCAGGTTGCGTTGCGGATACATGCGCAGGCCGCCCACCGTCTTGCCGGTCACGAGCCACGCGAGCGACACCCACGGGTTGTACGACGCCACGCGCGTGGCGTCGGTGCCAGCGGAGACCTTGATGCCCTTCTCAAGCATCTTCGCGACCGGCGGCGTGGCTTCAGCAGCCTTCGCGCCGTAGCGCTCGACGAAATATTCGCCCTGGTAGGCCATGCGGTGCTGCACGGCGATGCCGCCGCCTAGCGCCGCGATGCGATCCATCGAGCGCTCGGAAACGGTTTCCGCGTGGTCGAAGAACCAGTTGAGGCCCGCGAGCGGAATGTCCTGGTTGACCTTCTCGAATACGTCCAGCGCGCGGCTGATGGTCTCGTCATAGGTGGCATGCAGACGCCACGGCCAGCGGTTCTGCGCGAGCACGCGCACCACGCCTTCAAGCTCGCCTTCCATGCCGGGCGGCAGCTCGGGGCGCGCCACGCGGAAGTCCTCGAAGTCGGCCGCCGAGAACACGAGCATCTCGCCCGCGCCGTTGTGCCGGAAGTAGTCCGAACCA
Source organism: Paraburkholderia bannensis NBRC 103871 (assembly GCF_000685015.1). Taxonomy (GTDB): domain Bacteria; phylum Pseudomonadota; class Gammaproteobacteria; order Burkholderiales; family Burkholderiaceae; genus Paraburkholderia; species Paraburkholderia bannensis. The sequence continues at coordinate 201,640 of NZ_BAYA01000016.1, read as the reverse complement.
TCGTGGTACTTGACCGATCCCGTCCAGTTCAGGAAGTCTTCCTTTTCGGCGTTCGGCTTCTGCGTAAAGAGGTTGTACGCGATGCGCACCGTCATCTCGCCCGCTTCATGGAGCTTGCGGATGACTTCGTAATCGTCGGGATAGTTCTGCGAGCCGCCGCCCGCGTCGATGGCGCCGGTCACGCCCAGGCGATTGAGCTCGCGCATGAAATGGCGCGTCGAGTTGTATTGATACTCGAACGGCAGCTTCGGCCCCTTCGCGAGCGTCGCGTAGAGAATCGTCGCATTGGGATTGGCGAGCAGCAGCCCGGTGGGATTGCCCGCCCCGTCGCGCAGGATCGTGCCGCCCGGCGGCTCCGGCGTTTCCTTGTTATAGCCCACGACGCGCAGCGCCGCGGCGTTGAGCAGCGCGCGGTCGTACAGGTGCAGGATGAAGACGGGCGTATCGGGCGCGACGGCGTTGAGTTCCTCGATGGTCGGCAGGCGCTTCTCTTCGAACTGATGCTCGGTGAAGCCGCCGACGACGCGCACCCATTGCGGCGCGGGCGTGATCGCGACCTGCTGCTTGAGCATGTCCATGGCAGCGGCGAGCGAGCGAACCCCGTCCCAGCGCAGTTCCATGTTGTAGTTCAGGCCGCCGCGAATCAGGTGCAAGTGATTGTCGATCAGGCCTGGCAGCGCCGGTCGGCCGCCCAGGTCGACGACGCGAGTCGCGCTGCCCGCAAGCGGCATGACCTCGGCATCGCTGCCCACGGCCACGAAGCGGCCATCGGCAATCGCGACGGCGGTGGCAAGCGGGTTCGAACGGTCGAGCGTCGTCAACCGGCCGTTATGCAGGATGAGATCGGGATGGGTAGCGGTGGCACACATGTGCGTTTCCTCGCTTCACGTACTGCGATTAAAAACCGAACAGCGGCTTGAGCGCCGGGATGGCCTGCACGCCGATCACCATGCCCAGCAAGCCGACAAGGGCGACCAGCGGCGGCGCCGGCGAACGAACCTTGATGGCGCTGTAGATCACACCGGCGAGCGCGCCAGCACCGAGCGACACGAGATACGTTTCCATAAGGTCAAGCTCTTCGAAGGAGAAAAAAACGGCGCGTTGCATCCGGGCCCGTCATGCCGGGTCGCTACGCATCCTGCGCAACGGTAATCAGCTATCCTGACCTTTAAATCCTGTCCGCCATTCGCCCATTGTTTCCTGTCGTTCCGACTGCACCGGGCCATGCCCGGACGCTTAAAACGTCAGTCCTCGTGGGCACGCCCCAGCGCCGCGTTCGCACGGAACGCCACGCTGAGGCATGCGCCATCGCGGCGAAAGCGATTACTTCGCGGGCACCGCTGCCAGCAGTTCGTGCGGCTCGGCCGTGCGTTGCGCGGCCTTGTGAACCATCGTGTAGGCGTAGTCGATACCCATGCCGTAGGCGCCCGAATGTTCCTTCGCGATCGCCATGACTGCGTCGTACGTTTCGCGGTGCGCCCAGTCGCGCTGCCACTCAAGCAAGACCTGCTGCCACGTGACAGGCACGACGCCAGCCTGGATCATGCGTTGCATTGCGTAGTCGTGCGCGTCCTTCGACGTACCGCCCGAAGCGTCGGCGACCATGTAGATCTCGTAGCCGCCTTCGAGCATCGCGCACAGCGCGAACGTCGTGTTGCAGACTTCTGTCCACAGGCCAGCCACGACCACCTTCTTGCGACCGTTCGCCTTGAGCGCGTCGCGAACCTTCTGGTCGTCCCACGAGTTCATCGACGTGCGCTCAAGCAGCTTGTGGTCGGGGAACACGTCGAGCACTTCCGGGTACGTATAGCCCGAGAAGCTTTCCGTTTCGACGGTGGTGATCGTCGTCGGGACATTGAACACCTTGGCAGCCTTGGCGAGCCCAATGACATTGTTCTTCAGCACCTGGCGGTCGATCGACTGCACGCCAAAGGCCATCTGCGGCTGCTGGTCAATGATGATCAACTGGCTGTTGTGCGGGGTGAGAACTTCAAGTTTAGGATTGCTCATGACAAAGGATTCCTTTGAACCGGGAGGGAGGCGCTGCCCCACGGGGAGGGCCGCGAGGGTGACCAGAGTGTATTGCGCTGGCGAGTCAGTCAGCCAGCTGCGCATATTTGACACGCTAAAGCGGCACTTGAACAACTTAAAAATAGAATTAATCCGGCTCCAGAAAATTTATCCTTAAATAATCTGAATGCAGCTTTTCCCGCTTCTTAAAACCCGCTACGCTCCGGGAAAACTGAGGCGCAATGGTTTTTCGGTTTTTCCATTGAACCGGTCATTCACGAGATTCGCTTTATGAAGCCCTATATCCTGTCGCTGCTCGCCGGTGTGCTTATCGGCGTCGTCTACTATGCAATCGGCGTGCAGTCGCCCGCTCCGCCGATCATTGCGCTGATGGGGCTGCTCGGCATGCTGGCTGGCGAGCAGATCCTGCCGCTCGCGCGCCGCATGCTCTCGGGCGACAAGCCGCGCGCGGCATGGCGCGAAGCCAAGTGCGGCCAGCATATGTTCGGCTCGCTGCCGGGCGCCCAGGTATCCAAAGCCGCCGCAAAAGACCAGCCAGCATCGTGACGCAGCGCCATCCCCTTGCTTGCGCTCGACATAGGCTTGCGGCACGCCCATGAATAACGTCGAGCTTTTTCAGTACCTCCTGCTGCTGATCTGCGGTGCGGGCGCACTCACGTGGCTCGCCGAGCGCGTCTCGATCCCGCCTGCCGTCGTGCTCCTGCTGGGCGGCTGCGTCATTGCGGTCGCGGGCAAACGCGTTCCCGACATGGATCCCGACCTGCTGCTCGCGGCCGTGCTGCCGCCGCTGCTGATGTCGAGTTCGTTCTACACGGCATGGAAGGAGTTCAGGCAGGAACTCGCCACCATTGCCTCGCTCGTGCTCGGTGCGGTCACCTTTACGACCGTGGCCGTTGCGGTTGCGGTGCACGCCTTCAATCCCGCCCTGCCGTGGGCCGCGTGCTTCACGCTTGGCGCGATCGTCTCTCCGCCCGATGCGGTCGCCGCGAAGGCGATCCTCCAGCGCCACCCGCTGCCCGGAAGACTGGTTGCCGTGCTCGAAGGCGAAAGCCTCGTGAACGACGCATCGGGCCTGCTGATCTATCAGATGGCGATTTCCGCCGCGCTCGCGGCCACCATCACCGCCGCCAGCGCAACGCAGATGTTCTTCACGCTGACGCTGATCGGCGTCGCGGTCGGGCTCGCGTGCGGCCAGGCGATGTGCTGGGTGCTGCCGCGTCTGCGCGACCCGATGCTGGGCATCGTTGTGACCTTCGTGATGGCGTGGGCGAGTTATGGCATCGCCGAAGCGGTGCACGGCTCTGGCGTGCTCTCGGTGGTGACCTGCGGTCTCGTGCTTGGCGTACGCCAGCATCGCGTCTTCGACGCGGACATGCGCATCAAGGCCAAGGCGACCTGGGAAGCGATCGTGTTCGTACTCGACGCGCTGGTCTTCATCCTGATCGGCCTCGCACTGCACGGCATTCTCGCGGGCGTGCATCACGAAGGCGCCATGCTCGCGGCTGGCCTGCGCGTGGCGTTGCCCGCGACCGCGGCGGCCATCGCCGCGCGCCTCGTCTGGGTGTTCGCCGCGGTCTGGCTCCCGAGCCAGCTGCGCGCAAGGCGCACCGGCGGCCAGCCGTGGTCGTTCGCGGAGGCCGTCGTGATCGGCTGGGCCGGCATGCGCGGCGTCGTCAGCCTGGCCGCAGCGATTGCGTTGCCCGCCAGTTTCCCGGGCCGCGACCTGATCGTGTTCAGCACCTTCCTGCTCATCATCGCGACGCTCGTCGTGCAAGGCGGCAGTCTCGCGCCACTCATCCGGATGCTGAAGCTGCGCCCGGCCGCACGCCATACGATGTCCGAGCACGAAGCGCGCGCGAAAACGTTCGGCGCGTCGCTGGCCGCGCTTGAGGCGATCGGCAAACGTGCATCCGCTGTCGAACACACCACGCTGGAGCGTCTGCGCGCCGAATATCGCATCCGCGTGAGCGCGAACCAGGACGCGCACATGTCGGGCATCGAACGGGTCGAAGACCGCGCGCGTTTCCTGCGCGTCGAACTCGAACTGGTGGGGGTATCGCGCACGACGCTGCTCGACCTGCACCGCGACGGCAAGGTCGACAACGCGGTCTTGCATCGCATCGAGTCCGAACTCGACCTGGAAGAGCTGCGCCTGCAGCGCCTGCTCGAACCGTAAGGCGCAATTGAGCAAAGCGTCAGGATGCGCTGCTTTGCTCCGCGCACCGGCCAAGCCAGGCGTGAATCTGCGCCACCACCGCCGCGCCATCGCCAACTGCCGAAGCCACTCGCTTGGCCGCGCCCGAGCGCACATCGCCAATGGCGAAGAGGCCCGGCACATTCGTCTCAAGCGGCAGGCAGCCCGTATCCGGGTTGATGCCGGATGGCCCGGTCATGACAAAACCGTGTTCGTCCAGATGGACGCCGGTCGACGTCAACCAGTCGGTTTTCGGGTCGGCGCCGATGAACAGGAACAGATGCCGGGTCTCGATGCGCTCGCTGCCTGCGTCGGCATGCCAGACCTGAATGCGTTCGAGCGTGCCGTTGCTCGCCTCCAGCGACTCAAGCGAGCAGCGTGCGCAAATCGAAACGTTCTGCAAGGCGCCGATCCGGTCGATGAGGTAGCGCGACATGGTGGCGTCCAGGCTGTCCCGGCGAATCAGCACGCGGATGCTTCTGGCGAAGCCCGCGAGAAACACGATGGCCTGCCCCGCCGAATTGCCGCCGCCGATCAGCACGATGTCCTGGCCTCTCACGAGACGCGCCTCGATGGGCGACGCCCAGTAGTAGACGCCGCGGCCTTCGAAGTGCTCGAAGCCCGGCACGGAAGGCCGCCGGTAGGCCGCGCCGCTCGCCACCACGACCGCTTTCGCGCGCACAGTCTGCCGGTCGGAGAGCGTGAGCGCGAAGCGACCGGACGTGCGGTCGATGCAGTCGACGGCCGTCGGGATGGCGATGTGCACGCCGAACTTCAGCGCCTGCTGGAAAGCGCGCGCCGCGAGCGCCTGCCCCGAAATGCCGGTCGGAAAGCCCAGATAGTTTTCGATGCGTGCGCTCGCGCCCGCCTGGCCACCCGGCGCACGGCGATCGAACACCACCACCGAGAGCCCTTCCGATGCCGCATAGACAGCGGCCGCGAGACCTGCCGGCCCGGCGCCGACAATGGCGATGTCGTAGCACTGCGACGCAGAGAACGTCGGCACGAGGCCAAGCCGCGTGGCAAGCTCCATTTCGTCCGGCGCGCGCAGGACGGTTCCGTCCGGGCAGAACACCAGCGGAAAGTCTTCGGGCGTCGAAGTGAGCCCGGCGAGAAACCGTACGGACTCCGCATCGTTTCGCGCATCGACGACGGCCGCGGGATACGCATTGCGGCGCAGGAAACCTTGCAGCCGCACGAGACGCGCATCGTCGCCATTGCCGACGATGATCGGCCCGAGCCCCTGCTCGATCAGCCCGAGACGCCGCAGGATCAGCGCGCGCATGATGTGCTCGCCAAGCTGCGCATCCGCGACGATCAGCGAGCGCAGTTGCTCCGGCTTGAGCACCAGCGTGTCGCAATCGGTCAGCGCGATGGCGTCGACAAGCGACGGCTTGCCGGTGAGCTGCACCATCTCGCCCATGAAATGGCCGTCGTCGTGTTCGGTGACGAGCGTGGTGCGGCCCTGCGCGTCGCGCGTCTCGATCCGCACGTGGCCGCTCAGCAGGATATGCAGTCCGTCGGCCACGCTACCGGTTTCGAAGATCCGCTCGCCTGCCCTGAATAGCTTGCGGCGCGCGAAACGGCTCGCGCTGCCGATCTCCGCGCTGGACAGGCGGGGGAACATCTGGTGCCGCCGGTGCTCCAGCGACGAAAACGGATTGCCGGATTCGGGCGCGTTCGTGCCCGTGCCGGTACTTGCGGTTGTGCTCGTGCTCGTGTCGTCTGCGTCGATCATTGCGTGTCGCCCGGCGGCCTGTCGTGCCGCTCATCGTGTCATCTTTAGCACTCGCCGGCCTTAAGCGGCTCTGAAAAATTCTGAACGGCGAGCACCGCCGACGTCCTCGCTATTGCGGGGAGACGGCGCTGGCCGCCATTGCGGCGTGTGCCGTCGGTGCGGCTTGCTGCGCCGACCAGCCGCCGCCGAGCGCCCGCACGAGCGCGACGGTCGCCACGGCCAGCGCCTGGCGCGCGTGTATGGCGTCGCGCTCGATCGACAAGGCGTCGCGGTTGGAATTGACGACCTCGAAGTAATCCACGTAGCCGAGCGTATAGCGCCGACGCGACAACTGCGCGACCTGATCCGAGGTCGAAGCCGCGGCGTCGAACGACGCGATGCGCTCGCGCCCGGCTGCGATATCGTCCAGCGCGACCTGCACTTCGCGCAGCGCGTCATAGGCAATGCCGCGATACGCCGCTTCGTCCAGCGTATAGCGGGCCTGCGCCGCCGCCAGCGCGGCGTCGCGCCGTCCGCCGTCGAACAGCGGCAGCGCGAGCGACGCCGCAAGCCCCCACAAGGAACTGTTGCGGTCGAGAAACTCGCTGAGGCTGCGGCTGGCGAAGCCGCCGTCGGCCGTCAGCGTCAACTGGGGCAGCCACGCCGTTCTCGCGACGCCCACGGCCCATGCCGCCGCGTCGAGCCGACGCCCCGCTGCATAGACGTCCGGACGCTGCGCGAGCACCTCCGCGGGCATGCCGACCGGCACCTGCGGCACAGTCACGGGGCCGCCTGCATTCCCCAGCGCGAACGTCGCCGCCGATTGACCGAGCAGCACCGCCATCGCATCGACGAGGTTGTCTCGCAGGCGCTGGCTTTCGATCAGCTCGGCGCGAGTCGTCTGCCATTCCGTGCGTGCACGCAGCACGTCGAGATCGCTCGTGTTGCCCACGCGCGCGCGGGCCTCGACGAGCTTCATGGCGGTCTCGCGCAGCGCGACGGAACGCTTGAGCGCATCGATGTCTTCGTCGACGTAGTGGAGCGTGAGGTAATCGGCGGCGATTTCGGTGGCGACGCGCAGCTTCGCGGCGTCGGCGTCTGCCTCGGCCGCCACGGCGTTCGATTCCGCCGCGGCCGCCTCGCCGCGCAGGGCGCCCGTCCAGTCCACCGTGTAGGTGACGTCGGCGGCGACTGTCCACGTGCGCATCATGCGCTTTGGCAAGGCATTGTCGATCGTCCCCGAGGCGCGGCTGTGCGAAGCCCCCGCGCCCGCCTCGACCTGCGGCGAGAGATCCGCGCGGCTCGCGGTCACGGCCGCGCGGGCGAGATCGATGCGCGCATTCGCCTGGCGGATATCGAGGTTCTGTTCGAGCGCCTGCTCGACAAGACGCGCTAGCCGCGGGTCGCCAAACATCGTCGGCCATGTGCTCGCAACGCGGGGCGCGGCGCCCTCCGTCGCAGCCGTCACATCAGTCACCGCCGCTGCGCCCGTTTGCCGGAACGGCCCAGGCGTGAGCGGAACGGACAGGTCGACACGATGCGCCACCGTGCAGCCGCCCAGCCAAACCAGCGCCGCGAGCGCGCCGCGCCTCATTGCGCGTGCCCCGCAGGCAGAATGGTCGCGTGCACGGACAGGCCAGGCGCCAGCCGCACGGGCAAGGGCGCGTCGAAGACGATCTTGACCGGCACGCGCTGCACGACTTTCGTGAAGTTGCCGGTGGCATTGTCGGGTGGCAGCAGCGCGAACTGCGCGCCCGTTGCCGGCGCGAGACTGTCCACGCGGCCATGCAGCGTGACGCCGGGTTCGGCGTCCACGGTGACGGTGGCGGCATCCCCTGCGGCGATGTGCTTCAACTGCGTCTCGCGGTAGTTCGCGACGACCCACACCGCCGGCTCGACGATTGCGAGCAGCGGCTGGCCTGGCGTCACGCGCTGGCCCGACTCGACGGTCTTGCGCCCCACGTAGCCGTCCACTGGCGCGACGATGGACGCGTATTCCCGTTGCAACGACGCGTCACGCAGGTTCGCCGTGCCTTGCGCCTCCTGCGCCTGCGCCGCGAACAGCGCAGCGCGCGCGGCCACAAGGCGCGCATTGGCGGCATCGACATGCGAGCGCGCGGCCACCCAGGCGGCGTCCGCGCTATCGAACTCCTGCTGCGAGAGCGCGCGAGGCGTGCCGGTCACGAGCGACTTTGCCCGTTCGTAGTCGAGACTCGCCTTGTGCGCGTCGGCCTGGGCAGCGACGACGGCGGCCTGCGCCTCGGCGATTGCCGCCTGTGCGCCGTGCTGCGCCGCCTGCGCCTGAAGAATGCGGGCGCGCTCCAGCGCCACGCGCACGTCGAAGTCGCGCGGATCGAGTTCGACGAGCACTTGCCCCGCATGCACGAGCTGGTTGTCGTCGACGACGACGCGCTCGACCGTCCCGTTCACGCGCGGCGAGATCAGGTGGACGTGCCCGGTGACATACGCGTCGTCGGTGGCGTGGCTGCCTTCCGAAAACGCGAACACAATCGCGACCGCCACGCAGAGCGCAAACACGGCAAAGCCCGCCATGACGAACAGATGTTTTCTCGTCAGTGCGCTATCGTTCTGCGGTACAGGTTCCACTTCACGCCCCTTGCATGCAAACAAATCCGATCGACCGTAAGATGCTTCGCACTACGATCCTTCATTGAATATGGTTTCCGATGCCCAACAGCCCGCCCTCTCCCGCCTGCCTCGCACCCGCCGTTGCCGCGCCCGTTCCCGCCGTCGCCATTCCGACCTGGCGCTCGTTCGCGGCAATCGGCGCGGTGCTGCTTGGCGCGATGATTTCGACGTTGACCTCGCGCATCACCTCGCTCGGTCTCGCCGATATTCGCGGCGCGCTCGGCGTGGGCTTCGACGACGGCTCGTGGATCAACACGGCCTTCACCGCTGCGCAGATGTTCGTGGGCCCGCTTGCCGTCTGGGCCGCGTTCGTCTTTGGGGTGCGCCGCGTGCTGCTTGTCGCCGCGTCGGTGTTCCTCGTGGCGGAGATGCTGTTGCCGTTCGCCACGGACTTTCGCGTCTTCATCCTTCTGCAAACCTGCGCCGGTCTTTCATCGGGCGCATTCGTGCCGACCACCGTGAGCTTCATCGTGCGCACACTGCCCGCGCGCCTGATTCCGTTCGGCATTGCCGCCTACGCGATGAACCTCGAAACCTCGCTCAACATCTCGGCCACCCTGGAGGGCTGGTATAGCGAGCACCTGAGCTGGCACTGGCTGTTCTGGCAAAACGCGCTGCTATGCCTGCCATTCATGCTCTGCCTGCTCCTGGCGATGCGTGACGACCCCACACATGCGCGCGAAGCGCCGCCCGATTACGCAGGCCTGTTACTGGGCGCCTGCGGTTTCACGGCGCTCGTGATCGCGCTCGACCAGGGCGAGCGCCTGTTCTGGTTCCAGTCGCCCTTCATCGTCTGGATGATGGGTGCGGGCGCGTTGCTGCTGGCCGGTTCGGTCGCCATCCAGCTTGTTTCCGCGCGCCCGGCCATTCACCTCGACTGGTTCCTGCGGCCCAACATCCTGATCCTGATTGTGCTGGTCGGGCTCATCCGCTTCTGCGTGCTGAACACGAGTTTCATTCCGTCCGTGTTTCTTGCGAACGTGCACGGCTTGCGGCCACTTCAGGTCGGCGACACGCTGCGCTGGATCGCGATTCCCCAAGCCCTGTTCGCACCGGCCATCGCGTTCATGCTGCTGCGCATCGACCCGCGCCTGCTCATCAAGATCGGTTTCGCCGCCGTGGCGATCGCATTCGCGCTCGGCACCGGCATCTCCAGCGTGTGGGCCGAAGCGGACTTCGTTCCCTCGCAGTTGCTACAGGCGCTTGGACAGACCATGGTGCTGACCTCGGTCATCTACTTCCTTGGCAAGCACGTGACCGCCGAACACGCCCTGACCTTCGGTGCCGTCATCCAGACGACGCGCCTCTTCAGCGGCCAGCTCGGCACCACTTCGCTCGCGCTCACGCAGCGCATTTTCGAAGTGACGAATTCGCAGCTGCTGGGCACCCATGTCGATGCCTTCAATCCGCTCACACTGGAGCGGCTGCTCGCGCTGCCCTCGACGGGCGGCGCGTGGCTCGCGAGCAATCCGTCTCTCGCGCCCGCCGCCAATCTCGCGCTGCTCGACCATGCCGTGCGCACGCAAGCCGTGACGCTGGCGCTCGCGGACAACTACCGGCTCGCCGCTGCATGCGCGATAACCGGCATCGTTTGCGCACTGCTGCTCGCGCGGAATCCGCGTGCCTGAGACGGCCCAGGTGCAGCCATCGATACTGACAGCACTCCGGGTCGCGCGCCTTAAGGGCTTCTGAATTGTTCTGAACGGGATGCCGGGCGGCCGGCGCCTCGCCAGCAGGTCACCATGGTGCTGGCGTGGCGCCGGTCGAACGCCCGGTTAGCGTACCGGCGCGCCGCTCAGTTGCCGGGCGTGCGCACGGTGAGCCGGTTGACGACCTGGCTCACGCCTTCCACGTCTTGTGCGTGCTGCTGGGCGGCCGCGATCTGGGTCGTTTCGGGCACCGAACCGGCAAGCGTGACGACGCCCGATTTCGCGAGCACGACGACGTTTGCCATCGGCACGTCGCCCGCCTTCGTCACTGCCTTGCGCACGTTTGCCGCCAGCTTGCGGTTGGCGGCTTTCGTGGCCTTGCTGGCGGCCTTTTTGGCTGCTTTATCCTGCGCGGCTTGCTGCTGCGCAGCGCTCTGCTCATGGGTCGTGACAGGCGGCGAATACGACGTGACCGCATCGGCGGCAAAAGCCTGGACGCTCGTCAATGCCAGTGCGGCCAGCAACGGAATGAAGCGGTTTTTCATGGTTTGAGTCTGCTTGAGTGTGAGTGGGAATGTGAATGGGAAAATGCGTGCCTGTCCGGCTGGCTCCAGCGCGAGCCGAGAATCAGCCCGCAAAAGTTCAGCCGGCAGTAATCGGGATCGAGGCGGGCAAGAATGTCTGCGCTCCAGGTGCCGCTGGTCGTCTGCGGCCGATGGCCAACGCCCCGGCCAATCGCCGCGATCATGTCTTCATTGAACGTGGCTTCGCGCGGATAGGCCGCGAGAATCGCCTCGCGCTCGGCGCAGGTGTACGCGTCGTAGTTCGCGCCGACGAGATCGGTCTGCGCCCCTTGTGCCAGCAGCCGCGCGAGCGGCGAAACATGCTCGGGAATGCCTGGCGTGGTATGCAGGGCGATCGCACGCCACACATCGTCCGCCATGTACGCAGCGATGCCCGCCAGCAGCGCGCGCGCCGCGTCGGCGCTGTCCACTTCATAGCGCAGTTGCGAGTGCGCGTAGGCCGGACTCAGCCCCATGTTTGCGTACATCGCGCTCACGTAGAGTGCTTCCGCGTCGCAGACATGACGCTCGCGCCGGGCGCTGAGCGACGCGAACACGAACACGCGGCGCGCGTGGCCGACCAGCACCGGAGCGAGCGAGGCGCGGGCATTCTCGACGGCGAGCGTCGCGAGCGCGGTGCGCGGAATGCGCACGCCCGCCACTTCGTCGGGGGCTACCGCAAGTTCAGGTTTCATGAGGCGCTCCGTGCCCGGGTCTATCGCTGCACGAACGCGAAGACGAGCAAGCCGCAGTTCAGCCGCTGCCCATGCCGAAGGCGGGATGAGAGCGAGGTGCCGTCGGCCGCCTCCACGAAGCTCTGAGCGCTCATACGTGTCTCTGTGTCCATTCAAACGGTTTCGCGGATGTCGTCTGCGGTACGCTCTTGCGTAGCGCGCGCGAGCGCGGCCGGGAAGACTCCGGCGGCAAGTGATGGACAGCGTACGCAATCACGGACGTAAAGTCCTGTTGGATCCCTTAATTGTTATGAACGCGCATGCCGCGTACGTAGCGCCAGGCAGTAAGATGGCTCGTTGCCCATGGCCTCATCCGGCGTCTGCCCGCTTCAGGCCGGTTCGCCGCGCGAGCAATTTGCAAACATCACTCCGGGAGCCGCATCCGGTTCGAGGTCGCTCCGATGATTTCATCAGCCTTCATGCCCAATGTATCGACCGGTTCGAAAGATTCGCTCGGGTGCGTCTCCACCAACCTGCGCCGGGACATGCAGGTCGATAACGGCGACATCACGTTCTTTCGCAAATGCATGGACACGCCGGAGCTCGAACGCATCGCCATGCCCGGTTGCGAACGCGGCTTACTGGTGGGCGTCTCCTTGCGAAGCGGTCACCGGCGCAAGATCTTTCGCGGGCCGCAGACCATCGACAGGCGCTTTGGCGACAGTTCGATTTATATCCGCGACTTCGCCGAGGACTACCGGGCCGATCTATATGGCAACTTCGACTTTCTGCTGGTCGAGTTGTCCCATGGCTTCCTGAATCACCTGAGCGACGAACACAACGTGCCGCCCGTCCAGGGACTGACCTGCGCCGTCGAACAGGAAGACGTCGTGCTCGGCCACCTCGCGAGGGCGCTGACCGCCAGCCTCGAAACGACCGGCCCCATCAACACGCTGCTCATCGAGCAGCTTGGCGTGGCGATCGGCACGCATCTCTCGCGTCAATACGGCAACCTGCAACCCACGGACGAACGCGCCAAGGGGACGCTGTCGCCCGCCTGTTCGGCCCGCGCCAAAGAGATGCTGCTCGACGGCTCGCGCGACGGCGTCTCGATTGCCGACGTCGCGCGCGCATGCAACCTGTCGCGCGGCTATTTCATTCGCGCGTTCGCGAAGGAGACGGGGCAGACCCCGCATCAATGGGTGCTGCAGCAGCGCGCGGAGCAGGCGCGGCAGCTCATGGACGCCACGGACATGACGCTTTCGTCGATTGCGGCGTCCTGCGGCTTTGCGGATCAAAGCCACCTGAGCCGCGTGTTCCTCAGGATCGTCGGCATGTCGCCGAGCGCGTGGCGTCGCCGCGCGCAGTAGCACACAGTAGCGGGCGCGGCAGCGCTCAAGCCGACGCGCCGCTGCTGCTCCGCGCCGCACGAGGACGCATGCCTCATAGCGTGGCGTGCACGCCAAGGTCGCCCATGACCTGCCTGCCAAGGTCGATGCCGAACTCGTACAGACGCACGCCGTTGCGCCACTCGCTTGCTTCCCACTGCTTGAGCGCCTCGTCGATCGGCCTTTCGGGGTCACGCAACTGCTGTGCAAGAGCCACCGCGTTCGAAGCGGCCTTTGCAGCGCCCGCGCCGGTATGCGGCCGTGCAACGAAGGCGGCGTCGCCCAGCAGCACCGCGCGGCCGAACACCAGCTTCGGCGCCCGATAGTCCTGGATGATCTGCAGGAATGGCGCGTCGCTTGCCTGCACCAGCGCGGCGAGTGCCGGGGCCAGCTGCTCGCGGGCGTCCGACCTCAGGCGCGCGGCAACCTCGTCGCGCAGCGCGCCGGGCGGAACGGACAGCGCGCGCTGCACGCCATGCCGGTCGGTCAGCGCGGCGTCGAGCGGCGCGCCCGCAGCCAGGGGCCGATACCAGACCCAGTTCCAGCGCCGCTCTCCCACCCGTGTCGAACCGTCTTCCCCTGGGATCAGATAAGTCAGCAACTGGTGCGCATCGCCGCCCTGGAACGTGAATGCATCGGCAAGCGTGGCCGCGCTGGCCGGGTCGAGCGCCGATTCCGGCAGCAGACCGCGCCAGGCCACGTATCCCGCATAGTCGGGGAAATCGTCGGGCAGCAGCATCGAGCGCGTCGTCGAATGCGGGCCGTCCGCGGCAATCAGGAGATCGGCGCGAACATGCTGCCCATCCGAGAGCATCACGTCGATGCCTGCGCCGTCCTGTTCGAAGCCCGCGAGCGCAACGCCCGGATGCACGACCTCATCGGGCAGCCCTGCCCTCAAGGTGTTGTACAGCACGCTCCATGCGGTCTGCGCCTGCGGCATGCGCTGGCGCATCAGCACCGCGCCGCTGGCGTCGAGATACTGCCGGTCGCGCGATGGCACGCCAAGCTGCGGCGCGTGCGCAATGCCCGCGAACCGGAACGCTTCGAGCAGCGCGGGCTGCATGACGAGGCCACCGCCGCGGCTGTCCAGTTCGCTGATCGAGCGCTCGTAGACATCGACCGACCAGCCTGCCGCCCGCAAGGACGCGGCGGTAAAGAGCCCGCCCAGCGAACCGCCGATGATCACTGCGCGACGCGATGTTTGATCAGTCATGTCGTTGACTCCTTGAGTTGAAGCTGGTTTGAACCTGGGTTGCCGCGGTTTTCCCTTGCGGCCTGATCATCAGCGTAAGGGCGACAGCGACGATCCAGAATCCAGGCTGGACGCAATGCTGCGTTGCGTGGCCCGCAAGCGGGCGCGCCCTTCTGCGCACCGGGCGTGACAGTGCCGCCTGAAATACCTGAAAAGTTCTGAAAATAGCGGCCTGGAACGGGCCAGCAAGGACTCGACGGCGGCGGCCCGTACGCTTTGACGCTATGCTCTGCTGGCAGTTGAAACACGCGTCCCGCCCAGTGGCTGATCGCCGCCATGGGCCGTCTTCAGCGCAGCGCGCCCGGCGCCTCGCGATCCGCATGGAAGCCACCCATCATGAAAATCATCATTGCCGGCGGCTCGATCGCCGGTCTCGCCACGGCCCTGACGCTCGATTGCACCGGCCACGACGTGGAGGTCTACGAGCGCTCCGCCACGCCTTTGCGCGGCCAGGGCGGCGGCGTGGCGGTACTGCGGCGCATGATGGCGTTCCTCGAACAGCATGGGCATTACTGCCGCGACATGATCAGCGTACCGACGCGCCGCCGTCGCTGGATCGACCGCGACGGCGCGCTCACACGCGACGAGCCGGAGATGCTGCCGTTCTCGTCGTGGGACGCCGTCTACCGTTCGCTTTGCGGCATGCTGCCGCCCGGGCGCATCCGCTACGGCGAGCTGGTCACGGGATTCAGTCAGGATGACGAAGGAGTCGATGTCCGCATCGGCGAGCGCACGGTGCGCGCCGATATCCTGGTCGCGGCGGACGGCACTGCGTCGATGCTGCGAACGCAGATTTTCCCCGGCTACGCCCCATCGTTCGCGGGCTATATTGCGTGGCGCGGCATTGTCGACGAAGCGGATTTCGACGCCGACGCCATCGCATCGCTCGTCGAGAACATGACGCTGCACAAGGCGCCCGGCGAACTCTTCATGGCCTTCCTGATTCCCGCGCTGGACGGATCGCTCGCGCCGGGGTCGCGGCGTTTCAACTGGCTCTGGTATCGCAACGAGCCAGATCCCGAAGCGCTGCGCCGCCACCTGACCGATCGCGCGGGCACCGTCCATCATGCGTCGATCCATGCGGGCCAGCTTTCTGACGAATCCGTTTCGACGCTCAGGCAGCTCGCCGAAGAACGGCTCCCCGCCGCATTCGCACAACTGGTGCTGGCCACGCGCGCGCCGTTCGTCCAGGCCATCTTCGACGCGCTGAGCCCCGGCTTTGCGCAGGGGCGCGTGGCGCTGGTGGGCGACGCAGCCTGCACGGTGCGCCCGCACACGGCTTCGGGCACCTCGAAGGCGGCGGCCGACGCGGTCTCGCTCGCGCAGGCGCTTGCGCCGCCCGCAACCGATGCCGTGCAGCGCCTGGCGGACTGGTCGGCGAAGCGCCGCGCCGAAGTCACGTCGCTGCTCGAAAAAGGGCCTCAGCTCGCCTCGGTGTTCGGTCTCGGCACGCCGCCATGACACGGCCCTGACGCCGCCAGCAGGCGATCCCAGGCGTGCGGCGCAAAACTGCATAGCGCGCGCGACGGATTCTCCCCGCTGCCGATCGTCGATAACGTTGCAGACATCCGCTCCCCCTCTTACCCACGGAGATACGTATGTCTGACGCCCTGTTTCAACCGGTTCGCCTCGGCCGCCACTCGCTTGCCCACCGCGTCGCCATGGCGCCGCTCACGCGTTCGCGCGCCGGCCAGCCGGGCAACGTGCCCACCCCGATGAACGTCGAGTATTACCGCCAGCGCGCCGGCGCGGCGCTGATCGTTACCGAGGCCACCCAGGTCTCGCAGCAGGGGCAAGGCTACGCCTGGACGCCCGGCATTCATAGCGCCGAACAGATCGAAGGCTGGCGCGCCGTGAGCGAGGCCGTGCACGCCGAAGGCGGCAAGATCTTCCTGCAACTGTGGCACGTGGGACGCGTCTCGCATCCGGTGTTCCAGCCAGGCGGCGGCCTGCCCGTCGCACCGACGGCCATGCCCGTGCCCGGCAAGACCTTCGTCGTCGATAGCGATGGCAAGGGGGCGTGGGCCGATGTGCCGGTGCCGCAGGCCTTGACGCTCGACGGCATTGCGCAGATCGTGCAGGACTTCCGCGTCGCCGCGCGCCATGCGATGCAGGCCGGGATGGACGGCGTCGAGATTCACGCCGGCAACGGCTACCTGATCGACCAGTTCATCAATAGCGCCAGCAACCATCGCACCGACGCCTATGGCGGCAGCATCGACAACCGCACGCGCCTGCTGTTCGACATCGTGTCTGCGGTCACCGACGAAGTCGGCGCAGAAAACGTGGGCGTGCGGCTCACGCCCATGGGCCGCTTCATGGGCATGGGCGACGAGACGCCCAAAGCCACCTTCGGCCATATCGCCGGGCGCCTCAATGACTGGAAGCTGGCTTACCTGCACCTTGTCGAGCCCGCCATCGTGGGCACGGTGAAGGACGAAAAGTACGATCCGCGCTGGGACGCCATCATCGAACTCATGCGCCGGCAATACAAGGGCGTGCTGATGCTCGCGGGCGGCTATACGCTCGAAACCGCGACGCATGCGCTCGAAAGCGGCCGCGCCGACCTGATCGCGTTCGGCCGTCCGTTTATCGCGAATCCTGATCTGCCCGCACGTTTGCGCGACGCGTTGCCGCTCAACGAGGCCGATCCGGCCACCTTCTTCGGCGGCGATGAGAGCGGCTATATCGACTATCCGGTGTTTGCTCCGGTCTCCGAGTGACGGTCGATTGAGCGCCCATTGAGCGGCGAGCGGCGGGCAGGTTGCCCGCCGCTGTCGTTCGCCCGCAGCCTGCGCCTTCGATGTTTCAGGAGTTTTTATCCTCTGGTTCAGGATCTTTTGGCAGCCGCGATCCACAATGGCATTGCCTGCCCGGGCTTAACGCGTGCCGACGAAACGGATCTGCCCAATGGACTCCTGCGCAAACGACGAACCGTGGAAGCAAACCATTCTCGCGCTCGAACTGGCCTCTCGCTCGCGCGCGGACAGCGGGGCCAGCGGGGCCATCGATCAGGCAGGCACGATGCGCAAGCCCGGTCGCGCACGCGCGCAGCATGCGACTGCGCGAGCCGCATCCCCCGTGCCGTTTTCGGGCTATATCCGCATCCTCGAACGCCTTTCCAGTACGGCCGTCTCGCTTTGCTGGTACGACGCCACCTGCGGCCATTACGCCGATCAACTCTGGAAACGCACCCGCTCGCGCCACAAGACGTTTTGCACGCTCACCGGCCGGGCCATCAAGCGCGGCGACGCTGTCTATCGCCCGTCCCGGCGCGGCTTGCAGCCCGCCAACGCGAACCACGCGATTCTCGCCTGCGTGCTGGAAGCCGCCGAGGCATGCGAGGTTCAATCGCCAGCAGGCCGTCGATTCGAACTTGAGCACTGACCGCTATTTCAGCCACTGCGAACGACACCGCGCGCATTCGCAGAAGCGAACGCGCGCGGCAGTGGATGGCAACGCGAAGGGTCAAACGCTACGCAGCGGCCACGCCCGTTCCGACGGCTCGATTCGCGACATTGCGTGCAATGCTCAACGCGCGACGAAACACGGGCACCGGCTGCGCACCACTCACGATTTCGCTTCCCAGCTTGACATACGGGACGACGTTGACCGATTCGAGCGCGGCGGCGGCTTCCAGTTCGCGCACCTGCGCGCAGCCTTCCTGCGAGGCGAGCAGTTCACTCACGCGTGCCCGGTCGAGTCCCACGGAAGCCGCGATATCGGCCAATACGTCCGGGTTGCCAATGTCGCTCCCCTGCGTGAAATAGGCGCGAAAAATCGCATCGACCAGGGCACGCGCGTCGCCGCCTTCGCTCTGGACGAACCACACCAGCCGGTGTGCCGCCAGGGTGTTGGGCGTGCGCTTGACCAGGTCGTAATCGAACGCAAGTCCGTGCAGCCGGCCTTCTTGCGTCACGTGCGCGTCCATCGCCTGCGAACGCGCCCAGCTGCCGAATTTGGCCGTGCGATAGGCCTTCCGGTCGCGCCCTTCAGGGGGCATGTCCGGATTCAGCTCATATGGCATGAACACGTATTTGACGTTCGCGCTTGCGCCTTCCAATGCCAAGGCTTCCTCAAGCTTCTTTTCGCCAATCCAGCACCACGGACAAATGAAATCCTGCGTGATACGTATTTCAAGCGGTTCCATCGTATTTCTCCTTTCAATGGGCGTGCACAGAAGATAGGGCCGCTTGTCGAAAGCTAGAATAGGAACCCCATGCAACGGTACTTTGCACTGGAGACAAAACGATGGACAAACTTCAGGCGCTGCGCGCTTTCGTCGTCGTGACGGAGAGCGGCGGCTTCTCAAGCGCTGCGCGCAAGCTCGAACTCGCGACCTCGTCGGTCACGCGCGCCGTCGATGCGCTCGAAGAGTCGCTCGGCACGGCGCTGCTCAACAGAACGACGCGCCAGGTCACGCTATCCGATGCAGGAAAGACGTACTACGCACGCGCGAGGCGCATTCTCGACGACGTCGCCGAAGCCGATGCCGCCGTCACCGACCGTGGCGACGAGCCCTCCGGCCCGCTACGCGTTTCCGTGCCGGTGGAATTCGCGCGCCAGTGCATCAGCCCGCATCTTGGGGCGTTCCTGTCGCGCTACCCCAAACTCGACCTGGACATTACGCTCACCGACTCGGTGGCCGACCTGGTGTCCGACCGGATCGACCTGGCGATCCGCCTGGGCACGCCGCCACCCGACGCCAGCGTGATCAGCCGGCATATCGGCGACTTCAGCCGCTGCGTTGTCGCCAGCCATGCTTATCTGAGCGAGTTCGGCACCCCGCTGGAACCCGACGAACTGAGCGCGCACCAAAGCCTTCGCTTCTCGTATGGCGCCGACCAGCAGGTCTGGACGTTCTGCAAGAATGGGCAGCAGTGCGAAGTCGTGGTCACCGGAAGGCTGAAGACGAACAACTCGGACATTCTGCGCGAAGCGGCGCTCAACGGCGCGGGCATTGCGCTGCTGCCCAGCTGGCTGGTGGCCGCCGACGTGCAAAGTGGCCGCCTGACCAGGCTCTTCGAAGACTATGAAGTCAACCCGAATAACACACGGTCTGCCGTCACTGCGATTTATTTGCCGAATCAGCGCGGTTCGAGACGCATCAGCGCCTTTATCGAACTGGTCGCCGGGGCCGCGAACCTGCGCTGATTGAACTATTCAAGTCAATCAGATTCGAAAGCGCCGCATGAGCGCTGTTGTTTGTCAGAACGGATTCAAAGTCAGGTGACAAACTTAAAAAACGCCAATTGGGAATCGGCATACAAATGACCTGAACATAAAACGCCATCAGGCGTGGATTCGATCGTTCCTTCACGTCGAAATTATTCGGCCCATAGCAGTCCCGTTATATTGCCCCACTAACGAAAACCCCTATTTCCAGGTGACATTTATACAGTGCGCCGAACAGCCGCACGCACCCGCAGGCTGGCTCGTACGATTGTAGACAATGCGACGATACGGTTCGATTCGCGAGTTTGAAAACGATCTATTGGCCATGTGCTGAGCATTTTTATTCAAGACACCCCACCAATCTTTGTTTAAACTCCGCATTGTGTGCAATCGCCACCCAACTGGCCCAGCATGAGGGCCGCCTGACGTTTCATTGTCCATGCCCGATCAGATGCACCTTCGATATAGTCACGATATCGCCAGCCGGAGACGACCATGCTTCAGATAGGATCGTTGCAGGTCAGCTTCGAACAGCGAAGCATCGAGAAGGATGGTGTTTCCGTGCGCATCGGCGCGCGCGCTTTCGATATTCTCGAAGTGCTCTATCGCGCCAATGGCGCCATCCTGTCGAAAGACGACATCATGGACGCGGTCTGGCCAGGCCAGATCGTCGTGGAGAATCGCCTTCAGGTGCATATTGCGGCGTTGCGCACGCTGCTCGGCGTCGACCGCGACCTGATCAAGACCGTGCCTGGGCGAGGCTACCTGCTGGTTGCCAGGAGTGCCCAGGCGGTCGAGACGACCGACATACCCAGTACACCCGATATTCCCGCTCAAGGCGACGCGCCTGCGCACATTGCTACCACGCCCCCGCTTGAGTTGACCGCACTGCCTTTGCTCGTTGAGCCGCCGATCGGGCGCGCGGTGGAAATCGGGCAACTGCTGGAGCGCCTCGAACGGAGCCCGGCCACGACGGTCGTCGGCGCGGGCGGTATCGGCAAGACCGCGCTCGCTTTGCACGTCGCGAACCAATGGCATGCCCGCAGCGGTCGGGCGATCTGCTTCGTGGAGCTCGCCAGGGCCGCCTCGGACGATGCAGTCCTCGCGCTCGTGGCAGACGCGCTCAAGCTTCCCGCGCACGATGGACGGCGCCACGCAGACGCCCTTTATGATGCGCTCGCCGGTTCCGGCTGCCTGCTCGTGCTCGACAACGCCGAGCATGTGATCGACGTCGTGGCGAGGCTCGTGGAAGCGCTGCTGGTGCGCAATTCGTCGGTGCGCGTGCTCGTGACGAGCCGCGAGGCTTTGCACATCCGGGCCGAATCCGTGCTGCGTCTCGAACCGCTTGCCGTCCCCGAGCCCGGACTCGCTACCCAGGACATGCTTGCGTACCCGGCCGTGGAACTGTTCCTGTGCCGCGCGCGCTCGCTGGCCATGGCCTGCGCCGCCGACGAAAAGAGCATCGCCCTGGCCGCCGACATCTGCCGGCGTCTCGACGGCCTGCCGCTGGCGATCGAACTCGCTGCCGCACGTGTGGCGACGCTCGGCATCGAGGGGGTCGCTTCGCGGCTCGACGACCAGCTCGACCTGCTCACGGGCGGCTTGCGTTCGGCGCTGCCGCGCCACCAGACCTTGCGGGCGACGTTCGAATGGAGCTACGCGCTGCTCGACGCGCCGTCGCGCATCCTGTTCCGTCGACTCGGCTGCTTCACGGGCCCGTTTACGTTCGATGCGGTCTGCGCCGTCGCCACCGAACCCGGCATGTCGATCACCGTGGTGGTGTCGAGCCTCGGCGAACTCACGTCCAAGTCGCTCTTGAACGTGGAATTTCATGGGTCGATCGCAACCTACCGGCTGACCGGAAGCACCCGCGCCTACGCGATGGAGAAACAGCGCGACGAAGGCGAAGTGAACGTCATCGCGTCACGGCACATGCGCTACATGCGAAAGCGCGTCGAAGAGAACCGCCTGGTGATTGCGGAAGGCGGCCAGGACGGCGCGGATCTCAGCGCGCGTCTTTCGCTGGACGACGCGCGCACCGCTTACGACTGGGCCTTCTCCGAAAACGGCGACCCGGCGCAAGGCGTCGCGCTCGCGGGAGCGCTGGTCGGCACGCTGCTCGATGCATCGCTCGTCCACGAATGCTTCGAACGCTCGCGACGCGCGCTGGATCGGCTCGATACCCTGCCTGCGGGCTCGGTCGATGTCGTCTGCGAAATGCGGCTGTGCGCGGCCAGCGCCTCCACGCTCGTGTATGTGGGCGAGAACGTCGAGACGGCGTTGTCGCTCTGGCAACGGGTGCTGCGGCTCGCCCAGGCCGCGCGCGACGACGCGTTCACGACGCGCGCCCTGTGGGGCCTGTGGAACACGACGCTGTCGGTCGCCGACATTCACGCCTCGATCCGCTACGCCACGCGCATCCAGCAGGCGGCCGAGCATGGCGATTCACGCAGCACGCGCCTGCTGGCTGGCGCCATGCTGGCCATTTCGCTGCACTGCTTCGGCGAGCACGAGCAGGCCCGCGAACGCCTCGAATATGCCGTCGCGGCGCTCGGCGAAACGGGCCTTGAGAACGCGTCCTGCGGCATGCCCGGCATGGAGCCGCTGATTTTCTGCAAAGGCACGCTCGCCCGCATTGCGTGGCTTCAGGGCAAGCCGGCGCACGCCATGCAACTCGTGGAAGCCTCGTTAGACCCGGCGCGCCGGGATACGCTGGAACCCACGCTTAGCCATCTGCTTGCGACCGTGGCCGTGCCGGTCGCGCTGCAATGCGGCGACCTGCAGGCCGCAACACGCTATCTCGCCCTGTTGCGCTCGCAAGTGGCGACCCACCGGTTCGCCATCTGGGAAGACTATGCGCAATGCCTGTCCGTCCAGATCGATCTTCACTGCGGCGTCGATGCAGCATCGGCGCTGGAGAGGCTGGAGCCTGCCCTGCAACGGCTCGTGGCGCGCGGCTTCCGGCGCGTGATTGCATCGTTCATCGTGCTGAGCGCCGAGGCGCTCGCCCACGCGGGGCGCTTCGCAGAGGCGGCTGAGAGGCTCGACGACGCGATCAAGCGCAGCGAGAGCCACAGCGAGTATTACTTCCTGCCCGAACTGCTGCGGGCCAAAGGCTGGGTGGAACTCCAGCACGCGCGCTCGCTGGGCCGCGCGGCGCACGGGGAGCGCACCCAGCGCGAAGCGCAGGCGCGCCGCGACCTGAATGCCGCGATGGCGCTCGCAAGCGAACACGGCGCGCTGACCTGGAAGCTGCGCGCCGCGCTCGACCTCGCCGCCCACTACATCGACAGCGACGAACCCGCGCAAGCCGTGGCCCTGCTTGCCCCGTTCGACGCGCACGTCGACCTCGGCTCGCCCGCACCCGATATCCAGCGCCTTGTCCAGTTGCGTCAGCGCCTGGGCACAACGGCGGTTCCGGGGGCTCCGGGTGCCCGTACGCGAGCCATCCACGCGAGCATGCCCGATGCCAGCCCGGAGCAAGGCTCGACGCAAGCGCTCCGCCCGAAGATGTCTACGGGGGCACGCTAGCGGCACACGTCAAACGTAGCGATCGTCGATCGTTGCGATGACTGCGTCCTGGTGTCGACGGTCGTCTCACCCGTGGCGCGGCGGGCACGATAGCGCCAGCTTCACGATCAGCCCTGGATCGTTGTCTTCGAGCGTCAGCGTGCCGCGATGCAGCGTCGCCACCCCTCTGACCAGCGCAAGCCCGAGCCCCACGCCGGGCGTTCCGCGACTTGCGTCACCACGGTAGAACCGCTCGGTCACCCTGGCTTTTTCCGCATCCGCCACACCGGGGCCGTCGTCGGCCACCGCCAATTCGATCAGGCCGCCGGCATCGCCCAGATGCACATGCACCTGCGTGCGCGCGAACTTCAGCGCGTTGTCGATCAGATTGCCGATCGCCTGGGCCAGCAGCAACGGATCGACCAGCCCCGGCAGGCTCTCCGGGCCACTCAGCGTCAAGGCGAGCCCGCGCAGTTCGGCGAGCGGCTGGTAGAACTCCACCGCCTCGGCGGCGATGTGCGCCAGGTCGCTGTCCACGAAGCCCGAGCGGCGCACGCCCGCATCGATTTCCGCGAGCCGCAGGAGCGCATTGAAAATGCCGATGACCCGGTCGATATCGCTTAACGCACCCTCCAGACGCTCCAGCGTTTCGCCATCGACCCTGGTCTTGAGATCGAGGATCATCGCTTCCATCCTGAAGCGAAACTCGGTCAGCGGCGTGCGAAGATCGTGAGCGATGGCATTCGAGGTATTGCGCACGCTATTGATCATTTCGATCAGGGCGTCCTGCGCGGCCTCGCGGCTGCGCACCTCTTCCTGAAGACGCGCGTTCTGCTCCTTGAGGGTTTTCTGCAGGCGCCCCAGCTTCAAATGCGTCTTCACGCGCGCCAGCAGTTCTTCCATCTGCAGCGGCTTGGTCACATAGTCGACGGCACCGACATGAAAGCCTGCGGTCTTGTCTTCCGTCTGCGAAAGCGAGGTCATGAAGATGACCGGAACCGCGCGCGTGCGCGGATTGTCCTTCAACCTGCGGCACACCTCGAACCCATCGAGGCCCGGCATCATCACATCGAGCAGGATCAGGTCGGGATGCACGAGGTCGGCCCGCCTGAGCGCCTCTTCGCCGTCGCGGGCAATCGAGACGCGCAGGTCGTTGCCTTCGAGAAAATCGACCACGAGGCCCAGGTTCGACGCCGTATCGTCCACTACCAGCACGAGCGGCGCCATGCATTCAAGTTCCTCTGTCATGTCGGCTCTCTTCCGTTCCAATGCCGTTCGATGAACGCAAGCAGCTCCCGCGATTCGAAGCTTTCCGCCAGCCCGCGCACGCGCAGCACGAACGCCTGGTAACGCGCGTCGCTTTCCAGCAGCGAATTGGCATGACGCACGACATCGCGCATCTGGCCTCGCAATGCCAGCCGGTGAAGAATCGCCATGTTCTCGTGCGAGGGCACGGCCAGCGGCTGCACCGGCTCGTCGGCCATGGCATCGACAACCGGCCTCTCGATGCAATCCGCGTCGTTCGCCGCGCCGGCTGCATCGCCCTGGCCCGCCAGCGCAAGATCGAACCAGAAGCGGCTCCCGCGACCGGGTTCGCTCTGCACATGGATCTCGCTGCCCATGAGGCGCACGAGATGCTGGCTGATGGACAGGCCCAGCCCCAGGCCTGCACTGCGCCGCTCGGTATCGCCCGCCTGTTCGAAAGGCTGGAAGACGCGCTCGATCTGCCCCGGCGCGATGCCCACGCCTGAGTCGGACACCTCGAAGCGCATGACACCCTCGCTCACCTGTCGAACCGCAAACGTGACCTCGCCTTCATCGGTGAATTTCACGGCATTCGAAAGCAGGTTGAGCAGCACCTGGCGCAGGCGCTTTTCGTCGACTCGAATCACGACCGGCAAGCAAGGCGAAATCACCGCGGTCTGCGTCAGTCCCTTTTCCCGCGCACGCACGCCGACCATCTGCGCGAGCATTTCCAGGAACGGCGTGAGCGGCACATCGGCCAGATGCAGCTCGATGCGGCCCGCGCCGATGCGCGCGAACTCCAGCAAGTCGTTGATCAGCGTCGACAGGTGCGTCCCGCTTTGCTCGATGACCGCGACCTGCGAGCGCTGGCGCGCACCGAGCGCGTCATCGTGGCGCAGGATCTGTGCATAGCCGAGGATGCCGTTCAGCGGCGTGCGCAATTCGTGGCTGATATTGGCGAGAAATTGATCCTTGGCCTTGTTCGCGGCTTCCGCTTCGTCGCGCGCCTCGCGCACGTTCGCTTCCAGCGCCTTGCGCCCGGAAATGTCCTGCAAGACCGCGATCGTATGGTAGATCTGGTCGTCCGGCTCCCATTGCATCGCGACGCAGACATTGACCCAGACGCGCGTGCCGTCGCCTCGGACGACGACCTTGTCTTCGGCGTAGTGCGAGATTTTCTTCTCGAACAGCAGGCCGAAGCGGGAAACGCTGTCCGGCAGGCTGGAGGCGTCCGTGACGTCCCTGAACGTCATGTTGAGCAACGCGTCGCGGCTATAGCCGACAATCTCGCAGTAGCGCTGGTTCACGCGCAGGAATCGACCGTCCGCGGCGCAGTGCGCAATCCCCACTGCTGCGTTTTCAAACGTGCCCCGGAAGCGCTCCTCGCTGGCGCGCAACGCCAGTTCCGCACGCTTGAGCTCGCTAATGTCGATCAGCGTGCCGCTCAGGCAGACCGGCGTGGCGCCCGCGGGCGTGCGCCGCGTGCCGCGCGTGAGCACCCATCGGTACGCCCCGTCGCGATGCAGCAGCCGGTGCTCGACCGCCAGCGCGCCGCCGTTCCTCGTCTGGCCTTTGATGGCCTGCGCGAAGGACGCACGGTCGTCGGGATGCACCAGCTCCATGAAACGGCTGAAGCCGGGCGCGCCCTCATGCTCGCCATAGCCGAGCCACTCGCGCACGTTCCAGCATCGCAGTATCCAGTGCCGCTCGTCTTCGCCATCGCATTCGAGCTCCCATACGCCGACGTTCGACCCCCACATGGCCGCGCCGAGGCGCTCGTTGGTCTCGCGCAGGATCTCGGCCTGCGCCGCACGGCGCGCGGCCGTCACGTCGCGGATCGCGAGCACGACGCCGACCACTTTCCCCACGCTGTCGACAATCGGCGTGACCCGGTTTTCGACCGGGACTTCGCGACCGTGCCGGCCGACCAGCCGGGTCTTGACCGGCATGTCGACGTCCGCCCGGTCGCGCAGCACGGCAGCGCCCACGTCGTCCAGCGGCGTGTTCGTGTCCTCGTCGACCAGCACGAGCACCTTCTCCAGCGGCTGGCCGATGGCCTCCCCCTGCGACCAGCCTGTCCATGCCTCGGCGACGGGGTTGATCAGCGTGATCCGCGAATCGCAGTCCGTCGCGATCACGCCGTCGCCAATGCTCGCCAGGGTGGCCGCGTAGCGCTGCTCGCTCTCGCGCAGGCGGCGCTCGGCGGCATGCTTGTAGAGCGCCATTTCGACGACCGTACGCAGTTGCTGGTCTTCGAAAGGCTTGAGGATGTACCCGAAGGGTTCGGTGACCGCCGCGCGCTGAACCGTCTCCTCGTCCGCATAGGCGGTGAGAAAGACGATGGGCAGGCCGTGCGCTTCGCGCAGCCGCCGAGCGGCATCGATACCATCGAGCTTGCCTTCGAGGCGCACGTCCATGAGAACGAGATCGAGCGGCGTGCGCGCCGCCACGACGATCGCCTCCTCGCCGCTCGCGACACTGCTCACGACGGTATGCCCGCAGCGCACGAGCTGCTGACCGATATCGCGCGCCACGACGCGATCGTCTTCCACGATAAGAATGCGCGCGGATGCCATGACGAAGCCCGAAAAATCCTTAGAGTTTGAACTGGATGACAAAGCTCGTCCCCGCGCCGCTGTCCTGGCGCACTGAGGCATGGAGCTGGCTGGACAGGTCGGAAACGAGCTGGAGGCCGAGCGTATCGGCGCTCTCAAGGGAAAAATCGGCCGGCAAGCCCACGCCGTCGTCCGCGACGACCAGCTCGCAGCAGTGCTCGTCGGCCATCACCAGTTGCACGCGCAGCTGGCCGCGCCGCCCCTGCGGAAACGCATGCTTCAGCGCATTCGAGACGAGTTCGTTCACGATCATGCCACACGCCACCGCGCGGTTCATGTCGAGCTGGACGTCGTCCACCTGCACGTCGAGCGACACGTTCAACTGGCTCAGTTCATAGACGCGGGAGAGGTGCGCGCACAGGTTCCGGATATGGGACGCCATGTCGATGCGCGCAAAATTCCCGGCCCGATACAGGTTCTCGTGAACCATGGCCATCGAACGCACGCGGTTGCGGCTGTCCAGGAAGCGCTCGGCCGTCGAGCGGTCTTCCACGCGCGACGCCTGGAGGTTGAGCAGGCTGCTGATCAACTGCAGATTGTTTTTGACCCGGTGATGCACTTCCTGCAGCAAGGCTTCCTTTTCTTCGAGCAGCGCCTCGACCTCTTCCAGGCTGGCATTTTCAATCGATATCGCGGCCTGCGATGCAAGCAAGCTGAGCACCGCCATGCGCGCGAGCGTAAACACGCCGGGCGCCAGTTCGTTCTCCAGATACAGCGCGCCGATCAGCCTGTCCTGCTTGAGGAGCGGCAAGGCCAGCACCGAGCGCGCATTGCCCGCGCGGAAGTATTCGTCCGCCCCGAACGGATTCTCGATCGACGCGTCGTCAAGGCGCACCGGCTCGTGCGTGCGCAGGCTGTGATGGAGCATCGCGAGCGGCACGGCGTCCGCCGCGGCGGCGCGACGGCCGACATTGACGCTCGCGCCTTCGCGGATCGCGTTGGCCTCCGCCTCGATCCAGAGCTGCTCTGCGTGCGGCAGGATCAACACGGCACGGCGGGCGCCCGCGTGTTCGAGCACAATGGTCATCAGCGTATGCATGAGCCGTTCCAGCACCCGCTCGCCGGAAATTGCCTGGGATGCCTTAACGACTGTTTCCATCTCCAGTTGATTCGCGACCGCCCCACCCGGTGCATTCGGCGCCTCTTCCTGCGCCAGGCCCGGATAGCGCGCATCGAGCGACCTCACTCGCGCCATCGCCCCCCAGTTCAGCCAGGCCTGCCGTGCGTTGCGCAGGTAGACGACGCTGATCGCCGCAAATCCATGCTCCGCATAGAACCGGCCGGCGATTTCATGGGCGAGTCCCTCGACATGCAGCAGACGCTGCTCGCGCGCCTGCGCGATCGCCTGCTCGTAGAGACGCATCGCCTCGAACTCGCGGCCGCCCACGCGCGCGAGTTCGGCGTCGACCAGTGCGGTGCGCGAAGCGAAGTTCGCGGGGGCGTGCTGGGCCCAGCCGCGCAGTTTGTCGACGTGATCCGCGAGCGCCGCCTGGTTGGCGGCCTGGTTGGCGGCCTGGTCGGCGGCCTGGTCGGCGGGCGCAAGCGCGTCATGCCGCTGCAAACGCGCCAGTGCACCAAAGAAGTGATATTCCGCCAGCTCGAAATGTCCCGACGTCGTCCACAGCAAGGGCGCCGCGCGCTGCTGCGCCTCTAGCGCGCGCTCGATGTCGCCCGCGAAGTACCGCGCCTGCATCTGGCGTATCCAGTACCAGCATGCCGCGATGGCGAGTGCGGGATTGCCCTCCAGGTGGCTTTCGAACGCGCGCTCGTCCGCATGGTCGGCGCCACGGGAACCCAGCCAGGGCGGCAGCCCTCGCAGTCCCCGGATCAGCGACAGCTGCGCGTTCATGATGTCGACGATCAGCCCGAAACCCGCCGCGCGAACGATACGCAGACGCTCTACTGCCTCGTCCTCGATCTCGGCGAGCGGATGGCCCGCGGCAAGCAGGCTCGTCACGAGGCAGCAACTGCTGAAGCCGATATAGGTCAGGTCGCCGCTCTGGGTCGCTGCTTCGAAGGCCCGCCGCAGCAGCGGCAGGCCCGCGCGCATGGGCTGCGTCCACGGCATCACGTGATAGGCGAAGCACATGTACACGCGTGCGCGGAACCGCCCCAGCCCGCGCTCGTCCACCAGCGCCAGTCCCAGGCTGCCGAACTCGAATCCCGCACGGTAGTCGCCGAAGATCGGGCCCGCCACCATGCCAAGGTAGGCAAAACCCAGCGAGGACGCGTCGGTGTTGCCATGCCGGATGCTCAGGTTCGCCATGCGCGACAACACGAGGCACACCAGGTTCTCGTCGGTGAAGAAGGCCGGCGGCAGCACGGCGGTCAGCACATTGAGCGTCGCTTCCAGCGTTTCGTCGCGCAGCAGCGGAAGGTCGATCAGCGAAGCGATCGATCGCTGGCCGATCTGCTCGTGCAGCGTCGCGTATTCCGCCGCGGCTGCCGTGCGCGCGGGATGCGCAACCCAGTCGATCCCGACCTCGCGCAAATAGTCCAGGCAGATTTCGACGGCGGCCTGCATCTGGTCGAGCGCCGTATGCAGCGTCACGCGCAGAAAGGCCACGGCGGCCTTGTGCGGCACGTTCATGGCGCGGCCTGCGAGCGCGCCCAGGCGCTGTTCGGCCTGTGCGGCGTTGCCCGTGAGGAATTCGCATTCGGCGCGCAGCAGCTCGAACGAGAACTTCTCGGCGTAATGGGTCTGCCATGCGCCACTGCCGATCATGTCGCTGCCGAGCGCCAGATACGCAAGCGCCGAACCATACGCCGCCGAAGCCCTCGCTCTGCGGCCCGCGCGCAAGTTGAGACTGGCGACGCGCAAGCGCACTTCGAAATCCTCGATCACAGGGATTGCGCGATTGAACTGGTTGACGATCTCGAAGATGTTGCGTTCGACCTCCGGGTCGTCGTCGTCGCCGTCCAGCAGGGCGCCGATGCGCAAATGCGCCGGTGCGCGATCGGCTTCGGCGATCAGCGCATAGGCGGCCTCCTGGATGCGGTCGTGAACGAATGCATAGCCCTCAGCGTGGCGATACACAAGGCCCTGCGCGCCCGCTTCCGCCAACGCCGCATCGATCGCCTCCTGCGACTGGCCGCTCACGCGCGCGAGCACCGCGCCCGAGACCGTCGTGCCAAGGCACGCAAAATCCACCAGCACGCGGCGCGTGGAACCGGACAGGCGGCCAAGCTTGTCGACCATCAGGTCTACAACGCTGTCGGGAAAGGCCCGCTGCGCGATCAGCTCTGCGTTGCAGGCCCACGCCTGGCTCGCCTTGTCGAAAGTCAGAAAGCGCTCGTCGGCCAGAAGCTGGAGGAACTGGACGGCAAAAAACGGATTCCCGCCGGTCTTGTCGAACAAAACCTGCGAGAGCTGCGCGGTGCGTTGCGCGTCGCCGTGCGTCGCATCGCGCACGAGACCTGCGACGTCGTTCACGCCGAGCGGAGCCAGCATCAGCTCGTCCACGCGAACCTGCCCCGCACGCATGCCATCGACCAGGCGGGCCAACGGGTGAGCGGGCCCGACTTCGTTGTCGCGATACGCGCCGATCAGCAGGATATCCCGTACGTCCTGGCCTTTTCCGAACGCCTCGATGACCGGGATCGTGCCGGCGTCCAGCCATTGCAGGTCGTCCAGAAAGAGCACCAGCGGGCGCCCCGGAAATGCAAAGGCCGCGATGAAGCGCATGAGCGTCGCGACGAACCGGGTCTGCGCTTCCTGTGGCGGGAGTTCCGCAACCGGCGGCTGCACACCGATCAGGCGTTCCAGCACGGGGATCAGGTTGACGATCAGGAGTCCGTGCGAACCAAGCGCGTCCTGAATGCGCTCCCGCCATGTATCGACGTCGGATTCGTCTTCATCGAGGATCTGTTGCACGAGCGCCGCCAGACATTGCGCAATCGTTGCATACGGAATATCGCGCTTGTACTGATCGAATTTGCCCGAAGCAAACAGACTGCCCGAGCGCGACATCGACCGGTGAAACGCCTCGACCAGCGCCGATTTGCCGATGCCTGAATAGCCGGACACCAGCACGCATTCGGGCGCGCCATCGTGAACGACCCGCTCGAAGGCGGCCGTGAGCGCCTGCACATGCGTCTCGCGTCCGTACAGGCGACCGGGAATCAGCAAGCGTTCCAGCGAATCGGCCGCGCCCAATGCGAAGGGTTCGACCGGCGTCCCGCGCAGACATTGCTCCGCGCACAGCCTCAGGTCGTGTTCCACGCCTCGCGCGCTCTGGTAGCGATCCTGCGCGGTTTTCGCGAGCAGCCGCTCGACGATGGCGGCAACGGCGTCGGGCACCTGGGGCGCCGACTCCTTGAGCGAAATGGGCGGTCGCGCCGTATGGCAGTGCAGCCACTCCGCCGCCGAGCTGGCCAGCCAGGGGAACCGGCCCGTGAGCATCCAGTAGATCACGACGCCAAGCGAGTACAGATCCGAGCGCGCATCCGGGCGCCGGTTGAGCAGTCCGGTTCGTTCCGGCGCGACGTAGGGAAGCGCGTCCGCGAACAGCACCGGCTGGGGGAATGCGTGACCTTCTGCGGCGGATTCGAGGTTGGTATCCTGGTTCGCATCGGCATCGGCGGTCAGCCCGAATCCAGTCAGCGCGACCGCGCCAGTCCTTGCATTGACCAGCAGATGCGCCGCACGCACGTCGTGGTGAATGAGGCCGCGCACATGCAACGCGTCGAGGGCGGCGGCCGCGTTGGCGGCCATGGAAAGCACCTTGCCGAGTGGCAGGCGATGCGTCTGCATGGACGCGAGCACACTGCCGCCGGGGTCGTCGAGCAGGAGCGTCGTGCGCTGGCTTTCGCGCACCAGCGCGTACGGTCGCGCGAAGCGCAGGCTGTCGAGCCGCGAGCGCAACCGGTCGGCGTTCTCCAGCAGCGACAGCGCTTGCGCCGATAGCTGGCGTGCCGACGCATGCACGGCGAGCCGTGTGTTCGGCGCGCCCCGCGCCTTGATCCGCGAGAGGACGAGCGTGCCGTCGTCCCACAGCGTTTGAACGTCCGGGTCTTGCGGATTCGTGACGACAGGCGCGTCGGTCGGTGATTTCACAGTGGGCGGGATTTCAGGTGTCGGCCGAGAGCATATACCCGGCATTTCGCACGGTGTGCAGCAGCGAACGCTCAAAGCCCGCATCGATCTTTTGCCGCAGCTTGCTGACATGCACGTCGATCACGTTGGTCTGTGGATCGAAGTGATATTCCCAGATGTTCTCCAGCAACATGGTGCGCGTCACGACCTGGTCGGCATGGCGCATCATGTATTCGAGCAGCTTGAACTCGCGCGGTTTCAGGCTGATCGCCTTGCCCGCACGCGTGACCCTGCGCGAAAGCAGGTCGATGCTCAAATCGCCGAGCTTGAGCGTCGTCTCAAGCAGGTCGTTCTGCGAGCGGCGCATGAGCACTTCGAGCCTTGCCAGCACCTCGCCGAAAGCGAAGGGCTTGACGACATAGTCGTCGCCGCCGCCCTTGAGCCCGCGAATGCGCTCGTCCACCGCGTCGAGCGCGCTCAGGATCAGCACCGGCGTCTTGCTGCCCGTCGCCCGCAGCGCCGAGACGATGCTCAGTCCGTCCATGCCGCCCGGCAGCATGCGATCCAGAACGATTGCGTCGTACAGGCCGCCCATGGCGAGAAACATGCCGTCGTGGCCGTTGTCGGCGAAATCGACCACGTGGCCCGCCTCCGTCAGCCCTTTTTTCAGGAAGCCTGCGACCTGCACATTGTCTTCTACTAACAAGATCTTCATTCCAGCCACTCGCGGTTCCAGACAACCACCAAAAACAGTCGCGGCGCAGCGCAGCAGCTTGCGCGATGCGTGGTCTTCCTTGTCTCTGTCATTCGGCTTGCAATTATCCGTCCAGAGCCGATCTTCCGATATTCGGCGCCTCATTAAATTAAGTTAATGTCCTCTTACGCAAGACACCCGCCCGCAATGACTGCACACGACTGTGTCGCCGCTGCGGCAGCCGTAGATTAACAAAAGTTAATTTATGGGTAACGGTGAGGAAACGGCGCTTCGCCTATCATGCTCCTCGATACGGTTCGCGCGCGCCCAGCCCGCTAGAGAGACGACCGACAACGAGGCGCAGGTGCAGCGCGTCCTCAGCCCCCTGCCCGAGACACGCTGCACGAAACCGACATGAACTACGCGACAGCCGACTCCCCAACGCTCGATCCCCGGACACTCGTCATTCGGCTCGGCCATTGCGAGCTGGATCTCGGCGCGCGCGCGCTGCGCCGCGACGGCGCCGTGGTGGAGCTTGGCTCGCGCGCATTCGATGTGCTCGCCACCATCGCCCAGGCGGCAGGACGCATTGTCTCCAAGAGCGAGCTGATGGAAGCCGTCTGGCCCGATACGATCGTCGAGGAAAACAACATCCACGTGCAGCTTTCGGCGATCCGCAAGGCGCTGGGTGCAGACCGCAAGCTGATCCTGACCGTGTCGGGGCGCGGCTATCAACTGATTGCCGCAACGCCCGACGCGCTGGGCACGGCGCTGCCCCAGCCCGGATCCGCGCCCGAGCCCACTCCCTTGCCCGTCCATGACGCCTTGCTCGGGCGCGAAGACGCCATCGCCGAAGTACGCGCGATGGTCGCGTCGGCGCGCGTGGTGACGCTCGTTGGCGCGGGCGGCATCGGCAAGACAGGCATGGCGCGGGAAATCGCGCGGCAACTCGCCGCCGAGCAGGCTATCGATGTCCGCTTCGTCGAGCTGGCCGCGCATGACACGCGTAGTGGCATGATCCGCGCCTTCGCGAACGTCTGCGGCCTGCCCGCCGCCGGGAACGAACCCGACCTGCGCAGCGTGGCAAGCAGACTGGCAGGCATACGCGGCGTGATCGTGATCGACAACGCCGAGCACGTCGTGCAACACGTCGCCGAACTCATCGGCTTGATCATTTACGCCAATCCCCAGGTGCGGATTCTCGCTACCAGCCGGTTGCGCCTGCGCGTGGCGCACGAAGTCGTCTATCGTGTCGGCCCGCTCGAACTACCGGACGCAGGTGACAGCCGGGACGCCATCCTGCGCTCACCGGCAGTGGGCCTGTTCCTGAGGCAGTGGCTCTCGAACGGCGTGCACGCCGACTTGAGCGGCGACCGGCTCCGGGTCGTGGGAGAGATATGCCGGCGCCTCGACGGCATCCCGCTCGCGCTCGAACTGGCGGCCGGACGCGCCTCCGTGCTGGGCCTGGAAGGCCTCTGCGAAGGGCTCGACGAGCCGCTGCTCTATCTTGCCGGCGGCTATCGCACCGCCCAGCCCCGGCACCGAACCCTGCGAGCGGCATTCGACTGGAGCTTCGCGATGCTCGACGCCGACGAGCAACGCGTGTTCAGGCGGCTGAGCGTGTTCGACCAGGCCTTCAGCCCCGAGGCGGCGTGCCAGATCGCACGCGACGCCACGCTTTCCAGTCAAGCTGTGATGGACTGCGTAGGCGAGCTGGCCGACAAATCGCTCGTCGAGATTCAATTCGAAGGCGCGGAGGTCAAGTACCGCCTGTCCACGCCCGCTCGCGCCTATGGCCGCGAAAAACTGCTTGCCGAAGGCGAGATCTGCATGATTTTCGAGCGGCACGCCAGCTATGTCAGCGAACATCTGCCGAAGCTTGCCATCGAGACCATGGCAGCGAAGCCACTCTCGTCCAGTTGGGCAGTACAAGCGCCCCCGTTTATGCGCGCGTAGCTTCGCGCCGTCCGTCCGGTTGCACTGCACCTCGATGCAAGCCGCCGACCGTGGTCAGCGTATCCGCACGAACAATCATTTCTTCACGGCCGCCGCGCCGCGCTTTCGAGGGCGGTGATTTTCGCTTGCCGCTTCCGCTTCCGTTTCCGTTGCCGTTGCAGTTGCCGTTTCCGACTTGACCTCGGCGCGCCTTGCTGGTGGCTTGCGGTTGGACACCTGGGTGCGCCGCCCCGCCGCAAAGGCTTCTGCACGCGCGGCACGCTCGGCGGCCCAGCCTGGATTAACCCGCGTCTCGACCTGGCTAAAGCTAAATGGCAGATCGCCCTTGCCAGGCTTCCAGTCGCCGCCGATGACCTCGCCGGTTCGACGATGCGTCATGGTCACCGCCGGTTCTGCATCCGGATCCAGCCCGCAGTGCCGCATTCCCCACAAGCGCAGCTTCAGCATCACGCCGTCGAGTTCGCGCGCCTTGTCCGTGACGCCGTAGGCGTGCCGCCTGGGCCGCTCCTGATAAACGCGGCGTTCGATCAGCCCATCGCATTCCATCGACTTGAGGCGCTGGGTCAGCAGATTGGGCGACATGCCGGTCTGCGCCTGGATGCCGTCAAAGCGATCATTGCCCATCCGCAGTTCCCGCAGGATCAGGATCGTCCAGCGATCCGCAATGATCGCGGCCGCACGAGCGAGGGGACAAAGCGTCTCGCCGCCAGTCTGGGGTGTCTTTTTCATCTCTCGCAAAACGCCGAATGGTGAACCGGTTTGCCCAGCCATCGAGGCTCCGCGCCGTTCGATGCCAGGCTCTTTACAAGGTCAGTAACTTCACATATTGAAGCAACTATCCCATCTTAACCGGAGAGCGCCGTCATGACCAACCCATCTGGCCCCGCGCAGACGTACGAACCTGAATTGACGGGACTGTTGATCGTCGATCCCTACAATGACGTCCTATCGGAAGGCGGCAAGCTCTATGAACTTTGTTACGACCAGCGAGATCGTCGCGAAGCTGTCCGCCTGAGCGGCGGGAAGATAGCGGTACGCGATGGTTCGACGGGCAGCGAGAAGCCGGCGCCGAGCAAGCCGACGAATTGCACAGCCAGGGAAAGCGTGCAATCCGCGTTGCGGCTGAATTGCGGCTAGAAGCCGACTTCCCGCTGCAGGATGGCCGCGAGGCTCCTCGCCGCGCGCCCGGCCAGGCTCGCGCGTCCCGCATCGAGTTGCACCGTGCCGGTGACTTCGCGCGCGATCCCGGCCGCGCCATCGCAATGCCCGAACCGCACCTGCCACGTCGCCTGCAAAGGCACGATGCGGTGCGTCTTTGCATCCTGCTCGGCGGGAATGGGGCCGCCGTAGGTGCTCGCCACAGAGGGCTCGTCGAGCGTCGCCACGTTGACCTTGTCGACGGCCTCGATCGTGCAGACATGCGCCGCCATCTCGGCCACGCTCGCCACGAAAACCGCCTTCTGCCCGGCCTTCAGTCGCGCCACGTCGCTCTCGCCGACAAACGCATCGCCCTTCACGCCCGTCGGCGCGATGACGTCGTAGACGCGTTCGCCGCGCGCGAGCCACGCCCCCGGAGTCGGCGGATCGCCCGCTTCCTGCACGGTGCCATCGAAGGGCGCGCGCAAGGTCAGCTGCGCGATCTCCGCCTGCAAGCCCGCCACGGTCTGCCGCGCCGCATCCCAGCGTCGCGCCAGCGCGGTGCCCTGCTGCTGCAAGCGCTCGTCGAAGGGCTGCTGCTCCACTTCCCAGCGCAATTGCGCCTCGTCGGCCAGCGCGGTCTTGAGCTTGTAGTCGAGTTCCGGCGACACCAGCACGGCGAGCGTATCGCCCGCATGCACGCGCGCGCCGTCGCGCAGCGGCGGCACGGACGCATCCAGGTAACCCGACTCCACCGTATAGACGCCCTGCGCGTGCTGCGGCCCGAGCACGCCG
The DNA here is from genome assembly GCF_000685015.1 of Paraburkholderia bannensis NBRC 103871. GTDB lineage: Bacteria > Pseudomonadota > Gammaproteobacteria > Burkholderiales > Burkholderiaceae > Paraburkholderia > Paraburkholderia bannensis. The sequence continues at coordinate 165,361 of NZ_BAYA01000016.1, read as the reverse complement.
GGCGCGCTCACGCCCGCCTGCCACGGCAGTACGAAAAAGCCCAGCAAGGCCGCGCCGAGCATCGCGCTGCGCAGCGTCTCGCGCCGCCAATGCAACGCCGAGCGCCGCTGCCACGTCACGGCGGCTTCGCGCCACACGGGCCGCACGATAAACCAGCCGAACTCCACGCAGAACAGCAGCATGCCGAGCAGCTTGAAGAACGCGTGATACACGACCAGCGCGATCGACATGAACACGATCAACCGGTACAGCCAGGTCGCAAACGAAAAGCCGATCAGGAAGCGCCGCCGGGCCGCCGTGCACGGCTCGGGCTGGGGATCGCCGAAGCCGAATAGCCATTCGCGCAGCCACCAGCGCCCGAGCGCGAACGCGCGGTCGTGCAGGTTCGGCATGTCGAGCCAGTCCGACAGCAGAAAATAGCCGTCGAAGCGCATGAACGGGCTCGCGTTGATGGCGAGCGTGGCGATCCATGTCGTGGTCGCGAGCAGGAACGCGCCAGCACGCAGCGGGCCGTCGGGCAAGACGCTCCACGCGAGCGTCGCGACGGCCGCCAGCGCGACTTCACTGAGCATGCCCGCCGCGCCGATCCACAGGCGGTGCTGACGTTGCGGCACTTTCCACGCTTCGGTGGTGTCGGTGTAGAGCACCGGCATCATCACCAGCAGCGCGACGCCCATGGTCGGCACGCGGCAGCCGTAGCGCTGCGCCGTGAAGGCATGGGCAAACTCGTGCAGCACCTTCGCGCAACCCAGCGCCACGCCCACGCCGATCAACCCGCGCCAGTCCGCGTAGCCGTGGAAGGTGTGCAGGAATTCGTCCCAGCGCCGCGAGACCAGCACCAGACCCGCGAGCGCGCAGGCGGCCACCGCCAGCCAGAACGCAGGCCGGTACGCGAAGGCCGCGTAGCGCGCCGCGCGCCGCAAAAACGGCATGGGGTGCCAGAGCGGAATGCGGATCATCAGGTAGTGCTTGAGCAGCCACATCGCGCGGGAGCTGTGCTGGGCGTTGGCGTGCTGTTGCAGGCGCGCGGTGTCCTGCTCGCCTCTGGACACCAGCAGGTTCTGCTGGCGCAGCATGCGCAGCAGCGCTTCCATGTCGTCGAGCGTCACGGTGAGCGTGGTATCGCGGTTCACGCTGTCGACGATCGCGCGCGGGTCGTCAAGGCTCCAGCGCGCGAGCAGTTCGAATGCGGGCCAGCCGATCTGGAAAAAGCGGTTGGCGGCCGGATCGTGGAGCATCCAGGTCGGCGCGCCTTCGGGCGTGGACGCGCCGGGCGTGAGCGTCAGTTCCTGGCGCAGTGGCGGAAGTCGGGACATGATGCGGAAGCAGCGAAAATCACCAGCCGAGCCATTGGCGCGCAAGCGCCAGCGGACGACGCAGCACGTAGTAGATGGCCGGCACCCAGGCGCCGTGGATGCGTGCGGTGCCCATCGCGCCCAGCGGCGCGTTCGTCTCGCCGCTCGCGAAACTCGCGCGTACGCGATAGGCCAGCACGCCTTCGGGCGTCGGTTCGGCGTGGTACGCGATCGAATCGATGCGCGCGTCGTAGCTCGCGAGCGGCGAGCTCTTCGGATACAGCGTGAGCGTCGCGCCCGGCTTCACGTCGATGTTGTCGGCGACGGGCAGCCAGACAGTCAACTCCACGCGCGCGGGATCGGCGATCAGCAGGATGCGCTCGCCGACGGACACCGCCTTGCCTGTCCATTCGTTCGGGTCGCCGAACACCGCCACGCCGTCTCGCGACGCGCTGACTTTCACGCGCGCCAGTTGCTGCGCGTTGTAATCGAGCGCCACCTGGCTCTGGTCGAGCTTGCCCTTGCGCTCGGCCATGTCGAGGCGCGTGCGGTCGTCGGTGACGGCAAGCTGGGCGGTCTGGCGAAACTCCTCCTGGGCCGTGTCGAAGTCCTTGCGCGCGAGCGCATAGCGCGACTGGAGCGTGGTGGCGTCCAGCCCCAGCAGCGGCGTGCCGCGCCGCACCGGCTGGTTCGGCTGCACGTAGAGACGGTCGATCACGCCGTCGAGCGGCGCGCGCACCACGAACGGATCTTTCGGCGTGACTTCGGCGGGCGCGAGCACGGTCAGGCGCAACGGCACCACGCAGGCGATCGCGAGCCCGATCAGCACGCGCCGTTGCGTGCGGCCCGGTTTCAGAACCGCGCGCGCGCGATCGAGCCAGGTCGCGTGCGGCGAGAAGGCGTCGAGGGCGTGGCCCCACACCAGGCCCAGTTCTTCGAGCAACGCGCAATCGGTCGCGCTCCAGGCTTCGTCGCGGGCGAACACCACGCCGCCCAGCGCGCGCCCGGCGCGGCCTGCCAGCGGCAGCCAGATGCCGTGGGCGGGCCACCAGGCTTGCCATTCGTCGGCCACGTGGGGCGCGTCGGCGCGCAGGTCATCGGCGGTGAAAGGCCGCACCTTCGGGCGCGCAGGCAGCACCGGCGCGGGCTGCCCTTCCACGCGTGCGGCCGCATCGGCATCCGGCGTAATCGGAGCGCCGCGCGCGAGCGTCTTGCACAGCCCCGCGAGCCACTGCACGTAAGGCGCGTTGGCGTCGCTCTGCGGCAGGCCGGAAACCGCCGCGATCGTGCCAGGCGCGCTGCCGCGCCACCACGCCGCCTGCCGGTACGGCAGCAAGGCCAGCGTCTCGTTGACGATCGTGAAGCCGAGCGTCGCCTCGCTACTGGCCGCGCGCGCACGCGCGCCGAGTTGCCAGAGCACCGCAAGCTGCTGCCCGTCGATGCGCACATGCGGCGCGCCGCCTGGCGCCCCGTGTTCCGTGCCTTGCCCCACGCCGCTGGGCGTTCCCGACTCGCTCATGATTTCAGTGCGCCGTGAACGTGGCCCAGCCACTCATGCCGGGCAGCAGGTCGGGCGCGCTGCCGCTCAGCGCCGCGGTCACGTCGACCGTCTGCGTGACCGGATCGACGCGTGCGCCGATGCGCGCCACCTTCGCGGGATACGTCTTGCCCACCTCGTCCACCTGCACGCTCAACGGATGGCCGGGCTTGAGCCACAGCAGCCACTTCGACGGCACGATCATCTTGAGTTCGAGATGGCTCGTATCGACGATGGTCAGCAGCGGCTTGCCGGCCTCGGCGAATTGCTGGGGCGCGGCGCTGCGCTTCGACACCCGGCCGTCGAACGGCGCGGCAATCGTGCATTTGCGCACCGTGGCCTGCATGTAAGCGACGTCGGCGGCACTCGCCTTGTGTTTCGCTTCGGCCTGCTGCACTTCAAGCTCGCCCACCGAATGCAGCGCGACCAGCTTGCGGTTTACATCAAGCAGGTCGCGTGCGCCGTCCGCGTCGGCCTGCGCCTTGCGCAACTGCGCGCTGTACAGCGAGCAATCGAGCGACACGAGCGTCTGCCCTGCGCGGAACGCGTCGCCGTCGCGAAACGGCAGCGAAGCGATCTTTGCGGAGATCTCGCTCGACACGTCCACCTGGTCGCGCGACACCAGCTGAATGCGGATCTTGCCGTCCGCGCCGTCTGCGGGCGCGGTTTGAAGTGCGGGTTGAGGTGCGGCTGGTGTAGCGGCTTGCGGTGCTGCTTTAGGCACGGCTTGCGGCGCTGCCTGAGGCGCGGCTTGCGCCGCCCAGGCGGACGCCGCCGTCGCAAACAACGCCACGCCCATTACCACTGTCCTGCGAATTGCAAACGGCTTCATTGCTGCGAAACTCCTGCTGCTGCATTGGCTGCATTGACTGCATTGGCCGCGGCGGTCGTCGTCGGGCCCGGCTGGGCGGCGCTCGGCATGCCGCCGCGCGCGAGCACATCCCAGCGCTTCTGCTCGTCGGCGATGGATTGCCTGAGCGAAGCGATATCGTGTGCATGCAGGCTGTCCGGCACCGGGTCGAGCCCGATCGTCGCCAGCATCTGCCCGTAGGCGCTCTCAAGCTCGCCATAGCTCTGGTAGACGCGCAGCTCGGACATCATTGCGCTCGTCGCCACGCGAATCTCCTCAAGCTTGCCCTGGGCGTTCGCGCGCGTTGCATTGCGCGTGTGCTCAAGGATCTGCTGATCGACGTCGTTGAGCTGCTTGAGCAGCGTGAACTGCCGCTCCTTCGCGCCCAGTTCGCTGCGCGCCACGTGAACCTGCGTGAGCACGGCCATGCTCAGCGCCATGCGCTGCGTCTTCGCGACTTCAAGCTGGGCTTCCGCCGTGCCGTGGATCGCCTTGTAATTGAGCAGGTTCAACAGGTTCCAGCTCACGCTGATGCCCGCAGCGCGCCATGCGTTGTAGACAAGAAAGCTGTTGCTGTCGTAATGGCCGCCGACTTCCAGCTCGATGCCGGGCAGCATCTTCGCCATCGCCTTGTGAGTCTCGTTGACGCTGATGCGCTCGTTGTAGCCCGCCTCCACGAGTTCAGGGCGACGTTGCAGCGCCATGTCCTCCATTTGCGGCATGGCCATCTCGAACTGCGGCACCGTGAAGTCCTCGGTGGCGGCGAGCGTGTAATCCTTGCCCGGCTCCAGGTTCATCAGCGAAGCCAGGCGCGGCTTGGCTTCTTCGAGCTGGTCGCGCACCGCTTCGAGCTGGCGCATCAGGTCGAGCAGCGCGTGCTGATAGTTGAGCGTGTCGATGGGCGAGCGCAGCCCCTGCTGCTGCGCCGCGCGCGAATCGTCGAGCGCCTGATGCGCCTGGTCGAGCAACGGCCCGATGCGGTCGTGCAGACGCTGCGCGCCAACGGCTTGCCAGTAGGCTTCGCGCACCTGCTGCATCATCAACTGCACGACCTTGCGGCGGCGTTGCTCAAGCACCAGCACGCGGTCGGCCTGTTCCTTCGCGTCGTAATAGCTCACGCCGAAATCGAGCAGGTTCCACGACAGCGTGAGATCGGCGGTGCGGTCGTTCTGGTCGGTCGAATAGGACGGGATCAGCGACTGCTCATTCGTGTAAAGACCTTGCGACGACGACGCGAGCGGATGATTGCGATTCGTATAACCGGCCTGCGCCGTGAGCTTGGGCAGCAGGTCGAAGTTCGACAGGTCGAGCTGATGCTGCGCGAGCGCCTCTTCCATCATCTTCAGACGATGATCGAGGTTGTAGCGGATCGCGCGCGCCATCGCTTCGTCCAGCGAGATCGGCCCGCTTACGGGCTGCTGGTTCGCGAACATCGACGTGCGATCGGCCTGTGCGGTCTGGGCGCGCTCGGCGTCGGTGAACGGCGTGGGCTTGATCGCGCAGCCGGACAGCCACAACACGGCGACGGACAATGCGACCAGCGTGGGGCGCGGTGCGCGCACCGCAAGCGACAGGGATTTCACGACGGTTGGTCTCTTCTCTGGAAATGAAAATACGGTGAATGAGCGCGCGGTCATACGTCCAGTCCTGGCGCGGTACGTTGGGCATCGTGCGTGCCGCCGCGAGCCACGGTCTGCGCGTGCGCGACATGCAGGGCTGCATGCGCGCTTGCGAACTGCGCGGCAAGCGACGGTTTGGCCAGCGAGGCATGCGGAGCGGTTTGCGCTACGCCGCCCTTGCTGGCGGGCGTCGTGCTGTGCTTGCCGCTCGGCGCAGCGCCTGCATCGTGTGCATTGCGAACACTGTGCGTGTCGAGCGACACCACCACTTCACGGCGCGTGACGTGGCCGGACGCATCGCGCGTCGTCAGCATCACGCGCACTTCGTGCACGCCCCTGGGCGGCACGCCGCTCAGTACGCCGCTGGCCGCGTCGTAGTGCAGCCAGGACGGCAACGGTTCGCCATCGGCCTGCGTGAGCGAGGTCGTGGACGCCCCCTGCTCGACATGCGCGCTGTGGCCGGGCGTCATCGACGTCAGCGAAAGCGAGAACGAGCCGTCGTCGTGATCCAGTGCGTGAACCTGCATCGAGGGCAAGGACTGCGCGGGCTCGGCGGCGTCGTTCACGATCGTCGGCACAATCGAACCGAGCGCATCGACATGGGTATCGCCCAGCGAGCGGCCATGCACGCCATCGGGCGTGAACGTGAAGCTGACCGGCACCACGATCGAACCGACATCGGGTGTCTGGGCGAACGTGTCGAGCACGATGAGCGGATTCGACACGCCGTCGTTTCGACCGCTGTTGTCGTTGACGATCAGCGGATTCGTGGACGGTGCGCCAGACGGCGGCGGCAAGCTGTGCGCGGTCGTCTGTGTCGACTGCGACGTCGCCGCCGAGGCGCCGGGCGTACCGGGCAGGATCGGCGTGCCGACGGGATCGGGCACGCCCGCGATCTGCAGCGTGCGCGTGACGCTCGCGCTCGTGGATGCGCCGTCGCTGACGGTGAAGGCGATCGAGCGCGTGCTGTCGTGATGTTCGGTCTGCGTGTCGCGATAGCCGATGCTGCCCAGCGCCGCCTGCCACTGCGCGAGCGTGGCCGTGCCGCTCGCCGAGCTGAGCTTGAGCACGCCCGTCGACGCATCGTAGCTGCCGGAAATGTCCCCGGTCGCGGCACTCGGCGTGAAGACCAGCAGGTCGTGCTGCGCGTCGAAGCTGCCGGTGAACGCAATGGTTGCGGACGTAGGCGGCGTGGCGTTCGCATCGGTGAGCGTGACGCCCGAGCCGAGGTTGAGCGTCGCGGTCTTGTCGCCGTTCGCCGTGTACGTGAGCGTCGATCCGTCGCCCGTGCCGACGCCCACGACCAGCGTCTGGTGCGTGGCGGTGACGGCGACCGTGCGCGTGATGGCCGTGCTCGTTTTCGTGCCGTCGTTCACGCTGAAGCTGATCGTGCGCTGCGTGGTGTCGGGCGCGGCTGCGGTGTCGGTATAGGTCACGCTGCGCAAGGCGGCCTGCCATTGCGCGAGTGTGGCCGTCGCGTGGCCCGAGGTCAGCGTGAGCGTGCCCGTTGCGGCGTTGTAGGTCGCCGTGATGTTGCCCATCGTCGCGCCGTCGTTGGCGAACGACAGCACGTCTTCGCCTGCGTGGAAGCCCGCGCCGATCTGTACCGTCGCCGACGACAACGTCGCGTTGTCGAGGTCGCTGACCGAAATGCCGTTGTCGATCACCACCGGCGTCGAGGCCGCATTGTCCGCCGAGACAAACGATGCACTGCCTGTATTGCTGCTCGACAACTGGGGCGTCTGGTCGGTATCCGTCACGCTGACGTTACGCGTAATCGCCGTGCTCGTTTTCGTGCCGTCGTTCACGCTGAAACTGATCGTGCGCGTCGTCGTATCGGGTGTGACTGCTGTGTCGGTATACGTCACGGCGCGTAGTGCCGCTTGCCATTGCGCCAGCGTTGCCGTTGCGCTGCCCGAGGTCAGGGTCAGCGTGCCTGTCGCGGCGTTGTAGGTCGCCGTGATATTGCCCATCGTCGCGTGGTCGTTGGCGAACAACAGCACGTCTTCGCCAGCGTGGAAGCCCGCGCCAATCTGCACCGTCGCAGACGACAACGTCGCGTTGTCGAGGTCGCTTACCGAAATGCCGTTGTCGATCACCACTGGCGTCGATGCCGCGTTGTCAGCCGCAGTGAACGAAGCTGCACCCGTGTTGCTGCTCGATAGAACCGGCGTCTGATCCGTGTCCGCCACACTGACGTTACGCGTAATCGCCGTGCTTGTTTTCGTGCCGTCGTTCACGCTGAAACTGATTGTGCGCGTCGTCGTATCGGGCGTCACTGCTGTATCGGTGTACGTCACGGCGCGCAAGGCCGACTGCCATTGCGCCAGCGTGGCCGATGCGCCGCCCGAGGTCAGTGTGAGCGTGCCCGTCGCAGCGTCATAGCTCGCCGTGATATCGCCCATCGTCGCGCCATCGTTCACGAACGACAGCACGTCTTCGCCTGCATGGAAACCCGCGCCAATCTGCACCGTCGCCGAAGCCAGCGTCGTGTTGTCCAGATCGCTCACCGCAATGCCGTTGTCGATCACCACTGGCGTCGATGCCGCATTATCGCCAGCGACGAACGATGCCGAACCCGTGTTGCTGCTCGACAGAACCGGCGTCTGATCCGTGTCCGCCACGGTCACGTCACGCGAAATCGTCGTGCTCGTTTTCGTGCCGTCGTTCACGCTGAAACTGATTGTGCGCGTCGTCGTATCGGGCGTGACCGCCGTATCGGTGTACGTCACAGCGCTCAAGGCCGACTGCCATTGCGCGAGCGTCGCTGTGGCGCCGCTCGAAGCGAGGGTCAGCGTGCCGGTCGCGGCGTTGTAGCTCGCCGTGATATCGCCCATCGTCGCGCCATCGTTCACGAACGACAGTACGTCTTCGCCGATATGGAAGCCCGCGCCAATCTGCACCGTCGCCGAAGACAGCGTCGTGTTGTCCAGGTCGCTCACCGAAATGCCGTTGTCAATCACCACCGGCGTCGAAGCCGCATTGTCGCCAGCAACGAACGATGCCGAACCCGTATTGCTGCTCGACAGAACCGGCGTCTGATCCGTGTCCGTCACGGTCACGTCACGCGTAATCGCCGTGCTCGTTTTCGTGCCGTCGTTCACGCTGAAACTGATCGTGCGCGTCGTCGTATCGGGTGTGACTGCCGTATCGGTGTACGTCACAGCGCTCAAGGCCGACTGCCACTGCGCCAGCGTCGCCGTCGCACTGCCCGAGGTCAGCGTGAGCGTGCCCGTCGCGGCGTTGTAGCTCGCCGTGATATCGCCCATCGTCGCGCCGTCGTTCACGAACGACAGCACGTCTTCTCCTGCGTGGAAGCCCGCGCCGATCTGCACCGTCGCCGAAGCCAGCGTCGTGTTGTCCAGATCGCTCACCGAAATGCCGTTGTCGATCACCACCGGCGTCGAAGCCACATTGTCGGCCGCAGTAAACGAAGCCGAACCCGTGTTGCTGCTCGACAGCACCGGCGTCTGATCCGTGTCCGCCACGGACACATTCCGCGTAATCGCCGAGCTCGTTTTCGTGCCGTCATTGACGCTGAAACTGATCGTGCGCGTCGTCGTATCGGGCGTGATCGCCGAATCGATATACGTCACGGCGCGCAAGGCGGACTGCCATTGCGCGAGCGTCGCCGTCGCGCCGCTCGAAGCGAGGATCAGCGTGCCGGTCGCGGCGTTGTAGCTCGCCGTGATGTTGCCCATCGTCGCGCCATCGTTCACAAACGACAGTACGTCTTCGCCGATATGGAAGCCCGCGCCAATCTGCACCGTCGCCGACGACAACGTCGTGTTGTCGAGGTCGCTCACCGAAATGCCGTTGTCGATCACCACCGGCGTCGCAGGCGCGTTGTCGCCAGCAACGAACGAGGCCGAGCCTGTATTGCTGCTCGACAGAACCGGCGTCTGATCCGTGTCCGTCACGGTCACGTTACGCGTAATCGCCGAGCTCGTTTTCGTGCCGTCGTTGACGCTGAAACTGATCGTGCGCGTCGTCGTGTCGGGCGTGATCGCCGTATCGGTATACGTCACAGCGCTCAAGGCCGACTGCCACTGAGCGAGCGTCGCCGTCGCGCTGCCCGAGGTCAGCGTGAGCGTGCCCGTCGCAGCGTCATAGCTGGCCGTGATGTTGCCCATCGTCGCGCCGTCGTTGACGAACCCGAGCACGTCTTCGCCTGCATGGAAGCCCGCGCCGATCTGCACCGTCGCCGACGACAGCGTCGTGTTATCCAGGTCGCTCACCGAAATGCCGTTGTCGATCACCACCGGCGTCGAAGCCGTATTGTCGCCAGCGACAAACGAGGCCGAACCCGTGTTGATACTCGACAGAATCGGCGTCTGGTCGGTCTGCGCGATCGTGACGGTGCGCGTGAGCGCGGTGCTTGTCTGCGTTCCGTCGCTCACGCTGAAGCTGATCGTGCGCGTGGCGGCATTGGGCGTGACCGCTGTATCGGTGTACGTCACCGAGCGCAGCGCCGACTGCCATTGCGCCAGCGTGGCGGAGCCACTGACCGAGTTGAGCGTCAGCACGCCCGTAATGGCGTTATAGGTGCCGGTGATGTCACCCATCGTCAAACCATCGTTCATGAAGCCGAGCACATCCTCGCCGGAATGCATATTGCCCGTGATCGCAACCGTTGCGGTGTCAACCACATTGCCGAGCGGGTCGGCCAGGCTCAGGTTGCCGTCCACCGTCACCGGCGTGCTTACCGAGTTATCGCCCGCGACGAACGACGCGCTGCCCGTGCTCGTGGTCGAGAGCACAGGTGCGGAACTCACCACGTCAATCGAATAGCTGAGCGCGGTGCTGGTTTTCGTGCCGTCGTTGGCCGTGATCGAGAGCGTGCGCGTGCCCGTGCCGACGCTCGTACTGGTCGAAAACTGGATGCCGTCGAGAATCGCATTCCACTGCGCGAGCGTCTTGCCGCTTGCCGAAGTGACGATGAACTCGCCATTGACGCCGTTGAAGCTCGCCGTAAATCCGGTGCCCATCGTCGCGTTGTTGTAGTTCAGCGCCAGCAGGTCGCCGCTCTGGAAGCCCGAGGCGAACTGGATCGTGATCGTCATGGGCAACGCGGGCGTCGCCACGCTGTCGCGGTCGCTCAAGGTCAAGCCGCTATCGAGGTTCTGCGCCGATGTGCCTTGCAGATAGGTCAGGCTGCTTTGCGAAGCGGTCAGCACTGGCGTCTGGTCGGTGTCCGCCACGGTGACGGTGCGGGTTACCGAGGTGCTGTTTTTCGTGCCGTCGCTCACGGTAAACGAGATCGTGCGCGTGGCGGCAGCGGGCGTGATCGCCGTGTCGGTGTAAGTCACCGAACGCAAGGCCGCCTGCCATTGCGCGAGCGTCGACGCCCCACCCGAAGAAAGGATCAGCACGCCGGTCGAGCTATTGTAGGTCGCCGTGATATCGCCAAAGCTGCCTGCGCCCAACGCCAGCACATCTTCGCCCGCGTGGAAATTGCCCGTGATGGCGACGGTTCCGGATTGCATCGTCGGGCTATCGAGATCGCTCAGCGCGATGCCCGTATCGACCGCGACCGGCGTGGATGCCACGTTGTCGCCTGCCGTGAAAGCGGCCGAGCCGCTCGAAGTCGTGAGCACCGGCGACTGGTCGGTGCTCACCACGTTGACCGAGCGCGTCCACGCGGTGCTGCTCTTGACGCCGTCGTTGACGACGAAGCTGATCGTGCGCGTCGCCGTGCTGGGCGACGGCGCGGTATCGTCGAACGTGAGCGAGCGTAGCGCCGACTGCCATTGCGCAAGCGTGGCCGTGCCGCCCACCGAATTCAGCGTCAGCACACCATTCGAGTACACGCCGATGATGTTGCCCATCGTCGCGCCGTCGTTCACGAAGCCGATCACGTCGCCCTGGCTGTCGTAGTTGCCGATCGTGACGGTCGCCGACTGCAGCGTGGTGTTGTCGCGATCGCTCAAGGTGATGCCGCTGTCGATCGTCACAGGCGTCGAGGCGACGTTGTCGCCCTGGGTGAACGTCACGCTGCCGCTTGAGCCGCCGATGAGCGGCGTCTGGTCGGTGTCGCTCACCTGCACGCCCACCGAGTAGGCCGTGCTGGTTTTCGAGCCGTCGCTCACCGCAAACGACACGGTGCGCGTGCCCGTGTACGGCGTGATTGCGGTGGACGTATACGTGACGGACTGCAGTGCGTTGTCCCACTGCGCGAGCGTGGCGAGCGCCCCCGACGACGTCATCGTCAGCACGCCGGTGGCGCTGTTGTAGCTCGCAACGATATTGCCGAACTGCGTTGAACTGGTGTTGATGAAGCTCAGTATGTCGCCGGTGCGGAAATTGCCGGTGATGCTCACGCTCGCCGCTGCGAGCGTCGTGTTGTCGAGATCCGAAACCGTCACGTCCGTTGCTATCGCAACCGGTGTGGACGTAACGTTGTCGCCCGCCACGAACGACGCCGCTGCGCCGCCGCCGCCAATGAGCGGCGTCTGGTCGGTGTCAGTCACCGTGACGGTGCGCGTTGCCACCGTGCTTGACTGCGTGCTGTCGTTGATCTGGAAGCTGATCGTGCGCGTCGCGCTGGTCGGCGTGACTGCCGTGTCGGTGTACGTCACCGAGCGCAGCGCCGACTGCCATTGCGCGAGCGTCGCCGTGCCGCTTGACGACACGAGCGTGAGCACGCCCGTCGAGAAGTTATAGGCGCCGTAGATGTCACCCATCGTCGCGCCGTCGTTGGAGTAGCCCAGCACGTCTTCGCCGATCTGGTGGTTGCCGGTAATGGAAACCGTTGCGCTGGCAAGCGTGTTGCTGTTCGGATCCGTGACGGTCAGGCCCGGGTCGATCGCAACCGGCGTGGATGCCACGTTGTCGCCCGCGACGAACGATGCCGAGCCACCATCGGTGGTCACGGCCGGCCCGTTCGACACGACGACGTTATGGCTGAGCGCTGTGCTGCTCTTGACGCCATCGTTCACCGTGAACGAAACCGTGCGCGTGCCGCTGACCGCGCCGCTCGCGTTTGAAAAGCTCACCGAGTCGAGCGCCGCCTGCCATTGCGCAAGCGTGGCCGTCGCGCCCGACGAAGAGAGCGTGAGCACGCCCGTGCCCGCGTTGAACGCGCCCGAGATGTTGCCGTATGCGCCGTTCGTAATCGAGAGCACATCGCCGATCTGGAAGCCCGACGAAATCGATATCGTCGCCGCTGAAAGCGTGGTGTTATCGAGGTCGCTCACCGTCAAGCCGCTGTCGATCGCGACCGCCGCCCCGCCCGCCTGGTACGAGGTCGAGCCGCCGCTGTCCGCCAGTGTCGGCGTCTGGTCGACGTCGGTCACCGTCACGGTACGCGTGGCGACCGTGCTCGTGTAGATGCTGTCGCTGGCCTGGAACGACAGGGTGCGTGTGGCGCTGTTCGGCGTGACCGCCATATCGACGTACGTCACCTCGCGCAGCGCCGCCTGCCACTGCGCGAGCGTAGCCGTGCCGCCCGCCGACGTCATCGTGAGCACGCCGGTGTTGCGGTTGTAGCTCGCCGCGATATTGCCCATCGTGCCGTCGTTGGTGAAGGCCAGCACATCTTCGCTTGCATGGAAGTTGCCGGTGATCGACACCGTTGCGCTCGTGAGCGTCGTGCTCGTGACGTCGCTCAACGTCAGGCCCGAGTCGATGGCGACCGGTGTGCTCGGAGCGTTATCGGCCGCCACGAATGCCGCCGATCCGGAATCCGTCACGATCGACGGCCCCGCCTTCACGGCGACCGTGTGCGTCACCGTGTTGCTCGTCGCATAGCCGTCGTTGACGGCATAGGTAATCGTGCGGTTGCCCGGGCTCGTACCGCTGGGGGTCGCAAACGTCACGGCGTCCAGCGCGGCCTGCCATTGCGCAATCGTCGCGGTATTGCCGGACGAGCTGAGCGAGAGCACATGCGTCGTGAGGTTGTACGAACTCGTGATGTTGCCGTAAAGCGTGGAATTCGTATTCGCGAAGCTGAGAATATCGTTGGCCTGCGCGCCGCTGCCGATCGTCACGGTGGCGGTTTGCGGAACGAGGCCGTTGGCGTCGGCCACGGTGACCGTGTTGTCGATCACCGTCTGGGTCGAGCCCACCGTATAGTTTGTCGTCGCGCCAGCCGTGTTGCTCAGGGCGGGAGCCGGGTCGCTGTACACCATGCGACCGAGATTCAACCCGATATTGCCGCCGGTGATCGTGATGGTGGTGGCATTGGCGAACGAACTGTGTCCGGCGAAGCTGATTTCTTCCGGTGTCCAGTCGCCGTTGCTCGTGAAGACGATGGCATCGCTCGCATTGCCGTCCGCAGTGATCGTCACGGTGCTGTCGGCGGCCGCGTCGATATCGAGCGTTTGCAGATTGATATGCTTGCCGCCCGTCAGCGTCAACGTGACCGTAGTGATGCCGCCTTTCCCTTGCATATCGAACAACAGTGCGCCGGAGTTTGCGCTCGCAGCCGACAGGGCCTGCATATAGGGATCCGATCCCGTCGCCGTTTCCACTGCCACATCGGTCGTGTAGGTGATGCCGTCCAGCGTGAACGAGGTCACGTCCGAACCGGTATCGAAGGACGTGTTGAAGTTCTCGACGCTTTGCGCGAGCAGCCCGTCATACTGCTGCTCGGCCGCCGCCGAAACAATCACGTCCGTGCGCACGTCGCCCACGTGATATTCGAGCGTCCAGTCGCCGCCCAGCGCCGTCGCGCCCGTCGCGTCCGTTGAGGCCGCAACGTTCAGGTGCGTGAGCGTCGCGATCTGTTGCACGAGCGCCTTGCCGCTCGCGTCTTCCGCCACGTCGCAGCCATAGATCAGGAAATCGCCGCCCGGCTTCATCGCCGCGCCGATGGCCGTCAGTTCCGCGCTGTATGCCGAGAGGTCGCCCAGGTTCAGCCAGGCCGAACCGGCCTGGATTTCGCCGTCCGCGCCGTGCGAAATGAGGTGGATCGCACTCACGCCCGAGTGCGTCTGCAGGTACTGCGCGATCTGCGCGAAGCCGTCGCTGTTCGCGTCGAGCACGACAACCTGCGTGCCCGCGGGCAAGCCGGTGAGCAGCGTCTGGTAGTTGGCAACCGCGGGATCGACGAACACGACTTGATGCGAGCCGCTGGTATCGCGCGCGCTGGCTGCGGCTTCGAGCGCGCTGACCGTGGCGGCTTGCGTCGTATCGGTGGTGGTGGTCGTGCTGGCCGTCGTGCTGTTCTTCGCGGTGTCGGTGTTCGCGCCAGTCTTCGCGCTGGAACTCTGCGAGGACGACGCGGACGACGACTTCGTCGAAGAAGACGAAGACGTATCGCCGGTCGCGGCATTGGCGGGAGTCGTCGTCTCAGTCTGGGTGCGATGCGCGGTTTCGTGCGTGTGCTCGTGCGCAGCTTCATGCGCATGCGCGGCAGGCGCCACCGCCGCCACCGACGCGTCGTACACCACACGCGGCTCAAGCGCCAGCATCAGCGGGGCCGCGGAGGTGCGCGGCGTGCGCGCGACGGCGCCCGCATTCCAGCGCTCCAGGATGTGTTTGACGATCTTGTTCATGACTATGACGACTCCACGCGCGGGCTGCGCCGGCGATACGAACGACGGACGATTAACCGCGCGTCGGGAAAATGCCTTGCAGCGCAATGATGAAATTCACGCCCAGATACGGATTGCGCAGGCTGAACGGCTGGCTTTGGCCGGCCGTCTGAACCGCGACCGTGGGCGCACCTGCGTTCACCGTGGCGTTGAACTGCTTGAGCGTGGTGTTGCCGTCGCCGGCCACGTAGAAGTTGCCCGAACGGCCGCCCGAGTTCACGCTGCCCAGCACGACGTTTGTGCCCGGCTCGCTTTGCTGGCCCGTGGTGGCCGTCGATGCGGGAATGTTGATCGGCACCGTCACTGCCGCCGGCGGCGTGACCGTGACCTCGTGGTTATGGGTGGGCAACTGGCTCAGGTTGAGCGTGACCGTTTCGTTGCCCGCCTTCTGACCGAGCACGATGTTCGACAAGCCCGGGCCTTCCCCAAAGCCAACCGGCACACGTCCGCGCAGGTCGGGCAGCCCGAAGGTTTGCATGCCGTCGCCGCCATACGTCGTGCCCAGCAGTGCGAACAGCGCCTGATTCTGCGCGAGCGACATCACCTGGCCCTGGCATTGTGCCCAGCCTTGCGGCGCGAAGTTGAAACCAGCCATACGAATTTCACCAAGATACGGATCGGACATGCTGCCTCCAGAGAGTGGTTAGGACATGCGGCAAAAATCGCCGGACGACGCGCTTCAAACGGCGTTCGCGGCGTGATCCGGAAGGGAAATCGAGGAAGGTTTCTCGCGATGCACGACGGCGCAGAGCACGCCCGCGCCGCTTTTCGTCGGCAGCGTCGGCGTGACGAACAAATGCCACTCGCAGCCGTCGGTGGCGATGAAGCGGTAGGTATCCTGGGGGAGCTGGGTCTGCGCGGGCAATTCGAAATGCGCGCTATAGCATTCGTAGCTATCGTCCATGGCGACGCCTTGCGGCGCTGCGATGAGGCGGGTCTGCACGAGCGGACGCGCTGTGTCGTCCGCGGTCGCCAGCGTAAAAATCTGGCCGAGCGCGGCGCTCAGCTCGACATGAGTCGGTATGTTTGACACGTCGCCCCCCGGCGGTCGGCACGATATACGGCGTTGACGACGCCGCTAGCCCATCGCACCTGCATTCTTTTGGTGTATCCAGCGGCACGGTTGTTTTCGCGCCGCCGCTCTCATGTGTTTGTACTGACTTTTATACAGCTACTTTTTTTGATTTACGGCAAGCTGGAATTATTCTTTAGTGATACTTGCATTTTCTGGCGGCCACAGTCCGGGTCAAACAACAGTCCGAAGGATGCCTAATGGTTTTTCCTCGTTGGCTGGAGCCGCGCATGGGCGTCGCAGCATTTCGTAGACCCCGTTCTCGCCGATTTTCATGAAACCAAGCCGGTCGTACAAGGCTCGCACTGGATTATTGCGCTCCACGTACAGGCTTACTGCCAACCGCTCCTGCCAGGCTTCGGCCAGCACTGCATGCAGCAATCGCGTGCCTATGCCGCCGCCGCGCCATTCCGGCAACAGCGCAATATCGATCACGCGCAACTCGCTGCCGGACGGCTCCTCGCGCTTCGCGTGATAAAGCCGCCCAATCGCCACCCCATTCATTTCGACGATGTCGAAACAGCCGTCGGGATAGTGCCGCTGATAATACTGATGCTGTAACTGGAACTGCTCTTGCAGAAAACTGCGGATGCGCTCCGGCTCCCAGCCGGTGCGCGTAAATTCTTCCACGCGGGTGCTGATGAACACCGCACACTCGAAATCCCGATCCGCCGCCGTGGCGGCCCGCAAGCTCATGCCATCTGGATCGAAGGCTACGTGTTTTGCTATTTCGACGCCCGTGGTATCCATCATTCCGATGTCCGCCCGACCCCAGCATGTAAGAATTGCTAAGCACTTGTAAGGCAATTCGCGCCGCAATTGTAGTCAACGGCTTGCTGATAAACAACCCAAAAAAATGGCGCTGAGATCAGTAAAAGTCCTGGTATCCAATAATCGTTGCCATTTAATGCCGGATGATTATTGGCTGGTTTTCTACGGCAAACGTTTGCCTTACGTTTATTACTCATAGCTGCGAGCGCAGCTATGATTCCTCCCTATATTTGAGCGTTTAATCGATATTGAGGACACGAGGTGGGCGCGCCGGAGATATTGCAATTCTGCAAGGGATCGTGCGACGGCGAACTCTGAACGCAGCAGCACTGACACGTTCCAGAAAGCCCGAAATTTGCCGTGGCGAACTTCAAGCCAGGTGAAAGCGCTATGTCCGGTGATGAGGGGCGGCCGGACATACGCTCTGTGTACGACACCAAAGATATATTGCAGTTTGGAACTGGCAACGAACGCCGCCCTCTTACCAGCGATGGGTATAGCTGGCCGTCATCACGGCGCCTGCGGCGGGCAGGTGGCTCGTGTTGTTGCTGTTGCGCATGAGCTGGCTGTATTGCGGGAAGTAATACCGGTTCAGCAGGTTTTCGACGCCGACCGTCACGCGATCCTTCTTGGTGACCTGATAGCGCGAGATCAGGTCGACGGTCGTATAGCTGCTCACATCCATGCGGCCAAAGCTGATCTTGTCGTTGAGCCGGTAGTCGCGCGCGGCGTAGAACGTCGCCTGCAGACGGTTGCTCCAGCGAGAAGTCGGACGGTACTCCAGATAGCCGGTCAGCTTGAGCGGCGGAATCCGGTAGCCCGTCATGTCCTGAAAGTTCGCGCTGTTCTGCGGGCGCTCGCGGCCTTGAATGTAAGTGAGCGTGCCGCCTGCGCCCCACTTGTCATCGTCGCTTGCATAGTCGAGCGTCGCTTCGACGCCGGAAATGCGCTCGGCCGTACGCGTGAGAATCAAGCCGTTGTTGAAGCTCTGCACGTCGCCAAGTTCCGAGGTCGTATAGAACAGTGCGATGGAGCCATCGGCATTTTTGCCAAGACTGCCGCGCCAACCGATCTCGTAGTTGTTGGTCTTGACGGGCTCAAGGCTCGACGAATGGATGTCGAAACCCGCGGTCGCATTGCGCAACTGCAGAC
Source organism: Paraburkholderia bannensis NBRC 103871 (assembly GCF_000685015.1). Lineage (GTDB taxonomy): Bacteria > Pseudomonadota > Gammaproteobacteria > Burkholderiales > Burkholderiaceae > Paraburkholderia > Paraburkholderia bannensis. The sequence goes on along the minus strand of NZ_BAYA01000016.1, from coordinate 147,529 downwards.
CGACGTCCGGCAACTGGAAGCCCTGGCTGAACGCCGCGTAGACTTCCTGGCCCGGAACTGGCGCATAGGCCACCCCCGCGTTGAACAGCCACGCGCCGTAGTCGGTCGATCCGCCGGGCACCGTGTACTTCTTCGCGAGGCGCAGTTGCGAAAGCGGCACGAAACTGTCGAACCTCGCGCTTGCGTGCTCGTAGCGCACGCCGCCTTCGGCCGACCATTTTTCGTTGAACTTGTGCTGCAGTTGCGCGAATCCGCCGACGCTGGTCGTCGTGAGCGGCGGGAGATACATGAGCGTGCCGGTCTTGCGATAGACCAGGCCGCCGCTCGCATCGTATGCCGTGGGCGAGAAAATATCGTCCGGCATGTCGCTGCGCTCCTGGTTGAAATCGGCGCCCCACTGAACCTTCGTGCGGCCAGCGTGATCGAGCGGCGTCGTGATCGTCAGGCGGCTGCCGAATACCTTCGAGTCCTGCATGACCTGGTCGATGTTGTTCCCGCGCGTTGCAACGGCACGCGCGTCGAACGGCGCAAAACGTGTGTAGTAGTCCCGATAATAAATTTGCGCGGCCACCTCGCTGCCCAGCACGTCCTTGTTGCTGTATTGCAGGTTGAGCTGGGTATTGCGGATACGGTTCTGGTCGTCGAGCTGGAGCCCGTCTTTTGCGCGCGCGGCGACCGTGCCGGGCGTCAGCTTCGCCACCGAGGGATCGCTTGCATAGTCGGTGTCCTGCTTCGCGTCGAAGTGACTTGCCGAAAACACGATGCGCTGGTTCGCATCGATACGAAACCCTAGCTTGCCCTCTACGTTGTAGACGTTCGAGTCGAACAGGTCGCCCTGGCTCGGTTCCGGCGCGATGCGATGGCCCCGCGCGTCGTATGAGCTGCCGATGTGCTGCGCGTCGACGTTGAACTCATAGTCGACGGGGCCGTGGCTGCCCGCGAAATACTGCTGCACCGTGCCGCCCAGGCCGCCGCTGCCCAGGTGCGAAAGCGGCGACGTCATGGAAAACGTCGTCTCGGCGCGCGGCTCGCCGCCGGGCTGCCGCGTCGTGAACGACACGATGCCGCCCGTTGCGCCCGCACCGTAGACGGCGCTGCTGCCACGCAGGACTTCGACTTTCTCGATGTTGTTCGGATCGACGTTGGCCAGATTGCGCGCGGAATCGCGATTGGTGTTCAGCGGCACGCCATCGACCAGCACGAGGATGTTCCTGCCGCGCAGGGTTTGACCGTAATCCGTGATCGTATGGCTCGAATCGGCCATGCCAGGCACGGCCTTGCTCAGCACCGTCGCCAGATTGTTCGAGCCGGTTTCCAGGTCGCGCAATTCGTCGCGGCCAATGACCGTGATCTGCCGGGTGGGACGTACGAGGTCGCTATGCGTTCGATCGTCCGAGATGGCGATGGCAGCAAGTTCGACGGGCTGCGCTGCGTGGCTCGCAGCCGGATCGGCTTTGGGCGATGCGGGCGATGTGGGCGCTGCACGCTCTACCGTGAACGTGTTTGCGCCCGTTGCCTGGGCGCGCAGCCCGGATCCCATCAGCAACTGATCCAGCGCTGCCGAAGGCGTCATCCTGCCTTTCACGGCATGGCTCGATGCCTGCTCGGCGCTGGCCGTCGAAAACAGCAGTTGTGCATTGGACTGCCGCGCAAATGCATTCAGCGCGCGGTCAAGACGCTGCGCCGGAATGTCGAATGATGCAAGCTCGCCACCCTGCCCCCACGCGGCGGCCGACAGACAACTACTCGCAACCGCAACGCACGCGATGCGCCCCAAGCCAGCATGGCGCCCAGAATTCCCCATCCCACCGCTCCTTGTTTGAATCGTTATAAATCGATGACTCTCACAAGGGTTGCCGGATGGACGGGTGCTTTTGTTGACGTCCCGGCGAAAATATTTTTTGAAGCGCGTCGGGTGACTAGCAGGTGACTAGCGATGCGCGATCATGACCGCGCCACTGGCGTCGTGCTTGACCTTGATCGGCAGCACGTGGGGCAGCATATCCAGCAGCGCGTCGATGTTGGCGGTATCGAACTGGCCGGACACACGCAGGTTGGCCGCGCGAGGATCGAGGTCGATCGGCGCCTGCCGATAACGGCGCATTTGCGCGACGGCGACGCTCAACGGCGTTCCGTCGAACACCAGACGACCATCGCGCCAGCCCAAAGCCTGAACCGGATCGAATGGCTCAAGTGAGCCCATATGACCGGCGGCAACGGTAACGGCTTGATTGGGATTGAGGTTGACGGGCGCTTGCGTGCCTGCGGCGACCGCTACGGAACCCGACACGACGCCAACCTGCACGTCGGCAGCATCGCGCCGCACAGCGAACGTCGTCCCGACATCGTGAATCACGACATCGCCTGCGTACGTCACCAGTGGGCGCAATGAGCGCAATGAGGAATGGGCGACTTCGATCGAGGCCTCGCCGCGATCGAGCAGCAAACGGCGGGAGCGGACATGCCATTCGGCACGCACCAACGAATCGGTATTGAGCGCAAGCCGGCTGCCGTCCGCGAGCGACCAGTCGCGGTGCTCGCCCACGGCAGTCTGCAGCGTATCGACACGATAAGCCGGGTCGGCAAACCAGACTGAAACGGCCGCTGCGACGGACAGCATCGTACTGCCGGCAACGCGCTGCATGGTGCGCCGGCGCGACGCCCGACGCACAACCACGTCAAGCGGATAGCGCGCACGCAACGCATCCTTGAAGGGGTCGAGCGAGCCGTCTTGAAGGGATGTCGAATCGTGACTACGGGAAGGCTCAGGCAACATCGGCATTTGCCGTCTAGGTATGCAGAGTGTTCTGCAGGATCGGGGTAAGGGCCGTCATCGCTCGGGCCATATGTTTGGCCACCATGTTACGCGATATCCGTAATTGCGCCGCCACTTCTTCCTGCGATAGATCGTGCAGTTTGTGGAGGATAAACACCTCGCGACATCGCTCGGGCAAGGCATTGATGATCTGCTCCAGCTCCTGCACGGTCTGCTGGTAACTCAGGGCCTGTTCTCCATCGTTATCGTCCGAGCGCGTATCGGGAACCGCCACGCCCGTCGATTCCGTGTGACTCGCATGGGCTTCGTCCCCTCGCCACCGGTCAATCGCCCTATGGATGGACATGTGCCGCAAAAACGCAAGCGGCGTGTGCACCGCTTCGTCAGGCGGCCGCTGCAGAAGCTGGACACCGACATCCTGAACCACGTCGCACGCGAACGCGCGATCGCCGAAGCGACGCCGCACATGGCTGACAAGATCTTCGTAGTGCTTGATAAAGGCAGCGATCAACGAAGAATGGGCGGAGTCGCGGTGCGAGCCTGTCACATTGTTACGGGATGAGCGAGCATCACACCCAAAATGATAATGAGTCTCATTATTAACGTATCTTACAAAGCTGTCAACGCCCGTGAGGGGCGGTAGTCGTCACGCCATCGCATCCACGCTTTCGTCATCCTCGAAGCCCAGGGCGAGTTGCGGACACCCAGGCGGCTAAGCACATGTCCGAAAATGGCGAGCCTCACAGGCGAGCGGAATGTACGATGCTCCTCATGCCTGCCCTCATCTACCCCCCCCGAAAGCGACGCCTGCTATCTGGCGCTGAAGGCGCATGACGCGCGCTTCGATGGCTCGTTTTTCGCGGCTGTCACCAGTACCGGCATTTATTGTCGGCCGGTCTGTCGCGTCAAGACGCCGCGTCGCGAGAACCTGCGCTTTTATCGCCACGCGGCAGAAGCCGAGGCGGCCGGCTTCAGACCTTGTCTGCGCTGCCGTCCCGAATTGGCGCCGCGCGCGGCGTCATGGAGCACGGAAGATGCCTCACGCATCCTGGCCTTCCAGGCTGCGCGATTGATGGACGAGCCCGATGCCTGGAAGCCAATGCCTTCCGCGGGTACGACTGCGGGAGAATCCAGCGGCGGCACGATGGCCCAGATTGCGCAGAAGCTGGGCGTCAGCGATCGCCATTTGCGGCGCATTTTTGAGGCGCATTTTGGTGTCTCTCCGCTTCAGTACCTGCAAACGCGGCGGCTGCTGGCTGCGAAGCAACTGATCGCGGACACCCAGCTGCCGATGGCCCAGGTGGCGTTGTCCAGCGGCTTTGCCAGCGTACGGCGCTTCAACGACGCCTTTTCGCGTCACTATGGCCTGAACCCCAGCGCCCTGCGCCGCGCAAGGTCGGCGCCGGACGGTCTGGGCGTAAGTGTGCGCCTGGGCTGGCGACCGCCCTACAACGTGCCGGCGATGCTCGGCTTCTTGCGCCGGCGCGCGTTGCCCGGCGTGGAGCAGGTGGCCGACCGGGAATTCACGCGCACGCTGCGCCTCATGCGGGGCACGCAGCACTATGGCGGCTGGCTGCGTGTACGTTTCGACGAGGATCGCGCTCAGGCCATGCTGACGGTCAGCGACTCGCTGGCCGCCGCGTTGCCCACGGTGATCAACCGCGTGCGCGCCGCGCTCGATCTGGACGCCGATCCAATCGCCATTCACGCGACGCTCCACGCCGCGTTCCCGTCGAGCGACGGTGTGCGCGTGCCCGGCACACTGGATGGTTTCGAGCTGGCCGTGCGCGCCGTGCTGGGCCAGCAGGTCACCGTGGCCGCTGCACGCACGCTGGGCGCGCGCCTGGTTGCGGCCTTCGGCGATCCCATTGTTACGCCGGTCGCGGGCCTGGATCGTCTCTTTCCCACCCCTGCCGCTCTGGCTGCAGCCAGCGGCGACGAACTGGGCCGACTGGGCATCACGCGCCAACGTCAGGCTGCGCTGCACGCGCTCGCTCACGCCATCCTGGAAGGCCGCATCGCCCTGCATCCCGGCGTGGACGTCGAGACAACCTGTGCCGATTTGCGCGCCCTGCCCGGCATCGGCGACTGGACGGCGCAGTACATCGCGCTGCGCGCTTTGCGCTGGCCCGATGCGTTCCCCGCCGGTGATGTCGCGCTGCAAAAGGCCCTGGGCGTGAGCAATGCCCGCGCCGCCACACAGGCTGCCGAAAGATGGCGGCCCTGGCGCGGCTACTCGGTACTGCGGGTCTGGCATGCCATCGAGCACAGCACTTCAACCTGAACATCACTTTTATTGACATCGCTCCCGGTCGTGCGCCCCCTGGCGGTCGCCGAAAGCGGTCGATTCGCGCCATGAATACACTCACCGAACCCCTCAACGCCATCCATGCCCAGAGCGATTTATTTGGAGAGAGCGAAACCCGCTTTTCGATAGACACCACTTTCCAGACGGCGAAGCGTTTCGCTCTCGATGCGCATTCCTGGGTGGACATCGTGCCTGGCTGGATTTCGGGGGCTTCCCTGCTCTATGAGCAGATGCGCAACAGCGTGCCCTGGCTCGAACACGATCGGCGAATGTTCAACAAGGTCTTTCGCGAGCCGCGCATGACGGCGGCGTATCAGGATCTTGGCGCCGTACCGCAGCAAGGCCTGTTGCAGGCCGTTCGTGCACTCTCAAGTCACTACGGCGTGGTTTATGACGGCTTGTGGATGAACCTCTATCGCAATGGCCAGGACAGCACTGGCTGGCACCGCGACCATCGCTCGTGCCGAAAGCTGGAATGCATCGTACCCGTGCTGACGCTTGGAACAACCCGTCGGTTTCTGATCAAGCCGATAAAAGGCGGCAGCTCCATGACCTTCAAACCCTCCTCCGGCGACCTTGTCGTGATGGGCGGGCGATCCCAGCAGGACTGGGTGCATTGTGTGCCCAAGGAACCCGGCATCGTGGAGGCGCGAATCAGCGTCAACTTCATGAGTTCGGCGCAAGGCGTGAGCGATCGCCTGTGAGCCGTGGCTAGCACGGGCGTTCGCACGTAAAGCTCGTCGGGCCTTCTGACACACGTTACCGTCACTGTTTTTTCGAAAAGCAAGGAACTTAACGATAAGTAATCCTCTTTGTTTTATCTCGTTTCCGCAGTCAAACTGCCAGTCAAACCCGGGAGAATGCGGTGGAATCACTCGTCAGGAACGGGTCTATTCAATAGCAAGAAACGGAGTGACCGCGCAAACACACAGCGGTAGCGTGAAAGTCACGCTGGCAATCGCGACGAAAGCCTGATTGCCGACGTGCTCCTTGCCATCCTTCAGCGAGGTCTATCATGCTTCCATTGCTATCGCTGCATGCACTGGTGACTCATCGCGGAGACGGGCTTCGTCCGGAACTCCGCGCTCTTTTATTGAGCCGCGCGAACGGTCACGAAGGGCTCAGCGCCAAAATTGAAATCGACGACAACGAGAGCAGCCGGTCTCCGGCGAACAATCTCAGCGAACCAGAAGCGAGCAAGAATCCATAGACTCGTGACTTCAATGCGCCTGCATTTGAATTCGCCCGCCTGTTGCGCTCACGCGATGCGAAAAAGGCGGCCATTATTCCGGCCGCCGCTGCACTAGAATCGGAGATCGTTCCAACCTGCACACTCATCGCCAATCATGATCACCTGCACGCTGCGCTACGTCATCGACCCCTACCGTCTCGCCGAATTCGAGACCTACGCCAAAATGTGGATTCCCCTCGTCGAGCGGTTCGGCGGCCAGCATCACGGTTATTTTCTGCCCAGCGAAGGCGCAAACAATATCGCGCTCGCCCTGTTTTCGTTCCCGAGCCTTGCCGCCTACGAAACCTACCGCGAACAATCGCGCCACGACGCCGACTGCCAGGCGGCCTTCCAGTACGCCGACGAAACCCGCTGCATCGTGAGTTATGAACGCAGTTTCATGCGCCCCGTATTCGGGTAGGATGCGCATAGCGTGCCGCACGGATCGCGGCGCGCCTCAACCTCTTTCTTTGCACCCGACATGCAACAAGGCACTCCGGCCACCGCCGCCAGCTTTGCCAGTATGGGCGTCGACCTGCTCGACTTTTTCGACGTCACGCCCACGTCCCTGTGGCTCGAGGACTATAGCCAGCTCCGCGCCCTGTTCGAACGCTGGCGCGAAGCGGGCGTGACGGATATCCGCCAGTGGCTCGAAGAAGATCCGCGCCGCGTGGCCGAATGCTCCGCCTGCATCCGCGTGCTCAAGGTGAACCAGCATACGCTCGCGCTTTATGGCGCGCGCAGCCACGACGAGCTCACGGCCCACCTCGCCGAAGTCCTGCGCGACGACATGTTCCAGGCGCACGTGGGCGAGCTCGAACAGATGTGGAAAGGCAGTGCCACCTTCGAAAGCAAGAGCGTGAACTACACGCTCAGCGGCCGTCGCATGGACATCCTGCTGCGTGGCGTGATCCTGCCGGGCCACGAAAACGACTGGAGCCGCGTGCTCGTGGCCATCGAGGACGTGTCCGCACTGGAGGATGCGCGCCAGCGCGCGGCGGCGAGCGAGCAATACGCGCTCGGTGTTTTCGAACATGCGCCGGTGTCGCTGTGGGTCGAGAATTTTTCGGCGATCCGCCAGTTGCTCGACGAAGTCCGCATGCAGGGCATCGTCGATTTCCGCACTTTCACCGACGTGCATCCCGAGTTTGTCGAGCGCTGCATGAGCGAAATTCAGGTGCTCGACGTCAATCACTACACGCTCGGCATGTATCGCGCGCCCGACAAGGCCACGCTGCTCGCGCGCCTGCCGCAGATCTTCCGCGACGACATGCGCCCGCATTTTCGCGAGCAATTGCTCGATTTGTGGGAAGGTCGGCTGTTCCAGCAGCGTGAGGTCATCAATTACGCGCTCGACGGCAGCGAGCTCAACGTGCACCTGCAATTCTCGGTTTTTCCCGGCCACGAGGAGCAATGGGATCTTGTGCTGCTTGCGCTCACCGACATCACGGCACGCAAGAAAGCCGAGGCTTACCTCGAATTTCTGGGCAAGCACGATGTGCTCACCAAGCTCAAGAACCGCTCGTTCTATGTCGACGAGCTGAACCGCCTGCAACGCAAGGGGCCGTTCCCGGTCAGCGCGATCGTGCTGGACATGGACAACCTGAAGACCGTGAACGACCAGCTCGGCCATGCGGCCGGCGACGCGCTGCTACGCCGCGCAGGCGAAGTGCTGGCCAAGGCGATCCGCAAGCCGTACCACGCCGCGCGCATCGGCGGCGACGAGTTCGTGATGCTCCTGCCGGGCGCGGACGCACGCGACGCGGAAATCGTCGCGGACAGCATCGGCAAACTGGTCGAGCTGAACAATCAGTTCTACGGCGGGCCGCGTTTGAGCTTCTCGCTGGGCTGGGCAAGCTGCGAGGAAGGCGAAAGTCTGGAAGGCATGATGCGTGCCGCGGATGCGGCCATGTACGAGGCCAAGCGGCGCCGCAACGAACTCGCGCGCCAGGGCACGCAATCGTCGCAACTGCTCGCGACGCCGCGCAAAGACGATCTTTAAGCCGACCAGGCCCATGCGCTTTGCCGCGTGCGGGCTTCGTCCGGTTAGTTCGATTAATTCGGTTACTTCGGACAACAGAGGATTTGCCGATGTAAACGGCAACCGGGAGCGAGACGCCAAGCGTCCCGCTCCCGGAGTGTGATGCGCCAAAACCGCCGCGCGTGCGCAGCCGAAACCGCGCGGAAGACGAGCAGAGGTCATGCGCAAGGAAGGCGCCAAAGCGCCCTCCTCATGTCACGAACCCTGCACGCGCCGCGCGGCGGCGGCCAGCATCACGACGCGTTGACGGCGTCCTTGAAGGCCTTGCCGGCCGTGAACTTGACCGTCTTGGCCGCAGCGATCTGGATTTCCGCGCCCGTAGCCGGGTTGCGGCCGACGCGTGCTGCGCGCTGGCCGGTCGAGAACGAACCGAAGCCGACGAGCTGCACGGAATCGCCCGACGTGACCGCCTTGGTGACCACTTCGAGGATCGCGTCGATTGCCGCGCCCGTGGCTGCCTTGGTCTCGCCCGTGCTTGCGGCGACTGCGTCAATGAGTTCCTGTTTGTTCATCTGCTACCTGTGTTGAGTTGAGAAAACCTGCATACCCTACCTCACGCGGGCAAAACAGGCAAATCGCGTTGCATATCGAAACGTAAGGCACACGGGGGTTACAGGCCCCTCGCGGATGCGGGAACGATTCATGCAAGGCGATTTTCTCGCCAATTTAGTGTCTATTTCGCGTATTTTTACAAAAACCACCGATATTCGCGTGCGGCAATCGCGTTCATAAAATCGAGATGGTCTTGCCGTTTATTTTCGCAATAAACCGTCACAAAGTCCTCGCCGAGCGCCTCGCGCACCCCGGCATGCGCCTTCATGGCCTCCACCGCCGAGAGCATATCGCCCGGAAAATCGATGCCGCTCGCACGGTTTTCGTTGAGCGGCGCGATGGGTTCGCGGCCCGCGTCGAGACCGAATTCGATGCCGGCGAGGATCGCCGCGAGCACCAGATAGGGGTTCGCGTCGGCGCCTGCGAGGCGGTGTTCGATGCGCAGGTTTGCCTCGTCCGACTCCGGGATTCGGATGCAGGCGTCGCGATCCTCGAAACCCCAGCTCGCCCGGCTCGCCGCGTTGACCATCGCGCCGTAGCGCCGGAATGCGTTGTGATTGGCGGCGAAGACCGGCATGCAATGCGGCAGCAACGCGAGGCAACCCGCCACGGCGTGCCGCAGCGCGCGCCGCTCGTGCGCCGCCAGCACATTGCGGCCCGCCTCGTCGTAGAGGCTGACGTGCACGTGCATGCCGCTGCCCGGCGCGTCGAGCCACGGCTTCGACATGAAGCTCGCGCGGTAACCGTGCTGCATCGCCACGCCGCGCGTGCTGCGGCAGAACAGCGCAGACCAGTCGGCGGCCCGCATCGCGTCGTCGCAATGGCCAAAGTTGATTTCGAACTGGCCAGGCCCGAGTTCGGCGGTAATGACCGTTGCGTCGACATCCTGTTCGCGCGCCGCCTCGACCATTTCGTGCAGCACCGGCGCGAAACGCGAGAGACGCTCGATATGCATGTTCGGCTGATCGTCGGCGTCGTCGCAGAGTAGATCGCGCGCGTGCTGCGGCAGCCCGTCGCGCAGCTTCGCATCGAACAGATAGAACTCCAGTTCGAAGGCGACCACCGGCTTGAGGCCGCGCCGCGCGAAACGCTGGAGCACGCGCGCGAGCACTTCGCGCGGCTCGAAGGCGATCGGCGCGGCGGTGCCGTCCGAGGTGATGAGCATTTGCGCGAGCGGCTGCTGCTCCCAGCGCACCCGCTTGAGCGTGCCGGGCACGAGACGGCGCGCGGCGTCGGGATCGCCGTCGTGGAAGCAATATTCGCCGATCGGATACACCCCGCCCTGCGCGCCGAGCAGGATGCAGTTCTGCGGCAGCTTGAGCATCGCGCCTGCCGCGACTTTTTCGAGCATGCCAATGGGGTAACGCTTGCCGTAAAAATGGCCCGGCAGGTCGAGACAGATCAAGTCGACGTACTGCACGTCGGGATGCGCCGCACGGAAGGCGCGTACTTCGCTCAGCAGATCGGAGGCGATGGCGGTCACGTCAGTGTCCTTTGATAACGCAAGCTGGTTTTTAATATGGATTGCGAAACAAATAAGAAGCGCGCCCGCATTCCGGGCGTACCTAACCGATCAATCAGTGTCGCGGCGCGTCGTCACCTCAGGTGAACACCCACAGCACGCGCGCGGGCTGCTCCGCCAGGTTTGCGTAACTGAAGCGGCAACGCGACGGCAACTGAAAACTGTCACCGGCCTTGAGCGTGACGGGCTCGCCGTCACTGTCGAGCCAGATCGTCAGCTCGCCTTCGAGCACGAAACCGCCCTGCTCGTCGCTATCGTCGACGGGACGCTCGCCGCTCGTCGCGCCCGGCTCCAGCAGGCTTTCGAGCATCGAAAATCCCGACGACATGCTCGGCGACACCAGCACGTCCGTGATGCCGCCGCCGTAGTAAAGCGTGCGACGCTCGGCCGGGCGCGTGACCCAGGGCAGCGCGCGCGGCTTGCTCACGCTGTAGAAGTACGTCGTGGGCGTCTGCAATGCCTCGCCGATGGCGGTGAGATCGGCGACCGTGGGCCGCGACAGCCCGCGTTCGACCTGCGAGAGAAACCCCACCGAGCGCCCGATGCGCTGCGCCAGCTCCGAAAGCGTCACCTTCTTGTGCTTGCGCAGATCGCGAATCAGGATCGCGAGCCCTTCGATCTCTTCCTGCCTGTCCATGCCGGTTTCACTCCCATCAGACGACGTCGCGCAGGCGATACCAGAGCTTGCCCAGCGCTTCGAGCGGTGCGGCCAGCGCGTCGCCGCCCGGAAAACGCGGATTATGGATGGCCTCGTAGTGCGAGAGCAAGCGCGTATCGCCGAGGATCGCATCGGATACCGCGCGCGCAGCGGCCAGCGTCGGCAGCACGCCGTGACCGGAAAAGCCTTGCAGCCAGTAGCGACCGCGCGCGTGGCCCACGTCGGGCGTGCGCCGGATGCTGATGTCGATATGGCCGCCCCACGCGTGCTCCAGTTCGACGCCGCGCAATTGCGGAAACGCACGTTCGAGACTCGGACGGATGGCCGCGCGAATGTCCTTCGGAATGCCGCCCAGATAGGTGCACGCGCCGCCGAACAGCAGCCGGTGGTCGGGGCTCAGGCGGAAGTAGTCAGGGACGAACTGATTGTCGATCACGCAACTATTGCGCGGCAGGATCGCGTTCGCGAGCGCGGGATCGAGCGGCGCAGTGGCCACCTGATAGGTGCCGACGGGCAGCACGCGACGCGCGAGTTCGCTGTCGAGCCGATCGATATAGGCATTGCAGGCCAGCACGAGCGTGTCCGCGCGAATCGATCCGCGCGCCGTGTTCGCGATGAAACCGGACGGCGTTTCGCGCCACGTCAGCACGCGGGTCTGCTCGAAAATGCGGCCGCCCGCGCGCTCGATGGCGGCGGCAATGCCCAGCGCGAACTTGAGCGGATTCAGATGGCCGGCCTCGGGATCGTAGAGCGCGGCGCGATAGCGCGGGCTGCCGATCCAGCCTGGCATGTCCTGCTGCGGGATCACGCGCAGCGCGTCGTAACCCCACTTCTGCGCGGCCTCGTCGCGCGCCACGTCGAGCATGCCCACACGATTGCGCTTCACGGCGGCCCACAGGCTGCCGGGGCGATAGTCGATATCGAAGCCATGCCGCTGCGGCAACTCGCGTACTTCGCGCGCCGCCCAGCGCATGCTATCCCAGAGTTCGCGGGCGCGCTCGACGCCCAGCGAATGTTCCAGCGGCCCCATATCGCACGACCAGCCGAGCAGCGCCTGACCGCCGTTGCGCCCCGACGCGGCCCACGCCACCCGGCTTGCCTCGACGACGGCGACGCGCTTGCCGGCCAGCGCGAGCCGCAACGCCGTATGCAGCCCACTGAATCCCGCGCCGACGATCAGGACGTCGGCGTCGCAATCCTCTTCCAGCGCCGCACGCGCAGGCGCGGCGGCAGGCAGGGTGCGGGCGTAGTAGCTCTCCACATGCTGGGTCGATTCGACGAACATCGCGGCATCCGTGAAATTTTATTTGCTAAATTTCATGAAAAATTAGCACGGCAATTTCACGGATGCAAGCGGGAGTTTCCCCCGACGCTTATTGGCTCAGCGCTGCGCGTCGGCCGCCCGGCTCGCCCACTCGCGCACATAAGCGGGTTCGCCGTCCGGCGGCAGGTTGCCGTCGCGTTCGGGCGCAAGCGGCCGCAGCGCCATCGGCAGCACACCCGCCCAGACCGGGCGATCGAGGTCTTCTTCGTCGTCACAGACGCCGTGCGCGCGCACCTTCGCGACCGCTTCGTCGAGCGGCAGGCGCAGCACCGTGGTCGCAGCGAGTTCGTTGCGGTTGCCCGCGCGCGCTTCATGCACGCGCCCCGGCGCGATGTGCTCCATGAACGCATCGAGCGCGGCGGACTTGTGGCCGTCCGCGACGACTTCGAACGCGCCGTAGATCATCGCCGAGCGATAGTTCATCGAGTGATTGAACGCCGAGCGCGCGAGCACAAGGCCATCGAGGTGCGTGACGGTCACGCAGACCTGGGCGCCTTCGGCGGCGAGTTTGAGCATGCGGCTGCCATTGGAGCCGTGGATGTAGAGATGATCGCCCTCGCGCCAGCAGGCGGTGGGAATGCAATGGACGCCGTGGGCATCGGCGAATGCGACGTGGCAGACGTAGGCGTCATCGAGAATCGCGTGCAGCGTGGCGCGATCGTAGTCGGCGCGCTGGGCGATGCGACGCACGCGCGTGCGCGCCGACGGCGCGCCCTGAGTTGCGATGGAATCGGCTTCGTTGTTGTTGTTGTCGTTGTCGTTGCTGTCGCTCACGGACATCCTTGGCTTCTCCTGGTTTCAGGTGGGGAAAGCCTGTTACGTTAGCGAAGCGGTGGCCCTAGCGGTAGACCCAACATGGCGCGAAAATATAGAGCCACATGCGTCCTGGATATCCTCAAGTCGACCCGGACTTTTTGCGCATAACACGCAATGGCTTTGCCGCGCCATCGGTTGAGCGGGCCGCTCGCCTGGGCGTCCGGCGGGCAACCGGCGCGCTATTCGGAGGCGTCACCGCCTTCGCCTTGCTGCGTAGCGTCTCCAGTTCCTCCGTCTGCGTCGCGTGGATGGCTCGCATCGCGTCCAGCCGCCCTTCCAGCATGCCCGCCTGGTGACGCAGATCGCCCAGTTGAGTTTGCAACGCCTGGGTTTCGCTACGCGCGGTTTCTTCGGCCCGCGTAGCGCGCTTCGTCGCCGCTTCCAGATCCTTTTGCAGGCGCGCGCTGGTGGCGCGTTCGCGCTCGATTTCGAGCAGGGCGCGCTTTTCGGCCGCTTGCAGGCGAGTTTCGGCCAGTTCGGCGCTCGCGCGCAGCTTGTCGAGTTCGGCGGCAAAGTCAGCGCGCGCCTGCACGAGCGCCGCGTCGCGCTCCCGTCCGGCTTGCTGCAAGTCCGCGACCTGCCCTTCGAGTGCTATGCGCGTTGCCTCGCCCGCCGCCTGAGCCTGCTCCAGTTCGTGAATGCGAACCTGCGCGGCGAGCAGCGCCGTCGTCCGTTGCTCAAGCGCCGTTTCCGTGCGCGCAAGATCGCTCTGCAAACTTGCAACTTGCGACTCGGCTTCGCGCCGCGCGTCTTCCACTTCGACACGCAACGCTTCGAGCGATGACTGAGCCGCCGCCGTGGCGCGCGTCCACAATGCCGCGACCAGTTCGCCCGCTGCGCCCTGCAACTCCTCCGGCAAATCCGCGTGCTCGATACGCACGCGGCTTTTCTCACGCAACTCCGCCCAAAATTCGCCGAGGACGGCCGTCGGCGTGCCCATGCTGCCGCGATGAACCAGTTGATAGAGGCGGTTCGCGGTGGGTGTGATGCCGAAGCGGAAGAACAGCAGGGCGCACACCTCGCGATACAACTCGCGCGTCTTGGGGAATTCGGCCTTGAGTCGTTCGATTTCGGCTGTGATGCGGACTTCGTCGGGCGCGGCGTCGGACATGATGAGTTTCGAATGCGATAGAACAATGAATATTACAACGTAAATCGTATGTTTTCTACTTTCTTAAGTCGTAATTTAGACATTACTTTTATAATGTTTGTGGAAATGCAAAAAGGGGCGTGCCTGAACGCGCCTTAGCTTGAAACAATCGATTCGAGGGGAGTCTGCGAAGCTCGCCGGGCGCGAGCCGCTAAAAGAAGGAAGCCAGACGATTTGTGAATCCGCCTGGCCTTAGCAATGAAGTGAGAAACGCCAGCCGCAGAGCAATCAGCCCCGCTCCTCGCGCGCCAACCGGGCTGCCAGCGCGCCAATCTCCGAATCCGCGAAAACTTCGATGCCGTGCGCGCGAAGCAACGCCGCCGTCACCCCTGCCCCGGCGTGGCGCTGCCCCGAAAAGCTGCCGTCGTAAATGAACTGGCTGCCGCACGAAGGGCTGCCATCGATCAGCAAGGCAAAACGGCAATCGTGCTCGCGCGCCGCCGCGAGTGCCGCCTGCGCACCCGCAACGAACAGCGCTGTCACATCGGCACCGCTCGCGTCGACGACTTGCGCGCCTGCCGCCAGCACCTCGTCGCCCGACTTCGCCAATGCGATCTCGGCCGCCGGACGCGGCACGCCAAACCCACCCATCAGCTCAGGGCAAACGGAAACGATGCGCCCCTCGCGCCGCCACGTATCGAGCAGCGGGTGCGCAAGCGTCTTGGCCGCGCCGTTGTACCGGACGGGGCTGCCAAGCAGACACGCACTAACCAGAACCTTGTGAATCATCGCAATGGAAAATAAAGCCGCTAAATGCAGCACGCGAACCCGTCACTCATCCTTCGCGGCACGCACCATCGCTTCGGAGAGCTTGTCGAAGTGACGCAGCGCGGCGGGCGTGAGTTCGACCTGCTTGCGCCGCGCATCCTCGGTATCGCCGAGGCGAATCCAGCCCTTCTCGCGCATCGAAGTCAGCCGTGCATGCAGCGTGGCCGGCGACCCCAGTTCGCTCTTGCCCATGATGTCGCGCACGGAAAGACGTTCATGCGTCTGACCGACGCGCGCCACCAGTTCGAGGATGCGTTGTTCGAGCGGGTCGAGCGCCGGCAGCGCGGGCAGGCCACGCAGCGCATCCGCCAGTTGCAGGAAACGAAAGTAGATATCAGCAGGGCGCGTCATGGTGGGGAATTCGCATATCGTCGACTGCTAGTCCTTCCCACGCACGTCGCGCGCATGGGAACGCGAGGCATTCTACCGCGCCGATAAACGCACGACCGCTATTGCACCGGGGATCTGGCGCGAAGATCCCGGAGACTGGCTTCTAATTGTTTTTTATTCGATCAGGCCAGGCACACGCGACGTCCAATGCGCGTCGGACGCCTGCAAATAGGGGCTCACCGCATCATCGCTTTCAAGCACGCGTGCGATGCGCTCATAAAGCGTAAACCAGTCGACGGCCAGCACGGGAACCGTGATATCGCCGCGCGTGCGATAGGCCAGGAAGCGCATCCAGCTATCGAGAAAAATGCCCTGCCCCGGCATGAGCAGGCACGGCGGCCTGGCCACGCGCGGATAGTGCAGACGGGTTTCGCCAATTGCCGCGCTCAGCGACGCGTCGTCGTCGCCATTGGGCGCGCAATGATCGCGCACCGCCTGATTGACGAGCGACATCGGCAATTCGACGAACGCCACACGCACGTCGCTCACGACGTGCAGCGCCGTGCTGCCCGCAATGTCTCGTGCGCCGTCTCCGGCGAACACACGTTTCGCCACGACGGAGCGAGCCTGCGGAGGCAACGCGCCAAGCGACATGGCGCCATGAAAAAGCGCCTCGCGAAACAGGGGATATCTGACCAGCCAGGTGTCGGATGATGCCATACGACCTACCGCGCGATCGCAACGCACACCGATGGTGCAGGTGGGCGCGCCGCGTCGCTTCGGCACTCTCTCAGGTTCTATTGTTATAAAAAATATAACGTCAATCCGGTTAATCGACAAGAGGCGCAGCGGAAATATGCACCAGTCGAAAATCGCCGCCCCCAGCAACGGATGACATGGCTCCGCCCGGCGTCCGCTAATCGCACACTCGGCTCTTCACATTCATGCAAATGCCATAAAACTCACACGCCGAATATTTTTCGATTTTTTTTCCTGGCGCGCGATTTATTTTCGGAACCATCCTATCGAAAGCTATTCGTAAACATCACTTTCGACGCGGCGATCCTGGCATGGCCAGCCGCCCCATTCAGGAGCCTGAAACGATGAACCCTCCGAAACGCTTTCTGCTCGCCAACCGCGCCTGGTCCGCCGAAGTGGCGGCCCGCGAGCCGGATTTTTTCAGCCAGCTCGCACAAGGCCAGCAACCGCGCGTGCTGTGGATCGGTTGCTCGGACAGCCGTGTGCCCGCCGAGCGCATCATCAATGCCAGGCCAGGCGAACTGTTCGTACACCGTAACATTGCCAATCTGTTCGCCGCCGACGACACGAACGCGTCCAGCGTCGTGGAATATGCCGTGCATGCGCTCGAAGTGGAGCACATCATCGTCTGCGGCCATCATCATTGCGGCGGCGTACGCGCGGCGCTTTCGCCGCCCTCGCCCGCACTGCCGCTCGTGAACCGCCGCATTGCCGGGCTGCGCGAACTGGCCGCGCGGCATCGCGGCGAACTCGACGCCATCGGCAACATGGACGACCGCGTCGACCGCCTCGCCGAACTCAACGTGATCGAGCAAGTCCAGCGCCTGGAAGCGTCGCCGATCCTGCGCGACGCCAGGCGCAAGCCGCAGGTGCATGGCTGGGTGTTCGGCCTGCGCGAAGGCCGCCTGCTGCAATTGCACGACGCGAGCGAAGCGAACCAGACAAACGAAACAAACGAAACAAACGAAACAAACGAAACAAGCGACACGCAACACGCGCACGCGGCAAAGAACGCCGTCGCCGCCTGAAAGACCCCTGCACCGATCTCCCCACCCTGGAATGTCCATGCCGAAATCTCGCCCCATCGACTTCACGACCCTGCGCAGCGACCTGTTCGCGGGCATCGTGGTCTTTCTCGTCGCCCTGCCGCTATGCCTCGGCATTGCCACGGCCTCCGGTGTCGAGCCGTTCGCCGGCCTGCTGTCGGGCATCGTCGGCGGGCTCGTGGTGGCGCTGCTCAGCGGCTCGCATCTGAGCGTGAGCGGCCCCGCAGCGGGCCTCGTCGTGATCGTGGTGTCGGCCATCGGCACGCTCGGCAGCTTTTCCGCGTTCCTGTGCGCCGTGCTGATCGCGGGCGCGCTGCAAGTGGTGTTCGGCCTGCTGCGCGCCGGGCAACTCGCAAGCTTCGTACCGGTGCCCGTCATCAAGGGCATGCTTGCATCAATCGGCCTGCTGCTGATCGTGAAGCAGGTGCCGCTGGCCGTGGGGGGCGGCGCGGCCGCGTCCGCCGCCACGCTCGCGACGCCCTTTGGCCCCGTCCTGCTGCCCGCGCTCGCGCTGGCCGCCGTGTCCGTCGCGCTGCTGTTCGCATGGGAAACGCCGCGTGCAAAGCGCTTCGCGCTGGTGCGCGCCGTACCGGGGCCGCTCGCCGTGGTGGCGCTTGGCATCGGCACGACCGTGCTGCTCGACAGGTTCGCGCCCGCGCTCGGCTTGCCGGTCGAGCAGCGCGTGGCGCTGGATTCGCTCGCCTCGTTCGACGCTCTGGCTGGCGCGCTCGCGCTGCCGGACTTCACGCAACTGGTGGACGCCGATGTCTGGCGCGTCGCCCTCACGCTCGCCATCGTCGCGAGCCTGGAAACGCTGCTGAGCCTCGAAGCCGTCGAGCAGATGGATCCGCTGCGCCGCCGCGCCTCGCCTGACCGCGAACTCAAGGCGCAAGGCGTCGGCAATATGGTCGCCGGTGCGCTGGGTGGCCTGCCGATCACCGCGGTAATCGTGCGCAGTTCCGCCAATCTCAACGCGGGCGCACGCACGCGGCTGTCGGCTTTCGTGCATGGCGTATTGCTGCTTGTGAGCGTGTTCGCGCTCACGACGGTGCTGAACCTCATCCCGCTCGCCTGCCTCGCTGCGATCCTGATCCAGACGGGCTACAAGCTCGCGAAGCCGCAACTGTTCGTCGCGATGATGCGCGAAGGCGCCGAACGCCTGGTTCCGTTCGTCGCGACCATCGTGGGCGTGCTGGCGACCGACCTGCTTATCGGCATAGGGATTGGCATTGCGGTGAGCATGCTGCTGGCGATGCGCGCAAACCTGGACGACACCTTCGCACTGGCCGAACACGACGATCATTATTTGCTGTCGTTTCGTAAGGATGCCTCATTTCTTGCAAAGCCGATGCTGATGCGCTGCCTCGCACGCATTCCGGATAATTCGACGGTGCTGATCGACGCTGAGCGCGCCGATTTCGTCGATCGCGACATACGCGAAACGCTCGATCGATTTATCGCCGATGCGCCGCGCCGCCAGATCGCCGTGGAGCGCATGCAATGGCCGCGCGTCGATGCCACCGCTAAACGACGCCTGCCCTGGGCGCGCGCCGCAAGCACGACTTAAGGCCCATCAAGCAAGCATCGCAGACGAAAAAAAGCGCGCCCGAGGCGCGCCCAATGATCGCTGCTTGCTTCCCGCGCCGCCGTTCCGCATAACGACGGAACGGCGGCGCAAAGATCTTGCGACGGCGTCAATCGAAGTTCTCACGCAGCCACTTCTTGTTCAGCTTGCCCACGCTGGTCTTCTCGATTGCATCGACGAACTTGACGACTTCCGGCACCGCAAACTTCGAGATCTTGCCGGTTTCGACAAATTGCATCACGTGCGTACGGATATCCTCGGCGCTCACGGGCGCATCGCGCTCGGCGCGCAGCACAACCACGGCCGCGGGACGTTCGCCCCACTTCTCGCTCTTGATGCCGATAACCGCCACCTCCGCCACGGCCGGATGCTGCGAAATCAGGCTTTCGATATCGAGCGAAGACACCCACTCGCCGCCCGACTTGATCACGTCCTTGATGCGATCCGTAATCTGCAGATAGCCGTCCGTGCCGATGCGCGCCACGTCCTGCGTATGCAGATAGCCGCCTTCCCAAAGCACTTTCGAAGCCTCGGGATTGTGCAGGTAGCCCTGCGTGAGCCACGGCGCACGCACGACCACCTCGCCGCTCGCGACGCCGTCATGCGGCACGTCACGCATTTCGGCGTCGACGATCCGCAGATCGACGAGCGGAATCGGCAGCCCCGTGCGGCAACGCAGGCTGACTTCTTCATCGAGCGTGCGCGGCTCGCGCGACGGCATCAACTGGGCGAGCGTCAGCACCGGGCAGGTCTCGGACATGCCATAGCCGGTGAAAATGTCGATACCGCGTTCCAGCGCCGCACGCGCAAGCCCATGCGGCAGCGCGCCGCCGCCAATCACGACCTTCCACTTGCTGAAATCGGCGGTCTTGGCCTGCGGGCAGCTCAGCATCATGTGCAGGATCGTGCCCACGCAATGCGAGTAGGTGACGCCTTCCTCGCGAATCAACTCGACGATGCGGTCCGGCACGTAACGGCCCGGATAAACCTGCTTCAGGCCCATCAGCGTAGCGATATACGGCATGCCCCACGCGTGCACATGGAACATCGGCGTGAGCGGCATATAGACGTCGCCGCGATGCACGCGCTGGCCTTTCTCGGGACTCGTGAGCGCCGCCATGACCGTGATCGTGTGCAGCACGAGCTGGCGATGCGAGAAGTACACGCCCTTCGGCAAGCCGGTCGTGCCCGTCGTATAGAACGTCGTGGCGCGCGTGTTCTCGTCGAAGTCGGGGAAGTCGAATTGCGTATCGCTGGATGCGAGCAAACGCTCGTATTCGTCGGCGAATTCGATGCCCGGCGGCGGCGTCACGTTGCCTTCGTCGTCGATCAGGATGAAGGTGTGCACACGCGGCAGTTTCTCGCGAATCGCCTCCAGCACCGGCAGGAAGTCGGTATGCACGAGCACGACTTCCGCCCGCGCGTGATCGACCGTATACGCGATTTCAGCCTGCGAAAGACGGATGTTCACGGTTTGCAGCACCGCGCCCATCATCGGGATGGCGAAATAACATTCCAGGTAGCGATGGCTGTCCCAGTCCATCACCGCAACCGTGGTGCCGTGCTTCACGCCCAGCCGCTGCAAGCCATTCGCGAGCCGCGCGATGCGCTCCTGCAACTGCGCATAGCTGATGCGAACCTGGCCGCGATAGACAATCTCCTGCTCGCGCGCATGCGCCATCGGCGTATGCAGGAGGCGCTTGATCAGGAGCGGATAGGCATACGCCGACTCCGCGTCCTCGTTCACCTCGTCCGCGTTTGCTCGATTCGCCTCGTGGTACATGTATTTCTCCAGTCTCATGCCGCGCGCTAAAAGGACTTAGCGCAGGTTCTCGAAAATCGCTGCAATACCCTGGCCGCCGCCGATGCACATGGTCACCAGCGCATAACGGCCGCCCACGCGTTGCAGTTCGTGCAGCGCCTTCACGGTGATGAGCGTGCCGGTCGCGCCGATCGGATGGCCCAGCGAAATACCCGAGCCGTTCGGATTGACCCTGGCCGGGTCGAGGCCCAGTTCCTGCGTCACGGCGCAAGCCTGCGCCGCGAACGCTTCATTCGACTCGATCACGTCGAGGTCTTCGATTCGCAGGCCCGCGCGTTGCAGCGCGAGACGCGTGGCCGGCACGGGGCCGATGCCCATATGCAGCGGATCGACGCCCGCGTGTGCGTAGGCGACCAGGCGCGCCATCGGCGCGAGACCGCGTTGCTCGGCGGCTTCGCGCGACATCAGCAGCACGGCGGCGGCGGCGTCGTTGATACCCGAGGCATTGCCCGCCGTGACCGTGCCGTTTTCCTTCGCGAACACCGGCTTGAGCTTCGAAAAGTCTTCGATCGTCGCGTCGGTGCGCAGATGCTCGTCAGTGTCGAAGACGACTTCGCGGCCCTTCACCGTGCGCGTGACCGGCACGATCTGGCTCGCGAAACGGCCTTCCGCGATGGCCTGCGCGGCGCGGCGATGCGATTCGAGCGCCAGCGCGTCCTGGCGTTCGCGCGAAATGTCGAACTTGCGCGCGACGTTTTCCGCCGTCACGCCCATCGGCACCGTATGGAACGGATCGTTGAGCGCGCCGAGCATCATGTCCACGAGGCGCACGTCGCCCATGCGCGCACCGAAACGCGCATCGGGCGTGATATACGGCGCGCGGCTCATGTTCTCCGCGCCCGCGCCGATGGCAACATCAACGTCGCCGAGCATGATGGTCTGCGCCGCCGACACGATCGCCTGCAGGCCCGAGCCGCACAGACGGTTGACGTTGAATGCGGGCGTCGATTCCGGAATGCCCGCATTGATGGCCGAAACACGCGACAGGTACAGGTCTTTCGGTTCCGTGGCGATCACGTTGCCGAACACCACATGGCCCACGTCCTCGGGCTTGACCTCGCTGCGTGCGAGCACTTCGCGCAGCACGAGCGCGCCGAGTTCCGTGGGCGACACATCCTTCAGGCTGCCGCCGAACTTGCCGATTGCAGTGCGTACACCGCCGACGACTACGACTTCCTTGCTCATTTTGCACTCCTCATTCGATGGGCCGCGCACACGCGCGGCAAGGCATTACATGTTCGGATAATTGGGGCCGCCGCCGCCTTCGGGCGTGACCCAGACGATATTCTGCGTGGGATCCTTGATATCGCAGGTCTTGCAGTGCACGCAGTTCTGCGCGTTGATCTGCAACCTGTCCGCATCCGAATCGTCTTTCACGAATTCATAGACGCCCGCTGGGCAGAAGCGCGCTTCCGGGCCCGCGTACGTCGTCAGGTTAATGCCGACCGGCACGTTCGCATCCTTGAGCGTCAAATGCGCGGGCTGATTCTCTTCGTGGTTCGTGTTCGAGATGAACACCGAAGACAGCCGGTCAAATGTGAGCTTGCCGTCAGGTTTCGGATAGACGATGGGCTTGCACTGCGACGCGGGCTTGAGCATCTCGTGGTCGCGATGCTGGTGATGCAGCGTCCAGGGCACCTTGCCGCCCAGCACTTTCTGCTCAAGACCGACCATCATCGTGCCCAGGTACAGGCCCTTGCTCATCCACTGCTTGAAATTGCGGGCCTTATAGAGTTCTTCGTGCAGCCACGACTGCTTGAAGCCCTCCGGATACGCCGTCAGTTCGTCGCCCTGACGGCCCGCCTGCACGGCTTCGAATGCGGCTTCGGCCGCCAGCATGCCGGTCTTGATCGCCGCGTGGCTGCCCTTGATACGCGATACGTTGAGGAAGCCCGCATCGTCGCCGACCAGCGCGCCGCCCGGGAACACAAGCTTGGGCAGCGACATCAGGCCGCCTGCCGTGATCGCACGCGCGCCATACGAGACGCGCTTGCCGCCTTCCAGATATTGGCGAATCGCAGGATGCGTCTTGTAGCGCTGGAATTCCTCGAACGGCGAGAGATACGGATTCGTATAAGCCAGGCCGACGACAAAACCCACCATCACCTGGTTGTTCTCGGTGTGATAGAGATACGAGCCGCCGTAGGTATCGTTTTCCAGCGGCCAGCCAGCGGTATGCACGACGAGACCCGGCTTGTGCTTCGCGGGATCGATCTCCCAGAGTTCCTTGATGCCGATGCCGTACACCTGCGGGTCGGCGTCCTTGCCGAGATGCAGTTTCTCGTTGAGCTGACGGCCCAGGTGCCCGCGCGCGCCTTCGCAGAAGAGCGTGTACTTGGCGTGCAGTTCCATGCCGAGCTGGAAGTTTTCAGTGGGCTCGCCATCCTTGCCGATGCCCATGTTGCCGGTCGCGACGCCCTTCACCGAGCCATCGTCGTTGTAAAGCACTTCGGCGGCCGGGAAGCCGGGGAAAATCTCGACGCCCAGTGCCTCGGCCTGCTGGCCCAGCCAGCGCGTGACGTTCGCGAGGCTGATGACGTAATTGCCGTGGTTCTTGAAGTTGTCGGGCAGCGCCCAGTTCGGTACGGACTTCGCGCCGGTTTCGGAGAGAAACAGAAACTTGTCTTCCGTGACCGGCACGTTCAGCGGCGCACCTTGTTCCTTCCAGTCGGGAAAGAGTTCGGTGATCGCGCGCGGATCCATGACCGCGCCCGAGAGAATATGCGCGCCAATTTCCGAGCCTTTTTCCAGCACGCACACGCCAATTTCGGCGCCTTTTTCAGCGGCCAGCTGCTTGAGGCGAATGGCCGCCGACAGACCCGCCGGGCCGCCGCCGACGATCACCACGTCGTATTCCATCGACTCGCGCGGGCCGTATTGCGCGATCAAATCGTTTGCGTTATTTGCATTCATGCTGTGTCTCCCCCATCGACCGAAGCGCGGCCCGTATCGGGCCGCTGCTGCGGCCAGAATCAGAACTGGTCTTCGGCGAGCGCGAGCACACCTTCATCGCCACGCGCGGCCAGCACCGCCGTCGCGAAGCCGCCTGCCTGGGACAGCACATGCTCGGCGTAGAACTGCGCCATGGCGATCTTTGCCCCGTAAAACGCAGGGTCTTCAGCAAGATTGCGTTGCGCCGCGAGCAGCGCGCGCGCCATCTGCCAGCCGCACAGCACGATGCCCGCCAGCTTCAGGTACGGCACGCTGCCGCCGAACACCGCATTGGGATCGCGCTTGACGTTTTCCAGCACGAAATCGATCACGCGCGAGAGCGCCTGCACGCCCTGCTCAAGTTGCGTGCGCATCGATGCCGCCGCCGCGCCGCCCGCCTGTCCGAGCGCTTCAATGGTCTGCGCCACCTCGTCGAGCAGCGCCTTCGCCACCGCGCCGCCGTCGCGCGCCGTCTTGCGGCCGATCAGGTCGTTCGCCTGGATCGCCGTGGTGCCTTCGTAGATCGCCAGAATGCGCGCATCGCGATAGTGCTGGGCCGCGCCGGTTTCCTCGATGAAGCCCATGCCGCCGTGCACCTGCACACCCAGGCTCGTGACGTCGTTGGCCATTTCCGTGCTCCAGCCCTTCACGATCGGCACGAGGAATTCGTAGATGGCCTGATGGCGGGCGCGCACTGCTTCGTCGGCGTGGTGATGGGCCTTGTCGGCATGACCGGCCGCCACATAGGCCAGCGCGCGGGCGCCTTCAGTCATCGAACGCATCGCTGCAAGCATGCGGCGCACGTCCGGGTGATGCACGATCGTCACCGACTGCTTTGCCGATCCATCGACGGGGCGGCTCTGCACGCGCTCCTTCGCATAGGCCACGGCCTGCTGGTAGGCACGCTCGGCGATCGCCACACCCTGCGTGCCCACACCAAAGCGCGCGGCGTTCATCATGATGAACATGTATTCGAGGCCGCGATTTTCCTCGCCGATCAGATAGCCGGTCGCGCCGCCGTGGTCGCCGAATTGCAGCACCGCCGTCGGGCTCGCCTTGATGCCGAGCTTGTGTTCGATCGACACGCAATGCACGTCGTTGCGCGCGCCCAGCGAGCCGTCTTCGTTGACCAGGAACTTCGGCACGATGAAGAGCGAAATGCCCTTCACGCCTTCGGGTGCATTCGGCACGCGCGCCAGCACGAGATGGACGATGTTCTCGGCCATGTCGTGTTCGCCCCACGTAATGAAGATCTTGGTGCCGAACACCTTGTACGAACCGTCGGCCTGCGGCTCGGCGCGCGTGCGCACCAGCGCGAGGTCGGAACCGGCCTGCGGCTCGGTCAGGTTCATCGTGCCCGTCCATTCGCCCGAAATGAGCCTGGGCACGTAACGCTGCTTCTGTTCTTCGGTGCCGGCGGTGAGCAGCGCTTCGATCGCGCCGTCGGTGAGCAGCGGGCACAGCGCGAACGACAGGTTCGCCGCGTTGAGCATTTCGTTGCAAGGCGTGCCGATCAGCTTGGGCAGGCCCTGGCCGCCGTATTCAGTCGGGTGTTGCAAACCTTGCCAGCCGCCTTCGGCGAATTGGGCGAACGCTTCCTTGAAGCCCGGCGTCGCCGTGACTTCGCCGTCGCGCCAGCTGCTGGGCGCGCGATCGCCTTCGACATTCAGCGGGGCGAGCACTTCGCCGCTGAGCTTCGCGGCTTCTTCCAGCACCGCCTGGGCGGTCTCGAAGCCGGCGTCTTCGTAGCCGGGCAGCGCGGCGACATCGTCGATGCCAGCCAGCTCTTTCAGTACGAACAGCATGTCCTTGACGGGGGCGTTAAAGCTCATGGCGAACCTTTCAATCACACGGTGGATCAGGGGAGCCCTTGAGCGGTGCGACTGCGCTGTCACGCATAAGCCGATGCCGCAAGGGCAATGTCTGGCCAATCGTAGCGGCAAAGAGGCTGCGCCGGACTGTCCAAACCGGCCCATCTAGTGACAAATCTGGCCACGCCCTGCCTGCTGAGCGCCTGAATAAAAGCCAGACCAGGGTTGATCCTGGTGCCCCACGCACCCGTTCCACCCGATTGCGGGGTTGCGCGTCAATCGCGCCCGCGATAGGTGCCGGGCGTGCTGCCCGTCCAGTGCCGGAAGGCGCGATGAAAGGCGCTGGGATCGTCGAAGCCGATATCGGCGCCAATGGCCGCGATGGTGTCCTGGGTGTCGGTCAGGCGCTGGATCGCGACGTCGCGGCGCAGGTCGTCCTTGAGCATCTGGAACGAGGTGTCTTCGGATGCCAGACGGCGGCACAAGGTGCGCACCGAACAATGCAGATGATCCGACGCCGCCTCGATGGTCGGCAGGTCGGGCAGCGTGCTGGCCAGGTACTGGCGCACCTGATGGCTCACCAGTTGCTCGCTGAACGATTCGAAGATCCAGTCGCCGGGCGAGCGCTCCAGGAATTGGCGCAGGTTGCGCTTGCTTTGCCGGATCGGCATGTCCAGATAGGCCGCGCTAAAGCGAAACAGCGCCGTCTCGCAGCCAAAGCGCACCGGGCCGGAAAAGAAGTAGCGATGATCGTGCGCGTGCGCGGGCCGCTCGCAAGCCAGCTCGACTTGAAGAAACGGAATTTTCTGGCCGATCAACCACGACGACACGCCATGCGCGAGCTTGAGCATCAGTTCCTGGCCCAGCGGGCTCAGCGCCCCAAACGCGGGATGCGGGCGCAGCTCCACTTGCGCCACCAGCGCGCTGCGCCGCGATTCGAGCCGGAAGTCGTCCAGCACGATATGGAAGAACTGGCCGAAGCGATGCAGCGCCGTCTCCAGGTTGCGCGCGTCGAGCAGGCTCAGGCAGAGAAACTTGAGCGTACCGCTGCGAAACGGGCGGCTGAAGACGCCCGGCATTTCGTCGTCGAGTTCGATGGCCAGCATGCGATAGAGCGTGGAGAACTGCTCCTCGGTCACGCGCGCGCCGGGTTCGTTCAGCAATTCTTCGGGGATGCCGGCCTGCTCCAGATAACGTTCGACTACTTCGGGCCTGGCGCGAGCCGCCGCGAGAAAACCGAGAACAAGCGAGATGGGAACGGTGGAGCCGGGAAGTTGCATGCCAGAAAAAGCCGGGCGTCAACCCCGGCGGTTCGGTTCAGGTGAGCGCGTGGGCGCGACACCGCATGATACGCCGACGCGGGTTATTTACCGAGCGCTGATCGGGGCTTGCGACCTGGCTTGCGACCTGGCTTGTCACAAGGTTTGACATGGCCGCGCGACGTTCCTGCACTACGATTAAACACGTCAGCCGCTCAAACCGACGCACGATGGCACTGAGCAAGCAGCGTCGGCCGCGGCTCGCGGCATGCAGTCAGCACGAGAAGTCATATCGTAGCCCGCACTCCATTTATTTAATTCGGATTACATATCATCTGGCACAGGAGTGCCCGATCATGTCACATGCGTCTATCGGCCCCGCTCGAATTCCGCCCCGTTCGGGATCGCCCTGCATGAACGCACTCGCGCTGAAAACGGCAGCGCTCGACGTCGTCATCGCAGGGCTGGCTGCGGCCTGCGTCCCGCACGCCCATGCCGGCACCGCGACCGCCCCGTTCCAGGTCACGTTGACGATCCAGGCAGCCTGCACGATCAGCGCCAATGCTCTCAACTTCGGCACCAATGGCGTGCTCGCCAGCAACATCGATCAATCGACCACGCTCACGGTCACCTGCTCGACCGGCTCGCCGTACACCGTCTCGCTCGACGCGGGCACGACCACCGGCTCCACCATCCCGAACCGCCTGCTCACGAACAGCGGCGCGACCGTGACCGTGAGCTTCAACCTGTACCAGGATGCGGCACGCACCCAGATCTGGGGGCAAACGGTCGGCACCAACACAGTGGCCGGCACGGGCACCGGCGCGGCCCAGACACTCACCGTCTTTGGCCGCGTTCCGCCGCAAAACACGCCCGCGCCAAACACCTACCAGACCACGGTGACCGCCACCGTCGCATTCTGAAAACACGCAGTACGGCGCTTCCATGAGCGTCGCGAAGTACGCATCAACAACAGGCATCAACCTGTGATCGAATCTGGCACGAAGAACCGGAGGTGAGAGATGGGTACGCTGCCTGGCTCGTCGCTGTTGCGCGCTTATTTATCAGGAATGCTGATTGTTTACCTGGGATCGGCATCTGCGGCATCGCTTGAGATTTCACCGATCAGCATCGAACTCGAAGCCAGCCAGAACGGCCAGGTCATCACGCTGCGCAACACGGGAACGCAGGCGCTGAATGCGCAGGTGCGCGTCTACGCCTGGAACCAGGCGGCGGGCGACGAGCAACTCACCCCGACGCAGGATCTCCTCGCCAGCCCACCCATCGCGCCCGTCCCACCGGGTGGTGCGCAGATCGTCCGGCTGATGCGCGCGAGCCAGGCACCATCGCCGCGCGAAATGACTTACCGGCTATTCATTGACGAACTGCCCACCGGCAACGCCCCGGGCGCCTCCAGCGTGCAGTTCAGGTTCCGCTACTCGGTGCCGGTCTTCCTCTATCCCACGGGCCAGCGCGGCGCACCCGACACCCACTGGTCGGTCGAAGCCCGCGACGGCAAATGGTTGCTCCGCGTGAGCAATAGCGGCGCGCTTCACGCGCGCATCAGCGACGTTACGTTGACGGGGGCAGGCGTGCGTGTGCCGGTTCACACCGGTCTGCTTGGCTATGCCCTGGCGGGCCGCGAGCGCACGTGGCCCCTGGCCTTGCCGCCATCCAGCTGGCGCGGTGGGGACGCCAGGCTCGAAGCGACCGCGAACATCAACGGCAAACTGGTCACGGCTCCCGTCGCGTTCGAGCACTGACGTGCCTGTCGATCGCAGGAGGCGCGCGGCGTCCCTTCCGCCTGGCCCGCCGAGACCCGGCCCGGCTGGCATGGCGCGGCTACGCCGGGTCACGGTCACGGCCGACCTCGTACTGAGCCTCGCAGCCCAGGCGGGCGTCGCGCCCGCACGCGCCAGCGGCCACGCGCCCGAGACGCTGGTGGCGGCGTCCACTCCGGCACCCAGTGGCGCACTACCGCCGACCTCCATGCCAACCGCTCCCGATACGCTGCCTGCACTCCCCCCGCCCTTGCCGCCGGGCGCCGACGAACCGGAAACGCTCGCGCTGGAGATCGTCGTCAATGGCACGAGCAGAAACCGGCCCGCTACTTTCGAGCTGCGCGCCAATGCGCTGTATGCGCGCCCGGAAACGCTGGTCGAGGCGGGCATTCGCACGGACAACGTCACGCCGGCGGCGGACGGCTGGATTGCGCTGGACGCCGTTCCAGAGCTGCGCTATCGCTATGAGCCGCAGAACCAGCAGGTCGCCATCGACGTCGCAACACGCCAGCAAATCGCCCAGTTGCTCGGCAACCAGGTTCCTGGCCTGCCCCCGGCCACGCCCGCTACCGGCCTCGTGTTGAACTACGATGCGAGCTACGTGCATGCCTCGGGCAACAGTACGGGCAACGAACTAGGCATCTGGAGCGATGAGCGCTTCTTTTCGCCATTCGGTGTCCTCGACAACACCGGCACCTACCTCTCCGGCAGCAACACCGGGCGCTATACCCGGCTCGACACGACCTGGAGCTACTCGAACCCGTCGAACCTCTTCACGATCAACTTGGGCGACACGATTTCCGGGGCGCTGCCGTGGACGCGCGCCGTGCACTTCGGTGGCATCCAGCTCCAGCGCGACCTCTCGCTGCAGCCCACGCTCACCACCTTCCCGCTGCCGACGATCGCGGGCAGCGCAGCCGTGCCGTCGGCGGTCGATCTGTACATCAACGGCCTGCGCCAGTACAGCGGCAACGCCGCGCCCGGGCCCTTCCAGATTGCGCAGCCGCCCGCCCTCACCGGCGCAGGCGTCGCCCAGGTCACGGTCACCGACGTGCTCGGACGCCGCGTCACCACGAGCATTGCGCTCTATATCGACACGCGCCGTCTCAGCGAGGGGCTGTACGACTATTCGGCCGAAGCGGGCTTTCTGCGCGAGGGCTATGGGATCGACTCGTTTTCCTACGACTCGTCGCCGTTCTTTAGCGGCACGCTGCGCTACGGGTTGCGCAACTGGATCACGCTGCAAAGCCATCTGGAGACGGCGCAAAGCCTGCGCAACGGCGGCGTCGGATCGATCATCGGCATCGGCGACGTTGGCTCGCTCTCGCTGGCCGTTGCGGGCAGCACGGCTAGCAGCGCAGCGGGCGCACTCTACAGTGCAGGCTACCAATACATCGGCCGACGCTTTTCGATCAACCTGCAGGGCGCGCAGGCGACGCCCGGCTATCGCGACCTCGCCGCGCTCGATGTCGGCGTCACGTTCCGCCATCAATATCAGGCCACGGGTTCCGTCTCGATCCTCGCGACGCAGACGCTCACCGCTTCATACATCGACGCCGAAGACAGCTTCGCGGGCCATTCGCGCGTCGCGACGCTCGGCTACAGCGGCCAGGTTGGCGGCGGCTGTTCGCTCTACGCGACGCTCTACCGCGACTTCGCGCAGCACGGCGTCTGGGGCGCGTCTTTCGGCATCACGATCGCGCTGGGCGGCAGTGCGTCGGCGAGCGCGACGCTGACGCGCACAGGCGACCAGACCACCGCCAACGTCAGCGCGTCGCGCCCCGCCAATTTCAGCGGCGGCTGGGGCTGGGCGGTTCAGGGCGGCGCCGGATCCGACTATCACCTGGGCTTCGCATCGGCCCACTACCGCTCGACAGTGGGCGACTTCCAGGCGAGCGCCCAACGCTTCAACGACACGAACACCGGCACGCTCGAAGCCACGGGCGCCATCGCCGTGATGGACGGCACGGTAGCGGCCTCGCGCACGCTGAGCGATGGCTTCGCGCTCGTCTCGACCGACCGGGTGCCCAACGTGCCGGTGCTCCAGGAGAACCGCGTGGTGGGCACCACCAACGCGGCGGGCTATCTGCTCGTACCCGATCTGCCTTCGTACCAGCGCAACCAGATCGCCATCGATCCGCTTGCCCTGCCGGCCGACGCGCAGATCGACACCGCGGAGCAGGACATCGCCCCGCAACGCCGCTCGGGCGCGCTGGTGCACTTCGGGCTCAAGCAGTACACCGGCGCCTCGGTCAGCTTCGTGGACGAGGCGGGACAGCCACTGCCCGTCGGCAGTGTCGCGACGGCGCAGCCAGGCGGCGCGACGTCGGTGGTCGGCTACGACGGCGTGACATTTCTGGCCCATCTCGACGCGGCCAATACCGTCACGATCCAGGGCAACGGCGCGGACTGCACCGCCAGCGTGCCATTCGATGCGGCGAGCGCGAACCGCCTGCCGCAGATCGGCCCGTTTCTGTGTGAGCGGGCAACGGCGCCCCATGACCGGCCATCCCCGACGACCAAGGAGCCCTCCGCGCCATGAACCTGCCATCCGCCCTTGCCGCCTGCCTGCGCCGGTATGCATTCGTCGCCGCGTGCGTGCTCCTGTGCATCGCGCCGCGCGCCGTGCTCGCGCAAACCTGCACCTTCACCATGAGCAACATCGCTTTCGGCAATGTGAGCACGATCACGGGCTCGCCCGTCGATGCCACCGGCACGCTCACCGCCAACTGCAGCGGCATAGCGGCCGCGAACGTCGAGTTCTGCCTGAGCATCGGCATCCCGAGCGGCGGCTTCTCGCCCCGCACGATGACCGGGCCCGGCGGCGCAACGCTCTCGTACGACATCTTTACGGACTCCGCGCATACGACCATCTGGGGCAGCGTCGCTTCGAGCAGCTTTCCGGAGCGCATTGTCGACATACCCGTCGTGGGCGGCATCGTGTCCGTATCGCTCACGGTGTACGGGCGAGTCTATGCTGGCCAGACCACCGTGCAGCCCGGCAGCTATTCGCAGGCCTTCGCCACCACCGACACGCTGTACACCTATCTGGCCTATAACGGCACGCCGCCCACTTGCACCGGTAGCTCGACACCCTCGGATCGCCTGACGTTCAACGTCTCCGCGACGGTCATCGCGGACTGCACCATCAGTGCCGCGCCGCTCGCCTTTCCCACGATGACCACGCTGAGCACGCAGGTGACGGCCAATTCGAGCCTGAGCGTGACCTGCGTCTCGGGCGCGCCCTATACGGTGGCGCTCAATGCCGGCACGACGGCCGGCGGCACGGTCGCGAGCCGGCTCATGCTGCTCAGCGGCGGCACTGCCACCGTCAATTACGAGCTCTACAAGGACGCCGCGTTCACGCAACCGTGGGGCGACGGGACGAATGGAACCGCTACGGATTCGGGCACGGGCACCGGCGCCGCGCAGACATTGACCGTCTTCGGCCGCGTGCCAGCACAGACGGTGCCGCCATCGGGCAATTACTCGGATACCGTCACAGCGACCGTGACGTTCTGATCTTCCGGGCCTGCACGAACAGGCAGACAGCGGACAGAAAACGTCATCGCGCCCAGGATCGGGCGACCTCGATTATCAGATTTGCGCGCGATTGTTATACCGGTTTATGCGGCTTTTCGATTCGCCATTCGAAACTCGATGCAATCAATAAATCCCGCGATTGAATTTCACCCGTTAATCATACTGCGTGATATTTTATCGACGCCTGTGAATGCAGGGCATTGACAAGCCGATTCGCATAAATCAGCCAAGCGATAAAACTCAACATCCATAATTTTCCGATATTGAAACTCGCACCAGAGAAAATATCGGTAAAAACAACAGTTTCACGACCAAATATAATGAAGAAAGGCGTCAACCTCCATCTTTATCTGATTCTCGCCGTCGTCAATATCGTCGTGTTTTTCCTGCTCTGGCACGGCGCGGGGCCGGACGGACTCAACAACTATCGCCTGCTCGACTGGGGCGCGAACTTCGCGCCGCTCACGCTCACCGGCGAACCGTGGCGGCTCCTGACCAGCGCGTTCCTGCACGGCAGCTGGACGCATCTGCTGCTCAATATGTACATGCTGGTCGTGCTCGGCAGCGTGCTGGAACGCGTCGTTGGCTCGGCGCGTTTCGGCGCGATCTATCTGCTCTCGGCGCTGGGCGGCAGCCTGCTCAGTGCGTTCTGGCATGGCTATCACGAGGTCAACAGTTTCCAGTACGCGCTCGGCGCCGTGATTCCCACGGGCGGCATTCGCCCCGTGGTGAGCGTGGGCGCGTCGGGCGCGCTGATGGGTCTGGCCGGCGCGGCCGGTTTCTGGGCGCTGTTCCAGCGTGCCAACGCCACGGACGAAACAGCCGTGCGCGTGAGCGGCAGCGCCATCGCACAGGTTCTCGTCATCAATCTGGTCTACGGCTTCATCACGTCGGGCATCGACCAGGCCGCGCACATCGGCGGCGTGATGACGGGCTTCGTCGCAGCGGGCCTGCTGTTTCCGTGGCGGCCGGTTTCGCCGCGCATGGGCGCGTTCGTTCTGCCGCTGCTGCTTGCCGTCGTGGGCAGCGCGGCGATGGTCGGCGCGGCATTGCACGGCCAGAGCGAAGACCTGCTCGACTGGAAAACGACAACCGCCGACGAGCGCGCCAAAGTGAAGGAAAAAGACGCCGCTCTCGCCGAATCGAAGGCCGTCGCGGACGCCATCCAGCAAGACGCGCGCAATGCGCCCAAGCCGGTTTCGGAGCAGGAAGCAGCGGGCACGGTCATCAAGCTCGGCAACTGGCCCGATCACATGACGCCGGGTGCGTCAGGCAAGTATCTGTACGTCACCGACAACGCCGACAACACGATCAGCGTTGTCGATCTCGCGCAGCACGCCGTCGCGCGCACGATCCAGGGCGGCGCGTTTCCCGCCGCCAAGGACGGCTGCCCCAGCAACTACTGCCGCGGGCGCGGCGCGACCGGCATCGCCGTGAGCCCGGACGAACGCTACGCCTACGTCGCCTCGCTGCGCGAGGACAGCCTCGCGCGCGTCGACCTGCAAAGCGGCAAAGTGCTCGACGCGGTCAAGCTCGGGCGCTTTCCGCGCGAGGTGGTGGCCTCGTCGAACTTCGATCGCCTCTACGTCTTCAACGGCGTGGACGATACGGTCTCGGTCGTGAGCGTCGCGCAATGGCCCAGGGTGCTCGCCACCATCGCGCTGTCGAAGTCGAGCGGCGTCGGTGCAAACGAGTTCGGCCGCACGCTGACGATGTGGCTTTCGGCGGACGATTCGCGGCTCTTCGCCCATTCGGCAATGAAGAATGCGCTGCTCGAATTCGATACGAAGACCTTCAGGGAAGTCCACGAATACCCGATGGATCAGGACTTCGATCATGCGCTGAAGACGCCCGACGGCGTCTGGCTGTACGGCGGCGCGCTCAAGTGGGCCGATGCTTCGACGCTCGACGTGCGCAAGAGCTACGAGATCTGCGCGACGAACGCACGCCTGCTCGGTGCGAGCAGCGATGGCCGCTTCGTCGCGGTGGCCGATCCGCACGACAGCACGATGCAGGTGGTGAAAGTGGCCACGCGACAGTACGTGGGCGCGTATCCGGTACAGAGCGGTTACGCCGATGTGATGTTCTCGAAGGACGGCGCGACGATGTACGCGCTCAGCGGCAGCACGCAGACGGACGGCGTCGGCTCGCTGGCGATCCTGAACCGCGCGAAGTCGATGGCGGTGAGCAACGACCCGGTTCAGGCGGCCTTCCTTTGCCCGGCTGCGGCGCCTGCTGACTCGGACAATTAAGCGCGCCGCCAGCATCGCGCCCCCGCTGGCGCATTGACCGTTCACACCCGCAGGCCGGCGTTTCGCGACGCCAGCCGCCCGCCCGTCGCAATCCTGTCGCGCAGCGGCGCGCACGGCTCGACCATGAGCGGCATCGCTTCGCTCACCGCGCACCAGGGAGGTCGCCGCCATGTCTGCCAGCCTGATCCAACATACGCCCCATTGGGTCTGGGGCGTGCTCGCCGCCCTCACCGTCCTCGGCGTGCGCCAGAGCGTGCCGCAGCGCCGTTCGCTGCGCAGCGCCGCTTCGCTGCCGCTCGTCATGACGGTGCTCTCGCTCTACGGCGTGGCCTCGAACTTCACGCACGAACCGCTCGCGCTCGCGGCCTGGACGCTCGGCTCGGGCGTGCTGTTTTCGGTGCTGACAACGCAAGGCGCATGGCGCGGCGTGCGCTGGTCGGCGACGCAGCGCTGCCTGATCGTGCCGGGGAGCTGGTTGCCGCTCGCGCTCTACGTGGGGCTTTTCTGCGTGAAGTTCGCGGTCGGCGCAACGCTGGCGATGCACCCGGCGCGCGTGGACGACGTCAATTTCGCCTGCCTGGCTGGACTCGCCTACGGCGCGTTCAGCGGCGTGTTTCTGTCGCGCAGCTATGCGATGTGGCGCATCGCCCGCGACGTGCTCACCGCGGACGCCGCGCTCTGGTAAGCCGATTGTCTGGCGCTACAATCCGCCACACGCGGCGTGCACACCGAAGCAACCGGCGCGCGCCGCGCCCATCCCGTTGAGCACCGAACCCGGACGCCGACATGTTTTCCTACCGCAACGCGCTCGCCTGGCTCTGGCGGGAAATCCGCATCGCGATTCCGATAGCCGCGCTCAGCACCGTGCTGTTCGGCACCCTTGCGCACGAGAGCTTCGCGTCGAATCTCAAGTACTCCTTCAGCATCACGCTGTGCATCCAGGCGCTGATCGAAAGCGGCCGTTACGGCCTCACTGCGCTCGTGCGGCGATATTCGCGCCTCGCGCCGGATACCGGCGCGCCCCAACGCGTCTGGCCAGGCTGGGGCTTGATGACGCCGTGGCTCGTGGTGTCGGTGGTGGTCGGCTACTTCGCGGGCCATGCAATCGGCGACTGGCTGACCGGCGTGCATCGCGATCCGTTCGCGTTCTTCCGCAACAGCAACGTGCTGCTGCCGACCTTCGGCCCGACCTTTGCGCTGGCGCTCGGCTGCACGTGGTTTTTCTACACGCGCGGGCGCCTCGCGACGATGCAGGCGCGCACCGAAACCGCACTGCGCACCGCCGCCGAGAACCAGTTGCGGTTGCTGGTCTCGCAACTCGAACCGCATATGCTGTTCAACACGCTGGCGAACCTGCGCGTGCTGATCGGCAGCGATCCGCCGCGCGCGCAGGCCATGCTCGACCACCTGAACGGCTTTCTGCGTGCGACGCTCGACGCCTCGCGCACGGACGCGCACGCGCTCACGGCGGAATTCGCGCGTGTGCGCGACTATCTCGAACTGATGCAGGTACGCATGGGGCCCAGGCTGCATGCGACGCTCGACCTGCCCGAGACGCTGGGCGCGCTGCCGGTGCCGCCGTTGCTGTTGCAGCCGCTGGTGGAAAACGCGCTCAAGCACGGCCTGGAGCCCAACGTCGCGGGCGGCGAGATCGAAGTCCGCGCGCGCCGCGAAGGCGCAACGCTGATCCTGAGCGTGCGCGACACCGGCGCGGGTCTGCACGCAACACCCGCCGATGGCGCACGCTTCGGCCTGCGTCAGGTGCGCGAGCGCCTGGCCGCGCTATACGGCGACGCCGCCCGGTTCACGCTGGCCGAACCGGACGACGGACGCGGCGGCGCGCTCGCCATCGTGCGGCTGCCGATCGCCGCGCCCTGTTATGCCTGACTACGACACGCTCATGCACGCCACCGCCCTGATCGCCGAAGACGAACCCCTGCTGGCCGCCCATCTGCAAGCCGAATTGCAGCGGCTATGGCCCGACCTGCGCGTGCTGGCGACCGTGGGCGACGGCGCTTCGGCGCTGCGCGAAAGCCTGGCGCACCGCCCCGATGTGGTGTTCCTCGACATCCGCATGCCGGGCATGAACGGGCTGGACGCCGCGCAGGCGCTCGCCGAAGACTGGCCTGACGATGACACCGCCAGCGCGCCGCCGCTCATCGTGTTTGTCACGGCCTACGACGAATATGCCGTGCGCGCGTTCGAGCATGCCGCGCTCGATTACGTCCTCAAGCCCGTGCAGACGGAGCGGCTCGCGCGCACCTGCGAGCGGCTTCAGGCGGCGCTCGCCAGGCGCGGTGAGACGCCGAACCAGCTGGAGCCGCTTGTCGAGCAGCTTCGCGGCCTGCTCGGCATTGCGCATGCAAGCGCGGAACCGGGCCTCGAACCGCTGCACATGCTTCAGGCGAGCGCGGGCAACACCATCACGATGGTGCCTGTCGATGACGTGCTGTACTTCGAATCCGCCGATAAATACGTGCGCGTCGTCACCGCAGAGCGCGAACACCTGATCCGCCTGTCGCTGCGCGACCTGCTGCAACGGCTCGATACGCGGGCGTTCTGGCAGATCCATCGCGGCACGGTCGTGCGCGCCCAGGCCATCGCGAGCGCCTCGCGCGACGAAGCCGGCAAGCTGACGCTGCGCCTGCACGGCCATGAAGCGCGGCTCGTGGTGAGCCGGCTCTATACGGATCGCTTCAAGGGCATGTGACCCCGCCCGGGAAACCACTGGAAATACCTGGTAAGAATTGAGCCCTTCAGAACTGCGCAATCGCGACCGTTATCCGGTTTAGGGGTCTTTATCGCGCAAGCCAGACGCGCCGCCTCATTACACAGGGAAGGAATCCATGCAGATTCAGCCGACCAGCGCGGCCACGGTCGCGACCAGCACGACTTACACCGGCACGACCGGCTCGAACCCGTCGACCCAGTCGAATGCGTCCTCGAACACGGCGTCGAACACCAGCAGCACGGATAGCAACTCCGCGAGCGCAGCGTCGGGCAGCACTTCCTCGACCTCGTCGACTTCATCGACCAGTTCGACTTCGAGCGCGAAGAAATCCGGTGGTGGTGGCGGAGGCGGAGGCGGCGGTTCGTCGTCATCGAGCGATGCAACGACGACGGCCATCGACAAGCTCAAGGCGCTGATCAAGTCGCTCGAAGCGCAGCTGGCGCAGGTGCAAAACTCGGGCGGCTCGTCGCAGGCGGCGTCTTCTGTGTCTTCGACGGCGTCGGCGTCGTCGTCCTCATCGGGAGCGGCGGGATCGTCGTCGGGATCGGCAAGCAGCGCGGACACCACCGCAAAATCGGCGGCCTCGTCGCAACAGAACGCCAAGCTTGCGCAGGCCAGCTCGATCGAATCCGCGCTGCAAACCGCCCAAGCCGAACTCGTGCAATTGATGCTGGCCAGCGGTCAAACCACCGGCCTGCTCTCGACCACGGCTTAAGCAGAAAGGGGCGCGATTCAGCGCCCCGCCCCGCGCACGCCGACGTAGACCGAATACACCGACGACGTCGCGGTGATGAAAAGCCGGTTGCGGTTCAGCCCGCCGAACGTGAGGTTCGACACCACTTCCGGCAGCAGGATCTTGCCGAGCAGTTCGCCCTGCGGCGAATAGCAGTGCACGCCGTCTTCGGCGCTTGTCCAGACGTTGCCGTGCTCGTCCACGCGAAAGCCATCGGGCACGCCGCTCGACATCTCGATGAACACGCGGCCATTGCGCAGCACGCCGTTATCGACGTCGAACACGCGAATATGGCGCGGGCCGCCCTCGACGTGCGACGCGCCTGAATCGGCGATATAGAGCCGCGATTCGTCCGGCGAAAACGCCAGGCCGTTCGGCTTGACGAAATCGTCGGCCACGCGGCGCGCCTCGCGCTCGCCGCGTGCGAGCGCATAGACGTGACAGCCGCCAATTTCGCTCTCCGCGCGAAAGCCTTCGTAGTCGCTCATGATCCCGTAGTCGGGGTCGGAGAACCAGATCGTGCCCTGCGTATCGACGATCAGGTCGTTCGGCGAATTGAAGCGCTTGCCCTGATAGTGCGACACCAGCACGGCCACGCTGCCGTCGTGCTCCGTGCGGGAAATACAACGCCGGCCGTGCTCGCAGCTCACGAGGCGGCCCTCGTTGTCGCGCGTATTGCCGTTGCTGAAATTCGCGTTGCTGCGGAACACGCCTGCGCCCATGCCGGGCGCCCAGCGCATCATGCGGTTGTTCGGAATGTCGCTCCACACGAG
Organism: Paraburkholderia bannensis NBRC 103871; assembly: GCF_000685015.1. Taxonomy (GTDB): domain Bacteria; phylum Pseudomonadota; class Gammaproteobacteria; order Burkholderiales; family Burkholderiaceae; genus Paraburkholderia; species Paraburkholderia bannensis. Next base: position 109,027 of record NZ_BAYA01000016.1, on the reverse strand, counting down.
CATGTCCGCCGCCGGAAAATACGCCGGCCCCTCCGTCCAGAGGCAGTCGCCGGCGATCTTTTCCAGCGGCGCGTTCGCCTGAATCAGCGAGCGAAAGCGCGCGTCGTGCACTTCGTAGTCGTTGCGGTTCATGCGCGCTTCTTTTCCGCCCAGGGCAGTTCGTCTTCCACGTAGACCTTGACGATGGCGTGGAACGACGCATCGCCCGAGAAGCCCAGCTTCTTCGCGCGCGCGACGTTCCAGCTCGACGGCCAGCTGCTGACGATGCGTTCGATCACCTCATCGGGCACCCACTCCACGCGCCCGACCGCCTTCGATCCGCCGAACTTGCTCAGTTCCTCGATCATTTCATCGACGGTCGTCGACACGCCCGGCAGATTGACGATGCGCCGCGTGCCCAGCACCGCGCTGTCGAGTTCGGCGGCCGTCACGAGGCACTGCACCGCCTTGCGCGGCGACAGCAGCCAGATGCTCGTCGAGCCGCTTACGGGACACACGGCCGTCTCGCCATTGAGCGCCTCGCGCACGATGCCGCTCGCGAACGACGACGCCGCGCCGCTCGGGCGTCCCGGACGCACCGCGACGGTCGGCAGCCGCAGCACGCGCCCATCGACAAAACCGCGCCGCGAATAGTCGCCGATCAGCAGCTCGGCCATCGCCTTCTGCACGCCATACGACGACTGCGGATCGAGCGCGGTGTCGTCCTGCACTTCCTCGGGCAGGTCGCCGCCATAGACCGCCACCGAACTCGTAAACACGAGACGCGGATGATGCCCAAGCGCGCGGCACACTTCGAGCAGCGCACGCGTGCCGTCGAGGTTGATGCGCATGCCCAGATCGAACTCGGCTTCGGCCTCGGCGCTGAGGATCGCGGCCAGGTGAAAAATCACCGCGGTGTCCGCGTCGATCAGCCGCTCCAGCACCGCGCGATCCGCCACGTCGCCGGTTTCGACGCGCACGCGCGCATCGTCGGGCGCCTGCGCGGGCGTGGTGTCGAGCAGCACCAGCTCAGTGATCGGCTCAGGCGCGCCGCCGTTCTGCAATGTCTTGCGCAACGCGCCGCGCGCGAGCAGGTCGCGCGCGAGACGTTGCCCCAGGAACCCCGCACCACCGGTAATCAGCACTTTCATGTTCGATTGCTCCGTTCATGCTTGTGGGAACTGCGACGACTGTGACTGAAACTGCAGCGACCCTGCGCGCGGAAAAACCGTCAGTCGCGCGCGGGCAGATAAGGCCGGATCCAGCCGAGACCCGCCGACGCCGTCGTGCGCGGACGGTACTCGCAGCCGATCCAGCCGGTATAGCCGAGCGCGTCGATGCGCTCGAACAGCCAGGGATAGTTGAGCTCGCCACGATCCGGCTCGTGGCGCTCGGGCACGCCCGCGATCTGGATATGGCCGATGCCCGCCATGTCGCGCTCAAGCTTCACGCTCAAGTCGCCTTCGACGATCTGGCAGTGATAGCAGTCGAACTGCACCTGGAGATTGGGCGCGCCGATTTCCTTGCAGATGGCGTGCGCGTCATCCTGGCGATTGAGCAGGTAACCCGGCATGTCGCGCGGGTTGATCGGCTCGATCAGGATGGTGACGCCTTCGGCCTGTGCGGCCTGCGCGGCGAAGGCGAGGTTCTTCAGATAGGTTTCGCGCTGCGCCGCGCGCGCTTGCGGCGACGCGACGAGGCCAGCCATGACGTGCAGCTTGCGATTGCCGAGCACGCGCGCGTAGGCAAGCGCCTGCTCGATGCTGCGGCGGAACGCGTCCTCGCGGCCCGGCAAGGAGGCCATGCCGCGCTCGCCCGCGGCCCAGTCGCCCGGCGACGCATTGAACAGCACCTGCGCGAGGCCGGCGTCGTCGAGCCGCGCCTTCAGTTCCTCGGGCGTGTGCTCGTAGGGAAACAGATACTCGACTGCCTCGAAACCGTCACGCGCCGCCGCGGCGAAACGATCCAGGAATGCGTGCTCGGTGTACATCATGGACAGATTGGCGGCAAAACGAGGCATCGAAAACTCCAGAGTCGCAAAATTGGCAGTCGAACATTCTAAAAGCGATTCTAAAAGCGCCCCCGGACGCAAGCATCCGCGATAACCCTGAGACCGGTAACACCTCTTGCGCCTACAAGAAGCTGCGTCAAGCCTTACATGACATGTAATATGGAGCCTCACGCGTATTCAGACCGCATTCAGCCCATCTTTGTACCCGCTTCAACTGCCTCTGCCGGTGATCTCCCTTTCCCGACTTTCGTTCGCCCTGTCCGCCCTGCTTCTCGCCGGTTTTACGGCGACCACCAGTTTCGCCGCCACGACGCACCGGCATCACGCCGCGCCGCACGCGCATGTCGTCGCGAAAAAGAAAAAGCTCACGCGCAAACCGCGCTCGGTGCATCGCGCCACGCCCGCCGTCGCCGCCAGCAAGCTGCCGGACGCGAAACGCCGCGCAAAACAGACGAAGCGCGCGAAACCTCGTCACACGCCGCACGACGTTCCGCACAAGGTTGTGAATATCGCGCCGCCGTCGCGCGCCTCGCACACCGCGCCGGTTAAATCGGCGGCCAAATCGGCGACCAACGCGCCGCGCCTGCTCGCGCGCTGCGGATTCACGATGGCCTCGCGCACGCGGCTCTTTTCGCGCGCGGTCTATATCGTCGACGAACCGACGCACACGCAGCTCTACGCACGCAACGCCGATCACGTCGTGCCGATCGCCTCGGTGTCCAAGCTGATGACCGCCGTGGTCTGGCTCGACCAGCGCAACGCGCCGCTCGCGCAGCGCATCGGCGTGACGAGCGCCGACCTGGATACGCTCAAGTTCACGACCTCGCGCCTCACCGTGGGCTCGAACCTCACGCGCGCCGACATGCTGCACATCGCGCTGATGTCGTCCGAGAACCGCGCGGCAGCGGCGCTTTCGCGCGACTATCCGGGCGGGCGTCCCGCCTTCGTCGCCGCGATGAATGCGAAGGCGCGCAGCCTCGGCATGCCGCACACGCACTTTGTCAACGCAACGGGGCTCTCGCCGCAGAACGTCTCCACGGCGCGCGAACTGGCGAACCTCGTGCGCGCGGCCGACGCTTATCCGCTGATTCGCCGCTATTCGACCGATAACGAACAGCGCGTCCCGACCGGCCACGGCCAGCTTCAATATGTGAGCAGCAACCGGCTGGTGCGTTACGGACGCGTGCAGGCCAGCGTGCAGAAAACCGGCTTCATCAACGAGTCGGGGCACAACATGGTGCTGCGCATGATGGTGCATGGCCGCCGCCCCGTGATCGTGACGATGCTCGACAGCGCGAGCGCCGAAGGCTCGCGGCTCGACGGCGAGCGCATTGCACACTGGCTCAACTGCTCGCTGCGTTAAACCGCCTGTCGCCCATGCGCCGCCTGAACGATGTCGAGGACATCAAAGCGGCAGCGCATGCGTCGACAGGATCTCCTTGAGCACCATGAACGACCGTACCTGCCGCACGCCCGGCAGATACAGCAACTGCTCCGCATGCAGGCGATTGAAGCTCTCGCTGTCACGCGTGCGAACGAGCATGAAGTAGTCGAATTCGCCGGTCACCACGTGACACTCCATACAGCCTGATACCTTGCGCGCCGCTTTTTCAAAATCGGCGAAAGCATCCGGCGTCGAGCGATCGAGCACGAAGCCGATCACCACCACCATCCCCGCGCCCAGCGCCTTCGGGTCGAGCAGCGCGACGACACCGCGAATCAGGCCGGCCTCCTTGAGCCGCTCCACGCGCCGCAAGCACGCGGGCGCGCTCAGCTTCACCTTGCTCGCGAGAGTCACGTTCGAAATCGACGCATCCGCCTGCAACTGCCGCAGGATCGCGCGGTCGATGCGATCCAGTGCGGGTGCGGCAGGCGCGGCGGCGTCGGCTTTTCGGCTTAATTTCATTGCGTGCGGCTCCGGTTTTACGAACAGAAAATGTGTTGCTACACCTCGTCACGACTTCAAAGTAAGTAATCGATATTTATTTCGCAAGCTCATTTTTCGCGGGCATTTCTATCATCCTTTTATCGCGACGGAACAACCCTTCATTGATAAACCCAGGAGCGCCGCATGAACCTCGATCGATTTCCCCGTTATCCGCTCACCTTCGGCCCGAGCCCGATCCAGCCGCTACGCCGCCTGTCCGCGCATCTGGGCGGCCAGGTCGAGCTCTATGCGAAACGCGAGGACTGCAATAGCGGCCTCGCGTTCGGCGGCAACAAGACGCGCAAGCTCGAATATCTGATTCCCGAAGCGCTCGAACAGGGTTGCGACACGCTCGTGTCGATTGGCGGCATCCAGTCGAACCAGACGCGTCAGGTGGCCGCCGTCGCCGCGCATCTGGGGCTAAAGTGCGTACTCGTGCAGGAAAACTGGGTGAACTATTACGACGCGGTGTATGACCGCGTCGGCAACATCGAGATGTCGCGCATCATGGGCGCGGACGTGCGGCTCGTGCCGGACGGCTTCGATATCGGCATTCGTCCGAGCTGGGAAGACGCGCTCGACAGCGTGCGCAAGGCGGGCGGCAAGCCGTTTCCGATTCCGGCGGGTTGCTCGGAGCATCCGCTGGGCGGGCTGGGCTTTGTGCGCTTTGCCGAAGAAGTGCGCGAACAGGAAGCGCAAATGGGCATTCGCTTCGATTACGTCGTCGTATGCTCGGTGACGGGGAGCACGCAGGCGGGCATGGTGGTGGGCTTCGCGAAGGACGGGCGCGCGGATCGCGTCATCGGCATCGACGCGTCGGCCAAGCCTGCGCAGACGCGCGACCAGATTGCGCGCATCGCGCGTCATACCGCTGAAATCGTCGATCTCGGCAAGCCGATCCGCGACGAGGACATCGTGCTCGATACGCGTTACGGCGGGCCGGAATACGGGCTGCCGAACGAGGGCACGCTGGAGGCGATTCGACTATGCGCGCGACTCGAAGGGATGCTGACCGATCCGGTTTACGAGGGCAAATCCATGCAAGGGATGATCGACAAGGTGCGGCTGGGCGAATTCCCGGCGGGCTCGAAAGTGCTGTACGCACATCTGGGCGGCGTGCCTGCGCTCAATGCATACAGCTTCCTGTTCAAGGACGGTTGAGCGTCATGCGCGCCGCCAGCGGTGGCGTCGTCGATGCGTCGCGCGGGTCGTGGCTGCGCGAGCCGTGTTCGCTGACGCAGGTGTGCGCGGTCGTCGATCACACGACGCCGCCGGAAATCGTGAAAGCGCTGTGCGATCGCTTTGGCAGCGCGCCGCAGGCGTGCGTGCTCGAACTGCACGATGCCGCGCAACTGCATGCGCAATGGCTTGCCTCGTTTAGCACGCTGAGCACGGACGCCACGCGCGCGCCCACCGATGCCGACCGTTTGCTCGCGCCGCTGCCGCCCGCCTGCGTGCTCGCACTGTGCAGTCAGGAAGTGGGCAAGCTGGATTGGCTCGGCTCGGTCACGGGCAGGCCGTGCAAGCCGATCGCACTTGATGCGGGCGTTCAAGCGGAAGCGGTGCTTGAGGCCGTCGGCTCGGTGTGGATGGAGGCGCTCAACGCGCAGTTTGGCGACGAGCGCTGAGCGGCGCGACTCAGCACTCACCTCGATCGCGCGCCTGCCCATCGTGCGCGCGATCGAACCCAGCTTACTCGTTCGACCCCGGGTAATTCACTACCTCGACCCAGTTCGCGCCCTTGCCCACCGGATACTGTCCGGTCTCGTGCAGCGCGCCCGTCTTCGCGTCGATGCGATAGACGCTCATCGTCGGCGACAACTGGCCGACCGCGAACAGGTAACGCCCCGAAGGATCGATATTGAAGCCGCGCGGCTGCTTCTGCGTCGCGTAGGTGCCAACGCGTTCGAGCTTGCCCGTCGCCTCATCGACGCGATAGGCCGCCAGCGTGCTCGACGTGCGCTCCGACGCATAGAGAAAGCGCCCGTCCGGCGTCAAATGCAGGTCGGCGCCCCAAGGTTTGTCGCCATGAAAATCGGCCGGCAGGATCGAGATGGTCTGAATCGGCTTGACCGTATCGTGCGTGCGGTCGAACGCGAGCACATGCAGCTTGCCGTCGAGTTCGTCGATCAGGTACACAAAGCGCTGATCGGCCGAGAAAACGAAATGGCGCGGCCCGGACTTTTCGGGTAACGCATAAGCGGGCGCGGCGTCCTCGGTCAGTTGTCCGGTCGAGGCGTCGAAACGCAAACGCAGCCACGCATCCGAACCCAGCACCGAAGCGAACGCATAGCGGTTGTCCGCCGACACGCGAATCGCGTGCGCCATCGGGCCCGTCTTGATGGTCTGCTGCACGTCGCCCGCAATGCCATCGGCGCCGATGCGGTTCACCGCCAGCTGGTTGCCGCCATAGGAAGCGGAGAGCAGATAGCGGCCCGTCGCATCGGTCGACAGGTACGCCATGCTTTCGGCCAGCGGCGCGCGGCCCAGTTCGGCCAGGCGACCGTCGAGCGGATTGACGGCGAAACTCACGACGCGATACGGCTGCGAGCGCAGGCCCGCATAGAGCCGCCGATGATCGGGCGAGAACGTCATCGGCATGACGGTGCCGCCCACCGGCACGGTTTCGACGGCGGCCAGCGCGCCATTGGCTTCGTCCACGCGGAACACCGAAATGTCCTGGCTATCCGCGTTCGACACGTAGACATACGTCGCCGCCCCGCCTGCCTGCACCTCAGTGGCCAGCGCCGCGCCCGCGAGTCCGATCATCGCTCCCACCATCCCCTGCACCACCTTTCTGTTCATGTTTTCCTTTTGCGCACCCTGCGCGTGCCCTGAGCGGCGACCAGGCCGCCATGTTGTCGAACAACTTTCGGGACGATCCCATACGCGCTCACCGGCCACAAATCCACGTTTACCCTGAATATCAACAAAATAGCGCGAAGCGCGGTTGCTCCGGCTCTGACAGGCGCGGTACGATTGCCTCTGACAAGTCGCAAAGACGTATGACAACTAAAGCTGCACCGAGACAGGAAAGCCAGCCTTTCCGCGCACCAAAGGGTCCAACACCATGCCGTTGAGCCGTACCGCCAGTCCAGCCGCCGCCGACGCCGCGACGCGAAGCAAAGTCCGCTACGTCATCCTCGCGCTCATCTTCGTCATCACGACGCTCAACTACGCAGACCGCGCGACGCTTTCGGTGACCGGCACGGCCATGCGCGCCGAGTTCGGCTTCGACGCCATTCGCATGGGCTATATCTTTTCGGCGTTCAGCTGGGCCTATGTGCTCTCGCAGTTGCCCGCAGGCTGGATTCTCGACCGCTTCGGCGCACGCCGCGTCTACGCCACCAGCATCTTCCTCTGGTCGCTGTTCACCTTGCTGCAAAGCGCGATTGGCGTGCTCGGCAGCGCTGCCGCAGCGGTGAGCGCGCTGTTCGCGCTGCGTTTCGTGATGGGCGCGGCCGAAGCACCGGCCTTCCCGGCCAACGCGAAGGTCGTCGCCAGCTGGTTCCCGACCGCGGAGCGCGGCACGGCGTCGGCGATTTTCAATTCGGCGCAATACTTCGCGGCGGTCGTGTTCACGCCGCTGATGGCATGGGTCACGCACGCCTACGGCTGGCATCACGTGTACCTGATGATGGGGGTCGGCGGCCTCGTGCTTGCGCTCGTGTGGCTCAAGGTCATGAAGAATCCGGCCAGTCATCCGCACGTCAATCGCCTGGAGCTCGAATACATCGAGCAAGGCGGCGGCCTCGTGAACGGCCATTCGCGCAGGACGCACGGTGAACCTGCTGGCAGCAGCGGCTGGGCCCTGATGCGCCAGCTGCTCACCAACCGCATGCTGCTGGGCGTCTACCTCGCGCAGTACTGCATCAACGTCATCACGTACTTCTTCCTGACGTGGTTCCCGATCTACCTCGTGCAGGCGCGCGGCATGACGATCCTGCAAGCGGGGCTCGTGGCGTCGTTGCCGGCGATCTGCGGTTTTCTCGGCGGCGTGCTGGGCGGCGTGCTCTCCGACGCGCTGATTCGCGGCGGCGCGTCGCTCACGATGGCGCGCAAGGGGCCGATCGTCGGCGGCATGGCGCTGTCGGCGTGCATCGTCGGCTGCAATTATGTGCACAGCGACTGGCTGGTGGTCGCGCTGATGTCGCTGGCGTTCTTCGGCAAGGGGCTGGGCGCGCTCGGCTGGGCCGTGGTCGCCGATACGGCGCCGAAGCAGGCGATCGGCCTGTCCGGCTCGATTTTCAATATGTTCGGCAACGTGGCCGGGATCGTCACGCCTATCGTGATCGGCTACCTGGTCGCGAAGACGGGTTCGTTCGACAGTGCGCTGGCGTTCGTGGGCGTGAACGCGGCGGTCACGGTGTTCTGCTATCTCGTGATCGTCAAGGACATCAAGCGCGTGGAACTGACCTGAGTCTGGCTCTGGGCGCGTGCGACGTTGGGCGTGTTGTGCAACGTCGCACGCCCTGCGTCAGAAGCTATGCCGGATACCGGCCATGACGCCCAGTTGTCCCATGCCCGGCGCGGGCGTCGTGCCGCCGCCGCCCTGGCTCACGGTATAGGCGGCCTTCGCGCTGTTCCACAGATACGCACCCTGCAGATACACCGCGCTGCGCTTGGAAAGCAGATAAGTCGTGCGTAACGCGGCGATGGTGCCGCGCGCATCGTCGTGAGCGTTGACGATGTGATAGACGCCGCCATCGACGATAAACGCCGGTGTGAGCGAATACGACGCGGTGAGATAGAACTGATCCGAGTGCACGTTGGGCGTCGCGGGCGACACCGTGTCGACGCGCCGCCCGAGCCAGCCGCCGCCCAGACGCAACGTGCCGATATGCCCATAGCCGTTCAGTTGCATGCGCACGTCGGTGTCGCCGGGATTCGTGAAGGCGAAGGTGGGCGTGCCGTCGTAGAGGTTCGCCGCAGCGCCCGCGCCGCCGCGCTGCTGGTCGTATGCGGCCGCCACGCCGTAACCGTTGCGGTCGTAACGCAGCATCGCAGACCACTCGCGGCAGGTCTGCGCGCTGCCCGGCACCGGCCCCACGCACGTGCCCTGCCCCGGCGAGTTGCCAGTGCCCGCCGAATCGCGCCCGAACGACCAGGTCGCGCCCAGCGTGAAGCCGGCATAGCTGCCTTTATAGGCGATGGTGTTGTCGCTGCGCGAACTCGGCAGATACTGGTCGAAGGAGGCAGTGCCGCCGTAGATGTCGGGGCCGAGCAGGTCGGCGTCGGCGATGGCCCAGAAGGTCATCGTGTACTGGCGGCCGAACGTAAGCGCGCCATACGGCGAGTCGAGACCCACCCACGCCTGGCGCCCGAACAGGCGGCCGCCCTGGTTGAGCGTGCCGCTGCGCATATTGAAGCCGCTTTCCAGTGCAAAGATGGCCCGCCAGCCGCCGCCCAAGTCCTCGCGCCCACGCACGCCCCAGCGCGACGGCACTTCGCCCGTGATGCCGGGCATGCGCACCACGCCGTCGCCTGCCGCGTTGGCATGCGAGACATATTCGACGCCTGTATCGACAATGCCATACAGCGTGACGCTGCTTTGCGCGCATGCCGCCGCGCTGGCAGCCATCAGCGCCACCCCTGCTGCGATCCTGTGTTTCATGACGATTCCTGTCTCCAATGAAGTTTTATGTTTTGGCATCCTGATCAATTGCGAGCGAATCCCTTCGCCCGCAGTCGCGAATTCTTGATCAAAGAAAGAGAGGAGCCGCGCGCCCTTGTGGCAACGCGCAACGCGCGGCAGGCAAGACGGACTTAAGTCACGCGATCAGCGCGCTTGATCGGCGGGAATATGCCGCCGCACCACGGCGAGTGCGACCAGCACCGCGGCCATTGCCGCGCCCAGCATGAGCAGGTAGGCGAATGCACCGCCTGCCGTGATGACCGCCGCGCCAGCGAACGCGCTAAGAATCGCGCCGATCCGCCCGAACGCCAGCGCCGAAGCCGTCCCCGTCGCCCGCACGCTGGTCGGATAGACATAGGCGCACAGCGCGTAGAGCGTCGACTGCACCGCGTTCACGAACAGCCCATGCAGCCCCAGTCCGGCGATCAGCCAGCCCGTATGCTGCGTCGCGCCCACGCCGAGGATCAGCCACGCGCTCGCGGCCCCGCCCACGCAGCACAGCAGCATCGGCCCACGCGAACCCCAGCGCGCAATCGCCAGCGCGCAACCCAGCGCGCCGATCACGCCGCCCAGGTTATAGGCGCTCAAGCCATAGCCCGCGAGCGAGACGGACAGCCCTTCGGCCGTCAGCGCTGCCCAGATCGCGGCGCTGTCGCGCGCGCGGCCATCGCGAAAGAGCGCCGTAAAGCCAACGTGCTTTTCCGCGCGCTGTTCGCGCAGGTCGGTGAAGGCGGCATCGGGCGCAACCTCGCGCGACATGCGGCCAAGCAGGCGCGCGAGTTCCGGCCAGCGCTGCGTGCGGCGCGCGAGAAAACGCGGCGACTCGGGCAGGCACGCGAGCAGCGCGACGGCCAGCACGAGCGGCAGCACGCCACCCGCGACGAACAGGCCGCGCCAGCCATACACCGGGAGCACCTGGGCCGCGAACAGGCCCGCCAGCATGCCGCCCAGCGGCACGCAGACAATCGTGGCCGTGACCGCGAACGTGCGCATGCGCGCGGGCGTGTATTCGGCGGTCATGGTCGTCGAACTCGGCAGTGCGCCGCCGATGCCCAGCCCCGCCACGAAGCGCAGCGCCGCGATCACCGCGACATTGGGCGCAAGGCCAATCGAGCACGTCGCCGCGCCGAACACCAGCACGCTGCCGATCACGGCCCAGCGCCGCCCGAAGCGATCCGCGAACAGCCCCGCGCACGCGCTGCCAATGCCCATGCCGATCAGCCCCGCCGCCACCACGGGCGCAAACGCGTTGCGCGTAATGCCCCATTCCTTGATGAGCATGGGAATGGCAAAGCCGATCAACTGGCTATCGAATCCATCGACGACGATCGACAGCGCCGCGAGCACCACCACGCACTTCTGCAGCAGCGTGAAGGGGCCATCGTCGAGCGCCTGGCCGATATCGACGGTCGCGCCGCCGTTTGCAATGCCAGCGAGCGCGGCACTGTCCGCATCGACGGATGCAGGGTCGGCAGCAGCGGCAGGAGCCGTAGGGGAATAGTTCATCGAATTGTCTCCATCGTTTTTTTGTTGTGTGCGCAAGCGCTTTATCGCGCTGCGCTGGCGTCCACGAGGCGCACAAGTTGCAGCAGCGTTTGCGTGCAGGGCACGGCCATGGGCACCGCGCGCGCGGCTTCGACGACGGCGCCGTTGATCGCCTCGATTTCCGTCCTGCGGCCGGCCAGCACGTCCTGCAACATCGAAGGCCGATGCGAGCGATGGTTCGCGAGCGCATGGCGCACGTTCTCGACCATGTGCGCTTCGTCCACGGCCACGCCGCTCGCGCGCGCAACCGCCGCCACTTCGGCGACGATCTTCAGCGCGAGCGCCGGGCCGTCGGGCACATTCGACAGCTCGCCCACGGTGCATTGCGTGATCGCGCAGAGGCTGTTGAGCGCCGCATTGAACGCGACCTTCTCCCAGATCGTGACCCACACGTCGCGCTCGGCGCTGCACGCGAGGCCCGCCGAATCGAGCGCGGCCACCGCGCGCGCGACGCTGGCACGCATCTCGCCGTCGGCGCTCATCAGGCGCGTCACGCCGCTGCCATGCGAGCTCACGCGGCCTGCTGCCGGTTTGTCGGCGGGCCACGTCGTGATGCCGACCATGATGCGTTCGCGCGGTACGCTGCGCGCAAGGCGCTCGACATTGCCCAGGCCGTTTTGCAGCGAAAGCACCGACGTATGCGGGCCGATCAGCGCGCGCGCCGCGTCGAGCGCCGCTTCGGTGTGCATCGTCTTGGTGAAGACGATCAGCAGTTCGGGCGCGCGCTGCGCCGCTTCGGGACGCGACACATGCAGCTTCGTGACAAGGCGCTCGCCCGTGTCGGTGGCAAGGCGCAGACCGTCGCGGCGGATCGCGTCCAGATGCGCGTCGTCGATATCGAGCAGCGTGACGTCGTGCCCCGCCTCCGCCAGCAACCCGCCGAACAGCGACCCCATCGCCCCCGCGCCGAGAATCGCTATCTCCATCGCTTCATGCATTGCCGTCTCCTTTTCACGTTTCTATCGCGTTGACATGCCGCGTCGTCAGGCGACGACGATTTCCACTAGCGCCGGCCCTTGCGCGGCCAGGGCCTCGCGCAACGCATCGGCAAGCTGGGCAGCTTCGCTCACGCGTACGCCCGCGCAGCCCATGCCCGCCGCGAGCGTCACGAAATCGAGCCCCGGCAGGTCGGTGCCCTGCACCGGATCTTCCTTCGCAAAGCCGAATACGGGCGCGAAGTCCTGCAATGCGGCGTAGCGCGAGTTATTCAGGATCACGAATGTAATTGGCAGTTGCCACTGCACTGCGCTCCAGATCGCCTGGATCGAATACATGCTGGAGCCGTCGCCGATCAATGCAATCACGCGCTCGCCCTGACGTGCGAGCGCCGCGCCAACGGCTGCGGGCATGCCATAACCGAGGCCGCCGCTGTCCATCGTGAGGAAACTGCCGGGACGCGCCATCGGCAGCCAGGCCTGCATGACGGGGCGCGAGCTGGGCGCCTCCTCCACGACGAGTGCGTAGGGATCGCGCACTTCGGCGAGCGTCTGCAACGCGAACGCCACCGACATGCGTTCGCCAGCCTGCTTCGGGGCCTCGGCGCGCGGCGGCTGCGGGCGCGGCGCAGGCAGCGCGCGTTCGGGCGGCGCGGGACGTGCGAGCAGATCCTGCACGCCCAGACGCACGTTGCCTGTGACGACAAAGCCCTCAGGCGTCCACGCGCCCACGTTGGGATCGTCGATCAACTGGCATAGCTGCGCACCGGGCGGCACGTGCGGCCCCTGACCTTCGACGTGATAGGTAAAGGCCGGTGCGCCCAGCGCGAAGATCACATCGTGACCGGCCAGCAGGTCGACAATGCGCTCACGCATCGCGGGCAGGAAACCCGCGAACAGGCGATGCGTTTCGGGGAAACTGCAACGGCCCGTCATCGGCGCGACGTAGACGCGGGCGCGATGTCGCTCTGCCAGCGCGACGACCTCTTCAGCCGCACCCGCCCGGTCGACCGCACCGCCCACCACGAACGCCGGCCGCTTGCAGCCATCGAGCAACGCACCGATGCGCGCGAGCATCTGCGGCTCGGGCCGCGTCGTGTGGGCGAGTTCGCGCGCGGCCACCGGCTCGCCGGGCTGATCCCAGTCGTCGACGGGAATCGACACGAATACCGGCCCGCGCGGCTCCTGCATGGCGATCGCATAGGCGCGCGCAATGGCGAGCGGCACGTCCTGCGCGCGCGCCGGTTCGATGCTCCATTTCACGTAGGGTTTGGGCAGTTCAGTCGCCTGGGTCGCGGCAAGGAACGGATCGAACGGCAGGATCGAACGCGCCTGCTGGCCCGCCGTGATGACGAGCGGCGTACGGTTGCGAAACGCCGTGAAGATATTGCCCATCGCATTGCCCACACCCGCCGCCGAATGCAGGTTCACGAGCGCCGCGTTGTTCGTCGTCTGCGCGTAACCGTCCGCCATGCCCACGACCACGGCCTCTTGCAGGCCCAGCACGTAGCGGAAATCGGCGGGGAAATCGCGGAACATCGGCAGCTCGGTCGAGCCGGGATTCGCGAAGATCGACGTCATGCCGACACGGCGTGCGAAGTCGATGACCGCGTCACGCACGGTGAAATGGGTCTTGTCTGCGGGTTGATGCGATTGATGCGTTTGAGCCTGTTGCTGCGGCGCGCTGCCTGTCATTGCGCGGTCTCCTGTCTGATGTCTGCCGGTTTGACGTCTGTTCGGCGCGTTGAATCGATGAGCGATTATCGGCGTCACCAGGGTAACCGGAAATTGCTGATTCCGGCAAAAGCCATTACCTTTGCGCATGACTTACAACCTTCAGCAACTTCAGGCCTTTGCGACCATCGTCGCGTGCGGCAGCCTCGGGCGCGCGGCGGACACGCTCCATATCACCCAGCCCGCGCTGAGCCGCGCCGTGCGCCGCCTGGAGGAGCAAGTGGGCGCGCCGCTTTTCGAGCGTCATTCGCGCGGCATGCACCTGACCGCCGTGGGTGAGGCGCTGTTGCCGCACGCCATCCTGCTGCAACGCGAAGCCGAACAGGCCCGCGAGGAAATCGACGCGATGCGCGGCCTCGCGCGCGGCACGATCCGCGTGGGCGCGGTGGGCAGCATAGCAAGCCTGGTTTTACCGCTTGCGGTAAGCGGCGTGCTGGCGCGCTGGCCAAATCTGCGTGTGGAAATCATCGAAGGCGTCTGGGATCGGCTTGCCGATGCGCTCGTGAAACGCGAGATCGACCTGGCGCTGAGCATGGCCGTGCCCGACACCGACGAGATCACCGCCATCGCCGATTGCCGCTGGGAAGACGCGAGCTATGTGGTGGCCGCGCTCGACCATCCGCTGCGCAACAAGCCGGGCCTTACACTCGCAGACACGCTCGACGCGCAATGGGCGATACCGCCGCGCGGCACCGGGCCGTTCGAGCATATGCAGCAGGCGTTCGCAGAACAGGGCCTGGGGCTGCCGAATGTGGTGGTGGAAACGCGTTCGGTGACGGTGCTGAAAAGCCTGGTCGGCAGCTCCGGCTTCCTGAGCTGGATGGCCTCGACGATGTATGTCACCGAGAGCAAGGCCGGTCTGTTCGATACGCTCGACCTGCCCGGCGTGGTCGGGCGGCGTACGCTCACGGCGTTCCGCAGACGCCAGGGGATTCTGCCGAGTCCCGCCGTGAAGTTGCTGGAGCAACTGCGCTTGCAGACGGCTCAGGGCAACTAAGGGGATTTAACGCACGGTAGGCCTTGATGGCGAAAGCGACGCCGCACGTGCAAGCAGCACTTCCCGGTCGCGCCCGTTCTGCGTAAGCGCGGCGGCGCTTTCGAACGCCACGCGCGCCTCGTCGTTGCGGCCGAGTTTCGCGAGCAGGTCGCCGCGCACGGCGGGCAGCCACGGATACTGGCGCAGCGCGCCTTGCTCCTCCAGCGCGTCGACGAGCGCCAGCGCCGCTTGCGGCCCCTGCGCCATGGCCACGGCAACGGCGCGGTTCAAGCGCACGACGGGCGACGGATCGATGTGCAACAGCGCGTCGTAGAGCGTGACAATGCGCGCCCAGTCGGTCTGCGCCGCGCCTGGCGCGCTGGCGTGGCAGGCAGCAAGCGCCGCCTGCAGCGCATATGGCCCGCGCCCGCCCGCCGTCGCCGCCGCGCACTGCTGCGCCCGTTCGAGCGCCGCGAAGCCGCGCCGGATCAACAGCCAGTCCCAGCGCGAGCGATCCTGGTCGGCCAGCAGCACGGCACGGCCTTCACGATCCACGCGCGCGGGCAGGCGCGACGCCTGCAACTCCATCAGCGCGGCGAGTCCGTGCACTTCGGCTTCGCCCGGCGCGAGTTCGGCCAGCATGCGGCCCAGGCGCAACGCCTCTTCGCAGAGCGCCGGGCGCATCCAGTCGCTGCCCGACGTCGCCGCATAGCCTTCGTTGAAAATCAGATAGACCACTTCGAGCACCGAGGCCAGCCGCTCGGCGCGCGCCTTCGCATCCGGCACCTCGAACGGCACGCTGGCTGCGGCGAGCGCCCGCTTGGCCCGCACGATACGCTGCGCGACGGTGGCGTCGGGCACGAGAAACGCCCGCGCGATTTCGGGCGTGCTCAGGCCGCCCAGCAGGCGCAGCGTGAGCGCCACGCGCTGCTCGCGCGGCAGCACCGGATGGCATGCGACGAACATCAGCCGCAGCAGGTCGTCACCGATCTCGCCCTCGCGCGCGGCGTCGAGCGCATCGGCGATATCAGGCGCGAACTGCGCCTCCAGCGCTTCGAGATCCGCGCCAATCGCTTCGTGCGCACGTGCATGGGCAGCCGCCCGCCGCAAGCGATCGAGCGCGCGATGTTTGGCGGCGGTCATGAGCCAGGCTCCGGGGTTGGCGGGAATGCCGCTCGCAGGCCAGCTTTCGAGCGCGGCGACCAGCGCATCCTGCGCGGCATCCTCGGCAAGGCCCACGTCGCGCAGCACGCGCGCGGCATGGGCGATCACGCGCGCGCGTTCGATGCGCCAGACCGCCTCGATCGAACGATGGATCGCGGCGAAGGCGTCGTCGTGGGCCGCGCCCTGCGTCATTTAGTGCGCGCCCTTTTCCACCGCTTCCGGCG
The DNA here is from genome assembly GCF_000685015.1 of Paraburkholderia bannensis NBRC 103871. Lineage (GTDB taxonomy): Bacteria > Pseudomonadota > Gammaproteobacteria > Burkholderiales > Burkholderiaceae > Paraburkholderia > Paraburkholderia bannensis. The sequence goes on along the minus strand of NZ_BAYA01000016.1, from coordinate 92,897 downwards.
ACATATACATCAGCTCCCAGATATGGCCGTCCGGGTCTTCAAAGCTGCGGCCATACATCGCCTCGCCGCAATCCATCGGCGGGCGCTTCGAGGTGCCCCCAGCGGCCAGCGCCTTGTCGACCAGCGCGTTCACTTCATCGCGCGATTCGCACGAGAGACACGTCAGCACTTCACACTGCTCGCGCGCATCGACGAGCGTTTTGTCGGTGAAAGTGCGCATGAAATCTTTGGTGAGCAGCATCGCAAAGATGTTCTCGCCGATCACCATGCAGGCGGCCTTGTCGTTGGTGAATTTCGGCTCGAAGCGAAATCCGACCGCGCCGAAAAAATCCATCGAGCGCTTCAGGTCATTCACGCCCAGATTGACGAAAATGTGCTTGTGCATGATCGTTTCCTTGATTGAATATCGATTCGGATGACTGATGATTACTTGAACTTGCTCTGCGCTTCGAGCTTGCGAAAGCGTTCAATGCTTTCCAGGTGCTCGAAGTCGTCGAGTTCATAAAGCTGGCGCACTTCGATTTCGCCGTCCATCTGCTTGCCGAACGGCGCAGGAAAGCGCCGCGCCCATTCGAGCGCTTCATCGCGCGAGCGCACCTGGATCAACGTATAGCCCGCGATCAGTTCCTTGGTTTCCGCGTACGGGCCATCGACGATAGTGGGCTTGCCGTCCTTGTAGCTCACGCGAAATCCCTTCGAACTGGGCTGCAGGCCCGACGCGTCGAGCAACACGCCCGCGCGCGCCAGTTCCTCGTGATAGCTCGCCATGTCGGCGAAGATCGTTTCGTCCGCGGGCTGCTCGCCCGCTTCGCTCAGGGCGTTGGCGCGCACCATGATCATGAATCGCATTGCGTTCTCCTGTTTGCCTGGTTTGTGCGGATCATCCGCGGAACATCTGCGAATCATCCGCGGAACATCCCGATAGAAAGCGGCATCGATCGATGCGCTCATGGATACGACGCGCGACGCTCACGCAAATCGACACGCTTCGACGATTTTTTTCGTTCCTAGGGAAACCACCAGGCGTGAAGGCTTAACGAAAGCAGGGCCCGGTTTCTCGAACCTCGACGCTCGCCCATTGCGCCGCCGGGCAGGCGCGCGCGAATGCCAGCGCCTCTTCGCGTGTTGCGCAATCGAGCAGGAAAAAGCCGCCTATCATTTCCTTTGCCTCCGAGAACGGCCCGTCGAGCACGCTCGTGCGCCCTTCTCGCACCTCCACGCGCGCGGCGTCGGCGTCGGAGACCAGCGATTGCACCTCCAGCAGCACGCCGCGCGCGTCGAGTTCGGCGGCGAATTGCACCATCTGCGCGTAGAGCGCCTCGCCTTCGGCTTGTGTGCGCGACTCGCGCTGACCGCGCGGCTCGCTGATGAGCAGCAGATATGCCATGTAGTGCGTACTCCAGAAAACCCGCCAGAGAACCCGCCAGAGAACTCGCTATATAGAAAGACGCGCCGGAAAATGCGCCCTGTATCGGATACGAAAGCGGCAGTAAGCATAGCGCGCGGCATCGCGTCGTGACGCGCGCGCGCCGCCCAGCAAGATGAAAACCCGATCATCGCCGGGATTTCCCCAGGCTGACACGGAACGCTTTCCGTCATTAAATAAATCAACTTGATTTATTTAGTCGCCGACGCAGCAGTAAGACAGCAACCGGCCGTTCGGCCAGGGCGACGCAAACGGAGGAGACGCGTGAGAAGTCCGCATGTGGGCCAGGGCAGCAATTCGGCCAATGTTCGCCGCTTCAACGAGCGCCTGCTGCTGCAGGCGCTGCGGCGCGCCGGCGAAGCCTCGAAGGCCGATCTCGCCCGCCTTGCGAATCTCACCAGCACGGCAGTGGGCAGCATCATCACGTCGCTGATCCAGAGCGGACTGATCGAGCTGAGCGGGCGGCGTCTGGACGGCGGCCGCGGCCAGCCCGCCTCGCTGCTGCGGCTCTCGCCGCGCGGTGCGTTCGCCATCGGCGTGCGGCTCGACCGGACGAATATCGAAACCGTGCTCGTGAACTTCGCGGGCCAGATGATCGAGCGCCGCTCGCACGACATGCTGCTGCCGAGCCCAGCCGAAGCCCAGCAGATCGTCCAGCGCGACATCGGCGAACTGTCAGGATTGCTGAGCAAGGACGAACGCAAGCGCCTGGCCGGCATCGGCGTGGCGCAGCCGTATAACCTCGGCAGCTGGTTGCGCGAACTGGGCCTGCCCACCGACACCTTCCGCGTCTGGAGCGAAGTCGATTTCGCGGGCGAACTGGGCCGTGCGCTCGCCCTGCCCGTGTTCAGCGAGAACGACGGCAACGCCGCCGCCATCGCCGAGATCTTCTACGGCTGCGGGCGTCAGCGCGACGATTTCCTGTATCTCTTCCTGGGCCCGGCCATCGGCGGCGGCATTGCCGTCGACGGCGACTGCGTGCGGGGCCTGACGGGCAACGCGGGTGATTTCGCCGTCATGCCGGTGCCGCCCAGCACGCTGCCCTCGGCGTACCAGCCCGACGGCAAGTGGGACATCCTGCTCTCGCGCGCCTCGCTGATCGCGCTGCGCCGCCACCTCCAATATCGCGGCGCGCGCGTCGAAAGCCGCGCCGATATCGAAGGCCATATCGCCAGCGGCCATCCCGCCGTCGAAGAGTGGCTCGACGACTGCATCGATGCGCTCGCGCCCGCGCTGCGCTCGGCGCTGTGCGTGCTCGACGTGCCCACCGTGGTGCTCGACGCCGACGTCGACGCGGGCCTCATCGACACGCTCATGGAGCGCCTGCGCGTGGCCGTCGCCGCGACGGCGCCCGAGGCGCGCGGCACGCCCGAGCTGGTGCGCGGCACTTTCGGCCCCGATGCGGGCGCGCTTGGCGCAGCCACCTTGCCGATGTTCTTCAATTTTTCGCCGCGCGCGGGCATTTTGATGGGCGCCGCCGCATCGACGCAAACGTCGCAGAACCCAACGCAATTGCAGGCGCAAGCCCAGGAGGTGAGCCATGTCGCGCTCTGAGTCGACGCCCCCGCTGCTGGAAATGCGGGGCATCAGCAAGACCTTTCCCGGCGTGCGCGCGCTCGACAACGTGCGCCTGTCGGTCTGGCCCGGCGAAATCCATTCGCTGATGGGCGAGAACGGCGCGGGCAAGTCCACGCTCATGAAGATTCTCTCGGGCGCCTATCAGGCCGATCCCGGCGGCGAAATCCTGCTCGACGGCAAGGCGGTGGTGATCGACGGGCCGCTGGCCGCGCGCGACCTGGGCGTGGCCGTGATCTATCAGGAACTGAGCCTCGCGCCCAACCTGAGCGTGGCCGAAAACATCTACGCGGGCCGCGAGCTGCGTAAAGGCGGCCGCGTCTTCGGCGTAGTCGATCGCGCGGCCATGGAACGCGGCTGCGCGGACGTGCTCATGCGCCTGGGCGCGACGTTCGGGCCGACCACGCTGGTGGGCTCGCTCTCGATTGCAGAAAGACAGCTCGTGGAAATCGCTCGCGCCGTGCATACGGAAGCGCGCATCATCGTGATGGACGAGCCGACCACGCCGCTCTCCTCGCGCGAAACGGAGCGCCTGTTCAAGCTGATCCTGCAACTGCGCGAAGAAGGTCTTGCGATCATCTACATCAGCCATCGCATGGCCGAAATTTACGAGCTGTCCGACCGTGTGTCGGTGCTGCGCGACGGCAGCTATGTCGGCACGCTGATGCGCGAGGAACTGAGCGCGGAAAGCCTCGTCGGCATGATGGTGGGCCGCGATATTTCGGGGTTCTACAAAAAGGCCCACGCGCCTTACGATCCGGGCAAGGTGGTGCTCACCGTGCGTGACGTCGCCGACGACAAGCGCGTGCGCGGCTGCAGCCTCGACCTGCACGCGGGCGAAGTCCTCGGCATCGCGGGCCTGGTGGGCGCGGGCCGCACGGAACTCGCGCGCCTGATCTTTGGCGCGGAGCCGCGCGCACGCGGCGAAATCGCCATCGACGGCCGCACGCTCGCCGTGCACACGCCGCGCGACGCGATCGAAGCGGGCCTCGTCTACCTGACCGAAGACCGCAAGCATCAAGGGCTCTTTCTCGACATGAGCGTGCGCGACAACATCAACGTCGCCGTAGCGGGACGCGATGCGCGCTTTGGCGTGCTCGACCTCGCTCGCGGGTCGGCGCGTGCGAAGGACTCGATTCGCGCCTTGTCGATTCGCGTGCCCAGCCCGCGCGTGAACGTGGGCGCGCTCTCGGGCGGCAACCAGCAGAAGGTGCTGCTCTCGCGCCTGCTGGAAACGAAGCCGCGCGTGCTGATCCTCGATGAGCCGACCCGGGGCGTCGATATCGGCGCGAAGTCGGAGATCTACCGCATCATCAACGACCTCGCAAAGACCGGCGTGGGCATCATCGTGATTTCGAGCGAGCTGCCCGAAATCATCGGCGTGGCTGACCGCGTGCTCGTCATGCGCGAAGGCGAGTTCGCCGGGGAACTGGGCGGCTATACCGGCAAGCCCATCAGCCAGGAAGCCATCATCGAACTCGCCACCGGCTCGCAGGGCGCGCTGGACGAGGCCGCCTGATACAGGCAATCCGGCAACGAGACGCACGCATTACCGACGCACAGACAACGCACAGAAGACGCACACCAGACGCATCCGTCGAAGAGATATTGAGGAGCACGAGATCATGAAAAGCATTCTTCCCCGCCACGGCGGCGCGGCCAACGCCGCACCGGCCGCGCAAGGTACGCAGCAGACGCGCAGCCAGGCCATCGACGGTCATCGCGCACGTATGAAATCCATCATGCGCACGGCGGGCATGTTGCCGGTGCTGGTGCTGCTGTGCATCGGCTTTGGCCTGCTCAACGACGGCTTCTTCACTTTCGAGAACCTCTCGATCGTGACGCAGCAGGCGTCGATCAATATCGTGCTGGCCGCGGGCATGACCTTCGTGATTCTCACGGGCGGCATCGATCTTTCCGTGGGTTCGATTCTCGCCGCCGCCGCCGTGGCCGCGATGCTCGGCTCCACCATCGTGGGCATGGGCTGGCTCGGCATTCCGGCTGCGCTGGGCGTGGGCCTGGGCTTCGGCGTCATCAACGGCGCGCTGATTTCGCTGTTGCGCCTGCCGCCGTTCATCGTCACGCTCGGCTCGCTCACAGCGGTGCGCGGCATCGCGCGCCTGATGGGCCACGACACCACGATCTTCAACCCGCAACTGTCGTTCGCCTTCATCGGCAACGGCTCTGTGCTCGGCGTGCCCTGGCTCGTCATCATCGCGCTCGTCGTGGTGGCCGCCTCGTGGTTCGTGCTGCGCCGTACCGTGCTGGGCCTGCATATCTATTCGGTGGGCGGCAATCCGGAAGCGGCGCGCCTCTCGGGCATCAAGGTCTGGGCCATCGAAATGTTCGTCTACGCGGTCTCGGGCCTGCTCGCGGGGCTCGGCGCGGTGATGTCGGCGGCGCGCCTCTACGCGGCCAACGGCCTGCAACTGGGCCAGTCGTACGAGCTTGACGCCATCGCGGCGGTGATCCTGGGCGGCACGAGTTTCGTGGGCGGCGTAGGTTCGATCGTCGGTACGCTGATCGGCGCACTCATCATCGCTGTGCTCACCAACGGCCTCGTGCTGCTGGGCGTATCGGATATCTGGCAATACATCATCAAGGGCCTTGTGATCGTCGGCGCCGTGGCGCTCGACCGCTATCGCCAGCGCGGTTCGGCTCGCACCTGATTCGCTTCAGTACGCAATTAAAACCGCGGGCGCAAGCGGTCCTCCTGCGCCCGCCCTGCACGACACCAACAGGACCTCTCTGGAGACATGTTCATGTTCAAGAAAAAGACTCTGCTCGCCGCTGCCGCACTGACAATGGGATTCGCGCTCCAGGGCGCGCATGCCGCCGACAAGCAGCTCAAGTCCATTGGCATCACCGTGGGTTCGCTTGGCAATCCTTACTTCGTGACCATCGTGCAGGGTGCCGAAGCCAAGGCCAAGCAGATCAACCCGAATGCCAAAGTGACGGCTGTATCCGCCGATTACGACCTGAACAAGCAGTTCACGCAGATCGACAACTTCATTTCGGCGCACGTCGACATGATTCTCTTGAACGCGTCCGATCCCAAGGCGATCGAACCGGCCGTGCGCAAGGCGCGCGCAGCAGGCATCGTGGTGGTGGCCGTGGACGTGAGCGCGGCGGGCGCGGACGCCACGGTGCAGACCGACAACGTCAAGGCCGGTGCCATTTCGTGCGAATACCTGGCGAAGAAGATCAACGGCAAGGGCAACGTCATCATCGAGAACGGCCCGCAAGTGTCGGCCGTGATCGATCGCGTGAACGGCTGCAAGCAGGTGCTGGCGAAATCGCCGGGCATCAAGGTGCTCTCCGACGACCAGGATGGCAAAGGCTCGCGTGAGGGCGGCATGAATGCGATGCAGGGCTATCTCACGCGCTTCCCGCAAGTGGCCGGCGTGTTCACCATCAACGACCCGCAGGCCGTGGGCAGCGACCTGGCGGCGAAGCAGCTGCATCGCGCCAATATCGTGATTACGTCGGTGGACGGTGCGCCCGATATCGAGTCGGCGCTCAAGACGGATACGCTGGTGCAGGCTTCGGCGAGCCAGGATCCGTGGAAGATGGCGCAAACGGCGGTCTCGGTCGGCTACGACATCATGAATGGCAAAAAGCCCGCCAATCCGCTGATCCAGATGACGCCTCAGCTTGTCACCCGCGACAACGTTGGCAGCTATAAGGGGTGGTCGGCACCGCATTGAGCTTCAGGTAGCCCAGGCGTCGGTCATAAAGGGCGGCTCTTGTGGCCGCCTTTTTTATGCCATTCAATGCAAGGCGCATGGGTCGGTCGGCGCCAGTTCCCAAATTTAAATTGATGTGCCAACATCACCGCATGGAACTCCAGAACGCCCGCTACGAATTTCATCATCACGGCCGCCAATCACTGCGCCGTGGCTCGTTATATTCATAGCAGGGAATTCGACCTCACCGGTTCACCTCCCTCTGCAACGACCAAGGCGCCTATGGCGCCTTTTTCATTTTCCTTTGCCAGGAGCCAACGATGACCGAGCCGATCAGCTATCGACGCGCAAACATCGACGACATTTTGACTGTCTGCGAACTGGGGCAAATCCTGAATGCACTCCACCACCAGGCACGTCCCGATATCTACGCTGACGCCACAGCGGAGATCGCACGAGACAAGCCGCACTGGCTCTCCAGCGTGGAGGGAGAAGATCGGGCTACGTTTCTTGCCGAGCATGGTGGGACTGCGGTCGGCTTTATCACTGTTCAAGTGGTTCAACCAGTCAGTCCATTGTTGCAGCCGTCGATCGTCGGGCGCATTGGCTCGATCGCGGTGCTGGAACGGGTACGGGGACGCGGCGTCGGGAGTGCGCTGATGACACTCGCAGAAGAATGGGCGCGGGAAAAAGGCGCCAACGACATCAGGTTGACCGTGTGGGCATTCAATGAAAGCGCAGTCCATTTGTATCGGGAACTGGGCTACGAGATTCGTGCGTTTGAGATGGGCAAAAAGGTCACGTCGAATGGAGATAGGCCTGTTGCGTGATACGCCGCCGGACAATTTTGAATCGCCCTGCGTTACTTCCTGAATTGGTGGACAATCAATGCTCCGAGTCACGCCCCCAACAGCATGAGCACAATTGAACTGTTGAAACCTGCGACCGCGTTGCTGCCAGGCTATGTTTCAGCGCTTGAATCCGGATGGTCGCCGGACAATGTCCGTAAGGAGATCGCTGCACGCGAACAACTTCAGGCCATAGCCGTTGACGCTGAGCGATTTGTTGCGGAACTGGACGACCCGACTGCATCCGGCGCGCCGATTCCCTTACCGGACGGCTCGACCGTCGCGCGACTCCCCAGCATTGTCCGCTGGATCTGGGACGGTGCAATGAGCGGCGCAATCGGCTTTCGTTGGCAAGCGGGAACGGCTGAATTGCCATCCTATGTTCTGGGGCATATCGGTTTCTCAGTCGTACCGTGGAAGAGAGGCCGCGGCTATGCGAAACAGGCGCTCAATATGATGCTGGGCGAAGCACGGCTACGAGGCCTGCCATACGTGGAGCTCACCGTCGATCCGGACAATGTCGCCTCGCAGAGCGTGATCGTGGCATGCAACGGCGTATTGATCGAGCGTTTCAGAAAGACATCTGCCTATGGATTTGCAGAATCTCTCAGGTTTCGCATTGACCTTACCGGTTGAGCCAGGCATCCAGACATCATGAATATCAAGCAACCGATTACGTCTGACGATGACGTTATCACCTTGAGCCAGATACCCAATAGCGCTATTGATAAGCACGCGCTGTTTTCCCTTTACGAGCTTTCTCTTCGTCAATATATAGAGTCCACATTCGGATGGGACGAGGACTTTCAGCGAGAGAGATTCAATGCCTCATACCTTGACTTCATTTCGATAAACGTCGGATCGTTAGCGACAGGATATCTGTCACTCAAGGACGAAGCCGAACGCGTTCACTTGTCGCTTCTGCTTCTGCAACCGGAATATCGGGGCCGAGGGATCGGTCAACGCGTCATGCATATGCTGATGGCGCGCTTTTCCGATTCTGGCCGACCGCTAACCCTGTCATGTTTCTTGTGCAATCAAGGGGGCGATACGCTTCTATCAAAAGCTCGGCTTGTCGGTCGTTTCAGAAGATGAGCACTTCGTGACGTATCGATTTCCCGCCGTTCGCTGATTCAGCAAGCCTCGTTACCCGACACTCACATCCCGACGATAACCTGCCGATACCGCTCGCAGATGCGCCGCACTGCTTCGATATCGTGCGGCAGCGGCAATGCCGCCATCGCGCGAAAGAATGCGTCGTGGCGCGCGGGCGCGGCGACCAGCAGCATGCGTGCTTCAACGTCCTCGACATTCGTGAAGCCGTGGACGTCGCCACGCGCGACCGTGACCACCTCGCCCGCTGACACCCGCTGCACAACGTCGCCGGTTCGAAAGTCAAGCGCGCCGTCGAGCAAGACAAAGGTCTTGTCCTCGTCCAGCGAGCGATGAGCTGGCGCACCGCCGCCCGCACCAACCCGCATCTCCATGACAGTGTACGGCGCGTCGGCGTCCGTCGTGCCCATAATCACCCGAGTCTGCATATTGGCGAATGAAAGCACGTCCGATGGCGTAAAAGTGTTTGTTTTCATGAACGGTAGAGCGCGTGTGTTGAGGATGCATCAGTCTGCGCCTGCTCGCGACCTTCGATAAGACCGCTAGAATGGCGGCTCCCGCCAACGAGATGGACAATGGATATCAACGGCTCTCTGGCCTTCGTGGCCGTCGTGGATTGCGGCTCGTTCGCCGCTGCCGCACGCGAACTCGGCGTGCCGCGCTCGACGGTGAGTGCGCGCGTGGCCGCCCTGGAAGCGCGGCTCGGTGTGCGGCTACTGCGGCGATCGACGCGCAGACTCGCACTGACCGATGACGGCGAGGCCTGGTACGCAAGCGTAGGCGGCGCCATCGCGACATTGCGCGACGCGGAGAATCGTGGGCTCGCAGAAAGCGCAACGTTGTCCGGCACGATCCGCCTGAGCGTGCCGCTCGACTTCCCGGACTGCGTGCTCGCCGACGCCATCGCCGCTTTCATGGAAGCACATTCGCGCGTGCGCATCGACGTGCACGCCAGCAACAGCATCGTGGACTTCATCGACGAACGGTTCGACCTTGCCATCCGGGGCGGCAACCCAGGCGGCAACGACACGGTTGCGCGACGCATCGCAGGTTTTCGCATGGCGCAGTTCGCCAGCCCCACATGGCTGGCACAGCGCAAAGGGGCTCGCGGCAACGACGACGCGCCTGACCACAATGCGACGACGCCCGACGCATTCGCACGGCACTCGTCGCTGGCGTTCTCCCCGCTTGCCGATCGTCCCGAATGCGCCCACGCGCGCGTCAAGGCAAACAGCTTCGGTCTGCTAATGGAACTGGCGATACGGGGTGCAGGTGTGGCGACCCTGCCCGCTCATCTATGCGCGGACGCGGTCGCGGCGGGAACACTGGTCGAAATCGATTCACCTGCGCCGGCCGCCACCCAGCAAGGCCTCTACCTTGTCTATCCGTCACGCGCAGACATGAGTGCACGCGTGCGAGCGTTCGCGCAGTATCTTGGCGACGCACTGGAGAGACTCCCCTCCACAGCGTGAAGGCCCTGCTGAAACAATATGCGCTTGCAGTCGCAGTGGAACGCTCAACGCAAGTACACTACGACACCAGCCTTGCGGCCGTCGCCAGGTAAAGCGGCGATGGGTCGCGTCGATTTTCGCAAAGACACGTGTAGGCCATTTTGATCACGTGATCGTCGTCGGAAGCGACCGCCATACGGCACACGTCGCTCCAGTCGAGCGTGGGAACCGGGACGTCTGCTACTTCAGCATCGGGCCAGCCGACCGTTGCAACCGCCGCACATAGCGCAACCCACAATTGCGCGAGCAACGGCTTCATCAGGCTATCGGGAACCTGGGCAAAGACGATTCGGGCAGCGCTCGTTGCCGTTACCGTGTGAAGCAGCGTGAAATCCGGCTTGCGCCAGTACGCCCCTATGGTCGCCCGCGCCAGTTCGTCCAGCAAAGCCACGCTGGCAGGAGGCGCAAGCAGGGCTTCGCCAAAGCGCGGATCGGTTGCCACTGCACGCAAACGCGCCACAATCGACCCAGTCGGGAGCGTGAGGCCGCTCACCGCCCTGGAGACGCGATCGAATCCGGCACCGGCACTTTGCGCGGTGCGCCTTTCGTCCAGGCTGACGGCAATCGGCAGATGCGACGAAACCAGCGAGGCAAGGCCCGACGCAATCTCGCCAGCATGCCCGGCCTGAATGCCGTAAGCGAGCCGGATAAGCGCATGAAATGCCTCCGTGGCAGGCGCGAAGGGAACCTCCCGTAGCACCTCGGTTATCACCGCCACGGCTCCGGCATCGACAATCCAGTCGAGAAAACAAAGGCGCAACGCGCCGAATGCGGCGCGTTCGCCCAGGTAGCCGCTCCACTCGTGACGAGCGATGATGCTGGCGACCGGCGGCGCGCTCAACGCGTACTTCCGTTCCCACATGTCAAAAAACGCCTGCAACCGGTCTGGCGAAGCCCCCATTCTGGCCAGTGCCACCAGCGCCATCGGACAATGGTTGGTCGTACCGCGCGCCGAAAGGTCAAAACGTGCGTTTGCGTCCAGAAGCTCGCGCAGTTTGATGTGAACAGAGTCAATGGGCATGGTGCCGTCCGCAATCCAACGAAGGAGCGCTCATTGTGAAAGTTCAAGTAAACTTGAGGTCAAGCGAAAACGCACGGGAGTGCCATGAACGAGTCGGCCATTAGCATTGGAGAACTAGCGAAGCGCTCGGGAGTGGCGGCGAGTGCGATCCGTTTCTATGAAGAGCAAGGGCTGATCAGCAGTACCCGAACGGCAGGCGGTCAACGGCAGTATCGAAGGGAGACGCTGCGCCGGGTCGGGTTTATCCGTGCGGCGCAAGCGGTGGGACTCAATCTTTCGGAGATCCGATCCGTGCTCGAAACGCTGCCCGGCCAGCGCACGCCGACCAAACGCGACTGGGAGCGCCTTTCGCGCGCGTGGCAACCTCTGCTTCAGGAGCGCATAGACGGACTTATCGCATTGCGCGATCAACTTGCGTCCTGTGTGGGTTGTGGCTGCCTGTCACTGACGGCCTGCTCGCTCTACAACCCGGACGACGCTGCCCGTCGGCGCGGGAGCGGTGCCCGATATCTGCTGGGCGATACCTCGCGTTCGGTGCTGGCCGAGGATGCCGCCGACAGGCGGGACGTGTGAACCAGCAGCACGGGCACGCACCTCTAATTGATGCTCAACTCATTCGCTGTTTGCCGCAAATCTTTCCGCGAGCCGCCCACGCTCAAACGCCCCAGCAACGAAGTCGATAAACACGCGTGTTTTGGCCGGCAACAATGCACGCGTTGCGTAGTAAATCGAAATCGACCCGGCATCCACGTACCAGCGTGGCAGCAGGCGCGTGAGTTCGCCGCGCTCGATTGACGGGCGCACGTCCGACAAGGCCAGCAACGCAACGCCCAATCCGAGCATCGCCGCTTCACGCATCGCTGCTGGGTCATTGAGCACGATGGTCTCGCGAAGGTGCGGGAGCATTTCGTTGCCCGCTGTATTGCGCATCGTCCGTTGCTGCACGCGCCCCGTACGGCTCGAACGCATCACGATGCCATCGAATCGCGCGAGATGGCCGGGGTCTACCGGCGGCTCACGGCCAGCCATGTAGGCTGGCGAAGCAACGGCAACGAGATGCGCAGGCGCCAGCGCGCGCGACACGACACCCGATGCGAGATCGAACCCGCCGCCAAGCGCCGCATCATATCCCTCTCCGATCAGGTCAACCTGGCGGTTGTCAAAATGCCAATCGATACGTACCAGCGGATTGCTCGCGAGAAACGCCGGCAACAGCGGCAAGACGTATGCAGTCCCAATCGTTGGCGGCAGGCTGACCTTCAGTACTCCGGCTGGCTCGCCACGGCCCAGCGAGACTGATGCAATGGCTGCCTGCAACGCCTCCAGATTGCCGCCCATCTCCACCAGGAAGCGCTCCCCTGCCTCGGTCAGCGTGAGCTTGCGCGTGGATCGCAGGAAGAGTCGTACGCCCAGGTTGCTTTCCAGAAGCGCAACGTTTCGACTGACCGCGGCAGGTGTCAATCCAAGTCGCCGCGCCGCGGCCGAGAAGCTACCCGCCTCGGCACTGCGGGCGAACGATTCAAGATTGGCGAGGGTTTCCATGTTCGAGATTTAAAGCATCACTTGAAAATCATTCAAACGATCACCGGCTAATCGTCGAGTCATAAAAGCGGCAACATCTGTTCACGGCGCGACCTGCGTGGCCGACGTTTCATGCCTGGCTCGCCGGCCCAGTCGCCGCCCTTTTCATTCGATCCATCGCCTTTATCTGGAACAATCTTTATGACCACCATCGGTATCATCGGCGCAGGCGCCATTGGGTCTGCGTTCGCACGGGCGCTTGCCCGCAAGGGCCTCAAGGCCATCATCTCGAACAGTCGCGGCCCCGCTTCGCTCGTGGATCTCGCCCGCGAACTCGGCCCCTCGATCACGCCAGGAACCCGCGAACAAGCCGCGGCGCAGGATATCGTGCTCGTCGCGGTGAACTGGTCGAAGCTGCCGTCGGCCCTGTCCGGATTGCCAGGATTTGACGGTCGCATCGTGATCGATGCAAACAACCCGATCGAGGCTCCGCTATTCAAGCCTGCCGAATTGCACGGCCGAACGTCGAGCGAGATATTCACGGATCTCGTCCCTGGCGCCCGTGTCGTGAAGGCGTTCAACCATCTTCCGGCACACCTCATCTCCGACAACCCGCAAGCCGGGGGCGGACAACGCGTGCTGTTCTTCGCGGGAGATGATGCAAATGCGAAGGCGGCTGTCGGAAAGCTGATCGAACAGATCGACTTCTTTGGCATTGACCTGGGTTCGCTGGCAGACGGCGACGAGCTCTTTCAGATCCCTGGCGGGCCGTTGTCTGTGCACAATCTCGTCAGGGTTGAATCGATGCGCCGCGACGTGTAGCCAGGGCATTTCAGGCCGATGTCAATTGAACGGGCCGCCCGTCGAACTGCACGGGCGGCCCGTCATGAAAGATCAGGTCGCACTGGCCGACGTCAGCCCCTGGCCGCCACGGCCCAGGCGCTGGTCGAGGCTATACGCACCCGCACCAAAGTAAGCGATCTGTAGCAGGCCGCCCGCCATCATGACGTTCTTCAGAAAGTGAATCATCTGGTTCTGGTCTGCGAAATTGTTGTGGAAGAACACCGCAGTCGCGAGACAGAACAGGGCCATCACGACCGCCAGGGGACGCACGCGGTAACCCGAGATGAGCAACAACCCGCCGCCCAGCTCGACCACGACCGACAATGCAAAAGCAAGCGGCGGCAAAGGAAGGCCAACGGCCTTGATGTAGCCCACGGTTGCCGCATAAGCGCCGAGCTTGCCGAGTCCGCTCATGACAAAAGGCGCGCCCAGCAGGATGCGGCCCAACAGCGGAATAAACTTGTATCGTTCCATGACGATCTCCTTAAAAGCGTTCACATTGGTGGACCAGGATAGGGAATCGCGCCGGCCGCCACCATCGCCAGTTGCGCAAAAAACATTTCAATCAGGATACCGAACCATCAGGCTTTCCAATCGGCGAATCCGTCGCTTCTGCCGCGCGCTACGGCCATCGGATCGATGGCGCGTAGTTGTTTGGCAGTTGCTGAAAAATCCGCTTTCGGTCAGTTGCGCCATACTAAATCCGCAACGATGGCGCGCCAATCTCCCCATTTGCAATGCAACGTTGCGCGTGATAGAACGTCAGAACGACCAGCGAGAGCGCGACTATGGATCAGATCACCGATCTCAACGATCTTCGGATCTTTGTGGAAATCGTGGAGCATGGAAGCTTCACGGCAGCGGCCAACGCGCTTGGCCTGCAGACCTCGAAGCTCAGCCGGCGGGTTCGCGCACTTGAAGAGGAACTGGGCGTACGGCTGCTCAATCGCACCAGCCGCAGCCTCTCCTTGACGGAAATCGGGCGACGCTTTCATCAACATTGTGTCGCACTGGTAGCCGAATCGAAAGCCGCCAAGGACATCGTCGACCAAACGCGCTCAAAGCCACAAGGAACAATACGGGTCAGTTGTCCGGTTGGACTGTTGAGTTCGGGCATTGCGGCGATGATCGCCCAGTACATCGAAGACAATCCCGAGGTTCAGGTATTCGTCGACGCCACCAATCGGCGCGTGGATGTTGTCGAAGAAGGACTGGATTTCGCCATCCGCGTGCGTATTCCTCCGCTCGAAAATACCGATCTTGCGGTGCGCCCGCTCGGGCTTTCCACCCGGATTCTCGTTGCCAGCCCAGCACTGGCCGCGCGCCATGCCACGCCACAGTCTCTTGAAGCGCTCGCAGCGTGGCCCACACTCGCGTTGACGAGCAGCAGCGAGCGGTTCGTGTGGAACTTCGCCGATGTGGATGGCAAGCCAGCGGCCTGGATCCACCGGCCGCGCCTGGCAACCGACGATCTGGCGAGCCTGCGCATTGCCGCCCTGAAAGGCCTGGGCGTCGCCCTGCTGCCGCGCGAACTGGTCGACATGGACATTCGGGGAGGTCAACTTCTGCACCTTCTGCCGGACGTTGCCACCGAAGCCGGTCTCGTGCATGCGATTTTTCCTTCCCGCCGCGGCATGGTTCCGGCGGTTCGTCATCTACTGGACGCGCTGGTGTCGGGCTTCGAGAAGCTCAATTGCCAGTGGGAGCCATAGCACGTCAACAGGCCGAGCGAGCGGCCGCCGAGGCGGTCTATACACGCTGTTTTCTCCTGGGTAACGCGGACGTCGGCCGATCCGCCAGCGTTCCAGCCATCTTCAGCGTGGCGGGTTGAACCCCCTCGTCATTTAATTCGTTATCCATATCAATTCGACGATACGGTCGTCGTCACGACGCGTGAGCGTTGCGCTCAGCTGGTCGAATGCCATGGCGGGTTCGACGCGACTCGACAAACCCCATCAGCCGAAAAGCGGATT
Source organism: Paraburkholderia bannensis NBRC 103871 (assembly GCF_000685015.1). GTDB lineage: Bacteria > Pseudomonadota > Gammaproteobacteria > Burkholderiales > Burkholderiaceae > Paraburkholderia > Paraburkholderia bannensis. The sequence continues at coordinate 77,380 of NZ_BAYA01000016.1, read as the reverse complement.
GACACGTCGGAAAGCGCATCCTAATATACAACAATCTTGCACGCATTCACTATTGTTGAATACAAGAACCTCAGGAGACATCGTGACTTCGCTTTCGTACGAGCGCGGAACACGCGCGAAACCGCTTATCCATCAGACGATTGGCGACTTCTTCGACGAAGTCGCCGGGCAGATGAGCGAGCAGGTTGCCGTCATCAGCCGGCACGAAAACATCCGGTTGAGCTACGGCGAATTGCGGCAAAAAACCGACGATCTGGCGGCCGGGCTGCTCGCCTCGGGGTTGAAACCGGGAGACCGGATTGGCATCTGGTCGCACACCAATGTCGCCTGGCTGCTGATGCAACTGGCCACAGCAAAAGCCGGCCTGATTCTCGTGAATATCAACCCGGCATATCGCGTGGCGGAGCTCGAACATGCGCTGAACCTGGCGGGATGCAAGGCAATCGTGACGATGGTTCAGTACCGGTCGAGCGAGTACCTGAACATGTTGCGAGCGTTAGGGCGCGCGCGCCTGCCGATGCTCGAAACGATCTGGTGGATCGATCAAGGCGACGAGCCGGACGAACCCGGCGCGCAGCGCTTCTCAAGCCTTTTCGGGTTCACGGCTGCTGGCCACGCCCGGCTAAAGGAAGTTCGCCACACCCTGCGCCCGGACGACGCCGTCAATATCCAGTTCACCAGCGGGACGACGGGGCTGCCCAAGGCCGCGACGCTCAGTCACCGCAATATTCTGAACAACGGCTATTTCGTGGGCGAATGCATGAAGCTCGCGCAAACCGACCGTGTTTGCGTGCCCGTGCCGATGTATCACTGCTTCGGCATGGTCATGGGCAACCTGGCGGCGCTTACGCACGGGTCGACCATCGTCTATCCCTCGACGCGATTCGATGCCGAGGCCGTTCTTGAAGCCGTGCAGGCAGAACAATGCACCGCACTGCTCGGGGTGCCGACCATGTTTATCGCCGTGTTGAATCATCCCCGCTTTGCAGTCTTCGACAAGAGCACGCTGCGCACCGGCATCATGGCGGGCTCGCCCTGCCCAATCGAAATCATGCGCCGCGTGGTGGACGAAATGCATCTGCGGGAAATCACGATTGCCTATGGCATGACGGAAACCAGCCCGGTGAGTTGCCAGAGCACGACGGACACGTCGCTCGACAAGCGCGTCACGACGGTCGGCCAGGTGCTGCCGCATCTGGAAATCAAGATCGTCGATCAGGTCAGCGGTGAAACCGTGGCGCGTGGCGAAAGCGGCGAGCTTTGCACGCGCGGCTATTCGGTCATGCTCGGCTACTGGAACCAGGAAGACCGGACGAAAGAAGCCATCGACGCAGCGGGATGGATGCACACCGGCGACCTGGCCAGGATGGATGAGGACGGCTTCGTGAACATCGTCGGGCGGATCAAGGACATGGTGATCCGGGGCGGCGAAAACCTTTATCCGCGCGAAATCGAAGAATTTCTTTATACCTGCCCTGGCGTGCTCGACGTCCAGGTGGTGGGCGTGCCTGACACGCATTTTGGTGAGGAGCTCTGCGCATGGATCGTCAGGAAGCCCGACGCCACGCTTGACGAGGCGGCAGTGCGCGAGTTCTGCCAGCAACGCATCGCGCACTACAAGGTTCCCAGGTATATCCGCTTCGTCGACGCCTTCCCGACAACGGTGACGGGAAAGATCCAGAAGTATGTGATTCGAAAGATCATGAGCGATGAACTAGGTCTTGAACCAGAAAATACGGCGTGACGCTCGCCGGCTTTAAAAGGTCTCTTTTATCTTCACATCATTATGGACTACTAGATATGTCTGAAGCTGATATCCAGACCGTTTATATCGTTGCAAAAGATATGGAACGGCTATCCAGGTTCTACGAATCGGCGCTAGAAATGCCGGTTCAGTTTCGCGACGCAAACAAGTGGACGCAGTTTCGCCTGCAGCGCAGCGCATTCGCACTCAGCTCCTTCGGGGAAGCCGCGACAGGCGCAACGGGCGCCGTGCCCGTCTTCCAGGTTGCAGGCGAGACGCCAGACGAAGTGAAAGAGCGAATTCTTGCCGCAGGTGGCCAGTTGATCGGCCAGCGCGACATGGGGCCTCACGGCTTTGTCGCCACCTACAAGGACATCGAGGAAAACATTTTTCAGGTCTTCAGCAAGACCTAGGCACGGCACGTTTGCAAGCCAGCCCCCTGCTCACTCACTACTGGAACCGCCATGAAGTTTGGAATTTTTGATCAGAACGACCGCAATGGCCTGCCAATTCATCAGCAGTACGAAGATAGACTGACAATCATCGAGCTTTACGACAAGCTCGGCTTCCATGCCTATCACATGTCCGAGCATCATGCGACCACGCTCAGCGCATGTCCGTCCCAGAGCGTGTTCCTGGCTGCCGCGGCACAGCGCACACGCAGCCTGCGCCTGTCGCCGCTCGTCTATATCCTGCCGATTCATCATCCCATCCGCCTCGCCGAGGAAATCTGCATGCTCGACCACCTGAGCGGCGGTCGCCTCGAATATGGCGTCGGGCGCGGCGCCTCGCCACACGAAATCGAGGCGCTCGGCATCGATCCCGCCACGGCACAGGCTCGATATATCGAGTCGTACGAAATCGTGAAGCGCTTCCTCAGCTCGGATACGCTCGACTACGAAGGCCAGTTCTGGAAATTCAGGGATCTGCCCGTCGAGATCAAGCCCCTCCAGTCGCGGCCGCCGACGTGGTATGCACTGGCGTCGCCCGAGTCGACCGTCTGGCCCGCGCAGGAGAAGATGAATATTGTGTGTGCCGGCCCGATTGGGCGGGTCAAGGCGATCACCGACAAATATCGCGAAGAGTTCGCGAGGCGGCATCCCGCTGCCGCCGAACCGCTAATGGGCGTGAATCGCTACATCGTCGTGGCGGAAACCGACCAGGAGGCAATGGCGATCGGATCACGCGCATGGTCTGTGTTCTATCCGAACTTCTTCAAGCTCTGGAAGAAGCACGGCACCGAGCCGGTCAACCAGAAGCTCCCGCAAGCCTTTGAAGCGCTCGTCGAATCGGGCCTTGCCGTAGTCGGGCGCGCGGAAACCGTGCGCGAAAAGCTACTTGAGCAAGCCAGCAATGGCGGCTTCAACTACCTGATCGGCACGTTCATGTTCGGCGACATGTCGGTGCAGGAGACGCGCACATCGGTTGGCCTCTTCCATGAATCGGTGATGCCGGCATTCGGCGAACTGGAAAAGGTGACGTCATGAGCACGAGCGCCGTATCTGAGCATGAGCAATCCGCGCTTGCCACTTTCGACAAGCGGCAGTTGCGGGACGTTTTCGGCTCTTTCGTCACCGGCGTGACCGTGATAACCACGCGCGACGCCGAAGGGAAAACGCATGGCCTGACCGCCAATTCGTTTTCCTCAGTGTCGCTGGATCCACCCCTGGTGTTGTGGAACCAGGCGAGCGCTGCGGGAAGCCATGCGGCATTTCGCGACTCGGGGCGCTTTGCGATCAACGTTCTGGCCGAAGACCAGCAAGGCCTGGCCAATCATTTCGCAACGCGCTCGCTGGACAAGTTCGCCGGCGTCGAATACGACACGGGAATCGACGGCGTTCCCATCCTGCGCGATTGCAGCGCGTGGCTAGAGTGCAAGCTGGTGTCGTGCTATCCGGGCGGCGATCACGTGATTTTTCTTGGCGCCGTCGAACGTATCCGCCAAAGCGCAAAGCGGCCATTGGTCTTTGGCGGCGGCCAGTATCTGGTTGCCGATCCGCACGATCGCGGCCACGCGCCGGTGGGAACGCAAGGCGCGATGCAATCTCAGCCGCATGCGGTGCGCCTGGCAAGTCGCAGCATGTTGCGCCTTGCGCGCACGCTCGACAAGACGCTGGCGCTGGTGGCATGGGGCAATTACGGCCCTACCGTGATCGCGTGGCAGACCGCCAGCTCGCCACTGGCCGCCGACCTGCCTTTAGGGTTGGTGCTTCCTGCGACAACCTCGGCATCCGGACTTGCACTGGGCGCTTTTCTTCCACCGGAAACCATCGAACGGTTCGTCGCCGCCGAATTGCGCGATCACGACCGCAGCGACAATCCGGATGGATCCGTTGATCCAGAATCGTTTTCAGCAATGCTCGAAACCGTCAGGGAATCAGGCATCGCAACACGCCACCCCGGTCAGTTTCACGGCGACGGCATAGTGGCGAATGCGATCAGCGCGCCCATTCTTTCGCCGGATGGCCGGGCAGTGCTTGCATTGACCGCGATTGGCTCTGATGGCGATTTCGATGCGGCACCCAGCGGCACCTGCGCACTCGCGCTCAAAGCCGCTGCGCAGGAAATCTCCGCAGCGCTGTGCGCAATCTGAAGGCTCCGAACCGCACCCCATCATGACCGATACAGATTACCTTTTGCTGCAAGCCGCGTTGCCTCCGCTGGCGCAGGTGCAGCTGGATCTCGACACGCTCGGCGGCGACCGAACGCTTTCCTGGCGCGCAGCAGGCGACGAAGCCACACCGCCCGTCGTACTTTTGCACGGCATTGGATCGAGTTCAGCAGGCTATCGTGCGCAACTCGCGGCGCTTGCCGCGCACCATCGCGTGATTGCGTGGAATGCGCCGGGCTACGGATCGAGCAGCCCTTTCGCAATCGCCAAGCCGCGCGCGGCGGACTACGCCGCCGCCCTCATGGCCTTGATGACGGCGCTGGGCATCGCGCGCGCAACCATCGTCGGAAGCTCCTGGGGCAGCGTGATCGCGACGACATTTGCAGTGCAGTACGCGAGCGCCACGCACGCTCTCGTACTGAGCGCGCCAAACGTGGCTCGCGGTCACCTCGCGCCTGCGCAGCGTGCCCCCGCCAGGGAAGCACTGATGCGAAGCGCAACACCCCAATCGCCGGAAGCGCGAGCCGCGGTAGTCGACGCCCTGCTTGCCCCTCATGCAGGCCCACAGGTTCGCGCGCTTGTCGCGACGCTGCGCGACGCGGTAACGACAACCGGCTGGGAACACGCTGTCGACATGCTGTTTTCTGCTTATACGCCCGCAGTGATTGCCTCAGTGGAAGCGCCGGTCTCCATCGTGATCGGCAACATGGATCGCATCGCGCCTATGGAGGAGCACGCGCGGCCCATACACGAGGCCGCGCGTCGTTCAACCTTGCATTTGCTCGATGGCATTGGGCATATGCCAAAACTGGAAGCGCCCGATGCGTTCAATTCGATTGTCTTGAACGCCGCCGCCTGAGAACGGCGAGCAATCGTTCTTTAACCAATCGGTCGCGATACTTTGCCGCCAAGTGCCACCGTCGCGCGAACCGAGCTGTCGAGGAGAGCCTTGATCGCCTTGCCATCAGTATCGGTATCGAGCGTGGCTGGCGTACCGATCAAACTAATCGCGAACTGGAGATTGCCGTCCCGATCCCAGATCGGGGCGGCAACCGACACATAGCCAAGATTGCCGCGAAAAACCTTCGTAAAGCCTTGCTTGCTCAGTTCGGCGCTCGCCTCTTCACGCATTGCTGCTGCGTTCCAGTCACGCTCGCCCGCCATTTCGCGGGCAATGAGGTCGTCGGTGCGATTGGCTTGCAGGCAGGCGATAAAGAGTTTGCCTGCTGCCGTCGTGACGAGCGGGATCAGGCCGGTGCGCAGTTCAAGGATGCTGCGTGTTTCGCCTTCCTGCTTGAAGAGGCTCACGGGGCCATCGTCAGTCCACGCCGTCACGGCCGCACTGCCAAGCGTGGCGTCGCGCAGCGCGATCACCTCGCGCCGCACGACGTCGAAACCGTCGAGCTGGTTGATTGCGCTCATTCCCAACGCCAGCGACGCGGGGCCGAGCTTGTAGCATCCAGGCTTTTCATCTGGCGAGACCAGCCCCGTGCGCACGAGGCTGATCATGTAGTTGCTGGTCGCGCTCGGGGAGAGATCGGACAGCGCGGCAATCTCTTTCAGAGGAAGGGCTCGCACACTGGTTTGCAACGCCGAGAGAATCCTGAACGCAATCTCGACGGATTGAATGCCGCGTCGTGCGCTCACATTGGTCGTCATATCGAAGCCCTGTTGAATTCGAAAAACGAAATCCAGAAATATACGCCGGCCGGGTTTCCCCGCACGTCAACCGTGTTGACACCTCTCGCGAGCGGCACCTATAGTATTCAACATAAATTATCGCATTCATTATAGTTGAATGCAACACATAAGGGGGTCAGCAGGCGCACAAGGTCGTGCGAGCCGACGAACCATGGTTTGGGGTCTACCGCATCAATTGATTAGCACAACGATTGTTTTTCATCGACACACCATCAGAACAACAATTCTCGCTTCGGAGTCAGAGCAATGGCTTTTCGTAGACATGCAGTCGCAGGAATTCTTTCCGCATCTTCAATGGTCGGCGTTGTCCATGCGCAGTCCAGCGTGACCCTGTACGGTATCGCCGATACCGCCGTGCAATACATCAGCAATGTCCGTGGGCATGCCCTCTTCCAGGAAGGCAATACGCATTCGCCCGATATCTACGGATTGAGAGGCGTCGAAGATCTTGGCGCCGGCTTGCGCACGATCTTCGATCTGCAAGGCGAATATCTCCTGAACAACGGCCAGTCGCTGGTGCCTGGAACGCTCTTCAATCGCAAGGCTTATATCGGGTTGCAATCGGATGCGTACGGCACGCTCACGCTCGGTCGTCAGCCCAGCTTCATGTATGACATTCTCAGCAACTATCAGACGCCGTTTTTGCTCGGAAATATCCTCTCGCTGCATCAAGGCAACCTCGACGAAATTGCCAACTTTTATCAGTTTGCGAATGCGGCAAAATACGTCAGTCCAACTTTTGGCGGACTCTCGGCGGGCGCGGAGTTCGGCTTCGGCAACGTGCCGGGCAATTTCAGCGCGGGGCGAAACTACGCGTTCTTTGTCCAGTACAAGAGCGGCCCGCTTGGCGTTGCTGCGGTCTACGCGAACGAGAACAACCGCTACCTGGAGCTCTCGAGTTTCATTGGATTGCCCTCCCTGTTCGGCACGTCGCTGAACCAGCCAGAAGGCCTGGTGGCGAACCGGCTCGTCAACTGGGGCGTGGGCGCGACTTATCAGGTTTCGCATGTCCAGTTGCACGCCACCTTCACGCAAACGCGGATCACGCTGGCCACAGGCCAGGGCAGCGCGAATACCGTCGATGCGGGCGCGAACTGGACTGTGCGGCCCGACGACATTGTCGCTCTGGGTGGCTGGGTCGAGAATCTCGACGGTGGAAACTGGAAAACGATTTCGATATCGAACACGTACCTGTTTTCCAAGCGTACGTCGATCTATCAGCAATTGACGTATCAGCACGCTTCGGGCGCCCATAGCGTTGCATCGCTTGCGGCCGCAGGGCTGGCGTCAGGCCGTTCGACGAGTGCCGTGTCGATTGGCATCCAGCATTTCTTCTAATTCGCCTGTTTGCCTGCCATGGCCATTGCACATTCCACAGACAACGATCTACGCGCGCTGGCCGGACGACTGCTGTTCGCGGCACTCTTTATCGCGAACGGCATCGACCGGCTGCTTTGGCCGCTGGCAGCGATCAGGCATATCGGCTCTTTCGGCGTGCCAGCGCCACAGCTATGGTGCATGGGTTCGATGTTGCTGGAACTGGCGTGCGGCGTGCAACTCATGCTGGGATATCGCACGCGCGCGGTGACGCTCATCCTGACCGTCTATTGCCTGGCGGACGCCGCGATCTTTCACCACGCAATCGCAGATCGCAGTGACTTCAGGCAGTTTTTGCAGGATCTTGCGATAACGGGCGGCTTGCTCTCTCTTTCTATTAGTGGAGCGGGCGCGTTCAGCATCGATCGGCTCGTCGACAATGCCGCAACGGCACGCTCCTTCTGAGATTTCCTGCGGAATCTATTGCTGCCCGACCGTCTCCACCATCACGAGTTCGGCCTCTTCCAGTGCAAATATTTCGGTCTGCGATACGTTCGTAATTGCCACACCGTCCAGCGGCCCCATCGCCTCGCCATCGATCTCGACCCGGCCCGACGCGACGGCAAGATAGGCACTGCTGCCGGGAGCCAGCACCTGCTGGACGCGTTCGCCTGCTTTCAGCGTAGCCCCCGAAAGACGCGCATCCGCGCGAATCGGCAATGCATCTTCGTCATCGGCGAAACCGCTTGCGAGCACAACAAAACGGCCCGAGCGGTCACTCTTCGGAAACGAACGCGTATCCCAGCGGGGCTCACCGCCATGCGTGCGCGGCAGCAGCCAAACCTGATAGAGCTTGAGCGGAACATCGCCCCGGTTGAACTCGGCGTGACAGATGCCTGTGCCAGCGCTCATCACCTGCACGTCACCCGCGCGAATCGTCCCTTCCGAACCCGTGGTGTCACGATGGCCGAGCACGCCTTCGCGCACATAAGTGACGATTTCCATGTTCTGGTGTCCGTGGAATGGAAAACCGCCGCCCACGGCAATTTCGTCGTCGTTCCAGACAATCAGCGCGCCTAGTGCGGCATGGGCGGGATTCCCGCCTGCGCTGACCGCGAAATGGTATTTGGCGCGCAACCAGCCGTGATCGGCTGCGTCCAGCGACGCCCACCGTCTATGTGCAAGCATTTCCGCTTCCTTCCGGCTCATTTCCGGGAAATAGGGATTACCGGCTGCAAGAATGATTCAGCCTTTAAAACATGCTATCCCAGCAAAGATTCCCGTGAAATACGCGGCCTGGCAAAGCAACGTTGCCCGCATTAGAACGATATGCGCAACTGACCTCGCTCAGGGGGCCAGGTGCGCCCGCCAGAACGCCGCCTCCGGCCAGCGCGTTTCCATCGCGTAAAACCTGCGCTGCCGTCTCATTCGCAACAATCCATCAATCTTTCAACGGCAACCAGGGCCCCAGTTGCTCGCGCATTCACCACACGCCGGAGTCAGGTGAAGTCATTGGATAGGACTCGACCACTCCATAACGTGACAGTGCAGCGCGCACGTCGGGTCGATTCAGGACGGCGCCCAGCCGACCTGCCATCGTCGCGACAAAAGGCGTTGGGTTAGGCGTCGTCGCATAAGCTTGATCGGCGGCGAGTTCATAGTTGCGAGTCAGCGGGTCATCCAGGCGTCCGACGATCACCTGCGCGAGGCGGTCTTCGTCGTCGATGCATAACAGTGACGACCTCACGGACTCAGGGTCGAGGTTCGCATGCATCAGCAGCGCGTCAACGGCGGCACGCGCTTTGGCCTTCTCACCCGATTGTGCATAGGCACACACCTTCACTTGCGCCGATTCCGCCATCCCGTATTCGCTTGCGTTGTTCTCTCCCAACTCTTGAACCGCACGAAGCGCCTCTTTCGGTCGGCCGAGTCGATAGAGCATCTCTCCAAGGTTGATCGTCTGGCTGGCGACGTCCTTTTTTTGCCGGTTTGCTTCGTCACGCGCGGCCTGCGCTGCCGAGAGGGCCTCGTTCCACCGTCCCAATCGCGACAACGCCTTTGCGCGGGAGTCCAGCATCCAGCGCAGGTTGTCAGTCAGGTCGTCGAACGGCGGTCGATCAGCAGGCGCACTTTTGATTTTTTCGAGCGCAGCATCGATCACCGCAAGTGATTCATCTGGCGCGCCTGAATTGCGCAGCGCTTCGGCGAGCAGTTGCTGCGCGGCGATACTGCGAGGCTGATCGGCCGCCTGCTGGCGCAGGTAGTCGATATAGCGTCGATTCACCGCTTCATTGTCGGCGTAGCGCGAATCATCAAGAAGTGCCTGCCTGTAGCGGTTGTCCGCACGAAGACGCACGATCTGGTAGGGGTCGACAATCGCCGTTAGATACTGTTGGGCTTGCTCCTTCTTGCCGTGGTCGACATCGTATTCGAAGAGTTCGGCCCAGAAAGACTGCAGCCCAGCGCGTTTAGCTTCGTCATTGGGCCGATAACCCGACTGCCACAGCGCCTGCTCGACCATGTGGCGGTGATAGCCGCCGTCATTCATTTCGGGCGTGGCATCCATGACCGCCCAGATCAAGTCGATATCGATGCCCTGTGCCCTGAGTGGGGCGATCAACAGTGCGGCGCTCAATGCTTCGGCGGCGACATAGGGATGGTCTGTCGTCAGTGCCGCTGCCATGAGCATCTGCCAGTATTCGAAATTGCGGAGGTCAGGCGCAATGTCGCCGGCACGGATCAGGCTTTCATACACACCCTGAGATTCGCCGTTGGCGTTCTGGCAAATCGATAGTGCCGCATAAGCGCCGAACCGCAAGCGCGCTGGCGCCTGGTCGATGCCAGGCGAACCGAGCAATGCCCGAAGTTCGGATTCGGCACCTTTGGCGTCGCCTCTACGCAACCTGGCCAGAGCTTCTGCCAGCGTCCTGGACGGATCGGTGAATGCAGGCGTGGCTTGTCTTGACTGCGGCTGGTACCCGGATACGGCTGCATGCGCCGCCAGCGGCGTGCTGCCCAGGCTCATTGCTGTGAAGCAACCAGCAGCGAAAACGGCGAATCGGCGAAAAGAAGACATATTCGATGACTTTGGCAATGGCCACGCGCAATGCGCCTGCATCCGATGGCGGCTCAATATCCGCCAGTCAGTAACAGCGCGCGAGTTTGGAGGTAAACAAGAAGCGCCCATCGGCATACCGGGATTGCGGCGAGCAACAGGACTAATGCCAGTGCAATCTTGAGAAAACCGGAAGGCGGACGAGCTGGGCCAAAATCGTTTGTCCAGCGCTGCCCCGAGAGGAAGCACAATAATGGCAGCACAACGACACCGGTGATCGGGAACGCCAGGATCTTGACGCACCAGCCTGGAAAGTTCAGATCCATCAGACGTCTTGCCGATGCGGCATAGAAAACACTGCCCATCGCGACACCCAGTGCGGTTACAACGAAGTTCAACTGGCCCAGTCCTATGCGCCCTTTGGCGGCGAGCTCGGTGCACACGAGCCCGGTGGCCAGCGACCATGCGATGGCACTGAAAGACATGCTGAGAAGATAGGTACCCGCCCCGAGACGACGATTCATTGGTTTTAATATCAATTATTGGAGAATCGCAGAGCACATTTTCACCCGGCGTCACCGGGTTATCGGCGGGTTTTCGGAATTCTATAGGCTCGACTCCAGGGTGTTAATGCACATTGCATGATTGTGTATCGGCGGCGGTGGTCGTCACTGTCTCGGGCAGGAGCAACGGCGCGCGCGCGCCGGGTGGTTTTAGAAGTAACTCAAGCCCAAGGCGCCTTTAACTTCCGAAAGCGTCTTTCCAGCCACTTCCCGTGCACGCTCCGTACCGCTACGCAGGATCGCAAGCACCTCTGCCGGGTCTTTTTCCATCTCGCTGCGACGCGTACGAATTGGCTCGATAAGCGCCTGAAGTCGCTCGTTGAGCACCCGCTTGACCACGCTGTCACCCAGTCCCCCGCGACGGTAGTGAGCCTTAAGCTCGTCCACTTTCTGGACGTCGGGCTCGAATGCGTCGAGGAATGCGAAGACCACGTTGCCCTCCACCTGCCCCGGATCGCTGACCCGCAGGTGCTGCGGGTCGGTGTACATGTTGTTCACCGCCTTCGTAATTTCATCGGGAGTCGCGCCCAGCGTGATCGCATTGCCGAGCGACTTGCTCATCTTCGCTTTGCCGTCGATGCCGGGCAACCGGGTCACCTGTGACAGCACTGCCTCGCATTCCAGCAGCACCGGTCGGTCAACGGTGTTGTTGAAGCGGCGCACCAATTCGTTGGTCTGTTCGATCATCGGAAGCTGGTCATCGCCCACCGGCACATGCGTTGCCTTGAATGCGGTGATATCCGCCGCCTGGCTGACCGGATAAGTCAGGAATCCTGCAGGAATATCGCGTTCGAATCCACGCAGCCGGATTTCCTCCTTGATGGTCGGATTACGTTCGAGCCGGGCGACCGTCACCAGATTGAGCAGATATTGCGACAGTTCCGCCAGTTCAGGCACCTGCGACTGGATGAGGATGGTGGACTTCGCCGGGTCAATGCCGACAGCCAGATAGTCGAGCGCGACTTCGATGACATTCGCGGTGACCTTTTGATGCCGCCCGACGTTGTCAGTCAGCGCCTGGGTATCCGCAAGCAGCAGAAACTGGTCGGCTTCATGCTGAAGTTGCACCCTGGCCCGCAGGGAACCGATGTAGTGGCCGAGATGAAGCGGGCCGGTCGTGCGGTCGCCGGTCAGGATAGTGTGACGGTTTGTGTGGGTCATGAACTGAAGCCTCAAAATTTCAATGACACCAGCCGTCAGCGCGCAGAAACAAAAATGCCGCCAGGACTGGCGGCATCACGTTTGCGATATGCGTGGGAAAACGGGCCGCCGGATTCAGGCGCGCCACCAACCGTGCAAATTCAGCGAGATCGGTTCCGTATTCATGAAAAACAGTATAGCGCAGATGGATTCCGGCTGTCGGCTTTCGCACTAGAATCGCTCTTCCACGCCTTCGCCAGCCTGTATGAGTCGTCGGGCGATATTATCCGGTGATTCGAACGGATCTCCAGAAACTAGCGAGGTGGCATCCTTGATCGCGACACCCTTTGATTCTGCAATTTTGTCGACGGCGCGTATCCGGCTTGAGCCCCTTGCTGCGGCCCACGCAGTGACAATGTATGAGGGGCTGATCGATCCTGCCAACTACCGCTACATTCCGCAGGAGCCGCCGCCAACCGTGGACGATTTGACCCGGAGATATCGGAAGCTTGAAAGCCGCCGCTCCCCGGATGGAACTGAAGCGTGGTTGAACTGGGCCTTGATTGGTCTCGACGGGAAGGCTCACGGCTATGTCCAGGCGACAATTCATCTGGACTCGAAAGAGGCCTGGATTGCCTATTTTGTGTTTTCACCGAGTCAACGTCTGGGCTACGCAAAGGAAGCGCTAGACGCGCTTCTTCCCGCGCTTCGCGAAGCGTACGGGATCGGCAAGTTCAATGCGGAGATCGACACGCGCAATGTTGCGTCGATTCGACTCGTCGAGTCCCTGGGTTTCGCGCTCACCCGGCACGTTGAGCATGCCGACGAGTTCAAAGGTGCAATCAGCGACGAATACCATTATTCGCTCTAGCCAGCACTGCCAGCACTGCGATTCGGGAACGGAAAGCTTGCGCTACTTTTTTCTTCCCAGTACCGTAGGCGGCTAATCTGACCACAATATTGGAAATATTCCCCCGTGTAAATTGACCTTGCATGTACTGCTACAGACAAGCCGTTCGGCACGACCATCGTGCAGAGCGGGTCGTCGCTCGCCCGGCGAGCGAAAGTACAATCAAGAGGTCAACATCATGAGTGATGCAGGTCATTCAGAGAACTATTTCGGCGATTATCGCGATCATTGGTGGAACGCGGATTTCGTCCAGTTGATTGCCAGACGGCTGGATCTGGCGTCGAAGCACTCCGCACTAGACGTTGGCTGCGGACTGGGGCACTGGACGCGAATCATCGCGCCGCACCTGGCGCCCAATGCAACAGTAGTGGGTGTCGATACTGATGCAAAGTGGCTACGTGACGCTTCCACCTGGACAGCGACAATGCGCGATCGTGGAATCCACGTTTCCGTGGAATATGGCGATGCAATGTCATTGCCATTCGTCGACGCCAGTTTTGACTTTGTGACGTGCCAGACCGTATTGATTCACGTAAGCGATCCCATGCAGGCCATACGCGAAATGTTTCGTGTCCTGAAGCCCGGTGGAACGCTACTGTGTGTCGAGCCAGACAATCTCTGCGCTACCGCCATGCGCTCTTCGTTCGGCGACACATTCACCGCGCAGGAATGCGCGGAAAATTTCGAGTTCGCACTGGTGATAGAGCGCGGACGTCGCGCGTTGAAACAAGGCGATCATTCTCTCGGCGGCCTGGTTCCCAGTTACTTCAATCAGGTGGGGCTGGAGGGCCTGCGAACGTGGATTTCGGACAAGGCCATTCCGCTGTTTCCCCCTTACGCGCAAATCGAGCAACAGGCCATCATTCGCGATATGAGCGCATGGCAACAAGCCGACGATTTTCACAAGTCCGAGATGCTACGGCTCTTTTTGGCAGGCGGAGGCGATGCCACCCGGTTTGAAACGCTTTGGGCAAGAGCGCTTGAGAATCAGGCTCGATACCAGCAAGCGCTCGGTGCGGACACCGTCATGCATGGCGGTGCTGCCCTTATGTTTCTTGTGAGTGGCATCAAGCCGCTGAATAGACTCGACGCAGAAGTCGATCCTGCCCGGCGCAATCCCACTGCGAAGGATAGCTAAGTAACCATGCGAGCAACCCGTCACTTGTCGTCACAGGTGACAGGTGACGGGTGACGGGTTGCCGGTCTGCACAATAGCACTTGAATGCAAGGCGCGATTACGCCAACACCGCATCTTTGGTCGTCACACGTCGCGGAATGATCTTGAGATCGTAGAACGTATCGGCGATCTTCTGCTGTTGCGCGATCACGCCCGCGTCAATCGGCCGATATTCGTGCGCATAGTGCGAGAGACCAACCTGAATCGTTGCCGCGTCAAGTCCCTGAATCGGCGCGAGCTTCGCGGCGGCCGCCGCCGTGTTCGCCCGCACCCACTGCCCTGTCTTGCCTAGCTCGTCGAGCGCCACATTAATCGCGTCCTTGCGCTTGATCGCGAATTCACGCTGGCTCAGGAAGAACTGATGATGACTTGCCACGCCGCTCGCATCGGCGAGCAAACGCGCCCCATCCTGCGATTCGACGGCAGCAAGAAACGGATCCCACACGGCCCACGCATCGATCGAACCGCTTTGCAGCGCTGCGCGCGCATCGGCGGGGGCAAGATAAACGGGCTGAATTTCGTTCAACGCAATGCCATTTTTCTGCAGCAGCGCGACGATGAACCAGTGCACATCCGAGCCGCGATTGAAGCCAATTTTCTTGCCCTTGAGTTCGGCCACCGACTTGATCGGCGATTGCTTCGCGACCACCACGCCTTCGGCGTGCGGCGTCGGCAATTCATAGGCCGTGTAGACGAAATCCGCGCCTGCGGCCTGCGCGAACACAGGCGGCGCTTCACCCACGTAGCCGAAATCGATCGCGCCCACATTGAGCCCTTCGAGCAATTGCGGCCCTGCGGGGAATTCAGTCCACGAGACCTTGATGCCTTGCGGCGCGAGACGTTTTTCCAAGGCGCCGCTGGCCTTGAGCAGCACGAGCGTGCTCGCAGCCTTCTGATAGCCGATGCGGAACTGGTCGGGCTGGAACTTGGCCCATGCAGGCAGCGCCGCACCGGCAAGCGACGCACCGAGCGTGGCGCCTAGCGCGGCGAGTACAGTGCGGCGGCGTTGAAAGCGAATATCGTTATTCATGATCGATGCGTAGCGTGACGGTGCAATTGAAGGTGCAAAAAATGCTACCTGTCACGCCGCATGAGCAGAAGTAACGATTCGCGCTAAGCAAATCACGATGCGGGGATAGCGCTTTCGACGCTAATGCATCAGCCGCTTTATGTGCGCCTCAATCTACGCAAAAGACCAAAGCTCAGGCGCACTCGATGCGATTGCGTCCGCCCTTTTTCGCGCGATAAAGCGCGACATCGCTGCGCGAAAGCGTGGCCTCTGCGCTGCCGTCGTCGATGCGCAACGGCGTCACGCCGATGCTCACCGTCAGCGCCACCGTGCCCGCTTGCGCGACCAGCGGCGCTTCGGCGATGCAGTCCTGGATGCGGCGCGCGACGACGCACGCGCCGTCCACGTCCGCACCGCCCAGCAGGATCGCAAACTCCTCGCCGCCAATGCGCCCCGCCACGTCGCCGCTGCGCAAATGCTTGCGCAAGATCTCTGCGAAATGGCGCAGCGCATCGTCGCCGACCGCATGGCCGAAGCGGTCGTTGATCGCCTTGAAGTGATCGAGGTCGCACATCATCAGCGCGCACTCCGGGCCGCCCGAGCGCCGCAGCAGCGCGAGCTGCGCGTCGAGCCGCGACATGAAATGCCGCCGGTTCGCGAGGCGCGTGAGGCCGTCGGTCATCGCGAACTCCTGCAGTTCGGCCTCGATGCGCTTGCGCTCCGTGACGTCGGTGATGAAGCCGTGCCAGACCGTCGCGCCGTCGGCGCGGCGCTGCGGTCGCGCGTCGCCCTGACGCCAGCGCAGCCCTTGCAGCGGCAGACGCACGCGATATTCCAGATGCCACGGCGCGAGCGTGGCTGCCGATTCCGCGAACGATGCGCGGTAGGCGTCGATATCGTCGGGATGGATCAGCGCGTCGATCCCGGCCGCGTCGAATACGACTTCCTCGGGCGTGAGCTCGTAAATCTCGCCGATGCCCGCACTCGCGTAGGGAAACGACGTGTGCCCGTCCGGCGCGCGGCGGCACTGGAACACGAGGCCCGGCACTTCGTTGGTGAGGTTGGTGATGAGATTGACCGATTCGCGCAGGCGCTCGGCCATCTCGCGCATCGAGGTCACGTCGGTCGAGGTGCCGACCATGCGCAGCGCGCGGCCGTCGCCATCGCGCGCGGTCACCTTGCCGCGGCTACAGATCCACTTGTAGCTGCCGTCCTTGCAGCGAATCCGGTGCTCGACCTCGTACTGGTCGGTGTTGCCTTCGAAATGCGCCTTCATGGTCGCCTGGACATAGGCGAGGTCTTCGGGATGCAGACGCAGGTAGCTGTCCTCGATGCGGTTGGTGATCTCGTCCTCGGCATAGCCGAGCATCGCCTTCCAGCCCTTCGAGTAGCGGATCTCGCCCGTCACCACGTTGCGATCCCAGACGCCGGTGCCGCTGCCCGCGATAGCCAGCGCAAGGAGACGTTCGCGTTCGCGCAGCGAGGCGAGTTCGGCACGCAGGTCAGAATCGGTGGCCAGCGTTTCGCCCGACGGGGCCACAAGCGCGGCGATCATGCGCGCGAAATCGTCGAGACTGGCGCGCTGCGCCGCCGACAACTCGCGCGGCTCGGGATCGAGCAGGCAGAGGCTGCCCAGCGCCTCGCCGTGACTGGCCGTCAACGGCCACGCCGCCACGAAGCGAAACGGCAGCGCGCTCGCGCGCGACAAACAGGCCTGCCATGCAGGGTCGGAACCGAGATCGTTGACGATCAGCGGTTCGGCCATTCCTTCGCGTGCATCACGATCGTTCGTGAACGTCAGCTCGGCAAGCACGTCGCGCAATCGCCTGTCGACACCCGCGCCCAGCCATTCGACGCCCTGCGCCGCGTCGCCCGGCAGCACGCAGGCGGCGGCCACGCCAAAGTGGTGCGCCGCCAGCCGCATCAACGCGTCCAGCAGCCGATCGCTGCCCGCCCGCTCGCCTGCCGCGTCGTTGTGCGCGCCACGACCGTGCGCCACCGGAGTGGCAGGCGGCGCAAGCGCGGCTTCGGCAGGCGACGGTGTGGCAGGCATGACGCTCGTTCGGGCTGGGGAATCGAGCGGCTAGTATATAGCGCGTGAAATTAACCGCAACGCATGAGTCGACGACAAATAAATCATCGAAAAAATCGGTTGCATTAATCCGCATTTAAAGGCTGGACGAATCAGCCGTGCTAACGATCCACCGGCCCGCGCAGACGGAATACCCACCAGCCGAGCAGCACCGTGAATCCGGCCACGAGCGCCACCATCAGCCAGAAGCCGTGATGATTTTCGGCGAGCGGAATGCCGCCCACGTTCATGCCGAAAAAACCCGCGACGATGTTGATCGGCAACGCCAGCACCGTGACCAGCGTGAGCGTGAACAGCGTACGGTTGTTCTGTTCTTCGAGCCGGGCGCCGATCTCTTCCTGCAGCAGCTTGATGCGTTCGACCAGCCCCGCCATGTCGCCGAGTACGAGCGTGAACTCTTCGGTCGTCTCGCGCAGGTCTTGCATGTCGGCGAGTTGCAGCCAGCGCGGCGGCCGCGCAAGCAGCCGGAACACGGCGCCCGGCTCCGGCGCGAGCATGCGTTGCAGGCGCACCAGGATCCGGCGCATGGCGGCGAGGTCGTGGCGGCTGCCGAAGCGGCGCGAGGCCAGGAACTGGTCTTCGGCGCGATCGACGTCCACGCTCGTGCGCCGCACGATTTCCACCATCAGGTCGGCCTGGTCGCGCAGCAAGTGGATCAGCAGGTCGGCGGGCGAGCGGAAGGTCTCGCCGTTGCGCACGTCGCCGCGCAGGCGATCGATGGAGCGCAACGGCTTCATGCGCGCCGTCACGAGCAGGCGCTCGTGCGTGTACGACCAGAGCGTGGCGATCTGCGACGGCGTGAGTTCGAAATCGAACATCACGTCGTTGACGACGGCGTAAAGCGCGCCGTCCACCTGCTCGATGCGCGTGGAGTGCGAGCCTTCCACCAGCATCTCGAAGAAGCTTTCGGGCAGGTCGAGATGCGCGCGCATCCACGAGGCGCTCGCGGCATGCGCGAGATTGAAGTGCAGCCAGTAGAACGCACCGTCCTGGGCTTTATCGTGCGGGCCGTCCTTGAGCGCGGCGAGCACATCTTCGCCCTTGATGGGCTGGCCCGGCTCGCCAGGCATGAAGCGGAATCCGCAAATCAAGCCCGACATGTCGGCGCCGTAGGTTGCAATGGACGAGGCGAGATCCATGGTCATGTGGCCGTTTAATCGGCGCAAGCATGCCATATTCGCGCTTTTGCAGGCAAGCGTGGACGTTCACGCGAGCGTCACGCGATTGACACACTACCTGCATCTTCGCCGCCAGCGAGGCGCGGTTTGCAGCCGTGCCGCTCAGATCCAGACGTCGTTGGCCTGGGTGCGCTCGCCTTGCGCGCCGTCGCCGGTATTGACCACGCCGCGCGGCTCGATCAGCAGCAACTTGACTTCGGCGGGCGCGTTGGGCTTGTGCTCGACGCCTTTGGGCACCACGGCCATCTGGCCAGCGCGCACCACGAGGGTTTCATCGCCGTTCGGGCCGCCGCGAATGCCGATCTGCAATTCGCCTTCGAGCACGATAAAGGTTTCGTCGGTATCGGCGTGGCAGTGCCAGAGAAAATCGCCGAGCAGCTTCACGACCTTGAACTGGTAGTCGTTCATCTCGGCGACGACGCGCGGCTGCCAGTGCCCATCGATCAGCGCGATCTTGCTGGCAAAGTCGATGGTTTGGGACTGGCCGCGCGTGGCAGGTTGCGTGGCGGGCTGGGAAGCAAAAGACATGGCGAACTCCGTTCAATCAATCGAAGAATGGAGCGTACTCGCGCGCGCATCGCCCGTATTGAACGATCGTGGCGATTAAGGTTTCAGCCGCGCGCGACCCGCTGCCAGTTCCCCGGCGTCATGCCGAACGCCCTGGCGAAGTGGCGCGTCATATGGCTCTGATCCGCGAAACCGGCCGCCGCCGCCGCGTGCGACAGCGCCGTGCCCGCGCGCAGCATGCGCCGCACCGCATCGAGGCGGCGCATCGTCAGGTAGCGGTACGGGCTCGTGCCATAAAAGTGACGGAAATCGCGCGACAGGCTCCAGCGGTCGCGCCCCGTCACCGCTTCCAGCTCCTCCAGCGCGACGGTGCGCGTGCAATGATCGTGCAGGAATTCACGCGCCTGCCGCGCTGCGCGATAGTCGCCGACCGGTGCGATCCTGCCGGTGCCGGTAATCGCGGCCAGTGCGTGAACGAGTTCGGTCAGCGCATCGTTCTGCTCAAGCGGTTCGAGCGTGTGGCTCATCCGTTGCAGCAACGCGCCGGTTGCGGCGGACAGGCGCGGATCGGTCGTCAGTCCGCCTTCGAGAAACGGCAGCGCACTGCCGCCCAGCACGTCCTGAAAGAGCGACGGCTGCACGTAGATCATGCGGTACTGGAAGCCCTCTTCCGTGCCCGCCTGGCCGTCGTGCGGCTCGTCGGGATGCAGCACGATGGTATGGCCCGGCAGGCTGTTGCATTGTCCGCGACGGTAGCTGAAGCGCTGCACGCCCGCGAGGGTGCGGCCAATCGCGTAGGTGTCGTGGCGGTGCATCGCATAGGCTTTGCCGTGGAACCAGGCTTCGATGCGCTCGACGCCTTCGATGGGTTCGGCGCGCTCGACCCAGTCGGCGCCTGCACTGTTGCGGTGTGAGTTCATGGAATCGGCGAATGAAGGGCGGTCGCCAGGCGAGCCCGAGCGACGATTGTGGCACGGCGCGCGCCGGCGTGCCGCGCCCTCCCGGTAGGCATTTGCGGAAACTGCGGCAATAATGGCGCCTTACCCGCACATCGCCGCACTTCGCCACACTCCGATTGCCCATGGCCTCCACCCGACGCAGCCCCGCGGCGCCCGCCGCCGCGAAAAAAACGCCCGCCAGCAAGCGTGCGCCGGCAAAGACCACCCAGCCCGCCAAAGCGACCCAAAATCCCGAACCCGCCGAGACCGCCGAAGCCGCGAGGCCTGCGCCGCGCGTCAACGAACGCGCCCGCGCCCGCACGCGCGGCAAGCTGATGCAGGCTGCGCGCGTGGTGATGGGCCAGAAAGGCATCACGGGCACGGCGATCAACGACATCACCGCGCAGGCGGGCGTCGCCTTTGGTTCGTTCTACAACTACTTTTCGACCAAGGAAGAGATCGCGCGCGCCGTGTTCGTCGAAGACATGCTCGCGATCGCCGACCTGCTGGATCGCATCCGTCCCGCCGACGCCGATATCGCCGTGATCGTCGGCCTCAATGTGCGCCAGGTGATGCTCCATACGCTCCACGACCCGATCTGGGGCTGGTTCTTCATCAACGCGGCGTCAAGCGTCGGCGACCTGGTCGAGACCATGGGCGGACGCCTCGCGCGCGATATCCGCATCGGCGTGGATGCGGGGCGTTTTCAGTGCGCCGACGTGCTCGTGGCGATGGACTGCATCATCGGCGGCGCGCTGCATGTGATGCGCCAGGTTCTCGAAAAGCGCCGTACTGTCGAAACGGTCGACCGCTTCACCGAGTTTGCGCTGCGCGGCCTGGGCATTCGCGACGCGGACGTGGGCGGCATCATGAAGGAAGTGCTGCGTCACGACGAAGTGCACGCGGCGTCCGGCAGTAACGCTTAAACCTCCCCCTGCCCCCTCCCCGATTGCTCTGCACGCAAACCAGCGTGCGGAGCGTGCTCGTTCGTACGTTCCTGGAAGCGCCAGGGAAAGCACCAGGTGCACGCGTTATTGATACATCAATCATTTTTGATAACAATATCAAAAAAGAACGGATGTACCCATAACCCCCTAACGACGAGACACATCGAGGACGACACCATGAATGCACCGCATGACCCTTGCGCTCCCCAGGACACCGAAGCTGCGCTCGTACGCGCCGCCAGCGACCTTGTGCCCGTGCTCAAGCAGCGCGCCACAACGGTCGATCAAATGGCGCGCCTGCCGCAGGAAACCATCGACGACCTCAACGCCGCCGGCCTGTTCGAACTCACCACGCCACGCCGTTACGGCGGCAAGCAGGTGTCGGTTCGCACCTTCCTCGAAGCGGTTTCCGAACTCGGGCGCGGCGACGCCTCGACCGCATGGGTGGCCGCGCTCATCAACGTGACGACGTGGTCGGCCGCCACGCTGTTCAACGAAAAAGTCGCGGACGAAGTATTTGGCAGTCCAGAGCGTGCGCGCGTGGCAGGCGTGCTCTCGCCGCGTAAAGCCAGCGTGAAGAAAGTCGATGGCGGCTACCTGATCGAAGAAGGCGTGTGGGGTTTCAACTCGGGCATCTATCACGCCAACTGGGACTTGCTGGGCATCCCGATCGTCGACGAAAGCGGCAAGGCCATCGACCAGGGCGTGGCGCTCGTGCGCGCCAGCGACGTGCGCACGCTCGACGACTGGAACGTGATGGCGCTGCGCGGCACCGGCAGCTCCAGCGTGAGCGTGACGAACCTGTTCGTGCCGGACGAGCGCGTGGCGTCGATGACAAAGGCGATCGAAGGCCAGTACGGCGCGACGCATCTCGCCGATGAACCGCTTTATCGCGTCGCCTGCATCCCGATGCTTGCCATCATCCTCGCGTTCCCCGCGCTGGGCATCGCGCGCAACGCACTCGACACCTTCCTGGAGCTGCTGCCGCGCCGTGGCATCCAGTACACCTGGTACACGAAGCAGGCCGAAGCGGCGGTCACCCATCTCCAGGTGGGCGAGGCATCGGCGAAACTCGACGCCGCGCGCGCCATCATCGAAAAGCATGCCGATGCGCTGGACGCCTGCGCCGCCTCCGGCCAGACCATGCCCTATATGGAGCGTGCGAAGGTGCGCCGCGACGTGGGTTTCGCCGAGACGCTGATCTGGGACGCCGTCGACACGCTCGCGACCGCATCGGGCGGCTCGCTCGCCGCGCTCGGCAATCCGTTCGCACGCGTCTGGCACGACGCGCGCGTGGCGTCGCTGCACGGCATCGTCACGCCCGCGACGAACTTCGAAGCGTACGGGCGGCTCGCCTGCGGCCAGAGCGCCGGCACGCCGCTGATCTGAACCATGGACGCGACAACCATCCGTGCGCGTTCGCGCCTGGACCTGGACGCGGCGCAGTTTCGCCGCGCCATGGGCCAGTTCGCCACCGGCGTCACCGTCATCACGTTCGAACACGGAGGACGCCCGGCGGGCATGACCGCCAACGCCTTCATGTCGCTTTCCGTCGATCCGCCGATGATCCTCGTATCGGTGCGCGCACAGGCGCGTTTCGCACAGTCGATCGCGTGCGGCGACCGGTTCGGCGTGAGCTTCCTGGCGCAAGGCCAGGAGGCGCTGAGCCGGCACTTCGGCGGCCAGCCGCGCGCGGATCTCGACGATCCGTTCGAGCACGCCGACGGTGTGCCGGTGGTGCGCGCAGCGCTCGTGCAGATCGCGGCGCGCGCGCAGGCGATCCATCGTGGCGGCGACCATCTGATCTATACCGCCGACGTGCAGGCGCTGCGCGAATCGGACGGGCCGCCGTTGCTGTTCCATGGCGGCAAGTACCGGCAGATCGTCACGCAAGATCCGCTGCAATGCTGGCGCGACTGCGTTCAATAGCGCACATAACGTAGCGCACGCGGCGTAGCGATTCCGGATAGCGAATAGTCCTCGCTTCGATTCGCCATCCCGATCAATCAGTGTCAATCGATACCAATCGGCAAGTGACGAAACAGAGCATCCGGAAGCGTTTCCGGATGCTCTGTTTGCTTATGCCCGACGAAAGAAACAGC
Source organism: Paraburkholderia bannensis NBRC 103871 (assembly GCF_000685015.1). Taxonomy (GTDB): domain Bacteria; phylum Pseudomonadota; class Gammaproteobacteria; order Burkholderiales; family Burkholderiaceae; genus Paraburkholderia; species Paraburkholderia bannensis. The sequence goes on along the minus strand of NZ_BAYA01000016.1, from coordinate 54,389 downwards.
AGCGGCGCGCCGAGCACGCGGCGTACCTAAAACCTCCTCGACACAAGTAAGGGCGAGTAAGGAAAACGCGCACGCGGACGGTTCATGTTTGCAAGCTCGCCAGTCGCTCTGAGTGCGCAGCCACCATGCAATGCGGATTTTTGTGTGCTACGGGACAAACCCTCCCCCAACTCCAGCCACGGTGTGACTACACTTATTTGCGTCGGCACCCGCTCGCCGACTCGACGATTACTGGAGGTGTGCTGTGCCCCGTCTGATCCCCGCCTGCACCTCGCGACCCGCCGCCGCGCTCGCTGTCCTTATCGTCGGCACTGCCTGCCTCACCGTTCACGCCGCTCAAGCCGCCACGCCCAACCCGCCCGCGAAATCCTCGCAGACGGCGCAGGCGTCCGACCCGTCCGAAGCCGATAAACCAGTCGCAGAGAAGCACGCCGCCGCCTCGCCCGCCGCCATGGCGACGCCGGACTTCTTCGCGCTGGCCGACCGCTACGGCCCGGCCGTCGTGCACGTGATCGCGCGCAGTGCCGACGACCCGCAAGCGTCGCCCGAGCAGGAAGCGATCGACAACGACGATCCGTTCTCCGCCTTCTTCAAGCGCGCGCCGCGCCCGCCCGCCAGCGCCCAGGCGCAGGCGCAGATGCCCGGCCAGGCCCCGGGCGCAGACGGCCCGCGCGTGATGACGGGCAGCGGCTCGGGCTTTATCGTGAGTTCCGACGGCGTCGTCCTGACCACCGCGCACGTGGTCGATAACGCGCAGGAAGTGACGGTGCAACTGACCGACAAGCGCGAGTTCAAGGCGGAGGTCGTCGCCGTCGATCCGCAGAGCGACGTCGCCGTGCTCCAGGTGAACGCGCACGACCTGCCGAGCGTGAAGCTGGGCGATTCGTCGAAACTGCGCGCCGGTGAACCGGTGCTGTCGATCGGCTCGCCGGACAGCTTCCAGAACACGGTGACGACGGGCATTGTCAGCGCGGCCTCGCGCACGCTGCCGGACGGCAGCGCGTTCCCGTTCTTCCAGACCAACGTGGCGGTGAACCCGGACAACTCGGGCGGCCCGATCTTCAACCGCACGGGCGAAGTCATCGGTATCGCCGTGCAGGTCTATTCCGATCGCGACCGCTATTCGGGGCTGACCTTCGGCATTCCAATCGAGTCGGCGAACAAATTCCGTGCGCAATTGCAGGCGGCGCGCAAGACCGGCCCGGCCAACCAGGGCGATCAAGCCGATCAGGCCGACGCGCAGAACGCAGCGGCGCCCGCGCCCACGCGCACCTTCGGCATGCAGGTCGAGGACGTAAGCCCGGGACTCGCGGCGGCGCTCGGTTTGCCGCATGCGGGCGGCGCGCTAGTGGACGCCGTGGATGCCGACTCGATCGGCGCGGCGGCGGGCGTGAAAGCCGGCGACGTGATCGTGCAGGTCGGCCAGGAACCGGTGGACAGCGCGGCGACGCTCGCGAGCCAGCTCGCCGCCGTGCCGCCCGCCACGCAGACGCCGCTCAAGGTGATCCGCAACCGCCGTCCGATGCTCACGCGCTTCTCGAATGCGGCGCTCGATGCGAAGCCTGCGAGGACAGCGAAGGCGACGCTCAAGGCCGCCAGGCCGGTGCAAGCGGCTCAACCGGCCCAGGCCGCGGAGCAAGCCGATCAGGCCGACACCGCGGACGCCGCCGACGCGCAGGAAGCTGCCCCCAACGCCCGCAGCGTCGCCACGGTCACCGCCGATTCCGAGGGCGCGACCGTGACGCGCGTCAGCACCGCCGCGAAGCCGCCCCGGCCGACGGCCGTTCGCAGCTCGACAGACCGGCTCGGCCTCGTCAGCCATGCGCTCAGCGAAGACGAGCGCCGTTCGAGCGGCCTGCCGCTCGGCCTGATGGTGGACGCCGCCAGCGGCCCGGCCGCGCGCGCGGGCGTGCGCCCGGGCGACATCGTGCTCTCGCTCAACGACACGCTGATCGAAACGCACGACCAGGCCATGGCGCTCGAAGCCAAGGCGACGCGCAGCATGGCGCTGCTCATCCAGCGCAACAATGCGCGCAGTTTTGTCGATGTGAAGCTGCAATAACGACAACAACAACGTCACCGATATGGCCCGATGCAGCATCGGGCCATATCGCATTTCCTCCCGCTACAAATCCGATACAAAGCCGATACAAAGCCGGACGGAATAACTCCCAGGCTGGTGCGTTCTTATCCATGCAGGCAGCGTCGAAACGAACCTGATTCACCGCATCACAGGAACGGTTCGATCGGCGGCTGCCGCGAGACCACACCACTTTATGAGGAGTTCGAAATGTCTATCCGCCGCGTATTGATCGCCACGCTCGTCGCCGCCGCTTCCGTGGGCGCTGTCACCCAGGCATCGGCACAAGGTCTCACCCGCGAGCAGGTGCGCCAGCAACTGATCGAAGCCGAGGCCAACGGCTCGCGCTTCGTCACCGATGCTTCGTATCCCGACGTCAGCCCTGTCTTCGCCCAGCAGGCCGCGCAGGCCGCGCACGCCGCTCACGCACAGGAAGCAAGCGGCATGGGCGCGCCCGCAGCCGGCAAGAGCGATGCAGGCGCGCCGCCCGTGGCCTGCGTCGGCCCGGCGAGCTTCTGCAATATCTACCAGGGAAGCTGATGCCGTCACGCTCAAGCGTGCAACGCCGAAACCCCGCTCATTGCGAGCGGGATTTCGGCGTTGGCATGCGGGACTGGATGTGAAAGCGCAGCGGCGCTGCGCGAATCGAGGTCAGCGTAAGGTCAACGCGAAGTCAGCTGTGCGTAGACATCGTGCGAGAGTTGCAGCAGCACCTTGCGGTCGATACCACCCGAGAGCGCGTAGCCGAAATCGCCGTCGATCCAGTAGAACACGTTCACGGGCCCGTCTTCGTAGAGCTTGAACGCCGTGGTGTTGCTGCTGACCTTGCGGCGCGAGATGCACAGCGTCACGCGTTCGCCTTTGTCGTTGTGATACATGAACTGCGCGACATCGCCGTCCGGCCCCGGCAGCAGACGTCCGCCAGCGAGCTCGAAACCACTGCGCGAGAGCATCGGCGGATGCACGTCGGTGCCCAGGCGATTCGCCAGCCATTGCACGAAATCCTGCTCCTGGCGCGCGCCCATCGTATCGGGGCGCTCGACTTCGGGCATATAGACGACATGCGCGAGCGCGGCCTGGTGGACGAAGTTCATGGTCGGGTCTGCGCTGACCGTGCGCAACCCGGCGCGCGTGCCTGCACTGTCGCCGCCGTCCATCAGATTGGCGCCGTAATGCGTGCCCCAGCCTATGCCGATGCCCACCACCAGCGCCGCCGCGAAACCCGCGAACTTCGGCCAGTTGGCGGCGGCGCGCGCGTGGTCTTTCACCACGCGCGGCGCGGCGGCCACATGATCCGCGGAAGCCGCGGCGGAAGCATAAGCAGAAGCCGACTCGGGCACGGCATCCGCCACCAGGTCGCGCAGATGCGCGGGCACCGGCTCGCTCAGCACGCGGTCATAGCGTTCATGCAGCAGGCTGTTCAGCGAGAAAAAGTCGCTGGTGCGCGCCGCGAGTTCGGGATTGCGTTCGAGTTCGCGCTCGACGTCGGCGCGGCGCGCTTCGGAAAGCGTGCCGTCCACGTAGGCGTGGATCTCGTCTTCGGTCACGGGATGTTGTTGCTCGCTCATCGCACCACCTTCAGGTTCGCACGCGGGGCGCTTCCGGCCATCAGCGCACGCAGGCGCTCACGGCCCCTGGACAGCCTCGACATCACGGTGCCAATCGGCACGTCGAGCGCCAGCGCCACATCGGCGTAACTCATTTCTTCCAGGCCCACCAGCAGGACGACTTCGCGCTGCTCGACCGGCAGGCGCTGCAAGGCGAAGTCGAGATCGCGCACTTCGAGCGCGCCGGTCTGCGTCGCGGGCACCGCATAGTCGGTTTCGGGCACGCTGTCGTCGTCGACGGACACATGCGTGCCGCGCGCCGCCGATTTGCGCACCTGGTTCACGAACAGGTTGTGCATGATCGTGAAAAGCCAGGCGCGCAGGTCGGTGCCGGCGCGAAACAGTTCGGTGCGCGCGAGCGCGCGTTCGAGCGTGTCCTGAACCAGATCGTCGGCCAGCTCGCGGTTGTTTATCAGCGCGCGGGCATATCGCCTCAGGCGCGGTACGTGTTCGATCAGCTCGTCACGGATGTCCATGTTCCATCCTTGTCTGCCCCCTCATCGCCGGGGTTGCGCGTCCCCGCGCGCGTCATTCTGCGGTTCTTTGTGCAGCTCTTTGTGCAATGCTGCGACCGGCGGTTTCTCCGCCTCCATCTGCTGGGTCGCGGCGTCGGCGGCGCGCATCAAGCCGCGCGTGCGCGCATTGCCTGCCAGCACCCAGCGTTCGCCGTGCCCGATCCAGCCGATCAGGCGCAGGTCGCCGACCCGGCGTGCGCTCCACTGCGGCGCATCGCGCTCGAACCAGGCGCGCGCCGCGAGCAGCACGACCGGCTGGCCCTCGGCGTTCACGTAGTTCCAGCGCTGCACGCGCGCAAAAGGCCCAAGCTCCATCGTGCCGGAGGCCACGAAGCGCAGGCCCACGGCGTCCAGATCGAAGGGCGCGGGGCCGGCTGCCCGGGTGCCGGGTGCGAGGGCGTCGGCGAGCGGATCGGATGCGCCCGCCATCGGCTGGCTGGCGCTGCCTGCTTCCATCAACGCCATCACCGCCGCGTTGTTGAGCGCCTGCACGCTGGGTTCGGAAGCGGCCAGCCAGGCCAGCGCAGCCGCCGCCAGCACCAGTGCAGCGCCGCAAACGGCGAGAGCGCGCCGCAGCGTGCGCGAGCGCGGCGGCACGCCTGCACGCACGGCCACGATGTCGGGCGAGCCGCCCGCCAGCGCGGCCTCGCCGAACGAGCGCCGCATCTGCGCGTTGAGCCGTCGATAGAACAGGATCCGATGCCATTCGCCGGGCCGCCGCGCCAGATAGCGACGCACGCGTGCGGCCCGCTCGCTGGGCAGCGAGCCGTCAGTGTAGGCCTGAATATCGGCTTCGGACACCGGCCGCTCATCGGGCGGCACCTGCGGAACCATGATCGTCGCGTGAATAAATGGGGACGATGGGCTAACGCGCGGGCGGCGCGTTTATTCCGGCAGATTTGCGCGCAGGCAGGAAGTTTTTTAGGGGCGGCATACAAACCCGCCGCCCAGGCCCGCCTAGCTGCGCGCCGTCACTTCGTTGGAGAACGCCACGCGGTTGCGGCCTTCGCGTTTGGCGCGATAGAGCGCGGCGTCGGCTTCCTCGATGAGCGCCGTTTCCGCCAGTCCCGCCGAGGGCGTGAGCGTCGCCACGCCCACGCTGATCGTCAGATGTTCGCTGACTTTCGATCCCACATGCGGCAGCTGCAGCGCCGCCACGTCGCGGCGCATCTTCTCGGCCATCAGGCGCGCAAATGCGCTGCCCGCTCCCGGCATCACGACCGCGAATTCCTCGCCGCCGAAACGCGCCACCAGGTCGCGCGGCTGGCTCACCTCGCGGCGGATCGTGGTGGCGACCGAGCGCAGCACGTTGTCGCCCGCCACGTGGCCGTAGGTGTCGTTATAGGGCTTGAAGTAATCGACGTCGATCATCAGCAGCGAGACTTCGGTGTTCTCGCGCTGCGCGCGCCGCCACTCCGCACCCAGGAATTCGTCGAGGTAGCGGCGGTTGGACAGCCCGGTCAGGCCGTCCGAATGCGTGAGCCTGCGCAGTTCCAGGTTCGCCCGTAACAGCTCCTGCTGCGAGCGGCGCAACGCGCGATAGGCTTCGTCGCGCTGGAGCATGTTTACATAGGATCGCGAATGATATTTCACTCGCGCGATGAGTTCGATGCTGTCCGGCAGCTTGACGAGGTAATCGTTTGCGCCAGCAGCAAAGGCCGCGCTCTTGATCGCCGGTTCTTCCTTCGTCGACAGCACGATGATCGGCACGTCGCGCGTGGCGTCATTGGCGCGATACGCGCGCACGAGCGTGAGGCCGTCGGTGCCGGGCATGACCAGGTCCTGCAGGATCACGGTCGGGCGCACCTGCTCGGCCATGCGCACCGCCTGCTCGGGATGCGAGCAGTAGTGAAAGTCGATTTCGCGCTCGCTTGCCAGCGCGCGCCGCACGGCCTCGGCGACGATCGCCTGGTCGTCCACCAGCAGCACCATCATCGGCACGTCCGCTGCACCGGGCAATGGCTGCTCAAGCGCCGTGCGCACGGCCTCAAGCGCGCCTTCGAGCGAGGCCTCGTCGGGCCCGCCTTCGGTCAGCGCGGATTCTGGCGCGGGTGAATGGTTCGGCTTCTCAGTCATGATGTCAGTCGCTTGGGGTCTATCCAGTATCGATGCGTGCGGCGTCACGCGGCGCGCGGCGTGCCGAGGCGGCTCACCAGTTCGGCGGCGATGGCGGGCAGCGGCAGGATCGCGCGCGCAGCGCCCAGCGCCGCAGCCGCCTTCGGCATGCCGTACACGGCGCTCGTCGCCTGGTCCTGCGCAATCGTGTAGCAGCCCTTCGCGCGCAATGCCTTCAGGCCGATCGCGCCGTCGCGCCCCATGCCCGTGAGCAGCACGCCGATGGCCTCGCCAGTCCAGTTCTCGACCACGCTGTGAAAGAACGTGTCCACCGACGGACGATACGGCGTATCGGCAGGCTCGCGAGTGTAAGCCAGCTTGCCGTTGGCTGTCATGCGCAGATGATCGTTGGTCGCGGCCAGCAGCGCCTCGCCGGGCACCGGGCGCTCGCCTTCGCGGGCGATGCGCACCTTGAGCGCGGTCTGCCCGTCTAGCCAGTCGGCCATGCCCACGGCAAACGACTGGTCGACGTGCTGCACGATCACGATGCCTGCGTTCAGTCCCGCCGGCAGCGCGCCCAGCACGGTCGCAAGCGCCGTCGGGCCGCCCGCCGACGAGCCGATCGCCACCAGCGGCGCGAGCGCGCCCGTCCCCGCCGTGAACGCGGCCGGCGCGCGCCTGGCTTCGGTCATGCCATTCACGCGGCCGATCTGGTCGATCTTGGCCAGCAGCAAGTCCATCGTGCTGCGCGCGTCGGGGCCTGCGAGCGTGGGCGTATCGACCGCGTCGAGCGCGCCCGCGCCCATCGCTTCGTACACGCGCCAGGCGTTGGCGCCCACGCTGCTCGTGACGATCAGGATGGGGCACGGCGAACGCGCCATGATGCGCCGCGTCGCCTCCACGCCGTCGATCTTCGGCATGACGAGATCCATGAGGATCACGTCGGGCTGCTGGGCCGCGCAGAAGTCGACGGCCTGCTCGCCGTCGGCGGCCACCCACAGCACGCGATGTCCTGGCCGCGCCGCGATGGCGTGACGCAGCGACTCCACCGCGAGGGGCATGTCGTTCGCGATACCGATGTTCATCAGGTCGCCTCTCCGATCAGGTCGTGTACGGCGTCGAGCAGCGCTTCGTCGTGGAAGCTGCCCTTGGTCAAGTAGTAGTCGGCGCCGGCATCGAGGCCGCGCCGCCGGTCGTCTTCGCGGTCCTTGTACGAGACGATCATCACGGGCACGTTGCGTTGATGCGGGTCGTTACGAATCATCGTGACGAGTTCGATGCCGTCCATGCGCGGCATGTCCACGTCGGTGATCACGAGATCGAACTGGCCGTTGCGCAGCGTGTTCCAGCCATCCATGCCGTCCACCGCGACGGTCACGGCGTAGCCGCGTTTTTCGAGCAGCTTGCGCTCCAGCTCGCGCACGGTCAAGGAATCCTCGACCACGAGGATGCGCTTGCGTTCGCGCGCGGCGGTGTTCGCGCCGCGCGTCACGCCCGCGAGCTGCCCTTCGCGCACGAGCCGCGCCACCGAGGCGACGATGTCCTCGACATCGACGATCAGCGTGACCGTGCCGTCTTCGAGCAAGGCGGCGGCGGCCACGTTGCGCACCTTGCCCAGCCGCGCGTCGAGCGGCTGCACCGCAAGCGTGCGCTCGCCCGCGAAAGCGTCGACGGCAATGCCGTAGAGCGCCGCCTCGTGGCCCGTGCCGTCGCTGATGAGCAGCACGCTGACGGCGTCCGTCGCGCTCACCACGGCGTTTGCACCGTTCGCGCCCAGCAGCTGGCGCGCCGTGACGAGGCCGATCGGCCGCCCTTCGTGAATGATGTGCTGCTGGCCTTCGAGCATCTCGATGGCCTCGCGCGGCACGCGCAGCGCGCGCCGCACATGGGCGAGCGGGAAGGCGTACGCCTCGCCCGCGACATCGACGATCAGGCTGCGCACCACGGACAGCGTGAGCGGGAGCTGCAGCACGAAGCGCGTGCCGCGCCCCGCCGCGCTTTCAATGCGCACGGTGCCGCGCACGGCCTTGGCGAAGTTCTGGACGGCGTCCAGACCCACGCCGCGCCCGGACACGTCGGTCACGCGCTCGCGCATCGAAAAGCCCGGCAGCAGCAGGAAGTCGAGCAGTTCCGGCTCGGACATGGTTGCGACCGCATCGGCCTGGGCGAGGTTGCGCGCCACGATCGCGCGCTTGAGCGCGGCCATGTCGACGCCCGCGCCGTCGTCGGCCACGGCGATCAGCAGCTTGCCTGCGCTGTGGCGCGCTTCGAGCGTGAGCGTCGCTTCCTCGGGCTTGCCGAGCAGGCGGCGCGTCTGCGTGTCTTCGATGCCGTGATCGAGCGCATTGCGCAGCAGGTGGCCGAGCGGCGCATCGAGCATGTCGAGGATGTCGCGATCGACCTGGGTGCTCTCGCCTTCGATGACGAAGCGCACGCGCTTGCCGAGCGAGCGCGCGAAGTCGCGCACGATGCGCGGATACGCATGCGCCATGTCGCTGAACGGGCGCATGCGGCATTCCAGCGCCGAGTCGTAGAGCCGTTGCGCGAGCTGGGTGCCGCGCCGGTCGATGCGGTCGAGGTCGTCGAAGCGTTCGGCGAGCTGGCCGCCGAGCGTGGACAACTGGTCGCGGATCGCGGCGAGCGCGGCGAGCGCGTCGGGCCCGAGCGCGTCGCCGTGATGTTCGTTGAACTGGCCGAGCGCGGCGAGCACCTCGCCCTGGGCGCGGCGCACGCGCAGCAGGCCGTTGGCGAACGGCCGCATGCGCCGCGACTCCACCAGCGACTCGCCCGCGAGGCCCAGCAGCCGGTCGAGCGTGCCCGCGCGCACACGCAGCATGCGGTCGCTGTCGCGCTCGCGACGGGCGGCAGCCGTGGTGGCGGGAGCGATGGGTTCGCGCGTCGGTGCGGGCGCAGCCGCGGCTTCAGTTTCGTATTCGAGTTCGGGTGCGGCTTCGGTGGGCTCGGGCAGCACTTCCGGGAATGCCGGCGCGGCTTCCTTCGGCGTCTGCACGCTTGCCACGCTCGCGAGGCTCGCCGCCAGCAACGCCTCGGGATCGAGCTGTGCGGGCGGCTCTGATGCTGCGGGCGCTGCGGGTGTTGCGGGCTTTGACGCTTGCCCGCCGTTCACCAGCCGCTCGACAAAACCGTCCACCACGTCGCGCGCCAGCGGCGGCGCCGACGCATCGCCTGCCGCCATCAGCAGGTCGATGCCGACCAGCAGCGTATCGATCCGCCCCGCGTCGACCGTCAGCAAGCCGTGCTGCGCGGCAACGAAGCAGTCCTCCATTGCGCTCGCCACATCGACGGCCTCGGGCAGCCCGACGATGCGCGCCGCGCCCTTGAGCGAGTGCGTCGCGCGCATGCAGGCTTCGAGCGTGGCGTCGTCGTCAGGCGTCGCCTCCAGCGCGAGCAGGCCCGCCGCGAGCGTGCGCGTCTGCGTCTGCGCTTCCTCGCGGAACAGGTCGAGCAGCGAGCGGCGGCTCAGTTCGTCGTCGCTCATCTCAGGCTCCGGGTCAGCGCGCCGAACAGCGCATCGGGTTCGAGCACGCCCACCGAGCGGCCGCGCCACACAAACACGCCGCGCACGTTGCGCCCCGCCGCATGCGCGAGCGTGGCGGGCGCGGGCAGCAGTTCGTCGGCGCCGAAATAGGCTACGCCTTCGACATCGTCGACGGGGAACGCCGTCATCTCGCCGTCCCATTCGGTGACGAGCAGGCGCGGCGTGGCGATGCGCGCGCCTGTCGTCGCCGTGGTCTGTGCGCTCGCATCGATATGCAGCAGTTCGGCAAGCGACGCCGCGAGCGTGAGCACGCCGCGCACGTTCACCACGCCCAGCACCGCGGCGCTGCGTCGATGCGGCAAGGAATGCACGGGCCGCGCTTCGCCGACATAGCGCAGCGCGGACGCCGGCAGCGCGAGCCATTCCGCACCCACACGGAACACGAGCGAGCCGTCACGGCGCGCCGTGTGCGTGGGAGTCTGCGTCTGCGCTTGCGCAGCGAGCTGCGCGTCGGGCAACTGCGCCGCGCCTTGCGCCGGGCGGTCGAGCATCCGCGCCGCGGCCTGCTCGAACACCGGGCAATTCAGGCAGCGCACGTACTGCGCGAGGCGTTCGCACGAGCTGTCGCCACGCACGCCAATGCGGTTCCAGCAGTCGTCGAGCGCCAGGTTCGCGCCGCGTTCATCGAGCATTCGAGCCTCCCGGGCTGCGCTGCGACGCGCGTTCGGCGCGACGCATCAGACGTTGCGCGCCGTCAGCGTCGCCCTGCACTTCGAGCAGCGCGGCCAGATGCGTGAGCGCCTCGTAATGCTCCGGCTCCAGATAGAGCGTCTTGCGGTAGTGCCCGAGCGCGAGCGCGGCCTCGCCCTGTGCATCGGCGATGAGGCCGAGCAAGTACCAGACTTCGGCGTCGTCGGGCGCGGTCTGTGCGTGCTGGGCGGCCGCGCGCGCGGCAGCGTCGAGCGAGCCGGCGTCGGCCAGACGGCGAGCTTCGGCGAGCGTCGGCATATTCGTCGCGGCTGGCGCGGCTTTCGGCGTGGCGAAACCAGGCGCGGTGAACTTCGCTGCTCGCAACGATGACGGCGCAGGCGGCACGCTTGCCTTCACACCCATCGTCGCGGGCAGCGCAGCGGCGCGCGGCGGCGGCGGCACCGCGTGCAGCGGCCTCAATGGCGCGTGCGGCGCGGTGGGGTAAGGGGTTCGGGCAGGCGTGACCGACGCAGCGAGAGGCGCCGCAGCCTGCGCGCCCTCGCCGCCCGGCCAGCGAAAACCGAACGCCAGCGGAATCTGCGCCGAGGCGAATTCGTGGCGCATCATCAAGCCCGTTTCCGCCGGGCCGACGAAGATCATCCCGCCATCGGCGAGACGCGCGCGCAGCAGGCCGATGGCGCGATCCTGCGCCTGGCGGTCGAAATAGATCAGCACGTTGCGGCAAAAAATAAAGTCGTAGCGCACGGGTTGCGCGGCCAGCCACTCGAACAGATTGGCACGCTCGAAGCGCACCGCGCGCTGCACCGTATCGGCGAGCTGCCAGCCGTTCGGCGCTGCATGGAAATAGCGCTCGCGAAACGCCAGCGCATCGCCGCGAAACGCGTTGCGGCCATAGACGCCGCGCGATGCCGCCTCGATGGACGCCGAACTGATGTCGATGGCGTCGATGCCGAACTGCTCTGGCGCGAGCCCCGCGTCGAGCAGCGCCATGGCCGCCGAGTGCGGTTCCTCGCCCGTCGAGCACGGCGCGCTCAGCACCCGCAGCACGTCGCCGGGATGCCTCACGAGCCGCTCCATGCCACCGCGCGCGAGCGCCGCGAAGGCTTCGCGTTCGCGAAAGAACCAGGTTTCGGGCACGACGAGCGCGTCGATCAGCGCCTGGCGTTCGGCGGCGGTCGTCGTGAGCAGGTGCCAGTAGGCATCGTGGGCGTCGTGGGCGGCGTCAACGCCCGCGCTCTCCCCGCCAACAGTCGCCGCCGCACGCGCGGCCACAGCGCGCGCGAGCGCCTGCGCACCGAGCGATTCGGCTTCGATGCCGGTGTGCTCCAGCAGCCAGGTGGCGAAGCGCTCAAGACTCATGGCGCGCGTCCTGTCGGCGCATGACCGGCCAGGGCGTCGCCGCCCTGCCACGTCGGCGGATCGGGAAACAGCAGTGCACGCACGCGCGCATCGAGCAACTGATCGACCTTCACCCACTGCACGAAGCCGTGCGCGTCGCGCGCGACCGGGCCGAGCCAGCGCGCGTCGGGCGTGGCGATGCCGCCATCGGCGAACTCGCCGGGCGCGAAACTCTGGGTGCGCGTCGCGCATTCGAGCAGCAGCGCGAGGCGGCGCGGCTGCAGGCTGCGCGGATCGACACCTTCGTTCACCAGCACGAGCCGCGTGGACATCAGCGCCTGCGCGGGCCGACCGAGCGCGAGCTGCGCCATGTCGACGACCGGCACCGGCGCGCCTTCGTGGTCGATCACGCCCGCGATGAACGGCGGCGTGCCCGCGAACGCGCGCACCGGCTGCAAGGGCAGCACGCGCACGATCTCGCGCGCATCGAGCGCGTAGCGTTCGCCGTCCAGCTCGAACACGAGAAAAAGCATCGCCGCTCCGCTCAGTAACCAGGGATCAGGAATCAGGAACCAGAATTCAGGCGCCAGGCGTCAGCAGCACGCCGGGCGCGGGAAACGGCGCGTCATGCATCGATCCTGAAGCGCGACACGCCCGTGCGCAGTTCGTTGGCCACGAGCGTGAGGTTGTCGATGGCCTGCGACGACTGGCGCAGAGATTCCGCGGTCTGCTGCGCAGCTTCGGAGAGCTGCGTGAGCGCCTGGGTGATCTGCTCGGCGCTGGTCGCCTGCGCCTGCATGCCGTCGTTGACCACCTGGAAGCGCGGCGCGAGCGTCTGCACCGCACTGATGATCTGCGAAAGCTGCGCGCCCACGGCCTGGACGTCGTGCATGCCGCGCCGCACTTCCTCGGCGAACTTGTCCATGCCCATCACGCCCGCCGATACCGCCGACTGGATTTCCTTGACGGTCTGTTCGATATCGAAAGTCGCCACGGCCGTCTGGTCGGCGAGACGGCGGATTTCGGTCGCCACCACGGCGAAGCCGCGGCCGTACTCGCCAGCCTTTTCCGCTTCGATGGCGGCGTTCAGCGACAGCAGGTTGGTTTGATCCGCGACCTTGGTGATGGTCGCCACCACCTGGTTGATGCTCACGGCCTTCTCGTTGAGGATCGCGAGCTTGGCGTTCACCGAGCCTGCCGCTTCCATCACGCTGCGCATGGTGTCTTCCATGTGCGTGAGGCCGCTCTGGCTGGTGGACGCGAGACCCGCCGACTGCTCGGCGACGGTCGCCACTTCGCCCATGGTGCGCACGAGGTCGCGCGCGGTCGCGAAAATCTCGCGCGAAGTCGCGCCGATTTCGGTCGTGGTGGCCGCCGTCTCGCTGGCCGTGGCCTGCTGCTCCTTCGACGTGGCCGCGACTTCGGCCACCGACGTGGTCACCTGCAGCGACGACTTCTGCGCCTGCGCAACGAGGCTCGCGAGTTCGTCGCTCATGCGGTTGAAGCCGTCTTCCAGCACGCCGAATTCGTCGCGGCGGCCCAGTTCGAGACGCTGCGCGAGATTGCCCATGCGCATGGCGTCGTGCACTTCGACGAGACGCGCCATGGGCCGCGTGATCGCGCGATGCAGCGTGTAGCCGGTCGCGAGCGCCGCCAGCAGCACGATGGCGAGCGCGCTCGCGAGCGTGATTTCCGTGCCCGTGACCGAGCTGCGGATCGTCTGCGCGGATTCGTCGGCCTGGTTGCGGTTTTCCTCGACGAGCGTGTTGGCGGCCGTGATCACCTCGCGCCAGATGCCGTCGAGCTGCACGAACTGCGCCTGCGCGGCGCTGCGCTGGGCCGGCAGGTTACGCACCGCGGCCATCAACTGCGGCAGGTAGCGGGCGTAAGCATCGCGAAAGTGCTGGTAGCGGGCGCGGTCGTCCGCGCGGTATACGGAGGCCTCATAGTGCTGCGCATTCTGCTCGACCTGGCTCACCGCGGCGGGCAGTTGCCCGAGCACGCGCTCTATTCCCGCGGCGTCCGGCTCGACAAAGGCGGCGCGCTCGACCAGCGAATAGGTCTGGTTCGCGGCGGCGCGCATCGAGGTCGCGTAGAACAGCCCCGGCACGGAATCGTGCGTGAGGCTCAGGGCTTCACTGTCGATGGCGCGCAGGCGCTCCCAGGAGATCGCAGCCGTCGCCAGCATCAGCACGAACAACAGGCCGAAGCTCAGGACGATGCGCGTGCCGAGTGTGTAACGTCCCTGGGTCTGACGGGGCAGTCCGGCTGAGCCGGAACGGGGCATAGCTGTGCTCATTGCGCGTGGGCTTATCCGGTAGGCGTGAGCCGACGCCGGGCGCGCACGACGAGATCAGGCCGACACGGATCGGCAAACGGAACGCGGGCGCACGCACGGCATGGGCAAGGCCCGCGCATGCGGGCTTCCGGGCCGTAGTGTAATGCGTTTGCGCACTTTTATGGGATGAGGGAAGTCGGGGATGTGGTAGCCGCGCCGCATGCCGATAACCCGGCGCGGCGGCTTTTCCACGCTATCGCCCTGCTTCTGCGGCGATATTTCGGGACAAATCGCTCAGGCCGACTTGCGCACGAACCGCGTCACGGCGTCCACCACCATCTCGCGATGACGGGCGCGCAGACGGGGATGCGAGGGATCGCGCCCGAACGCCGCGCCGAAGGTATGGCGGTTGCCCACGCGATGAAAGCACATCGAGCTGATCAGCAAATGCAGGTCGATCGGATCGATGTCGTCGCGGAACACGCCCGCGCTCACGCCACGCGCGAGCAGGTCTTCGATCGTGTGGATCACGCTGGCGTTGCGGTTGCGGAACGTCTTGAGCCGCTCGATGTACTTCGCGCCGTGGATGTTCTCGATGGTCACGAGGCGCACGAAGTCGCGGTGGCGGTCGTGATAGTCGAAGGTGAATTCGACGAGACGCTGAAGTCCCTCTTCCGGGCCCAGTTCGCCGATATGCAGGTCTTGTTCCAGCGCGCGGATGTCGCCGTAGACCTTGTCGAGCACCGCTTCGTACAGCCCTTCCTTGCTGCCGAAGTAGTAATACAGCATGCGCTTGGTGGTGTTGGTGCGCTCGGCGATCGCGTCCACGCGCGCGCCCGAGAGCCCCATTGCCGAAAACTCGGCGGTCGCCACGTCGAGGATGTTGCGTTTGGTCTGCTCGGGATCGTACTTGCGCCGGCTTTCGGATTGAGCGTCGTTACGTTCGGCCGAAGCCGCCGGTCTTGCCATAATTATTCTGTGGACCGTGAGTAAGGAAGGGATGCGACCGATTTTAGCATGGCCCCCTGTCGGGCTTTGCGGGCCCGCCTGGCCTGTCTGGCCTGTCTGCGGGCCAGTGAAGCGACAAAACCGGCGGGCCCGGCATCGGCCCGCCGGTTCAAGTCCTTACATCAAAGCTCGATACGCTTGATGTCGCCCACCACGAAGATGTAGGACGCCGCGCCGATCAGCGCAATCGTGCCGATAAAGGCCAGCGCCCAGACGAACGACCCCGTCGCGCCGACGATCATGCCCACCACCAGCGGCGTGATGATGCCCGCGAGGTTGGCGGCCAGGTTGAAGATGCCGCCCGTGAGGCCCAGCATGCCAGCCGGCGCGATGTCCGACACCAGCGTCCAGCCCAGCGCGGCCATGCCCTGCGCGAAGAACGCCACCGACAGGATCGCGATCACGGCGACATTGCTCTCGACGAAGTTGGCAAGAATGATGCTCGACGCCAACAGCAGACCGGCGATGATCGGCAGCTTGCGCGCCACGTTGGCCGAGACGCCGCGGCGCAGCATCCAGTCCGAGAACGTGCCGCCGAACATCACGCCAACCGACGCGGCGATGAACGGCATGATCGCGAAGAAGCCGATCTTGAGCCAGCCCATGTGGCGCTCGGTGGCCAGGTAGGTCGGGAACCACGTCAGGAAGAAAACGAGCGTCGAGTTGCCTGCGAACTGGCCGAGGCAAATGCCCGCAAGCTGGCGCTTGCGCAGCAGCTGGCCGGCCATGCGCCAGTCGAAGCCGCCCTTCGCCGGTTTGCCGTCCTGCTGCGCGGCTTCGACCTTGCGTTCGTGTTTGGCGAGACCGCCGCCTGCCTCGATATAGTCGAGTTCGGCGCGGTTGGCCGCCGGGTGATCGTGCGGCTCGCGGTAGAACGCCCACCAGATGAAGCCGAACACGATGCCCACGCCGCCCACCACGTAGAACAGCGAGCGCCAGCCGTACGCGCCCATCAGCGCGAACAGGAACGGGCTGAAGAACGCGAGGCCGATGTACTCGCCCACCGTGTAGGTGCCGGTCGCGAAGGCGCGCTCGTGCTGCGGGAACCAGGTCGCCACGACGCGGCTATTGGTCGGGAAGCACGGCGATTCGGCCGCGCCGAGTCCCAGCCGGCAGGCGAACAGCGCGCCCACGCTGCCAACGAAGCCCTGCACCAGCGTGCAGAGCGACCAGAGCGTCATCGACAGGAAATACGTGAGCTTGCTGCCGAAGCGGTCAAGAAATACGCCGCCCGGAATCTGTGCGACCACGTAGCTCCACGAGAACGCCGAGAACACGAGGCCCATCAGCGCCGCATTGATGCCCAGTTCCTTCGTCAACTGCGGGGCCGCGATGCCCAGCACCGTGCGGTCGAGGTAGTTGATCATCGTGCCGACCGCGAGCAGTCCGAGGATGCGGTAGCGCGCTTTCGAGCGGCGCAGCGCGCCCTCTGCCGGTGCGGCAGCAACGCCAGGCGCGTCGCGCCCCGTGGATACGGGTGGTGCCATTTCTGTCTCCTGATCCTGTGTGCCCCTGGGAGGCTCGTTGTGGTCTTTGTGTTGTTGCTGGGTGCGGGTTGCCGCGCGATCAGCCGGCGTCTTGCGCCAGCATGGCCTGCAAGTGCGCGTACATCCGCTCGGCGTCGGGTTCGAGACCCGTGAACAGCCGGAACGCATCGACGGCCTGGTACACCGCCATGCCGCCGCCGCTCAGCGTGCGGCAGCCGCGCGCCTCGGCGGCTTCGAGCAGCGCCGTGCGGATCGGGAAGTAGACGATGTCCGCGACCCAGAGGCCTGCGTGCAGATAGTCGGCGGGCAGCGGCAGGCCGGGCAGCTTGGCCATGCCGGTCGGCGTGCAGTGAATCAGCCCCGTTGCGCTCGCGAGCGTCGCTTCGAGCGTGGCGCTCGTGCCCGCGCTCACCTGCGCGGACGGGAAGCGCGCCTGCAATTCGGCAGCCAGCGACGCTGCGCGGCTGGCATCGACGTCGAACAGCGTGAGCGCACGCGCGCCCATCTGCAACGCCGCATGGGCCACCGCCGCGCCCGCACCGCCCGCGCCCAGTTGCACGACGGCTTCGAGCGACACATCGGGCAAGCCGCGCTTGAAAGCGGTGGCAAAACCCGACCAGTCGGTGTTATGGCCAATGCGCTTGCCGTCGCGGAACAGCACCGTGTTCACCGCGCCCAGCGCGCGCGCATCGTCGGACAGTTCGTCGAGCAGCGGGATCACCGCCTGCTTGCACGGATACGTGATGTTCAGGCCGTCGAAACCCGCGCGCTGCGCCGTCAGCAGCAGCTCCGGCAGGTCGTCGACCGTGAGTCCGAGCGTATCGAGGTCGAGACGTCGATACACCGTGTTGTAGCCCAGTTCGCGGCCTTCTTTCTCGTGCATCGCGGGCGTGAGCGAACCGCCGATACCCTTGCCGATCAAGCCGCACAGGAACGAGCGGGGCTTCAGCGGATTGTCTTGCGCGCTCATTGCGCCCCCTTCTTTGCCGATTGTGTGGAAAGCAGCGTTGCCATGCGTTCGAGCGCGAGCACATAACCCTGCGTGCCGCAGCCGACGATGATCCCCGACGCCACCGCCGAGACGAACGAATGGTGACGGAACGCCTCGCGCTGATGCACGTTCGAGATATGGACTTCGATGACCGGCTTTTCGACCGCCGTGAGCGCATCGGCCAACGCCACCGAGGTATGCGTGTACGCGGCCGGATTAATGACGATGCCCGCGACCTGCGTGCGGGTTTCGTGCAGCCAGTCGATCAGTTGATGCTCGGCGTTCGACTGGCGAAAGTCGATTGCAAGGTTCAGGCGCGCGCCCGCCTCGCGGCAGCGGTTCGCCACATCGTCCAGCGTTTCAGACCCATATACCGCGGGCTCCCGCGTTCCCAGCAGATTCAGATTCGGCCCGTTCAGGACCAGTACCGACGGCAATTGCATGACATGCTCCACTACGACATCTCGACAGGCGGGTCTTTGCATTCGATCAACCGGCATGAATTCATCCATGCGGCCGATCGGCACACCCGACGCATGGCCGCCAGTGTGCCGCGCACGCGCCTCGGGGTCACCCTGGGGTTTCCCAGAATTTGTACTAACTAGTTAGTTTGGCTATTCTTGCGACACTCCTGCGGCGCGGGCCGTCTCCAGCCCGGATCGCCAGGTTCTATGCTTAACGTTATTGCCGCTGCATCGCCACGCCATGATCAAGACGCCCCAAGCTTCAGCCGCCTCCGCTCTTTCTCCCCTGTGCCGCTCGATCGCGACCGTGTCGATCAGCGGCACGCTCGCGGAAAAGCTCGCTGCAATCAGCGCCGCTGGCTTCACGGGCGTCGAGATCTTTGAAAACGACCTGCTCTATTTCGAAGGCTCGCCCGCCGATGTGCGCCGCATGGCCGCCGATCATGGGCTCGCGATCGTGCTCTATCAGCCGTTTCGCGACTTCGAGGGCGTGAGCGCCGAGCGCCTCGCGCGCAACGTCGAGCGCGTCAAGCGTAAGTTCGACGTGATGCACGAACTGGGCACCGACCGCCTGCTGGTGTGCAGCAGCGTCGCGCCCGATGCCATCGACAACGACGCGCTCGCGATCGACCAGCTTGGCGAACTGGCGAAGGCCGCCGCGCAGGCGGGCGTCGTGACCTGCTACGAAGCGCTGGCCTGGGGCCGCAACGTCAGCACCTATCGCCATGCCTGGAAGCTCGTGGATGCCGTGAATTCGCCCAATCTCACGCTCGCGCTGGACAGCTTCCATACGCTTTCTCTCGACGACACGCCTGACGCGATTGCGTCGATTCCGGGCGATCGCATCGGCTTTGTGCAGATCGCCGACGCCCCGAAAATGCAGATGGACGTGCTCGAATGGAGCCGCCATTACCGCTGCTTCCCCGGCCAGGGCGACTTCGCGCTTGCGGACTTCACGGCGCAAGTGGTCAAGAGCGGCTATCGAGGGCCGCTTTCGCTGGAAATCTTCAACGACGGCTTCCGCGGCGCACCAACGGCGGCGACGGCGGCGGACGGACATCGCTCGCTGCTGCTGCTCGAAGCGCTGACGCACGAGGCACTGGCGAAGGACAGCCACGCCGACGAAAGCGTTGGTGCAACGCTCTACACGCCGCCTGCCGCGACCGCACATACGCAGTGGCAATTCCTCGAATTCGCGGTCAACGGCGAGGCGCGCGAACACGTCGCCGGCCTGCTCGACAAACTGCATTTCCGCCGCGCGGGCCAGCATCGTTCCAAGGACGTGACGCTCTATCAGCACGGCTCGGCGGCCATCGTCCTGAACGCCGAACCCGATTCGTTCGCCGATGCGTTTTTCCAGCGTCATGGTCTGTCGCTGTGCGCCTCGGCGCTGCGTGTGGACGACGCGCGCAGCGCGCTCGAACGGGCGGCAGGTTTCGGCTACCAGCCCTTCTCGGGCCGCGTGGGGCCGAACGAGCGCGTCGTGCCCGCCGTGCAGGCGCCGGACGGCAGTCTTAACTACTTCGTTAACGAAGAGCCCGGCAAGCCGACGCTCTTCGAAGCGGACTTCGTGCTCACCGACGTGGACGGCCCCACCGAAGTCGGCCCGATCGCGGGCATCGACCACGTGAGCCTGTCGCTGCCTGCCGGTTCGTTCGATTCGTGGGTGCTGTTCCTGAAATCGGTGTTCGGTCTTCAGGCCAGCGCCGCGGTGCTGCTGCCCGATCCCTATGGCCTCGTGCGCAGCCGCGCGCTTTTTAGCGCCGATCGCGGCCTGCGCGTCGTGCTCAATGCCTCGCTCGACCAGCACACGGCCGCGGCGGAAACCGTGCGCGCGTACCACGGCACGGGCCTGAATCACGTGGCGTTCAGCACCGGCGACATCTTCCGCGCGGTGACGGAATTCGAAGCGGCAGGCGTTCCGCTGCTGCGCGTGCCCGCCAATTACTACGACGATCTCGAAGCGCGCTTTGCCATGCCCGCCGATTTCCTCGATGCGCTGCGCCAGCACAACCTGCTCTACGACCGCGACGAAAAAGGCGGCGAGTTCCTGCACGCCTACACCGAGACGCTCGACCAGCGCTTCTTCTTCGAACTGGTCGAACGGCGCGGCGGCTATGACGGCTACGGCGCACCGAACGCCGCCGTGCGGCTCGCGGCACAGGCACGCCAGCGTGCCCGCGCGGCGCGCGAGCAGGCTGAATAAGAGCAATAAAAGTCCCCTTTAAAGAGCCTTCACTCAAAGAAAGGCCATCACAAACCGAATTACAAGAACCTGAGACCCGGAGCCGCGCAGGCGGCCCACCCCGCATATTCCTTGTGCGGGTCGATTCAAAACAATAAGTAATCCTGCATTTTAATTGGAGACGCACAACGATGAAGAAGACTGGCTTTGGCCCCGGCATTTTCGTGGCGGCGGGCGCCGCACTGATCGCTAACCCGGCTTTCTCGCAGAGCAGCGTGACGCTCTACGGCGCGGTCGACGACGCGATTACCTACGTCAACAACCAGAACGGTCACTCGAACGTCTACCTGCGCCAGGGTAACGTTTATGCCTCGAAATTCGGCCTGCTCGGGAAGGAAGACCTCGGCGGCGGCACCTACGCGATCTTCGACCTGCAAAACGGCTTCGATCCCAACAGCGGCGCGCTGCAATCGAGCGGCCTGATCTTCAACCGCCAGGCGTACGTGGGCCTGAAGAACGACCAGGCCGGCCAGGCCACGATGGGCCGCCAGTACACGCCCTATTACCAGTTCGTCGGCCCGCTGACGGGCAGCAACTGGCTGACCGGCGCGACGGGCGCGCACCCGGGCGATATCGACGGCCTCGACACCACGGTGCGCATCAACAACTCGGCGACCTACACCTCGCCCGTGTGGTACGGCTTGCAGGCAAGCGCCATGTACGCATTCGGCGGCATCGCGGGCAGCACCGGCAAGGGGCAGACGTGGAGCGCGGCGCTGCGCTACAACAATGGCCCGCTCTCGGTCGCGGCCGCGATCCTGCGCATGGACAACGCAGCGCTCACGAGCGGCTTCGATACTTCGTCGACGGCGAGCTTCGGCAAATCGTCGCTGAATACGGGCTATGTGTCGGCGCGTGCGGTGCAGCATGTGGCCGTAGCGGCCAATTATTCGATCGGCAATTTCCTGCTGGGCGCGTCGTACTCGAACGTCGAATACCTGCCGGGCGGCAAGTCGCTGTTCACGACTACCGCCGTGTTCAACACGTGGGCGGCACTGGCGACGTACCGCTTCACGCCGTCGTTCGACGTCGGCGGTGGCTTTGCTTACACGCTGGCGTCAAAGGCTAACGGCATCACCAGCGCCGCGCGCTACGAGCAGGTTTCGCTCAAGGAAACGTATCATCTCTCCAAGCGCACCTCGCTTTATGCGTTGCAGGGCTATCAGCATGCGAGCGGCCAGACGCTGGGCGCGAACGGCGCGGGCAATATCGTCAATGCGACACCCGCAGTGGGCGACTCGCAGAACAGCACGCCGTCGAGCACGCATTCGCAGTTTGTCGGCATGGCGGGCATCGCGCTGCTGTTCTGATCGGCTCGGCGATTCGCGCGTAGACGCATAAAACCAGAACGCATAGCGCGTCATTCAGACGCGCTCGCCGCGGCAGCCGCATCGCGTGGGCGCCGCGGCGCTCCTTTGAGTGTCGTCCATACGGTCGAACTGTCACGCTCGCGCAACCGGAAGGCGCGTTGTGCGACACTGTTGCGTCTCGAACGGGCCGCCGCCATCGCGGCGCGCCCAACGCGCCCCGCTTCTTTCCACGCACGCAGCCGCGACGTTTGCAAACGGCATCGGCTGGCGTGATATTTTCCGGCGCAGCGCGCGAGGCCCATGAGCCCAACCCAACAGCGCACGCCCATGCCGGACATCCCCATATCCCCCTTAAGCGCGGTGCATCCCCGCCGACGCGGTCTCGCCATCGCCCTCTTCTTCCTCGTCATCGCGATCGGCGCGATCTACGTGATCGATCATCTGTTCGTCGACCTGAGCGCCGTGCAGGAAAGTTCGGCATTACCTTTCGTTCTGCTTGGCGTTGCCTTGCTGATTGCGCTCGGCTTCGAATTCGTGAACGGCTTTCACGACACCGCCAATGCGGTGGCCACGGTCATCTACACGAATTCACTCGAACCGCATCTGGCGGTCGCGTGGTCGGGCATGTGGAATTTCCTCGGCGTGCTGGTGTCGAGCGGCGCAGTCGCGTTCGGCATCCTGCAACTGCTGCCCGTCGAACTGATCCTGCAGGTGGGCAGCAGCGCGGGCTTCGCGATGGTGTTCGCGCTGCTCATCGCCGCCATCCTCTGGAACCTCGGCACCTGGTATCTCGGCCTGCCTTCATCGAGTTCGCATACGCTGGTGGGGTCGATCATCGGCGTGGGCATCATGAACCAGTGGATCGCCGGGCCGTCGGGCACGTCGGGCGTCGATTGGGCGCAAGCGGCGGGCGTGGGCAAGGCGCTGCTGTTTTCGCCGATCGTGGGCTTCGTGCTGTCCGCGGTTCTGCTGCTCGTGCTGAAATTCGTCGTGCGCAAGCCGGGGCTTTATCGCCAGCCTGAACCCAACAAGCCGCCGCCGTTCTGGATTCGCGTGCTGTTGATCGGCACCTGCACGGGCGTGTCGTTCGCGCATGGCTCCAACGACGGCCAGAAAGGCATGGGCCTCATCATGCTCATCCTGATTGGCGTGGTGCCTACCGCCTATGCGCTCAACAAGGCCGTCACGCCCAGCGAAACCGAAGCGTTCGTGGCCGCCGCGCGCGCGGCCTCCGTCACGCTCGTCCATTACGCGCCCGCCACGCCGCCCGACGATCCCCGCGCCGAAGTCGAAGCCTACGTGCGCACGCACCGCCTGCAGCCGGCCACCCTGCCCGCCTTGCGCGCGCTGACCGACACCGTCGCCGACCAGGTGAGCCTGTCCGGATCGATGGCGCAGGTGCCGCAAGTCATCGTCGATAACGTGCGCAACAACATGTATGTGGCCTCGGAAGCGATCCGCCTCATGGAGAAAGCGAAGACGCCCGCGTTTTCCGCCGCCGATGCCGCGACGCTCGACGACTTCCGCAAACAAATGGATCACGCAACCAAATTCATCCCGACGTGGGTGAAAGTGGCAGTGGCGATTGCACTGGGGCTCGGGACGATGGTGGGCTGGAAGCGCATCGTCGTGACCGTGGGCGAGAAGATCGGCAAGCAGCACCTGACCTATGGCCAGGGCGCTTCGGCAGAAGCCGTCGCGATGCTCACGATCGGCATGGCCGATGTGTATGGCCTGCCCGTTTCGACGACGCATGTGCTTGCGTCGGGCGTCGCGGGCACGATGGCCGCCAACGGCTCCGGACTGCAATGGGCGACCGTGCGCAATCTCGCGCTTGCATGGGTGCTCACGCTGCCCGCTTCGATCGCGTTATCGGCGGTGCTGTACTGGATCTTCCGTCAGGTGTTCTGAGCAATTTTTCATGCGCTGGCGTGGCGCCTAGACGCGTCCTGCGATCTCCGCTTCCACGCGGGTGCGCAGGTCGCGTACGACCTTCGCGGCGGGCACGAGCCACCACGTAGGCGCCTGTACGCCGAAGTCCCACGCGACGCGCGTCGCGCCCGCGCCTGCTGCCTGGGCGCGGCATCGAAACGTCACGGCCTGATGAGGCTCGCCCTCGCCCTGCGGTTTTGTCGAGTAGCGCAGCACCGCCTGCAATTCAAAGCCCTCATCGTCGGGCGAGAGCGCCCCCGTCTCGACCTGCCAGCGTGCGCCATGACGGCCCGTACCACGCAAGGCCGCCGTCACGCGTTGCCATGTCTCGCGCGCGGGCAGCGGCACGGCATGCACGCGGCCTGCACGGTCGGCACGATGCAAGGTGCGCTGCGACCACGCGAAGCCGCCCAGCAGCACCGTGCCCGCGACGATCAGCAGCGTTTGCAGGAACACCGCCAGCCCGCGCCACGAACCCGTCGCATCGAACACGCTGAACACCAGCCGATGCGCCACGACAAACAGCACGATCATCGCAACCACCGCGCCGCTGAGCGTCATGAGCCAGCCACGCGATGGATCGTCGAAACGCGCGAAGAAGAAGTTTCGGATGGGATGGCGCCCGGCGGGGGCGAGTTCGTGTTCGACGCGCGCATCGGCAGCCTCTTGCTCAGCGGCGGCCGACGCCGCGCTGGAAGCGGCCTGTTCGTTTTCGCGCCAGGCCGCGTGCGCCGCGCGCTCGCTCGCCACGTCGTCGCGCAGGCGCACGATCTCGCCGATCAAGCGCTCGCGCTCGGTCTGCATTCTCGCGACCTCGGCCAGCGCACGTAATCTTTCG
This sequence comes from Paraburkholderia bannensis NBRC 103871, assembly GCF_000685015.1. Lineage (GTDB taxonomy): Bacteria > Pseudomonadota > Gammaproteobacteria > Burkholderiales > Burkholderiaceae > Paraburkholderia > Paraburkholderia bannensis. The sequence goes on along the minus strand of NZ_BAYA01000016.1, from coordinate 30,031 downwards.
CGATGCATGCGTTCAAGCTCGCCATGCAGGCGGTCGCGGCGCACTTCGAGCTCGCGCATCTGCTCGGCAACGCGCAGACGCTGGGTGTCGCTGAGCGCCGAGCCGCTCGTGGGCGCTTCGTGATGCACGGCCCAGTAGGCCTCCAGCACCTCGCGCGCTTCCTTGATCCGCTTGAACTGCTCGTCGGCCCAATGCAGCGACGCGGCGGTGGGATGCCGCCATTTGTCGGGATGAAAGATCTGCGCGAGCTGCCGATAGTTGTGCTTGATATCGGCCGCGCTGGCGCCGGGCTCCAGATCGAGCCGGTAATAAAAGCGATCGTAGTCTTCGTGAGTCTGTGGGTCGGAACTGGACATGACCTCAATATCGCGGTGTTTTTTGAGTGGCTTTCTTCAGTCGATTCGCTGCGCGGCGCGCAACGGCATCGTCAAACAAGGTATATCACGCAACTGCAGCATGCAAGGCGCGTGCCGCGGCGCGGATCAATGCCGCCGCGCGAGCATCTGGCTCAATGTGGCGAACGCAACAGCGGGCAATTCGTGGAGCTTGCGCACGACCACGGCGTGAGGATAAAACGCCTCGACCGAATCGTCCTGAATCCCAATGCCCACGAGTTCAATGCCCTGTGCGCCGATCTCCGCCACGCGCGCGCGCAGGTCGGTGCGCAGGATCGCGGCATCGCCGTCGCTCGTGGACGGCGATCCGTCCGAGAGCACGAACAGCAGTCGCCGCCGCGCCTTGCGCGCCGCCAGCCGCCCGGCCGCCCACGCGAGCGCTTCGCCATCGGGGTTCTCGTGGCCGCACTCAATCGCGGCCAGGCCGCTCGGATCGCGCGCGTCGAAGCGCTTGAAGACACGCAGGTCGAGACGCTCGACAAAGCGGTTATAGCCGCGTAGATCGGTGCCTGCCGCACGCTCGCGTTCGTAATGTTCGCGCATCGGTGGCGACTCTACCGAGCTATAGCCGAGCACTTCGACCTCGAAATCAAGCTGCATCAGCGCATCGGCGAGCGCCGCCGCGCACAGGCGCGCGAGTTCGATCTTACGGCCAGCCATCGACCCGCTCAGGTCGAGCAGCACGGACACGGCGGCGTCGCGCCCGCTCGCATGCGTGCTCACACGAAACGGCGTGCGATAGCCGCGCGAGACCGCCAGCCGCGCAAGCGCAGTGCGGTCGATCTCGCCGCGTTCCTGCTCGCGCTTCCAGTGCGTGAGTTCGTCGGCTTTGAGCACGCGCTCCAGATGCGTCTTGAGCGCGCCCGTTTCCGCGCGTGCGAGCGTGCGCAGTTTGCGCCAGGCCGTGGCGTCGCCGCTGCCGGTGAGGTCGGTGACGATGTCGAAGGCCGTGGTGAGCGGGATCGAGCGCTCCGGTTTTGCAGACGCGGTTACGGGGCGAGGCGCGCGCGGCGCAGCGCTGTCCGCGTCCGAAAGCGTCGCGCCGGACGCCGCGTCGGCCTGCGCTTGCGCCGCTTCGAGGGTTTGCGCATCGGGCTCGCGGGCGGCTTGCCGTGCCGCCTCCCCGTCCAGCGTCAGCGCGAAATCCCTATCGTCGTGCGCGCCGAAATCGTCGAGTTCGCGTGCGAGCGTTTCTTCGTCCAGCTCTTCTTCGTCCAGTTCCTCGCCCCGATGCGCCGTCTGCATCATGTTGTTCGCGCCGCCCGAAGCCAGCGAGCGCACGCCCGCCACAATGGCTTGTGCTGCACGCACGCTCGATGCCGTCGAAGCGCTTTCGCGCGCCTGGGCGAGCGGCCCCTTCGCATCGTCCAGCACGCGCAGCGCGGCGGCAAGCGAACCCACATCGCGCTCGCTCACGTCGGGCGGCTCGTCCCATAACGTGCGCTCGATGGCCCACACCAGGCGCTCCGGCCATGCTAGCGTCTGCCATCGGCGCGCCGCGTCGTTCGCGAGTTGCGCGCGCCAGCGCGCCATATATCGGCGCGCGCCGGGAAACTGCGCCGCGAGACGCGTGAGTACCCGTCGGTCTTCGACGATCTGCGCGATGCGCCCCGTCACGCCCGCCTGCGCCGTATCGAGTTTGAGCTGCGCACTGTAGCGCCAGCGCGCGGCCAGCAGGTCGAGGTAGCCGGTCAGCAACGCTTCTTCGGCTTCGGCAACCTCGATTGATTCGGTCTCCCTGGTGGTTTCGAGTGCACGCGAGGGCAGCACAAAACGCTCATGCTCGACGCGCGGCCCGCCCGCGCCGATGGAAACCGTCACGCGCGGCTCACCGCTCAGCACGCGCGCGAGCTTGCCGAGCTGCACTTCGAGAGCGTCGATCCGGGCGCTGTCCATAGGCCGGCTCCGTCACCCGCTCACGCCGTCACCGGCATCGAAAATCGCGTGATGGCGAATGATGCTGCGAATCAGCGCCGCGTCCTCCGCGCTCACTTTCGCGTAGATCGCGGGGCCGGCAGCACGCTCGACATCGCCCGTGCGCAGCATCAGTTCGGCCCAGTCGATCAGGCGACGCGTGGAAAACGTGCTCGCCAGGTCTTCGCGCGCGAACGCGGCGCGGCAATCGGCGGCAATGGCGGCGAGCGTCTGCGCAATCGCAGGCGTCAAGGACGGCAGCGTGCGCACCAATACTTCGGCCTCCTCTTCTTTCGACAGGTAGTCGAAAAGATACACGCGCCAGCGGTCGAGAAACGCCTCGTTGAGCAGGTTTGCGCCCTGGTACAAGTGCCGGTATGCGCTCATCGCACCGGCGGCATTGGCGGTGGCAAAGAGACGAAACGACGGATGCGGCTCGACGATTTCATTGCCGCGCTCCTTCAGCAGCAGCCTGCCATTCGGCTCCAGCACGGCGGTGAGCACGGCCAGGATCGACGGCTCGGCAAAATCGAGTTCGTCGATGATGAGCCAGTAGCCCTCGCGCATCGCCACCGGCAGGACGCCGTCCACCCACACGGTCTCGCCGCCCTTCACCGTCCAGAAACCGACGAAGTCGCCGATGGTGGTCTGTCCGTTCATGTTCGCGCGCAGCACGCCATGTCCCGTGCGCGCGGCCACCTGCTCGATGAAGCTGGTCTTGCCCGATCCCGTGTGCCCGATCAGCATGACGCGGCGGTTTTCGACGATATCGAGCGCGATATCGTCGGCGCGCGCGGTGAAAAGATACGCGTCGTTGACGCGCGGCACGAGCGCCGGTGGCGTGCTTTGCGGCGCGGGCGACATCGCCACGCTGCCGATGTGCGCCGCCTCGGGCGGCACGGATCGATTCGCTGCGCGCGCTTCACGCGCTTCGCGTTCAAGCTCGACGGCCCGCTGGAGCTCGACCGCAAAGCGGCTGCCCGCCGCTACGGCGCGCGCCTCGTCTTCGCGACCAGCCTCGGAGACAAAGCCCTCGCGACGCCACTTGAGCAGCTTCGCTTCGAGATTGTCGAGATCGACCACGGTGTCGATATCCACCGCGCCACTGCCCGCCGCGCCGTGGCCATGCTCGATGCGGAACATATGCGCGCGCTCGGACAGCGACACGCGCCACCATTCGCGCACAGCGCCGGAACCGCGCAGATAGACGCCTTCGGGGCCGTTGTCGTGAACGGCGGGAGCCTGGGTATTCATCGGCAAGTTTTAAATCACGCGAAATAAATAATTAGGGGAAACCCCATTTTCAGGTAATCGCCCTGCCCTTTCCTGTTCACCGGCCGACGCATGCCGCATCCCCTTCAAAGCACTGCAAAGCACTGCAAAGCCCCTGATAGCGCTCGTGCGCGCGATGCGCCAGCCCATGTTGTTCCCGTGCGACATGTTATTAAATTTATTGCGGAACTTTTAATGGTTCGAAATATTATCGCCACTTTCGTGCGCGACACACCGCCCACGATACCGGTTCGAAGACTAATGCCAGCGCTGCACCCCTGCACCGCTGGATCAATTAAAAACGGGGATGACATGAAGAAGACCACCGCAGCAATCGGCGCAGCACTGCTGGCCCTTTCGGCACAGTCCGCTTTCGCGCAAAGCTCGGTCACGCTGTATGGCCTGGTCGATACGGCGATCCGCTACCAGACCAACGCGAACGCGAACAACGACAGCCTGATCGAGATGCGTGAAGGCGCTGTGACCCCGAGCCGCTGGGGCCTGAAGGGCGCTGAGGATCTGGGCGGCGGACTGTCCGCTGTCTTCAAGCTGGAAAACCAGTTCAACCTCTGGAACGGCAAGCTCGCGAACACCTCGAACACGCTGTTCCAGCGTAACGCGTACGTGGGCCTTTCGAGCCAGCAGTACGGCACGCTGACGTTCGGTCGCCAGCAAACGCCGTTCTTCGATGAAATGGGCAATACGTTCGATCCGCTGACCGTCGCCGACTACTGGCAGGACAGCTGGGCGTACAACCCGGTTGGCCCGTTCCTCTTCACGAACAGCTCGGCCAAGTACACGAACACGTTTGGCGGCCTGCACGTTGAAGCGATGTACGGCTTCGGCGGCGTAGCTGGCAGCGTCGGCGAGAACAGCATGTACGGCCTGACGGCTTCGTACACGGTTGGCCCGCTCGCAGCACTCGTCGGCTGGCAGCAGAACGACGTCGGCGGCAAGAAGTTCAACCTCGCCAACGTCGGCCTCGTCTACACGGTCACGCCGGCTGTTCGCCTGCTGGCTGGCTGGCTGCACTCGCAGGACAACTCGGGCACGGTTGACCAGGCCGAACTCCAGACCGGTTCGCTGCCCACGAGCGCCGTGAGCCCGAACCGTATCGACGACAACTTCTACGTCGGCACCACGTGGCAGGCCACCGCGCCGCTGGCGATCACGCTGGCTGGCTACTATGGCCACGCACGCAACGCCTCGCTGGGCGACGGCGCACTGGGCAACGGTATCAACTACTCGGCGACGCTGCTTGCCGAGTACTCGATCTCCAAGCGCACGGAAGTCTACGGCACGGTCGACTTCACGCGCGGCACCGGCGCTTACAAGATCGACTACCCGGGTCGCAACAACCAGACCGGCGTCGCGATCGGCCTGCGCAACCTGTTCTGATATCGCTTGCCGGCCAGCAGAACCGGCCGGCACTGCACGATCTCCGGATCGTCGAGAAGCCGCATGCGAGTCTCGCGTGCGGTTTTTTTTCGTCCGGGCGGCCCGGCTAGTCGGCAAAAAACGGGGCAACTACGCAGCAACTACGGGGCAACTGCACGGCAAGAATCCTTGTGCGCACACGCAAATAGCCGGATCGGGCCTGAAATCAGGGAACCAGGACGCCATTGCGGTGCGTATGGGATAATTACGGAGTTTGCCCGAGGCGCCGCTCAAAAGGCCGGCTGCGCGGGCGCTCGAGGGGCCTTTATTCCCGTGGCCCGCTAATTTTCCAGCGATTTCTCACTAGCACCCACGATGCCCGCATACCGTTCCAAAACCTCCACCGCCGGCCGCAACATGGCAGGTGCGCGCTCGCTCTGGCGCGCCACCGGCATGAAAGACGAAGACTTCGCCAAGCCGATCATCGCCGTCGTCAACTCGTTCACCCAGTTCGTGCCCGGCCACGTGCACCTGAAAGACCTGGGCCAGCTCGTTGCGCGCGAAATCGAAGCCGCAGGCGGCGTCGCCAAGGAATTCAACACCATCGCTGTCGACGACGGCATTGCGATGGGCCACGACGGCATGCTCTACTCGCTGCCGAGCCGCGACATCATCGCCGACTCCGTCGAGTACATGGTCAACGCGCACTGCGCCGACGCCATGGTCTGCATCTCGAACTGCGACAAGATCACCCCGGGCATGCTGATGGCCGCCATGCGCCTGAACATCCCCGTGATCTTCGTGTCGGGCGGCCCGATGGAAGCCGGCAAGACGCGCCTGGCCAACCCGGTCACCAAGGCTATCGAAGTCAAGAAGCTCGACCTGATCGACGCCATGGTGATCGCCGCCGACAGCAAGTACTCGGACGCCGAAGTCGCCGAAGTCGAACGCTCGGCCTGCCCGACCTGCGGTTCGTGCTCGGGCATGTTCACCGCCAACTCGATGAACTGCCTGACCGAAGCGCTGGGCCTCTCGCTGCCGGGCAACGGCACGGTCGTCGCCACGCACGCGGATCGCGAGCAGCTGTTCAAGCGCGCGGGCAAGCGCATCGTCGAAATCACCCGCGACTACTACGAAGGCGAAAACGACCGCGTGCTGCCGCGCTCGGTGGGCTTCAAGGCGTTCGAGAACGCAATGACGCTCGACATCGCCATGGGCGGCTCGACCAACACGATCCTGCACTTGCTGGCCATCGCCCAGGAAGCGGAAATCGAGTTCACCATGCGCGACATCGACCGCCTCTCGCGCGTCGTGCCGCAGCTGTGCAAGGTCGCGCCGAACACCAACAAGTACCACATCGAAGACGTGCACCGCGCAGGCGGCATCATGGCGATCCTGGGCGAACTGGCTCGCGCGGGCAAGCTGCACACCGACGCACCGACCGTGCACGCACCCACGCTGAAGGACGCGCTGGAACAGTGGGACGTGACGCTCACGCAGGACGAAGCGGTCAAGACCTTCTACATGGCTGGCCCCGCAGGCATCCCGACGCAGACGGCGTTCAGCCAGAACACGCGCTGGCCGAGCCTCGACACGGATCGCGCCGAAGGCTGCATCCGCTCGTACGAGCACGCGTTCTCGAAGGAAGGCGGCCTCGCCGTGCTGACCGGCAACATCGCGCTGGATGGCTGCGTGGTGAAGACGGCGGGCGTCGACGAGAGCATCCATGTGTTCGAAGGCACGGCGCACGTGACCGAGTCGCAGGACGAAGCGGTCGCGAACATCCTCGCCGACAAGGTCAAGGCCGGTGACGTGGTGATCGTGCGCTACGAAGGCCCCAAGGGCGGCCCGGGCATGCAGGAAATGCTTTACCCGACGAGCTATATCAAGTCGAAGGGCCTGGGCAAGGAATGCGCGCTGCTGACCGATGGCCGCTTCTCGGGCGGCACCTCGGGCCTGTCGATCGGCCACTGCTCGCCGGAAGCGGCAGCGGGCGGCGCAATCGGCCTGGTGCGCGACGGCGACAAAATCCGCATCGACATTCCCAACCGCTCGATCAACGTGCTGGTTTCGGATGAAGAACTCGCACGCCGCCGCGAAGAGCAGAACGCCAAGGGCTGGAAGCCGGTGCAACCGCGTCCGCGCAAGGTTTCGGCTGCGCTCAAGGCGTACGCGAAGCTCGTGATGTCGGCCGACAAGGGCGCGGTGCGCGACCTTTCGTTGCTCGACGATTAATAGTGCCTGCGCTCGCGCGAGCCTCGTGCTCGCGTGATCGACCATAAAAAAGCCGCTCTTTCGAGCGGCTTTTTTTGTTGTGCGCACATCCATCTTGCCGGCCCTACGACGCCAACGAACTCGCGCTTTGCGTCCACACGCCGGTCTGCCCTTGCGACTTTACCGTCAGCACAAACGTCGAGGCATTCTGTGCGACGACCGCTTCCGTCGTATCCGCGCTCGTGAGCTGCTGCGTGCCAGCGGTGATCGCGCCGCCAGCAATCGTTAGCGCAACGGGCGTCGTCACGCCGAACGCCAGCGTCACGCCCTCCACGACATCGCTGACTGCACAGGACGCGCTCAACGATTCGGTTGCACTCGCAACGTTATCGGTATCGACCCAGGCAAGCGAGCTAATCGCCATCGATCCATCGAGCGTCGTGCCCGACGATGACGTCTGCATTCTCGCAATCGTGAGGCTCGGCGCATTTGCCGTCGTAGTGATCGTTGCAGTAGCCGCATCGTAGGCCACCGTCAGCGTGACCGTGCCGTTGAAGGTCGTCGTCGCGTTCGACGAGTCGATTGCTAGCGCGTTCGCGGTCTCGGTCACTGTGTAAGACCAGTTCGCAGCCCGGCTGCCGACGCTGCCCTGCACGCCCTGAACCGCGAAGCTCACGCTGCCGCCTAGTGCATCGGCGGACGACAGTTCGGGAGCCGCGATCTGCCCCACGCACTGCGCGAACGAAACGCTAGCCGTCTCGCCCGCCCGCAACCCCGGCGCACCGGCATTGCTCACGACCGTCGCCACCGTGCCGCCCCGTGTGCAGTTTGCCGTCGCGGCCGGCGCACCCGCCAGCGCCGCCGTGAGGAAGGGGCGCGCGGCGGCCATATAGAGGCCCGCGACGCCCACGCTCGACAACAGGCCCGACGCCGCCGCATCTTTCGCTACCGTCTGGTTCTGCACCGCTGTCGACAGTTCGAGAACGGCGGCGGCGGCACCACTCGCAGGCGCCGATGCGCCCGGACTGCTCGTCGCCGCGCCATCGGAAGCCGCTGACGCATTGGCACCGGATGCGCTGGATGCCGCGGATGCCCCCGACGCAGCCCCAGCTGCGCCCCCTGCCGAAGCGCCGGTCGCAACGCTTGCGCCTGTCGTGCCCGCGCCACCGCTGCTGCCGCCTGAACCTCCACCACACGCGCCCAGCGCCACGACCATCAGGACGCCCAGAAGCGTGCCGCATACCGCCGAAGTTGTTTCATGACGAGCCATCTGCATTCCCCGGAAATGTGCTTCGAGTTTGTATCGATATAGGCTGGCGAGAGCCAAGGTGCGCCGATATCGGATTGGGTTGCATCCTAAAAAAGCGCTCATCCCAGCGTCAAGACAGATCATTCCTACACATATCGGATTCCGACAAAGACCGTCGAACACGCGCAATTTGAGCCGTGAAATGCCGTTTCCTTTTTGGATCGAACACCCATGCACGGGCCTACAGTGCAGCCCATCCGCTCACGACTGACACACAAGACAAAAGGGGAAACGATGAGAGCAGCAAGGACAGCGCGAAGCGCTTCGTCATGCGCCGTCGTGGCGCTGGTGGCAATCGGCTGCACGACGTTGCCAGCGAGCAATGCCAATGCTCAGGATGCCTATCTGACTGGTGGAACGCTCGGTGTGGGGCCGGGCGTCGCGATCGCTTTAGGCTCGCATTTTGGTCTGCGCGCCGATGTTGAGGGCATGGGGTTCGACACGTCGGTGTCGGTCGATGGCGGTCGCTACGAAGGCCGCGTCAAGCTGCTTCAGGGCGGCCTTTACGGCGATCTTTTTCCGTTTGCTTCAAGCGGATTTCGCCTGAGCGCGGGCGTGCTGATCAACGGCGATTCCTTCGACGGCCATGCCGTGCCCAATGCGCTGGGCAATTACGTGATCGGCAATACCTATGTGCCCGCCGTGGGGCCGGCGCCGCAAGCAAGCGTCACGCCGCCGCGCGCCATGCCGTACATCGGGCTGGGATATGGGCACCACCGCCAGGGACGCGGCTTCGGGCTCGCGGTGGATATCGGCGTGGCCTATGGTCGTCCGCATGTCGACTACAACGTGCCGTCGATTTACCAGTTGTTCGCGACGCCCGGAAATATCGCGCTGGAGGAACAGCGGCTCAACGACAAGGTCAGCAGCTACCGCTGGTATCCCGTCGCGCAACTCACGCTCACGTACCGGTTCTAGGGGAGCGCGCGCAGCCGTCTCGTGATAGCGTTGGCATCTTTGCTTCGCCTCGCGCCTGCGCGCCCCGTTCATGACCCAAGCCGTTCCCCCGATCCTCGACGACGCCCCCGGCCGTGGCCGCTCGCTCGCGCGGCGCTATCCGCGCGGACTGCATATCGAGCCGCATTCGCACACGTGGGCGCAGGTGCTCTACGCGGTGTCCGGCGTGATGTGGGTCGAGGCGGGCAACGAGGCGCTGGTGGTGCCGCCGCAGCGCGCGGTCTGGCTGCCGCCCGGCACGACGCACGCGATCCACATGATGAGCGAAGTGGAGATGCGCAACCTGTATCTGCACGAGCGCGACGTCGGCCACTTGAGCACGCGCAGCGAAGTGTTCCAGATCGACGGTCTGTTGCGCGAACTGATCCGCACCATCGCCGAACACGAAACCGAGCGCGACAGCGCCTGGCTTGCCACCGCCTCGCAGCTCGCTGCGATGGAACTGGCGCACGCGCGGCGTTCGTCGCTGCGGGTGCCGCTGCCGGATGCAGCGGGCACGGCCGCGTCGGGCGACCGTCGGCTCGCCATGCTTTGCCGCGCCGTGATCGACAACCCTTCAAACGAGCTCGCCTTCGAGCAGCATGCGGCGTCGGTGGGCGCGAGCGTGCGCACGCTGGCGCGCCTCTTCACGCGCGAACTGGGCCTGGGCTTCGCGCAATGGCGGCGCCAGGTGCAGCTTGCAATCGCCGTGTCGCGGCTGGCCGAAGGGCAATCGGTCAGCGCCGTCGCGCGCGAGCTGGGTTACCTGCCCAGCAGTTTCAGCGACATGTTCCGCCGCGAACTGGGCGTCGCGCCCAGCGAATATCGGCCAATCGAAACGCTCTCGCAAACGGCAGCGCCCGATTCAATGTGACGAGACGAAGATCGCGTCGTCGAATGCTTCCGGTACGGCAAAACTCTCGCGCATGCGCCGCGCCTCCGCGGCTGGCGTCAAGCCAAACAGCCGCTTGAACTCCCGGCTGAACTGGGACGCGCTGGTGTAACCCACGGCATGGCTCGCGGCTTCGGCGCTCAAGTCCTGCCGAACCATGAGCAGACGCGCCTGATGCAGGCGCGTCGACTTCACGTACTGCATCGGCGACACCTGGGTGATTGCCTTGAAGTGGCTGTGAAAACTCGGCGCGCTCATGCCCGCCTCCTCGGCAAGCTGCGTCACGTCCAGCGGCTGCGCGTAGGCTGCGTGAATCAGGCGCAACGATTTCCCGATGCGGCCAAACTGCCCCTTCATCGCCAGCGCCTCGCGCATCGAGCTGCCCTGCGCACCGGTCAGCACGCGGAAATAGAGTTCGCGCAACAGGCCCGGGCCTAGCACTGCGGCTTCCAGCGGCCGGTTCATTGCCTCCAGGAAACGTAGTACGGACATCTGCATTGCGTCGTCCATCGGCGTCGACATCATGCTTTGCGGCGGCTGTACGTGTTCCGCCATGCCTTCACGATCGATCTGCGCGGCCAGTTCGGCGGCCAGCGCGAAATCCAGGTGCAGATACAACGCGAGCAACGGATGCTGTTCGCTGGCCTCGGTTTCCATGCTGAACGGCACAGGCACGGACACCGCTAGGTAGTGCTCCGCGTCGTAGAGATAGAACTGCTCGCCAAAATAGCCGCGTTTGCGGCCCTGACACACGATCACGATGCCGGGATCGTAAAGCACCGGCGTGCGCGACAACGGCCGGTTCGAGCGCAGGATCCGTACGCTTTGCAGCGCCGTGAGGTTGTAGCCCTCGTCGGGCGCCAGCGCGTGCAGCAAGGCGATCATGCGCCGGCGATTTCGTGGGGACAGGTCAGGATGGGAACGGGAAGCTCGTGGCACGCTCATAGTTTCAGGCAAGATAAATAGCAGATTCAGGCTTATTTTGTTCTTTTCTTGAGACTAGTATGCACTCTCTTGCCACGAAACCGGAGAGGCTTTTCATGTCATCCAGCAAAATTCTGCTCATCACGGGCGTCAGCAGCGGCTTTGGGCGGGCGCTCGCACAAGAGGCGCTCGCGGCCGGTCACACAGTCGTCGGAACGGTAAGGAGTGCAGAGGCCAGGCGCGATTTCGAGGCGCTGGCGACGGACGCAGCGTTTGCACGCGTGCTCGATGTCACGGACTTCGATGCGATTGAAGCCGCGGTGGCAGAGATCGAGGCGAATGTCGGCCCGGTCGACGTCCTGGTGAACAACGCCGGTTATGGGCATGAAGGCGTTCTCGAAGAATCGCCGCTGTCGGCCATGAAAAGGCAATTCGATGTGAACGTGTTTGGCGCCGTCGCGATGATCAAGGCCGTGCTTCCTTTCATGCGCATACGCCGGCGCGGCCACATTCTGAATATCACTTCGATGGGCGGCTATATCACCATGCCTGGCATTACTTATTATTGTGGCAGCAAGTTCGCGCTGGAAGGTATCACGGAAGCGCTTGGCAAAGAGGTGAAGCCGTTTGGTATCGCTGTGACCGCCGTCGCGCCAGGTTCATTCCGTACCGATTGGGCGGGACGGTCGATGACGCGCACGCCGCGTTCGATCGCCGATTACGACGCCCTCTTCGATCCGATCCGCCAGGCGCGCGAAGCAAAAAGCGGCAAACAACTGGGCGATCCCCGCAAGGCGGCGCGCGCAATGCTCGCCGCTATCGACTCGGATAAGCCGCCTGCGCATCTGCTGCTCGGCAGCGATGCGCTCGGGCTCGTGAGAAACAAACTGGCGGAACTGGAAAGCGAAATCGCCGCCTGGGAATCGGTGACGATCTCAACCGACGGCTAAAAAAACGATCAAAGCTCGACGACGCAATGCGGGTTGAACGCGCGGTTTTCCCACTGCAAACGAACAGGGCGTCTGCACACGTGCGCGGGTGTCGCCTGACTCCCTCACCTAAGACATTCTATGGCACGCGTCGAGCACGCGCGAGGCTATCGCAGTCAGGCTGACGCCACACATCACTTCGAGAGTCGAATGATATAGAGCCCCGGCGAGTCCACCCTCGCGGCGACGCTGTAGTTCGGTTTCGCGGATACCAGCGGCCCGGCCACCGTCGGCGCGTAGGTCACGCCGGAGCTGGTGACGATCGCCTGCTCGATCGCGGGCAAACCGGTCACGGGCGCGTTCGTATTGAAATTGAGCGTCAACATGTAGTTGAGTCGCCCGAACATGTAATTGCTGGTCTTGATCTCATAGGCGTAGTCCGCAACCACCCCTGCGGGGAGCGAGTCGGGCCTGCCGAGGCAAAGCGTCAGCGGCAGTGGCAACCCATTGGTCGACATTGTGATCGCAAGCGTCGCGATATTGTCGTTCGTGACCATCGTGAACTTGGAGCCAGGCGTCGTACCGCTAGGAATGTCGAGCCGCGTATAGCCCGTTGCACAGTAAAATGCGGCCGGCGTGGGCGTCGACGCTGCGTCAGGAGCGGACGCCGCCCCGGCATCCGATGCGCTGGTGTCCGAAGCCGCCGCAGGGGTCGAAGCGGCGTCCGATGCCGCCGCAGCAGCGGAGGCCGAGGTATCCGCCGCTGCTGCCGTATCGCCGCCGCTGTTGCCATTATTGCTGCTGTTATTGCCCCCGCCTCCCCCGCACGCGACCAGTACGACACTCAGACCGATCAGGCTCGACAAGATTTTCTTACTTACCATCATGGGACGTTCTCCTTGTTGTGGGACTGCCTGCTAGAACTGTGCCGTCGCCTGCATCCCGACCGTGAACCGCGCAGTCGGGAAGCCTCGCGGTTTGTATATCGGAGTACCAACGAACAGGTCGTAACTGAAACCCGCGTATTTCGCGGGGATGCCGCCGCGCAGGCCGATCACTGCACCCGCTAGCTGCCTCCCCGCCTGGCCTTCTGTGCCCGGCCCGAATACATGCCCGTAGTCGATCCCGGCGTAAAGCATCTGCCCCGTCTGGAAGATCGGCCATTGCAATTCGTTGCGCCAATAAAAGCCCTTTTCACCCGCGAGCATCGAATTGCCGTCGAAGCCGCGCACGGTATAGCGGCCCCCGATCGTCAGGTCGTCGATGTAGAACAGCGTGTCGTTCGTGAATTGCCCGTGAAAGGTGCCGACGTAAGCAAAGCGCTGGCGCCCGAGCGCGAACGGGACGGAGACGTTCGCGTCGAGTATGGCCATATGAAAGCGATAGGTCGGCCCGGTCGCGTACGGATCAGGCGTCGCGCCAAAGCCCCCGACGCCCTGCCGGTATGCGAGCGAGCCATCGAACTGCGCGCCACCGACGTAATGCCGATCCGTTGCACCGATTTCGAGGAAGGTGTTGTTGCGCGTCTGCGTCGGGATCTCGGTATCCTCCAGGAAACTGTCTCCGAAGCGCTTCGAAAGTTGTACGTATGCGCCGAGTACGTCGTTCTGGCTGCGCGAGAGCACGCGCGCGAGACGCAGTGCGGCGGTTTGCGAATTGCCGCTTGAGACGAATACCTCGCCGCCCGTTCCAGCGATCGGCTGATAGTAGGTGTTGGTATTGCCCGAGAGCGTCGCGGTCCAGTAACCCCATGGCACGGAGTACGAACCATTGAAACCGTGCGAACCCAGGGACTTATTGCCGAATGAAAGATCCTGGTTCGCGCCGAGCGAGAGGATATCGTTCAAGCCGAGCGGATTGTTCAGGCCAAGGCTGACATTGCCCTGCCATCTCCCCGTGGCGTCGGTGCCGCTGTTATCCGCCGAGACTACGAACGTCCAGGGCTTCGAGCGCTTGACGCTGACCACGACGTCGCTCTCACCTGGACTGTTGCCGGGGGCGATCTGCATATCGACGTCCTGGTTTGGAACGCGCTTCATCTGTTCGAGACCCTGCTCAAGATCGCGCACGTTCAGGACGTCGCCCGCGCTGACGGGGAACGCTGTTTTCCAGGTGCCCCATAGCGTCGGATCGGCGAGGCGCACGGCGCGCACGATGCCCGGGATCAGGGTGAGTTTGAGCGTGCCGCTGGCGAGATCCTGCGCGGGGACGAGTACGCGCGTCGTGACATACCCGCGATTGAGAATTGCCTGCTGGAGGCCTTTCGTCAGGACGTCGATGCCCGCCTTGCCGACGCATTGCCCCCGGTAATGGTCGAGCCATTCGCGGGCGAAGGCGAAGCGATCGAGCGGCAGCGCGGACGCGCCCGCCTTGCGTGCCGCAGCGGGGAGCGTTGCCGGGACGTCGAGCGCGAAGGTGCCGATACGGAAACAAGGCGTTTCAGCGGGCAGCACGGGATAACCTGCGGCTGGCTCGGTCTGCGGACGTACCGAAGGCGCGGAGACGGTCGCGTCGCGCGCCTGCGCCTCGCGCTGGCGTTGTAGCTGCTGCTGTTGTTCGGCGTTCGCGCGTGCCGCAGCGGCGGCGGCTTCGTCGACGCCCGCCGGAATCTGCTGCGCGTTGGACGCGAGCGTGACCAGGGCTGTGAGCGGCAGTGCCGCGAGCCTCCTGCGTATTTTCATCGTGCGGATTGATTCAGGTTTTTAATAGTTATGCTAAAGACGTCCCGCTCGACTCTTGCGAATCGAGATAAGTCTGTCAGGGAAAGACAGCGCTGCGAACCGCGCTAGATATCAAAGTTGTTGCCGTGTTCGTCGACGAGATCGTGGAACTCAAAGCGGGCGCTGGTGATGATCGAAACGTCGTCGAGCAGGTCGTTATTGCTGCCCGCTCCGCGATAAAAGTCGCCAACTTTGGCGGGATGCAAGATGAGCGCGACGGGCTTGCGCCCGTGCTCACGCTCGTACTGCTCAATAGCGTGCTCGATCAGCTTCCAGATGCCGCAGGACAAAGCAACACCGCTCATGTGCCTCCCTGTTTGCCATTCTTGTCGTCCTTCGTTTCGTAGCTCTTGCGCGCCTTCTTGTAGCTGTTATCGAAGGGCTTTATGTGCAGTAATTTAGCCCGACTGGCCATGCCACCAACGATCACAAATAGGAAACCGAGCAACAACAAAATCCTCGCCCAAATGTTTGGGATATTAGATGTAAGCGCGATGGCGTCGAGCGCAAATCCGACTGCGATAAGCGTCAGGCGAAACCACGAAGTTAGATTCCCATCGTCGACAAAATTGATCTTCATTGTTTTCCGCTGGAGGTTTTAGGCCCAAGAATTTTATTAACCGAGTCTTGTATGTTTGAAGCGACGCCACTTCCGTTCACTTGATTCACTAGTTCGTTCACAACTGGCGTGAGGGGGGGCGATGCAAGTGAAATAGCATTCGAGGCCAAAGCTGTAGATCCGTTGAAAAGATATTGCCCAGCATCGGGCTTCGCTAATTGCCCAACTGCATCTGCGATCGTCCCGACGACAGTCCCGGCAAACGCGATGCCGTCACAAATTGCGGAGCATGGAGTTATGCTGCCGCCGGCTGCCGCTAACGCCGATATTCGCCCAGCGTTGGTCGAAATCATCGAAGTCGTATCTGCAATCGTGCCCCGGACGTAGTTCGCATCGGATTGATCAAACTGGGTAAATGGGCCGGTGATGTTCGTCGAGCCACTCCCCGACTGCTGATAGGTGAACTGGCTCGGCACCTGTCCTGGCGATGCGCTGTTGTAGTTTGCCGTGATATAGCTTTGCAACTGCGGATCGGCCTGCGTAGTCAACTGTGTCAGGATCGGCTGGCCGTTTGCCGTCGCGCCGCCGGATATCCACTTTGCGCCAGAATCCGTTGGTGATTGACCAATCAGCGTCGTCGGCGCGCCCGACTCGTTCGTGCCGTTATCGCTGACGCCCATGATCCGCATCTGGTCCTCGATCTGCGCCTCCGTATATTTTCCGCCGCTCTTGTCCGCCAGTTGCTTGGCCAATGTCTTTTCCTTGGGGTCAAGTTGGCGATTGTAGAGGTCTACGTTTGACGCGGTCGCTGCGCCCGCCGTGCCGCCCACCACTGCGCCACCAAGCCCCGCCACGATGTTTGCGGCCAGGTTGCCGATCAGCGGCGAGCCCGTTTCCGATGCTACCCCATTCGATATCCTGTCCAGATCGCGCGCCATCGCCGATGCGACGCCTGCCCCCGCCGCGCCGCCCAGCGCATCGAGCGCACCGCCGCCCAGCCCGCCAATCAGCGCCCCACCCGCAATGTGCAGCGCCGTCCGGTTGTCGCCGCCTTCATCCCATGCCGCAGCGGTTGCCTGGTCGCCAGCCTTAGACGCTGCTTCGCGCTTGTTATCGGCATATGCCCCGATACCCTGCGCCACGACCTGGCCCGCCGCCTGCGCCGCCTGCATCGTATCGGCCTGCTGCGACAGGATATTCTGCACGTTCGGGGTCGCCGCGACAGTGCCGTTCGTGTTCGTCGTGTCGCGGCTCAGGTTCGCGACGTCCTGCACCTGCGCGCCCGCGTTCGTCACGTTGATCGTCCCCGCGCTCACGGCGCTGCGCGTGGTCGCGCTCGAATCGCCGTTCTCGTTCTGCGAGATCATCGGCGTGACGGCAGGGGTGCCGCTCACCGAGCCAGGGCCAATCGCCTTACCCGTATTGCCGACGCCAACACCGGCACTGATGCCGTTACTGTTCGCATCGTAATGCGACCGGTTCTGGATATCGCTATAGCTAAGGGTGCCCGTTGTCAGGCTGTTCTTCGAGGCGTCCGCCGTGCTGGATATCACTGCGCCAGTCAATGCCGTGTTGCCCTGAACCGCGACGTCGAAGCCTCCGTTGCCCGCCAGAATCCCCGCCTGCTCGTTCACGCCTGCATAGCTGGCGTCGGCGTGCCCGTTCTGTGCGCTGAAGCTCGCACTCCCGCCCGTCGTGGAGATGCTGAAGCCGCCGCCCGCGCTGCTCTGATGCGCCGCGCTGCTCGTCACGTCCTGCACGCTCGTCACGTTCAGGTTCCCGCCGACCGCAGCCGCGATCTGGTTGCCCGTGACCTGCGAGCCGATGATGTTCGTATCGCCGCCCGAGGCGATGGCGACTCTGTTCGCGCCCGTCACATGGGAGGCGTTCTGGATCGCCGCGTCGCTGTTGCCATCGCCGTGCGCGTTCGCCATCGTTGCAGAAATCCCTACGCCGTTCGTGCCGACCGACACGCCGAAGCTCGCGCTGCTGGCGCTGTTGGAACTGCGCGTCGAATCGGTGTTCGTCGTGTTGACGATGTTGACCTTGTCCTTCGCCGCGAGCACCACATCGTTCGCGCTCACATTCGAACCCGCAATCGTCAGGTCGCTGCCGGTCGCTACAAACGCCGCCGTCCCACCCGCCTGCACGTTCGAGCCGCGCTGGATCGTCTGATCCTCCGACGACTGGCTCTGACTCTTGCTCGACCCGATGCTCACCTGAACGCCAATACCCGGCGCTTGTGGGCCAGTCGCGCCGCCCGTGAGCGCGGAGGCCCCCATGCCCGCGATGGCCGTGTCGCCCGCCGTGGCAATGGCGTGGAGCGCCGCGGCGCGCTCGTTACCACTGCCGGCAGACTCGCCGATCGCGCGCCCCTGCGAATAGGCGTTATTGATCGCGTCGCCCACCGAGCCCGAGAGGCCAATCGACAGGCCGCTGCTGCTCTGCTTTTGCGTCTGCGCCTGGTGTGCGGTATCGGTCGCCGAGTCGATGATGACGTTCGCCGCCGTGCCCGCGAGGTTCCCGCCCGCCAAAAGATCGCTGCCCGTGACGTGCAGGGTGTTGCCGGCCTGAATCGAGAGGTCGCCACTGAGCGAGCCGACCGTACTCGCATTGTTCGTGACGCTCGACTGCTCATTCGTCGTCGCGAGCTTGTTGCTGCCGACCGTCACCGTCAGCCCGCTCGTTCCGAAGCCCGTGCGCTTCTCCTCGTACGTGCCCGACGACTGCGCGCTGTCCTGCGTCGTCGTGATGTTCACGTCATGCGCCGCCTGAATCTCGACGTCATTCGTGCCGACGATGGTGCTGCCCAATACGTTGATATCCTTGCCGCTTGAGACCGATACGCTATCAGCCGAAACGAGGCTGCCCTGGCTGACAGTCGCCGTCGAGTTGCTCGAACTCCTGACCTCCTTGCCGCTGACGACGTTGCTATGCTGGTGCTGCTCCTGCGTGTTGTCGACGTAGGTCGCGCTCGCCGCGCCGATGTTCACGTCGCCCGCCGCCGCGAGCGTGGCGGTGCCCTTGTCGAGCGTGATCGCGCTGCCGTTAACGTTGATATCCTTGCCCGAGGCCACCGTGAGCGAATTGCCTGCGTTGAGCGTGGTGCCAGTGAGCGAGTCGCTCGACAGGTGCATCGATTCCGAGTAGCTGCCGTGACTGTCGCTCCCCGAACTGTTGCTATCGACGCTCGAAGTTGCCTTCGCGGCCTGAAGCGTGACATTGCCGTTCGCCGCCACGACCCCGCCGCCGCCGAGGTTGATGCTCGCACCGGTTGCGGTGAGGTCGCCGCCAACGCCGATCTGCGAGACGCCGCCGACCTTGATCGAACTCCCCGTCGTCTGGTTCAGGTTCGTATCGGATACGCCGTTCGCGCCCGTCACGACCTTATGCTCGCCGGTCTGCACCGAACCGATTTCATAGTTACCGCCGACCGCCATGCCGAGATTGCCGCCAACGTTCAGGTTCGCGGCGTTCTGCACGACGTTGCCCCCCGTGACGATGCTCGCGTCGCCCGTGACGTTCACGTTCGCGATCGGGCCGAGCGTGGTCGTGGTACGCGTTGCGCCGGTCGCGCTGACCTGGTTGACGGTCTTGACCGCCGTGTTGAGCAGCAGGTCGCCGCCCGCGTTGACCGCGAGGCTCCCGGCGTTCACGGTCGCCGACGTCAGGTCGATATTGCCCGTTGTCGTCAGTTTCGTGAGGCCTCCGCTTTGCAGCGTGCCGAACGCGTTGTCGATCTGGTTGCCCTGGATCGAGAGCGTATTGCCCGCCTTGACCGTGCCACTGTTGGTGAAGGTCTGCGCGTTCTGGAGGTCGATATCGTTCGCGGCGATCAGCGGGCCGCTGAAATTCTCCTGGCTCGCCTTCGCGAGATAGACGACCGGGACGAGCACCGACTGCCCGTCAACGACCTCCGTCTGCATGATGACGACGTTGCTGGTGAGCGCTGCGACCTGGTCGGGCGAGAGGCTCATGCCGAGCGGCAGATCGAGCGACTGCGAGAGCGATGCGCCCGCCGCGAGCAGCGATTGATAGAGCGACTGCGCATCGGTGTACGGGCCGAGCAGCGCCTTGCCGGTGAGTTTCGTGATCTGGTCGCGGACGAGTTGCTGTTCATACATGCCGTCGCCCAGGCGCCTCTCCGTCGTCTGCGGATTGAGGCCAAGCTGTTGCAGGTAGTAGTCGCTGGAGATGAAGTTTTTCGCGTTCGTGAAGGCCGGATTGCCCTCGACGAGGTAGGTCGAACCCGGCGCGGTCGACGGACGGAACAGGCCGCCCTGCGGAATCGTGAGGTTCTGGAGGACGGTCTGTGCGGTCG
Source organism: Paraburkholderia bannensis NBRC 103871 (assembly GCF_000685015.1). Classification (GTDB taxonomy): domain Bacteria; phylum Pseudomonadota; class Gammaproteobacteria; order Burkholderiales; family Burkholderiaceae; genus Paraburkholderia; species Paraburkholderia bannensis. Next base: position 10,269 of record NZ_BAYA01000016.1, on the reverse strand, counting down.
CGGCGGCAATGGTCGGATCGACCATACCTGAGCCGTTGACCTTCGTCGCGCCCGACTTCGCCCCGCCCGCGTTGCCGCTGACCGACGAGGCCGCGCCCGCATTCGCGCCCGCGCTGCCGCTGACCGACGAGGCCGCGCCCGCGTTCGTACCCGCGCTGCCGCTGACCGACGAAGCCGCGCCTGCGTTCGTGCCCGCGCTGCCGCTGATCCCGCCTATCGTCACGCCGGAAAGCGCCTGACCGGCGGCGAGGCCAAGCGACGGGATGCCCGCATTGCCCGCCGTGTTGTTGATGCTGATCCCGGTTCCTGAAAGCGTGCCGCCTATCGTCAGCGTCGATTCGTAGTCCGGAAGACCGTAATACTTAACGTCAGCGGGCGCGATCTGGTAGCCGCCCGGGTTCGAGCCGTTGAACGGCACATTGCCGAACGGCAGCGTCCAGTCCGCGATGCTGTGGTCGTAGTTGGTGTAATGGTAGTAGCCCGAGTAGGTCACCTGGATCTCGGGCGCGAGTTGCCCCTTCCAGCTATTCTGGTCGAGCGCGACGGGCGCGGTCATATTGCTTGCCGTGGCAATAGCGCTCCAGTAGTTCTGCAACACGCCGACCTTCGAGGTGTCAAGGTTGCCGCCCGCGATGATCTGCGCCTGCGGGCTGATGCCCGCGATCAGGTTCGCGAGCGCTTCACCCGTGTAGGTCGTGTACTGGTAGCCGCTGTTCCATTGCCCGCCATGCGGCGGCGTCGGGAACGCCCCGCCGATCGCGTCCGGGTCGCCCGAGAGCACCCAGCCCACATAGGGATGCCCGGGATCGCACGCCGCCGCGACGATGGCGGTGCAGCCCGTAAGCGTGATCCCGAGTTGCTCAAGCAGGTCAGGGTCGACGCTCTGGTTCAGCCCGGTCGTCGTCATGGTCGTGCGCGTATTCGTGACCTGCGCGGCGTCGAGCGTCATGTCGCCCGCCGACTCGATCAGGGCCGACTGGTTGCGGATCAGGTTCGCGCTGGTGTAATTGCCGTTCGCGTCCTTGCCGCCCGCGAGGACGACCTTGCCGAGACCATAGATCGCCGTCGTCGCCATCGTATCGGTCGCGGTCGTATCGTCGCGGTTCTCGATATCGGAGGCGAGCAGTTCGAGCGTGCCGTTGCTGTCGGTCGCGCCGATCAATGCGGTCGGCCCGACGTTGGTGATCGACTGTGTGGCGTTGAGCGAGACGCTGCCGCCGATGATGGCTCCGGTATTCGCGAGCGTATTCGAATGCGTCGTCAGCGTGCCGCCCGCCATCATGACGCCGCTGTTGGCGATATCGCCCGCGTTGATGCCGAGATTGTTCGCCGCTTCGAGCGTCGCGCCGTTGGTGAACGTGCCCGGCAGCGTGAACGTCAGGTCATGGCCTGCCGCGAATGCGAGTTCCTGCGTCGGCGTGAAATCGCCCTGCACCGACACCGCGACGTCATGCGCCGCGCTGTACGAGCCGCCGCCCGTGAGCGCCGCCGCGTTCACGTTCAGGTCATTCGTCGAGCCGATCTGGCCATTGGTATTGGTGAGCCCGCCCACCGCCGTGACAGCGACGTTACCGCTCGACCCGGCAAAATTGCCGATCAAGCCATTGCTGTTGTCGAGCGTCCCGCCCTGGACTGACACGTCCGCGCCGCTGATCTGCCCGCCCTGCGTGTTGGCGACCTGTGCGCCGTCGACCGCGACCTTGCCGTTACCGGTGATGACGCCGCCGCTGTTGCCGATCGCGTTCGCCGCCTGGACGGTCGTGTCGCCCGTGCCGAGATTGCCGATCAGGCCGTCCGTATCGTCGACCGAGGCCGCATGCACCGAGAGCGCGCTCGCGTCCCCCGCCTGCCCCGTGCCCGACTGGATCTGTCCGTTGGTGTTGGTGAGCGTACCGCCCGCGTTCAGCGTCTCCGAACCGAGCGCACGGATCGCGCCGTTTGCGTTGTTGACGTCGCCCGCGACGGTCGACGTGATATCACCTTGCGCCGCGAGCACGCCACCCGCATTGTTCACGCTCGCGGCCTGCGCCTCGATCTCCCCGGCGCTGATGATCCGGCCGCCCACATTCGAGAGCGAGCCTGCGCCGTTGCCGGGCGCGAGCGTGAACGTCCCCGTTCCGGCGTGGAGAATGCTGCCCCGGTCGTTATCGAGTGCGCCCGGCGTGAGCGTGAAATCGGTGCTGTTGGTTTGCAGCGTGCCGCCCGCCGAATTGTCGAACGTCCCGGCGACGTTCAAACCCATCGACAACAGGCCATATTGCGTAATGGAACCGTCGTGATTGATCAGGTCGTTCGCACTGAGCGACAGCGCATTCGCTTCGATATCGCCGCCGCTGTTGTCGAGCGTGCCACCGGTCTTTACGGTGAGAACCGGCGCAACCATCGAGCCGCCGCTGTTCGTGAGCGATTGCGCCTGAACCGTGGCGCTCGCATTCGCGCCGATCTGCCCGCCGTTGTTGTTCAGCGTGGCACTGTTGGCGATCAGCTCCGTGTTCGAGAGCAGCTTGCCGTTCGTGTTATTGAGCGTGCCGCCGACCGTCGCGGTGAGTCCCTGCTGCGCGACGACCGTCCCGGCGGCGTTGTTGAACGCGCCCGCGTTGAGCGCGATTTTTCCGTTGCCCTGGATCGTCCCGCCAGCATTCGAGACGGCTCCCGCACCCGTGTCCACGCTCAGCGTGCCTGTTCCCGCGTGCGTGATAGTGCCGCCGTCGTTATCCAGCGCCCCGGGCGCGAGCGTGGCATCGGTCGCGTTCGTCTGGAGCGTGCCGCCTGCGGAATTGTCGAACGCGCCACTGACGTTAAAGCCCATCGTCGCGGTGCCGTACTGCGTGATCGCGCCGCCGTGATTGAGCAGGTCGCTCGCACTGAGCGCGAGCTGGTTCGCAGCGATATCGCCGCCGCTGTTGTCGAGCGTGCCGCCCGTTTTCACCATGAGTTGCGGCGCGACGATCGAGCCGCCTTCATTCGTCAGCGTTGACGCCTCGACCGTGGCACTCGTATTCGCGCCAATCTGCCCGCCGTCGTTGTTGAGCGTGCCGCCAGTCACACCGAGACCGGTGTTCGACAGCAGCTTGCCGTTCGTGTTATCGAGCGCCCCGCCGACCGTCGCGACGAGTCCCTGCTGCGCGATGACCGCCCCGGCGGCGTTGTTGAGCGCGCCCGCGTCGAGCGCGATTTTTCCGTTGCCCTGGATCGTGCCGCCTGCGTTCGAGACGGCTCCCGCACCGGTGTCCACGCTCAGCGTGCCTGTTCCCGCGTGCGTGATGGTGCCGCCGTCGTTATCCAGCGCCCCGGGCGCAATCATGGCATCGGTTGCGTTCGTCTGGAGCGTGCCGCCCGCCGAATTGTCGAACGTGCCCGTGACGTTGAGGCCCATCGACGACAGGCCATATTGCGTAATAGAGCCGTTGTGATTGATCAGGTCGTGCGCACTGAGCGACAGCGCATTCGCCCCGATATCGCCGCCGCTGTTGTCGAGCATGCCACCGGTCGTGACGGTGAGAACCGGCGCGACCATCGAGCCGCCGCTGTTCGTGAGCGATTGCGCCTGAACCGTGGCGCTCGCATTCGCGCCGATCTGCCCGCCGTTGTTGTTGAGCGTGCCGCTGTTGGCGGTCAGGTCTGTGTTCGACAGCAGCTTGCCATTCGCGTTGTCGAGCGTGCCGCCAACCATCGCGGCGAGTCCCTGCTGCGCGACGACCGCCCCGGCGGTGTTGTTGAGCGCGCCCGCATTGAGCGCGATTTTTCCGTTGCCCTGGATCGTCCCACCAGCATTCGAGACGGCTCCCGCGTCATTGCCTGCGCTGACCGTCAGCGTACCCGTCCCGGCGTGCGTAATGGTGCCGCCGTCGTTATCCAGCGCCCCGGGCGCAAGCGTGGCATCGGCTGCGTTCGTCTGGAGCGTGCCGCCCGCGGAATTGTCGAACGTCCCGGCGACGTTAAAGCCCATCGTCGCGGTGCCGTACTGCGTGATCGCGCCGCCGTGATTGAGCAGGTTCGCCGCCGTGAGCGCGAGCTGGTTCGCCTCGATATCACCCTGGCTGTTGTCGAGTGTGCCGCCCGTCGTGAGCGTGAGGGTCGGCGCGATGATCGAGCCGCCTGCGTTCGTCAGGAAGCCTGAATTAACCGTCATCGATGCGCCTGCGCCGAGCTTGCCCGCGTTGTTCGTGAGCGTCTGCGCCGTAAGCGCGAGGCCCTGGTTCGCGATGGCGCTGCCGCGCGTGTTGTCGACGTTCGCGCCGTGCAGGTTCGCCGAGCCGTTCGCGGCGATGGTGCCGCTGACGTTGGAGAGGGTTCCGTTCGCCCCGTTCGCGCCGACATCGAGCGTCCCGCTGCCCGCGTGCTGGATCGTGCCCGCGTCGTTATCGACGCTCGCGCCGCTGATCGAGAGATTCGCCGCGTTCGAGGCGATGTTGCCGCCGTTCGCGTTGTCGATCCTGCCGCCCGCCTGCACGGTCTGGTTCGCGGTGCCCGATTGCAGGATCGAGCCGCCTTCGTTGATCAGGTCGCCCGGCGTCGACACCGCCACCGTCGCGCCTTCGATATCGCCGCGCGTGTTGTCGATGGACGCGCCCGAGAGCGTCGTCGAGGTCGCCGCCGCAATCGTGCCGCCGGTGTTCGAGAGTGCGCCGCTTGCAGTCGCGGAGAGTGCACCGCCTGCCGTGATCGTCCCGCTGTTCGAAAACCCCCACGCCCGCAAAACCGCATTCGCGACCGCGCTGAGTTGCCCCGCGTTCGTGAACGTGTACGCGCTCGCGCTGACGTTGCCATTGCCGCCAATCACGCCGCCGATACCGTTGACGAGCGCCCCGGTGACGCCCAGGTTCAGGCCGTCGCCGTTCAGCGAAAGGATTTGCCCGCCGGTATTGTCGAGCGACGTGCCCGCGAGCGAGAACGCGCCGCCCGCCTGCATGGTCGCGCCACCGGTATTCGTCACGGCTCCGCCATGCACCTGCATCGCGCCCTGCGAGACGAACGTGCCGCCCTGGTTCGCCATTGCGCCGGGGGTCTGCGCAACGAGCGGCCCCTGCGCCGAGACAGAGCCGCCCTGGTTCGAGATCGCCCCGGCGTTGAGCGTCACGCTGCCGCCCGTCATGGTGCCGTGGTCGTTCGCGAGCGTCCCCGCCGCGCTTGCACCCAGCGCCCCGCCCGCGCTGGTGCGCGCGCCAGCGAGGTTGAGGTCGCCTGAATTCGCCGCAAGCGTGAGGTTGCCGTTCGCCGCCGTCTCGCTACCCGAGAGGTTGACGCCCGCGCCCGTGATCGACGCATCGCTGCCCGCGACGTTCTGCCCCGTCGCGCTCAACTGTCCCGAGGCGCTCAGGTTCAGGCCCGCGCCCGGGTTGGCGCTGACGTTGCCGTTGTTATCGACGCCCGCGCCGAATGCGCCCGTCGACGCAATCGAGCCCGCGCTCGCCGTCGTGCTGCCCTGCGCGGCCATCGTGCCGCTGTTGACGAGCGCCCCGCCCGTCGACGCAACGAGCGACTGCTGCGCGTACGTCGTGCCGCTGTTGCTGATCCCCTGGCTCGCGTTGAGAATGACGTTGCCGCTTGCCGTGGTGCGTCCGGTGAGCGTCACCAGCCCGTCCGCAGTGAGCGTAAAGTCGCCCGCCTGCGCAGCAATCACGCCCTCGTTCGAAACCCCCACCCCGTGCTCGTTCGAGCTTAAAACGATCTTCCCCGCGTACATGCCGCCAAGCTGGCTGACGTCGATCGAGACGGGCGACGGCGCACCATTGCCCGCGATCGGCGTCGCTGCGAGCGTGGCATGGTCGACGTAGTTCGTCCCCGTGACCGCGTTGAGCGTATTGGCGTAAAGCGCCGCATTGATCTGCACGCTGCGCGCGATCAGATCAACCTGATCGATGTTCGCAGCATTGAAGCCCGCGCCCTGGACGGTGATGTTCCCGCCCGTGACGTTGTACCCGGCGAGCGCCCCGCTGCTGTCAATCACGGGCGTGCCGGTGGTGAGCACGGCCCGGTTCGTATTGATGAAGTTGCCGCCGTTGACGGAAATCCCGTTCGGGTTCGCGAGGACAAAGGTTGCGGCCTGGCCCGCGATTTCGGCGGGGCCGTTGAATTGCGTGGCGTTCGCGCTGCTGACCTGGTTGACGATGATTTTCGCCGCCTGGCCCGGCGCAAAGTTAGGATTGCCGTTGATATAGCCAGCCAGTTGCGTGCTGACTGGCGTCGCGGAGTTGTTGAGCACGACGCCGTTTTTCTGGACGTCGAACTGGCTATAGGAGTTGACCGAGACGCCCGCGCCCGTCGGTTTCTGGATATTGACCTGCGGCAGGCCGTTGGCCGTCGAGATGACCTTCGGCGCGTTCGCGCCCGCCGGGACGATCTGCGCATACGCGCTCCCCACCCCGACCAGCAGCGCAGCGGCCACCGTTGCAAATACGGCGCTTTCCCCGGCGCCGCTCTTGCCGCTTGCGCTTGCGGTCTCCTCGACCGGGACGAGCATGCCGCGCGCACGGTTAAAGACCAGCCTGTAGCTCTGATTCATATCGCAGACCTGAATTTTTATTCGGCTGCAATGCTGACAGTCGGCCTTCATCGGCGCACGTCAAGAAGTGTCAAAGCAACGTAACCTGACGTTTTTTCAGACTTGGCTTAATCAGGCCATGCTCCCCGCATCGTTTGCGTGGTGCGCGTACAACGTAGGCCGAGAGGAGCGGGGCGATAGCGGCCCGGAGCCGGGCGCTGGAGGCTATTGACCCGCTGCGGACGATGGGCGTGTTACCGCCTGCGGATCAGAGAACAGGCCCGACGGGCCAGGGACAGCGACGATGGTGTACATACCGGACAGGCCCGGCAACAAACCGGAGACAGCGGCGGCGACGCGCGGCGCCTATCTGGACGCCGATGCCCAGCGCGCGTTGATGCGCTACCTCTCGCAGCTCGCCGAGGACGCCATTGCTGGCGCGATGATCGCCGCCCCCTCGCTCACGGATCGCGACCGCCCGCTCGGGCAACGCGCCGAGGTGCTCTATCGTGAGGCGCGTCGCTCGCGTACGCGGCAAACCTGAAACCTGCGCAGCAAAAAAACGATCAAAGCTCGACGACGCAATGCGGGTTGAACGCGCGGTTTTCCCACTGCAAATCCGCGTCGCATTGCGCCGACGCGAGATTCAGCGGATAGCCACGCGGATTCGCGATCACACGCGCGCCGCCCGAACGGTAATCGAAGGAATCGTGAACGTGCCCATGAACCCAGAGATCCGCGAACGGCAGCAGATTGCGCAGGTCGCTCAAGAACCCCGCGTTGACGGGGTGATCGCGAAAGCGCTCGTGAACGGAATCCGGCGACACGCCATGATGTGTGATCACGACCGTCTTGCCGCGAAATGGCGTCGCGAGTTCTTTCACGAGCCACTGAATCGCATGGCGATGTTCGGCGAGCGCCTCTTCAGGGCCAAACGGCGAGCCGTCCTCGCGCACGATCGACTGATGATCGGACATCGTCTCGCGCGCGTATTCCATGCTTTTCTCGCGATCGCCGTACAGCGCGTAATCCGTCCACAAGCAGCAGCCGAGAAAACGCACGCCGTGCAGTTCGACCGCCTTGCGCTCAAGGTAATGAATATTCGTCCCTTGCGCGCGCTGCGCGATCGCGCTCACGGTTTCGCTATAGCCCCTGCCATACGCTTCGTGATTACCGCTGACATAGACCACGGGCACGGGCCAGTCGGCAAACCGGTCAACGCCTGCTGCGCCAAGGTGAATATCGCCCGCGAGGATCAGCAGATCGGCGTTGGGTGCGGCCTCCAGCGCGGGACTATCGGGAAACTTCGATTGCAGGGCGTCGAGGTGAAGATCCGACGCAATCTGTACTTGCATAGCTAGTTGCCAATTTCTGAATGACGTTGCAGCCGCGGATCGCGAAACGCGCAGCCAGCGTCACGTTTTTTGCGCAGGTGCGCCAGGGCCTACGGCCGGCGTTTCGTCGGCGCGCGACGAAGTATATTCGGCCAGTTGCCAGGCGACCAGACCCGGCACATAGAACAGCAGGTCGCGGATACGGCGTGCGCCCGCAAGCGCGAGACACGTCGGCGCATCGAAACCGAACAGCGAGCCGATCAGCACGAAGCCACCCTCCTGCACGCCCAGGCTCGCCGGCACGAGAAAGGCGATGCTGCTGACAATCTGGATCAGCGCTTCGATCACGCAGGCCTGAGCAAGCGTCGGCTGCGCGCCGAGCACACGCAGCGCCAGCCAGATTTCGAGCGAGAAGCCGATAAATTGAATCGTCTGCCAGATGAACAGATAGCGCAGCACCGTGCCCCTGCGACGCCAGATCAGCTTGACGGCCTGGTCGATGCGCACCGACTTGCCCACCAGTTCGACCAGCTTGCCGCTCGTGACCTGATTGAGCACGCGCGCAAAGCGCTCAAAAGGCCTCGCATGCTGCACCAGCGCAAACAGCACCAGCACGGGCACAGCAGCACTGATGCTCCAGAGCAGCGTGCTGATGGTGCGCGCCGTCCCGGAGCTGGAACCATCGAGCACATAGGCGCACGCGAGGAAAGCAAACAGAAGCTGGCTGATCAGCGTCAGTTGAATATCGACGACGAGACTGCCCAGCGCAGTCGCGGGACGCACGCCAAGACGGCCGAGCAAGCGGAACGAAACAATCTCGCCGCCCACGCGCGCGACCGGCAACAGACCATTCACCGATTCGCGGAGCCACACGATCTTGAGCATCGTCAGCAACGACGGACGCTCTGCGGGACGGATCAGCGTGCGCCAGTCCCATGCATTCGCCCACATCGGCAGGATATGGACGAGGGCCGCGAGCACGAGCCCCAATCCCGCTTCACGCATCAAGCGCCACGTCGTTTCCGGATGCTCGCGCCAGACCAGAAACACGGCGATGGCAAAACCCACCAATGCGGCGATACGACCAAGCTGCTTCATCAATCACGCCCTCTTGCGCGCTCTATTGTTTGATTCATTTCGTTCGTTACATTCACTGATTTCGCGGACGCCGTCGCCGTGCGGGTTCGTTCAATCATCGCGCGCCGGCGACAGCATGCCGTTGCCATCTACGCTGAATCGAATGCCGCGCCACACAACGCCCGAGGAACCGAAACTCGCACAATAGACGGCAAATTGCAGCATGTCGCAGAGCGGCAGGTTCCACAAGCCGCGCGTGCGGCTGCGAGTGGCGCGATCGACGCAAAGGACAAGCAGCGTGCGTGCCAGCAATGCGGCGCACGCGACCAGACACGCCGCCGCCGCCCCGCCCGAAAACGCCACAGCCAGCAACGCGAGCGGCAAGGGATGCATCAGCACAGCGCCAAGATGGCCGGATCGATCCGCCGCGCGTATCGTGCGGCTCCAGCGCAATTCATGGGTGAAGAACTCCGCGAATGTCGTTTCGACGCACGCGTGTTCGACGACCAGCGGCGGAATCGCCACTGTCTTGCCAATGCGGCGCACGGCTTCGCCCAGCGCGTGATCCTCGGCGAGATGATGCGCGAACTGACGCAGGCCGCCAATCGCCTCCAGGGTCTCACGCGTGAGCGCAATCGTCTGTCCAAAGCAGGGCCGCGCGCGCCCGATCGCAACGCCCGTGATCACGCCGGGCAGGAAGTGATAGTTCGTCAGCGCAGCCCCGACGCGCGGCCAGAACCCCGGTGCGCACAAGCCGCGATAGACCGTGGTGACCAGTCCTACGCCCGGCTCGTCGAGCGTGCCCACGACCTTGCGCAGATACGTGCGATCGACTCTCACGTCGCTATCGGCAAAACACAGGACATCGTGGCTCGCGTGTTCGAGCATATTGACGAGATTCGCGATCTTGCGGTTCGGCCCATAAAGCCGGCCGTCTGCAACGATGGTGATGACCGCTTCCGGATAACGCACGCGCAATGCCTCGACGCGTTTGAGCGCAGCATCGTTTGCGTCATGCACGCCAAACAGATACTGAACTGCTCCTGGGTAATCCTGATTAAAGAATGATTCCAGGTGCTCGGACAATTGCCATTCGTCGCCGTGCAATGGCTTCACCACGGTCACGCCGGGAAACTGCTTCGGCACAGTGACGCTGCGCGCGAAAAACCGTCCTGCCAGCAGGCTCGCCAGCAAGGTGTAGACAACGCCTAGCGACGCCGCTGCGCCAAACAGCACGGCAATTGCGTCGAGCAAGACATGTTCGATATAGGGCGGCGCGATGTCGCGCATCGCGGCCGCCACCACCGCGCCGACCAGGATGACAATTGCCGGCGCTCGTAAGCTCGTGAGAAAAACGCCCTTGCGCGAGCCGTT
>NZ_BAYA01000017.1 GCF_000685015.1 Paraburkholderia bannensis NBRC 103871 | reverse complement strand
AGCATGTCGAAGCTGCGGATCGTGTCGGCGTCCGGCTCGATATCGGCGAGCGTGGCGAGTTTCGAGGCGGCTTCACGCGCGGCGTCGTTCGAGCTGCCTTCGACGATGACCAGTGCGTCCTGGCGCGCGGCGCTGGCCGTTGCACCGGGCGTGGCGAGCGGCGATGACAGCGCGGCATCCGTCACGAACACGCGCACCGCGTGCACGCCCGGCGTGAGCGCTGCCGCGTGCGCCGCTTCGCGCCAGTGCGCCGAAGCCACCGATTGCACCGCTTGCGGCGGCGCGACGAAGATCGCCGCATGGCCGCCTTCGCCTGCGCCCGCCTCGAAGCTTTGCTCGCTCACGCGGCGCTGCGTGTTGCTCATGCGCCCGAAATTGCGCATCGACCAGTCGGTCTGCACCGTGAACGCCTGACGGTAGGCATCGCTATGAAAGACGTCGAGCGAAGCCGTCACGTAAAGCGCCAGGTAGCGCCGCGCGCCGCCATCGTTGGCAAGGAAGCGACGCGCGAAGCGAAAGCCCGGAATCGCCACGCGTTCCTGCATGTGCTCGCGGTCGTACCACGCGTTGAAGTCGGCTTCGGAGTGCGCCTGCGTATCTGTCCAGATGCAGAGCTGGCCTGCGTTCGTGGATGCGGGAGTGAAAGTTTCTGCCTGGCTCATCGGGACATTCCTGCGCTGAAAAAGGGAATCGGATAGGCGCAGTTTGGCGAGCGGGCCGAGTTGCAGTCCAACAAGAAAAAAAATACGCGTTGAAAGCGTTTTCTTATCGCTTGCGCGGGCGGGCGCTGCGGGCCTTGGCGGGCGGGGCTTCTACAGCGGCGCTCGCGTTCTGTCCCTCCAGGTCGGGGCCCAATGCGTCCACGAACGCACGGGCCTGTTCCGTGGCCAGTTCGGCGATGCGCGCGGGCAGCGGGTGGCTCTGCAGGCGGTAGCTCGCCACCAGCGGCAGCGGCGCGAAGGCGCTTTCCACGTCGAGCACTTCCAGCGAGCCGTCGCGCAATTCGCGCTGGATGATCGCGGGCGGCAGCGCGGCCACGCCGAAGCCGTCGGAGACAAGGCGGATCATCGCCGCCACTGAGCTGATGCAGTTGATGCGCACGGGCCGTTCGACGGCGCGGGCGAACTCGCGCTCGATAGCGGTGTGCGGGCCCGAGTGGCGCGAAAAGCTCAGGATCGGCAGTTCCGCCAGCCGCGCGAGCGCGACGTGCTGCCCCGCCAGGCCGAGCGTGGGACTCGCGACCCAGCGCATGGGGAATTCGCAGAGCGGGTGATTGACGAAGTCGCGGTCGGGCAGCGATTCGGTTTGCAGGATCAGGTCGACGGCATCGGCGCGCAGCAGTTGCACGAGGTGGATCGTGGTGTCGCTCGTCACCTCGACTTCGAGATGCGGGAAGCGCTCGCGCACGCGCGACATCAGCGCGGGAAACCAGCTATGCACGATCGACTCCACCACGCCGATGCGGATCAGGCCCGCGTCGCCGCTCGCGTCTTCCACTTCACGGCGCATTTCATCGCCCAGACGCACGATGCGCTCGGCGTAGGCCAGCATCTTGCGGCCTGCGGGCGTGAGCGTGGCTGAGCGCGAGTTGCGGTCGAACAGGCGCACGTCGAAGCTCTCTTCGAGCGAGGCGATGCGGCTCGATACTGCGGCCTGGGTGGTGTGCAGCTTTTCGGCGGTGAGGCGGAAATTTTGCAGGCGGGCGAGCCAGATGAAGGTCTCAAGAAACCGGATATTCATGGCTTCGTATTGGCGTAGTTGTGGTTCAGTTGCAGGGCAGTGTCACCTCGCCATCATATCGCGCCGAAAATCGCCACTTTGCTGCGCGCATGCGAACCGTTGCGCGTGGCCGTGCAGGCATCGGCGATAAAAAAATCTTTTCGGCGTGAATTTATTTTCTTGTTTGACCGCATGTGCGCTGGATCGCGACACTTCCGCATCCAGCCAGTCTCCAGCTTCGTGTTGTGCGGCGAGTGTCGCTTCTTGCCGATATAACCGGAGTCCTAACTAAAGAAGTGCCGAAGAGGAAAACCACCATGCCGCGCCGAACCGCCTCACGCTTCAAGCCTCGCCACGCCGCTTTTGCCATGACCGCTGTCGCCACTGTTTGCGCGCTGCCTTGCGCGGCGCAGGCGCAAACCAGCGTCACGCTCTACGGCACCATCGATACCGCGCTCGTCTATGCCAACAACGTGGGCGGCAAGCACCAGGTCGAAATGAACAGCAGCAACGTGCTCGGCAACCGCTGGGGGCTGCGTGGCAGCGAGGACCTGGGCGGCGGCCTGCGCGCAATCTTCGACCTGGAGAACGGCTATTCGTCGTCGAGCGGCGGCTTCCAGCAGGGCGGCGACGAGTTTGGCCGCCAGGCGTATGTGGGCCTTGCCTCCGCGCAGGCGGGCACGCTCACGATGGGGCGGCAGTACGACGGCGCGGTGGACTTCATTGGCCCGCTGATCGCGGGCACGCAATGGGCCACGTATCTGGGCGGCCATCCGGGCGATCTCGACAACACCAACAACGATTACCGCTCGAACAATTCCGTGAAATATACGAGCCCCACGTGGTCGGGCTTTCGCGTCAGCGGTCTATATAGTTTTGGCGGCGTGGCGGGCGAGTTCTCGCGCAATTCGATCTGGTCGCTGGGCGCGGGTTATGTGCGCGGGCCGTTCACGCTGGGCGCGGCTTTCGTGCACGTGAAAGACCCGAACTTCTCGTACTTCGGCAATAACGCCACGTCGAGCACGACGGGCAGCAACATGGCCGCGAGTCGCGTGTACTCGGGTTACGCATCGGCGGGCGACGAGCAGATCGCGGCCGTGGGCGGGTCGTGGCAGCTTGGCGCGTGGACGCTGGGCGCGGTCTACACCAACACGCAGTTTCGCGACCTGGGCGCGCATGCGAGCCTCAATCCCGTGGGCTATGAAGGCGCCGCCAAGTTCCATAACGCCGAACTCAACGCGCGCTATTACGTGACGCCTTCGGTGCTGCTCGGCGCCGCCTGGGACTATACGCACGGCTACGGCGTGAACAGCGTGACGTATCAGCAGGGCGACCTGGGCGCGACGTGGTTTCTCTCGAAGCGCTCGTCGCTGTATCTCGTCGGGCTGTATCAGCATGCCTCGGGCACGGATTCGACGGGACATGCGGCGGTGGCCAACATCAACGGCCTGAGCGCGTCGTCCACGGCGAACCAGGTGGCCGTGCTCGCGGGGATTACGCATCGTTTCTAAAGCGCGGCGCGTTTTCATCGGCGTTTTCATCGGATGAAAGCGTACTCGCGACGCGCCTCGCTCCATGTGCTTCAATGAAGGGACGCAAAACCCAAGGAGTGCAATCGTGAATGCGGACGAGCGTATCGACGGCATCCAGCAGGCGCAGAACTATGACGACCTGCATTCGGCGATGGAAGGGTTTCTTGGCGAGGCGCAGGCGCGCTATCCCGCGCTCGAACAGGCGGGCGAGTTGAAGGCCTGCATTGGCGGCAGCGCGTTCGCGCAGGCTGTGGAGGCGTTGAAGCAGTATCAGGCGGTGACCGGCGAGTCGTATCCGCACGCGCAGCGCGTGATCGAGGCCGCGGCGGCGAAGCACGCGGCGCTCGGCGGGGCGCCTGCCGATGCGCCTATTTCCCCATCATCGCCTCGACCAGGAAGTGGAACGGCAGCGTGAGCAGCACCGTCGCGCCAAATCCCACGCACCAGAGAATGAACATCCATTTGAGGTTGTGCAGGAAACCCCGGCGTTGACCGTTCTGATGGTTCTGGTTCGATGTTTGCGCCATGACCGTTCCTCCCCTGGAATTGTTTTAGGCACTGCCGCGAGGCATCTCTCACCAGGCCAGCGCCTGTCGAAACACCTGCCCGCCGTAACCGTGAACGATTTCGTCAATCTGCGCCGGCGCGGGATCGTGCGTTTCGAGCACGAGCGCCCAGCTACCCGGTTTCAGTTCGGCCTCGATGGTCTTCGTGAGCTTGCGATCCAGATGCGCCTCGATCTCGCGCGCGCCCAGCCCCGCGCCTGCACCGATCGTCAGTCCCGCGATCACGCCGACGGGGCCGCCCAGCAAGCCAATCAACGCACCCGTGGCCGCGCCGATTACCGTGCCCCAATGGGGTCGACTGTACTCGTCCAGAACCTTTAGCGTGCCCGAGGTGTCTTTCTGCACCATGACACCGCTTTCGATCTTCAGGCCCTGACCATCGGTTTCGAAGTTCTTGAAGTCACGCGCGGCGCGCTGCGCCTCGTCCAGCGTCCCGAAAGTCGCGACGATCAATTCCTGTGACATTTGGATCCTCCCGGCGCCTGTCCTTGTCCTTGAGTCAAAGATAGGCAATTCGGGAGAAGAGGGAGGAGTTTTTGGCCACGCTGCGGTTCACATTGCGTGGCGCGAGGAGCAGACGTGTTTCGAGGCGCGGCGGGAATGGAATTCGCTCACCGCGCCCGGCGTGTCGACGATCGGTCGAATCAATCGAATCAATCGAATCAGTCGAGCGAGGCGTCGCAGGCGCAATCGAGGCTTGAAGCCTTGGCGGGCTGTTGCGCGGATTGCCTCGACGAAGCCAGCCGTTGCAGCGTGACGAGGCCGAGCAGCGCGAGACCCAACCCAAGCAGGAAGTCCGCATGGACGCCCGCCTGGTCGACGATCGTGCCGCCCACTGCCGAGCCCACGGCAATCGCCACCTGGATCACGCTGACGAACATCGCCGATCCCGCTTCGGGCAAGTCGGCCGTATCGCGCTGGATCCACACGCTGAAACACAGCGGCAGCGCGCCGAACGCAATGCCCCACAGCAGCATGCCGACGGTCTCGCCGATGGGCGAATGTTCGAGCAGCAGCATCGAGGACATGGCGGCCAACAGCAGCAGCACCATCGTGGCAACGGACTTCTTGAGGTGACCGGAAATCACCGTCGACGTCAGCGCGTTCGAGAAGAAGCCGATCAGGCCGAAGCCGAGCAGCAGCAGCGTCATGGCATTCAGCGAGAAGTCATGTTCGAGCAGCGGCGCGATATACGTATAAGTCGAAAAATGCGCGCCGAACACGAGCGCGACCATCAGCATGCTCAGGCGCGTATGGGCGCGGCCAAGCAGGTTGCGGAAGTCGGCCAGACGCAGCGCCGATGCGGACGGCAGCGACGGCACCAGCAACGCCTGCGCCACCAGCGCGAGCGCGACGAGCCCAGCGGTCGCCGCGAACGCCAGGCGCCACGACGAGAACGACGCGATGAACGTCCCCAGCGGCACGCCAATCACCGTGGCGCAGGTCACGCCGGTGAGAATGGTCGCTGTGGCCTTGGCGGCATCCTTGCCTTGCACGAGGCGCGGCGCGGCAGCGGTCGCCAGCGTCCAGAAGCCGCCCAGCGCCGCGCCCAGCAGCGCGCGGCCCGTGAGCATGAGCGCGAGATTCGGCGCGACGGCGCACAGAATGTTCGCGACCAGCAGCACGGCGGTGAGCATCAGGAACACGTAGCGGCGATCCATGCGGCCCGCGCTGACGATCAGCATGGGCGCGGAAATCGCGGCCATGACGCCAGGCGTCGTCACCATCAGTCCCGCCACGCCGGTGGACACGCCAAGATCGTGCGCGATTTGCGGCAGCAAGCCGACGGGCAAAAATTCGGCGGTCACGAACGCGAATGCGCTCATGGCGACTGCGATGACAGATAGCCATTGACTCGCGGACGTGGAGCCGCCTTCTAGTGATACGGGAGTCGTAGGGGTATCTATTTGCATGACGGCCTTAATCGTGGATGAAGCGAGGATAGAACGTGAATCAAGGCATCGAATTCTAGGCAGGGATTTGTCCAACAAAAAGAGGCGATTCCTGAAAAGAGTAGCTGGGGAGGCTGAACAATCCGCACCATGGATGCACCCAAGCCGTGCAAAAGCGTCACAAAAGCAACGCAAAAAGGGCTGGCAGACAAGATGTGTCTACCAGCCCTTTTTTAAATTCGCCGCCCTATAACGGCGAATTTCGCTCCTCCGGCTCATCCGGAATTGCAACCGCCCGATTAGAAGCGGTGACGGATACCGACGGTCGCCACGGCCTGCGAGTTCGAATCCGAAGCCGACACGCCCATGATGTCCGCGTGGATCTTGCCTTCGCCATCGACGACGCGTTGATACGCCGCCTCAACATAGACGTCGGTGCGCTTGGACAGCGCGTAGTCGCCTTGCAGCGTGAACTGGTGGTACTTCGGGCTCACGCCTTCCAGGCTCGCGTCGGTGTACGTGTAGGCGCCCGACACGGTGACTGCCGGCGTGAACGCGTAGCGCGCATTGATTTCGTAGTTGCTGAAGCGCGCGCTGTTGCCCGCGAGCGACGTCGTCGCGCCTGCGTTCGACGAGTTGATCGCCGTGAGGTTGCTCAGTTGCGTCTGCGTGAAGACGAAGCCCACGTTGGCCGCGCCGAACGCGTAGTTCAGGCCCGCGCCATAGGTGCGTTGACGCGAAGCGGTGAAGGTTGCGTCGTCGCTGACCGCGCCGCTGCTGTTGATGGTCGAACCCGAGTTGTTCAGTTGCAGGTAGCCCGCGCCAGCCTTCAGGCCGCCGAACGAGTACGTTGCGCCGACGCTGTACGCGCGGTTGTTCGAGAAGCCGCCTGCGGCGTTCGAGAAGCCATACAGCGCGTTGAACTTGAGGCCGCCGTAGTTGACGCTCTGGTACTTGAGCGAGTTGCTCACGCGGAACGAGTTGTTCAGGTTGTCGTTGTCGTACGGGTGCGAAGCGATCGTGCCGCCGTATTGCGTGCCGTTGAGCGCCAGACCGCCCAGGTTGTCGACGACGCTGTCGTATTGACGGCCGAGCGTGACCGAACCGGCCTGGTCGCTCGACAGGCCGACAAACGCCTGGCGGCCGAACATGCGGCTACCTTGCTTGGCCGCGCCGTTCGAAATGCTGAAGCCGCTTTCGAGCACGAAAATCGTCTTCAGGCCGCCGCCCAGGTCTTCGCTGCCGCGCAGGCCCCAACGGCTGCCGTTGAGCGCGCCGCTCGACTGCTGCACGTTCGAGCTGCCGCCCTGGTTGCTGGTGTACAGCACGCCAGCGTCGATCAAGCCGTAGAGCGTGACCGTGCTCTGTGCGTGGGCTGCGCCTGCGAAAGAAGCCGCTGCGACTGCGAGGGCGGAAAGGGTGTGCTTTTTCATCGTTACTCCATTGAATTGTTATTCGCTCTTAGGGAGCGAGCGCGGAGCATAACGTGATAATCGGCAGGCGTTTTTATCTTTGTGGTTCACTCGCCACGATTCTTAATGCAAATTCCATTTCCGATTCTTCTCTATTACGAACAAGCCTTTCGCGATGGAAATATCCCGTAAAACAAGGGGTTCTTTTTTGATTGGTGCGCGCGGCGAATCGCGCTAACCTGCGTGCGACGGCGGTAATTTCGAGAAATATCGGAAATCAAAGATTACGTTTTATTGCGGTTTATTAATAACGCGAGGAAATGGCTTCTTTTCGGTAATTCGAAATTCATGCGCGCTGCCTCTCCCGATTCACATTCCTCGTCTACGGGGCGATGCAACAGGTAGGCAACACGCTGGCAACAAGTGGGCAACAAGCGGCCGCGGCTCTGGCAAAATCCCGGGTTCACCGATCCATTCCCTGGGGCGCGAGCGCCCCGCGTTGCCATGACCGATCCCAACGACGCGCTGATCGCGCAAGCGCAGCAGCATTTCACCGCAGGCGATATCGACGCCACGGAACGCCTGCTCCAGTCGATCCTGCAAGCGAACCCCGATCACGCAGGCGCACTGGAAGCGATGTCCTTCGTGTGGAGCGCACGCGAGGACTACGCGCGCGCCGCTGAATACGCGTGGCGCGGCGCGCTTCCCGCGGCGACACCCGCGGATCAGTTGCAGCACGCCGCGCGCATCTGCCAGCTCGCGCACCGCCACGCCGACGCCGTCGCGCTCTACGAACGGCTGCTCGCGCTCATGCCCGATCACGCCACGTCGCTGCACGGCGCGGCCATGTCGCTCGTGCAACTGGAGCAGGGCGACGCCGCGCTCGCGTATCTCGCGCGCCTTGGCCGCCGCTATCCGAAAGCGCCGGAGGTGCACTACAACCGCGGCACGCTGCTCGGCCAGTTGGGGCGTTACGACGAGGAACTCGACGCATATCGGCAGGCGATCGCGCTCAAGCCGGATTTCGTCGCCGCGTACACGAATCTGGGCGTTGCGCTGCGCGACCTGCATCGTTTCGACGACGCGTTGCGGCAGTTCAAGAAGGCCCTGTCGATCGATACGAACGACGCGGGCGCGCGCACGAACCGCGCACAAACCAACCTGCTGTTGGGCGAGTTCGAGCATGGCTGGCGCGAATACGAATGGCGCTGGCGCGACGGCACGATGTCGCACGGTTTCCCGGACGCGACGCAATGGAAGGGACAGCCGCTCGACGGCAAGACCGTGTTCGTGCACGAGGAACAGGGCTTTGGCGACACCCTGCAGTTCGTGCGCTTCATCGAACGCTTGCAACAGCGCGGCGCGAACGTGATCGTGCGCGTCCAGGATGCGCTCGTGGATCTCTTGCAGGGCGTGGCGGGCGCAGCGAGCGTGATTGGCGAAGCGGCGGCTGTGCCTGCGTTCGACTATCACCTGCCGATGCTGAGCCTGCCGCACGCGCTGGCGCTGCGCGAAGCCGATTTCGCCACGCCGGGCGCGTATCTGCACGCCGACGCAAACGCGTTTGCTGGGTGGTCAGATGTGATCGACGCGCGGGAGGAGGGCGCGCGACGGTTGCGCGTGGGTGTGGTCTGTTCGGGCAACCCGACGCACCTGAACGACCGCAACCGCTCGATCGCGCTCACCGGGCTTGCGCCGCTGTTCGACGCCGATGCGCGATTCGTGTCGCTGCAAAAAGACCTGCGCGAGCGCGACCGCGCCAGCGCAGATGAACTCGTGCAACGCGGACGATTGATCGACGCAGGCGCGCGTTTGACGACGTTCGCGGCCACGGCGGCGCTCGTTGCGCAACTCGACCTGGTGATCACCGTCGATACCGCCGTCGCGCATCTGGCGGGCGCGCTCGGCAAGCCGGTATGGATCGCGCTGCCGTACACGCCGGACTGGCGCTGGCAGATGCAACGCGACGACAGCCCGTGGTACGCCAATGCGCGGCTGTTCCGCCAGACGCGCCGCAACGACTGGAGCAACGTGGTGACGGCGTTGCGCGAGGCGATCGATCTGCGCATCGCCGCGCAATGACACGCAATCGAGCACTGCGGCACGCTGAAAAAGCAGGGCGCGAACGCAATGTGAAATCGGCGCAACACCCGGCGTCGCGTCCTTAAACGCCGATTTTTACGGCGGCTTACGTGTTTTCGCGATCTTTCAAATAGAAAGAAATCGCGTCGAGCCTTGTGCCGCAAGGTTCGACGCCCGAAGCCCCACGCGCGCCGCCGTGCGCTTCCTGTCTCGACCCCTTACTAACCGTTACCAGACCCCAGAAACCCTCGAAATTACAATCGGAATCATTCTCATTTACCGATATCATCGCGGCCTTTGATGCAAATTGGGTCACGCGACCCGCCACCACGCTGCGGATACCGATAAATGAACCGAATCACCTCCTCACCTGCGCAGGCGTTCCGCCTTGCGCCGCTCGCTGCTGCGGCGCTCGCTTTCGCCAGCCTGTCCGTGCAGGCCTATGCCGCTGACGCTGCCGATGCGCCGGCTGCCGCGAGCGACGCGACCAGCGCCAAGCCGTCGTCGGTGCTGCCCACCGTGAGCGTGAAGGCGGCCCGTGACGCGCTGCCCGGCGACCTCGCGCCGGCCTATGCAGGCGGCCAGGTCGCGAGCGGGGCGCAGATCGGCGTGCTCGGCAAGCAGAAGATGATCGACGTGCCGTTCTCGGTGACGAGCTACACCTCGAAGCTGATCCAGGATCAGCAGGCGCAAACCGTCGCCGACGTGGTCGCCAACGATCCGGCCGTGCGCACCGCGCTCGGCTACGGCAACCTCTCGCAGACCTACATCATTCGGGGCTTCCAGGTCTATTCCGACGACGTGGGCCTCAACGGCTTCTACGGCCTCACGCCGCGCCAGATGGTCGACACCGGCGCGATCGAGCGCGTGGACATCTTCAAGGGCGCGAGCGCCTTCGTGAACGGCGCGTCGCCGGGCGGCTCGGGCGTGGGCGGCGCGATCAACGTGCAGACCAAGGTCGCCGACGACAAACCCGTCACGCGCGTGACCGTCGAAGGCAGCGCGTCGGGCGAGATCGGCACGCACGTGGACGTGGGCCGCCGCTTTGGCGACAACGACCAGTTCGGCATTCGCGTGAACCAGACCGTGGTGGGCGGCAGCACCGCCGTGCAGAACCAGGACAGCCACTCGCAGCAGACGGCGATCTCGCTCGACTATCGCGGCGACAAACTGCGCCTTTACGCCGACTTCCTCTACCAGAAGAACAACACCACGGGCGGCCGCACGGGCGTGTTCGTGGACGGCGACGAGATGCCGGCGACGCCGTCGGCGAGCTACAACTACACGCAGCCGTGGGCCTATTCGAAGCAGGAAGACACGGTCGGCATGCTGCGCGGCGAATACGACATCGCGCCGAACTGGACGGCCTACGCAGGCGTAGGCTCGCGCCATACGACCGAGCTTGGCGAGTACGAATCGCTCTACTACGACAACGGTTCGTCGCAAGGCTATCGCATGGGCGACACGCTCAAGGAGAACGCGATTTCGGCGCAGGTGGGCGTGCGCGGCAAGTTCGACCTTGGCCCGGTGTCGAACCAGATCAACGCAGGCTGGCAGATCAATCGCGTGGCGGAGTACGCCGCCTACGACATGACCGGCTTCTTCCCGACCAGCCTGTACAACGCGTCGGCGGTTGCGTACCCGTCGGCGAGCTATAGCGGCGGCAATTTTGCCGACCCGGGCCTCACGACCTCGATCCTGATGCGCAGCTTCGTCGTGTCGGACACGCTCGGCTTCTTCCAGAACCGCCTGCTGTTCACCGTCGGCGCGCGCCACCAGAACATCGTCGAAAACGGCTACGGCTACGGCACGGAAGTGCAGGACTCGGCCTACAACGAATCGGCCACCACGCCGATCTTCGGCGTCGTCTACAAGATCCAGCCCAACCTGTCGATCTACGCGAACCGCGCGGAAAGCCTCGTCGAAGGCGGCTCGGCCCCTAGCGGCACGGCCAACGTCGGCCAGGCGATCGCACCGTTCCGCGCGAAACAGTACGAAGCGGGCATCAAGTACGACGCGAACCACTACGGCGCGGCGCTCGCGGTGTATCAGATCAAGCAGCAGGTCGCGTACACCAACGCGGTGACGAACATTTACGCAGCGGACGGCATCCAGCAGCATCGCGGCGTCGAGTTCTCGATGTACGGCGAGCCGGTCAAGGGCCTGCGCCTGATCGGCGGCGTGTCGTACATCAACGCCAAACTGGTCGATACCGGCGACAGCTCGGAAGAGGGCAATCGTCCGATTGGCGTGCCGGCGTGGACGTTCAACGCGAACCTGGAATACGACGTGCCGCAGGTCAACGGCCTCACGCTGATGGGCCGCGCGATCTGGACGAGCTCGCAATACCTGAACACGGCGAACACGCAGAAGGTGCCGTCGTGGACGCGCTTCGACGTGGGTGCGCGCTACAAGACGCAGGTCTTCAAGCACGACACGAGCTTCAACGTGATGGTGACGAACCTGGCCAATCGCTCGTACTGGTCGTCGGCGCTGGGCGGCTACCTGACGCAGGCCGAGCCGCGCACGGCGTGGTTCTCGGTGACGACGGACTTCTAAGTCCGGACGGGAAGCCTGGCTGTGACGCTCTGGCTGTTGCGGCCTCGCTAACCCAGCGTCTTGCGAGTTGGTTCTTTCGCCATCAGTTTTCTTTATCGATGGCGATGATGGCGACGATCTGGCCAGTTTATCGAGCCAGATCTTCGAGGGCCTTAAGAGCCTTGCGCGACGGGACTTTTCGTCATGCAATCGGCTGATATTGCGGGCGTTTCGTGTGCGATTCGCTGCCTATCGAAGACGCCATCCCCATCACCTCCACGTTTACCCTCGATGTCGCGGTGCCGTGCGTTTTTTGTATCGTCGAACCCAATGCAAAGGGCATGGTTCACGGAGACAACGCATGTTCAAGTGGTACACCGAGCTGACGAAGCCGGAGAAACGCACGTACTGGGCCTGTTTCAGCGGCTGGGGCCTCGACGCGATGGACACGCAGATGTACGCGCTCGCGATTCCCACGCTGATCGCCCTGTGGGGCATGACGCGCGGCGAAGCCGGGCTGCTGGGCACGA
Source organism: Paraburkholderia bannensis NBRC 103871 (assembly GCF_000685015.1). Lineage (GTDB taxonomy): Bacteria > Pseudomonadota > Gammaproteobacteria > Burkholderiales > Burkholderiaceae > Paraburkholderia > Paraburkholderia bannensis. Next base: position 178,805 of record NZ_BAYA01000017.1, on the reverse strand, counting down.
CCGTGCTCATCATGGCGTCGCTCGGCGGCTGGATCGCGGGCATCCTGGCGGATCGCTACGGGCGCGTGCGCATCCTGCAGATCACGATCCTGTGGTTCTCGGCGTTCACGCTGCTGTCCGCCTTCACGGATTCGTTCTGGCAACTGATGGTCACGCGCGGCCTGCAAGGGCTGGGCTTCGGCGGCGAATGGGCCGTGGGCGCGGTGCTCATCAGCGAAACCATCCGGCCGCAGGTGCGCGGCCGCGCGGTGGGCTCGCTCCAGGCGGGCTGGGCCGTGGGTTACGGCGTGGCCGTGCTGCTCTCGACACTCATTTTCAGCACGCTTGAACCGGCGCTGGCGTGGCGCGTCCTGTTCGCCATCGGCCTGTTGCCGACACTGCTGGTGCTGTGGATTCGCCGCTATATCGAAGAAGCGCCGGTGTTCGCGCAGACGCGCGCCCAGACCGCCGACGCCGACCGCCCGGGCATCTGGGCCGTGTTCGAGCGCCCGCTGCGCGCGACGACGCTCAAGGCGATCCTGCTCACGTTCGGCATCTACGGCGGCAACTACGTGATGATTACGTGGCTGCCCGCGTACCTGAAACTCGTGCTGCATCTGTCGATCACCAACGTCGGCGGCTATCTGGCGATCAACATTCTGGGCTCGTTCGCGGGCGCGTTCCTCAATGGCTGGATGGCCGATCGATTTGGACGCCGCCGCACGTTTATCGTGATCGCCTGTTTGCAGGCCGTGGCGGTGGCCGTCTACACGCTCACGCCGATTACCTTGCCGGTGACGCTCGTGCTCGGCTTCGTGCTGGGGACGCTGCAATCGGGTACGGCGGCAGGCACGGGCGCTTATCTCGCGGAACTGTTCCCGACGCGCATCCGGGCCTCGGCGCAAGGCTTGTGCGGCAACGCGGGACGGGCGGTGGGCGCCATCATGCCGACGCTGGTGGGCTTGCTGGGCGCCCGCGTCGAGCTGGGTGCGGCGATGGGGCTGTGCGCGTGTGCGTCGTACCTGCTGGTCGTGACGGCGGCGATGCTGCTGCCGGAAACGCGTGGCCGCGATCTATCGCACGTCGAAGGGGGCAGCGAAGTTGTCGCTTCGCCTGGATCGGCCGAAGCGTCCGAACCCGGTGAAACGACGATGCGCCGCGTGCCGGTTTCGGGCGATGTGCGCTGAGCGTCTGGCGTTGCTATTGGTATTGGGCGCGAAAGCAGGGGACTTTTCAGGCGACCGAAAGCATTGAACGCCGAGGCGCGGAACGCGTACAAACGGGCGTGGATTGCCGGGAAAAAAGCTGCTACTGTGCGACGCACAGTTTCCCGGCGATCTATGCCACACGCATATCCAAACCTCAGTTATGGACGAATTGCTTGAAGGGCTTTCCCAGAAAGTTGCTGCCGCCCAGAGCCTGGAAGGGCTCGTGCGGCCTCTGCTCGAAATGCTGGGGATTCTGACCGGCCTCGAATCGACTTATCTCACGTCGATCGACTTCAGCCGCGAAGTCCAGACGGTTCTCTACTCGCGCAACGAAGGGCGTGCGCAGATTCTGGAAGGCCTGCAGGTGCAGTGGTTCGACACCTTGTGCAAGCGCAGCCTGGAGAGCGGGCGGCGCGTGGTCAGCAACGTGAAAGAAATCTGGGGTGATTCACGCGCCGCCGCCGATCTGGAAATCTGTACCTACGCGAGCGCACCGGTCTGCGCGGAAAACGGCGCGGTGATCGGCACGATTTGCGGGATCAGCCGCGAGAGCGTGGAGATCAGTTCACGGGCACGCAGCGCGCTGAATGTGTTCGCCAAGCTGATATCGGAGCATATCGAGCGCGAACGGCTCATCGAGCAGCTCACGCTGGCTAACGAACATCTCGCGCGACGCGCGCTTATCGACGACCTGACCGGCTTGCCGAACCGCCGGGCGATGCAGGAGGAGCTTGGGCGACTGCTGGCGAAATCGTCAGCGGACGGGTCGTATGTTGGGGTTTGCATCGTCGATCTGGAAGGTTTCAAGGAACTGAACGATCAACGCGGGCATGGCGTGGGCGACCAGTTTTTGCAGGCTTGCGCCGAGCGCTTGCAGGGTGCTGCTTCGGAGGATGGGCAGCTTGCGTACATCGGCGCTGGACGGTTTGCGTTTGCTGGATCGGTGTCGGCGGATTTTGCAAAGGCTTCGGTGCAGGCTGAGCAGATTGCAGGCCGGCTGTCCGCGGCTACGGTTGGCGATTATGTTCTGGCGAGCGTCAGTTTGAATTACTCCGGCGCGCAGGCTGGTGGTGTGGCGGTTCGCTTTCTTACGGTTGCTCAGGCGCTGGAGCTTGCGGATCAGCAGATGTATCGCGTCAAGCGCGCACGGCATGCTGTGAGGGCTGGGAAAAGTGTGTGGGGGTTTGAGTGAGTGGGATTGCGTGAAAGTAGGAACTCAGTTTCCGTTAGCCAATCTTATTTAACATAAGATAAAAACTAATCTTTCGGAAAAGCTAATTTAGCTGGCGTTACACCTGTGGGAGCCAAGCCCCACAAGCATTAGCGGGTAGCGCCAGCAGACGAAAACCCTTGGAAAAAATTTCCAGGGCGTGCATCCAAACGCCTCGCGTTTCGGCATCTTTCGCGCTCTCAACGCGCGCAGAAGCGATCACTTCTAGCGGATCAATTCCGAGAATCTCTGCGACGCGAATGCAGGTCTTTTCATCGAACACCGACCGGCCCGTTCGATAGCCGCTGATCGTGGAGCGGGTCACACCGAGCGCTTTCGCGGCCGCGTAGTCAGACTGCAAGTCAAGCCGCGCCTTCGCGGCATCGAGCCATTCAATCGTGGTTCTCATTTAAAAACCCCTTACAAATCAAATTCAACCTTGGCGTCAAGGTTAGTCGAACGCTCGACCTGCTGCAACGTTGTTCAAACTTGAACGTACGAGTCATCTTGACTAGTACGAGGAAGATCAACTATTCTCCGTCCGTCGCCCTTGCACCTGGCCCTCAACCCCGCCAGTGCTGGATTTGCTACCCGGCCGCAGGGGCGATGTTTCGCAGAATTCATCGCTCTTGGGGTTGAGTAGGGGGTCGGAAAATGCAGGTTTCACAGCAACAATCGGTTACAGCTCTCACGGGTTCGCAACGATTCGCGGTCAATAAGGGTTCGATCGCTGCAATTCGCGCCCGTCGCAACTGCTCTCTGAAAACCGTCGTGCCGGTTCATCCGGCGGCACTCGGCGGGTTCACCATCGAAGGCCCGTTCTATCGTCGACCGTCGCGCGTAGCTCGTGCGCTCGACCGTTTTTTCTACTGGCTTGGCGCGTAATCGCTATGCGCAAGGCAACCGCTTTCGAAGAAATCGCGGGGCGCATTGAAGACGGCGATATCGGCTATGCAGGCGATTCGCACCTGTCTTTCAAGCCGCAGCCCGCGCCAAGCGTCGCGCATATCCGCGCCACGGCGCGCGGCGATGCAGAGCTGTCCCGCATCAAATCCATTCTCACCACGGCCAAAACAGCGCGCGGCGTGGAGCAAAGCACGACGCCGCGCCGCGTGAACGTGACGCCTGATGCGTATTGGGCTGCAATCTCCCGCACCGTGCGGGGCTTTGCGTAATGCTCGGCGCAAACGACGTATGGGCCGCAGGCCTCGTCGCGCCGTTCCCGCGTCGCTGGCAGGCCAACCTGATGCGCGAGTGGGATCGCCGCCGCGCGTCCTTCAATTCGAAGAAGGTCACCGCGCAGAATGACGCGCAGCGCGCGGCGAACGTCGCTTTGCGCGAGACAGTCGCGACGCTCGCCGGCCATGCAGTGAGTGACGAGCTGTCGCTCGATGCGCAGGATCACGACGTAATCGCATACGCGCAGGAATGCGCGGAACAGGCGCGCCTGCGCCTGCTTTCGCTTGCTGCGTGGCAGGAAGCAGGGCGATGCGGCACGCAGGCGGCCGGCATTACGGCGCTGGAACTGGCACCGCTTGAGACGCAGGAAGCGCGCACGATGCTCGCCCATTTCTGCGAGTCGCGCAGCGTGAAGCCGGCAACGGGCCGGATTTCAGACGAAGGCGCTGTGCGCCGCATGATCGCGCCGAAGTGGTGGACGATGCGCCTGCGCCGAGCGCACGCGCGGGCGGTTGAATCGGCCGCAATCGACTTCGGCCTCGTGAACCGCACGCGCGACGTGTACGTGTCGAATGAAGGCCTCACTGCGCGTCGCGCGCAGAACGACCGCAATGCGCAAATGCTTGAAAGCACGATCGCGCGCAACCTCGACACCGACCAGGAATTCACGCTTGCCGAGCTGTCAGCGAAAGGCCCGGCAAACAAGGCCGTTCGCCGCGCGGAGCTGATGACGCGTATCGCCGGCTTCGAACGCATTGCGATTGCCTCTGCGCATACCGGCCTGTTCCTGACGCTCACATGCCCTTCGAAAATGCACGCCTTCAAGATGTCAGGCGCCCGTGCGATCCGAAACAAGCGTTACGACGGGACGAAACCCGACGAAGCGCAAGTCTATCTGCGCGGCGTGTGGGCGCGTATTCGCGCCTCACTCGCGCGCCGTGGCATCACGCTCTATGGCTTCCGCATTGCCGAGCCGCAACACGACGGTACGCCGCACTGGCACCTGCTCGTGTTCTACCAGCCGGCACACGATGAAATCGTTGAATCGACCGTGCGTCGCTACGCGCTCGAAATGGACGGCGACGAAGCCGGTGCGCAGGAGAAGCGTTGCGATTTCAAGCGCATGGATGCAACGAAAGGCACGGCCGCAGCCTATATCGCGAAGTACGTCGCCAAGAACATCGACGGCTACAAGCTCGACAAAGACCTGATCGGAAACGACGCGCTCGAAACGTCTGCGCGCGTCGAAGCGTGGGCGTCCCGCTGGCGCATTCGCCAGTTTCAGCAGCTTGGCGGGCCGCCGGTGACGATCTGGCGCGAGCTGCGCCGCGTCGAATCAGTTCCGGCCGACGCGCCCGCGCATGTGCGCGCGGCACACAACGCAGTGAACCGCGTCGCCAAACTGGAAGGGCGCGAAAACGCGTCAGTGGCCTGGGATCACTACGTCAACGCGCAGGGCGGCGTGCATTGCGGCCGCGACTACCGCGTGCGCCTGGCCAAGTTTCGGGATGGCTCGCGAACGGCCTACGGCGAAGAGTCGGCCGCAAAGCCGGTCGGCATCGAGTATTTCGAAATCGCCAAGGTGCGCGACGCGATCGGCAACTGGATCGACGTTTTGCCGCGCACCGTGACTGTCGATTCGAAGCGATATCAGTGGGAAGTCGTGCGCGCGGGATCGCGCACGCAGGCTGTGGGTTTGGAGCGCGCGCAGCGCGCGCCTTGGACTCGTGTGAATAACTGTACGCGACCGGCCGCAGAGCCGGGCTTTCAACACCACACGGCCGCACCGTTCGATGACGAATTCGACGGCGCGGCCATGAGTTTCGCCGGGGGCGGCGCAATTCGTACTGACCGGAGACCGGAATGACGACCATGAAAATCGAATGTCCTTGCTGCGATGGCGAAATCCACGCTCGGCATACGGAAGGGCTGTCCGACACCATGCGGCGCATGTATTTCGTCTGCGAGGACTGCGGCTATCGCACGCCGGCTGGCTTCGAAATCCTCTTTTCTCTGTCGGCGTCCGCGAAGCCACGCGCCGACGTGGCGCTCGAAGTCAGGCCATCGACGCGCCTTCGCGGCGGCTTTAACGCGCGCACCACGCTCGCGCTCGCGAGGGCGACATGCTGAGGTTCACCATCAAATGCCCGCATTGCCAGTCGCATGGGATCGCACGCGGTATCGAGAAGGTATCGCCAACGTCGTGGCTGCTCGATTTTCAGTGTGATGACGTTACTTGCGGGCACTCATACCGGACGCGAATCGACATGTTTCCGCCGGAAACACCGATTCCGCGCCGCGCAAGGCGCGAAACGGCTTCGCTGCAATTCAACGAATAGCGCGCTGCACAAAGCTTTCTGGCCGATATCGCGTTGATATCGGCCCAATGTCTCATTCTGCTCGGGGGAGCGTATGACAACGAAAACAGTAGTGGTGGGCAGCTCGAAGGGGGGCACGGGGAAATCGACGACCTCTCTCCAGTTCTCAATCGGACTGGCACGCGAAGGCGCGCGCGTGTGGCACGTCGACGGCGATCGCCAGCAAACCAGCGTAACGGCGATTACGCTGCGCGCCGAGAGCGGGCGGCCTGCAATTGCGGCCTCGGCCTATGCCGATGGACGCACGCTGCGCACCCAGGTGCTCCAGCAGCGTGACGCCTATGACTTCGTGGTGATCGACGCCGGCGGCCGCGATTCGAGCGCGCTGCGGGCTGCTCTAACGGTCTGCGATGCCGTCGCGATTCCATGCCTGCCGCGCACGTTCGACGTGTGGGCCATGCACGACATGATGCAGCTCATCGACGAGGCGCGAGCCGTCCGCGAGCTAACTGCCTATGCCTTCCTGAATGCCGCCGATGCCGGCGGCCCAGACAATCGCGACGCGGCCGCCGCGCTCGCTGACTTCTCGCAAGTTGAGCTGCTTCCTTTCCGCCTGGGGCGACGCAAGGCGTTTGCGAATGCCTGTGGTGCCGGCCTGCATGTCGAAGAAATGGCCCGCCGAGACCTGATCGCATGTGCGGAAATGGATCGTCTGACGGCGGCGATTTTCGGCGTTTAAGGGCATATCAATTTGCCATCGAAACGATATCGAACAGATGGCAAGTTGATATCAAACTGATATCAACCTGGGGGAAAGTATGGCAATCACGAAACGGCCCGGTGCCTCGAAACAGGCGAGCGACGCAGAGAAATTCATCGCTGGCGCGCCTGACGCCGCGCACGCGCCGGCCGCGTCACCAGCCCGCCGGCGGAAAGAGGTGATAAGCCCGAGCATCGACGTGGATCTGTTAAAGCGATTCGACGTGCGCGCCGCCCAGCTTGGTCTATCCCGTGCTGCTGCAATCAACCTCGCGATGGCGAGGTTCATCGCCTCGGAGTGAGTCAACTGCCCGCGTCATGCGGGCATGCCGACATTTGTCTGATGTTTACGTTACGATTCGCTTCCAAATCTTTCTGCGCATTACAAGGTGCCAGATCAAACAAGAATCGTGACGTTAGACCGGGGTTAGATGATCGTGAAAGAGGGGCGACACTTGGATTTGGGTTGCGGGATGCAACCTCGCAATCCGTACGGGTTTACGGGGCTGGCCGGCATCGACGTGCACGGCGGCTTTATGGACGAAAGCCCGTTCGAATACCGAAGGGCAAATCTCGCGCTGGAGTCGATTCCGTTTGAAGCGGATTCATTCGACTCCGTTTCGGCATTCGATTTCATTGAACACGTTCCGCGCCAGCTCGCGGTTGACGGGCAGATTCGTTTGCCGTTTGTGGAGCTGATGAATGAGGTTCATCGCGTACTGAAGCCGGGTGGCAAGTTCTATGCGATGACGCCAGCTTTCCCGTCTCCGAAAGCGCTCGTCGATCCGACGCATGTGAACATCATCACTGACGAGACGCACCAATACTTTTGCGGCGCCACTGCGTACGGTCGAAACTACGGCTTTCGCGGGGACTTTAAACCACTGCGCATTGAGTGGGTTGCGGAGAAGAACGCACACATCGCCGACCGTTCATTCCGAAAGACCATGCGGAATCTGCACCGCCGTTTTCTAAAAGGTGGCCTTTCTCATCTTCTGTGGGAACTGGAAGCAGTCAAGTAGCAGGCAAGAGGCGAAGAAACGGGGCCGCCGCGTGAGGACACGCAGCGGCCCCGTTTCATCTTCCACGCCCTGAGAACAATACACAGCGTAACCGCGCCAGGCTAAAGTGCTGCCAAAGACCACGGGGAACCAACAATGAAATTAGACCAATGGCAAGCGCCGCTCTTTGCACTGTTCGTAGTGATCTGCGGCGCTGCGTTCTTCCACTGGCCCATAGAGCATTCGTCCGATGTCGCCGCATGGGTTCAAGCAGTCGGCTCTGTCGGGGCCATCATCATCGCTGTCTGGGTTTTTCACCGTCAGTATCTCGACGCTGAACGACGCAGCCAGGACGAAGTTCACGCATTCGTTCAGGCTATCCGAGAGGAAGTTAGCGCCGTTTGGGAGGGGTACAGCACTGGCGCGCGGAACAGGTTATTGGCCGTGCAAGAGAACCAATTTTTCAATGCTCTGTTTCCGGTTACCACGGAGGCATTCACGGTCTACAACCGAACTTCTTCGCAAGTCGGAAAGGTTGACGATGAGGAGCTTCGCCGCCTAATTATCGTTACCTACGCCAAGGCCAAAGGCCTGATTTATTCCTTTCAATTGAACAATCACCTCGTAACGGATTTGATAAATTTCGAGGCGAGCTACCATGGCCAAGATCGAGAGATTCGCTTTCAACATAAGGTGAATGAACTAGTTCGATATGCCGGTGAGTTGAAGAACCGCGATACGCTTGTTCATGAATCTCTCAATGCGCTGTTGCATCGGGCCGATGAATGGCTACGGGCGAATCGAACGCACAGATAAGACCGCAGGGGGCAATATCGACGCCCATTTCGACATATGCTATCTCGCAAAAGAGCCGCCCACATGGATACACGAGGCGGCGTTTTTCTTTTGCAAACGCGATATCAGGCGTGAGCTGCGCGCTCCAACACTTCGCGCGCCGCGCGGCCCAACACTTCCTCTGACCACTGATTCACGCTCTCGCCCAACACCGCAGCAGCGATGCCGACGCGTGCATGAATGTCGGGGTCAATGCGGAGCATCAGCTTGCCCGAAGCCGGCTTCTGCGGCTTGCGACCGCTTTCCTCGCAGTCAGAAAGGTAGTGATCGACGGCCGCATGAAAATCGGTCATCAGTTCGTCGACGGTCGAACCGTGGAAACTGATCTTGTCGTCAACGCCGAGCACATGCCCGACGAAAATGTTGTCGCGCCCGTCGAAGTCAATGCGGGCGAAATATCCCTTGTAGGTCATGGCGTTGCTCATGGCTTGATTCCCATATCGTTGAACCAGTCGCGCATGTCTTCGACCTGATAGCGCTTTGCTTCCTTGCCCGGATGCGGACGATGAAGGTAGCGGCGCTGGCCGTTCAGCTCGAAGGCGATGCGCGACCCGGCGCCTTCGTGGATTTCGCCGCCCAGGGCGACGACGAGCGATTCGATATCCGAAAACACGATGCCTCCCAAAGTCGGTTTCGTGTAGATCGCGGCGAGGGTGCGGGCGTGTTTCGTTTTCATGCAAGAATGATAGCAAAAAGTGCTATCAACGTGCAATCAAAAAATGATATCACCTAGCCGATTCTAGGCTTTTTTCTTCCTCTCGGCCTCACGTCTCGCAACCATTCCGTCGACGATCGCACGCTGCCTCGGCGTCGGCGGGTCGGTCAAGCAAGGCTCGGCGGCAAGCTCGCGCTCGAAACATTCCCAAACCGAATAGGGCACTCCACCGTGATGCTCGCCAATGAAGTGCCGCACCTGATTGGCGCGCCTGATCGTCGAGCGCAGCCGGTGAATCTCCCAAAGCAGTTCAAGCACGAGCGGTGTCGGGCTTTCGTCCCAAATTTCGGCAAGGCGAGAGGCGGGTAGAGGTGGCCGGTGAGGCATGCTAGATTCAGAAAACACTGTATGGATATACAGTATAACTACCGTTGGTGAAACCAGTAAAGCTGGATGCGAACCGATAGGAGGCGCTAGGAGCCGATGCGCCGTGCGATATGGGCGCACGACCTCTGACCGCTGGCAGGCGCGTGGCGAGCCGGGGAAGCGACGAGGCGGGGCGTTTGAGCGTGACTTTCGCAGTTTCGGACGGGATAGGGCGCGATCACCCCACCCTGAACGCCAAAAAACGCAGTCCCCCTCCCCGCCTGCGGTCTTCTAAACACGCGAGATCTGTTGCGGCAACGAATCGTTGATGACGGCCGTGGGTGCTATTGCGAAAAGTCCTCTGACCATCGTGTCGGTTAACGCAATTTGATGCAAAATTCAGACGATTGCACTGATCTTGTTAGCGCTATAAAAAATGATCATCAGTAGTTAACGTTAATCAATCGCCATGGGGAAGCGACAATGATTCAATTAGCATCAACCGACTACGTAATGGTCGGAGCGACATTGCTCGGGCCAGTTCTTGCCGTTCAAGCGCAGAAGTGGGTGGAAAGGGCGCGCGAAGCCACAAACCGTCGGCAAACCGTCTTCACCGTTTTGATGGCAACGCGGCAGACTCGCGTATCCGTCGATCATGTGCGTGCCTTGAATTCGATCGACTTAGCGTTCTACGGGCGGCGGATACTCGGAGTTCCCTTGCGTAGCGCAAAGCTACAGGCAGTGCTCGATGCTTGGCACAATTACCACGCTCATCTTTCAGTGCCGCTCGAACAGCGCCCCAAAACGGACAATGAACAAAAAGTTTGGAATGGGAAAGGCGACGAATTATTTACAAGCTTGCTAGAGCGCATGGCGATCGCGACAAACTACAAGTTTGAACGGCAGCAACTTAAGTCTGGCAGTTACTCCCCAGAAGCGCATGGAACAGTCGAACTTGAACAGAACATGCTTCGGCGCTTGTCGCTTGAACTATTAGCCGGTGATCGAAGCTTGCCGTTAGATGTTCGTGCCATCCACTTCCCAGCGGATGCCGCGGCGCAACAGAGGGACTTACAAGAACGGTTAATTTCGAATCAGGCAGAGCTATCAACCAGATTAACCGAAATCTTGGATCGTCTTGTGCCAGCCAACAACAACAGTACAGCGCGACTCCATCGAAATAATGAAATTGGGTGACGCGGGTTAATCGAACACCATCCTACATTTCCTTAAATTTTACAGCAATGAAATACATAGATTTCGATACAAACTATAATTCGACGGTCGATGTTAGTCACAAGGATCTTGGGGAGTTAGGTAAGGCAAATTTAGATTTTGGCCCATCAAAACTCATATCTTTGAAATTCGGGTTTAATGTAACAAAAAAACTCGTTGATGGCGGAAAATGCGACAAGATAATTGCTCGCGCGGATGATAATTTAATATTTACACTTTTTGACTGCGAGTTTTCATCCAATGCAATATATGCAAAATTTATTGTTTTGGGCGAAACGGACAATGAGTTCGATTGCGCAGAAATTGAGTTTTCAGATATCTCAAGCTGGTATTTCCAAAATAGATTTATAAAAGGGGAACCAGGAAAAAATCTCAACTGGTTGCATCATCCTGATTCTGTTCGCGCAGACGTAAAACATGATGCACTGGAGTTTTCTATTGAAATTGAACCTCGAACTGAAACAGAGGAAACGGAAAACGGTGTCTTACTCAAGGAATCAACACGTTTTGTGATTGAAAAAAAACTCGAATATCTGAAAATAGGCGATATTTTTGATATTGCTTTCGGTGTGGGCGTGCTTTTCACAATTTTACTTGCGCACCCAATTTCGTTGAAAAATGTATACGTACGAAATAAGCAACGTCAGACTCGTTCTGTATTTTTCCAATATTACTCAAAACCCGAGGTTGTAGACTCGAAGTCAAAAAAATTCGGGTTGAATTACTTCATAAAACCTGATTTATTGATTGGGAAATGGCAAACGGTAGTTCAGCGATATTTCTCGTCCGCGCTGAAAGATCCAGGCTGGGTGCGTCTGGCAGCAATGAAACGATATCGAGATTTCTGGGAATATAAGGTTCTTGCGTACATGACATTGCTTGACTCCTATGTCGACCTTCACTCCTCCGATTTAAAGAAGTCAATTAAAACAACTACCAAAAAAATTCAACGTTTCACGCGAGATGTTAAGCGAATTTCCGGAATTCCGTCGAGCAAGCAAACTAAATTGATTGAACTCGCAACCGCCATTTTTGGGACGGACGATAAAAACTTTAAGGATAAATTCAATCACGTAACATCCAAAATGAATGCGGATATTCTTAAAATAATAGACATCGATGAAGATGACTTTCTTATTTTGAAGAAATTTCGAGATGCAATGGCGCACGGGAACTCGATAGATCATGAAAAAACTGTGGAAGACGAAATTCCCGCCCTCACGGAAAAGATCGCGTTGCTCTTAACGTATTTTGCATTTTATGATTTTGGTTTCGATGAAAAAGATTTCATTTCTTGCGTCGATCGTACGCATTGCAATTTAGTTTGGAGTGCAAAAATAAATCGGACGCATCTAGAGCGCGTAACTGGAGCGGCTAAATTCATCTCTTTAGGAAAGGAGAATTTCGATAAAATTCGAAATGAGGCGAAGCCAAAAATGAAGATGTTTGCCTGTTTTGATATCGAAAAAGATGGAGCGATTAAATATCTTTCCGACTTTACTGAAAAATATCAAGAAAATCTTTTCAAAGAAAAGAAGCAATCCTCCGAAAGTCAAGACTTGGCCAAATTTTTCGATGTTACTGACAGAACAGTCAAAATGATTTCGAGAATGTATATTGAGAGTGGGAGCGAGATAATTGATTTTATAAATCCCATTCTGTTCGAGGCCCACACCTCATCTGACTGATTCGGATATAAAGTGGGTCGAGTTACATTAACTCAGCCTTCCGCATTGATGCTGGCGAGCCTAGTATTTGGAGCGCCAGCACTCCATTGCCGACGGGCGGGTGTTAAGACAAAGGATCAATACTGTATGGCATGAATTTCACGACTTCATCACCAACCCATTCGTTAAACGCTAGAAATTGTGACTGTAGCGGCGTGATCTCATTGCGCCCGAATACCTTCGCCGCCGTATCGGCCGCACCGAAGCCACCCGTATTGCTCGGCACGATGCCGAGCAATTGGGGCGGCACACGATGCGCCGCGAGCAGGTCGTCGCGCGTGATGTTCTTGATGTTGAAAAACTCGTCCTTCGCCGCGACCTCGGAAACCGGGATAAGCTGAAGCCCGTCCTTTTTGCCGTTCGGAGCGTAGTAGAACAGGTTCCGGAAGTTACCCGGCCCCTTGGCGCTTTTGAGGGCGTCGCGCAGTGCGTCGACATCATCCTGACTTTGCGCGGCGTCCGTCAAATACAGGATGAAGCCCGCATGGCTGCCGTTCTCGTAGTAGCGCCGGCGGAAAAGCGTCGATGACTCGTTCAGCCAGGCAGCGTGCAGGGCACCCAGGTATTCGGGCATCCCGTAGACCTCCTGATTAACGTCGGGCTCAATCAGGTGATGGACAGTGCCAGCCTCGAATTCGTGCACCACTTTCCAGCCGTCGGTTTGCGCGTAGCTCACCATATCGACCCGGCGGCGCATGTACTTGCCGGGTGCCGCCTCAAATCGCAACGTGCCGCCAAGCCGGTTTTTCTGGCGCTCCATGTAGCCATTGCCGAACATCAGGAAGTCGAGCGCCCAACGCCGGAACGTATCGCGCGAGAGCAGTGGGTGCGGGATAAACGTCGACGCGAGCACGTTTCGCTTGAAGTAGAGCGCTGACGCGTGGTGTGTGCCCGCCCTGAACGACTTCGCGAGACCTGCAAGACTGATCGGCGGTTCATACCAGCCGTTGTAGCTCACCAGCTCGGCGTAATCGAGCAGCTCGGCGCGGTTCATGACCGGCATCGGATCGCCGAACGTGAACGCGCTGGCGCCCGCCGGGGCACTACTTGCGGTAAGTGGGGCTGCTACCTGTTCAGTCTGTGCGCGCTGCTGCGCGCGTCGGTTTCTCGCTTTCATGAGGAAATCTCCATAAATCCAGATGTGCGGGCCGCCATGCCTTCCAGCGGCTCGTTTGAAATTGCGTGCAGGACGGCCCAGGCAAGGTCGGCGTGGCCGACTTCTTCGCTCCGGCCAGCCTCGTAGGTGACATGCCGGCCGCTCGCGGTGACGGTCTTTTTGATCGCCATGAAAGCAGCGGCCATATCCGTCCAGCCAGCATCGAACTGAAGGCGCGCGCCGTTCACCACCGACAAGCCTTTGAGCACAAGACGGCCTTTGACCTCGGGCGAGTAGTTGAACGCCACGGCGGCCGGGTAGAACTGGCGCACGAGCTGATAGACGCCCTGGCCAATGCCGGTCGTGTCGATCGCCATGTAGGCGACGTTGTAGCGCTGCGTGATTTCCTTAATTCTCTCGGCCTGCGCCTCGAAATCCATGCCGCGAAATTGATGCTTTTCCAGCACGCGCAGCGGGCCACCGGGAACCACGGGCGGCGCGATGACGACGAGTGCCGCGGAGTCGCCCGTTAGCGCCGGGTCATAGCCGACCCACACTGAACGGAAACCAAACGGGCGAAGCATCAGCGGCTCAACGTCGTCCCACACCTCCCACGAATCGACCATGCAGCGCTGTAGGTTCGCCAGCGTGAAAATCGACGCCGTGTCGTCGATAAACTGGCACATCAGCAGATTGGCGAAATCCTCTGGGCTGTACTTGCGCCGCAACTCCTCAAGGTCGAACAACGTGCAGCCGCCGCGCACGGCATCCTCAACCGTGACGATCTGGCGCCACTGGCCGTCCTCGCAAAGCCGACCGCGCGCAAGCGCTTCGTGCGTTATGTCGAAGTGAACGTGGTCGGCCTTCGCACGGCCGCGATTGATGTGCTCGCCGTTCCAGAACGTGTAGGCCTGATGCGCAAGGCTCGATGGCGTCGAAAAATACGTTTCGCGCCATTTCTTGTGCATCGCCATGCCAGAAGCGACTTTCTGAAGCTCCTTGAAACGGCCGATCCAGAAATATTCGTCGACGTACAGATTGCCGTGATAGCTCTGCGCCGTACGGGCATTCGTGCCGAGAAAATAAAGCGTCGCCTCGTTCGGTAAAACGATTGGATCGCCCGTCAAATCTACGTCGGCGGCCTCGCGCGCAAACTGCGCAATGTACTGCTTGAAAACGTGCGCCTGCGCCTTGCTCGCAGATAGAAAAATCTGGTTCCGGCCGGTTTGCAAGGCGTCGTCGAGCGCTTCGCGCGCGAAATAGAACGTCGCACCGATCTGCCGCGATTTAAGGATATTTCGTGTGCGTTGATGGCCGTTCCGATACCAGACTTTCTGGTAGTCAAACTGGCAATCAAGAAATGCCTCGTGCAAGCGTGCAACCTGCTCGTCGCTGAATTCGTTGCGCGTCTGCTTTTTCTTCGGCGCTGCGTTGCGCGCCTCAATGTTCGGGTTGAGATCCGATTCCTTGCCCGTTTCGCTGTACTTGCGCACGCGTGCGACGCGTTCGAGCTGGCGCATCAGCAGGTCGATTTCCTTGTAATCGCCTGGATCTTTCTTCTCTTTCGCGATCAACGCATTGACGCGCATTTCTGTCGTCAGCTCGATCGTGTCAATGGGCGACGTCTTATCCCAATTTTCGCGCTGCTTCCACGTCTCGACGGTCGAGCGGTTCAGGTTCAGATGACGCGCGATCGACGACACGCGCCACCCTTGCCAGTAGAGCGCGCGTGCAGCCTTTCGCGGGTCTGCGGTCGTAGTTGGGTTGTCCGTGATGTCGAGCATGGCAGAAGCGTACCCGCCCAACGCGCGCGCGCGCAGCAGTTCAATTTGTACCCGGCCGCGCCACGTTTTCAACTGATTGCCGTCGCCCGTCATCACCGGCAACATTCACTTACACGATTTACGAACCCAACACATAAGCCCCTTGTTCGGAGTGCAAACGATGCAAAAGCGAAGCCTGTCGATGCGAAAGCGCAACCTGTCTTTCATCGCTGCCGCCATCGGTTCGATCGCTGCGGTGTTCGCAGTCGACGCACATGCGGCGTCGAGCATGATTGCGACCGGCGCGCACAGTGCCGACGTGCTCGGCGTCGCTGGCTCCGCTGCGGCTGGCGTGCTCGGCGTTGGACAGATTGCGGCGGCGAGCGGTAACCACGCGATCACATCGAAAAAATTCCGCGTCGCAGTCGAAGGCGCGACGACGGACGGCCGTAGCATTGAGCGCGACTGGATTCAGCAGATGGCTGGCCAGTACGACCCTGAACTCTACGGCGCACGCGTCAACTGCGAGCACATTCGCGGCATGGCGCCCATGACGGGCGACGCGAATTCGAGTCCTTTCGGCGCCTATGGCGACGTGATCGGACTTTCGGCCGAGCAAATCGCTGACGGCCCGCTCAAGGGCAAGCTCGCACTGTTCGCGCAGGTGGCGCCGACGCAGGAGCTGATCGACCTATCGAACGCCCGCCAAAAGGTGTACACGTCGATCGAGATTAATCCCTCATTCGCGGACACCAAGCAGGCATATCTGATCGGTCTGGCAATCACCGACAGCCCCGCAAGTCTCGGCACCCAAATGCTGACCTTTGCCGCGACGCAGGGCGAAAACAATCCGCTCGCACACCGCAAGCAATCGCCCGGCAACCTGTTCACTGCCTGCGAAGAAACTACGCTCGAATTCGAAGCCACGACCCAGACGCCAATCGCCGCCGGCGCGGCACTCTTCAAGCGCGTGGGCGAAATCCTTGGCTTCGTGAAAGAGAAGGGCGCCAACGACGACAAGCGATTCAGCGACATGACGCAGGCCGTCGAAATGCTCGCTACCTTTTCCCGCGAGCAGGCCACGCGCGCCGACACCTTCGCCGACCAGCTCACGAAGCTGGAAGTCGAATTGAAGACCGAACGCGAGGCGCACACCGCGACGGCGAAGAAGCTCGCCGAGCTGACGCAGACGCTATCGACGCAACCGGCGGGCGCAGTGCGGCCGACTGCAACCGGCACGCACGACGGCCACAAGACCGACTGCTAAGCGAATCCCGTCCGCAACCCCTCAACGAATCGGAGATTTACCCTTATGCGCAACGAAACCCGCGCGAAGTTCGACGCCTACCTTGGCGATATCGCGAAGCTCAACGGCGTGCCGAATGCCGCCGTGAAGTTCACGGTCGACCCGTCCGTGCAGCAAACGCTCGAAGGTCGCATTCAGGCGTCGAGCGAATTCCTGAAGCGCATCAACATGATCGGCGTCGACGCACAGGCCGGCCAGAAAATCGGCCTCGGTATCGGCGGCCCGATCGCCAGCACGACCGACACGAGCGCGAAAGATCGCACGCCCGTTGATCCGGCAACGCTCGACGACAGCGGCTATTTCTGCACGCAGACGAATTTCGACACGGCGCTGTCGTATGGCCGTCTCGACGCCTGGGCGCACAAGCCGGAATTCCAGACGCTGATTCGCGATGCGATCCTGACGCGTACCGCGCTCGATCGCATCTGCATCGGCTTCAACGGCACGAGCCGCGCTGCGACGTCCGACCGCACGAAAAACCCGCTCTTGCAGGACGTGAACAAGGGCTGGCTCCAGAAGTTCCGCGACAACGCGGGCGATCGTGTGCTGCACGAAGTCGTCAAGGATTCGGGCAAGGTCAAGATCGGCAAGGGCGCCGATTATGAAAATCTCGATGCGCTCGTGCTCGACGCGCTGCAACTGCTCGACGAGTGGTATCGCGACGATCCGTCCGTCGTCGTGGTGCTCGGCAGCGCGCTGCTGCACGACAAGTATTTCCCGATCGTGAGCAACGCCAACGTCGCGACCGAACAGGCTGCGCTCGATCTGGTTGTGAGTAGCAAGCGCATCGGCGGCAAGCAGGCTGTGAGCGCGCCGTTCATCCCGGCCGACAAGATGCTCATTACGCGCCTCGACAACCTGTCGATCTACTACCAGAACGGCGGCCGCCGTCGCTCGGTCATCGACAACCCGCGCCGCGATCAGGTGGAGAACTTCGAATCGAGCAACGAGGCGTACGTCGTCGAAGACTACGGTTGCGGCGCAGTGGTGGAAAACATCGAAATCGAGAAGGCAGCGGCCTGACCATGACCACACCCGCACGTCGACATCAGGCACGCGTGCGCGCCGAGCGCGCGGCCGCCTCCGCGGCCGCTGGCGAATCGCTCGCTGGCGCCAGTCATTACGAGCTGATGCTTGCGAAGCTGCTCACCGACATTCGTCGCTTGCACGAGATTCAGTCTGTTGCGCGCAAGATCGAAGTCAAGCGCGAAGTGCTGCCGGAGTACGCCGACTATGTGTCAGGCGCACTCAAGGGCGGGCGCGGCGCACAAGACGACGTTCTCACCACGGTCATGATCTGGCGCATCGACGCGGGCGAATTCACTGGCGCGCTCGAAATCGCGCGCTACGCGCTGCGGCATGGCCTCACGCTGCCCGCACGATACGAGCGATCGACGGCCGCTGCTGTCGCCGAAGAATTCGCCGACGCCGCGCTCACGGCGCTGCGCGATGGCGGTATGTTCGACGCCGACCAGCTAAACGAAGTGCGCGAGCTGACTGAGCGCACCGACATGCACGACCAGATTCGCGCGAAGCTGAACAAGGCGATCGGCCTCGCGTACATCGGCCGGCTAGACAGCGACGGTCTTGTCGGTCTTGATCTCGGTTACGCGCGATCGGCGCTGCACTACCTTCAAGCGGCGCTCCAGCTCGACGCGCGCGCCGGCGTGAAACAGAACATTACTCGGCTCGAAAAGATGCTGAGTGATGCGGTCGGCCACCAGGCCGCCCGCACGTAAAGAGCCCCCCCGGCAATGGCGGCACCGGCGTTCACTCCCAACACCTGACGGCAACGGGATTCGAACGCCGGTTCACCGCCACCTATTCCACGCCCTGACATGAGTAGCTTTCTCGCCACCGCTGAGCCGACGCAAGCGACTTCCGTAACGACCGCGAAGCTCACCAATGACGGATGGTTTCCGGATATTGGCCTTGTAGAGCTGCGCGAAGAAACGCGCCTTGACGGCACGGTAACGGACACGCGCCTGCGCTCGGCGGCGCTCGATGCAATGGCGAGCTGCAATGCAGAGCTGCAAACGTGGCAGGGCGGCCAGCTCGCGCGCGGCTATGCAGACCTTGCGAGTGTGCCCGCACCACAGCTCGGCGGCGTCAGTACGCATGTGCTGCGCTATCGCCGCGCCATCTACAACCATGTTCGCGCCGATCTGACGGAGCAATATCGCGGCCTCGACACCACAAAGACCGGCGGCCAGAAGGCTGAAGCGCTCGACGAAACGATTTGCGAGGCGCGGCGCAATGTCCGCATCGCGCTCGCGGACATTCGCGGGCTTAGGCATTCAACGATCGAGCTGATCTGATGAAAGTCATCGCGCAGCAGGGCGAAACCGTCGATGCGCTGTGCTGGCGTTACTACGGCCGCACCGATGGCACGGTTGAAGCAGTACTGGAAGCGAATAACGGCCTGGCCGATCACGGCCCCGTGCTGCCCCTCGGCCTCTCTGTTGAGATGCCCGACCTCGGCACCGTGCAGACCACCAAGCCGCTGATTCAACTGTTTGATTGACACAGGAGCCGCACGTATGGCCGAACCGAACACCACTAGCGCAGTCGTGATTTCCGCCGCGCTCGGCGCCGCCGGCGCCGTGCCAGGAATCGACGGTAACGCGCTGATCGGCGCATTCACGGGCGCTGCGCTCGTCGTTGTCACATCGAAGAACATCGGCATTTTCACGCGCTTTGCGTACCTGCTGATTTCGCTCGTGATGGGCTA
Organism: Paraburkholderia bannensis NBRC 103871; assembly: GCF_000685015.1. Classification (GTDB taxonomy): domain Bacteria; phylum Pseudomonadota; class Gammaproteobacteria; order Burkholderiales; family Burkholderiaceae; genus Paraburkholderia; species Paraburkholderia bannensis. The sequence goes on along the minus strand of NZ_BAYA01000017.1, from coordinate 159,416 downwards.
TCTCGCGGCCCCTGAAATCGTGCGCGAAACTCCGATCCAGTCGACCGGCCTCGCTGCGTTCTTCGCGGCCTCGCTCGTGATTACCGTCACGCTGCAACTGATCGAGCGCGTGAAAAACACCGATCTGCTCGCTTTCCTCAAGAAAGGGGAGTGACCATGCACACGACCCTTGCCATCCTCGCGATCGCTGCGCAGCTCGCGGCCGTGCTGCGCCTGCTGACTTACCAGCGCAACGGCGCGCGCCATCGCCACCACGTTTCATGGGTCGCATGGCTGCTCGTCGTAACTCTCGGCTGCTCGTCGATCGAGCTGGCGATGCACGCGCAGCGCACCGGCCTTTTCGAAGCCGGCAAATCGTTCCTGCTGGCTTTTTTCGTGTTCGCTACGCGCGGCAATGTCGCGCGTCTGCTTCGGAGTGAACCCCAATGAAAACTCACCGCCTCGGCGATCGCGGCAACGATATCGGCGTGTTTCAAACGCGCCTGAAACGCGCCGGCTACACCGTCGACGTGACGAACGCATTCGACGCCGCGACCGAAGCGGCCGTGATGGCGCTCCAGACGAAAACCGGCCTCGTCGTCGACGGCATCGCCGGCCCGAAAACGTACTCTGCGCTGATGACGGGCCGCCGCGATCCGAAGCACCTCGCCGACGCCGACCTCGTGCGCGCGGCCGAAACGCTCGACGTGCCGCTCGCCAGCGTGCGCGCCGTGAACGAAGTCGAATCGCACGGCTCGGGCTATCTGCTCGACGGCCGCCCCGTGATCCTTTTCGAGCGCCATGTTTTCTATCGCCGCCTGAAGGCCATCGGCATCGACCCCGACCCGATCGCGCAGAAAACCCCGAACATCGTCTATCCGACCTATGGCGGGTATTCAGGCGGCGCGGCCGAATACACGCGCCTGGGCTCGGCCGAGCTGATCGACCCCACGGCCGCCTATGAATCGGCGAGCTGGGGCGCGTTTCAGGTGATGGGCGAAAACTGGAAGCGCCTTGGCTATTCAAGCATCGTCGATTTCGTGAGCCGGATGGAAAACAGCGAAGCCGACCAGCTCGACGCGTTTGTGCGCTACGTGGCGGCAGATAGCGCCCTCGTGGCGGCGCTCAAGGCCCGGAAGTGGGCGGCATTCGCCAAGGGCTACAACGGACCGGATTTCGCGCGCAACCTGTACGACGTGAAGCTCGCCCGCGCGTATGACAAATACGCACCTGCGAAGGCGGCCGCATGAACGCGATCGCCGCGAAGCTGATCGCCGGCGCAATCGCACTCGCGCTGCTCGTCGCCGGCGTGCTGTACGTTCGCGCGCTGCGCGCCGAGCTGGCCGACGCGAATCACCAGCTCGAAGGCGCGCGCGCCGATATCGAAGGGCGCGACAAGACAATCGACGGCCTGCGCGCGAATGCGCACGAGAAGGTCGACCAGCAAAAGCAACTCGACGCGTCGACGGACAAGGTATCGACCAAGCTCGCCGCCGCGCGTGAGGACATTCGAAAGGTCATTCATGAAAATCCGATCGTGCGCTCGTGGGCTGACACTGCTTTGCCTGACGACGTTGTGCGCCTGTCAAACACGCCCGCCGCAACCGGCGCCGACGCTTACCGTCCAGGAATGCCAAGTGATATCACGCTGCACGCTGCCGGCAATGGCGCCGACGACTAACGGCGAGCTGCACGACGCGTTCGAAAACGCCAAGGGCGCATGGGCTATGTGTGCGGCTAGGGTCGACATGATCGTCGACTGTCAGGCGAAGGCACAGGCGAAGATCGACGCCGAGACAGCAGCCGCGAAAGCCTTGCCATGAAAAAGCCCGCAAGCCTGCGCGCGGCGATCACCGCCGCGCTGCCCGAGCTGGCCACCGACCCCGACAAGCTCAGCGTGCATATCGACGCGGGCGTGATTGAGGCATCCGGCGGCCTGTCGGCATCGTTCGAATACCGGTACACCTGCAATGTGATCCTGCTCGATTTCGCGGGCGACGCCGATCTGCTTTTCATCGCCATCAATGAATGGGCTCGTCGCTATCAGGTGGATTTGCTCAACGATCCCGAAGCGCGCGCCAACGGCATTACGTTCGAAGTTGACATCCTCGCAAACGAACTCGCGGACGTGTCGATCAAGCTCCAGCTCACCGAATGCGTTGTCGTAGGCGTCGACGCAGACGGCGGACGCACGATCACCCACATCGACGATTCGTTCGAACCGCCGTACACGATCACGAACGTTGCCGAGCCGAATCCCGACCCCGAATCAATATTCGTGCGCAGCGAGCGCGATGGCATGGAGTCGCAGGTATGGCCGAAGTGAGCGACGATCTGCGCGCCGTAGAGCGCTGGGCGTCGACGCTGCTCGCGCAGCTCACGCCAGCCGGCCAGCGCAAGGCCTTGCTCGATGTGTCGCGCGATCTGCGCCGCAGCCAGCAATCACGCATCGCGGCACAGAAGAACCCGGACGGCTCGCGCTACAAGCCACGCAAACCGAAAACCCAGCGCGGCGCGAAGAACCTGCGCGGCAAGGCCGGCCGCATCAAGCGGCAAAAGATGTTCGCGAAGCTGCGCACGTCGCGATACATGCAGGTCGAAGCGACGGGCGAAGGCCTCGCGATCGGATTCGCCGGCCGCGTCGCGCGCATCGCTCGGATTCACCAGCTCGGCGAGCTGGCGCCCGTGGCACCGAAAGGGCCGATGGCGCTTTATCCTGCCCGCGTGCTGCTCGGATTTTCCGACGCCGATCGCGAACTGATACGTGATCGACTGTTGCATCACATCACAAAAGACCCCTGAAAGCAGGGGCTTTTTTGTATCCAGACGCGTCACACGCGCATCTACTCGCCTCGCGCGAGCGGCGTCGGCAACATGGCTGCATGGACGCCAACGAATCCCGCCGCCAACTCGTGAACATGATCCGCAAAGGATCTGTTTTCGACATCAACCTCGAAAGCGTACCGCCGACGTGTCGCGTTTCCGTGGGCGATCCTGACGACGCCGACAATCCCGGCCTCACGACCAACTGGATTCCCTTTTTCACCGTTCGCGCCGGCACCACCCGCGAATGGAACCCGATCACGAAGGGCGAAAAGGTTGTTCTTTTCTGCCCGATGGGCGACCCCGCGCAGGGCGTCGCGCTGGCCGGCCTGAACGACGAGAACACGCCGCAGCCGAGCACCAGCCCCGACAAGCACATGCGCGTCTATCCCGACGGCGCCGCGATCGAGTATGACCACGCCAAGCACGCGCTGGCCGTGACGCTGCCCGCCGGCGCAACCGTGCTGATCGTCGCACCGGGCGCCGTGAACGTGCAGACCAAAACCGCAACCGTGCAGGCCGACACCATCACGCTCGATGGCGATGCAACCGTCACGAAATCGCTCACCGTGAAAGGCCCGCTTTCTTTCGAAGCCGGCATGACAGGGAAGGGCGGCACCGGCGCCGTCATGAAGATCGACGGCTCGGCCGAACTCACCGGCGACGTGAAGGCCGGAAACATCAGCCTGATCGGCCACACGCACCGCGAACAGGGCGACGGCAATCTCGTGAGCAAGCCGCAATGAAAGGCATGAACGCCATCACGGGCCGCACCATCAGCGGGCTCGATCACCTCTATCAGTCAATCGGGCAAATCCTCTCGACCGCGCTCGCGTCGCGCCTCAAGCGCCGCACGTTCGGTTCGGATATTCCCGACCTCATCGACGCTCCGACGAACAATGAAACGCGCACGCGTCTCTATGCCGCGACTGCGACCGCACTCATGCGCTGGGAACCGCGGCTAACGCTCACGCGCGTCCAGTTTGCGATGGACACGAACGACGCCGGCCAACCCGTGCAATACCTCGATATCGAAGGCTATACGACGGAAGCCGGCGAGCCGGTCAACACGAGCATTAATCTTTCCACGGGGGCCGCATCGTGAGCGCCACGCCGATCGACCTTTCCCAGCTCGCCGCGCCCGATATCGTCGAAACCATCGACTATGAAACGATCCTGGCCACCCGCAAGGCGCGCTTTGTGTCGCTCTATCCGGCCGACGACCAGGCCGAAGTCGCTGCAACGCTAGAACTCGAATCCGAGCCCATTACCAAGACGTTGCAGGAAAACGCCTATCGTGAAGTCGTGCTGCGCCAGCGCGTGAACGACGCGGCGCGCGCGGTCATGCTCGCGTATGCCGGCGGCGGCGATCTGGAACAGCTCGCGGCTTTCTTCGAAATCGAACGCCTGACGATCACGCCGGCCAACCCGGCGACCAACACGCCGGCCGTAATGGAAGAAGACACCGATCTGCGCTATCGCACGCAGCTCGCGCCGCAAAGTATGTCCGTCGCCGGCCCCGAAGGCGCCTACGTCTCGCACGCCCGCAACGCGCACGGCCTCGTGCTCGATGCGTCGGCGACGAGCCCCACGCCGTGTCAGGTTGTCGTGACCGTGCTTTCGCGCAGCGGCAACGGGTCGATCCAGAACGGCGACGGCATTCTCGACGCCGTGCGCGCCGCCCTGACGGCCGACGATGTTCGCCCGCTCACCGACGAAGTGATCGTGCAGGGCGCCCAAATCAACGAATGGAAGGTAGACGCCACGCTCATTTTCTTCGCCGGCCCCGATCGCTCCGTCGCACTCGCGGCCGCACAGAAAGCGATGGCCAAGTACGCGGCCGACATGCACCGGCTCGGCATGGAAATTACGCTTGATGGCGTTTATGCGGCCGCGCGTCAGGCGGGCGTGCAGAAGGTCATTCTTCGCAGTCCGCTCGCGAATATGCCGTCGACGAAGCTCCAGGCGCCGTACTGCACGAGCGTCAACCTGATCGACGGCGGGGTATACACGAATGAGTGACCTTCTCCCGCCGAACGCGACCACGCTAGAGCGCAACCTCGCGACGACGAACGCGGCCATCAGCGATATCGACGTGCCCCTGCGCACGCTCATGAACCCGGACACGATCCGCGCCGATCTGCTGCCGTGGCTCGCATGGCACCTCGGCGTCGATACGTGGAAAGACTACTGGCCCGAGAGCGTCAAGCGTGCCCGCGTCAAGCAGGCCATTCCGATCGCTCGCAAGAAGGGCACAGCGGCGGCCGTGCGTGAAGTCGTCGCGACGTTCGGCGCCAATCTCGTGCTTCGCACATGGTTCGAAAAGACGCCTCGCGGCACGCCTGGCACGTTCGACGTTGTGATGACCGTATCGGGCCGCGACGGCGAGCCGGCGACGGCCGAATACGTCGCCGACATCATCGCGGAAATCGAGCGCACGAAGTCCGTGCGCGATCACTACACATTCACGCAGGGCTATGCCATGCAGGCCCGCGTCGGCGTCGCCTGCGCGGCGCAACCGGCGATCTATCGCCGCCTGACCCTCTCGGATATCTGACATGGCCGGAACCCTCATTACCATATCGGACGCGTTTCGCGCGGCGCTCGTCGCCGCCGGCAACACCGGCACGAACGCGCACAAGGTTGTTTCGATCGGCCTCGCGACGGCCGCTTTCGACGCGACAAACAAGAAGCTCACGAAACTGCCGAACGAGCTGAAGCGCATCACCACGTTCGGCGGCCAGAACATCGCCGCCGATACGATTCATGTGACGCTGCTCGACGACTCGGCCGACCAGTTCAGTCTGTTCGGTTTCGGCTTCTATCTGGAAGACGGCACGCTTGCCGCGTATTACAGCCAGGCGGCCGCGATCATGGAAAAGTCGCCGGCGGCGCAACTGCTGCTGTCCGTCGACACGCAATTCGCCTCGATCGACGCCGCCACGCTTTCTTTCCCGGCCGCCTCTTTCCTCAACCCGCCGGCCAGTGAAACCGTGCAGGGCGTGATCGAGCTGGCCACGCAGGCGGAAACCAACGCTGGCACCGATGACGCTCGCGCCATCACGCCGAAAAAGGCGGCCGCGCGTTTCGCGCCGCAAGTCGCGCCCACGTTTTCCGGCCCCGTGATCGTCAACGGCGATACGACCATCACCGGCATCGCGAAGATCGGCACCCGCGCCCTGTTCGGGCCGATCGCTGACGATAGTTCAACGCGTGTGCAGGTTGATGGAAGCGTGCGCGCGGCGAACTATTTCATCAACGGCCAGGCGGCCGCCGATGCTGGCGTGTTCGGGTTCGGCAACGCGAACGGCCCCGCTGTCGCCGCGTATGGCTCCGCGACGTCAGGCGCTGGCGCGCTCGTGTTGAGGACGGCGGGCAATGAACGCGCTCGCATAAGCGGCGCCGGCCGCGCGCTCTTTGGCACCACCAATGACGATGGTGTAAATCAGGTTCAAATCGCGGGCAACTCCCGAACGTATGGCACACACGTTGCCGGCGCCGCCGGCACAGCGACCGCGTGGGTGTCGTCCGATTCGTCTTTCGGATATTTCCGCACGGCAGGACACGCGACGATCGGCTCGGAAAACGTGAACGGTTTCACCGACATCCTTGCGGGCGGCGCCGCACGCGTGCGCGTGCTGCCCTCGGGGCGCGTGGCGATGGGGCAAACGGCAAACGACGACGGATCAAGCACGCTCCAGGTTGCGGGCAACGGCCGCTTTTCCGGCGAAGTGCAATCCACGGCATCTGTCGCCCAGTTCCGCGCCGTGTTCGGCAACTACGGCACCATGCTGCGCAACGACGGCACGAACGTCTATCTGCTGCAAACAGCAAGCGGCGACCCTTACGGAACATGGAACGCTTACCGGCCGCTCTCGTGGGGGCTGTCGGATGGGGCTGTACGGATTGACCAGACTGGCGCCAGCACGACGTTCGGCGGCGCGGTCATTTTGAGTAATGTCGACGGCTCGGCCAAGCCGCTCGCGATTCGGGCCAATGCGGGGCAACAACGCAACCTCCAATTCCAGACTGGCGACAAGAACCGCTGGCAGCTTATGACCGATTCGCTCGCTGAATCGGGGTCTAACAACGGGTCGGATTTTTATATTCAGGCGTTCACCGATGCCGGCGCATGGTCGTTTAATCCGTTCGTCATCAAGCGCAGCAATGGCCGCGTGATTATCAATAACGGCGTGGACGTCATTGATAAGCTCTCGATCAACCGTTCGAATGGCGAAGGCGAAATTCTGCTCGGCCAGAACGACGGCTATTTCTTCGGCAACGCTAACGAAGCTGGCTGGTACTCGCCCACGAAAGGCAAATGGGCGTGGAATTTCGCTCAAAGCAATCTCATCGTCGGCACCTATCCGGTTTGGCATTCGGGCAACCTGCCGAGCCCGGTACAGACCTCGGGCGCAAATTTCACCGGCAACATTAAAGCCCCGGTCGTCACTGTCGACAATGCCGCAGCCTGGGGCACGCTCTGGTTCAATAACAACGGTAAAGGCCGCTGGACAATCAGCAAGAACGGCGATACCGAACAGGGCGGCAACGCAGGCAGCAACCTGGAAATAAGGGCAATCGCTGACGACGGCACCGGTCAAACGACCGCGCTGTCGATCAACCGTTCGAACGCTATTACGACGTTCGCCAAGCGCCCGATTTTCGGCACCGCGACGCCGTGGGATACCGCGAACCTGTCGCCGCTCGATGTGAACAACGGCGGCACGATGAAGGGCGATGTCTGGTTCGACCCTGGCAAACGGATTTTGCTGAGCGAAGGCAGCCAGGGCGCACCCTCTCTGACGTTCACGAACGACGGCGCACCCGATACCGGCATTTATCACATCGGCGACGGCTCGTTCGGCATTACCTGCAACTCGAATGGGCAAGTGCGGTTCACGCCCGGTCAGACGTATTTCGACACTGCTGTAGCGGGGCCGACGCCGAACGCTGGCGACAATTCGAGCCAGCTTTCGACGACGGCTTTCGTCACGGCCGCGATGCTGAATGCGACTGTCGGGCAAATCGTGTTTGAGCCGCGCACGGCGGCCCGAGCTGGCTATCTGAAGCTGAATGGCGCGGTCGTGAAGCGAACCGATTACCCGGCCTTGTGGGCGTATGCACAGGCAAGCGGCGCACTCGTATCTGATGCGACCTGGGGCAGTGGCAGCCAGGGCTGCTTCTCAAGTGGGGACGGCGCAACCACGTTTCGCATTCCCGAGCTGCGCGGCGAGTTTCTGCGTTGCTGGGATGACAGCCGAGGCGTTGACGGCGGCCGCACGCTTGGATCGTTTCAGGACAGCCAGAACCGTTCTCATGCACACGGCGCCTCGTCGGCAGCCGTGGGCGATCACGCGCACAGCGCATGGACGGACGCGCAGGGCGCGCACGGCCACGGCGGCGGAACCGGCGGCGTCGGCGATCACCAGCACGGCAGCCCATACGCGCAAAACACAGGGATTGGCTCGCCGTGGGGTTTCTGGGATACGTCCAACAACCACGTCGGCATGAAAGACACCGACGGCGACAACTCCTATTACCTCACCAGCCCGGCGGGCGGCCATAACCACTCGATCGCGACTGACGGCTCGCACGGCCATAACGTCGGCGTCGGCAACGCGGGCAGCCACGCCCACACGATCACCGTCAACGCAGACGGCGGCAACGAAACCCGCGTGCGTAACGTCGCCATGCTGGCGATGATCCGCGCGTTCTAAAAGGAAGCACCGTGTATATCCATAACTACGACAACACGACGGGCCAGTACATCAGCACCAATCTGGCCGACGCTGATCCGAAAAATCAGGATCGCTGGCTAGTTCCGGCTTTCTGTACGGATATCCAGCCGCCCGAGCGTGTGCGCAACGAATGGCCGTTCTTTGTCGACGGCGCATGGACGCTCAAGCCCGACTATCGCGGCCAGATGCTTTACCGCACCGAGAACGGCGAACCGGCCGAAATCCTGATGGCTGGCATTGCGCCGGCCGACGCAGGCCTCACCACCATGCCGCGCCCGTCCGATCAATACGTCTGGAGCAATGACGCCTGGGCGCTCGATCCGGTCATTGTCGCAGCGCAGAAGCGTGCGGCGGCCATGAAGGAATTCGAAGCGCTGATCGAAGCGGCACGCGCGGCGAACACGGGCAAATCCGACGCCTACCTCGCTGGGCTGCTCTCGCCGGCGCAAGTCGCTCTATTCAAGGCCTGGGCGAAATACCAGACCGATCTGGTCGACGTGATCGCCTCGGCCAGTTTTCCCGACGATTTCGCCTGGCCGGCGAAGCCTGACGCCGACGCAATCGCGGCACAGGTCGAAGCCGATGCCCGCGCGAAGGCACAGGCAGACGCAGACGCACAGGCAGCGCTGGAAGCCGCGCGCGCACCGCAAGACACCGCCGCCGGCGAGTGATCGAACCAACAAACCAACCTCTGTAAAGGATCTGAAAAATGGCACTGAAAAAAGAAGTCCTCATCGCAGCATGTGGCGCACCGGCAACGATTCACCGCGTCGATTCCGTCACGCTCAACAAGCAGGCCAATAGCACCGTCGCAACCGTTTCGAGCTTCTACAACACGGCCGCGCTATCGCAAGGCCTGCAACCGCTCGCGCAGATGGCGATTCAGCTCGACGGCCTGCCGGCCAAGGGGCAGGACGCCTGGGAATTCGCCGAGACGGCGCTCGTCGCAGCCGCACCGGATGGCACGACCGTTGATGCAGTGATCCAGCAGTACGGCGTCGACCGTCACGTATTCGCCGGCGCCGAAATCCTCGACGTGTAATCGCACGCGCCGGCGCACTGCCGGCGCACCACACAAACACTGATCGGGCGCACTCCCGATTTAACTCACCACTGGAGTTCACCACATGGCGCAGGACTATCACCACGGGGTACGCGTTGACGAAATCAACGAAGGCACGCGCCCGATCCGTTCGGTTTCGACCGCCATCATCGGCGTGGTTTGCACGGCCGAAGATGCCGACGCGGCAACCTTCCCGCTCGACACGCCCGTGCTCATCACGAACGTTGTCGCCGCGCTCGGCAAGGCCGGCACCAAGGGCACGCTTTACAAGACGCTCGACGCCATCGGCAAGCAGACGAAGCCGATCACCGTAGTCGTGCGCGTCGCCGAAGGCGCCGACGCGGCCGCGACCTCGACGAATGTAATCGGCACTGTCACGGTTGATGGCAAATACACCGGCATGAAAGCGCTGCTTACGGCGCAGGCGAAGCTGTCCGTTAAGCCGCGAATCATCGGCGCCCCGTTCCTCGATACGCAGGCCGTCGCCGTGGAGCTGGCCGCGCTCGCGCAATCGCTGCGCGGCTTTACCTATGTGTACGCGAACGGCTGCAAGACGAAGGAAGAAGCGACCACGTACCGCAAGCAATTCAGCCAGCGCGAAGTCATGGTGATCTGGCCGAATTTCCTCGCGTGGGACGAAACGAAGAATGCGAATGTCGAAGTCCCGGCCACGGCCTATGCGCTTGGCCTGCGCGCGAAGATCGACAACGATACGGGCTGGCACAAGACGCTTTCGAACGTCGCCGTGAATGGCGTTGTCGGCATCAGCCAGGACGTTTTCTGGGATTTGCAGAACCCGGCAACCGATGCGGGCTATCTGAATGAAAACGACGTGACGACGCTCATCAACCGCAATGGCTATCGTTTCTGGGGCTCGCGCACCTGCTCGGATGATCCTTTGTTCGCGTTCGAGAACTACACGCGCACCGCGCAGGTGATCGCGGATTCGATCGCCGAGGCGCAAATGCCCGTCGTCGACGGCCCGCTCAATCCGTCGCTGCCGAAAGACATCATCGAAAGCATTAACGGATGGTTCCGCTCGATGACCTCGCAGGGCTATCTGATCGGCGGCGGCTCGTGGTTCGACCCGGAACCCAACGACACCGACACGCTGAAGTCGGGCGAGGCCTATATCGACTATGACTATACGCCCGTGCCCCCGCTCGAAAATCTGATGCTGCGCCAGCGCATCACCGATCGTTACCTGGCTGATTTCGCGTCGCGCGTGAACGCGTAACGCCGGCCATCACAGGAGATAGAACGCATGGCACTGCCGCGCAAACTCAAGAATTTCAACCTGTTCAACAACGGCGAAAGCTATGCCGGCGTCGTTCCCGAACTCACGCTGCCGAAGCTCTCGCGCAAGATGGAGGACTATCAAGCCGGCGGCATGAGTGGCCCGGTCAAGATCGACCAGGGGCAGGAGGCTATCCAGTTCGAATGGACGGCCGGCGGCTTTCTCAAGACGGCGCTCCAGCAGTACGGCGCACTGAAGCATGACGCCGTGATGCTGCGTTTCGCCGGCGCCTATCGCGCCGAAGATGCGACGACGCACGACTCAATCGAAGTCATCGTGCGCGGCCGCCATCAGGAAATTGACATGGGCTCGGCGAAGCTGAAAGACGACACCGCGCACAAGTTCACGACCGTCGCGAGCTATTACAAGCTGTCCGTGAACAACTCGGCGATTATCGAACTCGATTTCGTGAACATGATCGAGATTGTGAACGGCGTCGACCTGCTGCAAGACCTTCGCACGGCCATCGGCCTGTAACCCGGATGCGGCCCCATAGCGGGCCGCCAACGGGCTCGCCCATCCTCACCTATATCCAGACCATGAAAACGAACAACCAAGCCAGCAGCGCCCCGCAATCCGGCTCGCACGCACACAGCATCACCGAAGACGGCGGCCACCGCCACACCGCATGGACGGAAGTGCAGGGCACGCACAGCCACGGCATCACCGACTCCGGCCACGCTCACCAGCTCGAAGCCGCCGGCGCAGCGCAGACCGAAGCGCCGAAAGACCCGAACACGCACACGCTCGATACCCCGATCACGCGCGGCGGCCAGACGATCGACAAGCTCACGCTGCGCAAGCCAAGCGCCGGCGAGCTGCGCGGCGTGTCGCTCGCCGACCTCGTGAATCTCGACGTTTCCGCGCTCTCGAAAGTGCTGCCGCGCATCACCACGCCGACGCTTACCGAATTCGATGTCGCGCAGCTCGACCCTGCCGACCTCGTGCAGCTCGGGGGGATGTTCGCGGGTTTTTTGATGCCGAAGGCCGCGAAAGCGCGCATGGAATCCCTGACCGCGTAGAAGACGCAATGGCCGATATCGCGACTGTTTTCGGGGGATGGACACCCGAACTCATGGGCGAATGGGGCCTGGCTGAATTGATGGACTGGCGCGAGCGGGCGCGCGTGCGCTCGCCATACAGCAACGGAAGCGATAACGACGATGGATAACGCCCTGAAACTTCGCGTGATGTTCGACATGATCGACAACATCACGAAGCCCCTGAAAACAATTCTCGCGGGTAACAAGGGGCTTGCCAGCTCGCTCAAGGAAACGCGGGCCGAGCTGGCCGATATGGGCAAGTCGCAGAAGACCGTCGCCATGTTCCGCGAGCTGCGCGCCGGCGCAGAAACCACCTCGACCAAACTCACCGCGGCGACCGCGCGCGTGCGCGAGCTTACCGGCTCGCTGCGCGCGTTCGGGCCGCCGTCGCAGCAGATGACCGCCGAGCTGGCGAAGGCGAAACAGGCCGCGTCAAACCTGCGAGCCGAACAGAAGCAGCAAAACACCACGCTCGACGAGCTGCGCACGCGCCTGTCGGCCGCCGGCATCGACACGCGCAACCTGTCGCAGCACGAACGCGAGCTGCGCACCAACATCGCCGCCACCACGGCAACGATGAACGCTCAGATGCAACGCCTCGATGCGATCGCCGATCGCGAGAAGCGCGTCGCGAGCGCGCGCAAGAGTATGCAGACCATGCAGGGCGTCGCCGGTAGCATGGCCGTGGCGGGCTATGCCGCGAAATCAACCGGCCAGCATGTTTTTGCTGATCTGCACGAATCCATCGACCAGGCGAAGAAAGTACAGAACGAGCGCGGCCGCATCGGCGCGCTCGGCCTCGGCGACGAAGCCACCAAGGACGCCGAGAAATACGCACGCGCCATGAAGATGATGGGCGTCAGTACGTCCGACAACATGACGTTGATGCGCGATTCAATGTCGATCTTTGCCGACGAGCATCACGCACAAATGGCGATGCCCGTACTCGCAAAAATGAAGTTCGCCAACGAAGCGATGTTCGGCGCCGAGGAAGGGCACGAGAACGAAGAAAAGTTCATGAACATGCTCAAGGTGATCGAGCTGCGCGGCGGCACCAAGGACGAAGGCACGTTCAAGAGCGAAGCGGACAAGGTTCAAAAAGTGCTGTCGGCCACCGGCGGCCGGGTCGGCGGAGACGAGTGGAAAAACTTTATCCAGACCGGCAAGACGGCCGCGAAGCAGATGCGGCAAGACGCGTTCTATTACCAGATGGAACCGCTCATTCAGGAAATGGGCGGCCACGCGGCCGGCACCGGCGTTGCTGCCGCATACAGCAATCTCATGCAGGGCAAGACAACCGTGCGAGCTGCAAAGCGCATGGTCGAACTCGGCCTTGTCGACAAAAAGAACGTGGAGTTCAACAAGATCGGCAACGTGAGCCGCATCAAACCGGGCGCGCTCATCGAAGGCGATCTGTACAAGGCCTCACCGTTCGAATGGATGGAAAAGGTTTTGCTTCCCAAGCTCAAGGCGAAGGGCATCACCGACCAGAGCAAGATTCTCGACGAGTTCGGCACCATCATGACGAACGGCAACGGGGCTAACCTGTTCGCCACCATGTACATGCAGCGCGCCCAGATTCACAAGAGCGAAAAGCTCAATCAGGGCGCGTATGGTATCGACCAGTTGCACTCACTCGCGAGCAAGCAGACCGAAGGCCGCGAGCTGGATGCGATGGCGAAGATGCGCGACTTGCAGCTCGAAATCGGCGAACACGTCGCGCCGCTCTATAACGCCGCGCTCGACAAAATCCGCCTGACGCTCGGCGCGATTATCGACCTCGCGCACAAGCACAGCACGACCGCGAAAATCGTGCTGTCGTTCGTCGCCGCGATCGCCGCCGTGCTCGTGATTCTCGGCACGCTGACGATCGTACTGGCTGGCGTTCTAGGCCCGATGGCCGTCGTCAAATTCAGTATGCAAACGCTCGGGATGAAGGGCGGCTATCTCGCGCGCGGGCTCGGGCTGGCGTCCAGTGCAATGCGCCTGTTCGGCACGGCCGCCATGTGGGCGGGCCGCGCGCTGCTCACTACGCCGATCGGCTGGATCACGCTCGGCATTGCGGCGATCGCGGGCGCGGCTTACCTGATCTATCAGAACTGGCAACCCATCAGCGCTTTCTTTATCGGCGTCTGGAACGAAGTTCGAAGCGCGTTCGATAGTGGCATCAGCGCGATCGGCGCGCTCTTTGTGAACTGGAGCCCGTTCGGGCTGCTGTATCGCGGCGTCGTCGCGGGCCTTGGAATGCTCGGCATCGACCTGCCGGCGCAATTCTCCGACCTCGGCGGCCACCTGATTTCGGGCCTCGTGAACGGCATCACAACCGGCCTGGGCGCCGTGAAGGATGCGATCACGAACGTGGCCAGCTCAACGGTTGGATGGTTCAAGGAAAAGCTCGGCATTCACAGCCCGAGCCGCGTATTCGCCGAGCTGGGCGGGTTCGTTGCGCAAGGCGCAGCGCTAGGCATGGAAGGGGAACAGGGCCGAATCTCGAAAGCGGCCGTCGCAATGGCCACTGTCGCGACGACGGCTTTCGGCGCACCCGACTTCGCGAAGGGCGCGAGCGCGGCAACCGTGCCGCTCATGGCCCCGCGCGCGGCCGCGCCGATGCTCGACCGTTCGGCCCTGCCGCAGAACGAGCGGCCGGCCGTCGTTCCGTTCGTGGGCGATGCGACCAGGGCGCCGGCGCCGCTCGTGCGCCCCAGCACGCCGATCGACACGCGGCCGCCGATCGCCGCAGCGCCAGGCGCCGGCGTGAGCGCGGCCCCGGCCGGCCCGTCGCCAATCATCATCAACATTTACCCGCAGGCCGGCGACGATCCGAAGGCGATCGGCCGCGCCGTCGCCGCCGAGCTGGATCGCCGCGAGCGCTCGAAGCGGGCGCGCGCCGGTTCAAACCTGTCCGACTAAGGAGGAACGCAGATCATGATGATGGCGCTCGATCAATTCGTTTTCAGTCTCCAGACCGCGCCGTATCGCGAGCTGCAACGGCGTCTGAGCTGGAAGCACCGCAAGACCTCGCGCGTCGGCGCGCGCGACGCGAGCCAGTACACCGGCCCCGGCGACGACACGATCACGCTCACGGGGGCGCTCGCGCCCGCCGAGTCGTTCGGCAAAATCTCCGCGATGAAACAGCTATCGGATATGGGCGACCAGGGCGACGCGTACGTACTCGTCGACGGGCTGGGCCAGGTGTACGGCGCCTATGTGATTGAAGGCCTCGACGAGACGCGCCGCAATTTCACGAGCGCGCTGGGCCTGCCGCGTAGCATCGAATTCACGTTGACGCTTTCCCGTGTCGAAGATTCAGCACTGCAAACGCAGGCCTCGAATGAAAAGGTCGTGAAACGATGACCGCATCAGCACTCAACGCCTCGCGGCTCCAGCGCCTGCAACCGCAGGCCGACTATCGTGTGACGCTCGACGGGCGCGACCTCTCGCGCACGATCGCGCCCGACCTCATCAGCATGACGCTTTCGGAGTCGCGCGCCGACCAGGCCGACCAGCTCGACATTACGATCGACGACACGAAGGGCACCTATGCGATACCGAAGCGCGGCGCGCAAATCAAGGTTGCGCTCGGATGGGTCGGCGAAACACTCGTCGACAAGGGGACATTTACCGTTGACGAAGTGGAACACAGCGGGGCGCCTGACATCATCACGATCCGCGCGCGATCGGCCTCGATGACGGAAGCCATGCACGAGCGGCGTGAAGTGAGCTGGCACGCGCAAACCATCGGCGCGATCGTTCGCACCATCGCCGGCCGCCACTCGCTCAAGCCGGCGATCGGCGCCGCGCTGGAAGCTGTCGCGATCGCCCACATCGACCAGACGCACGAAAGCGATATGTCGTTTCTCACGCGGCTCGCGAAGCGATACGACGCCGTGATGAACGTCAAGGATCTGAACCTGCTATTCATGCCAATCGGCACCGGCAAGAGCGCGAGCGGCAAGAACCTTGCGTCGCTCTCGATCACGCGCAGCGATGGCGACCAGCACCGCTACCACGTATCGCAGCGCGAGAGCTATGCGGCCGTGCGCGCGCACTATCATTCGAACGGCAAAGGCAAGCGCAAGTCGATCATCGTGGGCGGCGAGAACAATCACAACGTCAAGGTCTTACCAGAGGACTACGCGACCGAAGCCGAGGCGCGCGCGGCGGCCGAAGCGGAATTCGCGCGCACGCAGCGCAGCCAGGCGACGATGGATTACACACTGGCGCGCGGCCGTGCCGAGATTTTCCCCGAGCTGCCCGTTACGTTTTCCGGCTTCAAACCGGACATTGACGAAATGTCGTGGATCGTCAAAACCGCGAAACATACGCTTGCCGATGGTGGATTCGAAACCGTGCTGGAACTGGAAGTGTTCGACGATCCGACGACCGACAAGCACCGATCACATTTCCGAAAGGGCGGTCAGTAGCGAATCGCGGGTGTTCAGACGAGTTCCCCCAAAAGGCCGCCAATCGCGGCCTTTTTTATTTTCGAATCTAGGAAGCGTTGCGAACGGCTAGTAGTATGCGGGCGGCCCGGTATCGCTCCAGATTCGGCCGGAGCGCCAAGATTTTGGCAGCTCGACGGCCAGCTCGCGCCAGCGAGCCAGCACGGCGGCAAACGTGCCTTCCGTTTTGGCACGGCGAATTTTGTCGACTACGTTCCAGCCGCGAACGTAGTGCGCAAAGCTGCGCTGGCTCGAAAGAAAGTGAGGAGCATGGACGCCGACCCACGCCAGCATTTCAGCTGGAGGAACGTCAGGAGCGTTCGGGTCGGGGTCGATGTTCGCCGTCACAGCCGCGGCGCCAGAATCAGCCTGTTGGATAACCGGCACCGGCTCGGCCGGCGGCTTGGTGAGTAGCCGAAGCAGCTCAATGCGATGCCAGGGGATCGGCGTGCGACCGGCGGCGTAGTTACGGACGGTTCGGGTGCAACAACGAAGAATATCGGCGATACGCGCAATGGAAAGCCCGTCGGAAAGCGCGAGGAAGTCGGAAAGCTCGCCGTGACGGGTTGAAACAGAAGGCATGGGGATTACGGCATGTAAGGCGATGTAAGGAATTGTAATTAATATTACAATTCGTCATACCAATGGCCGGCAACCCAGCTTCAACTAGCTTTTCCGATTTTACATAAGATAAATTATCGCAGTTTTGAAACTGTGCTAAATAGAGATGTCGTACCTGGGCAAAGTACAGATGTCGCGTTTCAGACCTCTGGCACGCTGGTCGGCTCACTGCGCCGCAACCTCACAAACCCAACCTGCAAACCAAACAGCTTCCCAATACTATTCAGCGATTCCACCGTCGGATTACCCGTGCCGCGCTCGATGTCCTGGATCACGCGGCGGCTCACGCCACGATGCGCCGCGAACTCCGCCTGCGTCAGCCCAGTCATTTTGCGCATCGCCTTCATCGCTTCGGCAATGCTCATGTCGCCGCGTTCGATGCGCTCGTAGAATTCCCGGCGTCGGGCATTCTGTTCGTCACGGCTTAGGGGTGCGCGTCGCGGCATGATGAGTCTCAGTATCTTGCGGGAAACCGGTATGCAAAGCCCTAAGCTGCCGGACTTGCGTATCGATGGAAGGCATGAGGAACTGCACGATATCGTGATCGACGCCCTGTGCCGCCATGATGTCGGGCAGGCGTTCGACCTGCGTGGCGAACCTGCCCAGCGCCTCGCCAAGCTGTTGCCGCTCGCCCGCGTTCACCGGCAGCGCGGCCAGCACATCGCCCCATTCGGTCAATTCGACCCGCGTCGCGTCCGGCCGATACCACCTGAGCGTGCGCGGCACCAGTTCAGGATCGAGATACATCGGCGCGAAATCGAACAGCGGCGTGAGCTGCACCCGGCCATCGACCAGCTGCACCGCCGTGTTGCGCGCGTGATTGTCGGTGTTGCGCATGGCCAGGTTGAGCACGTCGCGTTTGATGAATTCGAGCGTTTCGGCGGCCGGGTCGCTCGCCACGCTGCGAATCGCCGCCACGACCTCGAATAGACTCGGGCGCTGATCGAAGCCGCTGAGTCCAAGCAGCGATGCCACGCTTTCCTGATGGAGCCGCTCGATGCGCCCGTCCCGCACGCGCCGGTCAAAGCGCGGAATTAGCAGCACGTCGCCATGCAGGCTGGGCAGTTGCTCGTGAGTGCGAATGCCGATCGCGTCCGCCACCCGCATATAGGCCGCTTCGTTGTGCAGCACCTTGAGATCGGCGGCAGCGCTCCCGCGCGGCAGTTTCGCGATCAGGTGCAGGGTCGCCTGCGCATCCGGCAAGACCGCATCGCCGTGCAGCAATCCGGCGTGGTCGCGCGTGAGCAGATATTTCGGCGCTGCGCCCTGCACGCCTGTCGTGCCGGTGCCCAGCATGCCGTGCAGGTACATCCGCTCCTTGAAATCGACGCTGCGCTCGACCACATCGTCGATCGACATGCCTGGCAGGCCGCGCGCGTCCGGATGCCGACGCACGTGGGCTTCAAAGTAATCGACGGCGTGCGCGACACGGATGCGCCCGATGGGATTGAACGCGCCTGCGCAGAGCAGCGGAAAATCCGCGTCCGGGCCGTCCTGCAGCTTGAGTTCGCCGAGCAGGAAGCGCCGGCCGGCGCCCTGCGGCACGAGGTCGTAGAGGAACGCTGGGAGCGTACGCCCTACCCGGAACTCCGTGTCCACGGGCTCGACGAGCGACAGCGGGTCGTTCGTGTGCTCGACTGCGTACATGACCTGGAAGTCCCACTGGCAGCGACCGTCGCGCACGTCGATCTGGGCGCAGTCGATCCATCGGTCATGCAGGAATATCTGTAGGGTGCATTCCACCGCTCACCTCCTATATGCTTCATAAATGTAGCACATAGAAAGCAACCTTGTCCTATTTGCCTCTTATAAGAGGCATTTCGACATCAAGCGCCAACAATCGTCACTGGCTATCGAAGCCCTTCA
The DNA here is from genome assembly GCF_000685015.1 of Paraburkholderia bannensis NBRC 103871. Lineage (GTDB taxonomy): Bacteria > Pseudomonadota > Gammaproteobacteria > Burkholderiales > Burkholderiaceae > Paraburkholderia > Paraburkholderia bannensis. Next base: position 140,541 of record NZ_BAYA01000017.1, on the reverse strand, counting down.
AGCCGGCCCAGGAAGCAAAAAAGGGGGCTTTCGCCCCCCTGCTTTAGCCCTTCGCAAACTTGCGGCAATCACCGCATTTTCGCGACCTTTTCCGGCGTGACCGTCGCCGACGGATTACCAAATTGCGTCGTGACAAAATTGACGAGCGTCGCAACTTCGCTGTCGCTCAACTCGCCGGCAAAAGCGGGCATCGACATATGACCGTTGTTGGTCTGGCGGCTCACGCCGTGCAGCACGACCATGGTGAGATTGTCGGCGTTCGATGCGCCCACGCTGGTGTTATGCAGCAGCGAAGGATACGCACCCGCGTCCTTGCCGCCTACGCCATTGCCCTGCCAGCCGTGGCAGCTTGCGCAATTGGCGTTGAACAGCGTGCGGCCATCGGCGGCCCCGCCTGCCCCCAGCACGGTCAGCGGCTGGTTGCGCAGCGCCGTGACCGTTTCGATCGGCGAACCCCAACCGAAGCGCGGCTTGTCCGCGCCGTTCGCACCATTGTCCTGGGCAGGCACCGTGCGCAGGTACGTCGCCATCGCCCTCAGGTCTTGATCCGAGAGAAAGCGCGTGCTGTTCTCCACCACTTCGGCCATCGGGCCTGCCGCGTTCGCCACACCCGGCGCGGCGCCGTCGCGCAGGTAGGCAATCAGTTCGGCCTCGCTCCAGCCGCCGATGCCCGCGACCGGATCGGGCGTGATGTTATAGGCACTCCAGTTGCCGAGTTGCGCGCCCGCGAGCGACTTGCTCGACAGGCCCTGCATGAAGTTACGCGGCGTATGGCACTCCTGGCAGTGCGCGAGCGCACCGACGAGATACGCGCCGCGATTCCATTCCGCGCTTTTCGCCGGATCAGGCTGGAAGCGGCCCGAATCGAAATTGAAGAGATTCCAGAACACCATCGCCCAGCGCTGGTTGAACGGGAAACCCAGCGTATTCGCAGGCGCCGCCTTCGCCACCGGCGCAATCGTGCGCAGGTACGCTCGAATCGCGAGGATGTCGTCGTCGGTGAGTTGCGTATAGGACGTATAGGGCATGGCCGGATAAAGACGCTTGCCGTCCTTCGACTTGCCTTCACGCACCGCGCCGATAAAGTCCGCGTCGCTCAGGTTGCCGATGCCATAGGTTTTATCGGGCGTAATGTTGGTCGAATAGATCGTGCCGAAAGGCAGGTTGAACGGCACGCCGCCCGCGTAAGGCTGTGCTTTATTCGACGTATGGCAGGCAATGCAGTCCGCCGCGCGCGCGAGATATTCGCCGCGTTTGACGAGCGCGGCTGCGTCGGCGGATTGGGTCACGTTGGCAGCATGTGCGAACGTGCCGGAGAAAATCGCGCTCAACACCAGCGCGCTTGCAGGCAGCCATTTTCGCAGCGCGCCCAGACGCTGATGGGTGGTGTTCTTGTTTGCAGGGATCATCGCGGCTGCCTCAAGCATGTTTCATTTCGTCGATCAGCTTGTCGGCAAGACGCATCGACAGCGCGCACAGCGTGAGCGTGCAATTGACCGTGCCCGCACTCGCCATCGTGCCGCTCGACGCGATGAAGAGGTTCTCGTGATCGTGCGAACGCAAGTCCTTGTCGACGACCGAATCGCGCGGGTCGTCGCCCATGATGAGCGTGCCCATGATGTGATTGTTATTGAAGTACGAATCGTCGAAACGCACTTCGGTGCCGCCAAACAGGTTCGCGATATGGGCGTAATGGCCGCGCGCGACCTTCGCCGCCCGGTTGATGTAATCGTCGATGCGGTAATGCACTTCGGGACGCGCGATGCCCAGTTTGTCCTTGAATTCCGTGCTCGCCGTAATGCGGTTTTCCGGGTCGGGCAGGATATCGAAGAAGCTGTTCACCACGACCCAGCGCGACGCGTATTCACGAATCTTTTCGTCGAGTTCCGCGCCGTACACGCCCTTCGAAATCAGGTAATCGGTCACGGCGCGCATCGGCGAATAATTGCCGACGTTGAGTTTCATCGCCGAATATTCCGAGCGGAATGCGCCGTCGCGCAGGTTGTTGATGCACGAAAGACGCATCGGGCCACGGCCCGGCCACATCGGTTCGGCGGACAGGAACGTGACCGTCGTGCCCGGATGATCCATCAGGTTGCGGCCCACCTGGTCCGAGCTGTTGCCAATCCCGTTCTGGAACTTGTCGCTCTTCGAGATCAGCATGAGCTTGGGCGTCTCGATGGCGTTCGAGGCCAGCACGAAGATCTTGCCGGTCACGCGATGCGAGTTGCCGTCTGGATCCTTGTAGTGAACGGCGACGATGCGTGCGTGCTCGTCATGCTCGATGCGATAGACCACGGCGTTGGGCAGCAGCCGCGCCTTCGCGGCCTCGGCTTTGCGGATCGCGGTTTCGCCCGTGTATTGCGCTTCGATCGGGCAGATCGGCATGCAATTACTGTTGCCGCAGCACGCCGGGCGGCCATCGAACGGCGCGGTATTGCGCGCGGCCGGTTCGGTCACGTGCTTGTAGCCCGCTTTTTCCACGACGTCCTTGAACTTCTGGTCGAAGTCCGAGAGCGGCAGCGGCGGATGCGGATAAGGTTTCGAGCGCGGCGAGCCGAGGTCTTCGGGGCCACCCACGCCCATTTCGACTTCGGCCTCGTAGTAGTAAGGCTCAAGATCGTCATAGCTGATGGGCCAGTCGCGGCCCACGCCATACAGCGTCTTCAGCTTCATGTCGTTGGGCAGCAGGCGCCACGATTGCGCAGACCAGTGCCACGTCGTGCCGCCCACCATGCGCAGATAACCCGCCTTGTACTGCTCCGGCCCGCGCTGCACGAGATAGTCGTTGCTGGTGGGCGAATACTGCGGATGCGGCGCGTGCTCCGTGGGCGGATACGGCGACTGGAAATCCGACTTAAATGGACTATTCCGGTAATTTTCGACGATGCGCCAGCGCTCGATGCGCGGGCCTGCTTCGAGCATGAGGACGTCGATGCCCGCCTTGGCGAGCTTCTGCGCGATCTGGCCGGACGCGATACCGGCGCCGACGATCACGACGTCGGCGGATTGATTCGTTGCCATGGAAATACGGGGATCAGGAGTGGGACAGCACTGGGGGCTTGGCCCAGTAACCAGGCACGCCGCGCGCGTAGCTCGGCATCACGATGACGTCCGAGATCGGCGGATACATGAGCGCCTGTTCGTATGCGACGGTGCGGGCGTTCTTGCCCGTGCCGACCACGCCCAGGTACCACGCCGTCACGACTTTCTTCGGGAGCTTCGCCAGCGCCGGCTGCGAGGCGTCCAGCACCGATTGCAGCGTATTTACAGGGGTATTCGTGCGCGCGACGAAGTCATTGAGCTGCGCGACCGTGGCGACTGCGCTGGCGTCGTCGCCGCGCAGCCCGGCAAGAATCGCCCGGCCGATTTCGACGTCGAGCGACGTCTTTCCGGTCAGGTACTGCGAAAGCTTCATGAAAGCGGAGAAGTCCGCATCGGCACTCGCGGCCGCGGCCTGCGCATGCGCGCGACCGAGTGCGCCGAGGCCCGTCACGCTGAGCGTCGCGAGCACCGAAGTACCGATGAGGAACTGCCGCCGCGAGGGCGCGAACGGCGAAGACGGTGGTTGTTGTGAGGACGTCATGTCGTTTCCAGTTTCGTCCCACCGGGCGCGCTGCGAGACGGCCGCCGGATCGGCAAACTGTGTACTAACTGGTTAAAAACCACGCGAGTGTACTCGATGCGACGAATCGGCGCAGCACCGCGCTCAAGAAGAGATTAGTTCACAACTGGAAAAGTGCCAAAGCACGTCCCGCGACGTGTCACATCACGCCGGATCGAAGCCGAACAGCCGGCGCGGCGTGTCCCATTGAATCTGCCGCCGAATAGCCGGATCCGGCACGATCGCTTCGAACAGCGTCAGCAGTGGGCCGTAGTCGAGCCGCTCCGGTGCGCGCAGGAACGGCCAGTCCGAACCCCAGACGCACTGCTGCGGCCCAAATGCCCGCAGCAGCGCGTGCGCGTAAGGCCAGGTGTCCTCATAAGGATGCGCGTTACGCGAATACTTCTGCCAGCCCGACAGCTTCACGCTCGCCCGGCCACTTTCCGCGAGCCGCAGCAGCGCGTCGAAACCGGCCTGGCCGATCCCGGCCTCGCTGTGCGGACGCCCGCAATGGTCGATCACAAGTTGCCCCGGCTGCTGCGCGAGCCACGGCCCCAGCGCGCCCATCTGGTCGCCCTCCACCTGCACCTGGGCGATCATGCCCAGATCGGCCAGCAAGGCAAACAGCGGCGCGGCGCGCGTCACGAGATCGAGGCCCTCCATCGCGGGATTGAACGCGACGCCGACCACACCCGCGCGGCGCAACGCAGCGAGTTCGCCGCGCGAGATATCGCTTTCCACCACGGCGATGCCGCGAAAGCGCCCCTCCCACGATTCGAGCGTGTCGATCAGGCAGCGATTGTCGGTGCGGTAGCCGCTCGTCGGGCCAACGAGCAGCGCGTGGCGCACGCCATAGGCGTCCATGACGCGCACGAATTGCGCCGGTGTGCCGACCTCCTGTTGCGCGGGCCGATACGCCGTATCGTCGCGATACGGGAAGCGCACGGGATCGAACACATGGCAATGGCAGTCGATCTTGTCGTCGTCGAATACGGACATGTTGCGGGGTTCCTTTTCAGACATGTGCAGTGGCTGCAGTGAGGCATGCGCGCTCCACGACGCGTCGCGCGCCGCGATACGCGAGTTCCATACGCGCCTGCACCGGCAGCGATGGCATCGGCATCTCCACGCTCAGCGCAGCTTCGCGCGGCAACGCCCGCAGCAGCGCGTCAAGCGGCAACGCGCCGTCGCCTGGCGCGAGCCGCGCCGTACGCGCTTCGTGAATTGCTTCCTCGTCACTGACGGGCAAGCACGCAGGCGCGTCGCAAAGCTGGACGAGACCAATCGCGCCCGGCGGCAACGCGGCGACATCGTCGGGCGTACTGCCCGCGCGCGACAGATGCAACGCATCGATCACCAGCGCAAGATTCAGCTGCGCCGCGCGCCCGATCGCCGCGCGCGCCTGCGCGAGCGTGCCCACGTGCCGCCAGCGCATGAACTCCAGGTCGATGCGCAGGCCGAACGGAGTAGCGAGCATAGCGAGCGCGGCGAGGTTGGCGGCGAGCCGCGCTTCGTCGGGATCGTCACCCGACACGCTCACGCTCGCGGCCCCCAGCGCCGCCGCCGTTTCGAACAGCGGCAACACGCTATGCGGGTCGAGATCGGGCACGATGGGCACGAATTCGACGTCGAGCAGCGCAACGCCTTCTCCGCCGAGCACGTCGCGCAACTCCCGTTGCGCCGCGCTGCCCGCAGCGACCGGATAAGCGACGCCGCCGGGCGTGGCCGGATGCAGCCGCAGCCCCACACCGTTGAAACCGGCCTTCGCCGCAAGCCGCACCCACTCCACGGGCGCACATTCGAGCGCAGTCAGATGCGCAACGGCAAGCGAACGCGCAACGCCATCATGTGGCTTTACCACGTGGCTCTCCCGCCCGTGAGGTCGAAGGTAAAGCCGGTGGTGAAGCTGCATGCGGGACTCACGACCCAGCTCACCATGCGCCCTACTTCCTCGATCTGCAGGAATCGGCCCATCGGAATCTTGGCCTTGCTCGCCACGATGTGCTCGTCCGACATTTCTCGAAACAGTTCGGTTTCGACCATCGCGGGCGCGACGCAATTGATCAGCACGTTGTCCTTCGCAAGCTCCTTCGCTGCGGACTTCGTGAACGCGATCACCCCCGCCTTCGCCGCCGAATAGGCGGAAATGAACTGCACGCCTTCCTTGCCCGCAATCGACGCCACGTTCAGGATGCGTCCGCCGCCGCGCTCGCGCATATGCGGGACGGCCACGCGGCAGGTATAGAACACGCTGTTCAGGTCGACCGCCAGCACCTGCTGCCAGGTGTCGACGGGATATTCCCAGCTCGGCATGACCGGCCCGTTGATGCCGGCATTGTTGACGAGAATATCGACGTGCCCCAGCGCTGCGATGGTCGATTCGAAGGCGCGTTCAACTGCCTGGTAGTTCGAAACATCGACGGATTCCAGGTGGTCGGGCTTGAATCCCAGATGCTTCTCATCGCAGGCGGCGGTGTCGAGATCCCAGACCACGACGCGTGCGCCGTCCGCTTTGAGCTGCCGTGCGATGCCGAGGCCAATGCCGCGTGCGGCGCCGGTGACAATGGCGATCTGGCCGTCGAGAGTGTGGCTCATGACAAACTTTTCCTTTGAATTTCAGGGGTTTCAGCTAAGGGAAGAATCGGCATTCGCGAGGACGATGCGCCTGATATCGCCGACCACGAACAGATAAGAGAGCGCGCCCATCAGCGTGACCGCCGAAATGAAGGCCAGCGCATACACGAACGAACCGGTCGCGTTGACGATCAGCCCGATCACGAGCGGCGTAACGATCCCGGCGGCGTTCGCGAACAGGTTGAAGATGCCGCCGCTCAAGCCGAGCAGGCCCTTGGGCGCGATATCGGAAACAATCCCCCACGCCAGCGCCGACATGCCTTGTGCGAAGTACGCGACACACAGAATGGCGATCACGGCGGCAATCGAATCGACATAGTTCGCGAGCGCAATGGTCGCCGCCATCAGCAGCCCGGCAATCACTGGCAGCTTGCGCGCCCAGTTCAGCGAGACGCCGCGGCGCAGCATGGCGTCGGAGATCCAGCCGCCCGAGAGCGTGCCCACGGATGCCGCGATAAACGGCAGCACAGCGACGATGCCCACCTTGAGCCACGGCATATGGCGCTCGGTCACGAGATAGGTCGGGAACCACGTCAGGAAAAACACGTTGGTCGAATTGCAGGCGAACTGGCCGATGCAGATGCCGAACATGCTGCGGTGACGCAGCAGCGCGCCGACATCCGACCAGCGAAAGCGCGTGGCCTGCTGGCTGCCGTCGACCACGCCGCCACCGCTCGCGATATGGTCGAGCTCGGCGCGATTGGCGCGCTTCGACTCGTGCGGCTCGTGAAAGCGCATCAGCCACACGACGCCGAAGGCCACGCCCACGGCGCCCACCATGCCGAACAGCGCGCGCCATCCGTAGCGCTGCTCCAGCCAGAACAGCAACGGGCTGAGGAACGCCAGGCCTACGTATTCGGCGAAGGTGTAGACGCCCGTGGCGCGCGCACGCTCGCTCTGCGGGAACCAGATCGCCACGACGCGGCTGTTGGTCGGGAAGCACGGCGCTTCGGCCGCGCCGATCAGCAGGCGCATGACGAGCAACGAAACAAAGCCCGTCGCCAGTCCTTGCAGTCCTGTGAAGAACGACCACAAGGTCAGCGCGAAGAAATACGTCCAGCGCGTGCCCACGCGGTCGAGCAGCAGGCCGCCCGGAATCTGCGAAGCGGTGTACGTCCACGAAAAGGCCGAGAAAATCACGCCCATCAGCGCGGGCGTCAGCCCCAGGTCGTGGCTCATCGCAGGCGCGGCGATGCCGGCGACGCTGCGGTCGAGATAGTTGATCATGGTGCCGCCCGCGAGCAGCGCGAGAATGCCGAATCGCGCGCGGGTGCGTGCCGTGGCCGTTGCGCCCGCATCGATAGGGCCAATGCCGTGGCCGACACTTTGGCCGGCACTTTGGGCAACTGCCGCCCGGGAAGTCTGGACTGGGTTCATCGCGTCTCCATCGTTGTTTTGCGCGCGCCGCCGGGTTCAAAGCCCCTTTATGACTGGCGCATGCCTCGATGGAAATACTAGGGAAGTGCCGCAAGGCTGTCGTATGCCGAGTTTCAGCTATCCTATAACTTTTGGTTAATCGCCCGGCCAGCGGGCGCTCCAGGGGGAAAACGTGCGTTTCAAGCTTCGGCAAATGGAGGTGTTTCGCGCAGTCATGCTCACGGGCTCGATCAACGCAGCGGCGAAAATGCTCTACGTTTCGCAGCCCGCCGTCAGCAAGCTCGTTTCGCATACGGAAACCACGCTGGGGCTGCGCCTGTTCGAGCGCACCAAAGGACGCCTCGTGCCCACGGCGGAAGGCCAGGCGCTGTTTCGCGAAGTCGAACAGGTCTATCAGTCGGCGTTGCGCGTCGACGAATTTGCCCGTGCGCTGGCGCTCGGCCCGGCCAGCCTGCTGCGCGTGGCGTGCAGCCCGTCGCTTGCGACCACGATCGTTGCGCCCGCAATCGTCGAACTCAAGCGCAGGCTGCCGGGACTGCGGGTCGACTGGCACACGACGCTCATGGCCGAAATGCCCATGGAGGTCTTGAGCAAGACCGTAGACGTCGCGGTGACGTCCATGCCGATCGAGCATGAACATCTCGAAGTCGTGCCGTTCATGCGCGGGCGCATGGTCTGCGTGCTGCCGCCCGGTCATTCGCTCGCGGCGCAGGCAAGCATTGCGCTGGCCGACCTCCAGTCGGAGCCCATGATCCTGTTCCGGCGCGACATTCCTTTTGGCACGGTGATCGTGCAGGCCTGCCAGCAGGCCGACGTCGAACTCACATCGGTCGTCGACGTCACGCACGCCGACCAGGCGCTCGCGCTGGTGCGAGGCGGCCTGGGCCTTGCCATCGTTGACGAATTCGCTGCGGTCGGCGTCGATGGCACCGGCCGCAGCGAACGTGCGGACTGCATCGTCCGTCCGCTGGTCGAGTCGCTGGAGATGACCTCGACTTTCGTCTATTCGAAGTTTTCGGCCCCGCCCGCGAGCGCCAGCTTGCTGATGGAAGCGATTCACCGACGCGCCGCGCAGTTGGGACGGGAGGTAGGCAACCCTCCCAGCGGCATAGCCTGACCCGTAGTTTTCCGCTTCTCCCCTCTTACACTCCCCCATCTCTGTGCGCGCGGCACCACCCGGGTGCGCCGCACATCCCAAGTCCCATCGACGGTGCAAGACGGTGCACTCGCGCGCCGCGTCTCCCACGAAAAACCGGCCCTCAGCGGCTGGCATGCTTCATGCATAGTGAACACCATTCAAGTCACTTGAATTTTGTTCATGGTCATTTCACAACTGCATCGAACCGCACGGGAGCCACATGAATAAGCCTTTTCGCACTCTGGTACTGTCGTTGACGGGCGCGCTCGCATTCTGCGCGTCGGTTTCGGGCTGGGCGCAGGACACCGACCTCCTGAATCGCATCAAGAGCAACAAGGAAATCACGATCGCCACCGAGGCGCGTTACGCGCCGTTCGAATACGTCGACAACGGCAAGATCGTCGGCTATGACGCCGACCTGATGCAGTACGTGCTGAAGTCGCTGCCCGACGTCAAGGTCAAGCAACTCGACCTGCCGTTTCAAGGCTTGCTGCCGGGCCTCGACGCCAAGCGCTTCGACATCGTCGTGACCGCCGTGACGGTCAACAAGGATCGCGCCAGCCACTTCGCCTTCACGCTGCCCGTTGCGGACGCAACCACCGGCGTCCTGCTGCGCACCAATGAGACCGCCATCAAGACGCCCGAAGACCTGAACGGCAAGATCGTCGGCTCGCAGACCGGCTCGGCGCAGCTCCAGGCGCTCATCGCGCTCGACAAGAAGCTCAAGGACGCAGGCGGCCCGGGCATCAAGCAGATCAAGCAATACGTCGCATTCGACGAGGCGTATGCCGATCTCGCGGTGGGCCGTCTCGACGCTGTCGCGCAATCGGTGGCCAATCTCGGGCCGCTCATGAAGGCGCGTCCCGGCGTATTCATGGTGATGCCGCAGACCATTGGCCCGAAGAGCTATTTCGCCTGGGTGGCGCGCAAGGACGCGGACAGCGCCGCGCTCGTCAAGCTGTTCAGCGACGGCATTGCCCGCGCCCAGCAGGACGGCACGATGAAGAAGCTCCAGCAGAAGTGGTTCGGCACCACGATGGACGTCCCCGCCGACGCGCTGCCCCAGCCGACGATCTAAGCCATCGAGACGCCATGAACACGCCTGACCTCCTGACCCGCTGCCTCGGCTACCTGCCGCAGTTGCTGGACGGTGCGCTCACCACGCTGTGGCTGTCCGCGGTGGCCGTGCTGTGCGGTTTCTTCGCCGGTATTTTCATCTACATGATGTCGGCGAGCGACAGCCGCCTGTTGTCGCGCGCCGCGCGGGTCTACGTCAGCGTGTTCCGCGGCACGCCGGTGCTCGCGCAGTTGCTGGTGTTTTATTACGTGCCCTCGGCGTTCGGCCTGACGCTGCCCGGCGTGGTTGCGGCGGCGATTGGCCTGTCGCTGAACACGGCCGCGTATCAGTCGCAGGTTCTGGGCGCGGGTTTTCGCGCCATTCCGCGCGGCCAGATCGAAGCGGCGCGCACCTTCAATCTCACGCGACGGCAGACGCTGTGGCACATCGAAGTCCCGCAGGTGGTGGCCATCACGCTGCCCGCGCTGGTGTCCGAAATGATCGACATCGTGAAGGCGTCAGCGGTGATTTCGGTGATTGCCGTGACGGACTTGATGCGCGTGGGCCAGCAACTCGCGTCGTCGACCTATCGCCCGCTCGAAGTCTATACGCTCGCCGCCGTCTTCTATCTGGCGATCACCTCGTTGCTGTCGCTCGCCGCACACGGCTACGAGCGACGCCTCGCCAGGCGCACCTGATGCCGCTACCGGGCCGATATTCATGAACGCGCTACTTTCACTCTTCACGCTTTTCCCGCGCTTCTTCGACGCCATGCTGGTGACGCTCGAAGTGAGCCTGCTTGCCGCCTTGCTCGGCATGATCGGCGGATTTGCGCTCAACACCGTGCGCCTGTGCTTTCCTAAAGCGCTGGCCGTGCCATACAAGATCTACGTATGGCTCGTGCGCGGCATGCCATACCTGTCGCAACTGGTGATCGTCTATTTTGGCCTGCCGGTGCTGGGCCTCACGTTGACCGCGGTGCAAGCCACCATCGTGTCGCTGTCGATCTACGCGGCTGCGTATTTCGCGGAGATCTTTCGTGCGGGCTGGGCCAGCATCCCGCGTGGCCAGATCGAAGCCGCGCGCGCATTCGGCATCGGCCGCTGGGCGGCGTTTCGTGCCATCGAGCTGCCCCAGGTGCTGGCGTTCGCGGTGCCGCTGCTCGCCAACCAGGTCATCCTGGTCATCAAGGAAAGCGCCGTTGCATCGATCATTACGGTGCCCGAACTCACCATGACGGCGAGCGACATCGTCGCCTCGACTTATACGTACATCGGCCCCTACGCAATGCTGATTGTCTGCTACTGGCTGCTGACCCAGGCCGTCGCGCTGGTCGCCTCGCGCGCCGCCGCATCGATTCCCTTTTTGCAGAAGACGTCATGAGCGCACTCCCTATTCTCCAACTCAAGGCGGTCGGCAAGTCCTACGGCCCGACGCGCGTGCTCAAGGGCATCGACCTCGACGTGATGCGCGGCGAGATCGTTTCGCTGATCGGGCCGTCCGGTTCCGGCAAGACGACGGCGCTGCGCTGCATGAACTTTCTCGAAGCCTACGACGAGGGCGAGGTCTGGATCAAAGGCCAGTTGCTCGGCTATCGCTCGGCGGGCCGCAGCGAACGCGATCGCGACAGCGACGCGAGCATCGCCGAAGTCCGCCGCCCGGTGGCGATGGTGTTCCAGCAGTTCAACCTGTGGCCGCATATGACGGTGCTCGCGAACGTCGCCGCGCCGCTCGTGCTGTCCAAGAAGATCGGCAAGGCCGAGGCGCAGCGCAAGGCCCTGGCCGCGCTCCAGCGCGTAGGCCTCGAACACAAGGCCGACGTCTATCCCGCGCGCCTGAGCGGCGGCCAGCAGCAGCGCGTGGGCATTGCGCGCGCGCTCGCCATCGAGCCTGAAGTGATGCTGCTCGACGAGCCGACTTCGGCGCTCGACCCGGAACTCGTCGAAGAAGTGCTCAGCGTGATCCGCTCGCTCGCGCAGGACGGCATGACGATGGTGATGGTCACGCACGAGATGAGCTTCGCCGCGAAGATCTCCGACAAGGTGGTGTTCATGGAGGCGGGCCAGATCGTCGAATCCGGGGCGCCCGCGCAGTTGTTCGGCAATACGCGCACGCCGCGTCTGCAACAGTTCCTGAAGCCGTGGTTCGATCGCAGCCTGTCGCCTTCGCCTGCGCAACTCACCCCTGAAGCCGATCGGAGCCACGCATGATGACGACCGATCTTTACAGCGACAACGCCCGCGCCGTCGCCGCGCATGTCGATGCCGAACGCCTGCTGGAAGCGGTGAAAGCCCTCGCAAGCTTTGGCGCACGCGACGACGGCGGCGTCGACCGCCCTGCGCTTTCGCAGCGCGACCTCGACGCGCGGCGCTATCTGATCGAGCGCGCCACGGCGCTCGGCTGCACCGTCACCACCGATCATTGCGCGAACCTGTTTATCCGGCGTCCGGGCACGGAGCCTCTCGCGCCCGTGATGACCGGCAGCCACGCCGATACGCAACCGAGCGGCGGCAAGCTCGACGGCTGCTACGGCGTGCTAGCGGGTCTCGAATGTATCGAAGCGATGAACGCCGCCGGCATCCAGACGCGCCGGCCGCTGGACGTCGCGATCTGGACAAACGAAGAAGGCACGCGCTTCCAGCCAGGCGCGATGGGATCGAGCGCGTTCGTCGATCCGGCCTTGATGCAGCGCTACCTTAAGGTTGCGGACGCAACCGGTACGACGCTCGCGCAGGCGCTGGAACAGCACGCGCAGACCTTCCCTGCGCTGCCAGCCCGCAGCGAAGCGCAAGCCGCACACGCCTTCATCGAATTGCATATCGAACAAGGCCCGCAGCTCGAAAACGCCGCGTTGCCGCTGGGCATCGTCAGCGGCATCCAGGGCGTGCGCTGGTATGCGGTGACGTGCACGGGCGTGGCCGCTCATGCGGGCACCACGCCCATGCCGGTGCGGCGCGATGCGATGACACTCGCCATCGACGTGCGCGCGCAGATCGATGCGTTCGCGCGCGAACTGGGTCAGGCCGATACCCGCGTGACATTCGGGCGCTGGAGCGTCGCGCCGAATTCGATCAATACGATTCCCGCGTCGGTCACGTTCACGGTCGATTTCCGCCATCCCGACGCGGCCGTCCTCGCGGCATTCGACCAGCGCATTGCGCAATGCACTCAAGGCATGCAACACAGCGACATCACGCTCGAAGCCCTGTTCTCGCACGCGCCCGTCGCTTTCGACAGCGCATTGCTCAAGCGCCTGGGCGAAGCCGCCGCCGCGCTCGAAGCGCCGACGATGACGCTGACCTCGGGCGCATTCCACGACGCCATGTATCTGGCGCGGCACTGTCCGACTGCGATGCTGTTCGTGCCTAGCCGCGACGGTATCAGCCACAACCCGCTCGAACACACCGACGACGATCACCTCGTGCTGGGCACGCGCGCGCTTGCGCACTGCCTGGCCACGCTTTGCAACGAACCTTGACGAAGGAGTCACGATGAGCACCACCCTGATCCACGAACACGCACACGAACACGACCATAGCCACGGCGCGACGCAGGACAACGGCGCCGAAACCGGCATCAACGCCACGCTGACCGAGCCGATCTCCGCCGACGGCACGCCCGAACTGGGCAAGACCTACACGGTGCCCGCGCGCTGCGGCCGCGCCGTGCGCGTGAAGGCCGGCCAGACGATCCGCATTGCGAATCCGCACGGCACCCAGGTCTGCGACACGTGGATTTTCAATGCCGCGCATCTGAACGAATTCCTGTCGTTCGAGCACACGCGCGCGTTCATCGACAAGGTGATTCCGCAGCCGGGCGACCCGCTCGTGACCAATCATCGCCGCCCGATTGCGGAACTGGTCGTCGATACCTCGCCGGGCGTGCACGACACGCTGATCGCCGCCTGCGACCTGTATCGCTACAAGAACCTTGGCGTCGAGGGCTACCACGACAATTGCGCGGACAACATGCGCCTCGCGCTGAAGGCCATCGGCCTGCGCGCGCGCGAAGTGCCGCAACCGTTCAACCTGTGGATGAACATTCCCGTCAAGCCCGATTACACGATCGACTGGCTGCCGCCGGTGTCGAAGGCCGGCGATCACGTCGATATCAAGGCCGTCATGGATTGCGTCGTGGTGATGTCCGCGTGCCCGCAAGATATCATTCCGATCAACGCACTGAACCCGCTCGAAGTCGAGTTCACCGTGCTGGCGTAACTGCCTGACCTTTCCCTTCAACCTGACCGAACGCGCTCCGGTGGCAACCAGAAAAACGTCCTCCTCCACGGGCAGCGGCAAGAGCCGCGCCCCTTCCGGCCCTGCCGCCGCAGCCGCCCAGGCCGCGCCGGGCGCGCCGGCCGATTCGCTCGGCGTGCGCCTGAAGCACGCGCGCATGGTGCACCAGTTGACGCTCAAGGCGCTCGCCGAACAGGCGGGCTGCTCCGAAAGCCTGCTCTCGAAAGTCGAGAGCGGCCGCGCCACGCCGTCGCTCGCGACCTTGCACCGGCTGGCGCTGGCGCTCTCGACCAATATCGCCGCGCTGGTCTCCGGGCCGGACGTCAATACGTCCGCCATCCAGCGCGCCAACGAACGTCCTTCCGTGAGTTTTCCGACCGCGGGCAAGCGCGGCTCGATCAAGCTCGAACGCGTGGTCGTGCCCGCGCCCGGCCAGCTGTTGCAAGGCGATATCCATGTGATCGAGCCGCATACCAGCAGCGACGAGCAGATTTCGCACCTCGGCGAGGAACTGGGCTATGTGATCGAAGGCGAGCTGGAACTGACGCTCGACCAGGAGCGCCACCTGTTGCAGCCCGGCGACTCGTTCTACTTTCCCAGCAACGTGCCGCACAGTTACCGCAATCCGGGCAAGGTCGTCACGCGGGTGTTCTGGGTCAACACGCCGCCCACATTCTAGGAATCCAACGTGTCAGGCACCGACGTCACACAGATGCAGTTGCCGCGCTTTAGCGGCATCCCGACTTTCATGCGCGTGCCTTTCTCCAGCAATCTTGACGCGCTCGACATCGTGCTGGCGGGCGTGCCGTTCGACGGCGGCGTCACCGCGCGTCCCGGCGCGCGCTTTGGCCCGCGCGAGATCCGCAACATGTCGACGATGACGCGCACGACGCATCACGTGACGCGTTTCAATCCCTTCGAAGCGTGCCGGATCGGCGATATCGGCGATGTGCCGTTCACCGACCTCTATCACCTGGAGCGCGCGCACGACGATATCCGGCGCTTCTTCGAGCCGGTCTTCGCGGCGGGCAAGATCGCGTTGAGCGCGGGCGGCGATCACTCGATCACCTATCCGATCTTTCAGGCGCTCGCGCCAAAAGAACCCATCGCGCTGGTGCATATCGACGCGCACACGGATACGTGGGACAGCTTCAAGGGCTCGAAATTCACGCATGGCGCGCCGTTCAGGCGTGCGGTGGAAGCAGGCCTGCTCGACCCGAAGCGCACGATCCAGATTGGCATTCGCGGCGCGCAGAATTCCGACGAAGGCTGGCGCTATTCGATCGAGAGCGGCATGCGCGTGGTGTTCATCGAGGAATTCGATGAGCGCGGCGCGGCGGCGATTGCCGAAGAAGCGCGGCGCGTCGTGGGCGATGCGCCGGTCTATCTGTCGCTCGACGTCGATGGGCTCGATCCCGTTTTCACGCCGGGCACGGGCACGCCGGAAATCGGCGGCCTGTCCACGCGCGAAACGCTTGCGCTGCTACGCGGGCTCGACGGCCTGAACTGGATCGGCGGCGATGTCGTGGAAGTCTCGCCGCCCTACGATCCGAGCGGCAACACGGCGCTCGTCGCCGCCACACTGATGTATGAAATGCTGTGCCTGTTCGCGAAGCGCGCCGGTCATGGCACGCCTGGCGCTCATTCCACGTCGCTATAAACCAGTCCCGCAGGCGCACGTTCGCGTGCGCCATTCGCCAGCTTCTCGCTCAGGCGGCCGATAAAGTCCTGCGCCGTCGCCGTCAACAGGTCTTCGCTGGCGTACGCCAGATACATGCCCGCACGCGGCAGCGCCTCGTCCACCTCAAGCAATCGCACGCGCCCCGCGCGCTCGCGCTCCAGCAGGAATGGCCGCGCGAGCGACGTCCACACGGCGACCGCCTCCATGCGCATGGCCAGGTCGAGATACAGGTTCATCGACGTGCAACGCAGCACCTGTTTCGGCAGCGGCAGGCCGTGGCTCGCGAAAAAGGTCGCGACGAATCCCGCGTCGTCGTCGGGCGCGTCGAGCACGATCCAGGGCAGCGCATGGATTTCGGCGACGCTTAACGTGGTCTTGCCGCCGTACGTGGCGGGAATCGACAGCACCACGTCCAGTTCGTAGAGCCGCACCCATTCAAACGCCGTGGTGCGCGGTTCGCGATACTGCGTGAAGAGGCCGACGTCGATCGTGCCGTCGGCCAGACCATCGGCGATATTTTCCGCGCGCCACTCGATGATTTCAGGCCGCACGCCCGGACGCGCCGCCACCAGTTCCAGCAGCGAATCCGCCAGCGCCCGCGTCGCGGCGGGCGGCGTGACGGCCACGGCCAGGCGGCCCGCCAGCTCGCCACGCGCGGCAGCGGCGTCTTCCAGGATGCGCCCGACTTCGCGCTGTACGACCTGCGTGCGCTTGAGCACCTGATGCGCAAACGGCGTGAGACTCGCGCCGCGCGCCGAGCGCGTCAGCAACGGCACGCCCAGTTCGATCTCCAGCTCGCGAATCGACCGGCTGATGGCGGGCTGGGTCAGGAACAGGCGGCGCGCCGCTTCGTGCACGCTCTTCGCCTCGGCGATGGCGCGCAATGCTTCGAGTTGTCTCAGCTTCACCCGATACCCCGCTCGATGTTCGCTCACGGGGCAGCATAGCAAGCCATAAAACGCGTGAGTTCAGCTATGGCCCGGCAGCGGCGGCTCGACGCCGTCTGGAATCGGGCACACGTACGGCTCCTGCGCGAGACGCTCGTGCAATTCCGTGCGTGCGGCCGCCAGCAGCAGCGGATTCGTGAACAGTTCGAGCGCCGTCGCGGCCATGGTCTTCGACGCGAGCACCATGCCCTTGTGCGCAACTTCGCTCTTGCCCTGCGAGACCCACTGCCACGAATGCGGCGACGTGCCGAATGCAAAGCACGCAGTCATGCACTGCACCGTCGGCGTCACCCAGCTCACGTCGCCCACGTCCGTCGAACCATGCATCTGCGAGGGCCGGTCGTTGTCGAGACCATCGACGCGATCGAACAGCGCCTTCGGCTCGCGCCACGCGGACTGCAACATGCGGCCCGCCATTTCGATCTCTTCGGGGCGCGTGGTGCGATGCATCGCCTCCGCGAACTCCAGTTCGTCGCGCGTATAGGACGGCGCGCCCATTTCGACGAGCTTCGCCTGCATCAACTCGTTGAGCGTGTGATTGCGCAGCAGGTTCGAACAGGCGGAGTGCACCTCGATTTCCAGCTGGCAATCGGTCATCAACGCCGCGCCGCGCGCGATGTTGCAGACGCGCTCGTACAGCTCCTTGACATCGCGGTTGCGCGGCGCGCGGATCATATAGAGCGCGCTCGCATTGGGCTGCACGACGTTGGGCGCGACGCCGCCCGTATCGGTGATCGCATAGTGCACGCGCGCGTCGGGAATCATGTGCTCGCGCAGGAAGTTCGTGCCGATGTTCATGAGTTCGAGCGCATCGAGCGCACTGCGCCCGAGATGCGGCGACGCCCCCGCGTGCGCCGCGACGCCCTTGAAGCGGAAATACGCCTGCTTCACCGCGAGGCTTTCAAGATTCATGACCGTATTGGCGACGCCCGGATGCCACGTGATCGCCGCCGACACATCGTCGAACAGGCCCGCGCGCGTCATGTACGTCTTGCCCCAGCCGCCTTCTTCCGCAGGACAGCCGTAGAAGCGCACGGTGCCTTCGATGCCCGCGCGCTCCAGCGCGTCCTTGACCGCGACCGCCGCGAAATGCGCGGCAGTGCCCAGCAAATGATGGCCGCAGCCGTGGCCGTTGCCGTTGGCGATTTCGCTCGACGGACAGCACGACAGCGCGAGACTCTCCTGGCTCAGCCCGGAGAGCGCGTCGAACTCGCCGAGAATGGCAATCACCGGGCCGCCCGATCCCGCCTCGGCGACAAATGCGGTCGGGATACCGGCCACGCCTTCGCGCACCGAGAAGCCTTCCGATTTGAGCAGCGCAATATGCGCGGCCGCCGACTGCTTCTCGGTATAACCGAGTTCCGCGTATTGCCAGATCGCGTCGGACAGCGTGACGTAACGTTGCTTGCTGCTTTCGATGAAATCGTCGACAAGCTCGATCGACATGGTGTGCTCCTGATTGGAATGACCAGCGTGGTTTTGATGGAATCCGGGCTTCAGAACGTGTGCGTGATGCCCAGCGTGATGCTCGTGAACGTGCGGCCTGGCGCCGTGGAAGGCGAGCCGCTGTCGTAGTTGTAAGTGACGCTCGAATGCGGCCCGTTGCGCATCACGCCCAGACGGCCGTAAAGCGAGGTGCGCTTCGACAGGAAATGGTCGATGCCGAGCGTGCCGCCATAGGCGTAGTCGCCGGAAATCGTCGTATCGCGCATCGCCGCCGAGGCGCGCACGAGATCGACGCCCCACCATTTCTGGATGCCGACCAGATAGAGATTGGCGATTGCGCTGGTCGCGGCCTGCGGCACATAGCGGATATACGCACCCTGCGCGATGAAGGGGCCGACGTCGTAGAGCACGCTGGCGAGATACGTGTCGGTGCGCTTGCCGGGTGCGTCGTTGGCCGTGCTGCTACAGTCGCCGCTCATGCCCGGATCGCACCAGCCCTGCCCGAACGCCGCCGAAATCACGACGCGCCGTCCCGCATACGAAATCATCGCCGAGCGCTGATGCACCGCGGGCCCCGTGTCCTGGTTCTGCTTGAACGAGTAGCTCAGGTCGATGCCGAAGTGGCCAAAGCGCGGCGAGATATAGCGGATCGTGTTGGGCAGTCGGCCGAGCGCGTCGCTGTTCGCGCCAGTGCCCAGATCGGAGGTGCTGAGCAGATAGGTGTACGCCGACTCGTGCGCCGGGCCCAGGAACGGATCGGCGCCAAGCGCCGCCGCACCGCCCGAGGTGTACTGGCGTCCGAACGTCATCTGCCCATAAAACGGATTCTGGACGCCGACATACGACGCGCGGTTGAACATCGACGTCGAATCCTGCATCGATCCCGTGTTGCCCATGAAGCCGCTTTCGAGGCGAAACAGCGTCGTCCAGTTGTCGCCCAGATATTCCTGCCCGTAGAGCCCAAACTTCGACGTCAGCGCGCCGCCCGATTGCAGCCGTGTCACGCCTTGAGAGCCGCCGCGCGTGTAGTTCAGGCCTTCGTCGACGGTGCCGTAGAGCGTGACGAAGGTGCGCTGCGCAGCGACGCCCAACGTCTGCGGGCCAAGCCCCGCGCCCCAGAAAGCGAAGGTCGATTGCATCTGCGAGGCGCTGGCGAAGGCGGTCGTGGACGCGGCGTCGGAAGGTGCGCCCGGTGAGACTTCGGCGAACGCGTGCAGGCAGGTGCCCGTGGAAAGCGCGGCAAACAGCGCGCGCAAAGTGCATTTCATTCAGGAACTCCGCTGGCGTGTGGTCGAAAAGGAAATGCAGATGAACAAAAAGCAGGACGAGCAGCGCCCCGCCGCTCGATTGAGCGAGCGCGCGACAGGACTACGTGTCTGGATTCGACGAGTGAGCCGGGACTGCGGGTTTCAGCGCCCCATCAGGGCCCCATCAGCGCCCGGCGCGCAATGTCATGAGATGCGCCGCCGTTGCTCGGGCAGGCTGGAGATCGCGCAGACGGTGACGACGCCGCACACCATCATGTAAAGCGCGAGCGACATGGGATTGCCGGTTTTCGCGAGCAGCCAGGTGACGACAAGCTGCGCCGTGCCGCCGAACAAGGCCACGCCGATGCTGTAGATCACCGAGAGGCCGCTTGCACGCACGCGCGCCGGAAACATCTCCATGAGCAACAGCAGCAGATGCGCGCCGCCCAGGCTGCTGATCGCCGTGAGCGCGGCGACGATGGCCAGCGCCAGCGGCACGCCCGGATGCGACGTCATGAGCGCAATCGCGGGATAGATCAGCAAGGTCGTGAGCACGACCGACGTCAGCGCGAGCGGCTTGCGCGAGGCCATGCGATCCGCGAGCAGGCCCGAGACAATGCACATCACCGTCATCGTCGCGCCCGACACGCAACCCGCCATCAGCGACAGCGAAGCGGGCAGATGCAGCACGCGCACGAGGAAGGTCGGCATGAAGAACACGATGAGGTACATGCCCACCGTCGCCGCGACGATCGACAGCACGCCGCGCACGATCTTGCTCTTGTGCTCGCCGAAGAGTTCGCCGAGCGGTGCCTGCGCGCCTTGCTCAGGCTCCAGCGTTTCATCCAGATGCGCGCGGATATACAAGCCGACCGGCGCGATCAGCAGCCCCAGCAGGAACGGGATACGCCAGCCCCACGATTCGAGCGACGCCGTATCGAGCGTCGCGTACAGCACGGCCCCGCTGAGCGCGCCCAGCACCGCCGCGCAGCCCTGGCTCGCGCCTTGCCAGCCGATGCGAAAGCCCCGGCTGCCGATGCCGCCCGACTCCATGAGCATGGAGGTCGATGCGCCAATCTCGCCGCCCAGCGAAAAGCCCTGCACCATGCGTGCCCCGACCACCACGAGCGTGCCCCAGGTGCCCGCGCTCGCATAGGTCGGCGCGAACGCGAGACCGAGCGTGCCCACCACCATCAGCGCGATGGTGAGCGTCATCGCCGCCTTGCGGCCGCGCCGGTCGGCAAAGCTGCCGATCACGAGCGCGCCAAGCGGGCGCATGACGAAGCCGATCCCGAAGGTGCCCACCGCCAGCAGCAACGACCCATAGGCGCTATCGGCGGGAAAGAAGAGCTTGCCGATCAGCATGGCGAAGAAGCTGTAGACCGTGAAGTCGTACATCTCCAGCGCATTGCCGATCGAACAGGCAGCGATGGTGCGCACATGCCGGGGTGCCGGCGTCGCGAGTGGGGTGGCGTTCGTCGTAGCCGGCAGGATCAAAGGATTCATAAGAGCGCTCGGGCGTAGGCGTGGGATGAATGAATGTGAGATCGAGTATTCGGTCGTCAAAAACTTCCGCCAAATCACTTTTTATTAGCTCGATAACTTTTATGCATCACTCTGGAAAACGCGCATTGCGCGAGCGCTGGTACGAGACCCTCACCGGGATGGGCTATGCCGTATGGGAAAATAGCCGCCTGACAGCGCTGGACTCGCAGGCCGAATCCGATCGGCAAGCGCGGCTCAGTGCATCAGCAACACAGGAAGGGAGACAGGATGGATAGCGTCGAAAACGCCCGCGCGTTCCTCGCGGTGGCGGAGGTCGGCAGTTTCGCGGGCGCGGCGTTGCGCCTCAATCTCGCGCCGTCGGCGGTGACCAAGCGCGTGAGCGCGCTCGAAAAGGAACTCGGCCTGCTGCTGTTCCAGCGCACCACGCGCAGCCTGCACTTGACCGCTGGCGGGCGCGAGACGATCGTGCGCGCGCGCGAGTTTCTCGCCGCTTACGAGCGCATGATGCGCGGCCCCGACGAAGACGACGGCTCGCGCCTGACCGGGCGTCTGCGCATCAAGGCGCCCTCGTCGTTCACGAATCATTTCCTGGGCGCGATGTTCAACGATTTTTTCCGCGAGCATCCCAAGGTCGATGTCGAGTTGCAGCTGACCAACCGGCCCGTCGATCCCGTGGTCGAGGGCTTCGACTTCGTGATTTCCGGCCTGCCGGTCGCGTACGACGGCGTCGAGGACTTTCCGCTGTTCCCCTTCAAGCGCCTCGTCTACGCGTCGCCCGCGTACCTGGCCCGCCACGGCGAGCCCGCGCATCCGTCCGAACTCGCCACGCACCGCTGCCTGCGCTATTCGTATCTGAATCCGGCCGGCACCTGGAGCTTCGTCGAACCGGGCTCGGGCGGCGTGATCGACGTGGCCGTCAACGGCGCGTTCGCGACCAACGATATCGATGCGATGCACCGCGCGGGCGTCGATGGCCTGGGCATCGCCGTGCTGCCGCGTTACCGTGCGCGCGCCAGCGTCCAGGCGGGCGACCTCGTGCAGATCCTCACGGGCTTCGAGCTGCCGGACTTCTGGGTCAAGGTGCTGCGCCCCGCCGGGCACAGCAATCCGAAGGTGTTCCACGCCCTGCTCGACCATCTGAAGCGCGGCCTGGCCACGCTCGTCGAAGGCGACGGCTACCTGTAGATCCGAGGCATTCCCACGCCTTGCGCCCCCACAGCCCGCGATCCTTTCCGAAAAACACGTTCTGAAGTTCCCGATCGCGGCTGTTTCCGTTTCGCCATTTCACCGACCATCTCGCCGACGGACGCGTTTGGGGCCATGCCCCGCGCGCCGGACACAAAACGGGCGCGCGCCGCGCGACCTGGAACGAGAGGAGACAGCCTTGAGACAGTGGATGGCCTATGTGCCGCTGGCCGTGTGCGCCGCGGCAGCGCACGCGCAGAGCAGCGTGACCTTGTACGGCGCGGTGGACAGCGCGCTCACGTACAGCAGCAACCAGGGCGGCAAGGCCGCGTGGCAGACCTATAGCGGCGGGCGCGCGGGCGACAAGTGGGGCCTGCGCGGCGTCGAGGATCTGGGCGACGACCTCAAGGCGATCTTCGTGCTCGAATCGGGTTTCAGCATCGAAACGGGCGCCGCGCAGCCGGCCAACACGCTGTTCGGACGGCAGGCCTACGTGGGCCTGAGCGGCAGGCTCGGCAATATCTGGCTGGGCCGCCAGTATTCGATGACGAACGATTATTTCGTGCCGCTGAGCACCAGCGTGATGTTCGCGGGCGGGCTGGGCGCGCCGCTCGGCGACATCGACGGCTCGTGGAACTACAACAAGATCAGCAACGTCATCAAGTACGAAACGCCGGTGTGGCACGGCTTGAACGGCAGCGCGATGTTCAGCCTGGGCGGCACGCCCGGCGATTTTTCGCAGAACCGCGTGTACGGCTTTGGCGCACAGTATGCCAACGCGGGCCTGACGATCGCGGCGGCGTACATGAACATGCGCACGCCCGCCACGTCGATCTACGGCGCGACCTCGGCTCCGGTCGCTGGCGCGGCGTTCTCGAACCCGGTGTCCAACCCGATCTTCTCGAACTACGTGAGCGCGGCCAGCCAGCAGGTTGCGGGCGGCGGCGCGCGCTATGTGTGGGGCCGTTCGCAGATCGCGTTTTTGTACGACAACATCCGCTTTCTCGACATCGCGCGCACCGCGTCGAACCCGCACGCGCCCGCCAACGCCGCCTTCAACGACTATCAGCTGACCTACGGCTTCAACCTCACGCCCGCCGTGATGCTGGGTGCGGCGTACCAGTACAGCGTCGCGCCGGGCAGCCGCTATCGCACGGCATCGGTCGGCGGCGCGTACCTGCTGTCGAAAGCGACCTACCTTTATGGCATGGGGATCTGGCAGCACGCTAGCGGCGTCGATTCGACCGGCAAACAGGCAGTCGCCGACCTGTTCGGCCTCTCGCCGTCGAGCACCGCGAACCAGAGCGCGGTGCGCATCGGTTTGCGGCACCTGTTCTAGACAACAAATATCGACCCTGAATCGAGGAGACATTCTGTGAATCCCACCCAGTTCGCGGGCGGCGCACGTCAGATCGGCCAGATCGGCCAGATCGACGTGCAGACCTTCATCGACGAGCGGCCGCTGAGCCGCTTCCAGATCCTCGTGATCGTGCTGTGCTTCCTGACGGTCGCCATCGACGGCATCGATATCGGCCTCGCCGCCTATATCGCGCCCTCGGTGCGCGCCGAATGGGGCCTCACCGTCACGCAGCTCGCGCCGATCTTTCTCTCCGGCCTGGTCGGCATGATGGTCGGCTCGCTGGTGTTTGGCCCGCTCGCCGACCGCTATGGCCGCCGTCCGGTCATGCTGGCTTCGGTGGCGTGCTTCGGCGTGGCGACGCTGGCGAGCCTCGTGGCGACCAACGTCGCGGAGCTATCGGCGCTGCGCGTGCTCGCGGGCATCGGCATTGGCGGCGCGACGCCCACGGCCGTCACGCTGACCGCCGAATTCGTACCCGCGCGCCGCCGCCTCACGCTCATCACGGTGATGCTGTGCGGCAACTCGCTAGGCTCGGCGTTCGGCGGCGTGATCGCGTCGCAGGTGATTCCGCGCTTTGGCTGGCACGCGATGCTGGTGATCGGCGGCGGCGTGCCCTTGCTGCTGCTCGTGGCGCTGTGGGCGCTGCTGCCCGAGTCGATGCGCTACCTCGCGCTGCGCCGCCCCGAGCGTGCAGACGCGCTGTTCGCCCTCGGACAGCGCATCGCGGGCAGTGCGGGCATCGCGGGGGGCGCGCTCGACGCCGCCACGCGCTTCGTCGCGCTCGAATCGCGGCCAGGCCGCGCAGCCGTGCGCGAGTTGCTCGCGCTGCCGTACCGGCGCGGCACGCTGCTCGTCTGGACGACGTTTTTCATGGGCCTTTCCGTGCTGTTCCTGATGGCCAGCTGGTTGCCGACGATCATCACGCACTCGGGCGGATCGATGCGCGCGGCCGCGCTCACCACGGCGCTGTGGTCGGTCGGCGGCACGACGGGCGGCCTGATCATCGGCCGCATCATGGACGGCAGCCAGCCCAGCCGCGTGCTTGGCACGGCGTATCTGTTTGCGTGCGTGGCCATCTGCGTCGTCGGCCAGGCGTATGCCACGCCGCTGGTGGCCGCGCCGTTCGTGTTCGCCGCGGGCATGTGCATCAGCGGCACCCAGGTCGGCATAAACGGCCTCGCCGCGACGCTCTATCCGACGGCGATGCGCGCCACCGGCGTCGCATGGGCGACCGGGATCGGGCGCTTCGGGTCGATGCTGGGGTCGGCCGTGGGCGGCTATCTGCTGTCGTCAGGCTTGAGCTACAGCGTGCTCTTTGCGATTGTCGCGATGCCCGCCGTAGTCGCCGCCGCCTGCATGTTCGCGATGCCGCGCCGCGCGGCGCCTGCGCTCGCCGCACCCGCCGTGTAAAGATTTTTCGATAAACGGAGTGACTCTTATGCCCCTTTCCAGCACCGCGTTCCTTGCGCTCTGGAATGACGTCGATGCCGATGTCGAGGCCGAATACGACCGCTGGCACACGGTCGAGCACGTGCCGGAGCGCGTCGGCATTCCCGGCTTTCTCGCGGGCCGTCGATACCGCTCCGATGCAGCAGAACAGCCGCGCTATTTCACGCTGTATGAAGTGAAGGACGCCGCAGTGTTCGAGTCGGCCGCGTATCGGGACGTGATCGAGCATCCAACGCCGTGGTCGGCCACCATGCGCCCGCGTCTGCGCAATGTGGTGCGCGCGACCTGCGAGACGGTGCAGTCGATGAGCGGCGCGGCGGCGACAGCCGCGATTGCCGCGATTGCGGCGATTGCCTGTGCGCGTTTCTCTTGCGCAGCGGATACGCCGCCGGACGACGCAGCGCTCATCGATGCCTGCCAGCGTATAGCGGGCGTGCGCGCCGTCCATCTGGGCCGCGCGCTGGACTCCGTTCCGCAGGCGTTCCAGCAATGGTCGCAGCACGCCGCGCCCAGCCATGTGCTGCTGATCGAAGGCGACGACGAAGTTTCGTTGCGCGCCTCATTCGCAGCGCTTGAAGCCGCAATCGAGGCGCACGGCCACGCAAGCGAAGCCGCGACGCTCGACGCCTACACGCTCGCCTTCCAGGTCGCCCACGCGCAGGTCGACGACGCGCTGCGGCGCGCGAGCGCCCCACTTTCTCTCGACGCACATTCAGGACATTGAAGATGCAGGCACTGCAAAAAACCACCGCTGCGTTCGGACTCGAACTGCGCGACGTCCCGGCGCCACACGCGCCCGCCAACGGCGAAGTCATCGTCGAAGTCGCCGCCGCGGGCATCTGCGGCAGCGACGTGCATATCTACGACTGGTCGGGTGGCTACGACTTCCTGAAGTCGGCGTTTCCGGTCACCATCGGCCATGAATTTGCGGGCCGCGTGGTCGAGACCGGCGACGGCGTCGGCGCGCTGGCCATCGGCCAGCCGGTGGTCGTGATTCCGTCCGTCGAATGCGGCGTGTGCGAGGCGTGCCGCTCAGGCAGCGTGGACGCCTGCCGCGACCGGCGCGGTATTGGCATGCTGCGCGACGGCGGCTTCGCGCGCACGGTGCGGGTGCCCGCCGCAAACTGCCTGACGCTGCCCGACGACATCGACCTGGGCATTGCGGCCCTGGGCGAGCCGCTCTCGATTGCGATGAGCGCCGTCAAGACCGCCGAAGTCGCAGCGGGCGACCGCGTGCTGGTGATGGGGCCCGGCACGATTGGCCAGGGCATCGCGCTGCTGGCGAGCGTGCGCGGCGCAAACGTCGTGGTGGTGGGTTACGACGATGCGGGCCGCCTCGAAACCGTGCGTGCGCTGGGCATCGAGCACACGTTCGATCTGCGCGAGCACGCACTCGCGGACGTGAAGACGCGCACTGGCATCGACGAATTCGACATCGTCATCGAGGCGACGGGCGTGCCGTCCACGGTGCAGGCCGGACTCGACTGCCTGAAGCCTTCGGGCGTGTTCGTGATATGCGGGATTCACGGCAAGCCGGTCAGCTTCGACGCGGCCAGGCTCGTGCGCAATCGTCACCAGATTCGCGGCACGTATCGCGCGACCCGCGCAACGTGGGCCGAGGTGCGCGACTTCGTGGTCGCGCAACAAGCCCGGTTAGCGCCGATGGTGACGCACCGCCTGCCGCTTGCCGATGCCATCGACGGCTTTGAAATGGCGCGCAACAAGATTGGGTCGAAGATCCTGTTGTTGCCGTAACGGCGGTTTAAAGCCGTTTTAAAGTCGATTTAAACGCACTTCAACACGCTGGCGGTGGAAGGACTTTCCCCGCCAGCCTTGCTTCTCTTCCATATTTCGAATATATTGGAAATATGGAAGAGAAAGATATCGTTCGCGCCCTGGCGGCGCTTGCCCACGAAATGCGCCTGCGCGTGTTCCGCATGCTGGTTGTGGCGGGCCCGGAAGGCCTGACGCCCGGCACGATCGCGGCGCAGCTCGACGTGCCCAACGCCACGCTCTCGTTTCACCTGAAGGAACTGATGGCCGCTGGGCTGGTATCGCAGGAGCGCGACGGGCGAAGCTTGATCTATCGGGCGGCGTACGACCAGATGAACGCGGTGCTCGGTTTCCTGACCGAGAACTGTTGCCAGGGACAGGCTTGCCTTCCACCTGGTACGGACTCCTGCCAATGCTGATCGGGAAGATCGCCTAAGTGCACCAAGTGCACGAGGCGCACCCAGTGAAACTGCCAACCATGACCACCAACGTACTCATTCTCTGCACCCACAATTCGGCGCGCAGCGTACTCGCCGAAGGCATGCTGAACCACTGGGCGAAGAAACTGGGCAAGGACGTGCGCGCGTTCAGCGCAGGCAGCGCGCCGAGTGGCCGCCTCAATCCGTTCGCACTCGAAGCGCTGACCAATGCCGGCGTCGATACGCAAGGTTATGCGAGCAAGAGCTGGGACGCATTCGCCCAGGACGGCGCACCGCCCATGCGCATCGTCATTACGGTGTGCGACAGCGCGGCCGCCGAAGCGTGTCCGTTCTGGCCCGGCAGCCCGGTCAAGGTGCACTGGGGCTACGCCGATCCGTCGAACGCCCCGGGCGGCGACGCAGGCAAGCGCCAGGTATTCGAACTCACTCGCCAGGCCATCGGCTATCGCATGCTGCAACTGCTTGCGCTGCCGCTCGACCGGCTAGAGAACGCTGAGCTTCAGCAGGCGCTCGACGGCATCCTGCAAAGCTGATTTCATTCATCGAGTCGCCGCATGAACACCCCCAACATGGCTGCTGCACGCAAGGCAGCGTCGAAACCGGCCATGAGCTTCTTCGAGCGTTACCTGAGCGTCTGGGTCGCGCTGTGCATCGTCGTCGGCATCGTGCTCGGCCAGTTGCTGCCTGGCGTCTTTCAGGCGATCGGCCGCATGGAGTACGCCCAGGTCAACCTGCCGGTCGGGCTGCTGATCTGGGTGATGATCGTCCCCATGCTGGTCAAGGTCGATTTCCGCGCGTTGCATGAAGTGCGCCGGCACGTCAGGGGAATCGGCGTCACGCTGTTCGTCAACTGGCTCGTCAAGCCCTTCACGATGGCGTTGCTGGCGTGGCTCTTCGTCAAGCACCTGTTTGCGCCGATGCTGCCCGCCGCGCAGCTCGACAGCTATGTGGCCGGGCTGATCCTGCTGGCCGCCGCGCCCTGCACGGCGATGGTGTTCGTCTGGAGCCGCCTGACCGGTGGCGACCCGCTCTTCACGCTCTCGCAGGTCGCGCTCAACGACAGCATCATGATCATTGCGTTCGCGCCGCTCGTCGGCCTGCTGCTCGGCATGTCCGCGATCAGCGTGCCGTGGGCGACGCTGCTCACTTCGGTCGCGCTCTACATCGTGATTCCGGTCGTGCTCGCCCAGCTCCTGCGCAAGGCGCTGCTCGCACGCGGCGAGGCGGCGTTCGAAGCCGCGATGGCAAAGACCGGCCCGTGGTCGATCGCCGCGCTGCTCGCAACCCTGGTGCTCCTGTTCGCCTTCCAGGGCGAGGCCATCCTGAAGCAGCCGCTGGTCATCGCGCTCCTTGCGGTGCCCATCCTGATCCAGGTGTTCTTCAATTCGGCGCTGGCGTACTGGCTCAATCGCGCGGTCGGCGAAAAGCACAGCATTGCCTGCCCCTCTGCGCTGATCGGCGCGTCGAACTTCTTCGAGCTGGCCGTCGCCACGGCCATCGGCCTGTTCGGTTTCAACTCGGGGGCGGCGCTGGCCACGGTCGTCGGCGTGCTGGTCGAAGTGCCGGTCATGCTGCTCGTGGTGCGTCTCGTGAACCGGTCGAAGGACTGGTACGAATGCACCTGAACGTTACGGAAGCCATGCAATGAGCGAAGCCATCAGCCGCCCCCATCCTCACCATCATCACCGTCCGGACGACGCAACGTCGCGCGATACCCATCTCATGCCCGATCCCATGGCCAACCTCATACCCGACCTCATGGCCGACCTTCCGCAGGTCGATCCGGCGCTGTTCGATGTGCCCGCCCAGCAACGCCTGCAGGCAACGCCCGCCTCGTCGCATCCGGTCAGGATCCTGCTGCTCTATGGTTCGCTGCGCGAGCGTTCGTTCAGCCGCCTGCTGAGCGAAGAGGCCGCGCGCCTGCTCACGGCGATGGGCGCCGAGGTTCGCACCTTCAACCCGAGCGGCCTGCCCTTGCCCGACGACGCGCCCGACACGCACCCCAAGGTCGCCGAGCTGCGCGAACTGGTGCTGTGGTCGGAAGGCATGGTCTGGTGCTCGCCGGAGCGCCACGGCGCGATGACCGGCATCATGAAGGCGCAGATCGACTGGATTCCGCTGTCCGTGGGCGCGGTGCGGCCGACTCAGGGCAAGACGCTCGCGGTGATGCAGGTCAGCGGCGGCTCGCAATCGTTCAATGCGGTCAACCAGATGCGCGTGCTCGGACGATGGATGAGGATGCTGACCATCCCGAACCAGTCGTCGGTGGCCAAGGCGTTCATGGAGTTCGACGACGCCGGGCGCATGAAGCCATCGGCGTATTTCGACCGGGTCGTGGACGTGATGGAAGAACTGGTGAAGTTCACGTTGCTCACGCGCGACATCGGCCCCTATCTCGTCGATCGCTACAGCGAACGCAAGGAAAGCGCCGAGGCACTGATGAAGCGCGTGAACCAGGCCAGCATCTGATACCTGGCCGCGTCGGCGGCCTATTCCACCGTCACCGACTTGGCGAGATTGCGCGGTTTGTCGATATCGGTGCCGCGCAGGCAGGCCACGTGATACGCGAGCATCTGCATGACCAGCACATGCAGCAACGGCGAAAGCACGCCATACCACCGCGGAAGATGGATCACGCGCATCCCTTGCGCACCCATTAGTTCGGTATCCAAATCAGCCAGCACATATAGCTGTCCGCCGCGCGCGCGCACTTCTTCCATGTTCGATTTCAGCTTGTGCAACAGCGCGTCGTTCGGCGCGGTCACGATGACCGGCATGGCGCGCGTCACGAGCGCGAGCGGGCCGTGCTTGAGTTCGCCTGCCGGGTAGCCTTCCGCGTGGATGTACGAGATTTCCTTGAGCTTGAGCGCGCCTTCGAGCGCAATCGGATAGTGCGTGCCGCGCCCCAGATACAGCACGTGTTCCGATTTGCGCAGCGCTTCGGCCCAGGCCATGACCTCGGGTTCGCGCGCGAGCACGTCGCGCATTGCGTCGGGCAGCGCATCGAGCTTGCGCATCTGCGTGGCGGCCTCGGCGTCGCTGATATGGCCGCGCTGCCTGCCGATCTGGATGGCCAGCGCGAACAGCGCGACAAGCTGCGTGGTGAACGCCTTGGTCGAGGCGACGCCCACTTCCACGCCCGCTTCGGTGATGAACGACCAGCGGCTTTGCCGCACCATCGCACTGCCCGCGACGTTGCAGATCGTCAGCGTGCGGTCTTCACCCGCCGCCTGCGCGTAGCGCAGCGCGGCCAGCGTGTCGGCGGTTTCGCCCGACTGCGAGACCGGCACCACGAGCGTCCCGCCGCGCCGCACGTGATCGCGGTAACGGTATTCGCTGGCGATTTCGGCGCGCGCCGTGACGCCCGCGAAATGCTCGAACCAGCCGCAGGCCGTGAGCGCCGCGTAGTGGCTCGTGCCGCAGCCCAGCAACAGCACGTGTTCGATATCGGCCAGTTCTGCGGGCTCGGGCATGGCGGCCTGTTGCTCGCCGCGCCCAAGGAGCGTCGCGACCGTGCGCGCCACGGCCACCGGCTGCTCGAAAATCTCCTTCTGCATGAAATGGCGATAGGCGCCCAGTTCCGCGTCCCACGCGGCGCGCTGCATGGCGATCTCGCGCCGCTCGACCGGCTGGCCCTCGCGGTCGATCACCTGCACGCGGCGGCCCTCGATATCGACGAGATCGCCTTCCTCCAGGTACACGAAGCGCTCGGCGCAGCCCGATAGCGCGAACGTATCCGACGCGAGGAACGCGCCCTGCGCCCCCATGCCAATCACGAGCGGCGAACCCTGACGCGCGCCGATCACGCGTTCCGGTTCGTCGCGGCACATCACCGCGATCGCGTAAGCGCCTTGCAGCAGGCGCGCGGCGTTCTGCACGGCGGCAAGGATGTCGCCGCGATAGTGTTCGTGGATCAGGTGCGCGATGACCTCGGTGTCGGTCTGGCTGCTGAACGTATAGCCCTTGTTTCGCAGCGCCTGGCGCAACTGCTCGTGATTTTCGATGATGCCGTTATGGACGACGGCAATCTGTTCGCCGGAAAAGATCGGATGCGCGTTGTCGATCACGGGCATGCCGTGCGTCGCCCAGCGCGTGTGGGCAATGCCGGTCGGGCCGTCCAGCGCTTCGGCGCGCGCATCTTCCGCGAGCGCGCAGACACGCGCGAGCGTGCGTACGCGCCGCGCTTCGCCACGTTGCAGCACGGCGACGCCGCATGAGTCATAACCGCGATATTCGAGTCGCCTGAGGCCCTCCAGCAACGCAGGAACGATATTCTGTCGCGCAACGCCCGCTACGATTCCGCACATGACTGCCTCCGCTTGCCTGGTCGTTTACCGGGGATGTCCGGCACTCAATCCGCACTGCAATTCGTCACCCAAAGATCTCTGACTCCATTCCAGAACCGGCTCACGAACGCGCGTCCTCGCTCGTGCAGCGATCCGCTGACGTGGGCGCGACGGCGTCGTGCAGGTTGAATTCCGCTTCGCGCAATCCGGTCGGCGAAAGCGAAATGAAGTGCTGCAGGCCCTGTCCGTGCGCAATGCCGATCGCGCCGGTATTGCCCCACGCGAAGGGCGCGCGTATCAGGCCGCGCAGCGTGATCGAATCGCCGCTCAGTTCGAGCGCCATCAATCGTCCGTCGCGCGTGGGCACGAATGCGGTATTGCCGTCCACGCCGATCCCCGCTTCGCGCACCGTGGCGGGCAGGCACGTGAGCCGCGCCGTGACGCGGCCCGTCTCGTCAATCGCCATCACGGCGGAGCGGCCATCGGAGCGCGACGCCTCCACGAGGAATCGGTTCGCGCCGGGCACCCACGCCGTCGCGTACGTGTAGTACTCGACGCGCAGGTCGTCGAGCGCATCGGGCGCACGCACGAACTCTCCGGTCGACGGATCGAGCACGGCGTAGCGCAGCCGCGCAATGGTGTCGCCCGGAATGAACTTTTGCCAGAGCAGCAGCGCCCGCGTGGGAGAACCGGCGAGCATCGGCCACCATTCGCGCACATGCGCCGCCACGTCCACGCGCCTTTCCAGCTTGCCCACGCCGTTATAGACCTTGACGTAGACGCCGCCGCCCGTGCCGAGGTTATCGACGCCGCCGCCATCGACCCAGTCCTGCGAATAGAACACGACGAACCGGCTGCCCACCGCGGCCACGTGGCCCGAATGGCCACCCGACTCGACATCGTTCGGATACGGCATGACGGGCTTCAGATCCTGCCGGTAAACGCCAAAACGCTGGCTCACTTCACGCGGGGCATTCCAGCCGTCCTCGAAGGTCATGAAGATCGTGCCCCCCGGAATCTGCGCAACCGACACCGGCTCCTGCGCTTCAGGCCTGCTGATGAAAATGTGCACGCCAGACAACCGTTTCTGGCCCGGCTTCCACTCGCCCACGTAGACATCGTGGGGCCAGCTGCCGTCGCGATTCGCACCGCGCGGCGGCAGGCCCGAACTGCTGAAAAACACCCACGTGCCCCCGCCCGGCGCGCTGGCCGATGCAATGCCATGCATGAAGCGCCGCTCGTCACCCAGCCCCGGTGCGGGCACCGCTACGACGGCGCCGGCAGGCGCGCGATGCGCGTTGACGACTTGCGCGGACGCGTCGTGACCGGCGGCGGGCAAGGTCGCGACAGGCAGCGCGGCGGCGCAGGCCAGCAACGCCCTCGCCGCGCGCCTGAGCGCAGCGGCACGCAGCAGCGTTCGCATTGAGGAGAGCTTGCGTCTCATGAGCGCACCGGCTTCGATCCACGCCGCTATCGACGATTCCTGGCGCTTATTGACGCGGCGGCCGCGATGCGCGCGGCGCGGGATACATCGCACGCATGCTGTAATCGACGTGCGCCTCAGCGGGACGATCGGGCGGAGCCGTTGGCACCATGGTTTGCACCACCGTCTGCCCCAGCGACTGCGCTTCCAGCCCGGCGATCATGCCTCGCGGATCGTGCGAGGCGACGAACACGCGCGCCTGCGGATCCCAGTCGCGCGACGCGCCTTCGGTAAACGGCCCCGGTTCGACCGTGATTCTGGCCTTGCGCCGTAGCAGCCGCTGTGTGCGCGACTTCGACGTGAACGGGTGAGCGACGTGCGAAAGGATCAGCCACACCGTCAACGCCACGCCGATGATGCCGATGGCGCCCACATAAGAAACCAGTTCAGTCCACGAAAGATCGCCCTGATCGAACGGCAACAGGTAACGATAGGCGTAAATGGTAATCGCGGCCCACATCGCGCCGACGCAGCTCGGCCTCAATAGCCGGAACCACAGGACGAGCACAATGCCGCGCGCGAGGCCCTTGTCGGCGATGATCAATTGCGGCGCGCGCAGGGAGAGGTCAATCACGGGCGTGTCGTTGTTCATGCTGTATACCTCGATCAGGGCTAGTCCAGACTGCGCGCTTGCCGCGGCGTCCAAAGACGACCATCGGCAGCGCCACGACGGTGGTAACCATGTTGATGAGCCAGAACGCCAGCGGATACCAGACGCTGTCCAGCAGGTAAAGCAGCAGCTTTTCGTCGTAGCACCGGTCGATCATGCAGCCGACGAAGATCTGCAATACGCAGGTCGCCACCAGCAACATGCCGTGCCAGTGCGGCACCAGCGAAACGTGCCAGTCGGGCGGCAAGGTGTAGAACGCGTTGATGACGGCCAGCAGCAGGATGAACGACATCGAATACGCCCACGCAATCCCCAGCGCGTATTCGACGAATAGCGGCCACATCATCAATTGCGAGCCGCTCAGCAACCTGCGCGAATACTTCAGCAACACCTGAATGCCGCCTTTGGCCCAGCGCAGGCGCTGCTTATAGAGGCCCTTCACGGTTTCGGGCATCAGGATCCAGCTGAGCGCATGCGGCTCGTAGGCCACGCGCCAGTCGTTGCACTGGAGCTTCCAGCTGATGTCGATGTCCTCGGTGAGCATGTCCGAACTCCAGTAGCCCACGTCGGCCAGCGCACTCTTGCGAAACATCGTGATGACGCCCGACACCGTGAAAATGCGCCCGTAGACCTGCTGCGTGCGCTTGATGAGGCCGACGATCGACGAGAACTCGCCCACCTGCATGCGCCCAAGCAGCGACGTGCGCGTGCGGATGCGCGGATTGCCCGTCACCGCGCCGACGTTCGGGTCGGAGATGAAATGTTCCAGCATCCAGTTGATCGCATCGCGTCCGAGCAGCGAATCGCCGTCGATACACATGAGATACGGCGCGTCGGTCACGACGGTCGCCGTGGTCAGGCCAATCGCCTTGCCCTCGTTCTTCGAATGATGCACGACGGTCAGGCGCGCAATTTCCGCCGATAGCGCGTTGAGCACTTCGCCCGTGCGGTCGCGGCTGCCGTCGTTGATCGCGATGATCTCGTAGTTGGGGTAGTCGAGCGTCGCCAGGTGGCTCAGGACACGGCGCGCGTTCGATTCCTCGTTGTAGCAAGGTACGATCACGGCCACCTTCGGCATGCCCGCGCGGATCAGCGCGGTCTGCGAGCGCGTGCGCCCCTGCTCCAGCACGAGAAAGTGCACGACGCCCCCGATCATCCATAGATACGACATGAAGAACGGGTAGAAGAAAACAAAATCCTGTAGTCGATTGATGAGGGCATGCATCATCGCCGCGCTCCCGAAGCGCTATTGGCGCTGAGCAACGCATTGATCGAGCTTGGGTCGAGCCGCGAGCGCATCGACATCACATCGCGCAGCGCCACGGCGTCCGGCACGTTGTGCGCGAAATCGTCGGGATAATAGCCGTAGCTCACCATGCCCGTCTGGCGCAGGTGGCGCATCTGCTCGGCGATGCGCTCGGTCGGAACGGCAGTCGTTGTGCGCGCATCGGTCGCCTCCAGCAGGAACACCGTGCGGCGCGCACCGTCCGGCACCTCGCGCGCCCGCGTGCTGAGCTTGTCGAGCCAGCTGTCCACGGACGTAATGCCCTGGCGCGACGGCATCGCCAGCAGGCCGACGAAGTCGTACGCGTGCACGAAATCGGCGTAGTTCTGCGCGTAGCGACGCCCGGTCTCGGGATCGAGGACGACATCGGGAAAGATCGTGCGCACCGTGAGCACTTCTCCGCTGTTCTGGCTATCGAGGACGATTCTTTCCAGTTCCTTGGTGAAGTCGATCAGGTAGCGCGTCTTCATGTCGCCCCAGTGTTTGGCGAGCGCCGGATCGGCGCGGATCTGCTCGATATTGCGCGGCAGGTTCCAGCGCGCGTAGGTGTCGAGCGCGTGATGGCCTGCGTCCTCGAAATCGCTGAGCGTGGCGTCCTCGCCAAACAGCACGCCGGTAAAGGACGCATGCTTGCCAAGATCCTCGTAAAGGTTGCGCACCAGTTCGCGCGCGGCCGGATCGAATGGACTGAGCCGCCGCACCGCGGACGCGCCTGGCGGCAAGGTTGCGCCGCCTGCCGCCGTGACGGACTCCACGCGTGCGTTCAGGTTATCGGGCGCTGCGAACGCCAGCACCGGCATCCAGGCGTACACGGCCACATCGGCGCGCGTATTCAGTTGCCACGCGGCGCGGCTGAAGAGATCGGCGCGAACCGGCAAATGGCGGTTAGGAAAATACACGGCCTGCGCGAAACCCGAACGCGTCGGATCGGAGAAAGCCTGTAAATAAACGGAGCTGGGGCGCAGGTGATAAATCCGCTCGATCAGGTCGCCAAGTTTCTTTTCCTGCAAATCGGGTGAAGCATCGTAGACATCGTCGAGCGAGACCACGACGGCGCGCTCGACCGGATGCACCTCGCCGCGATTTTCGGCAGGCTCGCGCATCGAGCGTTCGAGGCCGCCCACGTCGATGTCATAGGTTGCGAGAATGCGGCGCATGCGATCGAGCGGCACGTCGCGCGTATTGGGCCCGGATTCCAGCGTGAATTGCGTCTGCATGCCGAGTCCCGTCGACACCGAGCGCACCGCTTTGTTCTGCGCACCGTATGGCCATACCATCGCGCGAACCGGGAAGCCGGTGCGGTCTTTCACCTGCCGGATGCAACTGCCCAGGTCGGCCTGCACCCGCGACTGAAATTCGGCATCGGTTTCGTAGCGGCCCTGGTCCGCCAGGTAGAGGTGCGAGGTGGCGGCAGGCAGTTCGTTGCCCTGAGGATTGGCGACCGCGCCGTGATGCAGGTCGTGCGTATGGCACGCAAGCTCGACCAGGCCCGATTGCGCCACGTCGTGCACTTCGTCCCATGACATGAAGGTGTCGCGCGGCACCACGAGCGTGTCGGAAAGGCGCACGCCCTGATCGGCGGGCGTATCGACCCACGACGTGACGATACCCATGACCGCGGGATACCTGAACTGCTTGAGCAACGGCAGCACCTTTTCGTGGTGGCTGCGAAAGCCGTCGTCGAAGGTCAGCAGCACGGCGCGCGGCGGCAACGGCTTGCCGCCCGTGCGCGAAGCCAGCACCGCACTAAACGGAACGCAATGGTACTGGTTCGTCTCCAGCCAGGAAAAAATGGAAGTGAGCGTGCCCGTGTCGATCGCATACGGATCGATCACATTGTTGGTATTGAATTCGGCGCGCAGATTGTCGCGCACGTCGTGAAAGCAGATCGCCCGAAACGTCAGACCGTCGGCAGGATCTGCCGGCGGCAGGATGTCGATGAGTTTTGCCGGTGCAAGCGACGGAAACAGCGAACAGCCCGCCAAAGCCCCCATGCACCCGCAAATGAATTGTCGACGCGATGGCATCGCGTTCCTCCATTTCCAGACCCTGGTTCAGAAAGGCACCGTGAGCGTGGCATAGGCCGTTTCGGAGAACTCGCGCGAACCGTCATAGGCATGGCTCAGGACGCCAATGCCGTAAGTGAGCGCGATGTCGTGACTGAATGTCCACGCATGCTCGATGCGGGCGCCGAACTCCGGACTCGTGCCGAAGCCGCGCTCGTTATAGGCGCCTGCCGTGACGTAGAAACGCTGCACCAGCGCCTTTTCGCCGCTGCGCCAGATCGCCCATTGATGCATGGCGACGACCTCGGCGGTATAGTCGCGGCCCGGTGCGTAATACGTTGCGTTCGAAATCGTGTTGCTGCCCGTGCTCAGGTTCAGCGACACATTGATGAACTGGTTGGCCGTGGTAAAGACGCGCTGCGTGCCGCTCAACGCGATTTCCTGGTTGAAATTGGAGTCGCTGTAACGCGAGGCGGCATAGGACAGCGAGGCCGAACGCTGGTCGCCGTCCACGAAATTCAGGCTGGCCTGCGCGGACTTGCCCCAGAGGTGCTCGACATAGGCTTTCCACGGCAGCGCATTGGAGTCGCTGTCCACGCCCGCGCTGGCAGAAAGATAATCGTTGAACTGGTAAGAGACTTCGCCATTGCCGCCGGTGCGGCCGTAACCGCCCATCGAACGCGTCGCCTCGGCGGTGAGCGTGAGCGCGCCGTTGCGGTAATCGCCGCCTACGCCTGTGCGCGTACGGGACGTATTGCCGATGTCCGTATTCGCATAGCCAAAGAAGGTATGCGAAAAGACCCGCCAGTAATCGTAGATCGGCGGCGAATAGATCGTGGTGTCGGAGGAAAACTCATTGTCCGCCAGCACCGAATTGCCGTGTTCGCCATTCACTTCGACAGTGACGACCGGCGCGCGATAGGCCGCGTAATCGCGCTTGAAACTGCGCACGGAACCGTTTTCCGGGAAGGTATCGTCGAACGCACCGTCGATCTGGCGTGCGTTGGCGTAGTCGCCCAGTGCAAGCGAAGCGCGGCCCAGGCCCGCCAGCGCCTCGATGTTGTCGGGGTGATCGGTCAAGGACGCCGAATACATATCGCGCGCCTTGCGCGTTCTCCCCATGCCGAGGGTGGCATCGGCCTGGGCGTTACGCACCTCCGAGCTGAACGGCACCTGCTCTTCCAGCTTCTGCAATCCGGCCAGGCCCGTCGACGTCTGGCCGACATAGATCTGGTACTGCGCGAGCAGGCGGTAGTAGCGCAGGTAGTCGTCGTTGGCCACGTCCCACGGATGCACTTCCGCTGCGGGCGGCAGCGCCGCGTGGATATCGTCGAGCACCTGCCTGGCCTGCGTATATTTATTCTGGTCGGTCAGCGAATAGAACAGTCCTTCGCGCACATCGATCAGGCGCGTATGCGTGCCGTACTGATAGCCGAGCGTGGCCGTATCCGGCGTCGCCGCCGTCTCCTGATCCTGCGCGCGGCGGAACACCTGTTCGGCCTTGGCGGGTTCCTGCAGATAGGAATAGGCGTCGCCTACGCCGGTCAGCGCTTCGACGGAAATGGCCGAATGCGGCGGGATGGTCTCGAACGCGGCCACGGCGTCTTCCATGCGGCCGCGCGCGGCGTACGCCACCGTGCGGTCGCCCGCAAGCGCCGCGCGCACTTCCGAATATTCAGGGGTACTCGGCAACTGCTTGTCGAACTCCTCGGCCTCGTGGATCGCGCTGTCCAGTGCGTCGAAGCGGTCGGCGCTCGTCATCGCGCGCACCTTCGCGCGTCCGCCACGCACCTGCTGGCGAATATCGAGTTCCTGGATCGACGCAACATCGACCGGCGTGAAGACATCGGGGCGCGCCTTCGCTTCGTCGAGTGCGCGCACGGCCCCGCCACTCGTTGCGAGCGCAAACACCCGGCGGCGCACATCGTCGTTGGGCTCCGGCACGTCGCTCGCCGATGCGGACGGCGTCAATGGATTGATCGGCGACGGTTGCGGCGCGCCGCCCGGCGGCGGTGCAGCGGGCGTGGAAACCGTGGCGGGCTCGTTGCCCGGCGTGGCTGGCGAGTCTCCGGGCATTGCGCTGTCCGGCGTGCTGTTTGAGGTGCTGCCCGAAGTGCTACCCGGCGTGCTGCCCGAAGCGCTTTCCGGCGTGCTCTGCGGTGCGCTCTGCGCGGTGGGCTGGGGTTCGAGTTCCGATGGCGACGGCGCAGCGGCCTGCGCGACGGTTTCGGTATGCGCGGGGGTACGCACGGGGGGTTGCGAAGCGGTATGCGCGGGGGCGGCTTCGCCGGTATCGGTCACGCTGGGTTGCGGGACGTCCTGCATCGCCACCACGGCGTAGATCGTGGGCGCTGCGTCGGGCCGGGCGGACGTGGACGCGTCGCTGCTTTGCACCGGGCGGCCTGGCGGCACGGGCGCGCCGGGATCGTCGGCCATCGCCACCATGAACACCACGGGCTTGCCGGTGTCCGTTCCTTGCGCAACAGCCGCTTTGCTTACCAGCCCTGCATAAGCCGAAAAGAGCACGACCGCGGCGGGCGCGCAGGCGCTCGCACAGGCACTTAGCGGCCGCCGGTTCGGCAACGCGCACATACGCTTGAACTCGACCATTGTTGCATGCCCCTTTCTGTATGTTCTTGCGGACAACGCACGCGCGCCAAGCGCCACTTCCGTACCGTTTTCGAATGACGCGTATTTACCTGGTTTCCAGACGCCTTTCAGTGAACTTTGCAAATGATGTTGAATTGCATTTAAGAAGGTCGCATGGAGACCTGTCACAACGGCCATGCCACAGCGGCTCGACTCGCTGAAAGTCAAGCTTCCAGGCATTAATCTGATATTTACAGATCGAAACTGTCCCGCAAAAAAATTCGATAATGATTAGATAATTTACTTTTAAAAGTATCGGCAGGATTTTAAGAAAATTCTTTCAATCGGCGAGACGGGGATTACCCGGTGCGCCATAGCGTAAACAACGTAAACATGGGTGCCGCGGCATTGCACACGCGAACGCGTCGAAGCCATGACCGAACGCCGACAAAGAGCGTTCGATCATGACGAAAGCATTTCACAGCTTGTTTTACAGTACTTTTTGTGTGCTCCCTGTATACCGGCAGGGCCTCCCAGCACACGACCGAATTCTAGGTCGCGTCGATGCCGCCCTATCGAAACGTTTCATCCGGTTACGATCGTTACAAGTGAAATGTCGCGAATCAATCCATCATATTAATTAAATTCAGTCCCGATCATTAATTCCCGGAGTGCAAAATAGACACGGAATAACTTACTCATTGGCATGAGAGGATTGCTTTTCCAACGTGGCGTTTCTATGCTGAGTGCACAGTGAGAATTGAGCGCATGGATCGCAGGCACCCATTCCGGATGTAGATTGCCGACAACCAGGGAGAGGAGACATGGTGGCCGTGAAAACACGTGATCCAGCTATGTGGTCAGGAGTCCTGGCAATGGCAGTTGCCCTCGCGGCGGCCTGCATTTCACCGGCCGGCGCGCAGATCGCCCACCCTATGCAGACGCAGGCTACCTTGCCCGCGGCCCCGCCCACCACGATCCCCACCGCGCCGCCTGCCGCTGCACCGCCTGCCGCCGCGCCGACGAATACCTCAGCCGCGCCGCAGCAGATGCTCTATTACGTCTGCGGAAATAGCGGCATGGAAAGCCACGTGACGTCGCCCGATCCGCAGCACCCCTTCAACCTTGGCGTGACGTTCGTATCGTCTGCGGATAGCGGGCCGCTGAACCAGGTCGCCGTCAAGTTGCGGCGGCACGGACGCGTGCTGATGGATTTCGTGGCGGCAGGCCCGTACTGCCTGTTTTCCGTACCTGACGCCGATTACCGCATCGAAGGGACGTATCGCGGCGAAATGAAGTTCGAAATCGTGCAGACAGGCAACCTCAACGCGCAGATCAAGTGGTGACGCGAACCGGCGCCCGACCCGCAGCGTGAACGGAATTCAGCTAAAAGTGCGAATCATGCCGAAACTCGACCCACCCTACGATCCAGCGAACCCGCTCCCGCTGGGCGACGACAAGGCAGAAGGCGCGCAGGCCAACCGGGACTTTGGATTTCCGCGCCTGTCCGGGCCGGGGGCCAGCGTCTCTCTGAGCGTCGCGGTCTTTCTGGTCGTACTGGCGGCCGGTGTGAGCTACGACCACGCACACAGGTTGCGCACGCAACAAACCGGCGCGCTGGATATGGCAGACGGCGGCGCAGTCCTGAACGGCGTTCACGCGCCGTCGCCTTCGATCATGGCGGGCCTCGCCAGTAGCACGTCGCGCGTGCTGCTCGCGCAGGCACGCGATTGTGCGCGCGCCGGTCGCTGGGACTGTGTCGATGAAGCGACGCATGCGGCGCTTGCGCTCGACGAGGGCGAGCAGCTCGCGCCCGCGATGCAGCCACCAGGCGGGCGCAACGTGACGCCAGCGCCGTTGCTGGCAGCCGGGCCAGCAAACAGCGCGAAAAACGCTTATCGAAACGGCACGACGAAGGTGGCTGTGCATTCGCACGGCAAGCACCACAACAACCATCGTCTCTACGCATCGCGCAATGGCCGGGGCTCGGCGGCGAACACGCAGCGCGCGTCACCGGAGTTCCTGGCGGATCTTTACCGGCATTGAATGCCGAGATCAACATCGATCCACGAGGCGCCTTCGGGCGCCTCATTTTATTGCTGCACGTTCAGCCCGAGCAGGTGCTGGCAATCGCCGCTGCTTTGGGCAGCGTCACGTTGCTGGGCGGCGTCGAGCCTGGCGAACCGCTTCAGCGCATCGTTCGCGGCGGCGGCGTTGAATTCGAGCTTCTGCAACGCGTAATCGGCGTTGCCGTTCTCGATCACGTCCTGCATGTCCTTGCGCGGGTCGTGACTGCCATTGGCGACGACGTGGCACAGGAGCGCGGTGTACTGGTCGCGCTCGGCAGGGGTAAAGCGCGGACGTAAAAAGTGGGCCACTGCGGCTGCCGAAAGAACCAGTAGCAGCAGCGCAATCCAGCGTTTTTTCTTCATGGAAATTAGATCAAGGCGGGGCGCGCACGGGCTCATTGAGCTGAACCCGTGGCCAGAACGAGAGACACTTCACGCTCCCCGAAGCGCGGCGCAATTATAAGGGCATTGGGGAAAACCCGGGGCCCAGGCGGGCAACGGGTGCC
This sequence comes from Paraburkholderia bannensis NBRC 103871, assembly GCF_000685015.1. Classification (GTDB taxonomy): domain Bacteria; phylum Pseudomonadota; class Gammaproteobacteria; order Burkholderiales; family Burkholderiaceae; genus Paraburkholderia; species Paraburkholderia bannensis. Next base: position 98,628 of record NZ_BAYA01000017.1, on the reverse strand, counting down.
TTACAGGTTTGCGTACAAGGGTGCCTTACAAGCCCGCCGCATCGGTCGCAACATTGACCTGACGACGCACGATGTCCACCGTGAAGCGCTGCTCGCCGCGCTCCACGTCGAGCTTGACGGAGCTGCCCGCCACGCCGCGAATTACGTCGGAGGTCTGGGCAAGCGACAGCGCCTCGATCGATTTGCCGTCCACCTTCGTCACTTTGTCGCCCGCCAGCAGTTTTGCCTGCGCGGCCGGGCTATTCGGCAGCACGCCCATGATGGTCGCGGCGCTGTCATGCGGCTTCTTCTGCAACGCCACGCCAATGCCAACCAGCGATTGCGTCACCGCAGGCAATGCCACCCACTTCGCGGGCAGCCCATCCGGGCAAGCCACGCAGCGCAACGCGCCGCTGCTGTCGCGCTGGAAGCGCACGCGCGGCTCGGCCTTCGAGGCGCAACCGCCCGCCTGATCCTGGTCGCGCAAGACAAGGTTCGCGCCGCTCTGGCACGCGCGCAGCGTGTTCGGCATGAGCGGCAGGTCGCGGGCGAATTCGCCGAACGAAACATAGGCAATGTCGCCGCGCACGACGACGGCGGGCTGGCCGGGCTCACGCAGTTCGCCGCGTTTCCAGCCCTCCCAGGCGGTCTTCAGGTCGGGATAGCCCGTGGGCACATAGACGCCATTGAGCGGGCCATCGGGTTTGCCAGGCGCCTGGCGCAACTCGGGCGGCAGGATCACGAGCGGAAGATACTTCGGCGCGGCGGTCTCGCTCTGAAAACGTCCCTGATTCAAGGTCACGAAGTAAAGGCTGCCGTCGCGCTCGGCAAGCGCGTGCCAGTCCTTTTGACGCCCCTCCGAAAAGTCGCCGACCGCCGTGTAACTGGGCACGTCCGTGGCTTTGCCGTCGACGGTGACAAAGTCGATGGTCTTGTCCTTGCGCACCTCGATCAAGCCGATGCTCGACAGCGTATCGAGCACGATGCCGCGATTCTCGACCGGCACCACGACCTTGCCCGTGGCCGCGTCGAGCACGCCATGCAGGTCGTTCTGCGTAGCGATCACGAGGTCGGGCGCGCCGTCCGTCTGCTCGATCGAGAGCGCGTCGTAGCCCTGCGAGAGCGGCTTGCCGTCGCGATAGAGCCAGGCCTTGCCGTCGCGCTCGACCACGTTCGACGCGCTGTCCGCGTGGGCAGGCGCGCACAGCATGGCAGCGAGTGTCAGCACGGCGGCGCGGATCAGGGTGGCGACGGGCGGGGTCAAGCCGTTGGCGAGTTCGGTCATCGAGCGTTTCGTTAGAGGTTGCGTCGCGGGACGATGAATAGGTGCATGGCAGCGTGTGCTGCCGCGCACGATTCTACTCAAGTGACGAAAGCGCCTCTCGTTGCGTGCGAAACGAAATGCTCCTGGCATCGGCGGAAACCGGAAACCAGAAACCGCTGCGATCATCGCGCCCGGCACTCCCGATGCGCGATGACTCACCGCGCCGCGACGATCACATGCGCCCGAAGCTGGCCCGCGACCGGGCCTTCGCCGTGACGCGCGGCAATCGCGGCCGCTGCATGGTCGGTTGCCATCGCGAGCCCAGCGCCGTCGCGCGCCTCGATTTCAGTGCGCAGCGGCGTGCCGTGACAAAACGCGGTTGCCGCGTCGCGGGCCGAGGCCGCGCGGCTCACCTTCTCGCGCGTGTCGATTGCAATGTCGGTGAATCCCGCGCGGCGCAGATCGTCGCGAATCGCGGCGACATCGTGATAACCATGCGGCACGCGCGCGAGAAAGTCCGGCGGATCGTGGGGGAAGACGCTCGCGACGGCGCGGGCGACGGCATCGGCAAAGGCGTTTTCCTCGATCCGATCCCAGACAGTGAAGACAAAGCGGCCGCCGGGTTTGAGCACCCGGCGCGCTTCGGCATAGCCCCCCGCACGGTCGGGGAAAAACATCGCGCCGAACTGGCAGAGAACCACGTCGAACGCCGCATCGTCGAAGGGCAATTGCAGCGCGTCGGCCTGGCGCCATTCGACGCGCGCATCGGCGGGCTGCTGCGTGGCCGCGAAGTCGAGCATCGGCTGGTTGAGATCGGTGGCGACATAGCGCGCGGCAGCGCCGAGTTCCGGCGCAAGCACGCGTGTCACCGCGCCGCTGCCAGCCGCCGTTTCCAGCACCGAACCCGGCGCATAGCCCGCGACGAGCGTGGCCGTGTCGGCGGCATAACCGTCGAAGATCAGCGGCACCATGAGGCGGTCGTAGAGCGCGGGAATCGAGCCCGCGAACATGCCTTCCTGCTCCATCGTGGCCTCCCTGGGTGCGCCGCGCGTGCGGCTTGCGCACCCAGTATAGGCGCTACTTCGCGGCGTCCTTGGCGCGACCCTGAGGCACGACGACCGCATCGTCCGCCTCGATCGGCGACTGCAGGTCGCGCTCGTCCAGCTCCCAGACGATGAGCTTGGGCGGCGTCTGCGCGTAGGCCGCGCTCGCGAAATACGCCTTCGCCGAGCCGCCGAACTTCGCGCCTTCGTGCGCGAAGTTGCCCACGCCCGTGCCCAGCGCGAGCGCCAGTTGCGGCACAAAATCGGAGGTCGTCGAATACGACGTGCCGACCACGGCGATATCCGGCAGGTCGGCGTCGCCGAACAGATCGTCGGCGGACGCAGCGGCTTGCGCCTCGTGCACGTAGGCGCGGCTGGCCACGATCTCCGGCGTGGGCTGCCACGACGGCGGCAAGGTTTCCAGGCCTGCAAGACGCACGAGATCGCCGGGACGGCGCGCGGCTGGCCGGTTCTCGACGCGATAGCCAGGCTGGCTCGATCCCAGCGGCACGTTCATCGCGCGAATGCGCTGCGCCACCGCCTGCGCCGCCGCGCCCGCGCCGTCTTGCGTCCAGTGCGTATCGGTGCGGAAGAACGCGTCGCCGGGGACGCTGCGCAGCGCCGCGTCCAGCGTCACGACCGGCACCTGCGCGGCGGCCAGACGCGCGCTCCAGTCGCCCAGACGCGCGTCAAGCGATGCAGGCCGGTACAGGCTGCACAGATGCTGCGGCTCGATGCGCGACTTGTCCGGCACCACGGCGACGACGAGCGCAATCCCCTGCTTCGCCAGTTCGCGCTGCACGGCGGCGACGGTCGCGGCGCGTGTGGCGAGATGGCGCTCGCCATCGGCGTACACATTCAGTTCGTCACGCAGGAACAGCCAGCCGGGACAGCCCTCGCGCACGCGTGGCCCCAGGTCGCCGAGCGTCAGCCAGCCGAGCGCTCGCTGCGCGCGCGCGGCGTCGGCGGCGATGGGCGTATCGGCCATGCGGTTCGCGAGTTCCTTCGACACGGTGCCGTCGAGCAGGCCCGCGCGCGTCACGGCATGCGGCAGGAGCGATTCGGCGGTCGCCGCGAAACGGAGGTTGCAGGCCAGGCCCGCGAACAGGAACACCATCAGCGCGACGGCGGCGATCTTCCCGGCGCGCGTGGCGGGCAATTGCGGGAGCGGCTTGGGGTCTTCCATGGCGTCAGAACTGGAAGTAGAGGAAAGGCACCGCGCCGCGCGCGACGATCAGGCCAAACGACAGCAGGAAACCCGCGAGCGGCCACGCGGCCTCCCACACGCGGCGCGCGGCCGTGCCGGGCAGGCTGTCCCAACGCGCCTGCCAGAGCGGCAGCAGCACGCACACGACGCCGAGCGCCGCCGACAACGCATGCACGGGCCGCAGCAGCACGCGCATCGTATCGCTCAGGCCGATGCCGTTCAGGCCGAACTGCCCGCCATACATCGCGAGCGCCGCATGAAAACCCTGCGCGCGAAACAGCGTCCACGCGAGCATCACGAACGCGAGCGTCAGCACATGCGAAAGCGCGCGCGGCACATCCGGCATGCCAGAGCGCCGCCACAGCCGCGCCACGATCAGCGCCACGCCGTGCGCAAGGCCCCACAGCAGGAAGTTCCAGCTATCGCCGCCATGCCAGAGCCCGGCAATGCCCATCGTGAGCAACAGGTTGCGGCAGGTGTTGAACTCGCCATGCCGGTTGCCGCCGAACGGGATGTACAGATAATCGCGAATCCAGCTCGACAGCGACAAATGCCAGCGCCGCCAGAAGTCCTGGATGCTGCTCGCCAGATAGGGATGATTGAAGTTCTCGGGAAAACGAAAGCCCAGTATCTGGCCGAGACCGATCGCCATCGCGCTATAACCGGCGAAATCGAAGAACAGTTGCAGCGTGTAGAAACCACAGCCTAGCCACGCGTCAGCCAGCGTGGGCGCATGCAGCGCGAAGGCCGCATCGACGATGGGCGACAGCGAATCGGCCACCAGCACCTTCATGCTCATACCGATCATGAGCCGCCGCGCGCCCGCCGTGAAACCGTCCCAGTCCACCGTGCGCGAGACCAGCTCGCGCTTGACCCACGCGTAACGGATGATCGGCCCGGCGATCAGGTGAACGAACATGCCCTGGTACGCGCCGTAGCGGATCGCGCTGCGATCGGCGGGCACCGTGCCGCGCTGCACGTCGACCAGATAGGAAATCGATTGCAGCACGATAAACGACAGGCCGATGGGCAGCACCACGTGCTTCCACGGAAGCGGCCCGACGTGGCCCAGCGACAGGACGCTGTCCAGGCTATCGACCACGATGTTCGCGTACTTGTACCAGCACAGCGTCGCCACGTTCACGGCGATGAACACCGCCAGCCACCACCCGCGCGCACGCGCATTCGGCGCGCGGTCGATGACCATGCCGCCCAGCCAGCCCCAGAACGTCAGCCCGATGAACAGCAGCAGGAACACCGGGCTCCACCAGCCATAGAAAAACCAGCTGCAAAACAGCAGCACGCCGTTGCGCCAGCGCGCAGGCGACGCGACGTAAAGCGCGAGAAAAGCCGGTAAAAAAAGCGTCAGGAATTCGAGGGACGCGAAAACCATGCAACGTTCTCAGTCGAAGGAGAGGTCTGGGCCGACGCACGCAGGCGCCGCGTCGCGCTCCCCGAAAGAGCGGCGACGCGCAGTGTCAATGAAACAAACGCGGGTGCCTAGTGGCTCACCGCATCGTTGGCGAAGAAGATGCGCGACTGCGCGCCCGCGGGCACGAGGAACACCGTGTAGCGCTGGCCCGCCACGAGCGTGCCCAGGCTCAGCGCCTGGCCCACCGGCTGGCCGCCGCACGACAGTTGCACCGAGAGCGTCACCGGATTCACCTGGCGGCGCTTCGTCTGGCCCGCCGCCACGCCGTCGAGCAGCACGACGTCGCGGCCCGCCACCTTGAGCGTGGGCGCGGTGCAGCGCGCGTCGAGGTTATAGAGCGCCACCGACGCCTTGAGCGCATTGAAGTCGTCCGGCTTCTCGCGCACCGTCACGGCGCGCGCGCCGTCGAGCGCCACGATGCTCACGAACTCGCCGGGCTGCACGGTCGCGCTCACGTCCTGGTGCGCGCCGCCGCTCGTGAGCGTGCCCGCCACCGGCTTGCCTGCCGCAACCGGCAGGAAGTGGCTGGCCGGGTTCGCGGCGTCGAGCGACAAACGCGCCTTCGATCCCGCCGCCGTCACTTCCACCGCATGCGTGCCGCCATCGACGAAACGCACGAACGACGAGTCCTGTGCGGGGCCCGTGGGATACAGCGGGATATCGGCCGCCGATGCCACACCCGATGCGGCCAATGCAACGCCGCCCAACAGACCACCCACCGCAACGCTAATCAGTTTTTTCATTTCTTCAGCCCTTGAACCGCCGGCGTATGCGCCATGGCGTTGGCGATCGCCTTGCTCCAGGCGACATAGCCCATCTGCGTGTAGTGCTCGCCGTCCAGCGTCTGCCACTGGCCAGGCTTCGCAAAGGTCGTGGAATCGACATACGAGCAAGGCGCGACGTTGTTCGCGAGGAACGCGTTCAGCTCGCGCACGCGGTCGTCGCTCTTGGCGAACTGGCCGCTGTTGTTGCCCCAGCCCGGCCCGACCCAGACGCAGGCCGTGTGGGTATCGGCGATGGCCTTGGTCAGGCTCGTGACTTCCTGCCACGCCCAGGCCTTCGGGAAGGCGGGCTTGTCGTACGAGCCCATGGTGTCGCCTTCGATCACCAGCACGACGTCGGGCTTGTCCTTGCGGATCAGGTCGGCGATGGGCGTCGTGCGCGCTTCCTTGCCGAGCACCGTGGCCGGGCCCTTGTCGCGCTGGTCGGCGCCGCAGTCCACCGGCGTGCTCGTGAGCCAGCGCGCCGGGCTTGCGCCGCACGCGCCGATCACGTGCACGTGCGCGGCGCCCTGCGCCTGCAGGCTCTGCACCAGCGGCTCGCGCAGGTGGTTATTCAAGGTCAGGTGGCTTTCGCCGATGACCAGCACGGAAAGACCCAACAAGACCGATGCTGCTGCGGGCACGCGACACTCCTGTTCCGGCGCTGCCGGTTATCTAGTGATTCGAATGGTTCGAATGTTTCGGATTCAGAACGATAAAGACGCTTACTTGTGCTGCTGCACGACCGGCAGCTTCACCAGCGCCTTCATGATGTCGCCGCCCCAGTACTTGTAGCCGGTGGTCGTCAAATGCTGGCCGTCCACCGTGGCCCATTCGCCCGGCTTCGAGAACGTCAGCGAGTCGATGTACGAGCACGGCGCGACATTGGTCGCGAGGAACGACGAAAGCTGCTTCACGCGCGTGAAGGTCTTCTGGTACTTGCCGCCTTCCGTGCCCCACACCGGGCCGACCCACACGCACGCCGTCTTGCTGGCGGCCAGGTCCTGGGTGAGCGCCGTGACCTGCTGCCAGGCCCAGGTCTTCGGGAAGTCGTCCTTGCCGTAGCCGCCGATCGTGTCGCCTTCGACGACGATCACGAGGTTGGCCTTGTTCGCCGCGACCAGCTGGTCGATGGGCTGCGTCTTCGCGTTGTGATCGATGACGAGCGGCGCTTTACCCACGCGCGTCGCGCCGCCGCAGGTGCCGGGCACCGACTTCACCCAGTCGCCCGGCGTGCTGCCGCACACGCCATAGGTGTGCACCTGGGCGCCCGCGGCCACCAGTTGATCCTGCAAGGTGTCGATGAGATAGCCCGGCTCGCTCAGGTGGCTGTCGCCGACGATGAGAATGCTGAGACCCGCAAGTACGGAAGCAAGCATGAATCTATAACTCCTGAAAACGATCGATAGCAGCGATTCGCGCGACTGCGCTTACTGATCGCTGTAATGCGACTGATACGGCATGACCGGCATGTCGAGCGACTTCGTCTGCGGCGCGAAGCTGAAGCGCAGGTACAGGCCCGCGACCCACTGGCGGTAGCTCGACGAATTGTTCGCGCCTACCGACGCGCCGCCGGTCAGATGATTGCTGAAGCGGTACTCGGCCGTCGCCAGCAGGTTGTAGCCGATGCCGGTCGAGGACTGCGCGGGATGAATCGCGCCGTCGGTCAGGCCGAGCGTCGAAGCCGCCGTGACCGCGGCCGACTGCAACGCGCTGTCGGTCGGGAAATACGGCGCTGCCGACTGCCGGAAATACTGCAGGCCCGCCGACCCTTGCAGCTTGTACGTCCAGCGATCCGAGCGCTGCGCCCACGTAATCGGCACGGTGAACGCGTAGTAGCGCTGCGGGCTGAAATAGCCGCCGTTGCCGTACGTGAAGTTGTTCTCGTTGTGACGATAGAACTCGCCGCTCAGGTTCATGCCCGCCGTCAGCATGCTGTTGGTGTTGCGGATCAGGTACCAGTAGGTGCCCGCGCCGACTTCCGCGCCCTCGTTCGACTGCACGTTGTGGCCGTCCAGGTACTTCACCGAGCCGTAGCCGTAGAAGCCGTATTGCTGGTTGTCCACGCCCAGCGCGCCATGCACGCCGGTGGCCGTCACGCCGCCCCAGCTCAGGCCCGAGCGCGCGTCGCTCGTGCCCGCAAACGACGTGATGCTGTCGGTCACGGCGCGGCGCGACACGCCCACGTTGAACCAGCTGCCCTGCTTCGCGCTGATGGCGCTCTTGAACGACACGCCGCCGACGATATTGGTGTACTGGAAGCCCAGCGGCGTCGTGCCGATATCGGCGGCCCAGTTGCGCGTCTCGTAGCCAAGTCCGAGGCCGACGCCGCGCGCCGTCTGCGAAGCCGGCGCGGAGACCTTGCCGTCCTGCTGCGCGAGCGCCGCCGACGGGCCGCCGCCGAACTGGCTGCTGCTGTAGATATCGGTGCCGAGCGTGCCGCTCTGGAGCTCCACCGGCGTCACGCGCACGGAGAGCTTGCCGTCGCCCGCGGGCAGGATGACTTCGGTGGGCATCTGCACGCCGGTCAGTTGCGACGTGCCGCCCGCGCTGTTGTTGGTCGTGACGAACAAGCCGCTGCGCACTTCCGGCGAGCGTTCGGCGCGAATGTCGTCGAGCTGCTGGCGCATGTCGTCGAGCGAAGTGCCGCCGTCATCGGGCTGGTTCGCGGCGATATCGTCCTGCGATGCCGGTGCGCCGATCGGCGTGCCCGCCACCGAGGGCAGCGACGTGGAACGCGCCGACGAGCGATCGCGCGCGGGTGCCGACGACGCCACGGCCAGCGACGATGCGGCAGCGCCGCTCCCCACATCGGTGGACGACGTCGCGTTCGCGGCAAGCGTATCGCCAGAGGTTGCCGCACTCCCGGCACTCGCACCCGCCGCCAGACGCGTTTCACGCACGCGCTTGCGACGCTCCTCGTCCTCGTGCACGAACGGATTGCCCGCGACGTGGCCGCCCTGCGCCTGCACACCCATGCGCTTTTCTTTCTCTGCGATCGCCGTTTCCAGCAGCGACTGCGCCTCGCGCGTCTTGCCCTGCATCACGTAGATGCGCGCGGCCGAGGCCAGCACGTCGGGATCGTTCGGCGCCCTGGCGATGGCCTGCTTCAACGCGGCATCAGCGACCTTGCCGTTGCCCGCCTGCACCGCCGCCATCGCCACGCCCAGTTGCAGGCCCGGGTTGTCCGGATCGTTCGACAGCGCCTTCTGGTAGAGCGCGAGCGCCTTGTCGTACTGCCCGTCGGCGGCATACATGCGCGCGAGCGCGGCGTTCGCGAGGCTGTCGTTCGGGCGCTTCGCCAGCACCGGCGCGAGCGTGTCGTAAGCCTGCGCGAGATCGCCCTGCTGGCGCTGCTGCTCGGCGAGGCGCACGGCGTAGAGATAGCTCAGGTCGTCGAGCTGGCGGCGTTGATCGGCGGTCAGCGTCTGCGTCTGCAGTTCTCGCATCACGTCCTGCGCTTGCACGTTCTGGCCGGTCTTGAGCAACAGGCCCGCGTAGGCCAGCTGGATGTCGGGGCCCGCGCCCTTCACGCCGCCGGGCATCAGCGCGTGCATCAGGCTCATCGCGCGCGGCAGGTTGCCCGCATCGACATACGCAGAGGCCAGCGCGCTCACGCGCGCCGGATCCTTGCCCGCCGACGACTCCAGACGCGCGAGCATGTTGCGCGCGTCGTCCAGGTTGCCGTCGTGCGCCAGTTGCGAGGCCTGCGCGGTCGCGGCCTGGAAGTCGATCTGCTGGGCCGTCGCGACCATGTTGGGCGTGCGCGCGGCCGTGGGAATGCGCGCCATCGTGTCCTGCGCGCGCGTCCACTCGCCCATCTGCATCGCCAGCAAGGCGCTGGCGTACAGCGCATCGGGGTTGTCCGGGTTCGATTCGAGCAGGCCGTCAACAAGCTCGCGCGCCTGGTCGGCGTGGCCTTGCTTCAGCTCGTAGCGCGCCAGTTCCAGGCGCAGCCACGGATTGTCGGGATCGGCGCGCTGGGCGTCTTCGAGGATGCGCTGCGCCGCCGCCAGGTCGCCGCGCTGCTCGGCGGCGTCGGCGCGGCCCGAGGCCACGGCGGCGCGCAGGCGATCCAGCCCGCCGATGCCGGCTTGCTGCTCGGGCGTCATGCTGTCGACCCACTTCTGGGCCTCATCGGCGCGGCCCGTTTCGGCGAGGATATCGACGAGGCCGCTCACGGCTTCGCGGTTGTTCGGGTGACCCGCAAGCACCTCGCGATAGCCCTGCTCGGCGCGCTTGAGGTCGCCTTGCTGCGCGTACAGACGCGCCGATGCGTTGCGCCCGCCCGGCTCCGCCGGATCCATGCGCATCGCCTGATCGAGGTCGCGCCGCGCGGCGGTGTAGTCGCCCACGCTTTGCGCGCCTTCGGCCTGGTTCACCAGCAGCCAGTAACGCGCCGACGCCAGCGCGCGGCTCCAGTTCGCGCCCGCCCCGGGGCGCGACGCCGCGCGCGACAGCAGCGTCTGCGCCTGCGCGAGATCGCCCTGTTGCATGCGCACCAGACCCAGGCCGCCGAGCGCATCGGTGTCGTTGGGCTTGTCGCGCAGCACGGCGCTGAACTGCTGTTCGGCGGTGGTGACGTCGCCCGCCTTGAAGGCCGCGAAGCCGCGCGTCAGGCGCGGATCCATGACCGGCACGGGCGGCGCGTTGCCGTTGGCCGTCGCAGAACGCGGCGAGAGCATCTGATGGCGGATTTCATCGTCATCGGGATGCAGCTTCAGGTAGTCCTCGAACCACGACCTGTTCTTTGCCGTGGGCGTCACCCACGTCAGCACCGAGCGCCACGCTTCCGTGGCCGCGCCGCCAATATCCGCCCGCGTGGCGAGCTTTTCCAGCAGGGCCACGCCCGCCGCGCGGTCGCGCTCGTCGCGCACCTGATGCTGCGCGAGCGCCAGCATCGTGTACGGATCGTTGGGCGTTTCGGTGTTCAGGCGCTCCAGGCCCTGAATGCCCTGGTCGGTGCCGCCTTCGGTGTAGCCCAGGTAGGTGTAGTACTCGCGCGCCACCGCGCCTTGCGGCGGCTTGCCGCCCAGCGCCTTGTTGTATTGCGCGATGGCCGCGCCCAGCGCCTTCATGTCGTTCTGGTTGACGGCGTCCTGCGCCATCTGCCGCGCCTTGGCGAGCGTGGACTTGCCCGGCTCGACGGCGAGCCGCAGATCCTGTTCGAGCAGCGGCACGAAACGGCTGTCCGGCGCGGCGGCGCGCAACCGCGCCAGATAGTCGTTGGCGACCGAAAACTGCTTCTTGCCGATGGCGACCGCCGCCATCCCGTAGAGTCCTTCGGGCTGCTTCGGATCGGTCAGCAGCAGCTTCTGCCACGACTGCGCGGCGAGATCGGGCTTGTCGTGCGCCTGCCAATAGCGGCCCTGTTCCAGCAGCATTCTGGAAGTGGCGTCCTGCGCCCACACGGGATGGCTCGCCGTGGTGAGCAACAATCCCAGAAGGCAGGCGTGGCTGCGGCTGACTGACATGGACTTTCCCGATCCCTGATTGGTTAGTTAGTTTTGTTCGTGATGCGCCTGGGCCTGCTGCGCGGCTTCTTGCTGCGCCTTCTCGCGCTGGGCAAGCGCTGCTGCGCGCAGGCGAGCCTGGGCCTGCTCGTCGCGGCGCGCCTGGCGGCGGCGCAGGAAGCTGAAGCCGCCCGCCGCGATCGCCACGAGCGCCATCACGCCCAGCACCTTGAGCAGCCACGCGAGCGACAGCCCGAACGACGACAGCCACCAGTCGAGCCCGCGCCAGATGCCCAGGCTGCCGACGTAGTAGGTGTGCTCGCCCACGAGCGAATCGACTTCCTGGCCGCGGATCGACACGAGGCTGCCCTGGATCGGCTGCTTGTCGTAGTTCGGCACGCCCAGCAGCGCGGAGACCGCATCCTTGAGGCCTTCAGGCTGGTTGCTGACCATCATGACGACGCTGCGGCCCTTCTCCATCGGCGACTCGAAACCCGCCAGCACGGCGCTCACGCCAGGCCCCGTCCAGGCCAGCGACAGGCGGCCCGGCTCGGCGTCCAGGCGCGGGTTCGAATGGAACCAGCCGCGCACGCGGCCCGGCAGATCCGAAATCGAGAACTGCGCGCTCTGGTCGTAGGCCGCGGGCATGTACTGCGCCCAGCCCTTGAGCCACGCCTGGTCGGCGCCCGAGGCGATCACCAGCAGATCCTTGCCCGCAGGCATCGCGTCGATGCGCTGGCCGCGCAGCACCGTCACGCCGCTCGCCGGATAGCCGGTGGAGTCGCCCATGCGGCCCATCACGGACAGGTAGGTGCTGTACTCCTGCACGCCTGCGTTCGCGCCCAGCACGACGTCGGTGCCGGACAGGTCGGCCATGCGCGTGAACGGGAAACCGGCCTGCGCAAAGGCGGCGAGGTTCGGCATCGCCATGTAGTGCGGATACCCCGACAGGTCGATCGTCGATTCCGGATCGATCGCGCCGCGCACGTTGTCGATGATGATGTCGCGGCACTCGCCCTGCTTGATGTAGTCGTACATGTAGCGGAACTGGAGCTGCGTGTTGGGCTGAAGCAGCGTCTCCAGCGGCACTTCCAGCTTCGCCTGACGCGGCAGGCTGCTATCGGGCAGCACTTCGGCGCGCAGCTTTTCGGAGCCTTCCAGGCGCTCCAGCGGCAGCAGCGCAATCGACTTCATGAACTGGTCGCTCACGCTGAACAGCAGCGACGAATTCACCATGTACGGCTGCGGCGTGTAGCGGTAATGCAGGTCGATCGGCACGTTGCGCGCATGCCAGCCGAACAGGTCGGGCGGCACGCGCGTGTTGATGCGGATGAGGTCGGGGCTGTAGCCCGACACGCCCAGTTGCTTCGCATCGACGAGTTCGCCGAACGACACCGGACGGTCGGTGCGCAGCCAGCGCGGCGCATCGTAAGGCTTGCGCGGCGCGAGATCGGCGAAATGCGTGATGAGCGCGCTCGGGCCCGACAGCGTCTGGCTGCCCGCGACCAGCGCGTCGGCGGCCTGCTTGAGTTCCTTGCCGTCGCGGCCCATGACGAGCAGCAGCTTGCCGTTGGGATCGTTAGGATTGGCGACGATGGCCAGCGTCGGGCCTTGCAGCGGCGCACCGGCGAGCGTCGCCTGATCCGCGCTTTCGACCATCACGATGGCGTTGCCCTGCGCGGGCACGGTCGACAGCGACACCGGGAAGTCCGCGCCGCGATAGTTAGCGAGCGCGCCGAACCACGACGACACCGCGCCCGCCGCTTCCAGCGCGGCTGCGTCGGGGTTGCCCGCGAACACGAACGGCAGGTTCAGGCGACGGATATCGTGGGTGTCGAAGAACGGCTGCGGCAGGCGCGCGAGGTCGTTGCCCTGGGGCAGCGGCTGGGTGTCGATGCTCAGCGTGCTTTCGTTGCTGATGTTGGCCCACAGGCTCGAATGCAGCGGGTCTTCGCACTGCGTCGTGTAGTGGCCAATCAGTTGCAGACGCAACTTGCTGTTCGAGGTGAACAGATACGGCGGCAGCGCGATCGTGCGTTGCAGGCTCTGGCCACCGGTTTCCTTGGGCACCGCAATCGACGCCGCGACCTGGTCGTTGACCAGCACGTTGATGTGCGAGAGATCGGCCAGCAGCGCGGGCGAATAGGCGTAGCGCAGGTTCAGGCGCGCACCGCTCACGACCTGGTCGTCGCGCACGCCCACCGGCAGCGTGTTGCTGCCATCGACGCCGCGCAGGTTGAGCGCGTATTGCGCGCCCAGTTGCTGCAACGTGTAGGTGACGGTCGTGACGGGGCCGGTCGGGGCCGGGGCCGCTGCGGGCGCGTTCGCGTCGGGCTGCGCCGCAGCCGGGCTCGCCGCGGTATTCGCAGCGGCGGGCTTTGCGCTCGCCGCTGCCTGAGCGGCCTGCGCCAAAGGCGTCGCGACAAAAACACAGCCCAGCAGCAGCGCCGGCCATACGGGCTGCACGGTCATGCGACGCGCGAGGCGTGCCCGGGAGATGTCAGGCCGTCTTTTAAACATGAGAACCTCGTCGTCCTTCTTCACGTTGCGATGTCTGGGGAATGTCCAGGTCCAGCCGGTTCAGCGCGCGCCGATGCAGCAGCACCCCGCCGAGCAGGCCGATGAGCACGACGCTGCCAAGCGTCGCCACGAGCAGCAGCACGATGTGGCTCGCGAAGAACCACTGCACCGAAAGCCGCAACGGCAAATTGCCGATGAAATAACTTTGATCCGTATTCAGCGTGGTCAGCACGCCGCCGTGCGCGATCACGAGCGAGCCGTTGATGGTGTCGCCCACGCGATAACGGCGCGCCTGCAGCACGCTCACGACCGCGTCGAGACCGCCTGGCGTATTGCCCGCGACCACGACCACGCTGCGCCCGCGCGCAAGCGGCGACTGAAAGCCGGCCACCATGCCGTCGTGATCGTCGCTGCGATAGAGCGCGGCGATCTGCGCGTCGTGGCGCGCCTGCGCCTGGCCGCCGGTCAGCTTGTCCCACCACGCGGCCAAGCCGTGGCCCGTGTGCGTATCCGGCCCGAAGAAGCCGCGCGGCAGGTCGTCGTGCCAGGCCTTGAGCAAGGGCTGGTTGTCGCCCGAGGCCAGCACGAGCAGATCCTTGCGGCGCAGCGCATCGACCTGGTCAGGACTTGCCACCGTCACGCCCAGCACCGGATAACCGGTCGCCTGGCCCATGCTGGCCATCAGCGTCAGGTACGCGGAGTAATCGTCGGCGACCGGCTGCGCGGGCAGGATCACCGCGCTTTGCGCCAGGTCGGCCAGGCGCGTGAACGGGAAGCCCGCGTCGCTGAAGGCGCGCAGGTCTGGCATCGCGGCGTAATGCGGCAGGTGCGAAATATCGATCGTCGAAGTCGGGTCGATCGCGCTCATGAGCGGGCCGCCCGGCAAGTCCTGCCAGTTGTCCTTCGACTTGACCGCTTCGTACTGGTAGTCGAATTGCAGCGTCGTCAGCGGCGGCAGCAGGTACGGCGGAATGTGCATGACGGCGTGGCCGTCGGAAGCGTCGCCGGGCAGCCCCAGCGTCGCGACCGGCGTGTTGCCCGCCAGCACGCGCAGCGCCGACTGCGTCGATTCCGGACGCCCCGTATAGCGATAGTGCAGATCGAGCACCGCGCCGTCGCTGTCGAAGCCGAACAGGCCTGGCGGCAGGCGCAGGTCGACGTCGATGGCGCCGGGGCGGAAGCCCTGCACCGTAAAACGGTCGGCGGGCAACAGTTCGCCCAGCTCCACCGGACGGTCGCTGGGCAGCCAGTTCGGCGCGTCGAAGGGCTTGCGCGGCGCGACGTTGACCGGCCCGTCGATGCGCACCTGCGCGCCGGACAGCGTCTTCGCGCCAACCACCAGCGCCTTCGCGGCCACGCGAATCTGCGCGTCGTCGCGCCCCGCGATCAGCAGCAGCTTGCCGCTGGGATCGTTGGGATTGGCGACGATGGCGAGGGTCGGGCCATCGGTTGCGGGCGCGGATGCGGACAGGCCCAGACCCGGCAACTCGTCGCGCGCCGCCAGCACGACGCCATTGCCGTGCGCGGGCAGCGCGCCCAGGCTCGCGCCGAAATGCGAGCCGCGATAGCCCGCCTGCGCGCCGAGCCACGACGTCACAATGCCCGCCGATTCCAGGCGGTCGGCGCGCGGCGCGCGCGGCAGCACCACGGGCAGGTCGACGCGGCGCACGTCGCGCGCATCGAAAAACGGCGCGGGCAGGCGCGAGAGGTCGCTCGCGGTGCTGGTCGGCGCAACGGTCAGTTCGAGCGCGCTGTTTGGCCCGGCGTTGAGCCACAAGTCGGGGCTCTGCGGGTCGTTGCCCTGGTCGCTCGCCTTGCTATGGGCGATCAACTCCAGGTTCAGGTGATTGAATTCCTTGAGCACCGAGACCGGCAGGTCGACCGTCGTCGTGATCGACGCGTTGGGCGCGGGTTCGGGCAGCGCAATCGTTGCGCCCACCACGCTGTTGAGCAGCACGTTCAGGTGCGAGAGCGCGGGCAGCAGCTTCGGCGAATAACGGTAGTCGAGCACAAGACGCGCGCTGACCACGCGCTCGTCCTGGCGCAAGCCGAAATCCATGCCGCCATAGGCGTCCACGCCCTGCAAGGTCAGGCTCTGGCCAGCGTTGTCGCGCAGCAGCGGAATGCGGTAGGTGTAGGCGTTCGCTGCATCGGGTTGGGCCGGCGCGG
Source organism: Paraburkholderia bannensis NBRC 103871 (assembly GCF_000685015.1). Lineage (GTDB taxonomy): Bacteria > Pseudomonadota > Gammaproteobacteria > Burkholderiales > Burkholderiaceae > Paraburkholderia > Paraburkholderia bannensis. Next base: position 82,800 of record NZ_BAYA01000017.1, on the reverse strand, counting down.
TGGCGGCGACCGCCTGCGAAGCGGACTGAGAAGCAGGCTGAGAAGCAGGCTGAGAAACAGGCTGAGAAACAGGCTGAGAAACAGGCTGAGAAACAGGCTGAGAAACAGGCTGAGAAACAGGCAGAGCAGCGGCCGAAGGCGCGTCCTCAGCCAGCGCCACATTCGCCCCGAGCGCGAACACGGCCAGCACGGCGCCCAGTACCGGCGCCAGCACGGGCGCGAACCGGCGCGTGCGCGTCAAGGCGCGCAAAGTCGACAGATGGACGGGACTCACGATTGCTTCGATCCCATCTCGCTGGAAGGCGTCCCGGCTGCACGGTTCAGGCGCTCGCGCCCGCCCAGCAGCATGTGCTTGAACAGATCCTTCAGGCCGCGCATGCCCACGCCCAGCACCTCGAACAGGCTGCGCAGCGGCCGGTCTGGACGATAGCGGCCCCACGACGCGATCCAGCTGTCGGCGCGCGAGAACGTCACGCGCATGAGATCGCGCTCCTGGTCGATGGTCAGCGCCGGGAAGCTCACGCCCACGGTGCGGCCACGCACGACCTGGACTTCGGCGGGAAACTTGCCTTCGTAGTCGTCGCGGAACACCGACACCAGGATGCGCTCGCCGCGCTGGGGCATGGCCGCATCCTCGGGCAGCAACAGGCCCAGGCCGCCCTGCGAATAGTCGCTGGTATGACAGGCAATCTGGCGGCCGTCGGCCAGGCGCACGGCGGCGGGCAACTCGATCTGTACGCGCGGCGTGAGGCGCAACTGGCGCGACTCGGTCGCGACACCCGCGGCGGCGCTGAGGTTCATGACGTTGTAGATCACCCAGACCAGGTTGAACACGATACTCATGGCTTCCGGCCAGCCCGGGCTGCGCACGAGACCAACGATGCCGACCACGAAGCCCGCCAGGTTGATGAGCAGCAGGCCGATATACGGCCGCGCCATCGCCCAGTCGAGGAACGACTGGCGGATCACGCCGCCCTTGGACGTCACGTTGAAGCCCTTGCTGCCGGGGAAAAACACCGCCTGGAGCGCGGGCACGACGACGTACCACGCGAGCACCGTTTCGTAGACCTCGCTCCAGAAGGAATGGCGAAAGCGCCCCTGGATGCGCGACGCGCCCACGCTCGAAATCACGAGGTGAGGCACCGCATAGGCGAGCACCATCAGCGCCGAGGCGTGAAAGACGTGCGCGCCGAAGAACAGGTACGCCATCGGCGTAATCAGGAACACGAGGCGCGGCAAGCCGAAGAAGAAGTGCATCATCGCGCTCAGGTAGCAGAGCCGCTGCGGCACCGACAGCCCCTTGATCAGGAGCGGATTGAACTGGCGGAAAATCTCGGCCATGCCGCGCGCCCAGCGGATGCGCTGGCCGACGTGGCGGCCCAGGCTTTCGGTGGCGAGGCCCGCGGCCTGCGGAATCGCCAGGTACGCGGTGTTGTAGCCCTTCATGCTCATCTTGAGCGCGGTCAGCGCGTCTTCCGTGACGCTCTCGGTGGCGACGCCGCCGACTTCGTCGAGCGCCGAACGGCGCAGCACCGCACACGAGCCGCAGAAGAACGCGGCGTTCCAGAGGTCGTTGCCGTTTTGCAGGACGCCATAGAACAGGTCGCCTTCGTTGGGCACCTTGCGGAAGGTTTCGAGGTTGCGCTCGAACGGATCCGGCGAATAGAACACGTGCGGCGTCTGCACCATCGCCATCTTCGGATCTTTCAGGAACCAGCCCATGCAGATCTGCAGGAACGAGCGCGTGGTGACGTGGTCGCAGTCGAACACCGCGACGAATTCGCCGTCGGTCTTCGCGAGCGCCGCGTTGAGGTTGCCCGCCTTGGCGTGCTTGTTGTCGGGGCGCGTCAGGTACTCCACGCCCGCCTGCTCGCAGAACTCGCGGAACTCGGGACGGCGGCCGTCGTCGAGCAGGTAGACGCGCAGCTTGTCGGCGGGCCAGTCGAGCAGCGTCGCGGCCAGCACCGACTGGCGCACCACGTCGAGCGGCTCGTTATAGGTGGGAATGAACACGTCGACCGTGGGCCATGCCGAACTATCGGCAGGCAACGGCGCGGGACGGCGATGCAGCGGCCAGAGCGTCTGGAAGTAGCTGCACAGCAGCATCAGCACGGCGTAGCACTCGGCGGCCAGCAGCAGGTAGCCGAACACGCGGTCGAGCGGGCTGGTGAAATCGAGTGTCTGCGTCACGCGCCAGTAGAGATAGCGCATCGACATGAACACCGACAGCGCCACCAGCGACACCGTGAGCACGCGCCCCTGGATGCGGCTCAGGAGCAGCGCCACGCCCATGCACAGGATCGCGAACACCCATTGCTGCGAGAGCGCCAGGTGAACGGTCAGCGTGGAGACGAACAGCGCCACGGCCGCCAGCGTCACGACGAGGCGCACCCAGCCCTGCGCCAGCAGCGCCGTGCCCGTGTTCAACAGCGTGTCGTCCCAGTCGCCCGCATCGTCGGTCTGGCCCGTTGCGTTGGGGAGCCGTGGCGCGTTCTGCGGCTGCGGCTGCGTCGATTGCGACTTGCGTTTCATGAATGCCATAGCGGTTTCCCTTAGCGCGTCCTGATCCAGAGCACGATCAGCAGCACCAGCACCGCAAACAGCAGCACGGCCATCAACCGATACACGCCAGCTTTGCGCGATCGCTGCGCGGTTTGTCGATCCGGGCGGCGGTCTTCGTCGCCGAGCACCACGGTCGTTGGGGTTTGCGGTTCTTGCCGCTCTTGCGTCGTTTGCGCTTGCGGCTCTGCTTGCTGCTCTGCTTGCGGGCGGCGCGACGGCAAAAGCTGCAGCACCCGGTCGGCGCACTCCATGAGATCCTGGTGGCCCGCGCTGTCCTGCGACGACTCGACGACGGTCTGCCCGTGCGCCAGCGCTTCGCTCACCGCGCGGTCGGCGCGCACGCGGCCCAGCACACGCTGGCCGAGCACGCCTTCGATCAACTGCAACGCTTCGCGCGACAGGCGGCTGGCCACATCGACCTGATTGACGATGCAAACGGGTTCGACACTGCCGGGACGCGCGCGGTGATGACGGCGGATCAGGTTGTCGATCTGCGGCAAGGTCGCGTAAGACGCGGCATCGGCAAGCACGACGGAGATCACCAGATCGGCTGCGGCCAGCACCTGGCGCAACGTGTTCGACACGCCAGGCGGCGTGTCCAGAATCACCACGGCGTCGTCGGGCAGGTTCAGGCTGTGCAGTTGCGTCGCGAGCCAGTGCGGATCGTCGGCGATGCGGCGCTCCAGCGTCGGCAGGTCGGTTTCATTGATCTGACCAAATGGCAATACACGTACGCCCGAAGCGGCGCGCGTGCAGGCATCGCTCCACGCCGTGCCGGCCACGCTCGCGCGCGACAGGCCGCCGATGTCCTGCGGCGTGCCGCCCAGATGCAGATGCAGCGCGTTTTGCGGATCGAGGTCGACGGCCAGCACCGTGCGCGCGTGACGGCTCAGCGCGACGGCCAGATTGGCGGCTATCGTGCTTTTGCCCACGCCGCCCTTGGCGGAAACAATGGCGACGACGATCATGACTTCCCGCGCGGCGCAGCGTCGGCGCGCGGCTCGTTGCGCTCCATCAGGCGCGCAAACACGCTGCTGAGCGCGGCGGCCTGCGGCGCGGCAACGGGTGCCGGAGCGGTTTCAATCGCGGGCGTCGTGAGCGCTTCAGCAGCGACGGCGGGCTGAGCCACGGGCTGAGCCTCGGGTTCTACCTGGGCTTCTGCCGCGACTTCAACAGTGTCTTCAATCGCGCAAGCGGGCGGCTCTTGAGCAGCAGGCAAGACCGGCGGCGGCTCGTCCGTCACGGCGGCAATCGACCATGCGATCAGCGGCTGCGCGTTGTCGGCTTCGACGTCCTGCTGGTCGGGATCGGGCTGAGCATCGGCGTGCGCAGACCAACGCCCACGCGCTCCTTGCATTTGTTCCGCCCTCTCCACCTCCTGGTACTGCGCTGGACTTCCGCCTGCTACCTCGAAAAGTTTCGCAATATCCGAAGCACCGCTCATGCGCTAACCCCGTCGAATTCGTTGTGCTGTCCACCAATGCGCGTCATGCGCATATGCACAAGTCGCTGCTCGCTATCTGCCTGATTACTTGCCGAAAAGAAAAACCATCGTTCCCGATGCATCGGCGGGCCCTGCCGTGGTCATCCGCAACTGCGAATCGGCGCCAAGCTGGTACATCCAGGTCTCGTAGGCCCCTTCGAGAAACGCCCCGGCCCACGCCAGCCGCTCCTGCCCGAACGCCGCCTTGAGCGGCGCGTGGTAGTGCGTGAGCACGAGCCAGTCCTGCGCTTCGCGGATCTCCACCACACCCCAGTCCATGCCGCTCCAGACCCGGTTCATCGCGTCCTGCATGCCGGCGACGGTGCCCGCGTCCGCCAGCGCGTATTGACGGGCGAACTCGCCGCCCGCGCTACGCGTGAGCTGGGTGAGAAGCCTGGGCGTCAGGTGTTGCGTCAGCTCCTGCGAAAAGAACGACAGGAACGGTTGCCATTGCGGCGCTGGCATGGAATTCATGGGTTTATCGATGCGCCCTTGCGGGCGGCGCACTTTGCGACTGCGGAACTTGGAAAACGGCCTGGAGCACCACTTGGGCAGTGACCGGCGGCGTGCGCAATGATCACAAACGTGGCGCGCGCCGGATTATACTTTTTATTCATCCGGTTTTTATTTTTAAATTTGTACGGAAGCGAACAATCTGTCACTCGTACGCGACAAATTAATCAGGGAAAACGTTTGCGAGTTAAAGGGGGCATGTCGAAAGTATCGACGCCGTAACGCATTGTCATATTCATCAGACGAGTAACCGGGTTTGTGCGGGTTGTGTGTCCCTCTTGCGCCGCTCTTGCGTCCCTATTGCGCCCGCCCTTGGCCCGGCGAAGACTCCGTCAAGGCGCAGCAGCCGTGGCGGCAAAGTCCACGTCGAAGATCGTGCTGCCAGACTCTGCGTGACGCGGGACGACGGGCGGCGCAGCAGGGGTCTGCGCCACGGCGGGCGCGGCTTCCAGCACCGGTTCAGCCGTGTCGTGCTGCCATTGCCCGGCGTCCAGTTCGCCGTCCCAGAGTGGGCCGTGAACGTCCAGGTCGAGCGCGTGCGCCACGTCGGCCTCCAGCAGTTCAGCGCAGATCGCCTGCGCGATGGCCAGTCTTGCAAGATCTTCCGCACGTACGTGCGCAAACGTTGCGTCGTGCGCTCTCGGCACCAGCAGCGAAAACGGCTTCTGCGCAGAGCCGATTCGAATAAACGTCACACTGACACCCTGCAGCACGATCACGCTGTAACGCGACGGTTCGTTTCCACACCCCGGGAAACGAAACATGTATTCGGTCGCTTTCATTTTTTATTGTGGCCTTCTCTACCCGCGACGCGCGCGGGCATGAGGCCAATCTGATTTATGTTTTATGAGCATTGCGCCTGCGCGCACAAAAAAGGCCGCCGCATGTGGTGACGCGGCAGCCCTCGTACGCGCAGTTTTCCGGCACCGGACGCATGGCCGATTGCCGCCGGAACCAGCACTGGAACCTGTTAAAACACTGAAACTTCAATAAAAAATCCTAGCATAGGATGGACTGCTTATCACAGCACGCAAATATGAATTTTCGGATCATTTGTTTATATATTGGGAGCAAACGTTTGCAGATTTAATTGCGTGGATGGCAAAACGGATCAGCGGAAAATTACTGGATTGGGCACGCGGCTTCAGGACAGCGGGGAAGCATCGCAACGCAGGCCGATTCCTATGAGCAATGCCGTGCGCCCCTGATTTCCTGCACCGTATGTCGCTGTGCTTCAAGCCGCCACCCCGCATTGGTGCAACGCTTATGTGCGGTAGGTAACAACGGCGATTGACGCAATGTGGGAAACCACCCATATTTTCTTCAAGCGGCTGTGCCCGGTGCGGCCCCGCCGCTTTCAGGCTTTCCTGCGCATGTAGATCGTGTTCCGCGAATCGCTCGCCGGTCGCATCAACGACGATCCTGAGCATGCCGAAATGGCATCGCCATCACGGTGGGGCTACAGCATGTCTGCTCAGACTATTCGTGACCAGCATTTCCCCGCAGCGTGCAAGCACTGTGGCGGCGTGCTCAAGGAGTACGTCGATACCTGCCCGTACTGCGGCGCGAAGCGTCCACTCGAAAGAGCCGCACTGCGCGTGCGCTCGCGCTCCGGGGCGCTCGCTCAAGGCCCGTCCACAGCGCCTGCCGCACCGGCCTTCGATCACCCCGCGGTAAAGCCCGAATTCCAGCAACACCCGATGATCGAGCACGAAACCTCGCCGGGCCAGATCGAGCGACGCAGCTTTCCCAAGGTGGTGATGCTGGTGCTGCTGTTCCTCGCGCTCGCCTATGCCGCGTACCTGATGCTGGGCGGCAACCGCAAGGCCGACGATGCGAGCGACGCGCCCGGCATTCACTCGCTGGTCGGCTCGATCCTGCCGTACCTTCCGCGCCAGCTCACGAAGAACGCAGCGCAATCGGGCAACAGCGCCAACACCGGCGCCGCCGACACCACGCAACAAGCCGATATCCCCAGGCCGGTCGCCGTGCCCCAATTCAAGGACGTGCCCGACAGCTTGCGGGCCGCGCATGCGAGCCTCGCGACCCACAATTTGTCTGACGCAAAGGCCGCGGACGAAGCCGCCCTCTCACGCGACGCGGGCAATGACGACGCGCGCGCAATCCAGCGCGATATCGCAACACGCGAACAGCAACGCGACAGCGTCCTGCAAAACGCGGATCGCTGCGCGACCCAGCACGACTGGGCCTGCGTGCAGCAACAGGCGTCCGAAGCCCTTGCGATCGATTCGAGCAGCCAGCAGGCGCAATCGCTGATGGAGCGCGCGATCCTCTCGACAGCCTGGGCGCCGCGCGCTTCAGCCGCTGCGGCCACGACGACGAACGCAACGAACCCGGCCACGAATCCAGCTACCAATCCGGTCACGAATCCGGCCACGAATTCTGCCAACAACGACAACGCCGTCGATGCGCGCCAGCGCGCCATCCTGCAAAACGGCTGGAAGCCCGCCACGCCATCCGGCGCCGGGCATTGACGCGGTTTTCTCGGTTCTCGAAGTCTGCCTTCCATCACATCCCCAGCGGGAGAGAGACATGCTGAAGACGACTCTAGCGGCACTGGCGGGCCTGGTCGCCCTGCTTTCCTCGACGCTCGCCGTCGCCGCCGCCCCGGACGCGCACTACAAGATCACCACCGGGCCCGAGCGCGGCACCTACATCCAGATCGGCCAGGATCTCTCGAAATGGGTCGCGCAGCCCGCGGGCATCGACCTGGAAGTGCTGCCCTCGAAAGGCTCGGCGGAAAACGTGCAGCGCATGCGCTTCGAACCGGGCGTGAAGCTCGCGCTCGTGCAGTCCGATGTCTACCAGGCCTATGTCGACATGGCCAATTCCGGCAACCAGGACGCGGGCACGACAATCCGCCCGCTGCGTCTCATCATGCCGCTCTACGACGAGGAAATTTATTTCGTCGTACGTAACGACTCGCCGATGAAGACGATCAACGAGATCAAGGACAAGACGATCAGCGTCGGCCTGATCGGCAGCGGCACGGCGCAATCGGCCTCGACGCTGTATCGCCTGATGTTCGGCCAGACGATTCCCGAGCAGAACGCGCAGCACCTGAGCAATGAAGATGCGCTGGCCGCGCTGATCGTCAAGAAGATCGACGTGGCGATCATCGTCGCCGGGCAGCCCGCCAAGCTCTTCACCGACATGGATCCCAACCTGCTGCAACAGATCCGCTTCCTGCGCGTCGATCCGAATGCGCCTGAAACGGCGCGCGCAAAGCAGACGTATTTCCCGGCGACGATCCACACATCGAGCTACCCGAACTGGTTGAAGGAAGACGTGCCGACCTGGACGGTCAAGGCGTTTCTCGTCACCTACGACTACAACCTGCGCGATACCGTCGGCAACCTGAAGCGCTTCGCCGATTCGCTGTGCGCGAACTTCGACAACCTCCAGGAGCACGGCCATCCGAAGTGGAAACAGGTGAAGCTCGAATTGCCCGGACTCGGCAAGGGCTGGCAATACTATCGGCCCGTCGAGCGGCAATTGAAGGCGTGTTTCGCGCATCGCGCCGCGGTGCAGGCGGCGGCAGGCACGGGCGCCCCGCGCGCCGCCACGACGCAGTCCAGCAACGGGCGGCCCTGTACGGATCAGGAACGCGTGCTATTGCTGTGCGGAAAACAGTGAGCCGCACGCGATTTTCATGAGCGCCCTGGCGGGCCCGAGCGGCTCGACCTGCTCGAAGCGGATCGTCGATTCGTTGGCGCGCGCAATTTCGTTGCCGTCGATATCGTAGGCCAGCAGGCTCGCCAGTCCGACCTCGCGCGCGCGGCAGCGGAATGCGAATAGCGCGCGGTCGTCGGTTTCCTTTTTTGCGCCGATGAGATTGGGCGGGTCGAAGTCCGTGCGTGTCCACACTTTCACGACGCCGCGATCGGTGGAAATGGACGCGGCATCGTAATAGATGGTTGCGCCTTGATCGTGTGACAGCAGATGCCATTGCCTGGCCTCGGCCGCCGCCGCGTGAAAGAGCAACACGGCGCAAGCAGCCGCGGTTGCACCAAGGCCCCTGAATACGGGCTTATTCATGATGTGCGCCACGCGGATTCGCTCCGGGCCCGTCTTCCGCTTCGAATACGGGCAGGTGCCAGCCCCGCCATATAGCGAGTAGACGCAAGCCCAGACCCAGCGCGAAACTGATCGCGGTATTCATGTCCTGGTCGACACCAGCGGCGCGCAGCAGCAGAAAGAGACCGCCAGCTAGCAGCGACACGCTCGCATAGAGTTCGCGCTGGAATACGACGGGCACGCGATTGCACAGCACATCGCGCAGCACGCCGCCGAAGACGCCCGTCACCATGCCCGCGATCATCACGACCGGCACGGAATACCCCATCGTCAGCGCCACATTGCAGCCGATCAGCGTGAACGCCATCAGCCCCATGGCGTCGAGAACCAGAAAAATCTCGCGCAAGTGCCGCAGATAAGGCGCGATGAGCGTCGTCAGCAAGCCCGCGGACAGCACGAGGTAGAGATAACCGGGATGCTGTGTCCACGCGACCGGGAAATGGCCGAGAAAAATATCGCGTACGGTTCCGCCGCCCAGCGCCGTCACAAAGGCGATCACAAGCACGCCAAACACATCGAGGTTGCGGCGGCGCGCGGCGAGCGCACCTGTCATCGCTTCGGCGGCAATGGCGACGAGATAGATGAGATTCAGCATGCTGCGCACCTCGACGAATCGAACGGCAGCAAAGAACCCAAGATGGGGAAAAACGTGCGGAAAAACGGGGGAAATTGCATAAGGAACGGAGAAAGAACAAGGCGGATTTCGGGCCTGCCTTGTACGCCTCTCCCTCTGTCCTTTTACCTGAGAGTTTCAGCTCGCGCGCGAGCCTGCCCCTTCGGTGGGCCACGATCAGGTGCGCAAACAGCGCATGAATCGCGACCTCTCTCCAGTCGGCGAAATTCTTTCGTGGTACGTGTGCCTGAGCGATTCCGGGAGCTTGCGCCTTCGGCGGAGGCCTTGTTGCCTCTCTCTCCCACGAAAGATTCGGCGCAATTATGGGTGTCGCGGCACGTTCATGTCAAATTGCTAACGACAAGCTAACAGCAACCAAACTGCATGTTGACTGAAAGCTGTCCGCGCGCGCATTGAACGATAATCACCGCTGCCGCGCCCGCTGCTGCACCCATACCGTACGTCCAGCCTCTATTCGACCTCCCTTTGCCACGGCAAGGACTCTTCATGCCCGATGCTGCTCCCCGCTCCAGACGTATTGCCCCGCTGTTCGCACTTGCCCCTTTTCTGCGGCCTTATGCCGGACGCTGGGCGCTCGCTTTTCTCGCGCTCCTGACCTCGGCGGGCGCGACGCTGGCGTTGCCCGTCGCGTTCAAGTACCTGATCGACCGGGGCTTTGCCAGCGGCGAGCGCACGCATATCGATCGCTATTTCATTGCGCTTTTTATCGTCTCGCTGGTTCTCGCGGCGGCGACCGCGCTGCGGTTCTACTGGGTGTCGTGGCTGGGCGAGCGCGTCACCGCCGATCTGCGCCGCACGGTCTACGACCACGTCATGCGCATGAGCCCCGAGTTCTTCGAAACCACCCAGACCGGCGAAGTCCTTTCGCGCCTGACCACCGACACGACGCTGATCCAGGCCGTGGTGGGCACGAGCCTGTCGCTCGGCTTGCGCAATGCGTTGCTGACGATCGGCGGCGTAACGATGCTGGTCACGACGAGTCCCGTGCTGTCCGGCTACATCATTGCGACGCTGGTGGTCGTGGTCGCGCCCATCGTCATTTTCGGCAGGCGGGTGCGCAAGCTTTCGCGCGCGAGCCAGGACAAGGTCGCCAATGCCAGCGCACTCGCGGGCGAAGTGCTCAACGCCATGCCGACCGTGCAGTCGTACACGCAGGAAGGCTACGAAACGCGCCGCTTTGGCGGCGCGGTCGAAACAGCGTTTGAAACTGCACTCACGCGGATTCGCGCACGGGCCGGCCTGACTGCCGTGGTCATCGTGTTCGTGTTCGCCGCCATCGTGTTCGTGCTGTGGCTGGGCGCGCAGTCGGTGCTGGCCGGGCGCATGACGGCGGGCCAGTTGTCCCAGTTCATCCTCTACGCGGTGTTCACGGCGGGCGCCGTCGGCGCGGTTGCCGAAGTCTGGGGCGACCTGCAACGCGCCGCCGGCGCCACCGAACGCCTGTTGCAATTGCTGGGCGCGCGCTCGCCGGTCGTTGAAGCCGCAACGACCGTGCCGCTGCCCGCACAGGGCGAAGGGATCCGCTTCGACAACGTGAGCTTTTCTTATCCGTCGCGACCCGGCGTCGCCGCGCTGGCTGGCTTCACGCTCGATGTGCGGCCAGGCGAGCATGTGGCGCTGGTCGGGCCTTCGGGCGCGGGCAAAACCACGCTGTTTCAATTGCTGCTGCGCTTTTACGACCCGCAAGCCGGCCAGATCCTGATTAATGGCGTGCCCACGCAGCAGGTATCGCTCAACGCGCTGCGTCAATCGATTGGCGTGGTGCTGCAGGAGTCGGTGATCTTTTCGGGCAGCGTGCTCGACAACATTCGTTACGGCATGCCGGATGCGAGTCTCGCCGAAGTCCAGCGCGCCGCCGGGATGGCCGCTGCGGCAGAGTTCATCGAGGCCTTGCCGCAAGGCTACGATACCTTCCTTGGCGAACGCGGCGTGCGCCTCTCGGGTGGCCAGCGCCAGCGCCTGGCGATTGCACGCGCGATCCTGAAGAACCCGCCGATCCTGCTGCTCGACGAGGCCACCAGCGCGCTCGACGCGGCCAGCGAGCGGCTCGTGCAAACGGCGCTCGACAACGCCGCGCTGAACCGCACGACGCTCGTGATCGCGCATCGTCTGGCCACTGTGCAGCAGGCCGATCGCATCGTCGTGATGGAGCATGGCCGCATCGTCGCGCAAGGCCGGCACGCGGAGCTGCTGCATAGCTCGCCGCTCTATGCGCAGCTTGCTGCGCTCCAGTTCGAGATGACGTCGGGAGAATTGCCCGCGCGCGCCTGAGTCGTTTGGTTTGAGCTGTTTGGCGCGACCGGTTTGCCGGGCGCGCCGTTTTTTCAGGCGAACCGCACGCAGTTGCGCCCGTCTTTCTTGGCCTCATAGAGCGCGTCGTCGGCCACGCAGAACGCATCGCGATAGCCATGATCGGACGGCGCATTGCGCCACGTGTGCGTCGCGCCCATGCTCAGCGTGACGACGCCAAGCGGCGAGCCGCGATGCTCGATGCCCAGCCGCTCCACGCCCGCGCGCACGCGCTCCAGCGCAAAGCCCAGCTCCGCGCGTTCGACGCCCGTCAGCAGCAGCGCGAACTCTTCGCCGCCCACGCGGCCCGCGATCATGTTGTGTTCTTCGGCGGCCTCGCGCAGCACTTCCGCGACCGCGCGCAGGCAGCCATCGCCCGCCGGATGGCCATAGGTGTCGTTGTACTGCTTGAACCAGTCGATATCGACCATCACTGAGCCGACGCCCTCGCCGTCCGGCGTGTCCTGCCAGCGGTGATGTACGCTCTCCAGCGTGCTGCGGCGGTTGAACAGCTGCGTGAGCGGATCGACGGCGGACGCCATGCGCAGGCGCAGATCGTTCTCGATCATTTCGCCCAGGTGGCGCAGCACGCCGCGCGCATTCGCATCCATGCGGCGCGGCGCGGGATCCATGGCGCAGAGCGCGCCAATCGGCTCGCCGTCCGGCAAGCGGATCGGCACGCCCGCGAAAAAGCGCACGTGCGGCGGATACTGCACGAGATCGCAGCCCTGCACGTCGGCGCGCTCGCGCGTGTCCTCGACGACAAACACGCCGCCGTTACGCAACGCGTGCTCGCTCAGCGAGCTGTCGCGCGGCGTGTTCGCGACCAGCGTGTCCAGGTCGCCGCAAAAGTGCTGATGCGCGGCGTCGAGCAGCGTCACCGTCGTGAATGCCGCGCCCGTGACGAACTTGAGGATGCCGGTGGCGTGGCCAAAGCACTCGCGCATGACCTGATCGTCATGCAAAAGCCACTCGACGACTGAGGGCTCCGCATGGGTAGGCTGGAAGCCGGCCATGAAGATCTGCGGGCGCGTAGCGGGACGATCGGAGCCGATGAGCAAGGACACGGTAGCTTCAGGTGAGTGTGATGCCTTCTTAACGGCCCCAGGCGGGCAAAGTTTAGTGAAATCCGTGCCCGATCTTTTTTACCGATTTTGTCCGATGAATGGATATTGTCAGGTGAATATCGCGCGGCGCGGTGCGGGCGTGGCGCATTTAATAAGGATTCCGTATGGACTGGATTTTCAGACCGGCGGCGCAAGCGGCGGCACTGAAAAATGGTGCTGCCGGATCTTCCACGTCCCCTCATGCCGGGCGATCACCAGCGTCGTACGCATGCGCGCACGCGACGTGCGTCGGGGGTTCAGGTGCCAGTTCGACGCGCGCCGGAGCGCCGTTCTGACTCGTCTCTTCTCTCATGAACGGCCCCCGAAACGCCCTGCATGCATAGGCCCAGACCGTCATTTCGCTTGAGTTACGCGTGAGTTTCGTTTGTGCCCCGAATGCGAACCGTTAAAATCCCGGGTTTTCTTCCAACCGGCCTTTCCCGATGCAACCCGCTTCGCCCACGCAACCCGCCTCTCACGTCATCGACGACGCCCCCTCCGGCCGCGACCTGGTCTACGGCCCCGACGACAAACCCGCCCCCACCATCGCCTTCGTGGCCGCGCTCCAGCACCTGCTGGCCATCCTCGTGCCGATCGTCACGCCCGGCCTGCTGATCTGCCAGTCGCTCGGCGTCTCCAGCCGCGACACCACGCTGATCGTGTCGATGTCGCTCGTGATTTCGGGCATCGCCACCTTCCTGCAATGCCGCCGCTTCGGCCCGCTTGGCGCGGGGCTGCTGATCGTGCAGGGCACGAGCTTCAACTTCGTCGGCCCGCTGATCGCCGGCGGCAGCCTGATGGTCAAGCAGGGCACGCCGGTCGAGACCGTGATGGCCGCGATCTTCGGCGTGGTCATTGCGGGTTCGTTCGTCGAAATGGCGGTCTCGCGCATCCTGCCGTTCGTCAAGCGCCTGATCACGCCGCTCGTGACCGGCATCGTGGTGCTGCTGATCGGCCTCACGCTCATCAAGGTGGGCCTCATCAGCATGGGCGGCGGCTATGGCGCCATCGCCAAGGGCAATTTCGCAAGCGTAGAGAACCTCACGCTCTCGGGCGTCGTGCTGGGCACCATCATCGTGCTCAACCGCGTGCCCATCGTCTGGGTGCGCAGCACGGCGCTGGTGATCGCGCTGGTGGTCGGCTACCTGGTGGCCGCCGCGCTCGGTCGTCTCGACTTTACGGGCGCGCGCGAGGCCGCGCTGTTCCAGATCCCGACGCCGCTGCACTTCGGCATCGGCTTCTCGTGGTCGCTGTTCGTGCCGATGCTGATTATCTATCTCGTCACCTCGCTCGAAGCGATTGGCGACGTCACGGCCACCAGCAAGATCTCGCGCCAGCCCGTCGAGGGCCCGTTGTGGATGCAACGGATCAAGGGCGGCGTGCTGGTCAACGGCGCGAATTCGCTGCTGGCTGGCGTGTTCAATACGTTCCCGAGCTCGGTGTTCGCGCAGAACAACGGCGTGATCCAGCTGACCGGCATTGCCAGCCGTCACGTGGGCGTGTGGATCGCGGGCATGCTGGTGGTGCTCGGCCTGTTCCCGCCCGTCGCGGGCGTCCTGCAGGCCGTGCCCGAGCCGGTGCTGGGCGGCGCGGCGATGGTGATGTTCGGCGCGGTGGCCGCGTCGGGCATCAATATTCTCTCGGGCATCAAGCTCGACCGCCGCGCGCTGCTGATCATCGCGGTGTCGCTGGCGCTGGGCCTGGGCGTCTCGCAGGTGCCGGAGATTCTCACCAGCCTGCCGCACGCGCTCAAGAACGTGCTGGAGTCGGGCGTCGCCACGGGCGGCATCTGCGCCCTCGTGATGAACTGGTTCCTGCCGGAACGCAACTAGGCAAGACCATGAAGCGCGCGATCGACCGCGCGCTTCCATCAAACATTGGTCATCGCGCCAGCGCGCCCTGGCCGATACTCCCGGCGCCCCGGCCCTTCGCCGAGCGCCCGGCCACCACCCTGTCCCGTCCCGCCGCCTTCGCACGATACAGATTCGCGTCCGCGCATTGCAGCGGGTCGTCGGCCTGCGCCTTGCCCGCTTCGCAGGTGAACACGCCCAGCGAGATCGTCACGCGCCCCGCTGGACTCTTCGCGGGAATGTCGAGCTTGCGCACGGCGCTGCGCATGGCCTCCGCAATCGATACCGCCGACGACGTCGCGCAGCCCGGCAGCAGCACCACGAACTCCTCGCCGCCATAACGGCTCACGGCGTCGCCCTGGCGCCGCAAGCAGCACTGCAACGCGTTCGCGACAAGGCGCAGGCAATCGTCGCCCGCGGCATGGCCGTAGGTATCGTTGAACAGCTTGAAGCAATCGACGTCGACCATCAGCACCGACAAAGGCTGCTCCTGATGGCGCGCGACGAGGCATTCGCGCGCGTACGCCATGTCGAACCAGCCACGGTTGTAGAGGCCCGTGAGCGCATCGCGGTTGGCCTTTTCTTCGAGATCCTCGTTGATGCGCGCGAGCCGCGAATACAGCATCGAAATCTCGACGAGCAGCGCCGCCAGCAGCGCCGACGACGCGATCACCGACGCCACCCGCGCCCCATACCAGCCGAGCGTAAAGCGCGCCGATCCGGCGAGCGTCAACGTCACATCGGCGAGAAAGGCCAGCAGTGCAATCGTGAACCAGACGTCGAGCACGGTGCGCAGGCGCCCGTTCGCGAGTTGCGCGGCCAGCGCCGCCACGCTCACGATCACGACATAGAACGCGAAGGGGCTGTGGCGCAGCAGGCTATAGGAGCCGTCCTTGATGAGCATGGGCAGCGCGTCGCTGAAACGCACCGCGATCACGCAGCCGGTCAGACTGCCCGCCAGCGCCAGCAGGCTCAGCAAACGCGCGTGCTTCAGGCGGAACAGGAAGCGCGACTGCGCGAGCCAGTTCGCCGCGAAGCCGAGCAGCACGAGCGTCGGGAAGCCGCCGTGCCAGAGCACCCAGATCCAGACGGCGCTCTGCTTGCCCGCGCCGAGCAGACCGGTGGGCGAAAACACGCCCGGAAAGATCAGCAACTGAATCGCGCACGTCAGGCTGCTGAACGCATAAGCCGCCGACAGCGCCGCATCGATCGGCGACTTGCCCATGCGGAAACGCACCCACATGAGCAGCGACGTGATCGCCTCGGTGAGCACGACCGCCGTGCAGAAGATCGGCACGAACGCCGTGCAGGCGGGCAGCATTTCGCCCGCATAGGGCAACACCGCCGCCACCAGCATGCCGATGCCCAATGCCAGACCGAACGCGATCCAGCGATGCAAGCGGGTGGGACGCCGTGAGGTGATCTGCTTGTTCATTCGGTGCAGGCGGCCCGAAGGCTAAACGAAGGCTAAAACGAAGGCGAGGCCTAAAAATCCACGGCGGCAGGCGCGGGCCGGCCGCCGGGTTCAACACCTCTATATCGGCTGCCCGCGATTGCACCTTTAGCGTTGCCGCCGCGCGTCGGGCCTAGTGCTTACCCGGCGTCAGCACCACGCGAAAACGCGCCTTGCCGCTCATCATGCGGTCGTAGGCTTCGGCGGCGCGCTCAAGCGGATATTCCTCGATCATCGGCTTCACGTCCGAGAGCGCGCTGAACGCCAGGGTCTCCTGCGAATCCGCCGCCGTGCCGGACGGCCAGCCCTGCACCGACTGCCGCCCCATGATGAACTGCGTCACCGGCACTTCGACCGGCTCCTGCGCCACGCCCACCATGATGAGCTTGCCGTTCACGCCCAGGCCCGCGAGCGCCGCGCTCATCGCCTCGCCATTGGTGACGGTCGCCAGGATCACGCGCGCGCCGCCCAGCGCCTGCAAGCTTGCGCCGACGTCCTGCGCCGAGCTGTCGATGTAGTGATGCGCGCCCAGTTGCTTCGCAAGCGGCGCCTTGTCCTGCCCGCGCGCGATCGCCACCGTCACGAAACCCATCTTGCGCGCGAACTGCACGCCCAGATGCCCCAGCCCGCCGATGCCGAGGATCGCCGCCACGTCGCCCGCGCGCGCGCCGCTGTGGCGCAGCGCGTTGAAGGTGGTAATGCCCGCGCAGAGCAACGGCGCCGCATCGACATCGGAGAGATCGTCGGGCATGCGCGCGAGCGCCTCCTGCGGCGCGACCATGTACTGCGCGTAGCCGCCGTCGTAGCTGATGCCGGGAACCTGCGCGTTCTGGCAAAGCACGAAGTCGCCGTGGCGGCAGCGCTCGCAATGGCCGCAGTGTCCGCCGTGCCAGCCCACGCCGACGCGCTGGCCCACGCTCCAGCCCTCGACGCCCGCGCCCATGCGCTCGATCACGCCCGCGATCTCGTGACCCGGCACGCGCGGAAACTGCAGGCCAGGCCACTGGCCTTCCTTCGTCAGCGAATCGCTATGGCAAATGCCGCACGCCTGCACCTTGATCAGCACGTGGCCCGTGGCCGGTTCTGGGATGTCGCGTTCGACGAGTTCCAGCGGTCCGCCTGCTTTCGCTACCTGCACTGCCTGCATGGTTGGCATCGTCTGCTCCTTGATCCTTGAAGGGGGAAGCGCGGCGTGCTTTGCACGCCGCCGGGGGGATGTGGGTCGCTTGTGAGGGGTGTGAGTAACGCGCTAGCAGGGTACTCCAGCGAAAAAAATCGCCGCACATGGGCGGCGATTGTCGGATTGTCGTTTCGGGCGCGGGCGGTCATTCGCCCTGTCACGCGGCCGTTCAAGGCGTCAGCGACTTTTTCTCGGGCAACGGCTGGTCGAGCCCGGGCTCGGTCGGCGCGGGCACGGCGTCGCCAATCGGCACGTTGATGTCTTCCGGCGGCAGATCGGGCGGTTCATCCGGGCGCGCCTGGGGTGCAGGCGGTTCCGCATCGGCAGGCTGCGTCTTGGGCGGCAGCGGCTGATCGAGACCCGGCTCTTTCGGTGCGGGCACGGCGTCGCCAAACGGGCGCGATTGTTCCGATGGCAGGATCGGCGGCGCATCGTCCGGCGACGGGCGCTCGTGCCGCCTGGGCGGGTCTTCAGCAGGGTCGACGTCGGGCAGTTCGATTGTGCTCATCGCTACGCTCCTCCCATGAAATGGGGCTGACTTGCGAAAGGAGCCAGCATTCGGCGTGCCGCGCGATTGAGGGCGTAATCAAATTGTCAATGCAGTTGATTATCATTTGCGTTTTTTCGGCGTGCGGAAGATGGAAACGGTCGAACGCGTGTTGGCGCAAGGCGTAGTTGAAACGGCGGCGCAAGCGGATCGCTACGACGGTCTCGCCCGCCTGCTGCACTGGATTTTCGCGGCGGCGATCCTGTACGCCACGCTCGCGGGCTATGCGCTCGCGCGGCTTCCCGATGGCCCGCTGCGCGAGTTTCTCTCGCACCTGAACATGTCGATTGCGACCGTGCTGATCGTGCTGTTTCCGCTGCGGGTCTGGTGGGCGTCGGTGCGCGCGGCGCCGCGTGCCTTGCCCGGCGTGTCCGCCACGCAGCGCGCGATTGCGCACGGCGTGCATCGGCTGCTGTATCTGACGATCTTCGCCGTGCTGGCGAGCGGCTACCTGATGGTGCCCAATGGCTATGCGTTCTTCGGCCTGATCGAGATTCCGACGCCGTTCGGGCCAGGCGCGCTCACCGCACAGCTCTTCGCGTTCCATCGCGCGAGTTGCGCAGTCCTGGCCGCGCTGGTCGTGCTGCATGTGCTGGCCGTCGTCAAGCATCAGTGGATCGCGCGCAATGGCGTGCTGCAACGGATGCTTTAAGGCGCTAAAGCGGCAACTCCCTCACCTCATGGCCGATGCGCTCGAACGCCTTCACGCGCGCGAGCACCACGCCCTGCACGATTGCGCCGAGCAACACCGCATCGGTGCCCGTGGTCGAGATCGCCAGTTCGGGCACGGGGATCGGCAGCCACGCCGCCAGCTGCGCGCGGATCGCAGGCAGCAGCAGCGTGCCGCTATGGCCGATGCCGCCGCCCAGCACGACCAGCGCCGGATCGAGCACCGGAATGATCGCCGCAAGGCCCCACGCAAGCTGGCGCGCTTCCTCTGCAACACAGGCCAGCGCACGGTCATCGCCTTGCTGCGCGGCGACGAACACGGCCTCGGCGTTCGACACGGCGAGGCCAAGACGGCGTGCGTGCGCCACCACGCCTTTCGCGGCGGCAAACGATTCGAAGTTCGCTTCGTCCTGCCCCGGCTCGACTGACGGCGCGCCTTGTAGAGACAGCAGCGGCGCGGGCCGCAACACCGCGATCTCGCCCGCGAAGCCATGCGCGCCGCGATGCAGCTTGCCGTTGGCGATGATCCCGAGACCCACGCCCGTGCCGATCGACATGAACACGAAGTTCTCGACGCCGCGCCCGATCCCATGCGCCTGCTCGCCTAGCGCCGCGAGGTTGATGTCGTTCTCGAACACCGTGTCCGCGCCCAGCGCTTCGCGCAATGCGGGCACGAGATCGGCGCGCTCCCAGTCGGGCAGATTGGGCGCGAGATGCAGGCGGCCATCCTTGGCGTCGAACACGCCCGGCGAGCCGAACACGGTCGCCAGCACGTCGTCGGCCTCGATGCCCTGCTCGGCCAGCAACGCACGCTGCACCGCGACGATCTCGCCGACGAGCTTCGACGGATCGGCAGGCGTGGGCAACTGCACGCGTGCGCTCACGCTGCCCGTGAGATCGGCGAGCGCGCCGCGCACCCAGGCCGCGCCCACGTCGATGGCCAGCACGAATCCCGCCCGCGCGCGCGGCATATAGAGCCGGGGCGCGCGGCCCGCGCTGCCCTCGCGCACGCCGCTCTGCTCGACAAGGCCAAGCCGTTCCAGGTTCGCCAGCGCGGCGTTGACCGTCACCTTCGACAAGCCGGTGCTGTCCGCCAGTTGCGGACTGGACGCCGGCGCAAGCGACAAAAGATGCTGATAGATCGCCCACTCGTTGTCCTGGCGCACGAAGGCCGGGCCGCGCGTGACGGGTGCGGACGAGGAAGGGCTGCGGTGAGGCTGGTTCATGCGTGTTCCGCTGCGTGGTGCGCGCAGCGCTCGATTGGATGCCTGATTGGATGCCTGATGGGGTGCCCGATCCTATCAACGCGCACGGCTGCGCGGCAAGGTTCGACGTTGCGGGACAAACTCGGGTTCTCCCCGATTTTGACGCAATTGATTTCGTAAAGAAACTTTCCTATCATTCGCCCATCAAGCCGTCAAAGCACTCAAAAGACGCGGCGACGCTGTCCCGACAGAGCCTTTCCCCTCGACGAGAACGCGGCGCGCGCCGCATGGAGACACAGTAATGGGCGATTCCACCTGGCAGGCCGAAGCCGACAGCCGCGGCGCCGACGCGGCCCGCGCATCGACGGGCCCCGCCGCCGATACCCCGCACTTCCGCCGCTCGGTTGGCCTCTTTCCGGCCATCGCGGTCAACATGATCCAGATTTGCGGCGTCGGGCCGTTCCTCACGATCCCGGCCATCGTGGCGGTGATGAACGGGCCGCTCGCCGTGATCGGCTGGATCTGCGGCGCGCTGCTGGCGATGGCCGACGGCCTCGTCTGGGCCGAACTGGGCGCGGCCATGCCGGGCGCGGGCGGCACTTATCTCTACGTGCGCGAGGCGTTCCAGTACCGCACCGGCAAGCTCATGCCCTTCCTGTTCGTCTGGACGGCCATGCTGTCGATCCCGCTCATCATGAGCACGGGCATCATCGGCTTCGTGCAGTACCTGGGCTTTTTCCTGCCGAATCTCGCGCCGTGGCAGGCGCACGCGCTGGGCATTGTCGTGGTCGCGCTCGTGGTGCTGGCGCTGTATCGCCGCATCGAGTCGATCCGCACGCTCAGCTCGATCCTGTGGATCATCATGGTGCTCGCGGTCGGCCTCACGACGGCGGCGGCCTACTCCGATTTCCACCTGCACATGGCGATGGCGCTGCCGCCCGACGCCGGCAACATCGGCAAGTTCTTCACCGGGCTGGGCGCGGGGCTGATCATCGCGATCTACGATTACGCGGGCTACAACACCACGGCCTACATGGGCGACGAACTCAAGAATCCGGGCCGCACGATGCCCGCGTCGATCATCGTGTCGATCCTCGCGATGATGGTGTTCTACCTGGCCATGAACATCGGCGTGATCGGCACGGTGCCGTGGCAGGAGGTGGCCAAGTCGACCTCGGTTGCCTCGCTCGTGGTCGAGCGCAACTGGGGCCATGCCGCAGCGGCCATCGTCACGGTGCTGATCCTGATTGCCGCGTTCGCATCCGTGTTCGCCGGTCTGCTGGGCGGCTCGCGCGTGCCGTTTCACGCCGCACGTGACGGCGTTTTTCTGGCCGCGTTCGGCAAGCTCCATGCAAAGCACGACTTCCCGCATGTGGCGCTGCTCGTGATGGGTGTGGTGACCGCCGCGGGCACGTTCTTCGACCTCACCACCGTCATCAACATGCTGGTGGCCGTGGCGGTACTGCTCCAGTCGGTCGCGCAGATTGCCGCGCTCACCGTGCTGCGCCGCCGCCAGCCGACGCTTCGCCGTCCTTATCGTCAGTGGCTCTACCCGCTGCCCAGCGTGCTCGCGCTGATCGGCTGGCTCTATGTGTTCTACGCGACCGACCGTCAGTCGCAACTGATGTCGACGGGCTGGATCGTGCTTGGGCTCATTGCCTTCCTGATCTGGGCGCGCTTCGCCCGCCAATGGCCGTTCGGGCCGAAGAACGTGCGCGAAGTGTTCCTCGAACGCCAGCGCGCCGAAGACGCAGCACAGCACTAACTACGCTTGAAGAATCGCACCATGAAAGACAACGACAGGTATGGCGCTTCGTCGCCATTCGCGCTCGCCATCGATTTCGGCGGCACCAAGATCGCGATGGCGACGGCGAGCGGCGCAGGCCGACGCCTCCAGACGCGCGAGATCGCGACGCTCGCCAGCGAAGGGGCCGAGCGCGTCATGCAGCGCACGTTCGCCGCGGCGCGCGAACTGGTCGAAGCCACCGCCGCGCAGACCGGCGCGCCGCTGCGCGCCATCGCCGCCGTCACGCCCGGCATCGTCGAGCCGGACGGCATTCGCCTCGCGCCCAACAATCCGGGCTGGGAACGGCTCGCGTTGAAGGACGTGCTGCGCGACGCCTTCGACGTGGCGAGCGTGAGCGTGGAAACCGACGTGAAGGCCGCCGCGCTCGCGGAAGCGCGTGACGGCGCGCTCGCGGGCGTCGATTGCGGGCTCTACGTGAACATGGGGACGGGACTGGCCGCCGCCGCTGTCGTGGGCGGGCGCGTGCTGCGCGGCGCGCACGGCGCGGCGGGCGAAATCGGCTACCTGCTGCGCGGCGTGCCCGGCGAGCGTCATTTCGCCGATGGCGCTGCGCCGCTCGAAGAGCATGTTTCGGGCGCGGGGATAGCCGCGCGGGCGTCGGCGCTGCTCGGCCGTGCGGTGAGCGCGCGCGAAGCGTTCGCGCTTGCGGCAACGCAGCCAGAAATGGCGGCGTTGATCGACGACGCACTCGATGCGCTCGCCTTGCATGTGGCCAACGTGGCGATCATGCTCGACCCCGCGCGCATCGCCATCGGCGGCGGCATGGCGCGCGTGCCCGCCGTGGCGGCGCGCATCGAGGCGCTCGTGCGCCGCGCCGTGCCTTGCCCGCCCGAAGTCTGCATCGCCGCGTTCGGCCACGACGCCGCGCTGCAAGGCGCCATCGTCGCGGCCGCCGATGCGTTGACGTCGCGCTAACGTATGTAACGGGCTCGACAGGCCAGGCGGCGAAGCGCCCGGCCTGCTCTTGCTTTTACTGCGCCGTGCGCAGCTTCGCGACCTGCTGCGCCGTCACCGTGCCTTCCTTCGAGCCGAAATGGCTCAGCACGAAATTAGCCACCGCCGCGATATCCGAGTCGCTGTACGCGCCGCCAAAGCCCGGCATCTGCTGCAAGCGGCCATTCACCGTCAGCGACGTGCCGTTGAGCAGCACCTGCACGAGCGCCGCGCCCGACGGATCGTTGACCGCGTGGCTGCCCACGAGCGAGGCATAGTCGCTCTGGCGGCCCGCGCCGTTCCACTGGTGACAGCCCACGCAATCGCCTGCAAAGAGCCGCTGGCCGCGTTCGAGCGCGGGCGTGCTGGCGCCTGCCCCCGGCAATACCGCATTCGAAGCACGCGCCGCCGACGGATCGAGCGTGATCGTCGCGGCCTCGCCCGCCTGCGCGCCGGTCGCGGGCGCGACGCTGCGCAGGTACGTGACGAGCGCCGAGATATCGCCGGGCGTCAGGTATTGCAGGCTATGTTCGACAACCTCGCCCATCGGGCCCGCCGCCGAACTGCGTCCCGGCGCATGACCAAGCGACAGGTACTGCGCGACCTGCTGGTCGCTCCACGCGCCAATGCCGTAGCTCTGGTCGGAGGTCGTGTTGTACGCCTTCCAGCCTTCGATTTCCGCGCCCGACAGATAGTCGCGCGACTTCATCGCGAAGCCCACGTTGCGCGGCGTATGGCACTCGCCGCAATGGCCCAGCGCCGTGGCCAGGTACGCGCCGCGGTTCCATTCGACGCTCTTCGCCGGATCGGTCGCGAAGCGCTGCTCGTGGAAGAACAGCACGTTCCACGCGGCCATGCCCCAGCGCTGGTTATACGGGAACGACAGGTCGTTGGCGGGCGGCGCCTGATGCACGGCGGGCAGCGTCAGCAGGTACTGCTTGATCGCCAGCACGTCGGCGCGGCTGAGCTGCGTGTACGAGGTATAGGGCATCGCCGGATAGAGATTGCCGTGCGAGCCTATGCCCGCGCGCACGGCCTTGACGAAGGCGTCGTCGCTCCAGTCGCCAATGCCGGTGTCCTTGTCCGGCGTGAGATTGGTGGCGTAGATCGTGCCGAAGGGCAGCTTGAACGCGCGGCCGCCCGCGTAGGGCGTGCCGCCTTGCGCGGTGTGGCAGGCGACGCAATCGGCCGCTTTGGCAAGGTACTCGCCGTGGGCGACGCTGGCCGCCAGGTCGGCGGGCGTGCCCGCCACGGGCGGCTGCGGCTCGCTGCCCGCCGGTGCGAGCCAGGCGCGGCCGCACAGGACGGCGGCGGCCACGGCAGCCGCGAGCGCCGTATAGCCGATGATTCTGCGAATTTTCACGATGTGTGGGTGCTTTTAATGTTGTCGGTTCAAGGCAAACGAGGCTCACGCCGGGCGCAGCGAATCGCCTAGCGGCAGCGCGCGGATCGTCGCGCCGGTCGCAGCGGCCAGCGCATTCGCCACGGCGGGTGCGGCGGGCGGCACGCCGGGCTCGCCAATGCCGGTCGGCGCTTCCTTCGACGGCACGATATGCACCTCGACCACCGGCATGCCGCTCATGCGCAGCACCGGGTAATCGTTGAAATTGCCCTGCCGGACATGCCCCTTGTCGAACGTGATGGCCGTGCGCAGGAACGTGAGGCCGAAGCCAATCCCGCCTTCCACCTGGGTCGCGACAATGTCCGGGTTCACGACCATGCCGCAATCGACCGCACACACCACGCGATCCACCGTGAACGCGCCATCGGGCTGCACCGTCACTTCCGCCACCTGCGCGACATAGGTGCCGAACGCCAGTTGCAGCGCGATCCCGCGCCCGCGCCGCGTGCCCTGCGGGCCAGCCTTAAGCGGCGTCGACCAGCCCGCCTTCTGCGCCACGAGTTCCAGCACGCCGCGATGGCGCGGCATGCTCGCGAGCAGCGCGTGACGGAATGCATAGGGATCCTGACCAGCCGCACGCGCGGCTTCGTCCATCATGGTCTCGCCGACAAACGCCGAATGCGTGTGACCGACCGAGCGCATCCACTGCGTCTGCACGGGCAGTTTCGCCTTGTGCTGCGCGACGCGGAAATTGGGAATCGCATAAGGGATATCGGCGGCGCCTTCGACCAGCACCGGATCGATCGAATCGGGCTTGGGCAACTGCATGAAGCTCTGCCCGACCACATCGTGGTTCCACGACACCAGCTTGCCCGCGTGGTCGACGGCCACACGCACCTTGTGCACCGTGAGCGGCCGGTAATAGCCCGCCCGCATGTCGTCCTCGCGCATCCACACGAGTTTCACGGGCGCATTCACGCCCTGCGCGTGCGCCGCGCGCACCACGCGGGCCGCCTCGCGCACGAAGTCCGAATGCGGATTGGCGCGGCGGCCGAAACTGCCGCCCGCATAGAGCTGATGAATCGTCACCTGCTCGGGCTTGAGGCCCAGCTCCTTCGCGGCCATCGCCTGGTCGGCGGTATGCCATTGCTCGCCGTTCCAGATCTCGCAGCGATCGCCCTGCCACTGGATCAGGCAGTTCATCGGCTCCATCGGCGCGTGCGCGAGATAGGGCTGCTCGTAGACGGCCTCGATATATTTGCCGCCTTCCGGCGCGGCCGTGAGCACCTTGCCGCGCTGCTCGGCCACGTTGCCGGGCTGGTCGGCGAGCGTGCGGAACTGGCTGAAGATATCCGTCGAGCTCAACGTGAACGCGTGGCTGTCGTCCCACGTAATGTCGAGCGCGTCGCGGCCCTGGCGCGCGATCCACGTGTTGTGCGCGAGCACGGCCACGCCGCCCTGCACTTCGTCGTCGCCGGGCACCTGCACGACCGCGACCACGCCGCGAATCGCCTTCGCCCTGCTCGCATCGACATGGCGCACCTTGCCGCCCAGACGCGGCGGATGCGCGATCACGGCCACCAGCATGCCGGGCACCTTCATGTCCTGCGTGTAGATGGCCGAGCCGTTCACCTTCGCCGGAATATCGACGCGCTTCGTATTGGGCTTGCCGATCAGCTTGAAATCGGCGGCCTGCTTGACGGCGACTTTCGCGGGCACCGGCTCGCGCGCGGCGGCGCTCACGAACTGGCCGTAACCCGCACGGCGTCCCGAGGCCGCGTGGACGATCACGCCGTCCTCGACCTGCAACGTGGCCGGATCGACCTTCCATTGCTTCGCGGCGGCGCTCACCAGCATCAGGCGCGCGGCGGCGGCGGCTTCGCGCATCTGCTTCCACGCGCCGGCCATCGCCGTGCTGCCGCCCGTGGCCTGGAGCGTCCAGCCGAACGCGGCGAACATGGGATTGGCGTACTTCTTGACGTCGGCGGGCGCGGCCTCGACGCTGACCTTGTCGAGCGACACGTCCAGTTCGTCGGCGGCCAGCGTCGCCAGGCCCGTGAAGGTGCCCTGGCCCATCTCCAGATACTCGGCGATGACCGTGACGTGGCCTTGCGCATCGACGCGGATAAAGGCGTTCGGCTCGAAGCTGAACTGCGTGGCGTTTTTGGCGGGATCGAGCGTGGCCGCAACCGCGAGGCCGCCGCGAAAGCCGACCGCCAGCGTCAGCGCCGACATGCCCGCAAGAAACTGGCGGCGCGAGAGCGTCACGCGTTGCGCGCCCTGTTCGGGTTTCAGGTTACGCATGCTTGAGCGCCTCCGCAGCTTCGTGGATCGCGGCGCGAATCCGCTGATAGGTCGCACAGCGGCAGATGTTGCCGCTCATGGCGTCGTCGATATCGGCATCGGTGGGATTGGGCTTGGTCTTGAGCAGCGCGACCGCCGACATCACCTGCCCCGACTGGCAGTAGCCACACTGGGGCGCCTGCTTTTCGATCCACGCGGCCTGCACGGCCGCGCCGGCTTTCTGTTCGTGAATCGCCTCGATCGTCGTCACGCTGCGGCCCGCGATCGCTCCGATGGGCGTCACGCAGGCGCGCGCGGGCTGGCCGTCCAGATGCACGGTGCAGGCGCCGCACAGCGCCATGCCGCAGCCGAACTTGGTGCCGGTGAGGCCAAGTTCGTCGCGCAGATACCAGAGCAGCGGCATCTCGGCATCGCCATCGAATTGATGACGCTGACCATTAATCACAATGTCTACCATGATCGTCGACCTTTCTTGTGGGGATCGCCGCGTCCTGCGCTCGCGCGCGAACCGGCTGGATGTTGTTGGACTTGTTGAAAGAAATTGCTGAAATACAAGCGC
This sequence comes from Paraburkholderia bannensis NBRC 103871, assembly GCF_000685015.1. Lineage (GTDB taxonomy): Bacteria > Pseudomonadota > Gammaproteobacteria > Burkholderiales > Burkholderiaceae > Paraburkholderia > Paraburkholderia bannensis. The sequence continues at coordinate 56,266 of NZ_BAYA01000017.1, read as the reverse complement.
AGAAGGGAACAACGGGACGAGCAAAACCCGCACGCTCGTTCGCGCACGACCTTCCGAGTCTAGTGGCAAGGGCCCCATCCGGCCATGCCGAAAAATCCGCCTTTCGTGCCTGAAAATCTCAAATGAATAACTTTCTATCGGTGCCGGTCGCGTGCGCCCGACTTCATTCATGCGCATCGCGCGAAAGAATCTGCTGACCTGTCTGCATCTTTTCTCACCTCATGCAATTTACGCATGACGCTATGTGTATTCAGCATTGGACGCAGACTTTGCCTCCCCCGAGTATCCGCGTTCGGCATTCAAGCCAGGCCCTGCCGCCGCTATCCGCAGGCGGCCACGCATCGCGCATGACACACGCGCCATGCAGGAAGAGCCGGCGCGAATGCCCGTAACGACGACGGGAATCGCCGCGCAACCCGCTGCGATATCCCGCGATCTGGACATGAGGAGATGACGTGAGCAGTTCTGTAAAACGACATATTGGCCCGTTCGCGCTGATGTTTACCGGCCTTGGGTCGATCATCGGCTCCGGCTGGCTGTTCGGTGCGTGGAAGGCCGCGAAGATTGCAGGCCCCGCTGCGATTTGTGCGTGGATCATCGGCGCCGTGGTCATCCTGGCCATCGCACTCACCTATGCCGAACTCGGCGCGATGTTCCCGGAATCGGGCGGCATGGTTCGCTATGCACGCTACTCGCACGGCGCGCTGGTGGGCTTTATCAGCGCATGGGCCAACTGGATCGCAATTGTTTCGGTGATTCCCATCGAAGCCGAAGCCTCCATTCAATACATGAGCACGTGGCCCTATCCCTGGGCGCACGCGTTGTTCGTGAACGGCGAGCTCACGCATTCAGGCTTGTTCCTTTCCGCGCTGCTCGTGATCGTCTATTTCATGCTGAACTACTGGGGCGTGAAAGTCTTTGCACGCGCCAATAGCGCCATCACGATCTTCAAGTTCATCATTCCGGGCCTGACGATTGCTGGCCTCATGGCGACGGGCTTCCATCACGAGAACTTCGGCGAAGCCAGCACGTTCGCGCCTTATGGCTGGTCGGCCGTGTTCACGGCAGTCGCGACGAGCGGCATCGTGTTCGCGTTCAACGGCTTCCAGAGCCCGATCAATCTCGCAGGCGAAGCGCGCAATCCGTCGAAGAGCGTGCCGTTCGCGGTGATTGGCTCGATTCTCTGCGCGCTCGTGATTTACGTGCTGCTGCAAATCGCGTATATCGGCGCGGTCGAGCCTTCGGACGTCATGAAGGGCTGGAATACGTTCAACTTCAAGTCGCCGTTCGCGGAACTCGCGATTGCACTGAACCTGAACTGGCTCGCAATCCTCCTTTACGTCGATGCGTTTGTCAGCCCGAGCGGCACCGGCACGACCTATATGGCCACGACCTCGCGCATGATCTACGCGATGGAGCGCAACAACACGATGCCCGCGATGTTCGGCAATGTGCATCCGTTCTACGGCGTGCCGCGCCAGGCAATGTGGTTCAACCTGGCCGTGTCGTTCATCTTCATGTTCTTCTTCCGTGGCTGGAGCTCGCTGGCAGCGGTGATTTCCGTCGCCACCGTGATCTCGTACCTCACCGGCCCGATCAGCCTGATGGCGCTCAAGCGCGCCGCCACCGATATCGAGCGCCCGCTGAGCGTGCCGCTCATGAAAGTGATCGCGCCGTTCGCCTTCGTCTGCGCATCGATGATCCTCTATTGGGCCAAGTGGCCGCTGACCGGCGAAATCATCCTGCTGATGGTCGTCGCGCTGCCGGTGTACTTCTACTTCCAGGGCAAGGAAGGCTGGGCGGGCTGGGGCAAAGACCTGAAAGCCGCATGGTGGCTGTGCGCCTACCTGCCGGTGATGGCGGTTCTGTCGCTGATCGGCAGCAAGCAGTTTGGCGGCTATGACGTGATTCCTTACGGCTGGGACATGCTGGTGGTGGCGGTTTTCTCGCTGGGCTTCTACTTCTGGGGCGTGAATTCGGGTTACCGCACGCCGTACCTGGAAGAGCGCGACCGCCTTGCGGAATATGAATCGCTGCCCACCGAAGCCAAGGTGTAATGGCCGATTCTAGTGCCATTCACGGCATCGATTCATGAATCCCATCGATAAGCGTATGCAAGCGTCGCCTCTTAATCGCACGCTCGCACGATGCTAGAGTCGAGGGCGGTGACGGTGTAATCGACACAGCAAAAGAAACGGGACGGCCGGCTTCATGCCAATGGCCGTCCCGTTTCGTTTCTGCGTTACCTTTTGCGCCCGCCGCACGCTCCGCATATACAAAGGATTCCCAATCATGCCGATGACCACATTCAACGCCACGCAAGCCGTTTCGCCCGCGCTCGCCCGCTACACGTCGGACACGGTTCTCGACGGCGTATGGAAGCGCGCGCCGCTTTCGCCGCGCGACCGCAGCATCGTGACGGTCGCGGCGCTCATCGCGCGTCACCATACGGCCGAGCTGCCGTTCCAGGTGCGTCTCGCGCTCGACCACGGCGTCACGCCCGCCGAGCTGTCGGAGCTCGTCACGCATCTCGCGTTTTACTCGGGCTGGGGCACCGCGACGGCGGCCACGGCGATTGTCGGCGAGGCGTTCAAGGAGCGCGGCATCGGCGCAGATCAATTGCCGTGCGCCGACGTCGAAATGCTGCCGCTCAACGAAGCCGCCGAAGCGCAGCGCGAGAAAGTGGTTGGCGAGACCTTCGGCGCCACGGCACCGGGCGTCGTCCACTACACCACAGAAGCGCTGTTCCGCGATCTCTGGCTGCGTCCCGGCCTCGCGCCGCGCGACCGCAGCCTGGTGACGGTGAGCGCGCTGGTGGCCAACGGCCAGAGCGCACAGATTCCGTATCACCTCAATCGTGCGATGGACAATGGCCTGAGCCAGCCCGAAGCCGCCGAGGCGCTCACGCAGCTCGCGTTTTACGCGGGCTGGCCGATGGCGTTTTCGGCCATGCCGGTGTTCAAGGACGTGTTCGAAAAGCGCGCCGCTTGACGGGGCGCGCCTGAGATGGCTAGGCCTGTGCTTCCTGCAGCACAGGCAGAAGCTTTTCGAAGTGGTAGCCAGGCGGGTGGACGTCGCCGAAATCGTGCGCCGAAAGCAGCGTGTATCCGCTCCCGGTATACAGGCCCACGGCCTCAGGCTGGCGCGGCCCGGTGCCGAGGAACACGCGCGTATAGCCCTGACGCGCCGCCTGCGCTTCCAGTTCCACCAGCACGCGGCGCGCGAGGCCCTGGCGGCGCTCGTGGCGGCTGGCCCAGATGCGCTTGAACTCCGCCGTGCCTGCGTCCGCGTGCGGCATGAATGCGCCGCCCGCCACGGCCACCCCATCGCGCAGCAGCAGCACGAAGGCGCCGCGCGGCTGCGCGAAGTCCTCGTCGGGGTAACGCGTCATTTCGTGCGCGAGATCTTCCGGCGCGATCACGTCCGAATAGCGGCTGCGATATTCGTCGGCAAGCTCGGCGAGCAGCGGTTGCGCGCGCGGGTCGCGGACGCTGACATAGACGAACGCCTCGTGCGCCATCAATGCACCTTCGGAAAGCCGTGGCGTTCGGCCAGCAGCGCGAGAATGCGCTTGGGGTCGGTGACGAAGCGCGTGTCGCCGAGCGACAGCGCGTCGTCCGGCACCGGGTGTTCGTCGCCCAGCACGAGCGCGGGCAAGCCTTGATGGGCTTCGTCGAGCGCCGCGATCACGTCGGGACGCGGGCGCGCGAACGCCACGCGCTTCACGTCGAGCCGGGCCGCCCGCGCCGGGTCGCTCGCGAGCAGCCCTTCAATGGATAGGCCGTGCGGGCAGACAAACTGCTCGCCGGGATGTTTCGGGTCGGTGAAGGCGGGTTCCAGCAACAGCAGCAAGTCCTGGCTCATGTGGAGCGGCTCCTTTTATTTGATCAGGATAACGATTTATTCAACACAGCGCATCACGCCGCAATCCGCGTGGACGGCTTGCCTCGTAATACGGGCGCAATCCGCGTGACAAAATCTTCAAGAATCTGACGATAGTTTTCGAACGGCAGATCGTAGGGCAATTCAAGCCGCAACTCGCTCACCTGCGCGAGCACCGGATCGGCCTGCAATTGCTGGAGAATCTCGTCCGACGTGCCGACGATATCGGGCACGAAGACGGTGCGGCGCTCGCCTTTCGGCGCGAGCGTGCGCTCGTGACGTCCCGCGGCAAAGGCGCGATAACGCTCGCGCGTATCGGCATCGGCGCTGTCGAACGGCACGATCACGCGCCCGAGCGCCACGCGCGGCGGCTGCGCGCCGCGCCAGTGCTGCCGGTAAATGTCGAGCTGGCGCAATTGCGCCTCGCGGTAATCGTCGGTGCCCTCGCCCGTCGTGATGTTGCCGATCAGCAGGTTGAAGCCATTGCGCGCGGCCCATTCGACCGAGCGCTGCGAACCGCCGCCATACCACAGGCGCGCGGCCAGCCCCGGCGCATGCGGCGTGATGCGCGGACGCACGCGCCCCGCCGCGGACTCGACGAAGCTGTCCTCGTCGCCCAGCCACTCGCCGCTCAGGTTGCGCCGCAGCCGTTCGACGCGCGCGTGCGTGAAGTCGATCAGCGTGGGATCGGCGTCGAACAGGCGCTCGCCCAACAGCGCGCCATGTCCTGGCGCGCCCGCGCTCAGGCCGACGTTAAGGCGTCCGCCTGAAAGCACGTCCACGCTCGCGAGATCCTCCGCGAGACGAAACGGGTTTTCGTAGCCCATCTGGATCACCGCTGCGCCCAGGCCGATCCGCGTGGTGCGCTGGCTTGCCGCCGCAAGAAACGTCGATGCCGACGACACCGCGTGCTCCAGGTGCCGCTGGCGCACCCAGGCGCTGTCGTAACCCAGTTTCTCGCCGAGTTCAAAGAGTCGGAGCGCGGCCTCGATGCCCGCGCGCGGCGCGTCGTCGCGATAGTTTGCCGGCGTGAGAAAAGCAATGTGTTCGATATGAGCGGCGCACATGGTTCTTGAGTAGGGAATGTGAGTGGTCAGGCGTCACGCAGGCCCGGCGGGTTGGTTTGCGCCTGGGCGACGGCTTCGGATTCGATGGCCCAGCGCGCGAGCGCTGCGCGATACTGGCCGCTATGGATCAGGTTATTCGTCGCAAGCGTGAGCGCGGGCGCAAGGCCGCTGTCCTTGCGCGTGGCGACCGCCACATCGGCGTTATCCGGCCAGCCCGCGTTGACAGTGCCGACCTTGCGGATCCCGCCCTGCGTGGCGGCCTCGTAGGCGAGCGGCGCGTCGGGATTCAGTTCGGCATCGGCGCGACCCGAAACGAGTGCGAGGCGCGACGACGCGCGATCGTCGAAATAGAGCCATTGCGCGGCCTTCAAACCCCGCGCGACGTTGCGCCGGTTCCATTCGATCAGGATGCGCTCCTGGATCGTGCCCGACCCGGTGATGACGCGCAGGCCCGCAATATCCTCAGGTTTGCGAATCGACTGGATCGGGCTATGCGATCCCACGTAAAACGCGTGCAAACCCAGGCGATAAGTCGTGAAGTCGAACTTGCGCTTGCGCGCCTCGGTCACGCCAACGTTTGAGATCACCGCATCGTATTTGCCGCTCGTGAGGCCCAGCGGCCAGTCGGCCCACGCGACGGGGACAAAGTTGATGGCCAGCCCCAGCGCGTCGGCCAGCAGTTGCGCGTAGTCCGGGTCGGCGCCCACGATGCTGCGCGCGTCGGTTGCGTAAGTCGCGATGGGCGGCGCGAATGGCGCGACGGCGACACTCAGCGCGCCTGGCGTGACGAAGCGATATGCCGAAGCAGCGCGCTGCGCCTGCGCGTCGCGTTGCGCACGTGGGCGCCCTCGCTGCTGCGGGCTGAAGTCGAAATCTGCTGCGGAGGCCGCGTGTGCGCGCCGCGCGGGCAACACCAGCGGCGCGGCGCCCACGGCGGCGAGTTTCCACAGGAAATCGCGTCTGGCGTTGATGCTTGCGTTCGCAACTAATTTCTGTCGCCTCATGTCACAGCACCTTGGAGAGAAACTCGCGCGTGCGCGAATGCGCCGGATTGGCGAGCACCTGGGCAGGCGGCCCCGCCTCGACCACGCGGCCGCCGTCCATGAAGACGATGGTGTCCGCGACTTCGCGCGCAAAGCCGATCTCGTGCGTGACGATCACGAGCGTGGAGCCCGAGCGCGCCAACTGGCGAATCACGTCGAGTACTTCGTTGACAAGTTCCGGATCGAGCGCCGAAGTCGGCTCGTCGAACAGCAGCACCTTGGGCTTGAGCGCCAGCGCCCGTGCAATCGCCACGCGCTGCTGCTGGCCGCCGGAGAGCTGACGCGGCCACGCATCGGCCTTGCCCGCAAGGCCTACGCGGGCCAGCAGCGCTCGCGCTTCGGCCTGCGCCTGGGCACGCGGCACACCGGCGGCAATCGGTGCTTCGGTAATGTTGTCGAGCACGCTCAGATGGGGGAACAGGTTGAAGTTCTGGAACACCATGCCCACTTCGGCGCGGTGGCGCAGGATGTCCTTTTCCTTCAGCTCGTAAAGCGTGCGCCCCTCGCGCCGATAACCCACGAGTTCGCCGTCGATATCGATAAAACCGTCGTCGACGCTTTCCAGGTGATTGATCGAGCGCAGCAGCGTGGACTTGCCCGATCCGGACTGGCCGAGAATCACCGTCACGCTGCCCGACGGCACCGTCAACGAAACATTGTCGAGCACCTTCAACGTCCCGAAGCTCTTCGAAACGTTATGGATACCTACACGACCGCCGTGGCGGCGCTGCGCCCAGCCGGCATCCGCGAGCGGTGCAACGTCATGACGCTCATGATGATTTTCGCGGCGGCGCTCGAACGGCTTGAGCAGCAGCGCGGCGAGGGCCGAGCGTTGCGGCTGCGAACGCGTCGCGCCACGCGCATAATGGCGCTCGATATGCACCTGGATGGCGGAGAGCACGGTAAGGATCACGAGATACCAGATGGTCGCCACCATCAGCAAGGGAATCACTTCCAGGTTGCGGTGATAAACAATCTGCACCGTGTAGAACAGATCCGGCATGGCCAGGATATACACCACCGACGTGCCCTTGGCCAGGCCGATTACGTCGTTGAACGCCGTGGGCAGCACCGCTCGCATCGCCTGCGGCAGCACGATGCGCCAGGCCTGACGCGCGTGCGGAAGGCCGAGCGCGGCTGCCGCTTCGCGCTGCCCCTGATCGACCGAGAGCATGCCGCCGCGAAACGCTTCGGCAGCAAACGCCGCGTGATTGAGCGACAGGCCCACCACGGCCGCAAAGAACGGGCTGATGAGATCCGTCGTCGGGCCGCTATAGAACGTCAGGTGCGTGAACGGCACGCCAATCCACACGGTCTCGTACAGGTAGCCCAGGTTATTGAGCAGCAGCAACAGCACAATCGGCGGAATCGAGCGGAACAGCCACACGAACGCCCACGCGCAGCCTGCCAGCAATGGCGAGCGCGAGAGCCGCGCCAGCGCGATCGGCACGGCCAGCGCGAAGCCAATCACCGCACCCACCAGCGTGAGCAGCAAGGTGCGCGACAGGCCCTCCAGGATCGGCTCCGCGAAGAACCATTGTGCAAAGACGCTCCATTCCCAGCGCGGATTGCCCAGCACGGAATGCAGCACCAGCGCGATCAGCACGACCGCGAGCAACGTGCCCGCGGTGCGGGCGCGATGACGCGCGGGCACGACGCGAAAATGCGCGTAATCGTTAGCCTCGTTCGCGGCGTTGTCGCGCGCTGACGAAGGGACGGCGATGTGGGGGATGTCGCTCATGGTTCGATGTTCCTGCTCGATTCGGCTTTTACGTCACTGTGCTTTGGCGAGCGCGTAACGGCTCTCGCGTCGCGGCAGTCCCAGGTGGTCGCGCAGGGTGTCGCCGGTCAGGCGGCGGCTGTAGCGCCCGCGCGCTTCCAGCACCGGAATCACGTGCTTGACGAAATCGTCGAGCCCTTCGGCCTGCACCGGGAAGCCCAGGATGAAGCCATCGGCCGCACCCGCGTCGATCCAGCGGATCAGTTCATCGGCAATCTGCTCGCCGGTGCCGAGGAACTGCGTCTTCGGCGTGGCGACTTCGAGCGCCACTTCGCGCAGCGTCGCGCCGCTGCGTCGCGCTTCGCTCTTGATGCGATCCGTGGTCGAACGGAAGCTGTTGGTGCCCAGGTCGCCCAGTTCGGGGAATGGCTCGTCCAGCGGATATTGCGAGAAGTCGTGGTGCTCGAAGAAGCGGCCCAGGTAAGCGAGTGCGTCCTCGATGCTGAGCAGGTCGCGGATCGCGCGATACTTTTCTTCGGCCTCTTCCCGCGTGTTGCCGACGATAGGCCCGACGCCCGGAAAGATCTTCACGTCGGAAGCGGCACGGCCATGCGCCACGGCACTGGCGCGCACGCGTTCCGCGAACTCGCGCGTTTCCTCCAGCGAGGGCGAATGCGTGAACACCGCATCGGCGTATTTGCCGGCCAGGTCGATGCCCGACTCCGACGAGCCCGCCTGAAAAATCACCGGCTGCCCTTGCGGCGAGCGCTGGATATTCAGCGGCCCCGCCACCTCGAAGAAGTGGCCCTTGTGATCGAGCGTATGGAGCTTGTCGCGCTCGAAGAACTTGCCGCTTACGCGGTCGCGCACGAAGGCGTCGTCGTCCCAGCTGTCCCAGAGGCCTTGCACGACGTCCAGATATTCGTCGGCGATTTCATAGCGCAATTCGTGGTCGGGATGCTCGCCGCCATAGTTTTTCGCCGAGCCTTCCAGCGGCGACGTCACCACGTTCCAGCCCGCACGCCCGCCGCTGATGAGGTCGAGCGAGGCGAACTGGCGCGCCACCGTGAACGGATGGCTGTACGACGTCGAAAGCGTACCCGCGAGGCCGATTTTCGTCGTCGCCGTCGCCAGCGCCGATAGCACCGAAATCGGCTCGAAGCGGTTGAGGAAATGCGGAATCGATTTATCGTTGATATAGAGCCCGTCCGCCACGAAGGCAAACGCCACGCCGTTCGCTTCCGCCTTTTGCGCGATGCCTGTCACGAAGTCGATATTGACGCTCGCGTCCGCCGGGCCGCCCGGATGTTTCCACGCGTTCATGTGGCCGCCCGCGCCGTGCAGCATGATGCCGAAGGTGAGATTGCGTTGTGCGTTGTCAGTCATTTCGGATTCCTTCAATAGTGGGGATGCGGGCGCTCAGACGCGTGCGTCCTGTTCGAGCGGTGCGAGACGCTCGACCGAATCGAGGCGCAGCGCGTAGTCCGCAACCGGCGTATCGATCACGAATTCGTCCACGCCAAAGCGTGCATGCAACGCGTCGAGTTCGGCGCGCACATCGTCGGCGGTGCCCGCGATCACATGGGGATGCAGTTCGTCCAGGCGGTATTCGGAGACGCCGGTCTGGCGCGCGAATTCCGCTGCCGCTTCGGGGCTCGGCAGGTTCACGCTCTGCCCGGTGGCGAGTTGCAGCTTGAAGATGCGTAGCGCGCCAACCTGCGCACGCGCGGCCTCACGCGTGGCGGCCGCGAAGGCAAACAGCGCGAGCAGCGGCGCGCGGCCCGTGGCTTCGCGATAGGCGTCGATCGAGCGCGCGATATTGGCTTCGTCGCCGTTGAAGTGGCCTGCGTAGCAGAAGTCCCAGCCGTGTTTCGCGGCCAGGCGCGCGCTATCGGGGCTGCCGCCCAGCAGCACACGTTGCGGCGCTTCGGGCGGTACGGGCAGCGCGAGCGCGCCAGCCAGCGCGTGATCCTCGGGCACGCCCCATTTGAGGAAGGCGTCCAGTTCCTCAAGTTGCCCCGCGAAATCCGGCTTCTTTGTCTTGTCGTGGAACCATTGCAGCGCGCGCGTCGTGAGCGGCAAGCCGCCCGGCGCCTTGCCCACGCCCAGGTCCACGCGGCCAGGCGCGAGCGACGCCAGCACGCGGAACGATTCGGCGACCTTGAAAGGACTGTAATGTTGCAGCATCACGCCGCCGGAACCCACGCGAATGCGCGACGTATGCGCCAGCAGATGCGAGACGACGATTTCCGGTGCGGAACTCGCGAGTCCCGGCGCGCCGTGATGCTCGGCGATCCAGAAACGCCGGTAGCCGAGTGCTTCGGCGCGCTGCGCAAGTCGAATCGTGAAGCGCAGCGCATCGTGCGCACTCGCGCCTTCGGCGATCGGGCTTTTATCGAGAATGGAAAGAGACCAGGCCATGTCACTCCTTCCCCATGCGTTCATTACGCATAGGTCGAACGGTTTTAAGCGATTACGCGTGGATGGATTTGCAGATCGCTCGATACGCTCCAGACATTATGTCGACGCAATGCGCCGCAGCGTACGAGCGATTTCTGCTATGCATATCAGTGCGCGCGTGCGACCGATAAGTCCGTTTTAATTAAAGCGGTCTAGAACTGATAACGCGCGCGCAGATAATAAAAGCCGCCATTCACGCCCACATTCGACGCGTAGGTGTCGTACTGCACGCCTTCAAGCTGGTTCACATAAGGAATCTTCGACGGATAGACGTCGAACAGATTGTTTGCGCCCACCGCAATCTGGAATTTCTTCGTGACGTCGTAGCGCACTTCAACATCGGTCACGTAGCGCGCGGCGTTTTCGACATGCTGGAACTGCGTGGTCGAAAACGCATTCGGCCCGACGATATAGGTCATTTCGCTGGAGGTGGAGCCGTAGCGCGTTTCATGCAGGCTCACCGCCCATTTGTCGCGATGCCAGGTGCCCCCAATGATGATCTTGTTCTTGGGCGTCGACGTCGTCAGCCAGCCGATCTGCTGCGCATTGAGCGCCGCCGTGCCATTGGCGTTCTTCGCCACGTCCCGCACCGACGTCGTGTTCAGGTTCACGCCCAGATCCCAGTCCACCTGCCCGAAGCGGCCAAAACCCGTGTGATACGTGCCGGTCAGGTCGATGCCGCGCGTGCGCGTGCTGGCGCCGTTGGTGAAATAGCTGGCCGATACCGCCGAGGCCGGCACCGACCCAGGCACCGACAGCCCCGCCGCCTCGATCGCCGCGATTGCATCGGCGCCCGATGCCGTACCGCCCATCACGATGCGATTGCGGATATCGATTTGATAGGCGTCGAGCGTGAGATGCAGGTTGTCGACGGGCTGCAATACGAAGCCCACGTTAAAGTTGGTCGACTCCTCGGGTTTGAGCGACTGCGCGCCAATCAGCTTTGCCGCTGCGGAATTCGCCGCCAGCAGGCCTTGCGCCGAAGCCGGCGAGACATTGACGTTCGTGTAGTACTCCTCGGCGAGCGACGGCGCGCGGAAACCCGTGCTCACGCTGCCGCGAATCGCAAAGCGCGGCGTGAAGTCATAACGCGTCGCGATCTTGCCGTTGGTCGTGTCGCCCACGTCGTTGTAGTGCGCGTAACGGCCGGAGAGATCGATCGTCCATTTCTCGGTGAGCTTCGTCGCCAGATCGATATAGGTGCCGAACACGTTGCGCGAGTTGTCGCTCGCGCTCACGGGCGACAGGCCCGGCAGCGCCTGCGCCCCGCCGTCGAGGTACGAATACAGGTCGCCCGCGCCTACCGTATAGGTCTCGCGCCGCTCTTCCACGCCGAACGACACGTGCAGCGGCCCGGCCAGCAACGGCAGGTTGAACGCGCGCGAGAAGTCCAGGTTGTTCGTGAGCTGCGTGTTGCTCACGGTCGCCAGGTGGAACGTGGTGGGCGTGAAGCCTTGCGCCGCATACAGGCCGGTGTTGGCGGAATCGACCATGCCCATGTTGTCGTGGTCGCCGCCATAGGTCGTGCTCAAGTCCCACGACCAGCCGAACAGATTGTCGCCCTTGATGCCCGCCGTGATCGAATAGTCGTTCTCGTTGACGGTTTCCTGCGGCGTGAAGCCGTTCGGATAGATCGACGGCAGCACGGATGGCGGACGATAGTTCTGGTAGGCGCTGGCGTTACGGTGCGCGTAGGTGCCGAAGCCGTAAAGCTCGACGTCATCGCCCAGGTAATAGCCCGCGTTGAAACCCACCGATTCGCGCGTGGCGGACGGATCGCCCAGCATGCGGTTGTAATAGCCCTGGCCCTGCGGGAAGCTGCCGAAGTAATCGTCGGGGCCGGTGCGCACGGTATGGTTCTGGCGCGCGTATTCCGCGCTCAGGTCGAGAAAGCCTTTGTCGCCCAGGTTAAAACCGATATTCGCCGATTCGGCGTTCTTCAGGCCGTCGCCCGCATAGGTCTGGCCGGTCGTCGACGTGACTTCGCCGCCGTGCGACGCGCGCTTCAGGATGATGTTGATGACGCCCGCGATGGCGTCGGAGCCGTATTGCGCCGCCGCGCCGTCGCGCAGGATCTCGATGTGGTCGATCAGCGCGATGGGAATCGTGTCCACGTCCACGCCGGTTGCGCCCTGATTCAGGCCGCCGTCCAGCGAGATATTCGCAGTCGTGTGGCGACGCTTGCCGTTCACGAGCACCAGCACGTGATCGGGGCTCAAGCCGTGCAGCGAGAGCGTGTTGGTCAGCATCGCGGCGTCGCCCGCGTAGGTCTCGTGACCGATCGACGGCGAAAGCTGCACGAGTGCATCGCGCAGGTTGGTCTGGCCGGTCGAGCGCAGTTGCTGCCCGCTGATGACGTCCACGGGCGTGAGGCTCTTGCTCGCCTTCGTTTCGCTGCGGCTGCCGGTCACCACGACGGTGTCCTGTTGCACGGTGTTGTTTGCGGTGCCGCTTGCACTGCTGCTTGCACTGCTGCTTGCGGCGGCGGCCGGTGCGGCCGCTTCCTGCGCCCAGGCCGCACCATTGCAGGCCAGCACCATTACAGCAGCCGAAAGCGCCGTCCTGCGCACGCGCGGTGTGGTTCTCGCCGACCTGAAACCCGAAGCATTGGATTTGTTTTTTGTTTTCATTCGAACAACTTATTAATTAATTTATACCTGATTTCAATGCGCCGGCATCCCCCTGCTTCTAGCGATTTCTGGCGAAATCCGGGAACGTCGGCGCCCGTTCCCGAACGACGCACTCAAGGTTCGTTGCCTACCAGCCCTATCTTCGTTGCGCCTTCGCGCTGCGCCGCCGCCATGACCTGGGCGACCGCGCTGTACGGCGCGGCCTTGTCCGGCGACAGATGGATCTCGGGCTGATCGGCCTGGGCCGCGACTTCAGCCATGTGGCGTTCGAGATCCGCGCCTGCGGCCAGCGGCGCACCGTTCCACTGCAGCGCACCGCCTGGGCCAATATCGATCTGCACGACCGGCGGCGGCGTGGCGGGCGGTGGCGGGCTGTCCACCGGCAGGTTCATCTTCACCGCGTGCATCTGGATCGGGATCGTGATGATGAGCATGATCAGCAGCACCAGCATCACGTCGATGAGCGGCGTCGTGTTGATGTCAACCAGCACGTCCGGCTCGTCGCTGCCCGATGGGACATTCATCGCCATCGTCTTGACTCCTTGATTAACCGCCGCGCGCTGGCGGCTGGGTGATGAACGAAACCTTCGCAATGCCTGCACGTTCGCAGGTGCTCACCACGCGCGCGATGTACTCGTAGCGCGTTGCCTGGTCGCCGCGTACGTGAACCTCGGGCTGCGGGTCGCGCTGCGAGATGCCTTTCAGTTGCGTGAGCAACGTTGTGGCGTCCACGCGCTTCTCGTTCCAGAACAGGTCGCCGTCCTTGTCCACGGCGATCTCGATGCTGTCCGGCTTCGTCTGCAGCGGGTTGACCGTTTCCTTCGGCAACTGCACCGGCACGGTGTGCGTGACCACCGGAATCGTGATGAGGAAGATAATCAGCAAGACCAGCATCACGTCCACGAGCGGGGTCGTGTTGATGGAGGCGATCACCTCGTCTTCGCCGCCGTCCTGCGCTACGTTCATGGCCATGGCGCGCGTGCTCAGTGTGCGTTGACGACCGCGCGCACCGGGCGCTTGCGGCCCCCGGCCAGCAGCACCGTGTGCAGTTGCGCGCCAAAGCCGCGCACGCGTTCCATCAGCGACTTGTTACGGCGCACGAGGAAGTTGTAGCCCAGCACCGCCGGCACGGCCACGGCCAGACCCACGGCGGTCATGATGAGCGCCTCGCCCACCGGCCCCGCCACCTTGTCGATCGACGCCTGGCCCGCAATGCCAATCGCCGTGAGCGCGTGATAGATGCCCCAGACCGTGCCGAACAGGCCGACGAACGGCGCCGTCGATCCCACCGTGGCGAGGAACGCCAGGCCGTCTTGCAGGCGATTCGACACATTGGAGCTGGCGCGGTCGATCGACACCTGGATCCACGTGTTGCGGTCGACTTCTTCGAGCAGCGCTTCCTCGTGATGCTCAGCGGCTTCAAGACCGGTCTCCGCGATAAAGCGGAACGGCGAGTTGTCGTCGAGATCGGCTACGCCCACTGCCAGCGACGGCGCGCTCCAGAGCTGGGCGTCAGCCGACTTGGCGCGGCGCGCGGCGCGCGCCTGCTCGACGAACTTGGTGATCATGATGTACCAGCTGCCCATCGACATCACGACCAGCACCACCAGCACGAAACGCGCGACAAAGTCGCCGTTGGCCCACAGTGCGCCCAGGCCGTAGGGGTTGGCATCCGGCGCGTTCGCAGCGCTTTGCGCCCACACGAGCGGCGAAGCCAGCAGCGCGGCCGCACCAGCCGCCGCGGAAATCAGGCCGCCGGAACGTGCGGCAAGGGTTTGCTTCTTCATGGTTGCTCCAGTAAATCGCTTAATTCAGGTTGAACGAAAACGGCACCTGCACACGCACGGGCTGGCCCTGCGAGATGCAATTGAACTTCTTGACGGTGTTGAAGGCCGCGCGGTCGAGCAAGGGATCGGCGGACTTCTCGACCTTCTCTTCCGTCACATGACCCTGCGCATCCACCACGAACGAGATCAGCACGTCGCCGGTGATGTTGTTGTCCTGCGCTTCCTCCGGGTACACCATCGCCGCGCGCACCTTGTCCGAATTCGGGCACACAACACCGGCTTCGTGACTCACCGGCTTCGCGGGTGCGGGCGGCGCTGGAGGCGCGACGGGTGCCGGCGGCGCGGGCGGCGCCGGTTCCTCCGACTGATGCGTGATGGTGGGCGCGGGCGGCGCGACGACCGGCACCTCGGGCTTGGGCACGTAGGGCGCGACGCGTTTAGGCGGCGCAACAGGCCTGGACGGCGGCAGCTTGATCGTGGGAACAGGCGGCGGAGGCGGCGGCTTCACCGTCTCCAGGATCCGCACTTCCACCGGCTTCTGGATGACCTGCACGACCTTGGTCGCAAGGCCGTTGAGCAAGGCCCAGATCAGCACGACGTGCAACAGCAGCACGGCGGCGATACCGGCATAACGACGCACCGATCCCTGCTTGCGCGCCCCGTATTGCCGCGGGCGTGCTGCCCATTTCCCCGCGACGACCACTGAGTCCGACATGAAGCGCTCCTTCTATTTCTATGGACTACAAACTGTTTGTGAGTCGTGCCGTGCGAAACCGGTACGGCACGCGTGCTGCGTCAGGTCTTCGGCAAGCCCGGCGGATTGGTCGAGGCGCGCTCGATCGCTTCCGAATCCAGGTTCCAGCGATCCAGCACCTGGCGATACTTGCCGTCGCGAATCAGTTCGTTCAGTGTCTGCGTGAGCGGGTCGGCAAGACCGCTGCCCTTGCGGGTGGTGATCGCCACTTCGGCGGTGCGCGGCCAGCCGCCGCTCACCGTGCCCACCAGCCGCGTCTTGCCCTGCGTGGCCGCCTGCCAGGCGAGCACGGCGTTCACGCTGAAGATCGCGTCGGCGCGGCCCGACTGCAGCGCGAGCGTGCGCACCGCATCGTCGTCGTAGTACTGCACGCTCACCGGCTTGAGGCCGTGCGCCACGTTCTCCTTGTCCCATTCGAGCAGCACCTTCTCCTGGTTGGTGCCCGCATCGGTGATGATGCGCAGGCCCGCGACGTCCTTCGGCTCGCGGATCGACTTGATCGCGCTGTCCTTGCGCACGTAGAAGCCCACTTCATCGCGGCGATAGGTCGAGAAGTCGAACTTCTCCTTGCGCTCCTCCGTGACGGTCACGTTGGAGACCACCGCGTCGACCTTGCCCGATTGCAGCGCGAGCGGCCAGTCCGGCCACGCGAGCACGACGAGCTTGAGCTTGCGGCCCAGGCTGTCCGCGACGACCTGCGAGAGATCGACGTCGAAACCCACGACCGTTTTCGCGTCGGTGGCGTAGGTGCTGATGGGCGGCAGCGCGGGCACGATGCCGATCGTGAGCGTGTCCTTGTCGACGAAATTGAAGCGCGCCGGCACGGTCTTGATGATCGCGGGATCGGCATTGGCGCGCACGCGGCCTTGCTGCTGCGGGCTCAGGTCGAACGAGGTCGCGGCAAGGGCCAGGCTGGCCGCGCCAAGCGTCAGTGCGCCCGCAAGCGCGACGAATGTCTGTTTGAGTTTCATGATGGCGATTCAGGCAGGTCGGGAATTAAGGAAGCGGCTCAATGCTGTGCGCCGAGCGGCTCGCGCGGGCGCAAGTCATCGAGCGTGTCGATCGAGCGCGGATTCACAAGGTCTTTGGCAAACGGCAGGTGGACATGCACCTCAGGCGCAATCGCCCGGTCGAATAGCGGCGTATAACCCGAATCGATATAGAGGCCCCACGCTTCCGGCTGCTTGAAACCGGTGGTGAGATACACGCGCCGATAGCCCTGGCGCAGCGCCCGCGCTTCGAGTTCTTCCACGACGCGGCGCGCGAGTCCCTGGCGGCGCTGGTCTTCGCGCGTCCAGATGCGCTTGAGTTCGGCCGTGTGAGCGTCGTAACGTTTGAACGCGCCGCCGCCCACGGTTTCCCCATCGCGCTCGACGACGATGAAGGCGCCTTCAGGCGGCGCGAACAGTTCGGCGGGATAGCGCGCGAGTTCCGCTGCGGCCGACGCATCGCTATCGGGACGGAAAGCGCGGTAACGCGTGGCGTATTCCTGCGTGAGCGCGTCGATCAAAGGCTGCGCGACGGGGTCGAGCGGCGACGTGTCGAAAATGCGGTAGCTCATGGTCGTTGCATTCGTAAAGGGCGAGGATCCGGCGCAA
The DNA here is from genome assembly GCF_000685015.1 of Paraburkholderia bannensis NBRC 103871. Taxonomy (GTDB): domain Bacteria; phylum Pseudomonadota; class Gammaproteobacteria; order Burkholderiales; family Burkholderiaceae; genus Paraburkholderia; species Paraburkholderia bannensis. The sequence continues at coordinate 39,325 of NZ_BAYA01000017.1, read as the reverse complement.
CGTCGTCGGTAAATGTGACGACTGCTGGGGTTGCGACAAGATTAGCCCTTCGATGAATACAGATTAACCAAGCATTTCTAATATCTTTATCGAATCCGTTTTATGGATTGACCGGATATTCACGCAAGCGGTTTATTCGTCCGGCGCCGCATGTTTTCCGCCATTCGATTAGCGTCGAATGGCGTTGCATTGCGCGTTATACAGGCTGCGCCAGATGGAAAAGGCAGTCGCCGCGTTGCACGGCGGCCATCGCACGCTGGCACACGACTTCACCTTCCGCTTCGAAAGAAACGGTCACGGGTTCGCGCAACGGCGTATCGGGAAAGTGAATGCGCGCTGCGGGCTGTCCCGCGCTCACCCGCTGGCCGAGTTGCACGAGCGGTTCATAGACGCCGCGTTCATAGGCATAGACATAATGCGCTGCGCCTGCTACGCGATAAAAACGTGTGTCCCCTGGCGGCGTAGCAGGCACGAGCGGCCCGTCGAGCACACCGATCTTGCCCAGCAGATGCAGCACGCCTGCGCGCGCCTCTTGCAGTAATTGCGGCTGCACGATGCCTGCTCCGCCCAGCTCAGTGACAATCGACAGCGCGCCCTGACGTCGTGCAGCGCTGGCAGAGTGCACCGGATTCTCCGGATGCAAAAATGCGCGCGGCATGCCGAACGCGGCAAGCGTCGCGCGCAGACGGCTATTTTCATCGGCATTACGTGGCTCGATCGCCAGCATGTTCGCGCCGTGATAAATCAGCGAACTGCCGCCCGAATGGAAATCAAGCAGATATTGCGAACGCGAAAGCAGCGTGTGCTCGATATAGTCCGCAATAACGGCGGTGGGCTCGCCTTGCGGATCGCCGGGAAAACTGCGGTTCAGATTGCCGCCGTCTATCGGCGACGTACGCAAGCCCGCGTCTGCTGCGGGGAAATTCGCCATCGACAAAAAGATCAACTGGCCTTGCACCCATTGCGGCTCGATCTCGCGCAGCAGTTGCGCGACGAGAAGCTGCCCTTCGTATTCGTCGCCGTGATTGCCGCCCATCAATAACACCGTCGGGCCGGAGCCATTGCGGATCGAACCGACTGGAATCGGGATCCAGCCATAAGCGGAACGATGCACCGAATGCGGCAGACGCAGATAGCCGGTGTGACGCCCGTTGGCGTCGAAGTCGATTTCACTGCGGATGGGGTTGCCCATGCGGTTCCTCTTTGATTGGCGTTTCGATAGCTAAACCGGCGCATTCTGGACGATGTGCGCCGCGATGCCTACCAAGCATTGCGCGGATCAATATGAAAGTCTTGAGCGCTTGCGCAACGAATTTCGCTAAGCGCACGCGGGAATGTCGATAGCAGAAATGCTGCTTTGACGCCGCCACGCAGGCTCTCTAGACTGGGCTCCATCTTGTTATAACAAGTTGACCATGTCACAGAACAAGCTCGTCGCCCTGCCGCCCCAGCCGCTCTATGCAAAGATCAAGGACACGCTGCGCACGCGCATCCTCGATGGTACTTACGCGCCGCACAGCCAGATGCCGTCCGAACACGAACTCTGCGCGCTTTTTGGCGTGAGCCGCATCACCGTGCGTCAGGCGCTGGGCGACCTGCAAAAGGAAGGACTCGTGTTCCGCCTGCATGGCAAGGGCACGTTCGTGTCCAAACCCAAGGCGTTCCAGAACGTGACCTCGCTGCAAGGTTTCGCGGAGGCGATGACGTCGATGGGCTACGAGATCGTCAATCAGCTGCGCTCGTTTCGCGTCGTCAAGGCCAGCCGCCATGTCGCGCAAAAGCTGAACCTGGCTGAAGGCGACAACGTGGTCGAGATCCATCGCGTGCGCCTGCTGAACCGCGAGCCGGTTTCGCTCGAACTCACGTGGCTGCCCGAAGCGCTGGGCAAGCGCCTGGCCAGCGCCGATCTCGCCGCCCGCGACATCTTCCTGATCCTGGAGAACGACTGCGGCGTGGCGCTCGGTCATGCCGATGTGTCGATCGACGCCATGCTTGCCGACGACGACATGGTCGATGCGCTGCGCGTGCAGGAAGGCAGCCCGGTGCTGCGCATCGAGCGCACCACGCACGACGCCAGCGGCACGCCGATCGATTTCGAGTATCTCTACTTCCGCGGCGACGCGTTCCAGTACCGACTGCGCGTGGATCGCGACAAGCACGCCTCGCACAAAGCCAATCCTTAAGGATGACGTAATGAATACGACAACAATCCCCACTGAAGTGCTGGAGTACGACATCGTCGTGGTGGGCGGCGGCACGGCCGGGCCGATGGCGGCGATCAAGGCGAAGGAGCGCAATCCCGCGCTGCGCGTGCTGGTGCTGGAAAAGGCGCACGTCAAGCGCAGCGGCGCGATTTCGATGGGCATGGACGGCCTGAACAACGCCATCATTCCCGGTCACGCCACGCCTGAGCAATACACGCGCGAAATCACCATCGCCAATGACGGCATTGTCGACCAGGAAGCCGTCTATGCGTATGCGAAACACAGCTTCACCACCATCGAGCAGCTCGACCGCTGGGGCGTGAAATTCGAAAAGGACGGCAACGGCGATTACGCCGTGAAGAAAGTCCATCACATGGGCGCTTACGTGCTGCCCATGCCCGAAGGCCACGACATCAAGAAAGTGCTGTATCGGCAGCTCAAACGCGCGCGCGTGGAGATCACCAACCGCGTCGTCACCACGCGTCTTCTGATTGATGCGCAAGGCGCGGTCAGCGGCGTCATCGGCTTTGACTGCCGCACGGCGCACAACGTGGTCGTGCGCGCGAAGGCCGTGATTCTGTGCTGCGGCGCGGCCGGGCGGCTCGGCCTGCCCTCTTCCGGCTACCTGATGGGCACTTACGAGAATCCCACCAACGCGGGCGACGGCTACGCGATGGCCTATCACGCAGGCGCGGCGCTCACGAACCTCGAATGCTTCCAGATCAATCCGCTCATCAAGGACTATAACGGCCCGGCCTGCGCGTACGTGACCGGGCCGCTCGGCGGCTTCACGGCCAACGGCAAGGGCGAGCGCTTCATCGAATGCGACTACTGGAGCGGCCAGATGATGTGGGAGTTCTACCAGGAACTGCAAAGCGGCAATGGCCCGGTGTTCCTCAAGCTCGACCATCTCGCCGAGGAAACCATCCAGACCATCGAGCAGATCCTGCACACCAACGAGCGCCCGAGCCGCGGCCGCTTTCATGCGCGACGCGGCACCGATTACCGCTCGCAGATGGTGGAAATGCACATCTCCGAGATCGGCTTTTGCAGCGGGCATAGCGCGTCGGGCGTGTATGTCAATGCACGCGCGCGCACCACGGTGCCCGGCCTTTACGCGGCTGGCGACATGGCCGCCGTGCCCCACAACTACATGCTGGGCGCGTTCACCTATGGCTGGTTCGCGGGGCACGACGCCGCCGACTACGTCGCGGGCCGCGAACACGCGCCGCTCGACCAGGCACAGGTGGACGCCGAACGCGCGCGCATCTACGCGCCGCTCGCCCGCGAAGACGGCCTCGCGCCCGCGCAGGTCGAATACAAGCTGCGCCGCATGGTGAACGACTATCTGCAGCCGCCCAAGGTCACGCGCAAGATGGAAATTGGCCTGCAACGCTTCGATGCGATTGCCGAAGATATCGAGGCGATCAAGGCGAACAATCCGCACGAATTGATGCGCGCCGCCGAGGTACGGGCGATTCGCGACTGCGCGGAAATGGCGGCGCGCGCCTCGCTGTTTCGCACCGAAAGCCGCTGGGGGCTTTATCACCATCGCGTCGATTATCCGCAGCGCGACGACGCCAACTGGTTCTGCCACACCGATCTGCGCAAGGACGCGAGCGGCAGGATGCTCTGCGAGAAACGCGACGTCAAGCCCTATGTCGTGCAGATCGGGGCGCACGAGCAGCACGCCTATGGCCGCATGCGCATCCGCCCCGCGCAGGAGCTGGCTGAAACGCATTGAGTCGGCGGATACCTGAAAGCCCGGAGAAAAAACATCATGTCCTTTACGCCCCACGATATTTTCCAGCGCAGCAGCGCACCCGTCACCATCGACGAGGATCTCTGCATCGCCAATAAAGGCTGCACCGTTTGCGTCGATGTCTGCCCGCTCGACCTGCTCGCCATCGATACGTCGAAGGGCAAAGCCTATATGCAGTTCGACGAATGCTGGTATTGCATGCCCTGCGAGCGCGACTGCCCGACCGGCGCGGTCAAGGTCGACATTCCCTACCTGCTGCGCTGAAATCGCCCTCATTTCTCGATCTACAGCACGATCCAATATTTTGCATTCCCAATCGATCAAGACATGACCGCCTCTATTGAATCCGGCGCGCTCGCCCGGCTGGCCGATGCCGACGCCGCCGTGCGGCGCATCGCCGTGCTCGATCTCGCCGACCTGGAAGATGACGCGCTGATCCCCGCGCTGGTCGCGACGCTGCGCAACGACACCGCGCCCGAAGTGCGCCGCGAAGCCGCAGCCGTGCTCGCCGCCTGGGAGCAGGAAGACGTCGTGGAAGCGCTGTGCGCCACGCTGCTCGACGCCGATGCCGATGTGCGCGAAGCCGCCCAGCAGGCGCTATCGGAGCTCAAGGATCCCGCGTCGGCGGGCGTGCTGCGGCGTTGGGCGGCACGGCCCGAACCGTTCGCACGCAGCGCCGCGTTGCGGGGGCTGCGCGAACTGCGCGACGCCGCCGCGTTCGAGCCCGCACGCGCGGCGCTGGAAGACGCGCACGCCGAAGTGCGGATCGAAGCCGTGGCCGTGCTCGGCTGGCTCAAGGACGCCCGCGCGCTTGCCCCGCTCGCCGCTTTGCTGGCGTCCGATACGCAAGGCGCGGTGCGGCGGGCAGCAGCGGGCGCACTCGGTTTTGCCGCCGCCGACCACGAGCACGCCGCGCCCGCGCTGCTGCACGCCCTGCGCGACGCCGACTGGCAGGTGCGCGAGGAAGCCGCCACGACGCTCGGCAAGTTGCGCACGCAGGCGGCGCGCGACGCGCTGGTTGCCGCCCTCGACGACGATTACTGGCAAGTGCGCTTGCGCGCGGCACGTGCGCTCGGGCGGCTCGGCGACCCGCACGCGGCGGCAGCCGTTGGCGCGCTGCTCACGCATGCGATCAGCAACCTGCGCAAGGAAGCGGCGCTAGCGCTCGGCGAACTGGGGTCGGCAGCGAGCATCGCGCCGCTGCAAGCCGCATTGGAAGATCGCGACCCCGAGGTGCGCAAGGCCGTGCGGATCGCCTTGCAGCAACTCGAAGGCGGCGCATCGTGAACGTTCCGGTGATTCCGTTGGAATTGCGCGCGGAAGGCGCGACGCTGTTGCTGGTGTGGCCCGATGGCGCCCGCCAGCGCCTGGCAGTGGCTGCCTTGCGCGCAGCGTGCCTGTGCGGCCCTTGTCGCGCCGCGCGCCTGCGTGGCATGGATCCGGCCAAGTCGATCCCCGCAGACCTGACGCTCACCGGCGTCGCGCCGATGGGCTACGGCGTGCAACTGGTGTTCAGCGACGGCCACGATCGTGGCATTTATCCGTGGAACTGGCTCGCAAATTTTACTTCGACGCCCGTGCAGGCGACGCTTACAAGGCCTCCTGACACAGCGACATCATCCGTTGCACCATCGTCGATGCCTCGTTGAGCTCCATTTCGCTGGTAAAAAGGGCCGAGACGCTCGACAGGCGCACGGCAATGCCCGCGCCCAGCAAATCCCGGCTCGCGATCTTCAGCGCGAGCTGGCCCAGACGCACCCGGTCGAGCCAGTGCATCGTCGCACCGGCCTTCTGTAGCCATTCGCGGCAGCACGACACGACATGATCCACGCGCCACTCCTGCGTGAGCGCGTAGGATGACGCGGCGACCGCCACGAGATAACAGAGCAATTCCGGGCGGGCACTGCTCGCTTCGATAAATTCCGTTTTCACTGGCATGCTGTCCCTGGTTTCCAGACATAGGCTCCATAGCTATGGCCGGACGTCGCAAAAGCAAGCAAAGAACGCATTGTGCATCCGAACGGTTCTGTGTTGCAGTTTCGTGAACCCGCTCCTGCGCAGATGCGGGCGATGGAACATGATAGGACATGGTGCGCATATCGCAAGGACGCGCAAGGCAGCGCAAGAAAGCGCGCCACGGCAATGCGGCGGCGATGCGGCATCCGCATGACAAACGCCAACACGCATATTGATTAGTGATCCTTTAGGAATCCCGCTGACTGATCGATGACACACGCGTGACAGCCTGAGCGTGCAAAAAACGACCGTTGCGTTTGCAAATATTTCTGCTGCGCGCATGCGCAACCCAGCATGCCGTCGCGGCACGCCTCCAAACCGCTCATCCGCGAGCAGAAAAAAATAGAAAAAATAATACGGCGCGCATACGCGAAGCCGCATGGATTCAGGTGGCCGATTTATGACGCATTTCTTCGTCCGCAAACGTTTGCTATCTCATGGCATCGTGGCATGACGCTTGCGCGCGCACGGCCGCGCAGCGTATCGCGCGGCGAAATATTTCGCTCCCGTTCACCCAATCAACCCTCATCGCCTCCATTCGCGAGTGCATCAGGAGTTTGTCTCATGTTCACGAAGCGCACGCGCGCCCTCCCGCTCACGCTGCTGTCCGCCGCAGCCATTGCGTTGTTTTCGCCTTGCGCACCGGCGCAGCAGTACACCACCGACTGGCTCGCCAACACCTATGGCACGATCGCCACGCACGTCGGCAACGGCGCGCGCTCGATGTGGGTCTCGCCCGAAGGCGTCGTCTATACGGCGTCGTTCTGGGACGAAAACGAAGGCGGCGTCGCCATTTACCAGAACGGCAAGAGCCTGGGCTCGATCGGCATCCACGACGAATTCCAGGGCGGCGCGATCACCGGCAACGCCACCTCGATTTTCACGGTGCTGCAAGCGGGCACGTCGCTGGGCAGCGGCACGGTCGCCCGTTACAAGCGTGCGGACGGCACGCGCGACCTCACCATCAAGGTCAGCGTCTGGGACAAGCTGAGCCGCGCCGACGCCATCACCGGCCTCGCCACCGCGGGCAGCCTGCTCTATGCAAGCGACTTTTACAGCAACCGCGTACGCGTATTCACCACCGACGGCGTCTGGCAGCGCGACATCACGCTGAAGAACCCCGGCGCGCTCGCGCTCGACAGCGCGGGCAATCTCTGGGTCGCGCAGAAGAGCAGCGGCACGATCAACGAATTCAGCGCGGCGGGCGCGCCCTTGCAGACGATCCAGATGGCGGCGGGCGCCCAACCTTCGGCGCTTTATTTCGATGCGTCCACGGGCCTCTTGATGGTGGGCGACGAAGGCCCCGACCAGAACATCAAGCTCTACAGCATCGCGGGCGCACCGACGCTCACCGGCACCTTCGGCGTCACCGGGGGCTATCTCGACTCGACGACCGGCATCAAGGGCCAGGTGGGCGACAAGCGCTTCACGCGCATCACCGGCATCGGCAAGGACAGCGCGGGCAATCTCTACGTGCTCAACAATCCGTGGGGCGGCGGCTGGGATCTGGGCCGCAACGGCGGCACCGATATCCATGCCTACAACGCGGCGGGCACGCTGCTCTACAAGTTGCAGGCGCTCAATTTCGAAGGCGTGGCCGCGCCCGACCCCCTCACCGACGCCACGCTCTTTTACAGCGGCACCGCCATTTTCACGGGCACGGCGGGTGGCAGCTTCGTCGCCAATACCGTCGATCCGTTCACCTATCCGAACGACCCGCGCCTGAACATGAACGACACGCAACGCGACGAGCATTTCGGCCAGCTCGTCACGGTGGGCGGCAATCGGATCCTGGTCGCGTCCGGCCAGAATCCAGGCATCTTTTACTTCTATCACTTCAACACGGCGAGCGGCTATATCGCCATTCCGGATGCATCGCTGCCCGGCACCGCCTTCAACACGAGCTTGCAGGTGACGGGCGGCTTCTGCCTGGACAGTCGCGGCGATATCTGGGCCGGGCTCGATCGCACCAATCACCTCTATCACTACCCGTTCAACGGCTTCGACGGCAACGGCAAGCCGTCGTGGGGCGCGGCCTCGACGATCTCGACGCCCGAAAGCGTGCGGCCGACGGCGCGCATCCTCTACCAGCCCGAAAGCGACACGATGATCCTTGCGCAAGGCCTGGCCGGCAACTGGGACTGGACGGCGATGAACGGCTATATCGAGGTCTATCACGGCTGGGCCGCAGGCAATATCAGCAAGCCCAGCCCCGTCATCACGCTCACCAGCCAGAACCCGAAATCGATTGCGGCAGCGGGCAATTATCTGTTTGTGGGCTACGTGCATACGGTGCCCAATATCGACATCTACAACCTGACCACGGGCCAGCTCGTCACCACGCTCACCAATGCCAGCCCCGGCACGGTGGACGTCGGCAACGATGTCGATTCGATGTACGGGCTGCGCGTGTACCAGCGCGCAAGCGGCGAATACGTGATCACCAAGGACAACTACAACGGATCGAGCGTGGTTGTGCATCGCTGGATGCCGTAAAGTGGTTTTTTTCGATCGCTTTTTTCGTTCGATAAAGCGCGCTTGAGCGGGCGCACCCCAGGGTAGAATTTCGGCGCTTCGTCTCAAGATTCCGGCGAGCCGGCCGATATAGGGGTGCCATACAAAGCAGCCGTCCGGTGCGCCTTTCGATGTTGCCGCGTGCCGGATCGCCAGAAAAAGGGCATCCGACCCTGCCCGAGAAAAAAGTGAACCACGATACCCTCGCACGCTGGCGGCCCTCGCGCGCCGTGCAGCTTCAATACAACACCGCAGCGGGCACGATGTGCGGCCTGCTCCATCGGCGGCCCGCATGAATTTCGCGCAGATCCGGCGCTTTGCCGGTTATGCCTGCGTCGGCGCGGCAGGCACCGCCGTGCAGTACGGCGTGCTCAGCGCGCTCGTGCTGGTGCACGTGTGCGGCGCGGTGCTGGCATCGGCGCTGGGCGCCGTCGCTGGCGCTATCGTCAACTACGTCCTCAACTATCGCCTGACCTTTCGCGCCACGCGCTCGCATCGCGAAGCCGCGCCGCGCTTTTTCGCCGTCGCGGCAGTGGGCGTTGCGCTCAACAGCGCGCTGATGTACGTGCTGATCCACCGCTTCGCGAGCGCCTGGCTGCTGGCCCAGTGCATCACCACGGCCTGCGTGCTGATCCTCACCTACAGCGCCAATTCGCTCTGGACTTTCCAGACCCGCCGCGCCTGAGCGCCCGCGCCCGGCACTTTCTTGCAGAACGAATCACCGATGTCAGACACCACGACTCTCCAGCCGCCGATCGCCGTCGCGCATCGGCAGCCACATCAGCGCGAAGCGAACGCGACCGGCAAGCTGCTCTGGCTGCTGCCCCTGCATGCGCTCGTCTGGACGCTTGCCGCATGGCTCTCGCGCAGCAACCTCGACACGCCGGGCGACATGGTCGAAAACTATGTCTGGGGCATCGAGTGGCAAGCCGGTTATGCCAAGCACCCGCCGCTGTTCGCGTGGATCACGGCGGCCTGGTTCCGCGTGTTCCCGCATACGGATATCGCCTATTTCGCGCTGTCGTCGCTCAACGCGATGGCGGGACTCTTTGGCATCGTGGCGCTGGCCGGCCGCTTCGTGCCGCGCCGCATCGCCCTGCTCGCGGGCGTGGCGATGGCGGTTTCGCCGCTCTACTCGAACCTCGCGATCAAGTTCAACGCCAATTCCGTGCTGCTGTCGATCTGGCCGTGGACGGCGTACTTTTTCGTGCGCTACATGCAGACGCGCGAGGCGCGCGCCGCGCTCGCGCTGGGCGTGTTCGCGGCGGCGGCGCTGCTGGGCAAATACTTCTCGGTGGTGCTGCTGGCCGGGCTGGTCTTCGCGACGCTCGCACGTCCGGCCTGGCGCGCGCGCCTGTTCGAGCGCCGCACGCTGCTGGTCGCGCTGGCCTTCGCGGCGGCCATCGGGCCGCACATCTACTGGCTCGTGGTCAATCACTTCCCGACCTTCGCCTACGCCGATAAACGCACCGGCGGCTCGATCGCCGCAGCGCTGGGCCGCTTCGGCATCTACACGCTCGCGCAGGTTGGCTACCTCGCGCTGAGCTTCGTCGGCATGCTGCTGATGGTGCGCGAGCGCCGTGGCGAGGCCGCAAAGCTGATGGCGCAGAGCTTGGTGAAGCCGTCGCTCAATCCGGATCTCTGGTGGCTCACGCTGGGCCCGCTGTTCGCGGTCGGCCTGATCGCCTGCGCCGCGCGCACGCAGATGGCGTCGGTCTGGGGCATGGCGCAATGGTTCGCCATCGCGCCGCTGTGGCTCGCCGTGCTGGATCGCGCGGGCATTGCGCTCGCGCCGGCGCGCGCAGTGCGCGTGCTGGGCGGCTACTGGCTGATCGTGCTCGCGGTGACGGCCACCATCGGTTACCTGGGCGCGCGCCGCAACAGCGATGAAGCCGCCGAGCCGCGCGCCGAACTCGCCGCAGCGGCGCAAGGCATGTGGAACCAGCGCTTTGGCCGCGATGTGCCGGCGGTGGCGGGCTCGCCGCACGAAGCGCAGTCGGTGGCCTTCTACAGCCGCGGACAGACGCAGTACTGGAACATGGGCGAGCCGCAGACGACGCCGTGGCTGCATCTCGCGGGCCTCGACCGGCGCGGCGCGCTGTTCGTCTGCCGCGCGGGCGACGTGCACTGCATCGTGCAGGCGCGCTGGATCAGCGGCGAGCAGCCGGAGCCCGTGAGCGTGCACAAGCACGCGTGGGGGCGTGAGCTTGAGGCGCGCGATTATGTGTTCTTCGTGGTGGCGCCGCAGAGCTGATGCGCTGACGCAGCAAGATCAAGGCCGTTTGATGCGAGCCGTTCGGGACGCCATGTCTCGAACGGCTTTTTTCTTTGCCCCGCGTTTTCAGGCTGAAAAACAAGGCCATTGAATTTTCGAGACGATCAGTCTAATATCGCGTCCATGGACACGACACCCACCCAGAAGCCCCGTCGAGGCCGTCCGCCCAAAGATCCGCGCGCGCATGGCGACACGCGCGAGACCTTGATCCGCGCGGGCCTGGAATTGCTGACGAGCCAGGGATTCGCCGCCACCGGGCTCGACAGCGTGCTCAAGCTCGCGGGGATTCCGAAGGGGTCGTTCTATCACTACTTCGACAGCAAGGAAGCCTTCGGCCGCGCGCTGATGGACGCCTACGACGCCTATTTCTGCGCGATGCTCGACCGCTGGCTGCTCGACGATACGCGGCCCGCGCTGGAGCGCCTTGCCGCTTTCGTCGACAACGCCAAGGCCGGCATGGCGCGTTACGACTACACGCGCGGCTGCCTCGTCGGCAACCTGGGGCTGGAGGCAGGCGTGCTGCCCGAGGATTACCGCGTACGGCTAGAAGCTGCGCTGCGAGGCTGGCAGACGCGCGTGCGCGCCTGTCTTGCCGATGCGCAGCGCGAAGGCCGCATTGCCCAGGACGCCGATCTCGATGCACTGGCCGCGTTCTTCTGGATCGGCTGGGAAGGCGCGGTGCTGCGCGCGCGCATCGTGCGCGACGCCGCGCCGTTGCAGGTGTTCTTCCAGGGTTTCATCGCCGGGCTCGGCTGTGGGGCGGCGGCGCAATAGCCGCCTGCCTGCAGCCGCCCGCCGCATTCATCGTTGCATCAACCGCGAGACACATCTCATGTTCAAGTGCATCCTGATCGAGAAGGAATCCGAAACATATTCGGCGCGCGTCGCCGACATCGACGAAACACACCTGCCTGTAAGCGACGTACCCGGCGACGTGCTCGTCGACGTGCAGTACAGCACGCTGAACTACAAGGACGGTCTCGCGATCACGGGCAAAAGCCCCGTCGTGCGCAGTTTCCCGATGGTGCCGGGCATCGATTTCGCGGGCACGGTCGCGCAGAGCGACGATCCGCGCTATGCGCAAGGCGATGCGGTCGTGCTCAACGGCTGGGGTGTCGGCGAAACGCATTGGGGCGGTCTCGCGCAGAAGGCGCGCGTGCGCGGCGACTGGCTGATCCCGCTGCCCAAAGGCCTCACGGCGCGACAGGCGATGGCCGTCGGCACCGCGGGCTATACGGCGATGCTCTGCATTCTCGCGCTGGAGCGACACGGCATCGACGCGAGTCGCGGCGACGTGCTGGTGACGGGCGCGAGCGGCGGTGTGGGCAGCTTCGCGATCGCACTGCTCGCGCGGCGCGGCTATCGCGTCGTCGCCTCGACCGGCAAGTTGCAGGAAGCAGCGTATCTGCAGGAACTGGGCGCCGCCGAAGTCATCGATCGCGCAACGATTAGCGCGCCCGGCAAGCCCTTGCAGAAGGAGCGCTGGGCGGCGGCCATCGATTCGGTGGGCGGCCACACGCTCGCCAACGTCTGCGCGAGCCTGCGTGCCGACGGCGCGGTCGCGGCCTGCGGCCTCGCCCAGGGCATGGAACTGCCCGCCACCGTCGCGCCGTTCATCCTGCGCGGCGTGAGCCTGCTGGGCATCAACAGCGTGACGCGCCCGTTCGCGGAACGACAGCAGGCGTGGCAGGCGCTGGCCGGGACGCTCGACCTTGGCGCACTCGACACCATCACGCGGGAAATCGGCCTCGACGCTGCGATTCCCGCCGCGCACGATCTGCTCGAAGGCCGAGTGCGCGGGCGCATTGTCGTCGACGTCACACGCTAAACGCGCTTCACCACCAAGTGTCGACGTCTGAAATTTGCCGCGGCCCCAATTTGTAAAGAGCCACTGCAAACGGAATATCGGCTACATTGCCAAGGCGTCGACTCCCGCAAAGCTCCACTGGCATGAATTCCCGCGTCCCTTCGTTCGATGTCCTCGCACTGCCCGCGCGCGACATCGCCCATAGCCACTTCAGCGTAGCAGGCGAAGCGCCGCAACGGCGCCTGCTCGCGTGGCGCGACCGGGTCGGGCATATCGTGGACGTGCTGCCCTCGCGCGCGGATCTTGAGAAACCGTTTCAGGCGTCCATCGACCGCTTTCAGGTGGGCGACCTCGTCTTCACCGATTGCCGCTCCGACCTGATGCAGCTGGATCGCTCGCTGGCCCGGATCTCGACCGACCGGGTTCGCGACTTCGTGTTCCATGTGTTCCTGGAAGGCGGCGTCGACCACCTTGCGGTGCGCAACGCGACCCGCGAAACCGCTGCCGCGCCCGCCCGCATCGTTGCGCTCGACATGAACCAGCCGTTTCGTATGCAACGAAACGCGTGCCGGGTGCTCACGTTTTTCGTGCCGGCCGATCTGGTGCAGGAAGTGTTCCCCGATCCCGAGGCCATTCACGGCCGCACGCTCGATGGTTCGACGCCGATGGAGCGGCTCATCGTCGAGCACGTCGCGACGCTCAGCCAGACGATCCACACGATGCAGGGCACGGAGGCGGACGACGCCATCCGCGCCGCGGGCAGGCTCATGGTCGCCGCGTTCGGCCGCCAGGCGCGCCTGAGCGGCGACACGCGCGCAGCGGGCCGTGCGGCGATATTCGGGCAGATCCGGCGCTATATCCAGACGCATCTGGGCGAGGACGACCTCTCGCCCGAAAGCGTACTGGCGGCGTTCGATTTCCCGCGTCCGACGCTTTATCGGCTGTTTCAGCACGAAGGCGGCGTGAACGCCTATATCCGCCACCAACGCCTGCGTCGCGCCGCCGACGACCTGATCCGCCACCCGCACCTCGCGGTGGTCGAAGTCGCGTATGGCCTGGGCTTTAAAAGCGCATCCGATTTCACGCGCGCATTCCGGCGCGCCTTCGATATGGCGCCGCTGGATTTCCGCGCGATGGTAAGCCGCAAGATCGCGCAGGCGCTCTGAGTTTCAGCCCTCGACGCGCCGCTCCCTGAACAGCGCAATCGCACAGAAGCTCACCCCGCACGCGGGCACGACGTACCACGCGACGGACAGCGGATTGCCGCTCCACTTGATCAGGGCCGTCACGATGAATTGCGCGGTGCCGCCGAACAGCGCGACGCTGAGCGCATGCGCAACGGCCATGCCGCTCGCGCGCACGCGCGCGGGCAGCGCTTCGAGCACGAGCAGCGCAATCGCGACCGCGCTGAACGCCATCATGACGCTGACGAGCGCCGCGCCCAGCACGATCGGCAGCGCACTGGTCGCGCGGCTCGCCATCAGGAAGACCGGAAAAACCAGCAGCGTCGTGCAACCCGACGCCACCAGCGCCACCGGCTTGCGGCGCGGCAGGCGATCCAGCAGACGGCCCGCCAGCGGCGGCACGACGACCAGCAACACCGCCGACGACGCCGAAGCCAGATAGCCCGTCATGGGCGGCATGTGCATCACGCGCGTCGCGTAGCTCGGCATGAAATAGACGATCGTATAGACGGGGATGGTCTGCCCCATCGTCATCAGCATCGCCAGAAAAATCGTCTTGCCGTGGCGGCGGCACAGTTCGCGCAGCGGCGTCGTCGCGTCTTTTGCGGGCTGGTCGAGCAGCGGCACGTCGCGCAGGCGCTGGCGCACGTACAGGCCCACAGGCGCGATCAGCAGGCCAACCATGAACGGGATGCGCCAGCCCCACGACGCCACCGCGGCGGGTGACAGCGTGCTGGTAATCAGGATTCCCAGGCTTGCGCCCAGCAGCGCCGCCGCGCCCTGGCTGGTGGGCTGCCAGCACACGCGCGAGCCGCGACGCGAAGCAGGCCCCGCCTCCAGCACGAACGTCGCGGCCACGCCAATGTCGCCGCCCACCGCAAAACCCTGCAGCGACCTGGCCGCGATGATGATGAACGGGGCCAGCACGCCGATGGTGGCAAACGGCGGGCACAGCACCAGCGCCGCCGTGCCCAGCGCCATCATCCAGGTGGTGCGCGTCATCGCGGCGCGGCGGCCCACGCGGTCGGCGTAAGCGCCGATCATCATGGCGCCCACCGGCCGCATGAAAAAGCCCACGCCGAAGGTGCCCACGGCCCAGAGCAACGAAGTTAGCGGGTCGCCCGCCGGAAAGAACTGGTCGCCGATCATCACCGCAAAAAAGCCGAACACGGTGAAATCGAACATTTCCAGGCCCGTCACCAACGATGCGGCGACAACCGTCTTGATCAGTTCGCGACGATCGTTCCGGCAATCGTTCTGGTTGCCCGCAGGCTGGCCGCGCTGCGCAGAAAGTGGCGTGAGCATTTTGTAAGGTACGAAGAACTAGCAGAAAAACACGCGCAAAACCGCCAGGGCGCGCAGCGTTGCACGATACCACGCGCCCGACATAGAAGCATCGCTCTGTTTTTTCAGGGGCGTTTCGCATACGCATGTCATATCGATCCGACACCATCACATCGCGATCGATTGCGCGCGCAACCAATAGCCGCGCACGCCGCTCGACGCACTACACCTACGACTCCACAACAATGACAGGAACCTGACATGAAAACGCGCGCCATGACGCTCGCTTCCAGGTTGGCTTTTTCGGGGATCGCGGCAAGTCTTGCGGCTTGCGGCAGCAGCATCAGCGACACCGCTCACCTCCAGATTTCGGGCGTGGCAGGCCAGGGCTCAGCGGTGGTCGGCGTGCCCGTCACCGTGACCGACCGCACCGGCGCAGTGACGCAGTCCGCCGTGACCGACTCCACCGGGCGGTTCTCCGTGGCGGTGTCGGGCCGCGCCCCGTTCGTGCTGACCGTCCCCATCACCGACGCCGACGGCACGCCCGCCGTGCTCTCGTCGATCATCGATCCGTCGTCGGGCGACGGCACGCAATCGCTCAACGTCAACCTGAATCCGCTCACTTCGCTGATTACGCAGCGCACGCTCGGCGTGGCGCTGACGGGCGCGCCGACCGCCTCGCAGATCGGCGCGGGCAACGTGAGCGCCGCCAGTATCAGCGCGGCCGTCACGGCGGTCGATAGCGTGCTGCAACCGCTGTTTACCGCGATGAACGTGCCGTCGGCGCTCGTGGCGGATCCCATCGGCTCGGCCACGTACCAGGTCAATTCGGCCACTGCGTCGAATGCGCTCGACAGCCTGTTCGACAACACGCGCTTCACCGTGCACAACGCCACGGTCAACGTGGGCAACAACAACGGCGCGCCGACGCAGAATTCCGCGACCTTCCAGTCGCTGCAACTGCCGCTGACCGGCGCGATGCCCGCGCCGCTATCGAGCGGCCCGGTTGCAAGCGCCCTCGCCCAGAGCCAGAGCGCGACGGCCACGCCGATCCAGCACCTCGTCGTGATCGTCGGCGAGAACCAGACCTTCGACGGCCTGTTCGGCGCCTATGCGCCGCCGTCCGGGCAGACGGTGAAGAACCTGCTGTCCGAAGGCATCATCAACGCGGACGGCTCGCCCGGCCCCAACTTCGCGCTCGCCGCGCAGAACCAGGCCGCCGCGCCCAGCGCCTACACGCTCAACCCGACGCGCAGTGGCGCTTACAGCACGCTGCCTTCGCCGGAAAACACCGGCATGCTCACGCTGAACAACCTGCCCGCGTACATCAGCTCGGTGGCGCAGGGCAAGACGCCGAGCGCCGCGCCCACGTCCTATCTCTACGGCGCCGCCGATGCGGACTTCCCGGTCACCTTGAAGAACGGGCCGTTCCAGATCACCACGTCGTCGGCCAGCTCGTCGCTCGTGAACTACAGCCAGCCGGTGACCGCGCTGGTCGGCACGGCGGCGACCAACGCCAGCTTCGCGACGCTCAGCACGCTGTATTCGTCGCTGGGCCTCGTCGCCACGACGGGCGACCCGGTGCACCGCTTCTTCCAGATGTGGCAGCAAACGGGCGGCGACAACGCGAAGCTCGACCTCTTCACCTGGGTCGCCTCCACGGCAGGCCAGGGCGGCGACACGGTCGAGAACGTGCCCGGCGGCCCGCAGGTCAGCCCGACGAATCCCGGCCAGGGCGGCGAGCTGATGGGCTTCATGAACATGTCGGCAGGCGACGCGCCTTACCTGAAATCGCTCGCGCAGCAGTACGCGCTGAGCGACAACTATCACCAGGCAGTGATGGGCGGCACGGGCATGAACTTCTTCTCCATCGCCACGGGCGACCTGCCCTGGTACAACAGCAACGGCGCGATCGCCACGCCGCCCGCCAACCAGATCGAGAACCCCAATCCGCTCGCGGGCACCACGAACTTCTACACCCAGGACGGCTACCAGGGCGGCTCGTGGGTCAACTGTTCGGACAACACGCAGCCGGGCGTGGGCGCGATCCTCGGCTTCCTGTCGTCGAAGCGCGTGGCGAGCAACTGCGACGCCGGCAAATACTATCTGGTCAACAACTACAACCCCGGCTACGACCTGAGCGGCAACACCCAGCCGATTGGCGCGAACAACTACAACTATCCGCCGCAAAGCGTGCCGACGATTGCCGAAGCGCTCGCCGCCAAGGGGCTGTCGTGGGGCTGGTTCACCACGGCGCGCGATACCGCCGATGTGCAGGCGCAGGCCACGTCGCTCGCGACCAGCCTGACCGGCAGCACGACGCTTGCGTCGAGCCTCGCGGGCCTGCTGCAACAGGCCGAGTACAACAACATCGGCGATCCGCTGGTGGGCTCGCAGAAGGTGATGACGTCGTCGCTCAAGGGCAATCTGCAGGATCTCACGGCGTTCCTCACGGCCGCGAAGTCGGGCAACCTGCCGGCGGTGTCGTTCGTCGTGCCGCCGAACACGTTCAGCGGCCACCCGGGCTTCTCGTCGCCCGCCGCCTATGAGCAATGGCTCAGCCAGGTGGTGGCCGCCGTGACCGCGTCGAAGCAATGGTCGAACACCGCGATTCTCGTCACCACCGACGAAGGCGGCGGCCATTTCGACACTGGCCCGATCCAGCCGCTCGACTTCTTCGGCGACGGCCCGCGCATCCCGATGCTGGTGATTTCGCCGTACGCGCGCAAGGCGTCCGTCGATCACACCTACAACGATCACGCGTCCATCCTCAAGTTCATCGAGCGCAACTGGCGTCTCACGGCCCTGTCCTCGCGCAGCCGCGACCGGCTGCCGAATCCGTCGATGCAGACCACCTCGTACGTGCCCGCCAACGGCACGCCGGCGATCGGCGACCTGATGACGATGTTCGCGTTCTGATGGGTCGACGCGGCGCTTGACGTCCCGATCGTGCGCCGGTGCGGCCTTCGCGTTGCGAGGCTGCCCGGCGCGCCTGTCTGCTTTCCCGCTTTCCCGCATACCTGCTTCCCCGCTCGACACCGATGATTCGAAACGGTCTTCCCCCCCGCGCCCGATGGATGGCGCTGGCCGCGCTGCTGCTTGGCGGCGTCGTGGGCGGCGCTTTTCTCGCCGTGCCCAGCCTCGCCGATACGCCGCGCGTCAGCGCCGCAGCCGCCCCTGCCCCCGCGCACAGCGCGCCTCCGCCAATGCAATTGCCCACGCGCCGCTGGGTTCGCTATCCGGCCGTGCCTGCGCAACTGAGCCCGCAGGCCGCGCTCGGCAAGCTGATTTTCTTCGACGCGTCGCTTTCGGCGTCGGGCAAGATGGCCTGCGCGTCGTGCCACAGTCCCGATCACGCCTACGGGCCGCCCAATGGGCTCGCCGTGCAGCTCGGCGGCCCCGACCTGAAGCGGCCCGGCACGCGCGCGGTGCCCACGCTGCGCTACATGACCTTCACGCCGGCATTCACGCGCCACTACTATTTCCCCGGCTCCGAAGACACCGAGGACGAAGGCCCGGCAGGCGGCTTCATGCGCGACGGCTCCATCGCCTCGCTGCACGAGCAGGCGGGCCACCCGATGCTCGACCCGAACGAGATGGCCAACACGAGCCGCGCCGTCGTCGTCGACAAGGTGCAGCGCGGCGCGTATGCGAATGCCTTTCGCCAGGTGTTCGGCACGCAGATTTTCTCGGACGCGGACAAAGCGTTCGACAGCATCGGCATGGCCCTGGAGGCCTTCGAAACCGAGGACGCGAGCTTCCACCCCTATACGAGCAAGTTCGATTCGGTGATGTCGGGCAATGCGCTCTTTACGGTGCAGGAACTGCGCGGCTACCAGCTTTTCAACAACCCGTTGAAGGGCAATTGCGCCAAGTGCCATTTCGACCAGCCGGGCCCGGGCGGGCGTCCGGCGCAATTCTCGGACTTTCAATATGCGGCGCTGGGCGTGCCGCGCAATCCGGAGATCCCGGCCAATCGCAATCCCCGTTACTACGACATGGGCTTATGCGGCCCGTACCGTCACGATCTGGCCGATGAAACCGACTTCTGCGGCCTGTTCAAGGACGCGACGCTGCGCAACGCGGCGACGCGTTCGGTGTTCTTCCACAATGGCCGCTTCCATTCGCTCGACGAGGTGTTGCACTTCTACGCCGAACGCGACACTGCCCCGCAGAAGTGGTATCCGAAGCGCAACGGCAAGCTCGCGCGTTACGACGACCTGCCGCCGAAGTATCGCGACAATATCGACCGGCTCGATCCGCCGTTCCTCAATCACCGGCCCGGCGAGCCCGCGCCGCTGACCGAAGCCGATATCCAGGATCTCGCCGCGTTCATGAAGACGCTGAACGACGGTTATTCGGCGACGTCGGGCGGCCCCGCGCTGCACGAAGTGCATTGAATTGCAACCAGAAATGCAAAAACGCGCGGCTTTGACACCGCGCGTTTTTCTGTTGCTCCACGACGGCTTTTAAGCCGGTGCGTTTTCCGTGCTCAGCTTCGTGACCGCGCCCGTCGCCATGTCGTAGTGATAGCCCTGCTGCGCAAGCTGCGCGCTCATGGTCTCGACGATCACGCGCTGCTGCGATTCCTTGCGCAGCAGTTCGTTGTCCGGGTTCAGTTCGACCAGTTCGGCGGCCAGGCGGCGGCTCAGCGACGCTTCGCCCACGCCGCGTGCATGCACGAGCATCATCTGCTCGTTGGCTTGCACCAGTTGCTGCTTCAGGCCGTTCGCGTAGTCCGACCACTTCTTCAGGTTGTCGTGCGCTTCGGCGAGTGCGGCGGCGTGCGTCTGTGCTTCCAGCGCAAGCTGGGCCTTCAGCGCTTCCAGTGCTTCCTCGTCGACGTGCACGGCTGCCGGCGCTTCTTCGACTTCCTTCGTCTGGATTGCCGCCACGCTCTGGGCGAGTTCGGCGGCGTGTTCCTGCACTTGCGTCAGGCTTGCCGACAGACGGGCGATTTCGTTTGCACCGGCATCGCGCTCGTCGGTGAGGCTGGCGATCTGTGCCTGGACGTTGCGCAGTTCCAGCGCAGCGGCGTCGCGTGCAGCCTTGGCGCCGTCGACTTCGTCGCGCTGGGCGGCGTGGGCGTCCTGCTCGGCTTGCAGTGCGGCGCGGATCGCTTCCACTTCGCTTTCAAGGCGTGCGACGGCTTCCGAATGTGCGGCCTCCAGCGCTGCACGTTCAGCTTCGTGATCGACGGCGTCGACAACGGCGGGTTCTTCGGCGATGGCTTCTGCTGCTGCGGGTTCTTCAGCGACGTGCTCTTCCTGTGCGACGTGCTCTTCGACGACGTGCTCTTCTGCGAGGTGCTCTTCTGCGGCCGGCTCTTCGTGAGCGGCGGCTTCAGCAGCAACGTCAGCGGCGACATGAGCAGCCACCGGCGCAACATTCGCTTCTGCTGCTGCGCGCGCTTCGCGCTCGGCGCTCAGTTCGGCCAATGCCGTTTCGAGTTCGGCTTCGAGCGCCGACACGCGATCCGAGAGTTCCTGCGCGCGCTTTTCGGCGGCATCGGTGCGCTGCACGGCCAGCGCGATGTCCTCTTCCAGGCCAGCCGCGATGTCCACCTTCTGTTCGTAGGCGGTCGTCACGCGGTCGAGCTGGCTTTGCAGCGTATCCAGTTCCTGCACCGTGTTCTGCAGTTCGGCCAGCGCGTCGTCGCGCTCGCTCGATGCGTCGTCCACGCGCTGGCGCATCGCGCCGAGGCGGCGGGCAACCGCACGCTCGGCTTCATCCTGCGCCGAGCTCCACAGACGGTCGAGCGCGTCGCGCATCGTGTCGGTCACGGCTTCGGGCAGCGTCGGACGCTCGACGACCTGCGGCGGGCGCGGTGCGCGGGCTTCGCGCCACTTGCGCAGCGACGCGGCGACGGACACGACCGATCCGGTATGCACTTCAGACCAGATGGCCACGGGCGACACCGTCTGGCCTTCCTCGGCCATGCGGTCTGCGATTTCAGCAACGAGTTCATCGGTGATCGCAATGTTGTTGCTAGACATATCCGCCTCAATAACGCGTAAGTAGGGTGACGAAACCATTCGTCGATCAGTAATCCGGGTGGGCGATTTCAGCCCCGCAATATGAAAGATTGTCGGGGAAGCGCGCGCCGGTTGATCGGGCGAAAAGCCGGGGTTACAGGGAGCTATTCGCGGGATGGGCGCAAGTTCGTGGCCTGGCTGGCCCGTTTGCGCGGAATTCTCACGATATCAGGGTCGCAAGACTTTTCGCGCCCCTGCCCGGTTCAGCGGGGATTTTAGCTGCCGATCCGCGTGTTGAGGTCAGTCAGTGCGGCTTGTGTTTCCCGGTGCAGCGTTTGCACCAGCGTGGCGGCGGGCAACGCGCGTGCGAGCGGCGCCGCCTGCCCGGCCCATTGCGCGCCATAGCCGGACTCGCCGTGCGCCCTGGCCGCCGCATGCAGCGCCTTGCCGGCATCGTAGGCGACGGGATAGGCGGCGATCGCGGGCCTGTCCGCCGCCTCGCCCAGCTCGGTGAAGCGGTTCACGAGGCTGCGCGCCGCGCGTCCCGAAATCGCCGTGGTGAAGGTGGTCTCGCGCGCGCCTTCGCCTAGCAGCGCGCGCCGGTAGCCGTCGTCGATGGCGGTTTCCGTGCTGGCGACGAACGCCGTGCCCAGTTGCGCGGCCTGCGCGCCCAGCGCAAGCGCCGCAGCAATGCCCGCGCCGTCCATGATGCCGCCCGCCGCGATCACCGGGACGTCGAAGCGCGTCGCCAGCAGCCGCGTCAGTGCGAAGGTGCCGAGCAGCGGGTCGCGCGCGTCGGGGTCGAACACGCCACGATGGCCGCCGCCTTCGATGCCCTGTGCGACCAGCACGTCCACGCCCGCCGCCACCGCCTGCGCAGCCTCCTGCGGATTCGTGGCCGTGGAGAACAGCAGAATCCCGGCGGCGCGCAAGGCGTCGATGGCCGCCTGCGGCGGCAGGCCGAAATGGAAGCTCACCACCGCCGGGGGCTCCTCGATCAGCATGGCCAGCATCGGGGCATCTTCGACGAAGCTCACGTAGATCTCCTTGAGCGACGCGGGCGGCTGCGCGCCGAACTGTGCGAAACGCGGCGCGAGCCAGTCCGTCCAGTGGCGCTCGACATCGGCGTCGAGGCGCGCGGGCTGGTGGCAGAACACGTTGACGTTGAACGCGCGCGAGGTCAGCGCACGGGTTTCGCGCAACGTCTTGCGCGCGGTCTCGACATTCATCGCGCCAATGCCGATCGAGCCCAGGCCGCCTTCGTTCGAGACCGCCGCGGCCAGCGCGGGCGTGCTCACGCCGGCCATCGGCGCCTGCACGATGGGCCGGGTCATCTGGAGCCTGTCGAGCAGGCGGATACGGGATGCGTTCATGAATACACCTCAATCGGTTGGGCGCGCGGCGCTTCGGTCGCTAGACAGATCGTTCAACCGGTGCGCCGTTTCGGTTTCTGGGCGGCTGGGGTCGCCAGCTTCGGACTCGACTTCGGACTCGACTTCGGACTCAGCTTCTGGCCCGTCTTCGGCCCAAGCCGCTCGACCAGAAAGTCGACGAATACCCGCACGCGCGACGACAGATAACGTCCGTGCGGATACAGCAAAAAGAACGGCCGCGACCGGCCGCCTTTGTCGGGCAGCACCTCGACGAGCCGACCGGCGGCCAGATCCTCCGCGACGATGAAGCGGTAGGTCTGGAACAGCCCCGCCCCGCTGCGCGCGAGCGTCACGCCCGCCAGCACGTCGCCCGACGTGCCATAGCCGCCCTGGGTCGCCAGTTCCAGCTCGCTGTCGCCTTCGCTGAAAAGCCAGGGGACGTTGCGACCACTGCTTGGCAGTTCGAACTGAATGCAGTCGTGGCCCTGCAGGTCTTCGATGCTGCGCGGCTTGCCCACGCGCTTCAGGTACGCGGGCGTGGCGACGATCACGAGTTCCGCGTCTTCGAGCTTGCGCGCCACCAGGTTGGAGTCGTCGGGCGCGCGGCCGCGAATCGCGAGATCGAAGCCTTCATCGGCGAAATCGATGTTGCGGTTGCTCAGGTGCGTTTCCACTTCCACCTGCGGATACTGGGTGCGAAACGCCGCGAGCAGGGGCAGCACGCGATAGTGGCCGTACGGTGTCGGCATGCTGATGCGCAGCACGCCCGCGGGCGTCGTCTGCTGGCCGGTGACTTCGCGCTCGGCGTCGACGAGTTGCGTGAGCGCTTCGCGGCACTGCTCGAAATAGCGGCGGCCCGCATCGGTGAGACGGATCTGGCGCGTGGTGCGCACGAACAGGCGCGCGCCGAGCCGCGCCTCCAGGCGCGCCACCGAGCGGCTCACGGCGGCGGGCGTCACGCTCGCCTGGGTGGCCGCCAGCGTGAAGCTGCCGAGTTCGGCGGCGAGGCAGAACAGCTCGATGCTGCCCAGTAACAAATCGTCGAAGTTGCGTTGCATGGATTCTTGTTCCGGCCGTAAGCGCGTCACGATGATAACCGAGCCTCTGCTCATGCCGGCGCGCCCGTGGCGCCGTTCATGGGAGCCACTATAAGCACGCCGCCCCAGCCGGTGAACACCAGCCGCCGCACAGGACTTGTTACATGGCGGAACGAAACGGACAGTGCACTCGCGCTTGTTACGCGGCGTACAAAGACAATTGCGCCGACATGACTGGCTCTCCTCAGGCCGCGCGGCTACAGTGCGCTGCATTCCACCCACGGCATGCAACACGAAAAAGAGAGGAACCCTGAATGTCTATCGAGAAACGACTCGCCGAACTGGGATTGACGCTGCCCGAAGCGCCCCAGCCGCTCGGCAGCTATACGGCTGTGAGCGAAGCGGGCAACCTGCTGTTCATCTCGGGCCAGGTGCCGCTCGTGAACGGCAAGATGGCCTTCACCGGGCAGGTCGGGCGCGACCTGGGCATCGAGGAAGGACGCGCGGCGGCGCGTGCGGCCGCGCTCAACGTGCTGGCGCAGGTCGCGCGCCATCTGGGCGGCGTCGATCAAATGGAGCGGCTGGAGCGCATCGTGCGCGTGGAGGGCCACGTGAGCAGCGCCGAAGGTTTCTACGATCAACCGGCCGTGCTGGACGGCGCATCCGAACTGTTCGCGCAGGTGCTCGGCGACAAGGCGGGGCACGCGCGCTCGGCGTTTTCGTACACGCAATTGCCCGCGAATGCAGCGGTGGCGCTGGTGGTGATTGCGTCGCTGCAGCCAGCTTGAACGTGGTCTGAATGTGGCCTGAACGAAGCCTGAGCGCAGCACAAACCCGCCAGCCGCGCGCTTTGCCTTGACGTGAGAGAATCGCCGGATTCGCGCTGCGCCGCCGCGCAGCGCCCCACTTTTCTGGAACCGTCATGACGCAAGCTAACCCGGCGACCCCGCTCCAAATCGATTTCATCTCGGATATCGCCTGCCCGTGGTGCGCGATCGGTCTTTCGTCGCTGCTGCGCGCGCTCGAAAACCTGGGCGACGCGGTCGATGCGCGCATCGCCGTGCATCCCTTCGAATTGAGCCCGGACATGCCCGCAGGCGGCGCGTCGCTCGTCGACTATCTCGGCAAAAAATACGGCCGCACGCCCGAGCAGATCGCCGAAACGCAGGAAGCGATCCGTGAGCGCGGCGCGAGCGTGGGCTTCACGTTCGGCCCGCGCACGCGCGTCTACAACACCTTCGACGCCCATCGCCTGCTGCACTGGGCGGGCCTGGAAGGCAAGCAACTGGCGCTCAAGCTCGCGCTGCTGCGCGCGTATCACGGCGACTGCCAGGACGTGAGCGATGACGACGTGCTGGTGCAGGCCGCGCAATCGGCCGGCCTGGACGGCGACGCCGCGCGCCGGGTGCTCCAGAACGGCACTTACGCCGATGACGTGCGCGCGGAAGAAGCCCAGGTGCAGCAAATGGGCATCCAGTCCGTGCCCGCCATCGTCTTCAACCAGCAGTACCTGATCAGCGGCGGCCAGCCCGTCGAGACGTTCGAAAACGCGATCCGGCAGATCCTGGCGGAGCCGCAACAGGAGGAATAAAGCCCGCCGAAGCCGCGCCATCCACGCGCGCACCGCGCACCGCGTGAGGCGACAGGCGACAACCACAAGCAACCCAGGGATCCACGATGTCCGCCGTCTCGGCTTTCAAGCTCATCCTGCTTTCCCTCATTGCCATCGTCGCGCTGGAACTGCTGGCGCGGCGGCTGCGCCTGCCGCCCGCTGCCGCGCTGCTGGTGGGCGGCGCGGCCATGGCGTTCGCGCCGGGCCTGCCGCCGGTGGTGCTCGACCCCGATCTCGTACTGATCGTGTTCCTGCCGCCGCTGCTCATGGACGGCGCCTACTTCTTCGTCTGGGCCGATTTCAAGCGCCATATCACGCCGATCCTGCTGTTCGCGATCGGCGCGGTTGCATTTACGACCTGGGCGGTCGGCGTCGTCGCGCACTGGGTCGTCCCCACGCTGCCGTGGGCCGTCTGCTTCGCGCTGGGCGCGGTGGTCTCGCCGCCCGACGCCGTCGCCGCCCGCGCCGTGCTGGAGCGGCTCGCGCTGCCGCGCCGCATCATGGTGCTGCTCGAAGGCGAAAGCCTGCTCAACGACGCCGCCGGCCTGGTGCTGTTCCGCTTCGCCGTGGCCGCCGCGCTCACGGGCGCGTTCAGCGCCTCGGGCGCGCTGCTGAGCTTCGCGGGCCTGGCGCTGGGCGGCATCGTGGTCGGCTGGCTGATCGGCTATCTCGCGGTCAACCTGCTGCGCCTGCTCGAAGACGACTACCTGATCATCACCGTCGCCGTGTGCGCGGGCTGGTTCAGCTATATCGCGGGCGACATGGCGGGCGTGTCGAGTGTGATCGCCACCGTCACCTGCGGCATGTACCTGGGCTGGCACCAGCACGAAGTCTTCACCGCGCGCGTGCGCATGCGCGGCACCGCGTTCTGGCAGGTCATGGTGTTCGTGCTGGAGGCGCTGGTATTCGTGCTGATCGGCCTGTCGCTGCGCGGCGTGATCGTGCGGCTGGGCGGCGCGGGAGAAGCGTTCGCGCAACTCGGCCCCGCGGCGATCGCCGTGGTGGCGGCCGTGGTGCTGTCGCGCTGCGTGTGGACGTTCGGCATCGAAGGCATCCGCGCCGTGATCCATCGCCTTGCGCCGCGCCGGGTGCTGGATGCCGATTTCCGCGCGGCGGCCGTGGTCAGCTGGGCCGGCATGCGCGGCGTGGTCACGCTGGCAATCGCGCTGACGCTGCCCGAGAGCCTGCCGGGCCGCGACCTGATCCTGTTCGCGGCGTTCGCCGTGATCCTGTTCACGGTGCTGCTGCAAGGCGTGACGATCGGCCCGTTGATCCGCCTCGTGCGCCCGCTGCAGGACGCCCAGGCGGGCGCGGCCTACCTGAGCGAGCCGCAAGTCTGGGCGCGCCTGCTCGCCGTGCAGCTGGAGACGATCCGCCCGCTCGTGCATGGCCCGGACGGCAGCGTGATCCATCCACGCCTGCTGGAGCAGTACACCTACCGCGCCACGCTGTCGGCGCAGTTCGAACACGCGCAGCACCTGCCCGTCGATGTCCGCGTGGCGCATTACGACGTCGTGCTGGCCGCCGTGCACGCGGGCCGCGCCGAGATCCTGCGCATGCACCGCGCGGGCCTCATCAGCGACGACATGCTGCACGAGGTCGAGCACGATCTCGACCTCGAAGAACTGGGTGCGGAGCACTCGCGCGGCTAGGATTTTGGACGGCGAAGACGCAATCTGGGGGCATTGCCCCGCTTATCCGTTAAAATTGCGCCCACGCGCGGCGCGATTCGCCATCCGGATCGAGAACGTTCAGCGCCGCCCGATCCATTCCTGCCGCCTGAGCGCGGCGTCCGCCCCCACCGGGGCGCGAGACCCAGCATGACGAATAAACCCACCGCTACGCCCTTCAGCGAGCTTGCGCTCGCTCCCGCCACGCTCGAGAACCTCAACCGGCTCGGCTATGTCGAGATGACGCCGATCCAGGCCGCCAGCCTGCCGATCGCGCTCGCCGGTCACGATCTCATCGCGCAGGCCAAGACGGGCAGCGGCAAGACCGCGGCCTTCTCGCTCGCCCTGCTCGCGAAGCTCGACGTGCGCCGCCTCGACGTCCAGGCGATGATCCTGTGCCCCACGCGCGAACTGGCCGACCAGGTCGCGACGGAAATCCGCCGCCTCGCGCGCGCCGAAGAAAACGTCAAGGTGCTCACGCTGTGCGGCGGCACGCCGATGCGCCCGCAGACCGCGAGCCTCGAACACGGCGCGCACATCATCGTCGGCACGCCGGGCCGCATCATGGATCACCTGGAGCGCGGCATCCTCTCGCTCGACGCGCTCAACACGCTGGTGCTCGACGAAGCCGACCGCATGCTCGACATGGGCTTCCACGACGATATCGCCAAGGTCGCGCGCCAGTGCCCGAAGGAGCGCCAGACGCTGCTGTTCTCGGCGACTTACCCCGACGGCATCGCCAAACTGAGCCAGCAGTTCCTGCGCAACCCGAAGGAAGTGAAGCTCGAAGAGCGTCACGACGACAGCAAGATCCGCCAGCGCTTCTACGAAGTCGAAGAAAACGATCGCCTGCATACGGTCGGCCTGCTGCTCAACCACTTCCGCCCGGTCAGCACGATCGCGTTCTGCAACACCAAGCAGCAATGCCGCGACCTGCTCGACGTGTTGCGCGCGCAGGGCTTTCACGCGCTCGCGCTGCACGGCGAGCTCGACCAGCGCGAACGCGACCAGGTGCTGATCCAGTTCGCCAACCGCAGCTGCTCGGTGCTCGTGGCAACCGACGTGGCCGCGCGCGGCCTCGACATCGCACAACTGGAAGCCGTCATCAACGTCGACGTGACGCCCGATCCCGAAGTCTACGTGCACCGTATCGGCCGCACGGGCCGCGCCGATCAGGACGGCTGGGCGCTGTCGCTCTCGACCATGAACGAAATGGGTCGCGTGGGCGGCATCGAGCAGGCGCTCAAGCGCGAAGTGGAATGGCATCCGGTGTCGGAACTTAAGCCCGCGAGCAACGAACCGCTGCTGCCGCCGATGGAAACCGTGCAGATCCTGGGCGGCAAGAAGGAAAAGATCCGTCCGGGCGACGTGCTGGGCGCACTGACGGGCGAAGCCGGCTTCACGGGCGCGCAGATCGGCAAGATCAACGTGACGGAGTTCTCGACCTACGTGGCGGTTGAGCGCAGCATCGCGGGCAATGTCGTGCGCAAGCTCAACGCGGGCAAGGTCAAGGGCAAGAAGGTGCGTGCGCGCTTGATGGACGAATAAGCGCTTTACCTTTTAACGCACGACTCGCGCGGCGGGGCTTCGAACGAAGCTCAGCCGCGCGGCAGCACCAGTTCGAAAATCGAGCCGCCCGCCGCCGAGCTGCGGTACACGGCCTGGCCGCCATGCGCGAGCGCAATGGCGCGCACCACCGACAAACCCAGCCCCGAACCACCGAACTTGCGCGAGCGCGAGGCATCGGCACGCGTGAACGGCTCGAACACCTGATTCGCGAACTCGGGCGCAAGGCCCGGCCCGTCGTCCTCGACAGTCAGCGCGAAGCTCGTCTCGTGCAACGCGAGTGCAATGCGCAAGCGCCCGGGCACCGCATAACGCCGCGCATTGTCCAGCAGCGCGAGCAGCGCCTGACGGATGCGCGCGCCGTCGCAAGCGACCATCACATCGGCCAGATCCAGCTCCAGCGCAAATCCCGCCTCGTGCAGCGTGTCGCTCGCCGAATCGACGGCATGGCGGATCTCGACGTCGATACGCGTGGGCTCCACCCGCATCTCCAGCCGCCCGATGTCCTGCAACGTCACGATATGCAGATCGTCGACGAGCCGCGTGAGACCCTCCACCTGAAACAGCAAGCCGCGAATCTGCGCCTCGTCGGGCTTGAATACGCCGTCTTTCATGCCTTGCAGGCGGCCGCGCAGGATCGTGAGCGGCGTGCGCAGCTCGTGGGCGATGGCCGCATTCCAGGCGGTCATGTCGCTCGTCATGCGTTGCAGGCGCACGGCCATCGCATTGAAATCGTCGACCAGATGCGCGGTTTCGCCGAGCGAGCGGTCGCCTGGAACCGCGCGCGCCTCCAGGTCGCCCGCGGCGATGCGGCGCGCGCTTTCGGCCAGCGAATTGAGCGGAGCGAGGATGCGCCGCGCGAGGCGCGAGGCGATCACAGCGGCCACCACGAGACCGACCAGCAACAGGATCGCGAAGATCAGGTAGTCGCGCGGATCGGGGATGAAGAGATCGTCGGGCGTGAGCGGGCCGGACGGCGGCGCGAACAGATAAAGCAGCCCGTAAATCACAATCGAGCCGACGAACGCAATCAGCATCGTGATGCTCGACACGAGCCCCATCGACAGGACGATCTGGCGGCCCAGCCGCCCGCGCTCCCTGGTCGTCACGACGCAGCGAGCCTGTAGCCGACGCCGCGCACGACGGTGATCATTTCGGCGGCGCCTGCCTTGTCGAGCTTCTTGCGCAGGTTGCTGACGTGGCTGTCGACGGTGCGCTCCAGTGCGTCGCCGCCGGGCAGGCAGGCGTCGATCAGCTCGCTGCGCGAGAACACGCGGTTGGGCCACTTCGCCATATGCGTGAGGACGCGGAATTCGGTGAGCGTGAGGGCGAGTTGCGTGGTGCCGGATGCGTCGGTCGCGCCGCGCACGCTGGCGACGTAGCTTTCGGTGTCGATTTCCAGGCGGCCCACGCGCAGGACGCTTTCCGCGCGCGCGACGCCGGTGCGGCGCAGGACGGCGCCGATGCGTGCGACGACTTCGACCGGGTTGAAGGGCTTGACGACGTAATCGTCTGCGCCGATGCGCAGGCCCTGGAGGCGGTCGATGTCCTGATCGAGCGCGGTGACGATGACCACGGGCGTGTCGCCGCGTCGGCGCAGTTCGGCGAGCACTTCCCAGCCGTCTTTGCCTGGCATTTTTATGTCTAGCAGCACAAGGTCGGGCTTGAGTAGCGGCTGCACGTCGAGTGCGGCCTGGCCGTTGTTGACCTGATAGGTGCGGTAGCCCTCGCGGCTCAAATAGGCGTCGAGAATTTCGGCGATTTCGGGTTCGTCTTCGGCTATCAGGATCAGCGCGTTCATGGTTCGGCGGGGGGGGTGGCGCGGCTTTGGGTCGGTGAATCGTGGGGCCGCTTGGTGCTTTGGGCAATCGGATTCATCGAATCTCCATCATAGCTCAACAGTTTTTGGGGGGAGGCTGCGCGGGCTGGGGTTTTGCTTGGGGTTTCTTTGTGGTTGGCATTTCCTTGTTGTCGTGTCGGTCTATTAGCGTTGCCCCTGTGCGGGGCGGCACTTACTTTCTTTGCCGCGGCAAAGAAAGGTAAGCAAAGAAAGCCGCTCAAACCGCCAGTGTGACGCCGTCCACCACTCGCCCACCAGGGGAGTGGTGACTGGGCATTGCTCGCATCTCTCGCCGTATAACGGATAGGCGGCGCCCGCACCTCCGGGGGCGCAAGCGCCCCGTTGGGCATAACAAAAACCCTTGTTTTGCAGGCGTTTTCGCTCTCGCTGAGGCGATCAGAACCATCGGTTTCCCACGCAGACCCTGCCGTTGCGAGCGCAGCGAGCAACGGGATGTGCGGGCGTCACCACTTTGTTGTGTGGCGCGATAAACGAGCGCTGCCCAGTCACCACTCCGATCATGGGCGAGAGGTGGACTGCGTCACACTGGCGGTGTGAGCGGCTTTCTTTGCTTACTTTCTTTGCCGCCGCAAAGAAAGTAAGTGCCGCCCCGCACAGGGGCAACGCTAATAGACCGACACGATCACAAGGAAATGCCAACCAACAAAGCACGGCCCCACCTCAACCAAACCTCCACAAAACCTCCACCGACCGCAAACGCCACGCGATCAAACTCCATGCTCTGCCAAACCGCCAGCCCGGACACCGCAAGCAGACATGCACACACACGATCCAAAAAAAGCAGCCGCGACCCTGCTCGCGCTCGCAGCGCTCACCACGCTAACGGCCTGCAACCGCAACCACCCCGACGCCTCCCAACCCACCCCCACCCCGCAAGTCAGCGTCATAAAACTACACCCACAAGCCGTCCCCATCAC
This sequence comes from Paraburkholderia bannensis NBRC 103871, assembly GCF_000685015.1. Lineage (GTDB taxonomy): Bacteria > Pseudomonadota > Gammaproteobacteria > Burkholderiales > Burkholderiaceae > Paraburkholderia > Paraburkholderia bannensis. The sequence continues at coordinate 8,268 of NZ_BAYA01000017.1, read as the reverse complement.
CGCAGAACTACCCGGCCGCATCGTCGCCTTCCTTGAAGCCGAAGTGCGCCCGCAAGTCGGCGGCATCATCCAGCAGCGCTTATTCATAGAAGGCGGCGAAGTCAAAGCAGGCCAGCCGCTCTACCAGATCGACGCGGCCAGCTACCGCGCCGCGCGCGACAGCGCCGAAGCCGCGCTGCTGCGCGCCCAGGCCGCGATCCCTTCTGCGCAGGCCAAAGCCGACCGTAACCAGGCGCTCATCAAACAGAACGCAATCAGTCGTCAGGATTACGAAGAAGCGATGGACGCGCTCGCCCAGGCGCGCGCCGGCGTCGCCGCCGCAAAGGCGACGCTGGAAACGGCCCGTATCGATCTCGACCGCACGACGATCCGCGCGCCGATCTCGGGCCGCATCGACCGCTCCACGCTCACGCCCGGTGCGCTCGTCAGTGCGAGCCAGAGCACGGCGCTCACGACGATCCACCAGATCGACCGCGTCAACGTCGACCTCACGCAATCGAGCGCGAACCTGCTCAACCTGCGCGAAGCCATCGACGCAGGCCACGTAGTCAGCGCAAACGGCGGCGTGCCAGTAAAGCTGAAGCTCGAAAACGGCGCCACGTATCCACAAGAAGGCCGCCTCGAATTCGGCGAGTCGAGCGTCGCGACCGGCACTGGCACCTACACGCTGCGTGCCGTCGTCCCCAATCCTCGCCGCATGCTGCTGCCCGGCATGTACGTGCGCGCGATCGTCGAAGAAGGCACCGTGCCGCAGGCCTACCTGCTACCGCAGCGCGCCGTGAGCCGCAACACGCGCGGCGAGGCCACCGCTTTGCTCGTGCGCAGCGGCAAGGTCGAGGAAGTCGAACTCGCGGGCGCGCGCGAGCACGGTAACGACTGGCTCGTCACGCAAGGCCTGCACGAAGGCGATGCGCTGATCGTCGAAGGCAGCCAGCAGGTGCGCTCGGGCGACGCAGTGGCCGCCACTGAAGTCGCCATCGATACCGCGACCGGCAAGGTGCGCGCACTGTCCGCCACCGCCAGCGATAGCGCGCAAACCGACGCCCAGACCTCAGCGAAGAAAACGGCAACAACGGAAACAACAGGGAGCTAAACGCCATCATGTCGGCATTTTTCATCAAGCGCCCCGTGTTCGCGTGGGTGCTCGCCATCGTCGTGATGCTGGCCGGCCTGCTCGCGCTCAAGCGCCTGCCCGTCGCGCAGTATCCCGAGATCGCGCCCACCACCATTTCGATTTCCGCGACCTACGCAGGCGCCGATGCCCAGACCATCGAGAACTCGGTCACCCGCGTGATCGAACAGGGCCTCACCGGCCTCGACAATCTGCTCTACATGTCCGCGAGTTCGGACGCGTCGGGCGAAGTCGAGATCCGCCTCACCTTCAGCAACAAGGCCAACGCCGATGTCGCGCAGATGCAGGTGCAGAACAAGCTGCAACTCGTCACCGCGCAACTGCCTTCGGTCGTGCAGAGCACCGGCCTCACGGTGACGAAATCGTCGGCGAGCTTCCTGATGGTCGTCGGCTTCGTTTCGACCGATGGCAAGCTGCGCTCGATCGATCTCGACGACTATGTGGGCAGCACGCTTCAAGACCAGATTCGCCGCGTGCCTGGCGTGGGCAACACGCAGTTGTTCGGTTCGAGCTACGCCATGCGGATCTGGCTCGACCCGGCGCGCCTGCAGCAATACGCGCTGATGCCCGGCGACGTGGAAACCGCGCTGCGCGCTCAGAACGCCCAGGTCGCGGCAGGCCAGCTCGGCGCGCAGCCCGCACGGCCCGGCCAGCAGCTCAACGCCACGGTCACCGCACAAAGCCGCCTGCAAACCGTCGCGCAGTTCGAGGACGTCATCATCAAGAGCGCCACCGATGGCGCCGTGGTGCGCCTCAAGGACGTCGCGCGCGTGGAGCTGGGTGCGGAAAACTACACCTACGCCTCGACCTATAACGGCCAGCCCGCGTCGTCGCTGGGCGTGATGCTCGCCACGGGCGCGAACGCCATCGACACGGCCAGTGGCATCAAGACGCTGGTCGCCTCGCTCAAGAACACCCTGCCCGCAGGCGTCGAGGTGGTCTATCCGTACGACACCACGCCGTTCGTTTCGCTGTCGATTCACGAGGTCGTGAAGACGCTGTTTGAAGCCATCGTGCTCGTCTTCATCGTCATGCTGGTGTTCCTGCAGAACGTGCGCGCGACGCTGATTCCGACCCTGGCGATTCCGGTCGTGCTGCTCGGCACCTTTGGCGTGCTCGCCGTGTTCGGCTATTCGATCAACACGCTGACCATGTTCGCGATGGTGCTCGCCATCGGCCTGCTGGTGGACGATGCGATCGTCGTGGTGGAGAACGTCGAGCGCGTAATGACCGAGGAAAACCTCGACCCGCGCGAGGCCACGCTCAAGTCGATGCGCGAGATCACCGGCGCGCTGATCGGCATTGCCACCGTGCTGTCCGCCGTGTTCGTGCCGATGGCGTTCTCGTCCGGGTCGACGGGCACGATCTATCGACAGTTCTCGGTCACCATCGTCACGGCGATGCTGCTGTCGGTCGCCGTCGCGCTGATTCTCACGCCCGCGCTGTGCGCGACGATCCTGCGCCGCTCGCCAACTCACGGCGCGCAGCATGGCTTCGCGGGCTGGTTCAACCGCCATTTCGAGCGTGGCTCGAACGCCTATCGCAGCGGCGTCGCCGGCATGCTCGGGCGCGGCAAGCGCTTTCTGGCGATCTTCGTCGCGCTGGTCGTGGCGATGGGCTGGATGTTCATGCGCCTGCCCAGCTCCTTTTTGCCGGTCGAGGATCAGGGCATCCTGCTGACCGCCGTGCAGTTGCCACCCGGCGCGATGAACGCGCGCACCCAGGACGTGCTCAAGCGCGTGACGGACTATTACCTGCACGACGAAAAAGATGCGGTCGAAGGCGTCATGGCGATCGAAGGCTACGGCTTCGGCGGCTCGGGGCAGAACGCGGGCATGGTGTTCGTGCGCCTGAAGGACTTCGAGAAGCGCAAGTCGGCGACTCTCTCCGCGCAGGAAGTGGCGCAGCGCGCGAGCGCGGCCTTTGCCGCCATCGGCGACGCCCAGGTCTACGCGCTGCTGCCGCCCGCCATCGACGGCATGGGCACTTCCAACGGCTTCGACTTCTATTTGCAGGACACCAATGGCGCGGGACGCGAAAAACTCCTCCAGATGCGCGACAAGCTGCTGGCCGCCGCGGGCCGCAACCCCGCGCTGGCCAATACGCGCCCGACGGGCCAGGAGCCGACGCCGCAGTTCGCCGTGGCGATCGACCAGGCCAAGGCCAGCGCGCTCGGCCTGAGTCTCGCCGATATCAACCAGACGCTCTCGGTCGCCTGGGGCAGCGACTACGTGAACGACTTCATCGACCGGGGCCGCGTGAAACGCGTCTATGTGCAGTCCGATGCGGACTTCCGCATGCAGCCGCGCGACCTCGACAACTGGCACGTGCGCAATGCGAGTAACGAGATGGTGCCGTTCGCCGCATTCGCTCACGGCAACTGGACTTTCGGCCCGACGCGGCTGGAGCGCTACAACGGCAATTCGGCGCTGGAGATCCAGGGCGAAGCCGCGCCGGGCGTGAGTTCGGGCACCGCCATGCGCGAGATCGACAAACTGGTCGCGACGCTGCCGCCGGGCTATCGCCACGAATGGACGGGCCTGTCGTACGAGGAGCGCCTGGCGGGCGACCAGGCCGCCGCGCTCTACGCGATTTCCGTGCTGGTGGTGTTCCTGTGCCTCGCAGCGCTCTACGAGAGCTGGTCGATCCCGTTCGCGGTGATGCTCACTGTGCCGGTGGGCATGGCGGGCGCGCTGCTGGCCGCGATGCTGTGCGGCCAGACCAACGACGTCTATTTCAAGGTGGGCCTGCTCACGACCATCGGGCTTGCGGCCAAGAACGCCATCCTGATCGTCGAATTCGCGCTGGAACGCGAAGCGCACGGTGCGAGCCTCGTCGAAGCCACGCTCGACGCCGCGCGTCAGCGCCTGCGGCCGATCCTGATGACGTCGTTCGCCTTCATCCTCGGCGTCGCGCCGCTGGCTGTCGCCACGGGCGCGGGCTCGGGCGCACAGAACGCCATCGGCATCGGCGTGATGGGCGGCATGCTCGCGGCCACCGTGCTGGGTATTTTCTTCGCGCCGCTGCTGTACGTAGCGGTTCGCATGGCTTTCAAGGGCAAGCGCACATGAACGCATTTCAACGCCTCATCCTGAACCGGCCGCGCGCCACGTTCGCGCTCGCTGGCTGGTTGGGCACGGCGACGCTGCTCGCGGGCTGCGCAGTCGGCCCCGACTACCGCGCGCCGCAGGCAGACGCGCCAGCGCAATGGCGCACGGCGCCGCCTGTGTCTGCGTCGACTCAGCCGACGCTCGCCGATGGCAGCACCGATCTCCAGCAATGGTGGGCGCGCCTGAACGATCCACTGCTCGACGCACTCGTGAACGAAGCCGTGGCGGGCAACCTCGACGTGGCGACGGCCACCTCCCGCGTGCGCGAAGCGCGCGCCGTGCTGCGCCAGGCGGGCGGCGCGCTCTATCCGTCGCTCAATGCGACGGGCGGCTTCACGCGCTCCGGCCAGGGTTCGAGCGCCGTGACGACGGGCAGCACGACGGGCAGCACGACGTCCTCGACGGCAAGCACGCTCGGCGGCAGCGGCCCGACCAACCTGTTCCAGGCAGGCTTCGACGCCAGTTGGGAAATCGATATCTTCGGCGCGAACCGCCGCGCGCTGGAGGCCGCACGCGACAGCTACGACGCCGCGCAATGGGATCGCCGCACGGCGCTGCTCACGCTGATCGGCGACGTGACCACGCGCTATGTGCAGGCGCGCGGCTATCAGGCGCGCCTCGCGCTGGCACGCGCAACGGCGACCTCGCAACAGGAAACCGCGCGTCTCACCCGCGTGCGCTACACGGCGGGCGCGACTTCGGGCCTCGATGCGGCGAATGCCGCGGGCGAGGCGCAATCGACGCTCGCCACGATCCCCGCGCTCGAAGCGAGCTATGCGCAGACCGTGTACAGCCTTGCCGTGCTCACGGGCCGCACGCCCGACGCGCTGGTCGAGCGCATGGAAGCGCCGCTGCCGGTGCCCGCACCCGTGCTGCCGGTGGCGCGCGGCGTGCCCGCCGACACGCTGCTCGCGCGCCCCGACGTGCGCGCCGCCGAACGCCGCTACGCGCAGTACACGGCGCGCGTCGGCCAGGCCGAGGCCGCGCGTTACCCGCGCGTGACACTGACGGGATCGCTGAGCACGTCGGGCACGCAGTTCGGCGACCTTGCGCGGCATTCGTCGATCGGCTGGTCGATTGGGCCTTCGGTGACGATTCCGCTGTTCGATGCGGGCCGCCTGAAGGCCGCCGTCGATATCGCCGATGCGCAGCGCGAGCAGTACCTGATCGCGTATCGTTCGGCGGTGCTCACGGCGCTCACCGATGTCGAGAACGCCAGCGTCTCGCTCGCACGCGAAACCGAGCGCACGCAAAGCCTTCAGCAATCCGCCGACGCCTATGGCGAAGCCGCGAAGCTCGCGCATGCGCGCTACGAATCAGGATCGACGGGCTTTCTTGAGGTGCTGACCGCCGACCGTTCGCTCTACTCGGCGCAGGACACGCTGATCCAGAGCCGCGTGAGCGTGACGACCGATTACATCGCGTTGAACAAGGCGCTGGGCGGCGGCTGGGATGGCGATGCTGGCGCCGGTACGACTCGATGAACTAGCGTGGGGTTTCTCCGCTAATCGACTGGATTTGCTCATGTCGAACCGGCATGAAACCCCAAGGCGCCCGCAGCGATGCCCGAACGCATTCAACTCACGATCATTCGCGAAGTCGAGCGCCAGGGATCGCTCACGACGGCGTCCGCCGCCGCGCCGTGCAACGTTGGCGCATGGTGTAAAAGCTCGAACATTGCCGCGACCATGCGCTCGCCATCGCGCACGAAATCCAGACCTTGCGGCACCAGAAAACTGTCGCGTATCAGCCCGGTAATCTGCGCATGCAGCAGCGCGGCGGCGAGACGCACATCGAGCGTCGGCGGCACCTGTTGGCGGCGCTTCGCGTTCGTGAGGCCGCGCTCCAGGTTCGCAACGCCCTCGCGCGCGTACTCGCGCATGCGCCCCGCCACGCTCGCCATCTCGTCGACGAGTTCGCAGCGGTTGAACACAATCTCGAAGACACGCCGCCGCCGCGCATCGCATTGCGCGTCGTGCAGGCAGACGAGAATCGCGCGTTGCATCGCGGCCAGCGGATCCGGCGCGTGCGGATCGATGAAAGCGCCGATCAGTTCCTCTAGCGGCAAACGCGTCCGCTCCAGCAGCGCTTCCAGCAGATCGGCCTTGTTGCGGAAGTGACCGTAGATCGCGCCGCGCGTGAGGCCCGCTGCTTCGGCGATATCGGCAAGCGTGGTGTGCGAAACACCGTGCCGCGCGAACAGCATTTCCGCACTGTCGAGCAGACTGTTGCGGGTTTCGAGCGCGGCTTCCCTGGTGCGCTTTGCCATTCAGGTCGTGCTGATGTTTGCCGCAACGCGATTGGGCGCGGGGGCGTTTTCGCCTTGCAGCAGGCAGGCCGTACCGCCTGGCGTGTACATGCTGACGACGCAACGGTTGCACGACGTGCAGCCCGATTTTGCGTCTGCCTCGCGTCTCATCCGTTCGACGAAATCCGGCTCGTAGAGCAGCGCACGCGCCATGGCCACTGCGTCGAAGCCCTCCTCCATTGCCTGCGCAACATTCGCTGCAGAACGCACGCCGCCCAGGTATGCCAGCGGCAACGTCACGGCTTCACGCACCTTGCGGGAATGGTCGAGGAAATACATCTCGCGAAAGCCGTCGAAACGCGGCTCTGTGAGTTTTTGCAGGTGCATCGCCAGACGCACGATGGGGTTCGATACGTTCGCGCGCGCCTCATTCGGCAACGGACTGCCGAAAAGCTGCCAGACGGATTCCACGTTCATCCCGCCGCTCAGCACGAGCATGTGCGCGCCTTCGGCTTCCAGCACCTGGGCGATTTCGGCGGCGTCTTCGGCGTTGTTGCCGCCTTTTACCCCTTCGGTTACGCCGATTTTGCAGAGCACGGCGCAGTCGCGGCCCACCGCGTCGAGCACCCGGCGCAAGACGCGCAAGGGAAATAGCGCGCGCTGTGCGGCGGTGCCGCCGTAGGCGTCGTCGCGATGGTTGTAGAGCGGCGAGAGAAACTGGCTCAGCAGGTAGCCGTGGCCCATGTGGATTTCGACGGCATCGAATCCAGCTTCGCGGGCGCGGCGGGCGGCTTGCGCGAATTGCGTGGCGCAGGCGTCCATGTCGCGCTCGGTCATCGCCTGTTTGAAGAAGCGGCCGCTCATCAGGCCGACTTTGTTCAGGCCTCCGGATGCGCTTAGCGGGCGCTTTGTCGATAGCTCTGGCAGGAAGGTGAAGCAGCCGCCGTGGGTGATTTGCGCGCTGGCCGCGGCGTTGTGGCGATGGACGGCGTCGGTTAGCGCTCGCAATGGCGCCAGTGTGGTGCCGTCGAGTTGCGCCTGGTCGGGGAAGGTGCGGGCGTCGGGGCTCACTGCGCAGTAGGCGACGGTTGTGAGTGCTGCGCCGCCGGCTGCGATTGATTCGTGCAGGTTCAGCAAGGCCTGTGAGGGGATGCCTTTGGGCGTCATGCCCTCGTTTGTCGCCGATTTTATGAAGCGGTTGCGCAGCGTTATCGGGCCTAGGGTGAGTGGGCTGTACGCCTTTTCTATCGAATTTGGGGGCGTTCGCCCACTCTTTTGAGTCATGCTGCGCTCGTGGTGTGGTAGTCGTCCTCGCCCCAGTAGGCTCGCATGCTCGTGATCTTGCCTTCTGGGTTGAATTCCATGACGTCTGTTACGTCAATGTGGGCCGGGCCCGTTGGGCCTTGTACGTGAACCTTGAAGGTGATTGTCGCTGCGTTGGAGTGGGAGCCGCGGGGCGGCGCTATTAGTTCGAGGCGTGCGCCTAAGGTCGTGGCGTGGCCGTAGAAGGCTGCTATTTCTTCGCTGCCGCGCTTGATTGGGGTGCCTACTGGGTCTTCTATTGTGGCTTCGGGTGAAAATAGCGATATGACGCGCTGTGCGTCGCCTGCGTTGAATGCTTCTATGTATTCTTGCAGGCTCGCTTTCATTGGGTTTTTTGATTTCATTTGGGTTCCTTATTGTTTGGTTTGGGTTTTGGTTTGGGTTTATTGGCGTGGTTGGCATTTCCTTGTTTTCGTGTCGGTCTATTAGCGTTGCCCCTGTGCGGGGCGGCACTC
>NZ_BAYA01000018.1 GCF_000685015.1 Paraburkholderia bannensis NBRC 103871 | reverse complement strand
GATGCTTGCGTAAGCAACGAGTGGCGTCCGCCGGGGGGCTTTTAGGCGGCGGACGACTCCGTATAAAGCAGTAAAAGCTGTATTCGATTTAGCAAAAAGTTCGCGCATCATTTGATGCAAACTAGAAATCGCGCGATCCATGCCGCGCAATCTTCGTGCCCCATGCGAAGATTCCGGCCCTCGTAAGACGCGGCGCTTTCGATAGGGCGCTGCGAGGACCATTGATTATCTTCTCTCGCGGATATACAGGATGACTAAGCGTATTGCATTGGTAACGGGTGGTATGGGCGGCCTTGGCGAGGCCATCAGCGTTCGTCTGCACGACGCAGGCTACAAGGTCGTGGTGACGCACTCGCCGGACAACGCAGGGGCAAAGGACTGGTTGGCGCGCCAGCAGGACGCTGGTCGCGATTTTCATGCGTACTCGATCGACGTGGCCGATTACGATTCGTGCCAGCGCGGCGCGAAGAAGATTCAAAACGAACTCGGCCCGGTCGACATCCTGATCAATAACGCGGGCATCACCCGCGACATGACGTTCCGCAAGCTCGACAAGGTCAATTGGGACGCCGTGCTGCGCACGAATCTCGATTCGATCTTCAATATCTCGAAGCCGCTGTGCGACAGCATGGTGGAGCGCTCGTGGGGGCGCATCATCAATATCTCGTCGGTGAACGGCTCGAAGGGCGCGGTCGGCCAGACCAACTACGCCGCGGCGAAGGCGGGCATGCACGGCTTCACGAAGTCGCTGGCGCTGGAAGTGGCGCGCAAGGGCGTGACGGTCAACACGATTTCGCCGGGTTACCTGGCGACGAAAATGGTGACTTCGATTGCCCAGGATATTCTCGACACGAAGATCCTGCCGCAGATCCCGATGGGCCGCCTGGGCAATCCGGAAGAAGTGGCGGCGCTCGTGCTGTTCCTGTGCTCGGATGAAGCCAGCTTCGTGACGGGCGCGAATATCCCAATCAACGGCGGCCAGCACATGCAGTAACCGCATTAAGTAACCGCATTAAGCAGTTCGGCCGCGCAGCGCAGCTACGCGGCCAACCATCGATTCATTCGCGCCGGCAACGTCAAAGTGCCGGCGCTTTTTTATTGCCGCTTATTTCGCGGCTTTACGGTCGAGCGCGAACGAAATCATCAGCACGACAATGCCGAGCGCGGCGAGAATTGCGCCGACCCAACCCGTCGCCAGCCAGCCGAAGCCCGCCGCGATCACGATGCCGCCCAGCCAGGCGCCCAGCGCATTGGCGATATTGAACGCGCTGTGATTGAGCGCGGCGGCGAGCGATTGCGCGTCGCCTGCCACGTCCATGAGGCGCGACTGGAAAGCGGGCGTGCAGGCGGAGCCAAAGCCGACGCAGAACAGCACCGGCAGCATCAGCCACAAATGCGGCGCGGCAACGACGAACACCAGCAGCACGACCGCCGTAAACGCGTACATGCCGAGCATCGTGCGCTTGAGCCAGCGATCGGCAAACCAGCCGCAAGCCATATTGCCGATGATCATGCCAAGGCCGATCAGCGCGAGCGCCCAGGGCACGTGATAGCTCGGCAGATGCGTGACTTCGGTAAGCGTGGACGCCACATAGCTGTAAACGGAAAAAATCCCGCCAAACCCGACCGCCGACGCCAGCAGCGTGAGCAACACCTGCGGACGGCCCAGCGCGCCCAGTTCGGTGAGCGGACTGGCCTTGCTCGACATCGGCAAGGTCGGCACCGAATACGCGATCATGCCCGCCGTGATCAACGCGATCACCGCGACCGACGCGAAGCAGGCCTGCCAGCCGAGCAGCTGGCCGAGCCAGGTGGCGGCGGGCACGCCAATCACGTTCGCCACGCTCAAGCCGAGCATGACCTTGCCGATTGCCGCGCCGCGTTTATGCGGCGGCACCAGCGCGGCTGCGGCGAGCGCCGCGAGACCGAAATACGCGCCATGCGGCAGGCCGGCAATGAAGCGGCTCACGAGCGCAAACCCATAGCTATGGAAAATCGCCGTCGCGCCATTGCCGATCGCATAGAGCAGCATCAGCACGATCAGCAGCGCGCGGCGCGGCATTCTTGCAAGCAGCACGGTGATGAGCGGCGCGCCGACCACGACGCCGGCGGCATAGGCGCTGATCATGTGCCCTGCGTCGGGAATGGAGACGTGCAGGTCGCCGGCCATTTCCGGAAGAATGCCCATGGCGGCGAATTCAGCCGTGCCGATTGCAAAGCCGCCCAGCGCGAGCGAGAGTTCGGCGAGACCGAGTCCATGCGGTGGCTCGATAAGCGGCGGCGTGCCGCCCGTTTCGGCAGCCTGGGCGCGAAGAGGAGTTTCTACAGGTGCATTCATCGGTTAGGTCTAAAGCAAGGTCTAAAGCAGTCGAAAAGCGTGGGCCGGATATTGATGTGATGGAATGTGATCGATAACACCGTCTGTGCAAGCATGAGCCGGGCGGTCAATTTCCCAATCGGCGACTACCGGGTGGAGGAAGGCTGCCGTTGATGATGACGCAGGCGTATGGCGCAATGGCGTCGCATGGTGCGAACAGAAACGACAGGAAGCGACACACAAGACCTCAACCGTATGCATCGTATGCAAGGTTCGGTCAGTTCAGGCTGGGTGAAAAAACAACAGCGGTCAGCGGAATCGAAACACAGAAGGTCGCACGGCAACGCCATCTGCAAGGTGTATTTTAGATCATCTGATGTATTGGCGCAGAGTGCGTCACGCACGCCCAGCGACACGCAGCGCGACGAAATCCATTCCACGGCGCTCGCGCAAACTCCGCGCCATTGCTTTTGCCAGACAACTAGCCTTTAGGTGTATTGCCAATAATTGCACACGCACGGCGAGCTACGCGCTCGGGCAAGCAACAGCAGTGCTGCTTTGAAACTGTTCGCGGCCACCCAGGAAGTTTCATTTTTTCAAACTCTGTATCCTGAACTTTGAAAGCATTTCGTCCACGCTATTTTTCGGTTTTTAGAGAGAGCAAGAGCGTTCAAGCGAGATCGAAAGTAACCGGATGAAAGGAATCGGAAAAATTTCCTGGTCATTTAAGCGCTAGTGGGCCTGCGAATTGCTGAATGTCATTCAATGAGTTTGCACCTGCGGGCTCTTTACCGCCATAATCCGGTTGCCACGATGGCAATTGCCGATATGGACCAGGCCAAACTTCGCCATGCAAACGAAGTTTCTACAGGCGTCTGGAGACGAAATCCGATAAGGGAGGTGAGTATGGTGACTTTGGACGCGATCAACCTGAAGATCGCAAAGCTGCAAAAACAGGCGGACATGCTTTCGCAAAAGCAGGCGTCGGTGGGTCTCACGAAGATTCGTGACCTAATGCACAAGCATGGCTTGAGCGTCGCCGATATCGAAACCTTCGTCGGCAAGAAGCGCGGCCGCAAGCCGGGCGCGAAGGCTGCCAATGGCGTGGCAAAAGCGCCGCGCGCTTCGGTGCATCACGTGGCGCCGAAATACGCCGATCCGAAAACCGGCGCGACGTGGACTGGCCGTGGCCGTGCACCGCTGTGGATTCGCGACGTCAAGGATCGCTCGAAATTCCTGATTGAAGGCGCAACGGCGGCTGCCGCACCGAAGGCTGCGGCCAAGACGACCGGCGCCAAGCGCGGCCCGAAGCCGGGCTTCAAGCGCGCAGCGGCAAAGTCCGCAGCAGCGACGAAGACCGGCGTGGCAAAGCGCGGCCGCAAGGCGGCGACTAGCGCTGCCGCTCCCGCTCCGGCAAAGAAGACGCGTGCGCCGCGCAAGCCGCGCGCCGTTGCCGAGCAAGCGGCTGCCGCTCCGGCCGCAGCGGCTTAACGCGCACAAAGGCCGGCCGCCTCGATTGGCGTAACCGGCCTTTACCGTGGGTGCCGTGAGCGGCTGCAACACCGCTCGCGTCATCTGCTCGATTGGGTTTACCGTACTCCAGTATTGGCTGAATTCGCCGGGCGTTCATTGCGGACGCCCGGGCTATTTGCGGCTCTTTGCTGTTCTTGCCGCGCCGCTTCGCTGTCACCGCCCACGCCATGCCCAGGAAAAAATCCAGCGTCTGGCTTCGAGGTTTAGACCTGCTCGCAAGCGTCATGGCGCCGCCGAAGAAAAAGGCTACCCGGCGTAAAACCGCAGCCGTCAAGATCTCCACAAACGCCACCGTCAAGCGCGCAAAGCGCGTTTCATCCACGGCGGGAGCGCCTGCAAGCGCAACGCCAAAATCCCGTTCAAAAGCGCCGGAAAAGGTATTGCCAGGCCGCTGGCTCCGCTCGTTTCATTCCGCGCCGCCCACTGCCGGGCGTCTCGTCAATCATCTCGCCTACGCGCTGTATTTACCCGAAACCAGCGCTTCTACCGTTAATTTGCCGCTCGTCGTGATGCTGCACGGCTGCAAACAAACGGCTGAATCGTTTGCGCGCGGCACCCGTATTTGCCAGCGCGCAGAGCGTGCGGGTTTTGCGGTTCTATTACCCGAGCAGGCAAAAACGGCGCATGCGCAAGGCTGCTGGCATTGGCATGACGATCCCGCCAATACCGAAGCGCCAGCGGTCGCTTCGCTGGTCGAAGCGATCGTCGGCGAATATGGCTTTGACGCGCAGCGGGTCTATCTCGCGGGGATTTCGGCGGGCGCGGGCCTGGCGACGGCTTTGGCGATTGCCGATCCGCGTTTGTTTGCCGCAATCGGGCTGCATTCGGGGCCGGTATTTGGCGCGGCGACGTCCACCATGACGGCAATGAGCGTGATGCGCCGGGGCACGCGGGACAACCCGGTGCAGCTGATCGACACGCGCGTGGACGTGAATCACTATCCCGGCATGCCAACCGTGATCGTGCACGGCGAACTCGACGCGGTCGTCACAAAGCGTAATGCGGAGCAATTGACGCTTCAGTTCGCGCGCTTGAACCGGCTGGTCGATGCGCAAGGCGAATTGCGCGTGGGCGAGGAGCGCTTTTATAGCCGCGATGGCGCGGATTACATCGACTATGTAAAAGGCGGGCGCAACGTGGTGCGGCAATGCATCGTGCGCGGCCTTGGGCACGCGTGGAGCGGCGGCGATCCCAGCGAGCCGTTTCATTCGGCGCGCGGGCCGGACGCCACGGCGCTACTGTGGAATTTTTTCCGGCGTCAGCGCCGAATTACCTAGGCGTCGCGCCGGATTAAAACCTCGGGCCGCGCTCGGGCCGAGTTTAAGGCGCGCTTAAACCTCAATCAAGCGCCGCAATCTGTCGCCCGCGAGCGGCATTTCGCGCACGCGCTGACCGGTCGCATCGAATAGCGCGTTGCCCAGTGCGCCCGCCGTCGGCCCCATCGACGCTTCGGCCGCGCCCAGAAACGGTGCGCCGGGCCGGTCGATCAAATGTACGTTGAGGCTTTTCGGCACCGACGAATACCGCAGGATCGGATAGCTGCTCCAGTCGAAACTGCGAATGCGTTCGGTATCAAAGCGTAACGATTCGTGCAGCGTCCAGCTTGCCGATTGAATCACGCCGCCTTCAATCTGGTTGCGGATGCCGTCCGGACTGACGATCTGGCCGGAATCCACGGCGACTTCTGCATGTTCCAGCGTGACTTGCCCGGTTTCCGGTTCGACGGAAATCTCAACGGCGATCGCCACATACGCCATCAGATTCTTGTACCTGGCGAAACCAAAACCCACACCGCGATTGCGCGCGCGTGGCGGCCTGGGCCAGCCGAAGTGCTGCGCCGCCAGTTGAATGACGTCGCGCGCGCGCGGGTCGGCCATATGCCTCAGACGAAACTCCACGGGATCGACACCGGCGGCGTGGGCCAGTTCGTCCATGAAGCTTTCGATTGCGAAGATATTGGTGTGCGCGCCAAGCGAGCGCATCGCCGAGGTTTGCAGCGGCATGGTCGGCGAGAAGTGATTCATCACCTCGATATTGGGCAGCGCGTAGAGCGGAATGGCGTTGCGGTCGCCGCCGCCCTCGGGCTGCACCATCGGCTCGGACGGTGCGGGTACGAAAGGCTTTTCCAGCATGCGCGCGGGCAGCAGTCGCCCCGCGTTGACGATGCGCTCGTTGTGCGAACTGCTCCACAGCGCGTACTGCCAGTCGACGATGCGGCCTTGCGCGTCGAGCGAGGCGCGTACTTCGGTGACCATCGCGGGGGTGAAATGATCCCACGTGTGTTCCTGCTCGCGCATCCACTGCACGCGAACCGGATGGCCCGGCATGGCGTGGGCGATCAGTGCGGCGTGCGTGGCCACGTCGTCCGCGCCGTTGTGGCCGTAGCAGCCGGAGCCTTCGGTGTGGATGCAGCGCACGTCGTCTTTTGGCATCGACAGCATTTCGGCAAGCGCGTCGCGCAGCGGATAGACGCCCTGCGAATGCGTCCAGACCGTGAGCTTGCCGTTCTCCAGTTGCGCCACCGCGCAAGACGGGCCAATCGAGCCGTGCAGCAAATAGTCCTTCAGAAACGTGGCGTGCAGCGTCTTGACGGCGGGCGCGGCAGGCGTGTGCTGGCTGGCGATGGGGATGTCGCGCGTGGCGATGCGCTTGAGGTCGCGATGCACCGCGGCCGGATCGGGCAGCGCGCGTCCCGGCGTCCAGCGGCAACTCGCGCTCAGGGCGCGCTGTGCCACGACGGCCTGCCATTCGCCGCTCGCCACCACGGCGAGCACGCTGCCATCGCGCACGATCTTCACCACGCCCGGCATCTTGCCGATGGCGGCTTCGTCGAAGCCCAGTAGTTTCGCGTCGTAGACCGGCGGCATGACCACGCGCGCGTGCAGCATGCCGGGCAACTGCATATCTTGTACGTAGCTCGCGCCGCCCGTCACCTTGCCGGGAATATCGACGCGCGGCAGCGACGTGCCAATCACGCGGAACGTGCTCGGATCCTTGAGCGGCGAAACCGGCTCGGCATTGCGATGCAGGTCGACGAGCGAGACGGCTGCGCCATAGCTGATCGTGCGGCCATCGGGCGCGCGGATCACGCCGTCCTGTGCGCTCAGCGTATTCCCTGGTATGCCGAAGTGTTTTGCCGCCGCATCCATCAGCAGGCCGCGCACCTGCGCCGCCGCGTTGAGCAATGCGCTGCCGCTATCGGCGATGGTGTGGCTGCCGGCGGTCAGCCCTTCATCGGGCGAGGCTCCCGTGTCCGCCGTCAGGAAGGTAATGAGCGAGGGCGTCATGTTCAGCTCCTCGGCGGCCACCTGGAGCAGGGCGGTGCGCACGCCCGTGCCCAGCTCCACCTTGCCGGTGAACACGGTTACGTGGCCGTCGGGCGCAATCTTGATCCACGCATCCAGCAGCGGATTGGTCTTGAGGCTGCCCGCCAGCGCCTGGGTCTTGCGCGAGACCGTGATGGCCTTGCCTTCATCGGCGATGACCTGCTGCGCGAAGACATCGACGCCCGGAACCAGGCTGAAAGCGACGAACAGCGCGCCCGAGCGCATGAAACGGCGGCGGCCCGGGTCGATCGGCTCAATCGCCGCAAGCGGCTCGTGCGGGTCGAATGCGTTATCGGAATGGCTCATTCTTTGTGCGCCTCCACGGTCGCCGACGCCGCAAGCGGTTGCGAGCGCAACGTTTCAGAACGTGTATCGGGCAAACCCGCCACTTCGCGCACTGCCGCAAGGATGCGCATATGGGTGCCGCAGCGGCAGAGGTTGGGCTCCATGTGCTCGCGCAATTCGGCTTCGCTCGGGTGCGGATTGCGTTCGAGCAGCGCCTGCGCGCGCATGATCATGCCCGCGATGCAGTAGCCGCATTGCGCCGCCTGATGCTTGATGAACGCGCGCTGGAGCGCGCCGGGCTGCTGCGTGGTGCCGAGGCTTTCCAGGGTGCGCACCGTGCGTGTGCCGATGGCGCTCACGGGCACGAGACAGGAGAAGGTCGGCTTGCCGTCCAGCAGCACCGTGCAGGCGCCGCATTGACCGAGGCCGCAGCCGAATTTCGCGCCATGCAGATGCAGGTCGTTACGCAGCGCGTAGAGCAGCGGCGTCGACGGATCGATGTCGAGGGTGTGGTTCTGGCCGTTCACGTTGAGCGTCGTAGTCATCGTGCGTTGTCCTGTTGTCTGAGCTGGGCGGCGAGCGCCTGGGCGTCCGGCCATGCGGTTTTTGTCGTGTACGCGCCGCGCAGGTAAGCGGCGAGATCGGCGACCTGGCGGTCGTCGTAGAGCGCGGCGAATGCGGGCATGTAGTTCATGGCGTCCTCGCCGTGCCAGCCGATGCCGTTCAACATCATCTGGATCGCGTTGCGCGGCGTGGCGGCGTTGACCGCGGTGCTGAACGCGAGCGTCGGGCGCTGGCCGATCGCCTGCATCGGCGCAGCGGGGCCGTGACATTGCGCGCAGGAAGCGGCGAAGAGCACCGCGCCGCGCTGTTGCGCCTCGCCCGGCGCGGTGGCGGCCGCCGCAACGTTCACTACGTTCGCCGCGCTCCCCGCGCCCGCAGGCTTTTGAATCGACAGGATGTAGGCCGAGATGGCCTCCACGTCCTCGGGCGGGACGCTCGCCAGGTCGCGCGTGACCGGCAGCATTGGCCCTGCCGCCGCGCCATGTTCGGACGCACGGCCAGTGCGCAGATACGTGACGAGCTGGGCCTGGCTCCACGGCTTCGCGGCTTGCCCGAGCGCATTGAGCGCGGGCGCATCCCAGCCGTCGACGATGCCGCCGTCGAACGCATGGCCGAGCTTTTCGCCGCCAATCGCATTGAGCGGCGAATGGCACGACGCGCAATGGCCCAGTCCATCGACAAGCTGCTTGCCGCGATTCCATTGCGCGTCACGGGTGGCAACTTCATCGTGCGGGCCGGGCCGCAAGAACAGCACGTTCCAGAACGCGACCAGCGGCCTGAAATTGAGCGGAAAAATCAGCGCATTGGGCGGCGTCGTCTGGCTGACCGGCTCGCGGCTCATCAGGTACGCGTAGGCCGCCGCGATGTCGTGATCGGACATGCGCGTGAAATGCACATACGGAAACGCGGGATAAAGCTGATGCCCGTCGCGCGCGATGCCGTGACGCAGGGCGCGCGCGAATGCCGCCTGCGACCACGCGCCGATGCCGGTCTGCACATCGGGCGTGATATTGGTCGCGTAGATCGTGCCGAACGGCGTGGCGAGCGGCAAGCCGCCCGCGAAGGGGCGGCCGCCGGCTTTCGTGTGGCACACGACACAGTCGCCGAGCGCCACCACGCGCGCGCCTTCAAGCTTGAGTTGCGTGCTGAACGCCGTCGGCGCGGGCGGCGCCTGCGGCGCGATGGCCGGTTCGTAGAGCATTGCCGCCACGACCGCGAGACCCGCAATAACGACCCCCGCCGCGCCGATCAACCAGCGTTTGCGGTTCATGGCCGCACCTTCGGGAGCGGCAAGAGATGCGAAAGTGCGGACATCGAAATTTCCCCTGTGAAGAAAGCCGTCGGTTACGCAGCCTGCCCTCGCGCGTGCTTGACCGCATGCGGGCCGCCGACGATCAGAAAGTGCGCGAGCGCGAGCAGCGGAAAGGCCGCGGCGACACCCGCCACGAGCGGCCAGCCGCCGTGTTCGTAGAGCACGCTCGCCATCGCGGAGCCGATTGCGCCGCCCACGAAAATGCTCGTCATATAGAGCGCGTTCAGGCGATTGCGGCTGGCGGCATGCAGCGCGTAGATCTCGCGTTGGCCCAGCACCATGCTCATCTGCACCGCGAAGTCGAGCAGCACGCCGGTCGCCACGAGGCCCGCCACGCCGGTCGAGCTTTGCACCAGCGTCGTGGCGTAAGCGAGCGCGCCCACCACGAGCGCGATCAAGGTCGCGCGCACCGAATGCCCCGCATCGGCAAGCCGTCCGGCGATGGGCGCCGACGTCGCGCCGATTGCGCCGACCAGCGCGAACAGGCCGATGCCGCCCTGCGAGAGACCGTAATGGCGCGTCAGTTCGATGGGCACGGCAGTCCAGAACAGGCTGAACGACGCGAACATGAGGCCCTGATAAAGCGCGCGATGACGCAGCACGGGCATGGTGCGCACGAGATGCAGCAGCGAGCCGATCAGTGCGAAATAGGTCGCGCGATGCTCGGGCTGGCGGCGCGGGATCGTCAGCGCGAGCACGCCGGTCACGAGCGTCATCAGCACCGCCGCCGAGCCGAACACCACGCGCCAGCCGAACCATCCGGCCACCACGCTGGAGATCGGGCGCGCCAGCAGGATGCCGAGCAGCAGCCCGCCCATGATCGTGCCGACGATGCGTCCGCGCGCATGGTCGGGCGCGAGATGCGCGGCGAGCGGCACGAGGATCTGCACGGCGACCGAGCTGAAGCCAATCAGCAGCGACAGCACGAGGAACGCGCCCGCGCCATGCGTGACGGCGGCAGCGGCAAGGCTCGCAATCGAGACGAGCGCGGTGGCGATCATCAGCTTGCGGTTTTCCACCAGGTCGCCGAGCGGCACGATGAAGAACAGGCCGAGCGCATAGCCGATCTGCGTGAGCGAAACGATCAGGCTGGCGGCGCCATTCGACAGGTGCAGCGACGGCGCGACCAACTCGGTGATCGGCTGCGCGTAATAAAGGTTGGCGACGATCGCACCGCAGCTGAAGGCGAACAGTGCGACAAGTCCTGCAGTCAGGTTGGCGGCGGTCTGGCTCGATTCGCCGCCGGTCTTGACTGCGCGCGAAGGCGTAGACATTCCAGGCTCCTTGAACGGATGGATCTCGATGGATCACGACAGCGCAAAGCTTAGGCGCGGGGCGATGGCGCCGGAATATGGCCACGGCGCAAGCTTGCGTTGCGTGGCGCGCAATGAGAGCCGGGCAACTGCGCCACGACAGCAAGCGTGACAGGCCGCGTCTTAAAAATCCTTTGGCGCGACCTTAAAAGAACTGGTGGTGCGCCTGGAAACGCCCGCGAGAGGCAGCGGGAGCGGCCACAGGAAGGGCCGCAGGAGGGGCCAGCGCGCGATGCGCGGGCATAATGGCGCGCATGGATAAACTGCTCGCTCTTACCACGCTGCTCGAAGTCGCCGATAGCGGCGGATTCGCGAAGGCCGCACGACGGCTGGGCGTGGCCACCTCGTCGGTGATGCGGCTGATGGACAGCCTCGAAGCGTCGCTCGGCGTGGCGCTGCTCACGCGTACGCCGCGCCGCGTGAGCCTCACCGACGCGGGCGCGGCCTACGTCGAACAGGTCTCGCGTCTGCTCGACGAACTGGCCGAAGCCGATGAAAGCGTGCTCGATCGCGGCGCGGAAGTGGCGGGCGCGCTACGCATCACCGTGCCGTCTGCCTATTGCCGCGCCGTGCTCGGGCCGCATCTGGCGGCGTTCGTGCGCGAGCATCCACGCGTGTCGCTGGACGTGCTGGTGGCCGATCATTACGTCGATCTCGCGCTGGAGCGCATCGACGTGGCGGTGCGCATTGGCGTGCCGGCAAGCGACCCGCACCTGATCGTGCGCACCTTGCAGGAGAACCCGCGCTGGGTGGTGGCGAACGCCGATTACCTCGCGCGCGCGGGCACGCCCGTCACGCCTGCCGATCTGGCCGGGCACGAATGCGCGCGCATCGGCTACGGCGGAGGCTATCGGGCGCGCCAGGCCTGGAGCTTCGCGCGCGAGCAGGAAGAGGAGTCCGAAGTGGTGAACGTGCGCGGACGGCTCGTGACGAACAACGTCGACATGTTGCGCGACGCCGTGCGCGCGGGACAAGGCGTGGCGTTATTGCCGCAATGGCTCGTGCAGGAAGAAGTCGCCGATGGCGCGCTGGAGCGGCTCTTTGCCGATTATCGCGTCACCGCCCAGGGCCGCGAGGCCGTCGTCTACGCGGCGTGGCTGCCTAATCGCCGCCATTCGAGCAAGGTGCGCGCGCTGCTGGCGTTCGTGCAGGCGCGGCTGGGCTAGCCGCTAGCCGCTAGCCGCTAGCCGCTAGCCGCGAACGGGCGCGGGCATCCATTCCCCGGCGAGCGCCTGCGCAACGCCCAGGCGATGCGCGAGGATCACCAGTTCCGCGAACGAACGCGCCTGCATCTTGCGCATCGCACTGCCGCGATGGATCTTCACCGTGACTTCGCTAATGCCGAGCTCGTCGGCGATCTGCTTGTTCATGCGGCCCGACGCCGCGAGCGACATCACCTCGCGCTCGCGCTGCGACATCGATTCGTAGCGCGCGGCCACATCGTCATTGGCGCGGCTCTGCGCAAGGCGCGCACGGTCGCGCGCGAGCGACGCCGAAATCGCATCGAGAAAATCCTGGTCGCGGAACGGCTTGGTGAGGAAGTCGGTCGCGCCGGCCTTCATCACGCGCACGCTCATCGGCACGTCGCCGTGGCCGGTGATGACGACGACGGGAATCGGGTCGCCCATGCGGTTGAGCGTGTCCTGCAGCGTGAGGCCGCTATTGCCGCGCAGGCGTACGTCGAGCACGAGGCAGCACGGCTCGCCGCCGCGCGTGCAATCCAGGAACGCCTGTGCATTCAGAAAGCCGCGCGCGTCCAGGCCCACCGAGCGCACCAGCATGCAGAGCGCCTCGTTGACGGCCTCGTCGTCGTCGACGATGTAGACCGTCGGCGAGTCGCTGGGAGAAGGGGAAGGGGCGTCGGTGCTGGACTGCAGGTTCACGTGTCGGTTCCGGATGCGCGCATGAATCGGACGGCATGCGTGGGGACATCCTAACGTGGCGTAAACCCGGTGTCTTGTTGGTTATCGGAGCGTTTTGGCGAAAATCGCGCAGCGAATTTTGGGCTCAGGACGCCGTCGCGTTCATCGTCGCATTCTGCCGCCGCCACGCGCCGGGCGCCGTGCCGACCGCTTTCGAGAACATGCGCGTGAAATGCGTCTGGTCGGAGAAACCGCAGGCGTTGGCGATTTCGACGAGCGTGAGCGTGCTGTGCGCGAGCATGCCCTGCGCCTGGGCGATGCGCTGCGCGAGCTGCCATTGATACGGCGTGTAGCCCGTCGAGCCGCGAAACGCACGAATGAAATAGCTCGCCGACAGACGGCATTCGGCGGCGATCGCTTCGACCGAAATGCCCGCGTGCGCGCCCGCGCCGTCGAGCAGCAGTTCCTTGGCGCGCGTCTCCTGCCAGCGCGACAGCGTCGCGCGCCGCTGCGCCGCGCCTGCACTCACGCCGCCGTAGCGCGCGACCAGATGCTGGCCCATCGCAAGGCCAATCTGTTCGAGAAAGAGCGGACTGTGCGCTTCGGGCTGATCGAAGGCGGGCAGCAGCGCGCGGGCGAGATGGCCGAACACGTCGTCGTGCTGGCCAGTCACGCGCGAGAGACCCGTCACGCGATGGCGCGAAGCATCGGCGCCCAGGCGTTCCAGCCACGCACGCGGCACCTCCACGAGCACGAAGTCGAACGAGCCGGACAGGTCGGCGCGATAGTTGTCGTCGAAATCGCGCACATAAAGCGCGTGCTCGCCGAAGTCGTGCGCGCTCGCCGCGCCGTTGCGCATGATGCGCCGCCGGTGGCCGCCTTGCAGCGACACGCCAACCAGAAAGCCGCGATCCTCCGCTGGCGTCTCGACCTGGCCGAAGATGCGCTCGCGTGCATGTTTGCGGTGCAGGTTCAGCTCGCCTGCGTCCAGTTGCTGGCTCAGCGCGAGCCGCTCCAGCGAGCAGCCGAAACCGTCGCGCACGGATGGTGCGGCCTGGGCGGGCGTGGCTTGAGTGGAATGGGCGCGCGGGGAGGGGGTCTCGGTGGTCACGGGCACGATCTCCGGGAGCGTCGATACCGGCGCGGCAAGCCGGCGCCGTCGGACTGGCAGTATAGGGCATGTCATATTTGTTCGCGGCGCCTGTCGTGGATTGACGCGCGGTTGTCAGAAGTTGTCGGGAATATGTCCCGGTCGTGCTATCCCGAGCGCAGACCGCCTAATACCTTCGTATGAGTGGCGCGCGAACCGCGCGCAAGGCGCGTCCAGAAGGCTCGCCGCCCGGGTCGCGGCGCGCGGCGCCCCGATTCGCGTTCTTCCGGTCAGGCGTGCGGGTGTTACCGGTAGCACAGCCACACCTATGGATGATGGAACAAGCGCCGACGAAACCCTACGATTCGCTTAACGACACGATGCAACGGTGTCCGGGCCGCTGCGCGAACGCGCAATAGAGCGAATAACGAGCACAGAGATGGCGAGGAAACCATGCACCAGTTCGACCGGGTGAGCGTGTCGCTGGCCAGCCGCGAACTCTTTCTGGATGGGCAGCCGCATCCACTGAGCGCGCGTGCATTCGACATCCTCGCGCTCCTGATCGAGGCGGACGGCAGCATCGTGTCGAAGGACGATATCTTCCACGCCGTGTGGCCCAGCACCATCGTCATCGACAACAACATTCAGGTGCATATCTCCGCTTTGCGCAAGCTGCTGGGCGGCAAGGACGGCTGGATCCGCACGGTCGCGGGCCGGGGCTACCGGCTCGCCGCGCCAGACCCGCGCGCCGTGGTGCAAGTCGATGCGCCGCGCGCCGCCCCGGCAGCCTGCGCCACGCCTGCACCCGCCCCCGCGCTGCGCAACGACGTCTGGCCGCGCGCCGTGCCCCGCATGGCGCTGATCGGCCGTGACGAGCCGCTCGCCAACCTGCTCGCACTGCTTGAGTGCACCACGCTGCTGACCCTGGTGGGCACGGGTGGCGTGGGCAAGAGCGCGCTCGCGTGCGAACTGGCCTACGCGTACAGCGCGGGCACCGGCGCGGGAATCCGCTACATCGACTTCTGCGCGGAAATGGCGCATTGCGCGGCGCACGCCGTGCCGCGCCTGCCGGACTTCGATCAGGCCGCCGCCCGCCACACGCTGTTTGTGGTGGACGGCTGCGAGAGCGCGATCGACGAGGCGGCGGCGTTCTGCCATGCGCTGGGCGCAGCGTATCCGCAGGCGCGCGTGGTGGCGACTAGCCGCGAGCCGCTGCGGATTGCCGGTGAGCGCGTCTATCGGGTCGCGCCGCTTGCCTTGCCGCCGCATGAGGCGCGCGAGGCGCAAGCTGCGCTTGAGGAGCCGGTGCGCGCGAGTGCCGCCGTGCAGCTATTCCTGCGCCACTTGTGCGCGGGCGACAACGGCAACCCGATGGTCACGCCGCCGCTGGACATGGTAGCCACGCTCTGCCGCCAGCTCGACGGTCTGCCGCTCGCACTGGAGCTGGCCGCGCGCCGCGCCGCGTTGATTGGCGTGGGGCCGCTGCTCGCACAACTCGACACGCAATTGCTGGCGCTGCCCAATGGCCTGCGCGGCGTGCCCGCAAGACAGCGCACGCTGGGCGCGACGCTCGAATGGAGCCATGCGCGGCTCGATGCGACCGAGCAGGCGGTGCTGCGCCGGATCGCGGTGTTCGATAGTGCGTTCGAGCTTGGCGCGGCGATGACGCTGGCCGCCTGCCCCCGCATCGACGCGGATCTCGTGATCGAAGGGCTCAGCGGGCTGGTGTCGAAGTCCCTCGTCACGGCCGAGCCGCACGCGACGACGGCGACCATGCGTTACCGCATGCCGCGCGTGACGCGTGCATTCGCGCTCGACAAACTCGCTCAAGCCGACGAGGCACACTGGCTCACGCGCCATGTGCAAGCTCTGTCCGAATGTCCCGCCGCGTCGCTGGCGTTCGCTGCCTGAATCAGCCGGTTGAATTAAATCCGGCTTTAATCGCAATTCAGGATTCTTCAGGTTTCGATAAGGACTTCTCTTTCTGTCGTCGATAAGCTGCCGTCAGGCATGCGGAATCGTACGGGCTTGCGAATCAACCCCGCCGCATCGCTATTGACCATAACGCACGCCATAACGTGCGCCACGTCGTTCGCACAGCGCGCGACGCATCGACGGAGAGAAACCGCATGACCACGCAACAGACTCACTCGACCCCCGCTTCGACCACGCGCCGCCGCCTGCTTTCCGCGAGCGCCGGCGTGGCCGGCGCCGTTGCCGCCATGTCGAGCCTGAGCGCCAGCGCCGCCGCGTCCGCAGGCGCCACGCCCGGTGCGCACGCGCACGGCACGGGCCACCACCATGGCGGCGGCTTCGTGAACGCGAAGGACGGCACGCCGATCTTCTTCAAGGACTGGGGCACGGGCACGCCGGTGGTGTTCTCGCACGGCTGGCCGCTGTCCGCCGACGCGTGGGACGCGCAGATGCTGTTCCTCGTGAACCAGGGCTACCGCGTGATCGCGCATGACCGCCGTGGCCATGGCCGCTCGGGCCAGCCGTCCGGCGGCAACGATATGGACACCTACGCAGACGACCTGGCCGCCGTGCTCGACGCCCTGGACGTGAAGGGCGCGATGCTCGTGGGCCACTCGACGGGTGGCGGCGAAGTCGCGCACTACATCGGCCGTCACGGTGAAAAGCGCGTCGCCAAAGCCGTGCTGATCGGCGCGGTGCCGCCGATCATGGTGAAGACCGAAGCCAACCCGAACGGCCTGCCGATGTCGGTGTTCGACGGCATCCGCGCCGGTGTCGCCGCGAACCGTTCGCAGTTCTACCTGGATCTCGCCACGCCGTTCTACGGCTTCAATCGCCCGAACGCCAAGGTGTCGCAAGGCCTGGTGCAGGACTTCTGGCGCCAGGGCATGGCCGGTTCGGTCAAAGGCCAGTACGAGTGCATCAAGCAGTTCTCGGAAGTCGACTACACCGAAGACCTGAAGAAGATCTCGGTGCCCACGCTGATCCTGCACGGCGACGACGACCAGATCGTGCCGATCGACGACTCGGCGAAGCTCTCGGCGAAGATCGTCAAGAACGCGACGCTCAAGGTCTACGCAGGCGCGCCGCACGGCATGTGCAGCACGCACGTCGACCAGGTCAACCAGGATCTGCTCGCGTTCCTGAAGGCGTGATCGCGGCGCGGTTAAACGCGCGTTAAATCCGCATTAAAGGTCTTTTCAATCCGTCCGGTAGCGATATCGGGCGGGCTTGCTATTGGCGCGAATAAATCAATCGAATCAATGCTGGTTCACAACTCTTCAGGTTTTCGACAGGACTTTACAGCGGGTGACCTCTAACCTTTGACGCAGCAAGCAAACCCGCACGAAACCCGCATTAAAGAGGAGAGCGTCGATGAGCGCCCTTGATCAACCTCGCCGCATCGCGGACCTAGTGGTCTACAACGGCAAGATTGCCACCCAGGACGAGCGCCGCTCGTTCTCGACCGCGCTGGCTGTCGCCGACGGCAAGATCGTCGCGAGCGGCAACGACCGCGACGTCATGCAATGGGCGCGCGACGGCGCACGCCGTATCGATCTCAATGGCCGCACCGTGATTCCGGGTCTCAACGACTCGCATCTGCACGTGATCCGCGGCGGCCTGAACTTCAACATGGAGTTGCGCTGGGACGGCGTACCGTCGTTGCGCGACGCGTTGCAGATGCTGCGCGAACAGGTCGCCCGCACGCCCGCGCCGCAATGGGTGCGCGTGGTGGGCGGCTGGAACGAATTCCAGTTCGAGGAAAAGCGCGGCCCGACGCTCGAAGAAGTCAACGCGATCGCGCCCGATACGCCGGTCTTCATCCTGCACCTCTACGACAGCGCGCTGCTCAACGCGGCGGCGCTGCGCGCGGCAGGCTACGACCGCGACACGCCGAACCCGCCCGGCGGCGAAATCCAGCGCGACAAGCGCGGCAATCCCACCGGCATGCTGATCGCGCGCCCGAACGCGGGCTTGCTCTACGCGACGCTCGCGAAGGGCCCCAGGCTGGCGCTCGAAGACCAGAAGAATTCGTCGCGCCAGTTCATGCGCGAACTGAACCGCCTGGGCGTGACGAGCGCCATCGACGCGGGCGGCGGCTACCAGGCCTATCCGGACGACTACGAAGTCATCATGGATCTGGCGAAGAACGACCAGCTTACCGTGCGCATCGCCTACAACCTGTTCACGCAGAACGCGAAGCGCGAGATCGAGGACTTCGCGAAATGGGTGAAGTCGACGCGTCCCGGCGATGGCGACGACTTCCTCAAGGTCAACGGCGCGGGCGAAATGCTGGTGTTCTCGGCGGCCGACTTCGAGGACTTCCTGGAGCCGCGCCCCGACCTGCCGGACGGCATGGAGCAGGAACTCGAAGACGTCGTGCGCCTGCTGGTGCAAAACCGCTGGCCGTGGCGTCTGCACGCGACGTACGACGAGTCGATCGAGCGCTTCCTCAATGTGTTCGAGCGCGTGAACAAGGACACGCCCTTCAACGGCCTGCGCTGGTTCTTCGACCACTGCGAGACGATCTCGCAACGCAATATCGAGCGGATCGCGGCGCTGGGCGGCGGCATTGCCGTGCAGCACCGCATGGCTTTCCAGGGCGAGTACTTCATCTCGCGCTATGGCGCGCAAGCCGCCGCGCGCACGCCGCCGGTGCGCCAGATGCTCGAAGCGGGCCTGCCCGTGGGCGCGGGCACCGATGCGACGCGCGTGGCCAGCTACAACCCGTTCGTTTCGCTCTACTGGCTCGTGTCGGGCCGCACCGTGGGCGGCACGCAGATGTATGCGCAGCGCGACCGGCTGGAGCGCATGGAAGCGTTGCGCCGCTACACCGTGGGGAGCGCCTGGTTCTCGAACGACGAGACGAAAAAGGGCGCGCTCGTGCCGGGCCAGTACGCCGATTTCGCGGTGCTGAGCGACGACTTCTTCACGATCGAGGAAGAAGCCATCAAGCACCTGAATTCGGTGCTCACGGTCGTGAACGGCCGGGTCGTCTACGCCGACGCGGAATTCACTTCATACGGGCCGCCCGCACTGCCGGTGAGCCCGTCGTGGTCGCCGGTTGCTGAATTTGGCGGCTATGCGCGCTACAAGCCGGTCGCTGCCAATACAACGAACGCAACACTCGCGCAGTCCTGCAGCGACGCCTGCGTGAACCTGTGCGGCGTGCACAAGCATGCTCACGGCTGGGCGTGGCGCAGCAATGTGCCCGCTGGCGACGCCAACGCGTTCTGGGGTTCGCTCGGCTGCAGTTGTTTCGCGTTTTAAGTTGGGTATTGAGCTTTAAGTCAAGACGAGGTTCGTGATGAAACGTTTCGAGAGCGCCGATATTGCGCTGCTGTTCCTGCGCGTGAGCGCCAGCCTGCTCGTGCTGTTCGTGCACGGCTTGCCGAAAGCGCTGCACGTGCGTGCGCAACTCGGTGCGATCGAAGATCCGTTGCATCTGGGCAGCGCCTTCACGCTCTCGTTCGCGATTTTCGCGGAGGTGGTGTGCCCGGTGCTCATGTTGCTCGGCATCTTCACGCGCCTCGCCGCGCTGCCGATCCTCGTCGTCACGGCGGTCGCGCTCGTGCTGGTGCATCCGGACTGGACGCTCGAACAAGGGCAGTTCGCGTGGATGCTGCTGATCCTGTTCGGCACCGTGGCGATTGGCGGTGCGGGGCGCTGGCGGCTCACGTGGCAAGGCATGCTGCGCGCCGCGCGTCGTTTCCAGCGGCGCCATCTGCTGGGCGCAGACTCCACCAACATTGCGAGCAGCAAGCCATGAGCGCGACCGCAGCAAACAGCAAGGCCGTGCTCGACCCGATGCGCGGCGAGAACACGGTGCTCGCCTTCGTCGCGGGCTTTGTCGATACGCTGGGTTTCGTCGCGCTGTTCGGCCTCTTCACGGCACACGTCACCGGCAACTTCATCATGATCGGCTCGGGCATCGCTGGCGTGAGCGGCGGCCTGCTCATCAAATGGCTGGCGTTCCCCGCGTTCGTGAGCGGCATCGTCGCAGCGCGCGTGCTCGCGGACAGGTTGCACGCGCGACCCCATGCCCTGCGCGTGGGCGCACTCTATGTCATGCAGATCGCGCTGCTGGCGGGCTTCATGATCGCGGGCCTCGCTGCCGCGCCGATCACCAACGCCGATGCGCCGCTCACGATCGCGTGCGGGCTGCTTGGCGCGGCGGGCATGGGCGTGCAGAACGCGCACCCGCGCCTCACGGCGCGCAGCGTCGTCGCCAATACGGTCATGACCGGCAACGTCACGCAGGCCGTGATCGACGTATTCGATCTGCTGACGGGCAGCACGCACGTCGATCGCCGCGAAGTGCGCGAACGCCTGACGCGCACGCTGCCGCCGGTGCTCGCTTTCGGCGTGGGCGCGAGCCTGGGCGCGATTGGCTATCTGGCCGCGTCGTTCTGGGCGCTGATCGTGCCGCTCGCTTTGCTGGGCGCGATTGCCTTCTTTGCCTGCCGCGCGAACGATAAGAGCGCAGCGCCGTAAAACCCTATTCGATTCTTCATCCGGAGCAACACGTGTCTTTCTTCAACCTGAATCGTCCCCTGAGCGCGATGGCGGCCGCTTCGCTCGTCGCCTTCGCGGCGCTGGGGCTGTCCTTCGGCGCGAGCCCGGTTTTCGCGGACGATTCGCAATATCCGGCAAGCGTCGCGCAGACGGGCGCAGTCGCGGTCGGCCCGCAATACGACACGACGCACGTCTACGTCGCGAGCGCCGACATCGACGCCTTCGTCAACAGCTTTCTGGCTACCTTCGGCGGCAAGGCCTCGCCGCGTGCCGTGTTCACGGTCACGCCGACGCCGAGCAAGACCGCATCGCAATACGTGCAGACGCCGGTGGGCATGCTCTCCGTGTTCGCCTTCGAGACGCCGGTGCCGTACCCGTTCGGCAACGAGCGCACGGGCTATCTCGTCACCGATATCGACAAGGCCGTGCACGCCGCGCGCGCGGCGGGCGCGGACGTGATCGTCGAGCCGTTCGACGACCCGATCGGCAAGGACGCGATCATCCAGTGGCCGGGCGGCCTCACGATGCAGCTTTACTGGCACACGAAGGCTCCGTCGTATGCGCCGCTCGAACGGGTGCCGGACAACCGCGTTTATGTATCGAAGTACGAAGCATCCAATTTCGTGCACCGTTTCGTGCGCTTCTCGCACGGCAAGGTGGTCTCGGACAACCGTCACGCCGATGGCGCGGAAATCGGCAAGAACGGCGAAACGATCCGCCGCGTGCGCATCGAATCGGCCTTCGGCAACATGCTCGTGTTCGTGACCGACGGCAAGCTGCCGTATCCGTATGGCCGCGAAACGACGGGTTATGGCGTGACCGACCTGGATGCGACGCTTGAGAAAGCCCAGGCCGCTGGCGTGAAGGTGCTGGTCGCGCCCGCGCAGAACGCGGAAGGCCGCACGACGATGGTCGAATTCCCGGGCGGCTACGTCGCGGAGCTTCATCAACTGGCGAAGGCGCCGGCGAAGTGATTGCGGACATGAACGGCATGCGTTTTCGCTTTTCCTCGTCGATGAAACAGACGACCGCGCTCGCCCTCGTGGCGAGTGCAATAGTGCATGCAGGCGCGGCGCGCGCTCAAACGCAGGCTGCGGAAACACCCGCAGCCGCCTGCAACGCGACGCGTCCGATCCCGAGCTTCAACCGCTGGCAGGAAAACTGGGGCGCGCTGGCGAACCCCTGCGTGCCGCGCAAGCCGCTGGATCGGCTCAAGTACATCCCGCTGTCGAGCGATCCCTCGTGGTATCTCTCGCTCGGCGCGAACCTGCGCGAGCGCTTCGAATTGAACAATACGCCGCTCTTTGGGCTGGGCGGATCGAAGCCCGATAGCTGGGTGATCCAGCGCGCCGAAGTGCATGCCGATGCGCGTTTCGGCGAGCACGTGCAGGCGTTTTTCCAGCTTGAGGACGCGCGACCCTTCGGCAAGGACGCGGTGTCGCCGGTGGACAAGAACCCGCTCGACGTCGAGCAGGCCTTCGTCGCGTTTGTCTACGGCGTCGGCCCTGGCACGTTCAAGGCGCGCGTGGGGCGCCAGGAAATGGCGTTCGACTTGCAGCGTTTCGTGTCCGTGCGCGACGGCCCGAACGTGCGCCAGGCGTTCGACGCATTGTGGGCCGATTATGAAATCGGCAAATGGCGCTTTATCGGCTATCTGACGCAGCCGGTGCAGTACCGCGATGTCGATACTTTCGACGACGTCTCGAACAAACATCTGAAGTTCAGCGGCGTGCGCATGGAGCGTTCGAGCCTGGGGCCGGGCGACCTGTCTGCGTACTGGTCGCGCTACGAGCGCGACAACGCGCGCTTTATCGGTGCGAGCGGCGACGAACGGCGCGATGTGTTCGACGCGCGCTATGCGGGCAAGAGCGCGCCGTTCGACTGGGACGTCGAAGCGATGGCGCAGACGGGCCACGTGGGCGCGGCGACAGTCGGCGCGTGGGCGTTCGGCGCGCTGGGCGGCTATACGTTCGCCGCGCTGCCGGGCACGCCGCGACTGGGCGTGCAGGTCGATGGCGCGTCGGGCGAGCACCATCCCGGCGATGGCCACGTGGGGACGTTCAATCCGCTCTTTCCGAACGGCTATTACTTCACGCTGGCCGGTTATACGGGTTACAGCAACCTGATTCACGTGAAGCCTTCGCTCACGTTCAAGCTCACGCCGAAGCTCACGCTGATGACGGCGCTGGGGTTCCAGTGGCGCGACACGACCCAGGACGCGGTCTACGGCCAGGGCATGGCGACGGTGCCTGGCACCGCAGGCAAGGGCAATCTGTGGACAGGGATGTACGCGCAGGTGCGCGCCGACTGGATCGTCAACGACAACGTGGCACTGGCGCTGGAAGCGGTGCATTTCGAAGTGGGCGATTCGCTGCGGGCGCTGGGTGCGCGTAACGCCGATTACGTCGGCGTCGAAGCAAAGCTCGCGTGGTGAGCGTGACGGATCAACGCGAGAAGGGAAACAACGAATGCGCTTATCGACAGGGGAAAAACGTGAACACGCCACTGCAGAGTATTGAAATGGCGCGGCTCGCCGCCGCGGTGAACGCGAATATCGACGACGCGCGCGTATGGCGCTGGTACAGCGACCTGATGGAGGACGATCGCGTGCGTTGCGAGCGCACGCGGCGCGGCTGGCAGGTCACCGTCGACGACTGCCATACGGTCGAGGACGAATCGTTCGATTGCGCGGTGCGGCTGGCCGCGCAGGCGTGGGGCGATATCGCGCGCGCGCCGGTGAAGCTGCGGCGTCGCCGCAAGACCGCAGCAAGGCCGAGCGTGGCGGCGCTGCCGCAGTTCTGGTGAGGTGAGGCGGCGGGGTTATTCGGGCGCCTGGGCATAGCGCGCCGCCATCGTGCGCGCGCGGGCCGCAAACTCTTCGCGCAGGCTCGCGGGCGCAAGCACCTCGATCGAATCGCTGTGGCTGTGCAGGAAGCGGCGCAGCATGACCGATGGCTTCACGGTTGCGCTCAGCACGAAAGAGAGCCGGTCGGGCGCCCAGTCGATTTGCTGGTTCCTGTGGAGCTTGAATTCGTTGAGCATGTGCTGGGCGGCGCTGCGTGCGTGCGGCGCGCGGCTGGCGTGGATGCGCAACTTGAGTTGAACCGCGGCTTCGGGGTAGAAGTGCAGCGCCTCCTCGATCCGCACATAGGCGTCGAGATTGAAACTGGCGTCGCGCTCGGCGGCGTGGTTGAGCGCTTTCGCGCGTTTGATGCGGTCTAGCCGGAACAGCCGCTTTTCATCTGAACCCGTCTCCCTGGCGACGAGATAGAACACGCCCGCGCGATTGACGATTCCGAGCGGCGAGCAGGCCTCGTAGTGCTGGCTGCTTTGTGGCGCGTCCTGCGGTCTCTGGTAGTCGAAGCTGAGCTTGCGGTCGTGCAGCACGGCATCCGAGACCTGGCGATAGACCTCGATATCGACTGCCGGGTAAATGAGCGGCTGCGCGCCGTCCATGCGCACGAACTTGTGCTTCCAGTCGACGCCCGCGCGGGCGAGCGTGCCTTTTTTTGCCGACCTCAGGCGAGTCCGCGCCTTTTCGAGCGCGGGCTCCAGCCCGGCCATGACCGAGGTCGGCAGGCCTTGATAATGGCAGCGGTCGAGCGAGACGAGCGCAATGGCGAGATTCGTGTCGATATGCGCCTGGCTGCTCAGCATGACCGCGTGGGTGGTCTTGAACCAGCGCGCCCCATTGGTCGCGCCGACCTTGTCGACGTCGGGCGCCATCTTGCCGAGCTGACGACGGATGGTGCGTTCGTGCCACGGCTTGCTTGCGTTGGCCTCGACGAACTCGCGGATCCTGCGAAAAGGGATCCCTTTCTCTGCTGCTGCACTCACGTCTGTGGCGTCCGCCACGTAGGGCAAGACGGACAGCAAAATCTCTTCGAGTTCCATGCTGGCTCGCGTATGGGTCAGGGCGCACGAGTGTAGCGAAACTGGATTCATCGCGTGTAGCGCTCCGCGAGTTCGGTGTCGATGTCTTGAAGCACGTCGAGCGCCTTGCCTTGAAGCGCGACGGTGGCTGTGCCGAAGAGTTCGGCGGGATCGGTATTGATGCGGACAAGCGGCAGCCGCAGGCTTTGCGCGAACATGCGCACGCCGGGCAGCGCGAGCCCGGCGCCGACTTCGATCACGACCGGATTGCGCGGGCCCGCGCGCCACGTCTCCATACGCAGACGTTGTGCGTTGGTGCGCGCCACGACCCACGCCGGGTCTGAGAACAACAGGAAATTGGGCCGTGCCAACGCGCCGCAGCGGCGGCAGCGCGGCAACGTCTGCGCTTTTTTGCTTTGTGCGCCCGCTGGCGCCGCTGGCCAGATGTCCGGCGAGCAGGGGCGAGCGCACTGGAAATGACGTATCGAGCCGTGGCATTCGACGATGCGTCCGGGTGCGAAGCCAGCGTCTTCGAAATGGCCATCCACGTTGCTCGTATAGACGAAGGCGCCGTGAGGCTTGCGGCTCGCCCAGTCGAGCAGCATGGCATGGCCCGCGTGCGGCTCGGTGCTTTCGCAGACGCGCAGCGCTTCGCTGTAAAAGCGCCATGCTTCGGTCGGGTCGGCTTCGAAGCAGCGGCCTTGCGTCCATGCGTGCAGGTCGCGCTCGTGCATGCCTTCGGGCAGCAACGTCGTCCACAGGCCGCGCGAGCCGCGAAAATCGGGCAGGCCTGAGTCCACGCTCATGCCCGCGCCCGCAGCGACGATGAGCGCGTCGGCTTGGGCGATGAGTTGGGCTGCGTAGTGAAGCGCTTTCGTGTCCATTCCCTTTTCCCGGTTGATACGGAATGGGGCAAGCATCCACGTTGATCAGGTCATGGCGTGTCCTAATGTGTCGCGCAGGGTGGCTGGCGGGCGGTGCGCTGGATTAGGACGCGGTTTGTCCTAATCGGGTGGAATGATGCTTCTCGTCGCGGAACAGGGAATGAATGCGCGACGCAACGAATGACACTGTGAATGACGCTACGGGGCCGGGCAATGACGAAAGACGACTACATCAAGAGCGAAATCGTTGAGCAGTTTATTAAGTGGATGAACGCGAAACTGGATTGCGAAACGTTTGCGCATAGCTATTGGATGCGTAAGCGGAATCGACAATGGTCGTGCACCAGCGTATTCGACGCCTATGAAAAATATGATTGGCCGCATCGCGGCGTAGAGGCGCTCGGGGTGCCTGCGGGTCATACGTTTGAATCGAATTCGCAGGCGCTTGAGGCATTGCAAAAGGCGCTGGTCGATGCACTGCTCAAGAATGACGACAAGCGCGCCTGCGAGATTCTGTGCGCGTTGATGGGCTGGGGCGGCGTGCGCGCGGGCAATGTCAGCTGGTTGACGGCCAATCAGGAGGGGCTCGCCGGGCTGGTCGCGACGATGCGCGATGCGCTCAACGCTGGCAGTACGGAGCATGCGCTTCTGGCGTCGAATACACTGCGTTTCAATTCCGGCATGAGCAAGGCTTATTCGCTTGTCTGCAATGGGTTCGTGATTTATGACAGTCGGGTGGCGGCAGCGCTAGGCATGGCGATAGCCAAATTCTGCGCTGAACAAGATCTGGAATCAGTGCCTGCCGAACTGCAATTTCCGTGGGCCCCGGCCAAGAGCGCGTCGAACGCCGTGAATCCGCCGCTGCGGGATCCGCGTCAGGGCCCGTTCGACTTTCCGCGTCTTGCTGGTGCGAAGAAATATGCCGCGTGGAACCTGCGTGCGAGCTGGCTGCTTGCAGCCATCGCGAAGCGGGCAAGTGGCGGCGAAAGCGGCTTCGCGAGGATCGAGTCCGATGCGCGCAGGTTGCGTGCGCTGGAGGCGGCGCTTTTCATGATTGGGTATGACCTCGTGCGCAGCGATCAGGCGACGGGCGATCGCGAAGGCGCTGTGAGTGTTGAGCCGGCACCCAAGCGGCCTCGCAATCACGACGGCGACTGGATCGAAGGCTTTACGCCGTCGTACAAAAAGCGCTTTGAATATCGGATTGAAGAGGATCGAATCAAGATTAATAGTCCACTGGCTTTCAGGGATGAACGCGTCAATGCGACGGTGCAAATCCTGTACGCGCAGTTTGGAACGACGCCGTTTCCGCTCGCCAACAACTGGAAGAAAGTGCGCAATAAAACTGAACAAAAGGGCGTTGGCATGGCATATAGCGACGCTGGCGGATCCAATGCGCCTGACACGAGCAAACTCTCGGCGATTCTGGAGGAATACGAAGTTTTTATGCCATGCTTCGACCCGCCGGGCGCTGGACGCCACTGGACGCTCAACACTGATGCACTCGGCCTGGTCGACGGCAAAGTCAACATCCGCCCGTGGCTAAACGAACGTCGCAACGACGAATAAGCCTGCCGTATTTACCAAGCGTCG
The DNA here is from genome assembly GCF_000685015.1 of Paraburkholderia bannensis NBRC 103871. Classification (GTDB taxonomy): domain Bacteria; phylum Pseudomonadota; class Gammaproteobacteria; order Burkholderiales; family Burkholderiaceae; genus Paraburkholderia; species Paraburkholderia bannensis. Next base: position 152,718 of record NZ_BAYA01000018.1, on the reverse strand, counting down.
CCGCCCTCAGCAATTCACGCGGCGACGCTACCCCGCCGCCGTGCCTGCCGCCACTGGCAATCCTTCGGCGCGCCAGCGCAGCATTCCGCCCGCCAGGTTCGCGACCTGCGTAAAGCCTGCCTTGCCGAGCAACACGCTCGCCTGCGCCGACCTCACGCCCGAACGGCACACCGCTACAACAGGCCGCTCGCGATCGAGTTCGTCGATACGCCCCATCAACTGCGAAAGCGGCACCAGCTTTGCGTCAGGCAAGTGCCCGAGGCAATCGATAAACTCGGCCGCCTCGCGCACATCGACGACCTGCCATTCCCGCGCGTGTTCGAGCAGCGTCATGGGCTCGATTTCCCATACGCCGCTAAAGCGCAGCGTGAGCGGCGCCCACTCGGGCGTTTCGTGCACGGGCGCGTCGCCATCGGGCTTGCCGCAGCGCATGTTCGCGGGCACGGCGACGGCCATCAGCTTCGGATGCGGCAGGTTCAGGTTGTTCATGTAACCCGAGAAATCGCCGATATCGACATCGCCGCCCAGGCGCGGATTGAAGCGCCGTTCCTCGGCCACGCTCGTGACCGTGATGCCGCGATAGTCATGCGCGGGATAGAGCAGGCAATCGTCGGGCAAGCTGAGAATCTGCTCGCGCACCGATGCGAACAGCTGCTCGGGGCTGCCGCCCTGGAAATCCGTGCGGCCGCAGCCGCGGATGAGCAGGCTGTCGCCGGTGAACGCCATGCTGCGGTCGTCCAGCACGTAGGTCAGGCAGCCGGCGGTATGGCCGGGCGTCGCGCGCACGTCGAGATGACGCTGGCCGAACGTGACGCGATCGCCCTGTTGCAAGGCACGATTGACGCCTTCGGCGCCGACGACCGAGGCGAGCGCGATGTCGCTGCCGCTGCGCTCGCGCAGCCGCCAGGCGCCGGTGACGTGATCGGCGTGGACGTGGGTGTCGAGTGTCGCCACCAGCTTCAGGCCCAGCTCCTGCACAAGCGAGAGGTCGCGCGGCACCTGTTCGTAGACCGGATCGATCAGCAGCGCCTCACCGCTGGCGGCGTCGCCGAGCAGGTACGTGTAGGTCGACGAAACAGGATCGAAAAGCTGGCGGAAGATCATCGCGCGCCTCTATCGCAAAGGGGCTCAGCCCGGCTGACGCGTCGTGCGCAGATACGGCTTGATGGTCTTGAAGCCGGGGAAGGACTTTTCGGCTTCCTCATTGCTCACGGCGGGCGTGATGATGACGTCTTCACCGTGCTTCCAGTTGACCGGCGTGGCGACCTTGTATTGCGCCGTCAATTGCATCGAATCGAGCACGCGCAGGATCTCGTCGAAGTTGCGGCCGGTGGTCATCGGGTAGGTGAGCATCAGCTTGATTTTCTTGTCGGGGCCGATGATGAAGACCGAGCGCACGGTTGCGTTGGTTGCTGCGGTGCGGCCTTCGCTGGTTTCGCCTGCGTCGGCGGGGAGCATGTTGTAGAGCTTGGCGACGGCGAGGTCGGTGTCGCCGATCATCGGATATTTGACGGCTGCGCCTTGGGTCTCTTCGATGTCGGCGGCCCACTTTTCATGCTCTTCGACCGGGTCGACCGAGAGGCCGATCAATTTTGCGTTGCGGCGCGTGAATTCTGGCTCGATTTTCGCCATGTAGCCGAGTTCTGTCGTGCAGACAGGAGTGAAGTCCTTTGGGTGCGAGAAGAGGATCGCCCATTGGTCGCCAATCCAGTTGTGGAAATCGATCGTGCCTTGTGTCGTGCGTGCTGTGAAGTTCGGGGCGATGTCGTTGATGCGGAGTGACATGGTTGGCTCCAGCCTGTGGAAGGGGGGCCCGGGGTGGGCCTTTCTGGAGTATGGCGCACAAAGGCGGTTTTTGGGAGTTGGGTGGTGGGTGGGGTTTCTTTTGATTATGTTCGCAATCTTTTTTTTGGTTGTTTGTTCTTGGGGTGTGGGCATTTCCTTGAGGTCGTGTCGGTCTATTAGCGTTGCCCCTGTGCGGGGCGGCACTTACTTTCTTTGCCGCGGCAAAGAAAGGTAAGCAAAGAAAGCCGCTCAAACCGCCAGTGTGACGCAGTCCACCACGCGCCCACCAGGGGAGTGGTGACTGGGCAGCGCTCGCTTCTCGCACCACACAACAGAGTGGTGACGCCCGCACATCCCGTTGCTCGCTGCGCTCGCAACGGCAGGGTATGCAGGGGAAACCAACGGTTTTGACTGCGATGGCGGCACGAAAACGCCTGCAAACCAAGGGGTTTTGTTATGCCCAACGGGGCGCTTGCGCCCCCGGATGTGCGGGCGCCGCCTATCCGTTATACGGCGAGAGATGCGAGCAATGCCCAGTCACCACTCCGCTAAAAGCCGAGAGGTGGACTGCGTCACACTGGCGGTTTGAGCGGCTTTCTTTGCCTACCTTTCTTTGCCGCGGCAAAGAAAGTAGGTGCCGCCCCGCACAGGGGCAACGCTAGCAGACCGACACGATCACAAGGAAATGCCCACACCGCCAGGAACCACGAAAGCAAACCTCAACGTCCCGACCACCCTCAAAACGTATAACTAACCTTCCCAAACGCAGTACGCCCGAGCGAGTTATACCCATAGGCCGTCACATACTGCCGGTTAAAAAGATTGGAAACCGAAGCAGACAAAGCGAGATGCGCATTCACCTGATAAGAAGCGCGCAGCGCGACGGTAAAGAAAGAGGGCAGATAGATCGAATTAAACTGATCATCAAACGTAGACCCGTTATAGAGCAACGAAACGCCGGTACTGAGTGCATGCAGATGCAACTCATCCCAGGAGTGATCCACATTCAGGCTAGCGGTTTGCCGAGGCCGTCGATTGAGCCACGTCTGGTCTGCGACATCCTGCGGATTGAGCAGGCCCACAGAAAGACTCACAGGCGTCGATTTCCCAAGCGTTCCCTTATACGAAAGATCGACGCCTTGAATATGCGCGCGCCCAACGTTCACAGGCAGGAACGTCTGCGAATCATAGGCAATCAGGTCATGCACCCGCGTGTCATAAATCGCCGCGGAGAACGTCCCAAACGAAGTGTTTGCATCAATAGCCGCTTCGACCGTATCGCTACGCTCCGGCAGCAAGTCAGGATTCGAATAGCCCGGATAATAGAGATCATTGAACGTAGGCAAACGAAACGCGTTGCCATATGAAACGCGCGCCGTATAAACCGGCGTAATAGCCCACGAAAGCGCAGCGTTACCCGTATTCACCGCTTGCCCCTGCACGATTTCATGCCGTCCCGCGAGGAACAGCGTCACGTCGCCAAGCGTTGCTGCCTGGTGCAGGGAAAAGGCGGAGTCGTTGCGCGCAGGCAAGCCGCTCGGTACATCGACGGGCAAGTACGCCTGCTCGCGCGTGAAGTCGTAAGTCAGCTTTGTTTCGCCGGACAAAGGCAGCCCAAACAGCACATGCCCGGTCTCCTGGTGCGTAATCGACGTCGATGTACTCAAACGCGTCGAATCGATTTCATCAGTCGCAATCGCAGGATCGTTCGCGTAGAGAAATTGCCGATCGTTCGCATAGCCAATCGACTGATCGAACTGCGTGGTCGGCGTGATATCCAGATGGAATGCAAGCCCCGTCGTCAGTTGATGATCGAGCTGGCGATCCGCGCCACCGAGGTTGTCGTAAGAAAGATCGGAACGGTGATAAAGCATGAAGGTCGAGATCGACCAGTTACCGTGCGCGTAACCCAGCCGCGCATTCACGTCCTGCGCGTGATACGGGTTGCGGCCGTCCTCGTGGCCATACGCGCCGGGTTGCGTCGCGTCGATGCCCGCCGTGTTGTAGTCGTGCACGCCCAGCGCGTAAGTCACGCCGCCGAGCGCGGCAAGCGGCCCGCTCGACGGCAGCGTGCCGGAGGTGCGCAACTGCGTGTCGAAGGTCTTGTTCGAGCCGCCGCCGAACGACACCGTCGTCTGGTTCGGCAGGTTCGACGCGTGGCGCGTGAAGAGCTGCACCACGCCGCCCATCGCGTCCGCACCGAACGAGGCGGCCGCAGGCCCCGAGATCACTTCGACACGATCGAATGCCGATGTCGGCAGGTCGGCCCATTCGGCGGTGCCCGTCGTCGCGGAGCCAATGCGGATGCCGTCGATGAACACGGCCACCTGGCTTGCCGACGAGCCGCGAATGCTGACCGTCGCCAGCGATCCCGGGCCGCCGCTTTGCGAGACCGTCACGCCCGGCAGGGTGGCGAGCGCCTGGGTGATGCTGGGATCGGCGGGCGAGAGGCGGTCGAGGTCTGCGCGCGTGAGCACCTGGGTGCTCGCGTAGCGACCGTCGAACGATTGCGGCAGATGCTGCGTGTCGCCGGTCACGAGGATGTTGGGCAGCGTGGTGTCGTCGGCGTGCGCAATGTGTGAGGCGCTGGCCGCGATCACGGCAACAGCGAGGGCCAGATGACGGCGCCCGCCGCGCGGCGCGGTGGCCGCGGTCGAAAAGGTGAACATGAATCGAGTCCTGAGGTCGGTCTGTCCTTGCAACGAGCAGCCGCGCGCGGTGGCGGGCGGCGCTTGCGCATCGGGACACCCCGCCCGTCGCGGCTGCGTGGACCTCGGTCGATGGCAGGTCTCCTGGCTCGCGGGTCGTCGTCCATGCCGGCCTTCCCGGCACCCGGTGCGGGTTGCCAGTGGCGCGTGCGGCATGGACTCGCCGTTCACAGTTGCGGGGGCAGCCGCAGCCTGACGGCGCGTGCGCCGCTTCTGCGTTCCCTTTTGATTCCCTTGCGGGAAACCATCAGCGCGCAAGGGTAGGGGCGCTGGCGCGCAGCGTCAACCGCTTTTTTGCGCTTCGATTAAAAGACCTCAATGCGCCGATTCACCGCAAAACACAGAAGCTGCGCGCATGCTCAGGATCGCCGTGTCAGGCGCGGGCCGCCGTGGCCCGCTTCACGCGCACAGATGGGCAATCAGGCCGCGCGAACATGCTGCATATCGCGCCATGCCTCGATACGCTCGGTATCCAGGCCGAACTGGTCGAGCGCGCGGCTCACCGAATGATCGACCATCTCCTCCAGGCTTTGCGGCTTCGCATAGAACGCAGGCACCGGGGGAAACACGACCGCGCCCGCCTCGGTCACCGTCGTCATGTTGCGCAGGTGGATCAGGTTCAGCGGCGTTTCGCGCACCATCAGCACGAGCGGCAGGCGTTCCTTGAGCACCACGTCGGCGGCGCGCGTGAGCAGCGTGCTGGTGACGCCCGAGGCGATCTCGCCGACCGTGCGCATCGAGCACGGCACCACCAGCATGCCGAGCGTGCGGAACGATCCCGACGAGATCGACGCGCCCACGTCCGCGATCGCATGCACGTGATCGGCCAGTGCATGAACCGCATCGCGCGAGAGCGGCGATTCGTATTCGCGTGTCAGTTCCGCCGCGCGCGACATCACCAGGTGCGTTTCCACGCCCATTTCGCGCAGCAGGCGCAGCGTGCGCTCCGCATAGATGAAACCGGTCGCGCCGGTCACGCCCACGATCAGGCGCTTGCGTCCGTCGAGTGCCCGCTTACTCATGATCTTCGTCCTCCTGATCGTTGAACAACGTCGGCGCCCACGGACGCGGATCGACTTCCATGAACTTCGCACGCTCGAATTCGCCGCGCAGGTGGAAGGGCGCCGTGCAGTCGAACACCGTCTTGCAGGTCACGCCGCGCGCGGGCAGCGCCGGATTGAACTCGGGCGTCTGCGAGGGATCGAGCACGTGGCCGTTCACCTTCGGCAGCAGCATCGTCGATACGTCGCCCTGGTAGCGCGTGGTCATGGCCCAGAGGACGTCGTCGCTATCGAAGGGATCGACGTCTTCGTCCACGAGGATCACGTGCTTGAGTTCCGAATACACGCCCAGCGCGATGATCGCGGCCTGGCGCGCGCGCCCGTCGTCGAAGGCGTTGCGCTTGTTCACCTGCAGCACCGCGAGCAGCTTGCCGCCGCCGGCCGTGTGCGCGTAGACCTGGCTCACGAAGCCCGGCATGGCCGCTTCCACGGCGTTGTAGATGCTGGCCTCGGTGGGGATGCCCGCGAGGTTGGTGTGCTCCTCGCCGGGGCCGACGAGCGTCTGCATGATCGCGCCGTGGCGCATCGTGACGGCCTTGACCTTGATGACGGGCAGCGAGGGATTGGCCGGGCCGTTGTAGCCCGGAAACTCCGGCATCGCGTGACCGGTGTGCGTGTTCTGGTCTTCGACCACGCGCACGTTCGGCAGGATTTCGCCTTCGATCACGATCTCGGCGCGTGCAATCGACTTCTGCGCGACGCTCACGCAATCGACGAGTTCGACCGGCGTGCCGCGCAGGCCACCCGCGATCGACAGCTCGTCGAAGCCGAGCGGCGTGGTCGGCGCTTCGAAGCACGCGCCAATATGGATCGCCGGGTCGAGGCCCATGTTGATCGAGACGGGCAACGCTTCGCCGCGCGCTTCGGCCTTCTGGCGGAAGGCGTCGATATGGCGGCCCGGCGCGAAGAAAATCGAGAGTTCGTCGCGGTTTTGCACGCACAGACGGTGGATCGTCACGTCGGCGTGGCCCGTGTCGGGATCGCTGCCGAGCACGAGGCCGAGGCACAGGAACGGGCCCGCGTCGCTCGTCGTGTTGGTCGGCGCGGGAATCAGCTTGCGCAGGTCGAAATCGGGATCGCTCGCGAGGTGCACGGTCTGCTGGCAGGGCGCGGCGTCGCGCGCCACGGTGACGGGCGCGATGGCGTTGCGCACCGCGTCGGCCATGCGCTGCGTGAGGCGGCGCGGCGGCGCGTCGAGCAGCATGCCCACACGCTTGCGGCTCGCCATCAGGCCGACCAGCACGCGGCTGTGCGGATAGCCCTTGATGTTATTGAAGATCATCGCCGGGCCGAGGCGCGTGGGGCGCTCGACGGTGCCGCCCGCGCCGATGCGCTTGTAGACGCCCGCGAGTTGCGCATGCGGATCGACTTCGTGCGAGGTTTCGATGAGCTGGCCGGGCGCGGCGGCAAGGCGCGCCAGCGCGGAGCGCAGGTCGATGACAGGGGCGTCGGCTGCCTCGGCTGCGTGGGAATCGTGTGCTGCGGAATCGTTGATCTGTTGCATGGTAAAGCCGTCCATCGGGTTGCTGATGGGCTCTATTTGACCCCTTGCGAACGATTGAATCAATAAATCGAAAGCCACGTTTTTGATAAGATAATCTTATCTATAGAACGAGGCCGACGATGGATTTTCGCCACTTCCGCACCTTCGTGATTGCCGCCGAGGAACTGCATTTCGGCCATACGGCCGAGCGTCTGGGCATCGCGCAGCCCGCCGTCACGCAGCAGATCAAGGCGCTGGAATCGCAGCTTGGCTTCAAGGTGTTTCATCGCGTGCGGCGCGGCATCGAGCTGACCACGGCGGGCGCCGTGTTTCTCGATCACGCGCGCGCGGCGCTCGCGCAGGCCGAAACCGCCGTGCTGGCCGGACGTCGTGCGAGCCGCGGCGAGCTGGGCAAGCTCTGCATCGCCTACGCGAATTCGATCGTGCTGGAGCCGGAGCTTCCGGCGCTGCTCAAGCGCTTCACGCAGGCGCGGCCCGAAGTCGAACTGGAGTTGCGCAGCGTGTCCGTGCAGGAGCAGATGAGCGCGCTCGCGGATGAGCGCATCGACGTGGCGTTTCTGCGCTCGCCGCCGGGCGCGCTGCCGGGCGCCATCCGCATCACGCCGTTTTCGCGCACGCCGCTCGACCTGGTGCTGGCGCGCGATCACCGGCTGGCGCGGCGCAAGCGCGTGAGCCTGCGCGAAGTGGCCGACGACCGCCTGATCGTCGTCGATGATCCACCGGGCGTGGGCCTGGGGCATCGCGCGCTGGAGCTATGCCTGGAAGCGGGATTCGAGCCGTCGAGCGTGCTGCGCACGACCGATTCGGTGGGGGTCATGCGCTTCGCGGCGGCGGGGCTGGGCGTGGGACTCGTGCCGCGCACGCTGGCTCGCTTCGACGTGGAGGAGGCGGTGTTCAAGCCGCTGGCGATGGCCAACGGCTATAGCGAAGTGGTGATCGCCACGCGCGCCTACGATCGCGCGGCGGCTACGCGGGCGCTGCTGGAGATGGCGGGTTGACCGGGCGTGTTTTAAGCGCGGTTTGAGCGTGATTTAAGCGCGTTTGGGCGTTCTGGCACGCGGCCTGGCGGGGGCTTTCGCTGCAACCTTCTTCGCAACTTTGTTCGCGACATTTGCGGCGGCCTTCTCCGCAGCCTTTTCCCCGGCCTTCACCGCGACAGGCGGCGGCAATTCGCGTGCGGCCCACTCGCGCACCGCCTGCGCGAACAGCCGCAACGCCGTGGGCGGGTGACGGTTCGCGGGGTAGTAGAGACACAGGCCCGTCATCGACGGACTCCATTGCGGCAGCAACTGCACGAGCCGCCCCTCGCGCAGAAGCTCGCTCACGAGGTCTTCCGGCACCCACGCCACGCCAATGCCTGCCACGGCCGCTTCCACCATCAGGTTCAGGTTGCCGAGCGTGAGCGGCCCGTCGACGTCGATGCTTGCGCTCTTTCCCCGATGCTCCAGATCCCAGTGATAGATCGCGCCGCTTTCGAAACGGAAGCGGATGCAGCGGTGCGCGAGCAGATCGTGCGGCGCGCCGGGCGCGGGATGATCGGCGAGATAGGCGGGCGACGCCACGGCCACGAAGCGCAGGTCGGGCCCGAAACGGATCGCCACCATGTCGCGCGGCACGTCCTGCATGACGCGGATGCCCGCATCGAAGCCGCCTTCGACGATATCGACCATGCGTGTATCGACGACGATCTCCACACGGATCTCGGGATAGGCGCGCAGAAAGTCGGGCAGCACGTGGCGCACGAGCGGGCGCGACGCCGACTCGGATGCGCTGATGCGGATCGAGCCGGACGGACGGCTGGCAGCGGAGGTCAGCGTGTTGACGGCGTCGTCGAGATCCGCAAGCGCAGGGCCGACGCGTTGCAGAAACTGCTCGCCCGCCTCGGTGAGCGCGACCGAGCGCGTCGTGCGGTTGAACAGGCGCACTTGCAGACGCGCTTCCAGCACGCGCATGGCGTGGCTCAACGCGGACGGCGAAACGTCGAGCGTGCGCGCCGCTGCACGGAAGCTGCGTGCCTTGGCGATTTCGACGAAGGCTGTGAGTTCGGACAGCGCGGCGCGTGACATAGGTGAATTTGGCTCAATGCTTTATCAGCGGTAGAGCCGATTGATGAGTGGGATGTCGCACTTTACACCGCGTGGAGGGGGGCGAGCAGATCGAGCCGCCTGCGCTGCGTTCAACCTGAACGATCTTGAACGTTCTCGCCGACAAGTCCAATCGCGGAGGCACGCGCGAATGCGATCTGTATCAAATGCACGGTGGTCGAGATAGCGCAAGGTCAGCTGCCTGGTGGCGTGCTATTAAACACGCCTCAACCAGACGGAGGTGACATGTCGTTACCCGAATGGGGCAGTTCTTTTAACGCGCTCTACGTGCCGCTCAAGGGCGGTTGGCAGTGCGCGCTAGTGCCCGCTCGCGATATCGAAGACGTAGACCGTGGCTGTCGACTTTCATACGAGGAGCGCCAGAAAGCGCGAAACGCGCGCGAAGAACAGATGGAGCAGGACAGGCGGGATTTCGAGCAACTGTTCCGGGTGAGCATCGCTCGCCGTGCTGCGCGTACCTCAGGCGATTTCAGCGCCTACGCAGACTTCATCGGCAAGCATGTGCGTGGACGATGGCACAAGCCAATCGACGGCGAAGACATCACGCGCATTCTTCGCGAAGCAGTGCGAGATGGCCTGATTGTCCCTGTCATTGATCGTGACTGGCGTGGCAGTGTGGGCGTATCGAAGCGCTACGCGCCACAAACCTGGGGCGAAACGTATCGAAGCGGAGGCGGGGACGCAGTGGCCGCCAGTCCGCGCGGCAAGACATTTCATCAGTCGGTGATGGAATCGATGGGCCTTGATGCCGACGGCGCCACGGCCTACATCGAAAAGTACAACGCAATGGTCGAACGCATCGACGCAATCCAGGCCGCGAACGCTGCACGGCGTGCTGCCGCTGCGGCGGCCAGCTATGACGACGACTTGCTCGGTGCAGTGGAAGCGGCAGCCGGGGCGGCGCCCGGCGACGGCGACGATTCAACGCCGCTCGGTGACGCGCAGCCGTTCGACTATCAGCCTGATATGCCGGATGGGGATGCGGAGGATCTGGCCGGTACAACAAACGAAAAATACGCACGGAAGATGTTCGGCTACGACAGTTCCACCTTCCGGGACATGATCCACAGATTCAAGAAGACCAACGGCATTGGCCCGAATGACGACCTTGAATTTGAGGAGAATGGGGATGTGTATTTCAATGGCGACTACATCGATAACTTTCATAGCTACGACAACTGAGGGGCAGGAATGATGGAAAAACTTGCCGCAGCGAGTTTTACGATAACGGGAGATCGTGTCACGCCAGAGTGGTGGACACGGTATTTTGGGGTGCCGCCGGACGTGGCCGTGACCAAAGGAGAGCCGCTCAAGGATGCGACAGGCCAAGGCCGACTGTTGGCTAGACGCACAGGTGTCTGGGGCATTGACAGCGAAAAGGCCGTGCGCAGTGATCGACTGGAGCCACACCTGCGATATCTGGTTGAGCGGTTGGCGCTGCCCCGGTCAGACCTGAAGGCGCAGATAGAACACGCTGGCGCGAAGGTGCGCTTTTTCTGCTTCTGGGTCAACGAGAGCGGCAACCGCGTCCCCGATGTGCCCGACGATATCCGCGCCATGATGGCGTCCATGGGCGGCACAGTCGAGATCGACGAATATCGTTAGCGCGCGCCGGGCATCTCCGACGCCCTCCGCTTTCTTCACGAATCGTGTTTAATGTCTCCACGCCTCGGGGGCTAATGTTTGAGCGTCACCTGAGGCATGCTTGCAGCTATCGAAGCGCGTCAACGGGGCGCGCCGCAATGAGCAATGGAGAACGAGACATGAGCAAGACCTACCGCATCGCGGCGATCGCAGGCGACGGCATTGGCCAGGAAGTGATGCCCGAGGGCGTGCGCGTGGTGCAGGCCGCAGCCGCGAAATTTGGCCTGTCGATCGAATTCACGCATTTCGACTGGGCCAGCTGCGACTACTACCTCGAACACGGCAAGATGATGCCCGACGACTGGTTCGCCACGCTCAAGGGCTTCGATGCGATTTACTTCGGCGCGGTGGGCTGGCCCGACAAGGTGCCCGATCACATCTCGCTGTGGGGCTCGCTGCTCAAGTTCCGCCGCGAATTCGACCAGTACGTGAACCTGCGTCCGGTGCGCCTGCTGCCCGGCGTGCCGTGTCCGCTGGCCAACCGCAAGCCGGGCGACATCGACTTCTTCGTGGTGCGCGAAAACACCGAAGGCGAATACAGCTCGGTGGGCGGCAAGATGTTCGAAGGCACCGACCGCGAATTCGTGCTGCAGGAATCGGTGTTCACGCGTCAGGGCGTGGATCGCATTCTCAAGTACGCATTCGAACTGGCCAACCAGCGCGGCCGTAAAAAGCTCACGGCGGCGACCAAGTCGAACGGCATCTCCATCAGCATGCCGTACTGGGACGAGCGCGTAGCCGCGATGGCCGAGGCCTATCCGGACGTGAAGTGGGACAAGCAGCACATCGACATCCTGTGCGCGCGTTTCGTGCTGCAGCCGGATCGCTTCGATGTGGTGGTCGCGTCGAACCTCTTCGGCGACATTCTTTCCGACCTGGGCCCGGCGTGCACGGGCACGATCGGCCTGGCGGCGTCGGCAAACCTGAATCCGGAGCGCAACTTCCCGTCGCTGTTCGAGCCGGTGCATGGCTCGGCGCCCGATATTTTCGGCAAGGCGATTGCGAACCCCATCGCCATGATCTGGTCGGGCGCGATGATGCTCGACTTCCTCGGCAACGGCGACGCCCAGTTCAAGGCCGCGCACGACGCGATCATGCAGGCGATCGAAACGGTGCTGGTGGAAGGCCCGCGCACGCCGGACATGGGCGGCACGGCGAGGACGGGCGACGTGGGGCTGGCGGTCGCGCAACAGCTCTAAGTCCGCTTGAGTCCATTTGAGGCAAGGCATGTCTGGACGGCAGGGAACACGGCTTCGTGGCCGCGTTTCCTGCCGTTTTCGTTTGTCGGCGCATGTTGCCGCCCGCATTTTCAAGATGACCTCGCGCCCAATCGGGTTAGCTTTGCCGTTTTTCAGGCACGAGCTGGGAGTGAGGGATGCGTGACAATGGGGAGGTGGCGCAGCGCCTGAGCGAGGCGATGCGAGCGGGTGCGAGTGGCACCACGTCGGAACTGGCGCTGTGTGCGCAGGCCGATGTGCGCAGTGTGCGCGCGATCCTGCGGCTGTGGCTGGACGCGGGCCTGGTGCATGTGGAGGAAGTGATTGCGCCACGGCGCACGTTTGTTTATCGCTATGGAGGAGCGTTGCCCGGGGCGGTGACTGCGGCGGCTGCGCCCCGCAGCCGGTCGCGATCGGTGACCGAGACGCCGCCGGATCGCTGGCCGCAACTGGATCCGGATCTGGCCGCCGCTGTCGATGCAATGGTCAGGGTGCATTCGCGCGAGCGATGACGCGGCTCGATTCGCCATTGGCAATTGCCGGCAATCTTTTCCCATATATAACGGCAAATAATTCATGCGGCATATATTAATCCGCAATTAATACCTCTATTAACAACTCTTTCCCGAAATCGATTTTCCGGGCGATAAATAGGTCAGCGTGAATTGATTGGCACGATAAAATCCCGTGGCGTGTAACGCGACAGACCAGAACGGGTCATTACCAGTCATTACCAGGCCTGATAAAGCATGCGAGATTTATCGGCCAAACAAACTTTGAGAGAAAAGGGCGCCGAGAAACCACGCGCATTGTCGCGATTTGCCGCGATGCCGGTTGTCGTGGCCGCTGACCGAAAACGCCTCAAAAATTAAGCAGAAGAAAATGAACGGAAAAAAACGGGAGATCCTGACGTGATCGTGTGGATTCTGGCGCTGCTGGGATACGTTGTGGTTGCAACGGTTTCATCGGCTATCGGCGCGGATACGTTCGCGCCTGGACTTGTAGGGGCCCTGGTCGGCGGGGCGGTGGGCTGGCTGCTGAAGGAGCGGCGTCAAGGCGAAGAAAGCCGCGACGCAAGCCCGAACGGCAACGGCAACGCAAGAGAGCCGGTGCTGACCTGGCAGCAGAGCGTGAGCGCGCTGACCGAACGCGTCGCCAAACTGGAAGCCGAAGTGGCGTTCCTGCGCTCGTCGGCGGGCATGGCCCAGCGCGAGGCGACCACGTTCGTGCACGCTCCCGCAGTCACTGAGCGGGCACAGCAGGCACCGGCGGCACCGCCACCAGGCGAGGTCAAACCGCTACCGCCTGCCATCGCCGCACGGGTGCCGCAAGCGGACTCGGTACGCAAGGAAATCGCGCCGCCCACGCAGCCCGACGAGGCTTATGCCGCTACGCGCGCAGCCCCGCTGGCCACGGCCGCGAGCGCCGCAGCACCGCAGCGCGCCCAACCCGCCGAGCCTGCTGTACCGGTAGAACCGCCAAAACCCGCAGAACCCGCAAAGCCGAACATCGTCGAGCGTCTCGTCAACGCCGCACTCGGCTGGCTGCTTGGCGGCAATACGGTGGTGCGCGTCGGCATTGTTGTGTTGCTGTTCGGCGTGGCCTTCCTGCTCAAGTACGCCGCCGACAACAGCCTGCTGCCGATCGAGTTCCGCATCGCCGGCGTGGCTGCGGGCGCCGTGGCGATGCTCGTGGCGGGCCAGCGCATCGGCACGCGCCGCGGCGCCTACGGGCTGGTGCTGCAAGGTGGCGGCCTGGGCGTCCTCTATCTGGTCGTGTTCGCCGCCGCGAGGCTTTACCAGTTGCTGCCGGCCGGTGCCGCGCTCGGTTTCATGATCGCGATTTGCGGGCTGGGTGCGTTTCTCGCCGTGCGCCAGGATGCGCGTCCGCTCGCGTTCATGGGCAGCGCGGGCGGCTTTCTCGCTCCCGTGCTGCTGTCGAACGGCAGCGGCAACCATGTCGCGCTGTTCTCGTACTACCTCGTGCTGAACATCGGCATACTCGCCATGGCGTGGTTCAAGGCGTGGCGACCGCTCAACCTGCTCGGCTTCGTCTTCACGTTCACCATCGGTACGGCGTGGGGCGTCACGGCCTACCGGCCCGAACTGCTCGCATCCACCGAGCCGTTTCTCATCGCGTTCTTCCTGATCTATACCGGCATCGCGCTGCTCTACGCACGACATCGCGAAATCGCGCTCAAGCACTATATCGACGGCACGCTGGTGTTCGGCACGCCGATCGTCGTCGCCGGACTGCAAGCCGCGCTGATGCGCGACGTGCCGTTCGGGCTCGCCTGGAGTGCGGTGGCGCTCGCTGCCTTCTATCTGGGCGTGGCGGCCTGGCTGCGTCCGCGCCGGGCGCGCCTGGGCCTGCTGTTCGAGTCGATGCTGGCGATTGCCGTGCTGTTCGCGACGCTCGCGTTGCCGTTCGCGTTCTCCGGCCCGACGACGAGCGCCGCATGGGCCGTCGAAGGCGCTGCGCTCGTCTGGGTCAGCGTGCGCGAGCGCCGGCTTGCGCCGTTCTATTTCGGCATCGCGATGCAGGGCGCGGCCGCCTGTGCCTTTGCCTATAGCGTATCGCTGCACGCAGGCCCCGGTGGCCTGCCTTTCCTCAATTCGATGTGGATTGCCACGTTGCTGATCGCAGTAGCTGGCGTGTTCACGGGCTGGTGGCTGCATGGCCGCCAGGAGGCGCGCGCGTGGCACGCGTGGACGCCGCTATGGGGCCTCGTGGGCGCGGTCTGGGGACTGGCGTGGTGGCTCGGCGGCGGTGCGTGGGAAATCCTGCGCTATGCGACGCAACATAAGGTTGCCGACGGGTTCATTGCGGCCGCGCTGGTGCTGTTGTTCGTCCTGACGGCGTGGCTCGCGCACATCGCCCGCCGCCGCCTGGCGTGGCCGCTCGCCGAATGGGTCGCGCTCGCGCTGGCCCCGGCGCTCGCCCTGATGCTGATGAACGTGTACGACACGCAGGTTGTGCCGCTGCATGCGCTTGGCGCGCTCGCCTGGCCGCTCGGCCTGATCGGCGCCTATGTGCTGCTGTTCCGGCAGCAGCGCGACGTCTCCACCAGCGTACTCGCGCCGCTGCATACGCTCATGTTCCTGAACCTCTGCGCGATCCTTGCGATGCAGGGCTACTGGACGATGCGCGCCTGGGTGCCCGAAGGCGCCTGGAGCTGGAGTGCGTGGGCCTATGGCATGGGTGCGATGCTGCTGGCCGTCACGTTTGCGGGTTCGCGGTTGCGCTGGCCGGTGCGGGCCTTCGAGCGCGCCTACGTGCTCTGGGGCGCCGCGCCGCTCGCGCTGGCGTTGTGGGCGTGGAGCGTGGCGAGCGCCCAGAGCGACGGCGATGCTTCGCCGCTCGTGTGGATCCCGTTGCTCAATCCGCTCGACGTCGCGCAGATGCTGGCGGCGCTTGCACTGATCGTGTGGTTCAGGCGACTGTCTGCGATGGGCGTCAACTGGCGTCCGGCATGGCTCGGCTACGTGATGCTCGCCAGCGCGTTTCTGTGGTTCAACAGCCTGATCCTGCGCGGCCTGCACCAGTACGCTCACGCCGCCTACGACGTCGATGCCGTGCTGTCCACGTTTGCGTGGCAGGAAGTCTTTATCGCGGGCTGGGGCCTTGCGCTTGCGCTCTCGTTGCGGTTCGTGCGCGGCGAGACGCGCGAGCGCATGATCACCTTCGCGGCAACGCCGCTCGTCGCGATCATGTGGCTCTGGGCCCTCCGTGCCACGCTGTTCGAGGATGGCGGCAGTCTCGCGCGTATCCCGTTGCTTAATCCGCTCGACCTGCTCGCGATCATGATTTTCGCAATTGCAGGCTGGGTGCTCGTGCGCCTGAAGCGTCAGCTCAGTCCGACCGACGACTGGCGCAACCTGAGCGCGGCCGTCGCTGGCGCGACGCTGTTCCTGTGGCTCAACACCGTGCTGCTGCGCACGTTGAGCCATTGGGCGGGGATTCCCTACAACGTCGACGACCTGGTGCATTCGACGCTCGCGCAGGTTGCCGTGTCGCTGTTCTGGACGGTCTGTGCGCTCTCGGTGATGCTCTGGAGCACGCGGCGCGCCATGCGCGTCTGGTGGTTCGTCGGCGGGACGCTGCTCGCGGTGACGGTCGTGAAGCTCTTTATCTTCGATCTCTCGCACGTACAGGGTGTCCAGCGCATCGTGTCGTTTATCGGCGTGGGCGTGCTGCTGCTCGTGATCGGCTATGTTTCGCCGTTGCCGCCACGCAGCGCGCTGGCCGAGGAGGCGAAATCGTGAAACCGGCCGCCTTCGTTCTGGGCAGCGCGCTGGCGTTCGCGGCGGGCGGCGCGCAAGCGCAAGCCAGCGTGCAGCCCCATTTTGCGCATCGCTACGCCATCGAGCTGGCGGGCAACGCGGCCTACTACACGATGACTGTGCCGCAGAGCGTCTATGCCGCGAGCGCGCGCAGCGACCTGGGCGACCTGCGCGTCCTCAACGGCGCGGGCGAACCGGTCGCCTACACGCTGGAGACGCCGGGCGATGCGCCCAGCGTCAATCGCACGCGCCGCAATGTCGAGTGGTTCGCGCTGCCCGGCTCGAACGGCGATACGTCGGCGGGCGGTTCACTTGGCGTGACGATTGCAGCCGATGGCTCGCTGCATGCGCGCTCGCCAGCGCAGCCGCCGACGGCACAGCGTCACGACGAGCTGGTAGACCTTGGCGCGGACTCCGCAACGATCGACGCCGTCTGGATTCATCTGCGCAACGACAGCTACCAGGGGCGCGTGAGTGCCGAGCAGTCGGACGACCTGCGCACATGGGAGCCGCTGGGCGACGCGGAACTGCTGCGTGCAAGTCGCGACGGCAAGATGCTCGTGCAGGAGCGCGTCGCCGTCGAGGGGCTGCGGCGGCGTTATCTGCGCCTGCATTGGGCGGACGCCGAGCCCGACATCGGCGCCATCGAAATCGAAACGTCCACGCACACGTCAGCCGAATCCGACGCAGCGCGTGAGCCATGGCGCGACATGCGCGTGCGTGCCGGGACGGCGAACGGCGAGTATCTCTTCGACACGGACGGCGCGTATCCCGTCGATGCACTGCGCTTCGAACTGCCGCAACGAAACACGGTGGTGAACGCGACGATCTATTCGCGCGCCGGGGCGGGGCAGCCGTGGCAGCAGGTCGCCGACGCGTCGCTGTATCGCATCGAGAGCAAGTCGGGCGAGACGAGCAATGAGCCTGTCCAGATCGGCGCGAATACCGACCGGCAATGGCGCGTGCTCGTCGATACGCGTAGCGGCGGACTGGGCAGTGGAGTGCCGGGCGTCGCCGTGCGCTGGCGGGCCGCGCAATTGACATTTCTTGCCCGCGGCAACCCGCCGTTCGAGCTGGCCATTGGTGACCGGATGCTTACGTCGGTATCGGTGTCGCGCGCAGAGTTGCTGACCGGTGGGACGCCGGAAATCGCACCGGCGCGACTTGGCGAGGCGAAAGCTGTCGTGTTGCCCGAAGCGCCGTCCGCCGACGCGGGCCAGGATCGCGACGCGACGCGCCGTTACGTGTTGTGGGGCGCCTTGATTGCCGCGGTCAGCGTGCTTGCGCTGCTGGCGGTCAGGCTGGCGAAGGGCAGCGCGCCGGGTAAGTGAGGGGTTGGCGTGCGCGGGCGTCCAGGGGGTCGCTCGCGCGGCGATGCTCAGGCCGCGCCATTGTCTGCGGGCGGTGGCGCGGCGCTCTGCATATCGGCGGGTTGCGCCGCGCGACACAGCGCGGTCAGCCACACATCCTCGCCATGCGGCGCGACGCGCGCCTGGCCTTGCTCGACCACGAGCCGCCACGTATCGTCGGGCAGCGACGCGCGATACAGCACGCGATAGTCGCCGCGCCGCGCGAGTGCATCGTTGACCGCCGTTTCGCGCGCGGCGCGATCGTCGGGATGAATATGCTGCGAGATCTCGACGTAATGACGCGGCGCCATCGCTGCATCGACGCCGAACAATCTGCACCATTCGTCCGACACGATCAGTTCGTCCTGCGCGCGCAGCCAGCGCCACGCGCCCACGCCCGCGATGCGCGCGGCGTCGTTGAGCAGTTGCAGGCGGCGCAGCAGCGCGGATTCATCCTCCTTGCGCGCACTGATGTCGATAGTCGTGCCCACTACGCGCACCGGGCGGCCCGCGTCGTCGAGCAGCGTCGCCACACGCGACTCGATCCAGCGGATCTGGCCGTCGGGCAGGACGATCCGGAAGTCCCACACGCGCGGCGCCTTGCTCGCGACCATGTCTTTCAACGCATCGGCGTTGAGCCAGATCGAGTCTTCGGGGTGCAGGATTTCCCAGAACTCGTCGTTGCTGTGGATTTCGCGGCCGTAGAGTTTGGCGCAGTTGCTCGAATAGATGAGTTCGTCGGTGACGAGGTTCCATTCCCACGTGACGATGCCGGCCGACTCCTGGGCCTGCTTCATGCGCGCTTCGTTCGACATGATCTCGGCGGTGTAGCGCCGGCGCAGGTCGGTCATGGGGAGTTCGGGCGTGGCCGCAAGGCCAAGGTCGCGGACGGCTTCGTCGCCGTAGCGCAGCCAGACCCAGTTGACGTCGAGGAAGGCCGCCAGGCGGCGCAGGTTCGAATAGTCGATCTCGCCGCCGCGCGTCCACTTGTGCACCGCGGGGCGGGAGATGCCGACAGCGTCGGCTACTTGCTGAAGGCTTAGCTTCTTGTGCTCGAGCAGCACCTTGAGGCGGAACGCGAACGTATCCTCGGACATCCATTTCCCTCTATGACGTTGCGCGTGACGCGGCTGGGCGCCGCGAGTTTGGAGTCGGTAGTTTAGCGGATTGGGGTGGGGTGTGTTTTTGGGGGCGGTTGGTGGGTTTTTGTTGTTGGTTCGGGGTTTGTTGGCATTGCCTTGTGATCGTGTCGGTCTGCAAGCGTTGCCCCTGTGCGGGGCGGCACCTACTTTTCTTTGCAGCGGCAAAGAAAAGTAGGCAAAAGAAAGCCGCTCACACCGCCAGTGTGACGCAGTC
The DNA here is from genome assembly GCF_000685015.1 of Paraburkholderia bannensis NBRC 103871. Taxonomy (GTDB): domain Bacteria; phylum Pseudomonadota; class Gammaproteobacteria; order Burkholderiales; family Burkholderiaceae; genus Paraburkholderia; species Paraburkholderia bannensis. Next base: position 133,706 of record NZ_BAYA01000018.1, on the reverse strand, counting down.
CACCACGCGCCTACCAGGGGAGTGGTGACTGGGCATTGCTCGCATCACGACCCGTATAACGGATAGGCGGCACCCGCACATCCGGGGGCGCAAGCGCCCCGTTGGGCATAACAAAACCCCTTGGTTTGCGGGCGTTTTTACTCTCGACAAGGCAATCAGAACAGTGGGTTTCCCGTGCATTCCCTTCCGTTGCGAGCGAAGCGAGCAACGGGATGTGCGGGCGTCACCACTCTGTTGTACGGCGCGTGACGCGAGCGCTGCCCAGTCACCACTCCGATCATGGGCGAGAGGTGGACTGCGTCACACTGGCGGTTTGAGCGGCTTTCTTTGCTTACCTTTCTTTGCCGCGGCAAAGAAAGTAAGTGCCGCCCCGCACAGGGGCAACACTGGCAGACCGACACGACCTCAAGGAAATGCCAACAAACCCAAAAACAACAACAAAACAAAAAAATCAAAGATCAATCACAATCCTGCCCCCGCGCGCGCGCGAGACACACAAAAGAATCGTCTTCTGTGCGGCCTTCTCATCCTCATCAAGATACTGATCGCGATGATCGGCTTCGCCTTCGAGAATGGCGACCTCACACGTCCCACACACGCCCTCGCGACAAAGCGACTCGACCGTCACCCCAACGCGCTCGATAGCCTTGAGGATAGTTTCATCTTCCGCGACTTCGACCTCGATCCCAGACTTCGCGAGCACGACAGTAAAAGCCTTTCCACCGGTATCGGACGCAGCAAACTGCTCGGAATGCAACTGGGCCTTAGGCCAGCCAAGCAACGCGGCATTGGCATAGACCGCGTCATTCAACCCTTGCGGCCCACAAACATAAACATGCGCATCTGCAGGCAGATTCTTGAAAAGCTTGAGCAGATCGAGCCGCTGCCCTTCGCTATCGACATAGCAATGCACATTAGCCGCATGCGGCCCAGCCATAAGCTCATCGACAAACGCCCCATGCTCCGCACTGCGATAAGCATAGTGAAGCTCAAGCTCAAGATCAGCGCCCGCATGCTCATTCAACTGCGCAAGAAACGGCGTAACACCGATCCCCCCAGCAATGAACACATGCTTCTTCGCGCCCTGCGCGAGTTCAAAAAGATTCGCAGGCGACCCAATCGCGAGCCGCGTACCCTTCTGCACGCGCTCGTGCATAAAAGCCGATCCGCCCCGCGAGGCCTCCTCGCGCCGCACAGCAATCTGATATTGCCGCGTGTCGTGCGGCGAACTCAGCAGCGAATACGCGTTGTGATGCCACTGCGCGCCGTCCTGCATCGAGACCAGCACATGGGCGCCCCCACTAAAAGCAGGCAGCGGCGCGCCATCTGGCAGCGCAAGCGTAAAGCGCTTGATGAGCGGAGTGAGTTGCTCGACGGCGACAACGTCGACAGTGATCGATTCGCGGGCGTTCATGGTGCCTTCCTTTACCGCAGGCGGGTGATTCTGGATTCGGAATTCGGATAAATGCGGGCGCGGTGGAAGCCGCGCCCGCGCCGGGCTGGATGACGCGCTTAACGCGTCACGCCGCCCATGCAGAGATACTTGATCGACAGATAGTCTTCGATGCCGTACTTCGAGCCTTCGCGGCCGATGCCCGACTGCTTGACGCCGCCAAATGGCGCCACTTCGTTGGAGATCAGCCCCGTGTTGATGCCGACGATGCCGTACTCCAGCTGCTCGGCCACGCGCCAGATGCGGCCGATGTCGCGGCTATAGAAGTACGCGGCGAGTCCGTAGATCGAGTCGTTGGCAAGCTGCACGACTTCCGCGTCGCTCGAAAAACGCACGATGGGTGCGACCGGGCCGAAGATTTCTTCGTTGAGCACGGCCATGCCGGGCTTCGCATCGGCGAGCACGGTCGGCGCGTAGAAGTTGCCGCCGCGCGCGTGAGGCGCGCCGCCGGTCACTACGCGCGCGCCTTGCGCCACGGCGTCGCGCACGAGGCCATCGACCTTGTCGCGCGCCGCTTCGGTGATGAGCGGCCCGATGTTGACGCCTGGCGCAAAGCCGTCGTCCACCTTGAACGCGGCGACACGCGCGGCGAAGCGCTCGCAGAACGCGTCATAAAGCGCGTCGTGCACGTAGAAGCGGTTCGCGCACACGCAGGTCTGGCCCGCGTTGCGGTACTTCGAGAGCAGCGCGCCTTCCACGGCTGCGTCCAGATCGGCGTCCTCGAACACGATAAAGGGCGCGTTGCCGCCCAGTTCGAGCGAGACCTTCTTGACCGTGTCCGAGCACTGGCGCATCAGCAGGCGGCCCACTTCCGTCGAGCCCGTGAAGCTGAGCTTTTTCACGAGCGGGCTGGACGTCATCTCCAGGCCGATTTCGCGCGACTTGCCGGTGACGATGTTGAGCACGCCCGCCGGAATGCCGGCTTGCTCGGCAAGCGCCGCGAGTGCGAACGCCGACAGCGGCGTTTCGTTGGCGGGCTTGACGACCATCGTGCAGCCTGCGGCCAGCGCGGGCGCGGCCTTGCGCGTGATCATCGCGGCCGGGAAATTCCACGGCGTGATCGCGGCGCACACGCCAATCGGCTCCTTCGTCACGACAAGGCGCTGATCCGGGTTCGGGCTAGGAATCACGTCGCCGTCGATGCGCTTGGCCTGTTCCGCGAACCATTCGATGAACGAGGCCGCGTAGGCGATCTCGCCGCGCGCTTCCGCGAGCGGCTTGCCTTGTTCGCGCGTCATCAGTTCGGCGAGCGTTTCCTGGTTCGCCATCACGAGTTCGAACCAGTTGCGCAGCAGGCGCGCGCGCTCCTTCGCGGTCGTCGCGCGCCAGCCGGGCAGGGCGCGTTGTGCGGCGTCGATGGCCGCGCGGGTTTCGCCCGCGCCCATATTGGGCACGTGGGCGATGCACTCGCCCGTCGAGGGGTTGTGCACGGCGAGCGTCGCGCCGTCGCTGGCGTCGCGCCACTGGCCGTCGATATAGGCCTGCTGGCGCAACAGGCCGGGATGTTGCAGCGATGTCATGTTGCGTCCTCGCCCTTAGTCCTGGTAGTGCTGCGCGAGCAGATTGTGGAAGTGGGCGATGCCGTGCTCGCTGATGCCGCTGCGTTTTTCGTCGACCATGATGCGGCCCTGGCCACGATAGCCGCGCGACTTCAGGCCCTTCTGCACGCTCTCGACGAGGCGCAGGTCTTCGGGGCGGAACACAGTGCGATACCACTCGATCAGCTTCTGCTGTTCTTCGGTGGGCTCGTCGTTGAGGAAGTAGATGTCGTAGTGCTGGAGCGTGACTTCCGCGCTCATCGGGAATTCGTAGATGACCGTCATGAAGTTGCTGCCCGGCGGCACATTGAACATCGTGCACGGCCACGCCCAGTAGCCGTGGAAGCTCGGGTCGGTGATCGACGGGTCGAGCTTGAATGAACGCTCCGACGATTGCGCGTGGCCGAACTGCAGCGTCCACTTGCCATGCAGCGTGTGCGTGTACTGGTCGACCTTCACCGAATCCGAGAAGCCGGGGTGCGCCGGGCCGCAGTGATAGCACTCCAGGTAGTTGTCGACGATCGACTTCCAGTTGGCGGGCGTCTCGGTCACGAAACGCGCGGCCAGCTTGAGGTCGTCGATGACGGGGCAGGCATTGCGCAGGCTCGCTTCGAGCCCCGGCAACTGCGCTTCCACGTTGTCGGCGTCCGGGTTCAGGTTGATGAACACGAAGCCCGCGTATTCCTCCACGCGCACCGGCACGAGCGTCGAATTTTCCTTGTCGAACGACTGGACGTGGTCGCAGTTGTTGGCATGCGCGAGCGCGCCGTCCAGCTTGAACGCCCAGGCGTGGTACGGGCAGGTGATGACGTTCTTGGCCTTGCCGCTGCCTTCGAGCAACTGATGGCCGCGGTGCGGGCAGACGTTATAGAACGCGCGCAGCACCTTGTCCTTGCCGCGCACGAGCAGGATGCTCTCGCCGACGATTTCGCGCGTCACATAGGCGTTGGCTTCCGCCAGTTCGCTGCGGTGCGCGACGCAGATCCACGTGTCCTCGAAGATGCGCTTTTCTTCTGCCTTGTAGACCGACTCGGCGGTGTAGTAGCTCGCCGGAATAGTCCAGGCGAGTTCCGGGTTGGCGCAGAAGTCGGCCGGCAGCTTGGGCAGGTCGGGTTGCTTGTGAAATTCGATCGGGAGATAGGTCATGGGATCCGCCGCTGTGAGAGAGAGTACGCTCGAAAATTAACTGACAGTTACGACATAACTATGGGTTAACGAAAGAATAAGAGAAATTTCGTCGATAAGGGATCAGGGTTATCCCTCGACGTGCTGCTGAATCCCGCGGAAAGCCCTACCGGTCAAATGCGTAACGCGTATCCTTAGTGCTAAATATCGAAAGAGCTTGAGCGCTCGCAAAGCAAATCGATTTCGTGAGCGTCGTCAATAGGAGGATGCGATAGTGCGTCTCACCCCTCCAGGATGCGTACTATTGTTAACCAGTGGTTTGTTGTTAACCATAGGATAACCGTGTCGTGGCCGGAACCGGAAAAGCATTCCGCAGCCGCGCGCGGCGCGCAGGGTGGCTTCGTTTGACGCGAGCCCGCCCGCGCCACCCCACAACTGGAGGAGACATGACACAAGAGGCAATGGCCGAAGCGCTGGCCGGCGAGCCGTCGCGCGCCAAATCGCGTATCGAATCGCGTTCGATCGACTACGTGCCGCTCGCCGAACGCAAGGGCAAGGCCTGGCATTTGTGGCCGGTGTGGTTTACGGGCGATGCCAATCTGGCGACCATCGCGGCGGGCGCGATCGGCATCAGCATGGGCGGCAATCTGCTGTGGAGCGCCATTGCCATCGTGCTCGGCAATGTGCTCGGCACGTTCTTCATGGCGTTCCATTCGAGCCAGGGGCCGCAACTGGGCCTGCCGCAGATGATCCAGTCGCGTCCGCAGTTTGGCTATATGGGCGCGCTGCTGGTGTGGGTCGTCGCGCTCGTTACGTATATTGGCTACAACTCGTTCAACCAGTTGATGGCGGGGCAGACCGCGCATCATCTGCTGGGCACCGAGCCGCATCTGAGCTACATCGTCTTCACCGTGCTGGCGGTGGGGCTTGCCGTGTTCGGCTATGACCTGATCCACAAGGCACAGCGCTGGCTTGCGTTTGCGCTGCTCATCGCGCTGACGATCTTCAGCGTGGGCATGTGCGTGAAGATGCCGTTCCCGGCGGCGCAACTGAGCTTCGCGGGCTTCAAGGCCACGCCGTTCCTCGTGCAGCTCTTTTCGGCGGCGGCGTATCAGCTTTCGTGGTCGATCTACGTCTCGGACTACTCACGGTACCTGCCGCCCAATACCGGTGTGCGCGCAACCTTCTGGTGGACGTTCCTGGGCGCGCTGATCGGCGGCGTCTGGATGATGCTGGTGGGCACCGCGGCGGCCGCGCTCAATGCGCAGATCGAGATTTCGGATGCCGTGCAGCGCGCCGGCGACCTGATCTTCCCGGGCTTCGGCACGGTCACGCTGCTGCTTGCGCTGCTGGGGCTGCTTGCGATCTCGGGGCTTAACTTCTACGGCGCATCGCTCACGCTGCTGAGCATCACCGATTCGTTCAAGCCGCTCAAGTCGAGCGCGAGCAAGCGCATCGCGAGCCTGATCGTCGTGGCGCTGGTGGCGACGGCGCTGGCGTTCTCGGCGTCCGATAACTTCATGGGCAAGTTCGGCGACTTCCTCGGCATTCTGGGCTATCTGTTCACGCCCTGGACTGCGATCAACCTGATCGACTTCTTCGTGGTGCGCCATTCGCACTACTCGGTGCGCGAAATCTTCAACCCGCGTGGCATTTACGGGCGCTGGAACTGGCGCGGCCTGACCGCTTACGCCGTGGGTTTCGTCGCGATGATTCCGTTCTTCAAGACCGACATCTACACCGGCCCGGTCGCCCGCATGCTCGGCGGCACCGACGTGGCGATGCTCGTAGGGCTGCCCGTCGCCGCGCTGGTCTATCTGTGGACTTGCCGCTCGCTCGACATCGAACAGGAACGTCGCTTCGTGCGTGAAGCCGATCGCGGCCTGAACTGATTCCTCACGATAACAACGACAAGACAGAGAACATGAATTCGATGAAGACACTGCGCACGAGCGCGCTGCATGCGGCCGTGCTGACGCTGGCTGCGCTGCCGCTGGCGGTCGTACCGCTTGCGGCCAGCGCGCAAAGCAGCGTGACGCTCTACGGCGTGCTCGATGCGGGCGTTACCTATGTGAGCAATGCAGGCGGCTCGCATCAGGTGAAGTTCGACGACGGCGTTTCGTATGCGAACCGCTGGGGCATTAAAGGCGTAGAAGATCTGGGCGGCGGCCTGAAGGCCGTGTTCAAGCTGGAGAGCGGCTTTCACGTGGGCAACGGGCAGATTTCCAACGGCGGCTCGCTGTTCGGCCGCGCAGCCTACGTGGGCTTGCAGAACGACTGGGGCACGCTGACCTTCGGCAACCAGATCGACATGACCCAGGAGATGGTCTATCTGTACAACGTCTCCGCGTGGGCGAGCGGCTACGCCATCAACCAGGGCGACTTCGACCGCATGAACGGCGACCATCTGCCCAATGCGGTGAAGTTCATGTCGAACACCTTCGGCGGCTTCCAGTTCGGCGGCATGTATTCGTTCAGCAATACGCCGGGCAGCTTCCACAATGGCAGCGCGTGGAGCGTGGGCGCGCAGTATCAGCGCGGCGCGTTTGCGATGGGCACGGCCTATACGCAACTGAACAATCCGTCGGGGATTTACGCGTTCGATCCTTACGCGATGATCGGCGTGCATTCGTTCTTCGGCCAGCCGACCGTGAGCGTCGATCCGGGCACGGGCGCGATCAACGATCTCTACGCGAATACGCCGTTCCCGGTGGACAAGCAGGGCGCGTTCGCCGTGGGCGCAAGTTACGCGCTTGGCAACGTCACGCTGATGGGCGACTTCACTTATACGCAGATCAAGGCGTTCGGCCAGAGCCAGCACATGCAGGTCGGCGAGGGCGGCGCGAACTGGCAGGTCACGCCCGCGCTGAGCCTGGTGGGTGGCTATCAGTACACGCACTTCGACGCGCATCACTGGAACCAGCTTTCGGCGGGCGTGCACTATCTGCTTTCGAAGAGCACGGACGTGTACGTGTCCGGCGACTGGCTCAAGGCGTCGCAAGGCGTCGATGCGGTGATCGGCTATAGTTTCACGCCTTCCACCACGACGACCCAGGCCGATGTGCGTATCGGCATGCGTCACTCCTTCTGATTTTCCCATGCTCAAACTGCCTGGCACTCCCGAACTGGACGATCTGCGCGTGTTCTGCACGGTCGCGCGCAAGTCGAGCTTCAGCGCCGCGGCGCAGGCGCTCGACGCGTCCGCCGCGTACGTAAGCAAGCGCGTGGGCGTGCTCGAAGCGAGCCTCGGCACGCGCTTGCTGCATCGCTCGACGCGCCGTGTGGCGATCACGGCGGCGGGCGAGCGCGTGCTCGCATGGGCCGAAAAAATCCTCGACGACGTCGATCAACTGGTCGAGGACGTCTCCAGCACGCAGCGCATCCCGCGCGGCACGCTGCGCGTGTCGAGCAGCTTCGGTTTCGGGCGCAAGTTCGTCGCGCCGGCTTTGGCGGCGATGTCGGATCGCTATCCGCAACTGAATGTGCGGCTCGACCTGTTCGACCGCGTGGTGGACGTGGCGGCCGAGGGCTTCGATCTGGACGTGCGTATCGGCGACGAGATTGCTGGGCATTTGATCGCGAGACGCCTCGCCACGAACTACCGCGTGCTGTGCGCGTCGCCGTCGTATGTCGCGCTGCATGGCGCGCCGGGCACGATTGCCGATCTCGATTCGCACGCGTGTCTGGCGATCAAGGAGCGCGATCATCCGTTTGGCGTGTGGCGTCTCGATGTGGGCGGCGAGTCCGTGAGCGTGAAGGTGACGGGGCCGCTCTCGACCAATCACGGCGAGGCCGCAGTGCAATGGGCATTGGCGGGGCGCGGCATCGTGCTGCGCTCGATCTGGGACGTCCAGCCGCTGCTGGACGAGGGGCGACTCGTGCGCGTGCTGCCCGACGTTACGCAGCCCGCCAACGTGTGGGCCGTGTTTCCCCAGCGGCTCGCGCAATCGGCGAGGGTGAAAGCGTGCGTCGAATTTCTCGCCGAAGCGTTTGTATCGGCGGGCATCGGCGATGCAGCGGCGCTGGACTCCAGCGCACCGGGCGAAGCCTGTGCGCCGCAGCGCCTGTTCGAGTCCGCGCAGTTTGAGTCCGCGCAGTTCGAATCAGAGTAACAAGGCAACGGAAAAAGGACACGAAATTGATCGATCCCGCCCAACTGCGCAGCCTGCTGTCGGCGCGCCGCGAAGGCTACGGCCTCGAACGCCCGTTCTACATCGACCCCGCGTTCCACGAACTCGATATCGACGCGGTGTTCTCGAACGAATGGCTGTTCGCGTGCAACGTCGCCGAAATCCCGCGCGAGGGCGACTACGTCACGCTCGCGATCGGCGAGACCTCGGTGGTGGTCGTGCGCGGCAAGGATGGCGAAGTCGGCGCGTTCTTCAACACCTGCCGCCATCGCGGCTCGCTGATCTGCACCGAAGCGGCGGGCCACGCGAAGCGCCTCGTGTGTCCGTATCACCAGTGGGTCTACGAGCTGGACGGCACGCTCAGGAGCGCGCGGCAGATGCCGGCGGATTTCGACCGCAGTGAGCACGGTCTGCGTCCCGTACACGTCGAAACGATCTGCGGCATGGTCTATATCTGCATCGCCGATACGCCGCCCGATATCGCGCGCTTCAAGGCGGCCGTGTCGCCGTACATCGCGCCGCATCATCCGGAGCGCACGAAGGTGGCGTTCTCGATGACGATTGTGGAAGACGCCAACTGGAAGCTCGTGATCGAAAACAATCGCGAGTGCTATCACTGCATCGGCAGCCATCCGGAACTGCTGGCCACGCTGATTGAATTCGCCTTGCCCGACGACCCGCGCGCGAACCGCGATTTCCAGTTGCTGATGCAGGAAAAGACGGCGCTGTGGGACAGTCTGGGCCTGCCGCATCAACCTGCCGATGGCGGCACGGAATTCCGCTGTATCCGCTTGCCGTTCCATCGCGGTGCGGTGTCGTTCACTTCGGACGGGCGGCCTGCGTGCAACAAGCTGCTGGGCGATTTTACCGAGCGCGACCTGGGATCGGTAAGAATGTTCAGGGTTCCGAACAACTGGAATCACTTCCTGTCCGACCACATCATTCATTTCCGCGTGCTGCCGATATCGGCGACGCAGACTGAGCTCAAGACGACGTGGCTCGTGCATGAAGATGCGGTGGAGGGCGTCGATTACGACGTCGAGACACTGATCGAAGTCTGGCGCGCGACCAACGCGCAGGACGCGACACTGGTGGAGATGAACCAGCGCGGCGTGAGTTCGAAAGCGTATACGCCAGGGCCTTACGCGCCTTCGGAGTTCATGCTCACGAACTTCACGAACTGGTACGCGCAGAAACTGGGCGAGCATGTCGAACGTATGAACGGACGGGAAAAGACGATCCGCCTGGCGGTGGCGCAAGCGTAAAGGTCGCTGGCAGGGCTGGCGCGCGCGCAAAGACGCGGTGCTATATTCTCCAGCCCTCTTTTCCCGTTCGACCTCATGCCCGCCCCACGTCTTCTTCGCAGCCGCGCAGTCCGTATCGTTGTTTCGCTCGCGGTGATCGCGATGGCCGCGTGGCTGGCCGCCGCGGTCTATGTATGCGCAAGAGGCCTGACCATGCCTCATGAGCACGCCGATCTCGCGGTGGTGTTCGGCAATGCGCTCGAAGACGACGGCACGCCCAAGCCCATCCTTGCCGCGCGCCTGGACGTGGCGCTGCAATGTTTTCGGGCGGGCGACTGTCCGCGGCTGTTCGTGAGCGGCAGCATCGACGGCCCGGGGCTCGACGAGGCCGCCGCGATGCGTACGTATCTGCTCGCGCGCGGCGTCCCCGCCGATCGCATCGTGGTCGATCGCGCCGGCGACAACACGCTGGCGACCGCGCGCAATGCCGTGGCGTATATGCGCGCGCAAGGGCTGTCGCGCGTGCTGCTGGTGTCGCAGTACTACCACCTGCCGCGTGCGCGCTTTGCTTTCGAGGCGGCGGGGGCGTCGCAGGTCTTTGGCGCCTGGCCGCACGCATTCCGCTTCATGGATCTGTATTCGAGCTGGCGCGAGGTGCCTGCGCTGGCGGTGTATCGCGTGCGGCTGGGCCTGGACGCCGATGCGCGGCCAGTCAGCTTCCGTCCCGTGCTGTTCCTGATGGGCCTCGTCGGACTGGGGAAATGAGGGCCGCGAACAGTGCTCAAGAATCACGCAGAAAAACAGGCAGGAACCTGAGGGCGAACTCCTAAAGTTTGTTCGCAGCCTGCCGAAAATCCAGGCATGGCGCACGAACATTCGAAACTTCCTGAAAATGACCCGATCTGGGCCGAGGCACGGGCCCTCGAGGCCAGCATCCGTGCGATCCGGCGCGCTCAGGGCAAACGCAATCCCGAGGACTTCGCCCCGGACGATCCCGACTGCATCGACGCCATGGAAGAGTTCGTGCGCGATGTCGGACGCGTGCTGGCGCTGTACACCCAGGAAGCCGCCAGAGGCGGCGACAACGATCTGCACGGCGCGGGCGCGACCGGCTAGCGCGCCACGCTGCATGAAACCAGGCAGCCTGAGACACTAGCGGGAAATACGCGGCCGCCCATTGAAGCGCGCTGCGCCGGATCCCTACTCCTACCCAAGTGTCTCCCCCACGATGAATACATCGCGTCGAAAGTTTCTGGTTCTGAGCCTGTGCTCGGCTTCTTCGCTGGCGCTCACCGGCGAGGCCTTCGCGGACGAACCCGTGCTGGCCGAATCCGACGAGCAGGCGCGCCGTCTCGGCTACAAGGCGGATGCCACGACCGTCGATACCAGACAGTTCCCGAGCTACAAAGCGGGCCAGGCGTGCAGCGGCTGTTCGCTGTTCCAGGCCGGTTCGGACGACAAATGGGGCGACTGTTTGCTGTTCAGCGGCAAGCGGGTGGCCGCGGCCGGGTGGTGCACGTCGTTCAGCACCATGTGAAGCGGGCTCAGCGGGTCACGGCGATCACAAACACGCCGTGACCGGCGACCTTACTCGCCCTTGGCAGGACGGCCGGTCTTGACGGTTTCGAGCGCCGTAATCGCGGCCAGCAGGCGCTTGGACGAAGCCGAATCCAGCAACTGGATCCCGGCGCGCAACAGTTCGCTCTTCTTGACGGAAATGCCCGCGTCGAGGCACTTGCGCTTGAGCACGGCGATGCGCTCGTGATCGGCCTTCGGCATCGTGAAGCTGTCGCGAATCACCTTCTCTTTCTTCGCCTGTTTGGCCTTTGTTTTGGCGGCGGCTTCCTGCGCGCGTGTCGCCTTGGTGGTTCTGGCCGCCTTCCGGGTCGCCTTCTCGGCTTTTTCGACTTTCTCGGCCTTTTCAACCTTTTCTACCTTTTCTACCTTCGCGGCTTTTGCCGATGCAGCCTCGTCGGCTTGTGCTTTGGCCTTGCTGACGGCTTCAGCGGCTTCGGCTTTCGCTGCGGCCTTACGTTGCGCTCTCTTCACGTCTCCCGACGTCGGGAAGTAGAACGCTTTCTTCGTGGGCTTGCGGGCGATTTCGGTGGTCATGCTGGATTCTCGAATTTAAAACGATAAAACAGTATATACGGTTTATGGCGCTTTCCCGCCTCTGGCATGGCCTTGACGGCACGCGTGGACGTCCCTTACGCTCTGCCTCAAGCGGTGCAGGCCGCTTCCGGGTCCGCGGAAAGGGTTGAACCCACCTGTCGTCGTCAGGCCAGGATTTCCCATCCTTTGTGCTGCCGGTATTGCGGGCCTTCGGCAAAACTGCACGAGGATGTCATGCAAACCTTGCCTCCCAGGGCTCATCCCGATCATCTGAAAAAGCAGGCGAAAGAACTCTTGCGCCTGTATCGCGATGGCGACCCCAAAGCGCTTGCGCGCTTCATCGCGGCGCTTCCCGCCGCCGCCCGCCGCACCCCCGCCGAAGTCATCGCCATGCAGCTACGTCTGCACGATGCGCAGTCCTGCATCGCGCGCGAGTACGGTTTCAGTTCGTGGGCCGATCTCAACGCGTTCGTGGAAGCGCGCGTCGTGGCGCAACAGGCGCAGGCGAAGCTGATCCGGCGCTGGCTCGAACTGGCCTATGGCGGCGACGTGACCGGCAGCTACGACGCGGCGCGCCCGCGCGTGGCCGCGCAGCTCCTGCGCGAACATCCGGAGCTGGTTTTCGCCGATGTCGCGCTCGCGTGCGCGGCAGGCCATGTCGAAGCCGTGCAGCGAGCTATCGACGCCGATCCTGCCTGGGTCAACCGCGTGAGCGGTGCGCTCGCCTTGCCGCCGCTCGTGGCCGTTACGCATTCGCGGCTCGGGCAGGTGCCGGAATATGCGGCCCGCCTGCGCGACTGCGCTCGCGTGCTGCTCGATGCGGGCGCGAGCCCGGATCAGCGCATCGGCAATCGGTTTCCGCCTGCCTCGCTGGCCGCGCCTGCCGAAGCGGAACCGTTGAGCGCCTTGTACGGCGCGGCGGGCGTCAATCGCGACCCGGCGCTCACAGCGATGCTGCTGGCGGCGGGCGCCAATCCCAACGACGGCGAATCGCTCTATCACTCGCTCGAAAATCCGGCCTGCACGCGCCTGCTGCTAGATGCGGGCGCGCACGTGAGCGGCACGAATGCGTTGCGTCGCGCGCTCGACATGGTCGATCCGACGGCGCTCGAACTGCTGCTCGCGCACGGCGGCGATCCGAACGAACCTGCCGGCGAAGGCCCGACAAAGACATGGGGTGCGCCGCTGCTGCGGGCGATTGCGGTGCGCTGCCCCGTTCGGCACATCGATGCGCTGTTGAAGGCGGGCGCCGATCCGCACGCGCAGACAGAAGCCGGCGTGAGTGCGTACCGGCTGGCGATGCGTACCGGCCTGATCGAGATTGCCGGGCGTCTGCGCGCAAGCGGGGCGCAGGAGACCTTGAGCGACGAGGATCGCTTCGTGGCGGCCTGCGCGCGTGCCGACGCGCACGACGCGCGACGCATCCACGCGCAACATCCGGAACTGCTGCGCTCGCTGTCGGGCGACCCGTTACGCCTCTTGCCCGATGCCGCCGCATGGGGCTCGGACGATGCGGTGCGGCTGATGGTCGAACTGGGCTGGCCGATCGATGCGCGCGGCGGCGACTGGGACGCCTCGGCGCTCAATCACGCGGTGTTCCGCGGCGACGCCGCCTTGACGGCGTTCCTGCTGGAGCACGGCGCGAACTGGCGCGAGGCGCACGGCTATGGCAGCGACGCGCTCGGCACGCTGTCGTGGGCGAGCGTCAACGAACCGACGGGATTGGCGCGTCCCGACAGTCGTCCCGACTGGCCCGCATGCGCGCGGGCGCTCGTCGCGCACGGCTTGCCCGCGATCGAACGCGATCCCGCGAATGCGGAACGCGTGCTGATCGAGGGACGGCCGATGCGGTTTTCGGAGGGGGTGACTGAAGCGCTGCTGGGTGCCGGCAGCGCTCAGTGATAGGTCATCTTCGTCGACGACAGCTTCGTGAGCGTGCCGTTCTTGAAGCGGAACCAGCCCTCGGGGCCTTGCATCACGACTTCGTCGGGCTGCCAGAACACGCGCTTGACGGTCAGGGTGGTGCGCACGTGCTGGACGAGCGGCGGCTGGCGGCGCAGGTCGTAGAGCACCGGGCCGTAGGCGCTTTGCACCAGCACGCGCGAGACCGTGTCACCCTGGCCGCCCGTCTCGTCGAAATGCGTGAGCGTTTTCGCATCGAAGCGATCGATGATGTCGCGATCGAGCATGGCCACGAAATCGCGGTCGTCGCGCACGAACTGGAACGTGCCCGCGGGCGTGTTGAACGGGCCGGGCGCGCTGACCTGCGCGTGCGCGCCAGTCGCGAGGGCGCAGGCCGACAGTCCCGCGAAAATGAGTCGTTGTAACAGTCGTTTCATCATGCTTTCCAGGTAAGGCGCGCGCTGAGGCATGCGGAGCGCGGTTTCAGGCGTTTTGAAGACAGAAGTGGGGAGCATTGTCGCCAATCCTGCGCAAAACGTCGAATCGCGTCGCGTCGCGTCGCGTCGTGCCGTGCCGTGCCGTGCCGCATCCTGCGCCCTGCCACCCGATTGCGGGGCCAGACAAGCCAGCCGATATAATCGACGCTCTATTCCACGAGGAACTCGCATGAAATCCCTGATTGCCTTGATTGCCGCTGCGACCGTCGCAACGAGCGCCTTCGCCGCCAACCCTGTCGAGAAGCTGCCCTCGGGCGTGGTGGTCGAGACGCTCAAGCAAGGCACCGGCGCGTCGCCGTCCGCAGAAGACGTCGTGCGCGTGAACTATCGCGGCACGCTTGCGAACGGCACGGAGTTCGACGCTTCGGCCAAACACGGCGGCCCGGCCAGCTTCCCGCTGAACCGCGTGATCCCGTGCTGGACGCAAGGCGTGCAGAAGATGAAGGTCGGCGGCAAGGCGAAGCTGACCTGCCCGGCCGACACGGCCTACGGCGACCGCGCAGTCGGCCCGATCCCGCCGAACAGCACGCTCACGTTCGAAATCGAACTGCTCGGCATCGGCCAGTAAGTCCAGCCAGCAGGCCAGACCGGAAGCGCCCGTCCCGCGAAAGCGGCGCGGGCGCTTCCCGCTTTTGCTTCCTTTACACTCGCGTCATCCGTCAACCTCCACGGCGAGGCCACCCGATGACGCGTCTTGTCCCTCCCATCGATACCGCTCGCCTCGACGACGAATGGCTCGAAGCGGACGGCGCGGGCGGCTTCGCGTCGGGGACGGTCGGCACCGCGCGCACGCGTCGCTATCACGCGCTGCTGCTGACGGCGACCCAGCCGCCCACTGGCCGCGTGGTGCTGGTCAACGGCATCGAAGCCTGGCTCGAACACGACGGCGGCAAGCTCGCGCTCACCGCGCAGCGCTATGGGCCCGATCTGCTTTCCGCCGATATTGCCAGCCGCCTGCTGGGTTTCGATACTGCGCCGTGGCCGCAATGGCGCATCCGCTTGAACGAGGCGGCCGTGCTGGTCGCCGGGCTGTTCGTTGTCGGCGCGAGCCGCGAGACCGTGCTGCGCTGGCGGCTTGAAGCGCCGCCTGACGCCAGCGCCTATACGCTGAAAGTGCGCCCGCTGCTATCGGGCCGCGACTATCACGCGCTCCATCACGAAAATCCGGCGTTCGCCTTCGATGCGCACATCGACGGCGAACGGGTGCGCTGGCAGCCCTACGGCGATCTGCCCGCAATCGTCGCGCAATCGAACGGCAGCTATACGCATGCGCCGGACTGGTATCGCCACTTTTACTATGCGCGCGAGCAGGAGCGGGGCCTCGACTGTATCGAGGATCTTGCGACGCCAGGCGTGTTCTCGTTCGACCTCGGCAAGGGCGATGCGGTGTTGCTGCTGCGCGCGCAGACGCAACCCGGCGTTGCCGATCCAGGCGAAGGTGCGATGAACCGCGCGCAACGCCTGGCCGGGCTGGAAGCCCTGCGCAGGGCGGGTTTCGCCACGCGGCTGCAACGTTCGGCGCGCGCCTATGGGGTGGCGCGCGGCGACGGCCGCACGATCGTCGCGGGCTATCCGTGGTTCACCGATTGGGGCCGCGACACGTTTATTGCGATCCGCGGCCTGCTGCTCTCGAACGCAGCGAATGAGCGTCATGGCGCACAAGCGCGCGAAGACGTGGGCGCGATCCTGCTCGAATGGGCGGCTACCGTTTCCGAAGGGATGCTGCCGAACCGCTTTCCCGATGCGGGCGGCGCGCCCGAATACAACTCGGTCGATGCGTCGCTGTGGTTCGTCGTGGCGGTGCACGATTTTTTCGCATCGGCGGAAACACCCGCGCTCACGCGGCGCGTGCTGCAAGACGCCGTCGACGCGATCCTCGATGGCTACGCGCGCGGTACACGCTACCGCATCGGCGCCGATGCGCGCGACGGACTGCTGCGCGCGGGCGTGCCCGGCGTGCAGCTCACGTGGATGGACGCGAAAGCGGGCGACTGGGTCGTCACGCCGCGCATCGGCAAGCCGGTCGAGATCCAGGCGCTGTGGATCAACGCACTGCGCATTGCGCTCGCGTGGGACACGCGCTGGCGCGAGCTTGAGGCGCGTGCGAGCGCGTCATTCGCGCAGCGTTTTGTCGATCCGTCGACGGGGGCGCTATTCGACGTGATCGACGTGGATCATGTCGATGGCCAGGTCGATCGCTCGATCCGGCCCAATCAGGTGTTCGCGGTGGGCGGCTTGCCGTTCGCGCTGCTCGAAGGCGAGGCGGCGCGCGCCGTCGTCGCGCAGGTCGAGACCCATCTGCTCACGCCCATGGGGCTGCGCACGCTCGCGCCGTCCGACCCCGCGTATCGCGGGCGCTATGCGGGCGGCGTGCTGGAGCGCGACGGCGCGTATCACCAGGGCACGGTCTGGCCGTGGCTGCTGGGCGCTTTCGTGGACGCGTGGCTGCACGTGCACGGCGATGACGCGGCGCAACGCGCAATCGCGTACACGCGTTTTGTCGCGCCGCTGCTCGCGCATCTGGACGAGGCCGGTCTCGATCACGTCAGCGAAGTCGCCGATGGCGATGCGCCGCATCATGCGGGCGGCACGCCGTTCCAGGCGTGGTCGCTTGGCGAGTTGCTGCGCATCCTCGGGCGGCTGGACGTAACTGGCTGAGCCGGCAAGCATCAAACCGCGCTAGCATGAGGCTCCCGGCGCGCCCGCGCGCCGACCCAGCCGACCCAGAACAAGGGGGATGCCCATGCTGCAGCGCGCCGCCGGTCTCGATCTCACCGCCGAAGGCAAACGCCTCTATTCGAGCGACTACGCCCGCTGGCAGCGCTGGGGGCCGTACCTGAGCGAGCGCCAGTGGGGCACGGTGCGCGAGGACTACAGCGAGCACGGCACCGCGTGGGACTATTTTCCGCACGATCACGCACGGATGCGGGCCTATCGCTGGGGCGAGGACGGCCTGGGCGGTTTCGCCGACGAACGGCTGGGCTGGTGCGTCGCACTGGCGCTCTGGAACGGCCGCGACCCGATCCTGAAGGAACGCCTGTTCGGCCTCACCAACGCGCAGGGCAATCATGGCGAGGACGTCAAGGAGCTGTACTTCTACCTGGACGGCACGCCCACGCATTCGTACATGCGCATGCTCTACAAGTATCCGCAGGCGGCGTTTCCGTACCAGGATCTGGTCGACGAGAATGCGCGGCGCAGCACCCAGGTGCCCGAATACGAAATTCTCGATACCGGTGTATTCGACGACGAAAATTATTTCGATGTCCAGATCGAATATGCGAAGCACACGCCGGAAGACGTGGTGATGCGCGTTACCGTGGAGAACCGCGCGGGACGTCACGCGTCCATCGATGTGCTGCCGCAGATCTGGGCGCGCAATACCTGGTCGTGGAAAGCGATGACCGGCAAGCCGTCGCTCACGTTTGTATCGGCGGCGCAGGGCGATCATGTGCTCGCGCGCGGCGACAAGCACGAGCCGCTGATCGTGACCGCCGCATCGAAGGACGCGATGAGCGTCGAGTGGCTGTTCTGCGAGAACGATACCAACGTGAAGCGCCTGTTCGACATGGACGGCGCGGGGCCGTTCAAGGACGGCTTCAACGATTACATCGTGCATGGCGATGAAAGCGCGATCCGCCGCGACGCGGGCACCCGGGCGGCCGCGCGCGTGCATCTCGAACTGGCCGCGCACAGCCGGGCCGTCGTCACGTTCCGCTGGCGGCCGGTGTCCGCGCCGAAGGACGACGTGCCGCTCGACATCGACGCGCTTTTCGCCCAGCGCATCGCCGAAGCGGACGCGTTCTACGACGCGCTCCAGCGCGATATCGACAGCGCCGATGCGCGCCTCGTGCAGCGCCAGGCGCTCGCGGGCCTGCTGTGGTCGAAGCAGTATTACGAGTACGACGTGCATCGCTGGATGGAAGGCGACCCGCTGCAACCCACGCCGCCCGCGAGCCGCAGGCGCGGGCGCAACGCGGACTGGCTGCATCTGTGCAATGCCGACATCCTCTCGATGCCGGACAAATGGGAATATCCGTGGTACGCGTCGTGGGATCTCGCGTTTCAGGCGGTCGCGTTTGCGCTGATCGATCCGATGTTCGCGAAAAAACAGATGCTGCTGCTGGTCAAGGATCGCTACCAGCACCCCAACGGCCAGCTTCCCGCTTACGAATGGGCATTCGGCGACGCGAATCCGCCGGTTCATGCGTGGGCTGCATGGCGCGTCTACGAGATCGACCGCGCCGTCACCGGTCGCGGCGACCGCGAGTTCCTCGAACGCGTCTTCCACAAGCTGCTGCTGAATTTTTCGTGGTGGGTGAACCGCAAGGACGCCGACGGCCATAACATTTTTCAGGGCGGCTTTCTTGGGCTGGACAACGTGGGGATTTTCGATCGCTCGTCGCCGTTGCCGACGGGCGGGCGTCTCGACCAGGCGGACGGCACCGCATGGATGGCCGCCTATGCGCTCGATCTCATGCGCATCGCGCTCGAACTGGCTTTCGACAATCACGTGTTCGTCGATATCGGCGTGAAGTTTTTCGAGCACTTCCTGTATATCGCGGGCGCGGTCAGTTGCGACGATGGCTGCGATACGGGCCTGTGGGACAGCGTCGACGAGTTCTTCTACGACAAGCTGCGGCTGCCCGATGGCACCACCGAGCCGCTGCGCATGCGCTCGATTGTCGGCCTGATTCCGTTCTTCGCGGTGCGCGTGCTGGAGGAGCAGGTGCACGGCGGCCTGCCTGGCCTGCGCGACCGGCTGGTCTGGTTTCTCGAACATCGTCCTGACCTGGCGCGTCTGGTGTCGCGCTGGAACCAGCCGGGCAAGGGCAATTCGCTGTTGCTCTCGCTATTGCGCGGGCATCGCATGAAGGCGCTGCTGAAGCGCGTGCTGGACGAAAGCGAATTCCTTTCGGCGCATGGCGTGCGGGCGCTCTCGCGCACGCACCTGGATGAGCCCTTCGTGTATCGCTACAACGGTTGCAATTTTGGCGTGCAATATCTGCCGGGGGAATCGGATTCGCGCGTCTTCGGCGGCAATTCGAACTGGCGCGGGCCGATCTGGATGCCGGTCAATTATCTGCTGATCGAATCGTTATACGAATTCCACCGCTATTACGGCGACGATTTTCTCGTCGAATATCCCACCGGATCGGGCAAAAAACTTTCGCTCGCGCAGATCGCCGATGAGCTCGCGCGGCGCGTGACCACGCTTTTTTTGCTCGACCACAAGGGCGAGCGCCCCGTGATGGGTGCGTATGCGCAGTTGCAGGCCGATCCGCGCTGCCGCGATCTCGTGCTGTTTCACGAGTATTTTCATGGCGACAACGGGCGGGGCATAGGCGCTTCGCACCAGACCGGCTGGACGGCGCTGGTTGCGCTGATGTTGCAGCCGCACGCGCTGGGCGCATCGGGCAACGTGCCGCTGGCGGCGGAAATGGGCGCGGTGTAGTTCGGCGGATTAGTTCGGTTTGCCAGGCTTATTGGCATGCCGCGCCAGGAAGCGGTCGAGCTGGCTGGCGAAGGTATTGCTGTCGCGCGTGGAAAAAGGCGCAGGGCCACCCGTTTCAATGCCGGTGCTGCGCAATTGATCCATCACGTCGCGCATGGTGAGACGCTCCTTGATGGTGTCGGGCGTGAACCAGTTGCCGCGCGGGTCGAGCGCATGCGCGCCTTTGTCCAGCACGGCCGCGGCCAGCGGAATATCCGCGGTAATCACGAGGTCGCCGGATTCGGCGAGTTCGACGATGCGGTTATCGGCAACGTCGAAACCCGCCGGCACCTGGATGGCCTTGATGAACGGCGAGGGCGGCGTGCGCAGATACTGGTTGGCGACCAGCGTCACGCAGACCTCGACGCGGCGCGCGGCCCGGAACAACATGTCTTTGATGACGGACGGACAAGCGTCGGCGTCGACGAGAATCTGCACGGACAATCTTCCGAAAAAATCAAACGGGGATCATAGCGCGTCCGCGCCGCGCCGGCATCACCATCGGCATCAATGGTGGCAGCGCGTCTCCCAATGGTGATGCACGCGCACCTTGTGGCAATTATGGTGGTCGTAAGCGAAAGCCGGTTGCACGGCGGCGAGCGAAACGAGCGTCGTAGCAGCGATCAGAAGCAGCTTTTTCATTGCGGATTCTCCCTGTGGTGAGGCGGCCGGAAAAGGGGCCAGCGTGGGGCCAGCGTGAGACCAGCGTTGGGCTTGCGTGGCCGCGCACTGCGAGAGCAATTTGCTTGCCCGGGGGGGGCAAAACCGCAAAAACCGCAAAACCGAAAAAGGGCAGCAAGGGCGGCGCCAATTCCTCTGCGCAATGAATGGCGCTTGCCCGCGCTGCTGGCGACGGCTAGATGTGAATGCCGCCCGCCACTTCGATACGTTGCGCGTTCACCCAGCCGAATTCATCGGAGAGCAGTCCCGCGATAACGGGGCCCACGTCCTGCGGCAGGCCGACCCGGCCGAGCGCCGTATGATCCGCCACCGCTTTGTTGACCTGCGGATTGTCGCGCACGATGCCGCCGCTGAAATCGGTGGCAATTGCGCCTGGCGCGACGACGTTGACGGCGATGCGGCGCGGCGCCAGTTCCACCGCCATATAGCGCGTCAGCGCTTCCACGGCGGCCTTGATGGAGCCGTAGCCGATGCGGTTTGGCATGGCAAAGCGCGCAAGGCCCGAGGAAATATTCACGATGCGCCCGCCATCGTTGATGAGCGGCAGCAGCTTTTGCGTGAGAAACAGCACGCCCTTGAAATGCACGTCGTAAAGCGCGTCCATTTCCGCTTCGGTAATCGATTCGAGATTCGCGCTCGACGAAATGCCAGCGTTATTCACGAGGTAATCGAAGCGTTGCGCGCCCAGCGTGCCGAGCGCCGCGCGTACGGCTTCGGCGAAACCGCCAAAGGTGCCCGAAGCGCCGGTATCGAGCTGCAAGGCTACGGCGCGCGCGCCTGCCTGCTCGACCAGCGCCACGACCTTATCGGCTTCCTCGCGGTTGGACTTGTAGGTGAGAATCGTATCCACGCCGCGCCTGGCGAGACAGAGCACGGCGTCACGGCCAATGCCGCGGCTGCCACCCGTCACGATCGCGATTTTGCTGCTTGCCATGATTGAGGCTCCTGTAAGTTTGCGTCGCCGTAGATTGGCGCACGGGTTCATTATGTCGAGCGCGCCGCGAGGCTAGAATGCCGAAACTCGCCGATTTCCTGCCTGATCCTGCTCAGCCTGATCCGCCCAATGCACCCGATGAACCCACTCGCCGATGTGCTGTTGCGCTTCACGCAGCGCCAGTCCGGCGCAAGTCCGTTTATGACGCCCATCCCCGGCGTGGCCGTGATGCGTTCGGATCAACCGAAACCGCCCTCGCACATGATCTCGAAGCCCGCGTTATGCATCGTCGCGCAGGGCGCGAAATGGGCGACGTTCGGCGGCAACCAGCTGGTGTACAACGCGGGGCAGGCGCTGGTGATCGGTGTCGAAGCCCCGTCGATTGGCCGCGTGGTCGAAGCCAGTCCCGGCGAGCCATGCCTCGTGATGGCGATTGAGCTGGATTTCACCGTGATGCGCAGCGTCGCCGACGAACTCGAAACACCACCCTTGCCTGGCGACACGCCTGGCGCGGGCATCTTCGTCGCCGACTTCGACGGGCCGCTTGCCGATTGCGCGTGGCGCATGGCGCGCCTGCTCGAAACACCGCAGGCGATTGCGGTGCTGCGCCCGCTGATCCTGCGCGAGATCGGCTACTGGCTGCTCACGGGCGCACAGGGCGCCGATATCGCGCGGCTGACACTGGTGAACAGCCCGTCGCAGCGCGTGATCGGCGCCATGCACAACCTGCGCGCGCGGTTCAGGGAAAGCGTGCGCATCGAGGAACTCGCGGAAATCGCGCAGATGAGTCTTTCGGCGTTTCATCGCCAGTTCAAGACGCTGACCTCGTTGACGCCGCTGCAATATCAGAAGCAGTTGCGCCTGCTCGAAGCGCGGCGGCTGATGATTTCGTGCGCGGCGAATGTCGAGACCGCGTCGTTCGAAGTGGGCTACGAAAGCGCGTCGCAATTCAGCCGCGAATATGTGCGCATGTTCGGCCAGTCGCCCAAACGCGATGCAATGGCCATGAACCAGGCGCTGCAAATGGAGCGCACCGGGTAATCGCGAACCATGCGTGAATGAGCGCGCGTCTCGCGCGGTAACATTGCGGTTTCGCGCGGCACGGTTTCGTGCATCCAGGGCATTCAAGTCACTTCCATTGGCGGACTATGGACAATCTCGGAGACATACGGCTTTTCGTCGAAGCGGCCAGTCAGGGCAGCCTGTCCGCTGCAGGCAGGAAGCTGGGGCTGTCGCCCGCCGCCGCCAGTGCGCGTCTCGTGAAACTCGAAGGGGTGTTGCGCACGCAACTATTCGAGCGCTCCACGCGCCGGTTGCGTCTGACCGATGAAGGCCGCGTATATCTCGCGCACTGCCAGCATGCGCTGCAGACGCTCGAAGACGCGCGCGCGGCGCTTCAGGCGGGCCGCGCGACGGTGAGCGGCGCGTTGCGCGTGTCGGCCACCTCGGACTTCGGGCGCGCCGTCCTGCGCCACTGGCTCGACGAATTCAACGAGCGCCATCCTCAGGTCACGCTCACGCTGGTGCTGTCCGATTCGCTCTCGCATCTGCTGCAGGACGATATCGACATGGCGATCCGCTTCGGTACGCCCGCCGACAGTGCGATGATCGCCAAGCGTCTTGCCGACAATCGCCGCGCGCTGTGCGCCTCGCCTGACTATCTCGCGGCGCACGGCATGCCGCGCCATCCCGACGAACTGTCCCAGCTCGATTTCGTTCTGTTGGGCTCGGCATCGGGCGTGGCGAACAACTGGCGCTTCACGCGCGGCAACGAAACCGCCACGTTCACCGCGCCGCCCGAGCGCGCGCGGCAGACCAACGACGGCGCAATTGCGCGCGAATGGGCGATCGAAGGGCGCGGCGTGGCCATGAAATCGATCTGGGATATCGGCGGGGATCTACAGGCCGGGCGCCTCAAGCTGGTACTGCCGGAATGGCGCTGCCCCGATGCGCCCGTGAACGCGCTGTTTCAGCGCACACCGTATATGGCGCCGCGCGTGCGCACGCTGCTTGATTTTCTGGAGCAAAAGTTTGATCAGGCATCCGAATCATTGCAGCCTTATCTGGCGTAACGCGATCGTCCATGCAAATTCATGATCCGACTTGAAGACCTCGTGATTTTCGTTTCAGCGGCGGCCAATGGCAGCCTTTCCGCCGCTGCGCGCCAGCTCGACCTCACGCCCGCGGTCGCCAGCGCGGGCCTCAAGCGCCTTGAAGCGGAACTCGGCGCGCGGCTGCTCGCGCGCTCGACCCGCAGCCTGAGCCTGACCGCCGACGGCGAGCGCTACCTGGAATTCGCGCGCAACGCCATCGAGCAACTGGAAGCCGGGCAGAACGCGGTCGCGCATGGACGCAAGATGATCGGCGGCGCGGTGTCGCTGTCCATACCTTCGGATCTGGGGCGCAGCCTGCTGGTGGGCTGGCTCGATGAATTTCAGGCCCAATACCCGGCGGTGTCGCTGCAGGTGCGCATTGGCGACCAGATCGCGGATATGTTCCGCATGCCGATTGGCCTCGCGATCCGCTACGGCGTGCCCGAGGATTCGAGCCTCGTGGCGCTGCCGCTCGTGCCCGACAACCGCCGCGTGCTGTGCGCCACGCCCGCGTATTTCGCGCGGCACGGCAAGCCCGCGACGCCCGCCGACCTGGCGCGCCACAACTGCCTGCGTTTCGCGCTGAGCGAGACGCTGCACGACCGCTGGACGTTCTTCAGCGACGATGAACCCGTGGTCGTGAGCGTGCACGGCAATCGCAGCAGCGACGACGGCGAACTCGTGCGCAAATGGGCGCTGGCGGGGCTGGGCCTCGCGTACAAATCGCACCTGGACGTGCTTGCCGATCTGCGGGCCGGTCTGCTTGAAGCGGCGATGCCGCAATTCGGCACGGAGCACGCGCCGCTTCATCTCGTCTGCGCGCATCGCGCGATGCTCTCGCCCACCGTCAGCGCGCTGCGCGATTTTCTCCAGCAGCGCTTCGCCGCCTATCTCGGCTGACGCATTTTCAATCGTGCTTTGAAACTGCTTGCGCGCCCACCCACTGGGTCGGGCGCGCGAATTCGGCCATCATGCTTCCCATGACGAACAGCGAACGCAATGGGAGGCGCACCGTGCTAATCGCCATCGCGCGTTTTCATTTGCGGCCAGAGAAGGCCCAGGCGTTCGAAGCCGTGTGGCAGGTGGCCAGCGCCGCGCTGGTGAACAAGGACGGCTATCGCGGACATCGCCTCGGGCCGCAATGCGAGGATGCGGGCTGCTACGTGCTGGAGATCGAGTGGGACAGTCTCGATTCGCAAAGCGCCTTCATGGCGCATGCTGATTTCCCGCCCTTTCTGCACAGCCTCTGGCCGTTTTTCGCCGCGGATCCCGAACTGATTCATTTCGAGCCGCTGGAGGTTCGCTGACTTCGCGCTGATTTTTTCGCGCCGACTGTCCTTCGAATCTTTCTTTCGAATCAATTCAAGTGGTTTTCAACTGGAGAAGCATGATGAAAGCGATTGGCTACCACCGCAGCCTGCCGATTACCGATCCCGAATCGTTGATCGATATCGAACTGCCCGATCCGGTGCCGGGCGCGCACGATCTGCTGGTCGAAGTGCATGCCGTGTCGGTCAATCCGGTGGACACGAAAGTGCGTATGCGCATGGCGCCCGAGAATGGCCAGCCGAAGGTGCTGGGCTGGGATGCGAGCGGCGTGGTGCGCGCGGTCGGCCCTGACGTGACGCTGTTCAAGCCGGGCGACAAGGTCTGGTATGCGGGCTCGCTCGTGCGGCCAGGCACGAATAGCGAGCTTCACGTGGTCGACGAGCGCATCGTCGGTCCTATGCCGGCTACGCTGGATTTCGCGCAGGCGGCGGCGCTGCCGC
This sequence comes from Paraburkholderia bannensis NBRC 103871, assembly GCF_000685015.1. Lineage (GTDB taxonomy): Bacteria > Pseudomonadota > Gammaproteobacteria > Burkholderiales > Burkholderiaceae > Paraburkholderia > Paraburkholderia bannensis. The sequence continues at coordinate 108,734 of NZ_BAYA01000018.1, read as the reverse complement.
TCACGACCATCACGGCGTGGGAGCTGCTGTTCGATCGCCTCCAGGTGCCCGAAGGCCGCGAGGCCAGCGGCCAGGCGCTGCTCGTGATCGGCGCGGCGGGCGGCGTGGGTTCGATCCTCGTGCAGCTTGCGCGGCAACTGACCGGTCTCACGGTCATCGGCACGGCGTCGCGTCCCGAGACGGCGCAATGGGTCACGGAGCTGGGCGCGCACCACGTGATCGACCATACGAAGCCGCTTTCGCAGGAGCTCAAGCGCATCGGCCTGGAAGGCGTGGAATATGTGGCGAGCCTGAACCAGACCGATCATCACTTCGACGAGATCGTGGCGTCGCTCAAGCCGCAAGGTCGCCTGGGTCTGATCGACGATCCCGAGATGATCGACTTTCGCAAGCTCAAGACCAAGGCCGCGTCGCTGCATTGGGAGTTCATGTTCACGCGTTCGATGTTCGGTACGGCCGACATGGTTCGCCAGCATGAACTGCTCGATCGTGTGGCGCACCTGATCGACGAAGGCGTGTTGCGCACCACGCTCAACGAACGCTTCGGCAGCATCAATGCGGCCAATCTGCGTCGCGCCCACGAACTGATCGAGACCAACCGCGCGCGCGGCAAGATCGTGCTCGAAGGCTTTTGAACGCGTCAAAAGCGCGTGGGCGCCGGGATATACTTCGCTTCGACATTTGAGACAGGCAAGGGCGCGTGCCCTTGCTCATCCTTCATACGAAGCAACGATCATTCCGGCGGTGATTCATGGACCTCGTCCAAAGCATGCGGGTCTTCATACGTGTCGTGGACGCAGGCAACTTTACGGCGGCGGCCCATTCGCTCAACACGACCACGGCCTATACCTCGCGTGCCGTGTCCGATCTTGAGGCGCATCTGCAAACGCGCCTGTTCAACCGCACGACGCGCAAGATCATCCTGACCGAAGCGGGCGAGCGCTTTCTCGCCCGCAGCCGTCATCTCCTCGACGACCTCGAACAGGCTGAATCCGAGGCGCGCAACGCGACCGTGGTGCCTTCAGGAAGGTTGCGCATTCATTCGATGAGCGGCTTCGGCACGCGCTATGTGGTGCCGCTCGTGTCGCGCTATATGGAGCAGCAGCCGCTCGTCGAAGTCGATCTCACGCTGCATCAGCGCATTCCGGATCTGCTCGAAGAAGGGCTCGACATTTCGATCGTGCTGGCGCAATCGCTGAAGGAGTCGAACTATATTTCGCGCTCCCTCGGCAGTTTCTATAGCGTGATGTGTGCATCGCCCGGTTATCTCGAACGCCATGGCGCGCCGCAGACGCTCGCCGATCTCGACCAGCATGCGTGCCTGAAGCTCGTCATGCCGTCCGGGGAGTCGGAGTCGTGGGTATTCGAGAGCGATGAGGGGCAAGAGGTTTTCTCGCCGCAGAGGCTGCCGTTCTCGGTGAACCTGCCGGAGGCGCTGGCCGAAGCGCTCGCATCGGGCATGGGCGTAGGCGTGCTGCCCGCATCGACGTTCGCGCGCGAACACGCGGAAGGGCGTCTCGCGCGCGTGCTGCCTGACTACCGGCTCGACGTGCGCAATATCTACGCGATCTATCCTTCGCGCAAGTATCTGGATGCGAAGGTGCGCACGTGGGTCGAATTCGTCGGCGAGCACCTGCCAGCGTTGCTGGCAAGCGACAAGGCGGCAATCGGCTGAGCACTGATTGCGCGCGCAACCTTCGTGTTGCTATGACGCCGTGTTTTGCAGGCGCGGCGCGCCCATCTTGAACCACGCCCTGGCGATCTTGCCGTCGATGACTTCGTAGACGGCCAGCACATCGACTTCGCCCACGCCTTCGGGGAAGTCGCGCGTGACGCGCTCCTGGTCGAAGACCGTATTGCCCACCACGCCGCGATGGATCAGATGGCCGTGCAAATGCGGCTCTTCGAAGCGCGTGAGATGGCGTGCGCGAATCTGTTGCGCACCGCTCGCGAGCAGGCGCGAAGGGAACTCGTAGTATTCGGCGTCATCGGCCCAGCAGGCCATGAAGGCGTCGATATCGCGCGCATTATAGGCGTCGAGTTGCCGTGCGACGGGCAGGGCGATATCGGCGTGAAGGGCGTTGGTGGCGGTCGTATCGGACATGGCGGCTATTCCTCGTATGAAAGCGCGTTGCCGATTCTAGCCTGCCATGTATCAAAACCTGCAAACGAAAACGGGATCGATGCGTGAGCAACGATCTCGTTCGTTTGATTGAGGCCGGCAATAAACGTATCGCACGACCTCAGCGCAAATAATTACTTCGCAGCGAGTTCGCCTTCGACAACGGCTTGCTCGGCGTTTTGCTGGTGAGCGCGCGAGAGGCGGCCCATCAGCGGCAGCAGCAGGATGGCGAGCAGCGCGCCCGCAGCCGCGAGCCAGCCCAGGCCGTCGAACAGCTTCGTGTAAAGCGGCAGCGATTCGAGCGGCGAGAGGTTGCCTTCCGGCATCTTCGCGAAGGTGGCGACCACGCTGCCCAGGTATTGCGACACGCCCGTGGCCACGAAGTACGCGCCCATCATGAAGCCGCTCATGCGAGCCGGCACGTAGCGCGCGATCATCGCAAGGCCCAGGCCGCTCACGAGCAGTTCGCCCAGCGAGTAGAGGCCGTAGCCCGCCACCATGAACCACGACGACACGCGGCCATCGACGGCATAACGCCCGCTCAGCGCGTAGACGAAGAAGCCCGCCGACACCACGACGAAGCCCAGCGCGTACTTGGCCGCAACCGGCACGTCGCCGCCGCGGCTTGCGAGGCGCGAGTAGAGCGTCGCGAGGATCGGGCTCATGACCATGATCCAGATGGGATTGAGCGCCTGGAATTGCGCCGCGCTCCAGCTGAACAGCGTCGTGCCGAACAGGCGGAACGCCGGGTCGACGTTATGCACCGCGAACAGCGTGAGCGACGTCGACATCTGCTGGTAGAACACGAAGAACAGGATCACCTGCAGCACGAGGATCAGCGCGGCCACGAGGCCCGCGCGCTCCTGGCGCTCGCAGGTCATCAGCATCCAGCCGAAGATCGCGAGGATCGCCACGCCTGCCGTGTACACGCAGGTCACGGCCAGCTTCTTGTCCTGCAGCACGAACATGGTCGCCACGCCCAGCACGACGCCACCCGCGAGCACCCAGGCAAGACGACGCCACTGGATCGGCTCGGCATCGGGAATCGAGCCGATCTGCGCGAGCGTGCGCTTCATCAGGAAGAAGTTGGCGATACCCAGCAGCATGCCGCCGCAGCAGACCGCGAAGGCCGCGTGCCAGCCCCATTGATCCTTGATCCAGGGCGTGAGCAGCATCGACACGGTCGAGCCGATGTTGACCGCCATGTAATAAATCGTGAACGCCGCGTCGATGCGCGATTCGTCGCCTTCATAGATGCGGCGCACGAGATTGGCCGCATTGGACTTAAACAGGCCGTTGCCGACCACGATCACGCCGAGCGACGCGTACATATGGCCCAGATGATCGTTGGGCATGGCGAGCATGAAATAGCCCGCGAACAGGATGGCCGCGCCCAGCACCATCGAGCGACGCGAGCCGAGCACGCGGTCGCCGATCCAGCCCCCAATCGAAGGCGATGCATAGACGAGCGCGGCGAACGCGCCCCAGGTGAGGGTCGCATGCTCTTCGCTGAAACCCAGCCGCTCGACCATGAAAAGGACAAGCAGCGCCGCCATGCCGTAGTAGCCGAAGCGTTCCCACATCTCGATCAGGAAAACCGTCGAGAACGACTTCGTCCGTGAAACCGTTGAATTCATTGTGACCTCAATTTGCTGCCCTTGGACAGCGTGTTACTGCGATAGTTGGTGCAGGCGCGCGGGTCGCGCGCAAAGTGAGCCCCTACTCACGTCGGGAGTGGAGCTGCAGGCAGGACGGCGCTTATGGCGCCAGTAGGTGTCATATCTCCTCCTTGGCTGGTCTGCGGATCGCGCAGGCACCAGGTTTACAATTTCGTTTTTTGTCTGACTCTCCATCACAGTGACGGCGCGGATCTCGCTGACGCACTGTTTTGGTGCCGGTTCATATAAGTGAAAATTCGGCAAGCCGCAAGGGTATCAAACCAGATTTAGTTGGATCAAACATTTTTTGACGAAAATTTACGTACCTGATATGGCTTCTACAAGTGGAAAGCAGGATCCGATGGCATTGGCGCTCGGCGAAAAGATTCGCGCGCTGCGTCAGCGGCTGAACCAGACGCTCGACCAGACGGCAACAGCGGCGGGTATTTCCAAGCCGTTCCTGTCCCAGGTGGAGCGCGGTCTGGCTTCGCCGTCGCTCACGTCGCTGTCGGGTATTGCGCGCGCGCTGGGGGTGACGATGCAGTATTTCGTCGAAACGCCGTCGGAGGAACGATCGGTCAAGCGCGGCGACCAACTGGAGTTTTTCGGCTTCGCGAATTCGTCGAACCTGTTCGCGCGGCTCACGAATACGGCGAGCGGGCGTCAGCTCGAATCGATCCTGGTGCGCCTGCCGGTTGGCCAGAAGCGCTCGGAAGTGACCACGCACGCGGGCGAGGAATTTCTCTACGTGATCGACGGCGAGTTGTCGCTGGAACTGGAGGGCAAGTCGTTTGTGCTTCAGGCGGGAGACTCGGCGCATTATCAGTCGACGGTGCCGCATAGCTGGAGCAACAACGCCAGCAAGGAAGCGGTGGTCGTCTGGGTCGGGACGCCGCGACTGTTTTAAGCCTGGGCCTGAACCTGACCCTGAACCTGGGCCTGAAGCTGGGCCATAAAAAACGGGGCAATGCGCGACGCGCATTGCCCCGTTTGTTTTGCTGCGTGTGATGCGGGTGGATCAACGCACCGGAATCACCAGTTGCTCGCCCACGAGGATCAGGTTCGGATTCGGCAGGTTGTTGCGGCGCTGGATATCGCGGTAACGCGAACCGGCGCCCAGTTGCGCGGCGGCGATGGTATTGAGCGTATCGCCGCGCTTGACTGCGTAGGTATGCTCGCCATTGCCGGCGGCGATCACGTCGGCCTGATCGCTGCGGAAGTATTTGCGCAGCAGATCCAGATAGGCAGGCGTCTGCTTCACACGGCCAATCGCGCTGTTCAGGTACACGAGCAGGTTCTGGTCGTTCGCGCGCACGCCGATCTTGTAGCTGATCGACGATCCATCGAGCTTGGTCTGTGCGAACGTGAGGTCGCTGCCCTTGATCGATTCGACGGCGAACGGGTAGTCGTAGATGAACGCGTCGACCTGGTGCTCGTCGATGGCCTTGGTGATGAACTGATCGTCGGCGTCGTTGACTTCGACGAACTGCGTGTTGGGGAACTGGCGCGTGACAAAGGCCTTCACGTCCGGGTCGCCTTGCAGGATGCCGACGGTCTTGCCCGCGAGATCCGCCGTCGAATGCAGCTTCGAACCCTTCTGCACGATCAGCGCATAGCCGAAGTCGTCCAGATACGGATTCGTATAGATCACGCCCGACGGCGTGTTGTCGGGGAACGTCAGGCCGTCCATGGCGATATCGACGGCAGGCACGCCGTTATCGGACGCCAGCAGCTGACGCGGCACGTCCTTGTAAGCGCTCACCTCGTGATGCGTGTCGATCTTGATGGGGCCGCCCGCGCTGAATTCGGGCTGACCGAACAGCAGCTTCGCGAATTCATAGTTGAAGCCGTGCGGCGTGCCGTTGGTTTCGCCGTAGATCGGCTCGCTCGGGTTCTCCACCGAAATCCGCACGACGTGGTTTTGCAGGATCTGCTGCCGCGTATCGGCATTCGGCGTGAAGCTGGCGGGGATCGGCTGTTGCGTGGGCTGTTGCGTTGTCTGTTGGGTCGCGGCTTGCGTCGTGCTTTGATCCGCCGGCGGCGCGACGGACGTGGATTGCGAATTGTTGCCGACGTCGAGCGCCGCCGGCTGCGTATCGCCATGCTTGCCGATCAGGCCATGTTGCCAGGCATAGTACGCGCCGTAGACGATCGCGACACTTGCGACGAGGCCGAGGAAGCGCTTCGCACCAGTGGTCAACTGCATGAGGAGACTCCTTAGTCTTAGTTTTTGTAGCGGGTATAGTCGATCGGGCCGGGCGAGGGCGGCTGCGTCTTGCCGGATGCGGCGGACGACGCATGCGCGGTGTCGGTCAGGCGCGCGGCAGGCGTGAAGTCGATCTGGCGGCTGTTGAGATCGGCGAGCAGTTGCAGGCCGCGTTCGGTGTCGGCGTCGTCGCGGATCTGCACGGCGTCGATCACCTTCACGCTGTCCTGCACGTAGGCGCGCATTTCGCCCATCTTCGCGGCGGTGTCGTCGTTGATGTAGTCGACCAGCATCTCTCGCAACTCGTTGACCGTGGTCGTGCGGCTGAACGCGCGACGGAAGCCGCGCCATGCTTCGGTCATCGAGTTCACGGCCTCATATTCCTTGACCTTGAGGCGGATCTTGAACTCGGCTTCGTCGTGCATGCGGCGAAAGGCGTTTTCGGCTTCGACGAGATTGTTATAGGTCGCGCTCAATTCGTCGTAGACCTTGCCGGTGCGCTGGATCGCGGCGTCCAGCTGGCCGATGCGGCGCGCGTGCGAATTGATCTCTTCCTGCGGACGATGCTTGCGCGCCATCGCCACGGCTTCGCGCTTGAGCTGCTCCTCTTCTTCCTTGAATTCCTCGATGGTACGGCGCACCGCTTCGACGCGGCCGCCGCCTTTCACGCGTGCTTCGGAGGCCTCATCGATCATCTTGGTGATTTCTTTGGAAAGAATGCGCTCCGTGGCCGCCGGATCGTACTTGATGATCGAATAGGTCAGCCCCTTCATGAGCAGCTGATAGCCAAGCCACAAACGGCTGCGCAGCGTGTTATCGAAGACGAGCACATAAACGAGACCCACGGCGATCGCGCCGAAGAACACTGCGGCCGCCGTGTTCTCCATCAGCCGCGCGATAAACGGCATGACCTTGCCCGCGCCCCACACGAGCCCGCCTAGCGCCGCGACGCCGACCACCATGCCGACGCCGCCTTCCTTCGTGTCCCAGAACGAGCGCACGCGCTTCTTGATTTCGGACTTCACGATGTCGTTAGCCATGTGCCGAGTCTCCAAGATAACCCTGAAGCTTCTTCACGATGCCGTAATATTTCTGCACGAGCGTCGTACGCACCGATTCGAAATCGATCTTCGCCTTGGCGAGTCCGGCTGTCTTGCTGGTGATGGATTTGCTGACTTCGTCTTTCTTTGCGTTCTTTTCCGCGAGCTGGCGCGCGAGTGCGCCAATCTCCTCGTTCAGGCTGGTTTCCTGTTCGCGCAGCGAGGCGATCTCGGCTTCCGAGCGCACGACAAATGCGGCGGCAAAGTTCTGCTGTTCCTTCGCGAGTACATCGGCATGCGAATTGACTGCGCCAAGCAGCGCATCGAGATTGGTTTTCACGCCGAGCAGCGCGGCGCGATAACGCTGCTGCTCATCGGGCACGGCGGCGGCAATCGACTGGCTCATTTCAGCGAACGCGCGATAGGGCGCGTAAGCCGGATTGTCCTGGATGAGTGTGTCGATGCGCTTTTCGAGGTCGGCGACATCGATTCCGCTATTTACGCCCGGCTGTCCCGCCGATGCTGCCTGGTTGCCTTGCGTCGCGCCTTGTGTGTTTTGCGCGCTGGCTGACGAATCGCTTTCGGTCTCTGCTGTAGCTGGCGCGGACGCAGCGGACTCGTCCACGATAACCAGATTCACCACCTTCTTGAGACCTTCTGGAATTTTCATTCAGTCCTCTCTGGGTGTTTGCTGACAACGCAACGACTAATGCGCGCTCATTGTGCGCTGCCCACAACGAAAATCAAGTGGCACTTGAGCGGCGAGGATTAAGCGCTATGCAGGCGGCATTATTCTAAAAATATGCGAGATAGATGACTGTGACAGTCACACTAAAATTCAAGGCGAAGCCGGTTCATCAATTAATCAGCGTGCCTTTATATGTAGTTTGGAATCCGAATCATATTGATCGGAGAATGCCGAAGAAAAACCGCGCATCCCGACCAACGAAGCAGCCGATGAGCGCGACGCGCGCGGCGGCAAAAACTTGCCAATGGTGACGCGTGCGTGGTACGGGTATGTCCCAACCCAGACGGGCGACGAAGCCGCGGAGCAACGCGCTACGATAGCCAACGCGACATTGAAAAAAATACCTGTGCCCCACGACCTTTGTGCGGGCACTTATTTTGCTACCAAGAACAATTTGCGGTGCCCAGAACCGCCAGCGAAGGCCATGGCATTCCAGTACCATGGTAGGAGTCACGCCAGTTTGCCCTGGTTTGCTCCGGGGTCGCCCCGGGCTAAACGGACGAGGCAGGCGTGCTCAACGGCGGCTGGTGCCCGGTTCTGCAAGGAGACATCACGCATGCGCGCAATGCCTTATCTAGACGGCTCCACGAGCGAAGCCCCGGTACGCGATCTTCGCCGCGTGCCCATTCATCCCGATCATTGGTATCCGCTCGCCTGGTCGCGGGAGGTCAAGGCGGGCAAGGCGCTGGGGGTTCACTTCGCGGGCGAGCCCATCGTGCTTTTCCGCACCGAATCCGGCAAGGTGTTCGCGCTGGAAGACCGCTGCGCGCACCGCCAGGTGCCGCTGCACAAAGGGGTCGTGGACGGCGAATCGCTGCGCTGCGGCTATCACGGCTGGACGTACGACTGCTCCGGCCAGTGCGTGGACGTGCCGTACCTTGGCCGCGAGCGTCTGCCCAACGGTGTGCGCCCCTACCCCTGCCAGGAAGCGCACGGCATGATCTTCGTGTTCCCCGGCGACGCCACGCTGGCCCACGAGCGCCCGGTGCCGACGCTTACCTCGGCGGAAGACAAGAAGTACAAGACGCGCCGCTTCGGCCGCCCGGTCAAGTGCCACTACTCGTTCATGCACGAGAACCTGATGGACATGAACCATCAGTTCCTGCACCGCCGCCAGATGGGCCAGATGCGCGCGCGTTCGCTGGGCCGCCGGCGCGGCGAAGGCTGGATCGAGGTGGATTACACCTTCGTGCGCGAGGAAGGCAAGCAGCCTGCGGGCGAGGCGCTGGTGTTTCGCGGCAGCAAGAAGCGCGAAGACCAGAGCGGCGACAGCGTCATGACCATTCGCACGGAATATCCGTTCCAGACGCTCAAGATCCATTCGAGCGACGGCACGCTCGTGATGGATCTGTGGATCAACTATGTGCCGCTCGACGCGCAGCAGCGCACGAACCGCACCTTCGGCATGCTGTCGATCCGCCGTCCGTCCATGTCGTTCCTGCTGGATCTGGGCTGGCCGCTGCTGGTGTGGTTCACCGAGCGCATCTTCGCGGAAGACCGCACCATCGTCGAGCTGGAGCAGGCCGCGCACGACCAGCAGGGCGCCGACTGGAACCACGAGGTCTTCCCGGTCATCAACGAGTTGCGCGAGCTGCTGCGTACCTGCGGCGACCGCACGGTCATTCCGATCCGCGCAGTGACCGATCTGGCGTGAGGTTGTTCAGGCGTCCGCTTTTTTCGCTGCTTTAGCGGGCGCTTTCTTCGCTTTCTTGAGCTGATTGAATTCGATGGCCGCGCGGATCAGCGCCTTGAGCGCCCGCGCGTCGATCTTGTCGCCTTCGAAGAAGTCGATCGCGCGCCGCGCGTTGCCCTCCAGTCCCGCATTGAAGAGGCCGTTGGGGTCGGGCAGGCTCGCGCCGTACTGGAACGTCAGCTTCACCTTGCCCTTGTGCGCGTTGGCCACCGCGATGATGCCGTCGCGCTCCCAGACCGGGCTGCCCATCCACTTCCATTCCTCGACGATGTCCTTGTCTGCCGCGAGTATGGTCTTGCGCAGCGTGGCAAACGTCTCGGCGCGCCAGTCGGGGATGCCCGCGATCAGGGCGTCGATCTGTTCGGATGGCGTCATGATGTCTCCGTGCGTGAGTGTAAAAACTACGCGATGCGGCTCGCGTCAGCGCACATTGCGCGCCGCTGCCCAGATATTCTGCGCACCAATGCTCGCATGCCACGCATCGAACTGCGCGCGCCATTGCTCGAAGGGTTCGGTGAGCGGGTGGCGTGGATCGCCGCTCAGCGAATACGCCATGCCTTCGATGAGCCACCGCGGCCGGGTGGCCACGGCGAGATTGCCGAGCACTTCGGCCTGGCGGTAATGAATCAGCTCGTGCGCGAGATAGAACGGCTTCCAGCCGCGCGGCGCGACGATCACGCCGAAGTCGCCCACGGTTTGCGCCGCCTGGGCGCCGATGCCGAACGCCTGCGCACAGGCCGCCGTCGAGCAGAACACCACGCGCGGCATATCGCGGAACGGGCCGACCGCATTGCGCGCCATCGCATAGCCTTCGCGATAGAGCGTGCGCGCGGCGTCGAAGTTGGCCGCATCGTCGGTGCAGAGCGTGTCCTTGATGCAGAGGATGCCGGGCACCAGCGTCGGCGCGACGACGCGCAGCGGCTTGACGAGCGCAAAGGCAGCAACCGGCACGGCGGCGAGCGCCGCGAAGGTAACGCACAACAGACGCTTGAGAGTCATGGTCAGCAGCGGCGAGTCCGAGGTGCGGGCAAGCTTAGCATCGCTGCCCGCACGCCCGTGCGAGGCTGCTCGCCGTGGTCGTCTGGTGCGTCAGTGCGCCGTGAAGCTGTAATGCCCGGTGGTGCGGTGACCGTCCGCTGCGACTGCAACCCACGTCACCGTGTACTTGCCCGCACTCAGCGTATCGAGCGGCACCGACATACGCTTCTTGTTGCTCGCATCAACGGCGGCCTTGTCGCGGATCACCGACTTGCCCGACGCATCGGCCACCTGAATCGAGCTGAAGGCAGGTTCGAGCGCGTCGTCGAAGTCGATCGTCACGGCGCTTTGCGTGGTGGGCACCGTCGAGCCTGCCGGCGGCTCCTGATGCGTGGGGTAGGCGTGCGCCCAGGCGAGTTGCGCGGCGCCGAGCGCGAGAGCGGCGGCAGCGAAGCGGAAAGCGGCAAATTTCATGTTCGGATTCTCCACAAAAGCGATTACTGGAACAGCGGCTTGCCGATGGAGTTCGGCGCCACGTCGTCGAAGAAAATGTGCGTCTGCACGAGGATGCCCACGTGCGAGCCGCTCGCGCGGTTCACGGGGATCTGCGCCTCGATGCCAAGCTGGCCATAACGGTTGATCCAGATGAAGCCTGGATTGATCGTGCCGGTCGTCTGCCCCTGGCTGCGCGACAGAGGCACTTCCACGATCGGAATGAGGTTCGAGAGCGGCTGCGGCAGGCCAAGATCGTGTACGTGCTGCTGCAGATACGGCAGGCTGTACTGGAACGTGAAGCCGTAGTTGAAGGCGTTGGGCTGGCCTGCGCCGGTAGTGAAAGACGGGCCGAGTTCGCCGGTGATGGCGACCGGGCGCAGCCACGCGAGCGAATCGGGCAGGTCGCCCATGCCCTTGCCCGCATAGAACGTGGGCGAAATCGTCGAGAAGTTGTCGGCGACGGCGCGGCTGCCGGTGCCCCCGAGTTCGGCGTTCACGCCCACGGAGGTCATGAACTCGTGCGCGTCGTTCACGTAGAGCAGGTACTTCAGGCCGACGCCAAAGTTGTCGAAGCCGCGCGCGGTGGGGTTGTTCTGCATGACGTAGCCGCCGTCGACGGACAGTGCGAGGCGAGGCGTGAGCAGCTTGTCGTATTCGAAGTCGAACGAGTTGATGCTCTGGTCGCCGGCATCGCCCGGCACGCGCACGTGGCCGAACTGAAGATCGGCTTCGTCGCCGACGCCGGGGTCGTCGACGGCCATGGTCGCCGGAAATACGCGGTCGCCTGCGATGGCATGGGCGTGGGCGCCCAGCGGCGCGACAGCCAGCGCGCCCAGCAACGCGCAGGCGAGCGCGGCGGCCCTGCGCGGGAAAAGGTCAGACATGATAGTCCTGATGCAATGAAGGTGCGCGCGTCAAGGCGGACGCGCGTGCAGTCGCGCGGCGGTGCGCCAGGGCGCATCGTCGCGAGGGCGGGCAATCAGGTCAAACCAGGGGCGGGGCGCGCGCGAGCGCGAAGGTGAGGGGTTCGACGCGCGCGAGGCGCTCGAACCGCGCGGTGACGCGCTCGTGGACGAGCCGCGTGGCCAGCGCCAGCGTCACGGGAACGCCGGGCACCGCGGGCAGGTGGGCGAGCAGGTTGCAGTAGCCGCAGTCTTGCAGGTCGGCGCTTAAGGTTGGCGCGTGGTCTTTTGCGCCGGTCATGTGGCGCATCGACGGCATGTCGCAATGCGCAGACATCATGAGCGGCTGCGCGGAAAGCGTGCTCTGCACCGCTTGCGACGCGAGCAGGTGCGATATCACCGGGGCGAGCGTCGTCATGAGGATCGCAAGCGTCCCCAATAGACTGACCAGCCTGAGATGAAACCGGCGCATGGCGTCGAGCAAAAAATAGCGGTGAAGAAAAAGGGGATTATGCCACGCGCGACGTGCCTGCACGGTGCGGGGTTTTACGTCATCTCAACGTGTCGTGCCCGACTCGTCCATCCATGTAGATGTCCTGAGCAATCATTGTGATCGCACAACAACGCGCGCCACCGCCTTCATTTTTCCCTGCAACAAATCCTTCATCAACACCCGTTACGTTAGCGATCGATTGACCGCCTGTTCGTCCGAAAAACAAGCTTTAAATTCCTTACGGAGACGTTCCAAATGGCCATCGAGACCCTTCGTTCTGCTTTCCATTCATCGTTGTTTCCACGCCGTCCCGCGCTTGCTGCCTTGACGCTTGCCGTCGCGAGCACGGCGGCAAACGCCGGACTTCCCGAATCGTTCTTCAGCGGCCCGGGCCTGCTGATCGTAAGCCGCAGCGTGTACGACAATCTGTCCAGCAACGTGCAAACCGGCGCCGTGCTGCCGCCGGGCTGCACGAGCACCCAGGCGGGCTGCCCGAGCGGCAACGGCGCGACCAGCGACGGCACCTATCCGTATGTCTGGAACAACGTGCTCTACGATCCGAGCTTCGGCGTCACCGCGCGTATTTTCCTCGACACCATCACGCCGGGCGGCGAAGTCGTCCATACGCTCGAAGTGCCCAACAGCCTGCATCCGGGCCGGGATCCAGACCAGCTCGTGACGAGCTTCAGCTCGAAGTCGGAGCTTGCGCTCAACCTCTCCGCCGATGGCCGCTATCTCACCTTCATGGGTTACGTGGCCCCTGTGAACGCAATCGACGTGTCGAATTCGAACACGCCCGGCGCGAACGATCCCACCAATCCCGACGGCCAGGCGTTCTATCGCGCCGTCGCCCGTCTCGACCGCGAAGGCCACATCAGCTTCACCGAAACCAACGCCTATAGCGGCAACAATGGCCGCAGCGCGATCCTGAACGACGCCAGCGGCGAGGGCTTCTACTACACGGTCGGCAACGCGGGCAACGGTTCGAACCCGCAGCCTGCGAACGTGATCCTCGGTGCGGGCGCGCAGTACATCGCGGCGACGAAGGCGCATGAAGCGCAGCAAGCGCCGGGCATGCCCACGCCGCTCGCGAGCTTCTCGGTCACGGAGCTGGGCGCGAAAGCGGACAAGGTGGGCAAGGACGACAATTTCCGCGGCCTCACGGTGTACAACAACGTCGTGTACTTCACGAAGGGCAGCGGCAGCAACGGCGTCAACACCGTGTATTTCGTCGATACGACGGGCACGGCCTGTCCTTCGGGCGTCGGCGTGCCGGCGGCGAACGCCACGCTGCCCGCCAACCCGCTTGCCTACAACGCCGCCACGGTTCAGTCGAGTGGCTTGCCGAACAACGTGTGCGTACTAGCGGGCTTCCCCGCCACGCCGAACAAGACGGCGACCACGCTGGCTTACCCCTTCGGCATCTGGTTTGCCGATGCGAACACCCTCTATCTCGCCGACGAAGGCGACGGTTACGCGGGCGGCAGCGATCTCTACACGCACGCCGCCGCGCAGACCGGCGCGGGCCTGCAGAAGTGGGTGTACAACGCCGGGACGAAGTCGTGGAAGCTGGCTTATACGCTGCAAAACGGCCTGAACCTGGGCGCGGCGTACACGGTTGCGGGTTATCCGGCCGGCTCCAATAGCGCCACCGGCCTGCCGTGGGCCCCGGCCACCGACGGCCTGCGCAACCTCACCGGCCACGTGGATGCGGACGGCACCGTAACGATCTGGGCGATCACCTCGACGGTGAGCGGCAACGGCGACCAGGGCGCGGATCCCAACCGCCTCGTCGCGATCCGCGATGTGCTGCGCAATACGGCGGCCAGCGGCGCCACGCGCGAACACTTCGTTACGCTGCGCGAAGCGGGCTTTGGCGAAGTGCTCCGCGGCGTGTCGCTTGCGCCGGGCAGCGTCAACGGGAAGTGGTTTTAAGTTTTCAGACGGGCTTTAACGCTTCAACCAGGCCGGGTGCAGTCGCGCCCGGCCTTTCTTCTTCCGCGCGATTAACCCCTGTTTCAGGAAAGGTACTTTCGCGCGCGTCGTCTTGATCCTCCTTGCCGCCAGCGCCCACAATCGCGACCTTGCTCGTGCAGGGGCTGCGCGCGCCTGCCCGTAGCAACCGGAAGCAACCGGAAGCAACCGGAAGCAACCGGAAGCAACCGGAAGCAACCGGAAGCAACCGGACTAACTTCACCAACAAAAATCGGGTGCACGATGCATCGCGTGCGGTCTCGCGCGCGCAACGTACGCCCGCGAGACCAGCACATGATGAACAAGAAAGTCCTCTCCACCTGCGCCGCAGGCCTTTGCAGTCTGAGCGCGGGGGTTGCTCACGCGCAAAGCAGCGTCACGCTCTACGGCTTGATCGATACTTCGATATCCTATGTAAGCAACCAGCGCACCAACGGCCCGGGATCGTCGGGAAGCGGCAATGTGTCGATGAACAGCGGCAACCTGAGCGCCTCGCGCTGGGGGCTGCGCGGCAGCGAAGACCTGGGCGGCGGCGCGTCGGCGATTTTCATGCTGGAAAGCGGCTTTTCTTCGGTCAACGGCAAGACCAGCAACGGCGGCAACCTGTTCGGCCGCCAGGCCTACGTGGGCCTGCGCGCGAATGGCTATGGCACGTTCACGATGGGCCGCCAGTACGATTTCATCCTCACGTTCGTCACGCCGCTGGGGGCGGCCGGGTCGGGCTGGGGCGGCAATCTGGCGATGCATCCCTACGACAACGACGATTCGATCCAGAACATCCGCATCAACAACGCCGTGCGCTATACGAGCGAAACGTATCGCGGCTTCACGGCGGGCGCGATGTACGGTTTCTCGAACACGCCCGGCAGCTTCGGCAACAACGCGGCGTACAGCGCGGGCCTCTCCTATGCGAACGGCCCGCTCAAGGCCGGCGCCGCGTTCCTCAAGATCAATCGCGATGGCCATGTCGCGAATCCGGATGGCGCGGTGAGCACGACCGACGGTTCGGCAACCGTCACGGGCGGCGACCAGCTGATCGTGGCCGTGGGTGCGCGCTACGCGTTCGGCCCGCATTCGGTGGGGGTGAGCTGGACGCATTCGGCCACGGACGACGTCACGGGCATTTACCAGGGCGGCAAGATCGCGTCGCTCAAGGGCAATACGCTGATCTTCGATAATTACTCGATCGACGGCCGCTATGCCGTTACGCCTTCCCTTTACGTGGCGGCGGCTTACACGTACACGCAGGCGCGTTTCGATGCAGGCGCGGGTTCCGCGCGACCCAAATGGAACCAGGTGGTGGCGCAGGTCAACAAGCAGGTGACGCCGCGCACCGATCTTTACCTGGAAGGCGTCTATCAAAGCGTGAGCGGCGGCCGCAATATCGCTGCGTTCGATGCATCGGTCTACACGCTCACGCCGTCGTCGAACAGCAACCAGGTGGCGGTGGCGCTCGGCATGCGCCATCGCTTCTGATTTAGCCCGCTGCTTTACGGCCCTTTCGCCGATTCAAGTAGCCATTGCGCGAGCCGCTGCGCGCCGTCCGGCATTTCCGCGTCGGCGCGCCAGCAGAGGTAATAGTGACGCCCGTCGTCCAGCTCGTGATCGGACAGCTTGCGCAGCGCGCCCGATGCGAGTTCGCGCGAGATCAGCGGCGCGCGCAACAGCGCTGCGCCCAGGTCGGACAGCGCGGCGCTCAAGGTCAACTGGCCGTCTTCGAACAGCGGGCCTTCGGTGCGCGTGACGTGGCGCACGCCCGCACTTTGCAGCCAGTTTGCCCACGTGCTGCGGTCTTCGTCATGCACGAGCGGCACGCCCGCGAGATCGGCGGGCTTGCGCAGCGGCCCATAACGGCGCTCGAAGCGCGGCGTGCACACCGGCACCACCGCGCCCGAGAGCAGCGGCGTGCTCGTATAGCCAACCCAGTCCCCCGCGCCGAAACGGATCGACAGATCGGCGGCATCGCTGCGGTAGTTGCGGTGGTTCGCGTAGAGGACGGTCACGTCCACATCGTCATTAGTCGCGAGGAAATCGTGCAGCCG
Source organism: Paraburkholderia bannensis NBRC 103871 (assembly GCF_000685015.1). Classification (GTDB taxonomy): domain Bacteria; phylum Pseudomonadota; class Gammaproteobacteria; order Burkholderiales; family Burkholderiaceae; genus Paraburkholderia; species Paraburkholderia bannensis. The sequence continues at coordinate 92,383 of NZ_BAYA01000018.1, read as the reverse complement.
CGGAATGAACCAGCCAATGCCGAATAGCGGAATCAGGCTGACCGTGATCTGCCTGCGCGCCGAACGCTCGCGCACGAAACCCGTCGCGCTGCGCAGCACCGAAAACGCCGCGCTGATCGAGCGATAGTAGTCGCGCCCTTCGTCGGTGAGCACCAGCGAGCGGCCGCTGCGCACGGTCAGCGGCGTCTGCACGAACGATTCGAGCAACTGCAGCTGATGGCTCACCGCCGAGGGCGTGATGTCCAGCTCGCGCGCGGCCGCCGCGACCGAGCCGTGCCGCGCGAAAGCCTCGAACGCGCGCACGGCGCGCAGCGGCGGATCGTCGGCGATTTGCTGAATTTTATTCATGTGTCGAATTATATCGAACGTCGCTGGCGCGGGTGGTCATGCAAATTGTGGCGATAAATCAGTGATTTATCGACTATTGTGGCCTGCGGGAATAATGATCGAACTAAAGATAATTTAGGCGGTTTGGCATCAAACCGTAATCTTTTTCATTATTCAAGGCGGCGCTGCAAGCGCCTGCCCGTTCCCACATCGCACGCCTACCGACACATGAAAAAGAAAACCCTGCTGTTGCCGATCGCCGCGCTGGTCGCGACGCTTTTCGCGGGCGCCGTTCAGGCCCAGGACGAACAGGTCGTTCTGATTGGACTCGCCGCGCCGCTCACGGGCGGTTCCGCGCGGATCGGCAAGGACCTGGAAAACGGCGCGCAACTGGCCATCGACGACGCCAACGCGAAGCATCCGACCATCGGCGGCAAGCCTGTCGTCTACAAGCTCGCGAGCGCCGACGATCAATCGGATCCGCGCACGGCCGTGACGGTTGCACAGCAACTCGTCGATCGCCATGTGATCGGCGTGGTGGGGCACTGGAACACCGGTTGCAGCGTGCCGGCCGCGCGCGTCTATCACGATGCGGGCATTGCGCAGATCGCGCCGGCCTCGACGGGACATCAATACACGCTGCAAGGCTTCGACACGTCGTTCCGCATCATGGGCCACGACGACGACAGCGGCGCTTACACGGGCGCGTATGCCGTGAAGACGCTCAAGGCGAAGCGCATCGCCGTGATCGACGACCAGACCGCGTTTGGCGCGGGGCTTGCGAACCAGTTCATCAAGGGCGTGCAGGCAAACGGCGGCACGGTGATCGATCATCAGTACGTGACGGACAAGACCATCGACTTCAGCGGCGTGCTCACCGAAATCAAGGGCAAGCGCCCCGACCTGATTTTCCTGGGCGGCATCGACGTCGAGGCCGCACCGCTCGCGCGCCGCATGCGCCAGCTGCATATCCAGGCGCCGCTGCTGGGCGCGGGTGGCTTCGTGAGCCAGACCTTTCTCAAGCTCGCCGGGCCCGCTGGCGAAGGCGTGACGGCGCTTGAACCGGGCCGTCCGCTCGAACGTATGCCGGGCGGCCCTGCGTTCGACGCGCAGTATCGCGCGCGCTGGCACGCACCGATCGAGCTGCACGCGCCGTTCGCCTACGATGCCGCGGCCACGATCATCGCGGCCACGCAACAGGCCAACTCGACCGACCCGAAGAAGATCGTCGCGACGCTGCACACGATCCGTCGCGATGGCGTGACGGGCACCATCGCGTTCGATGCGCAAGGCAACCTCAAGGATCCGGCGTACACGATCTATCAGGTGCGCGACGGCAAGTGGGCCGTGGTGGACGTGCTGGGCGGCGGCGCGAAAGTCGCGGCAAAGTAAGGAGCGAGGAGTCGAACATGACACAGCAACATGACCAGCATGGCGAACAATCCGAAGGCGTGAATGGTGTGAACGGTGTGACGCTTGGCATTCTGGAGCGCCGCCGGATCGAAGCCGGGATCATCAAGCCGATCTACGAGATCCTCAAGCGCGACTTTGGCGCCGAACGTGCGCAAGCCGTGATTGCGGAAGCGGTGCGCGGCGCGGCAGTCGATGCAGGCCGCGAGTTCGCGGCGCGCGAGCCCAATGGCACGAGCATCGCCTCGTTCGTGGCGCTCCAGGTGCTCTGGGAAAAGGACGATGCGCTCGACGTCGAGACGTTGCGCGCCGACGCCGATGCCTACGACTACAACGTGCATCGTTGCAGTTATGCCGAGATGTATCACGCGATGGGGCTGGGCGAAATCGGTCATCTGTTGAGCTGCGCGCGCGATAGCGAATTCATCGCGGGCTACGATCCGCGCGTCGAACTCACGCGCACCAGCACGATCATGCAGGGCGGCAAGCGTTGCGATTTCCGTTATCGCATGCGTGACGCGGGCGCGGCTACAAGCGCGGAGAACACGAATGGCTGAGCAAGACCTCGCCGCTATCGCGGCGCTGCGCGTGAACGGTGCGCGCCTGTGGGACTCGCTCGAACGCATGGCGCAGATCGGCGCGACGGCGAAGGGCGGCGTATGCCGCCTCGCGCTCACCGAACTCGACCGCGAAGGGCGCGACCTGTTCGTGCAGTGGGCGCGCGACGCGGGCTGCACGATCCGCGTCGATCGGATGGGCAACATCTTCGCGCGTCGCGCCGGGCGCAACCCGGACGCCGCGCCCGTCCTGACCGGCTCGCACGCCGACACGCAGCCCACGGGCGGCCGCTATGACGGCATTTATGGCGTGCTGGGCGGCCTCGAAGTCGTGCGTGCGCTCAACGATGCGGGCATCGAAACCGATCATCCGATCGAAGTCGTGATCTGGACGAACGAGGAAGGCTCGCGCTTCGCCCCGGCGATGATCGCGTCGGGCGTCTATGCGGGCGTCTATCCGCTCGACTATGGGCTCTCGCGCACCGATGCGTCGGGCACCACGATCGGCGAGGCGCTGGCGCATATCGGCTATGCGGGCGAGGAGCCCGTGGGCGGCACGCCCGTCCATGCCGCGTATGAACTGCATATCGAGCAGGGCGCGATCCTGGAGCGTAGCGGCAAGACCATTGGCGTCGTCACGGCGGGCCAGGGGCAGCGCTGGTACGAAATCGAGCTCGAAGGCGTGGATGCGCACGCGGGCACGACGCCGATGGAGCTACGCCGTGACGCGCTGGTGGGCGCGGCCCGCATGATTACGTTTGTGGAAGCGCTGGGGCGCCGCTATGCGCCGTATGGGCGGGCGACGGTCGGCATGATCGACGCGAAGCCGAACTCGCGCAATACCGTGCCGGGGCGCTGCTTCTTCACGGTGGAGTTTCGTCATCCGGACTCCGAAGTACTGGCGCAGATGGACGCACAGCTTCGCGACGAACTGGCGCGCGTCGCCGAAGCCGCGCAGCTTGGCCACAAGATCGAGCAGATCTTCAACTACGCGCCGGTGCCGTTCGCGCCCGCGTGCATCGAGGCGGTGCGGCGTGCTGCCGATGCACTGGGCTTGCCGAACGCCGATATCGTCTCCGGTGCGGGGCACGACGCCTGCTACCTCGCGCGCGTCGCACCTACGGGCATGATCTTTATTCCCTGCATCGATGGCCTGAGCCACAACGAAGGCGAGGCGATCACGCCCGAATGGTGCGAGGCGGGCGCGAACGTGCTGCTGCATGCGATGCTGGCGAGCAGCCAGTCGGGCCAGCGCTAAAGATCGAGCACGAGCAAGGTCGTGTGCGAGCGCGAGCAGCAGGGCAGAAACTGGTCGCCTGCTGCTTTTTCCTCGTCGGTCAAGTACGCGTCGCGATGGTCGGGTTGGCCCTCGATCACGCGCGTGATGCAGGTGCCGCACACGCCTTGCTCGCACGAGGTCAGCACGTCCACGCCGTTGGCCGCAAGCGCTTCGATTACGGTGCAGCCTGCGGGCACCTCGATGGTTGCGCCGCTGCTCGCGATGCGTACCTGGAACGCGGCGTCGCTGGCGGACTGCTCCACCGCTGCACCGAAAAACTCATAGTGAAGCCGCGCTTCGTCCCATTGCTGGTCGCGTGCCTGCGCGAGCACGGCGTCCATGAAGCCACGCGGCCCGCAGACATAAAGATGGCTGCCCGCAGGCGCATTCGCGAGCGTAGCCGCGATATCGAAGCGCTGCGCCGGTGCTTCGTCGTCGAAATGAAACGAGGCTCGCGCGCTAAACGGCGCAGCGGCAATCCGCGAAGTGAAAGCCGTACGTTCGCGTGAACGCGTGCAATAGTGGAGATCGAACGTTTCGTCGGCGTGAAACAGGTGTTCCGCCATGCACAGAATGGGCGTAATGCCGATGCCGCCCGCGATCAGCACATGATGCGACGCGCCGTGCGCAAGGGGAAAGTGATTGCGCGGTGCGCCGATCGTCAGCGTCGAGCCCTCTTCGACCGCATCGTGTATTGCACGCGAGCCGCCGCGGCCGTTCTCGTCGCGCAGCACCGCGATCTGATAGCGTTGCGTGCTGCCGAAGTCGTTGCACAGCGAGTATTGTCGAACCAGCCCGCCAGGCAGGTGCACGTCGATGTGCGCGCCCGCGCTGAAGGGCGGCAATGCGCCGCCGTCTGCATTGACGAATTCGAATCCATAGATATCCTGAGCTTCATTCCACTTGCGGGAAACGATCACGTCCAGGGTAGCGTTGAGGTTGGCGTCGGACATCATGCCTCCACGCTTTCTGCAGCGAGCAGCCGGTCGATCACCTTGCGCGACAGCACGCCGCCCGCATCGATATTCAGCTTGAGCAGCTTGCGATCCGGCCACGCTTCCAGGTTGCGTTGCTGACGCTCCAGCATTTCCAGGTCTTCGGAGAAAATCTTGCCCTGGCCTTCGCGAATCTGCTCCGTGAGCGCGGCGTCGTCAGGCTGGAAATTGCGCGCCATGCCCCAGAAATACCAGATCGACGACTCGGTTTCCGGCGTGATGAAATCCACCACGATCGACGATGCCTTGTATTCGTCGGGAGCGTGATAGCCGCCGTGTCCCGCATGCGCCACGCCCACTTCGATCATCACGTGGCTGGGCGGCGAGAAACGGCAGATCTGCCAGCGGTCGACGGGCACGTCGTCGGCGAGGCCGTTGCCGCGCAGCGCCATGCGCCAGAACGGCGGCGCCATGATGTTCTCCATGAAGCGGCTCGTCACGACCTCGTTGCCTTCGCTGGTGGTTTTCGGCGGCGCTTCGTCGATTTCCTTCTGGCCGATGCTGCTCGCGTGCACGTAAGTTTCGTGCGTGAGATCCATCAGGTTGTCGATCATGAGACGGTAGTCGCAACGGATGTGATACAGACCGCCGCCATAGGCCCATGAGGGATCTTCAGCCCACGGCAAGGGATGCAGCGCGGCCGGATCGGCTGCTGCGGCGTCGCCCGGCCAGACCCAGATGAAGCCGTAGCGTTCGATCACGGGGAAGCTGCGCACTGCCGGAAAGCCGTTCACGCGCTGGCCCGGCATGCCAGTGGCCTTGCCGTGGCAGCCCATTTCCAGGCCGTGATAGCCGCATACCAGCGTGCCATCGCGTACGAAGCCCAGCGAGAGCGGCGCGCCGCGATGCGGGCAGAAGTCTTCGAGCGCCGCGACCTTGCCTTCGGCGGCGCGGTAAAACACTATCGCTTCGCCACAGATCGTGCGGCCGAGCGGCTTCTGCGCAATCTCGTCGGGCGTGCACGCCACATACCATGCGTTCTTGAGAAACACCTTGCGTCTCCTTGGGGATGGATTTGTCTTCGCGCGGGGAATGGCGAATCGAAGGTCGCGCGACGACCGATTCATCATTCCGTATACTGAATGACGTTCAGTGTACTTACCGATTCCATCATGAACAAGCGCTGCGGTATGCTGGTTTTCCCGTAACGCATTCGCATGGACGTTCCTTTTATGGCGACGATTGAGGCAAACCGCCCGCGCGCGATCGACCTGTACGACGACGCGGGCCACCTGATCCGCCGCGCGCATCAGATTGCGGTGGCGCTGTTCCTGGAGAAGATGGGGCGCGACGTGACACCCGTGCAGTACGCCGTGCTGCGCATGCTGCACGAGTCGCCCGGGCTCGATCAGGTGACCCTGGCGCAGCGCGTGGCGCTCGATACGTCGACGACGGCGGAGCTGGCCGCGCGTCTCGAAGCCAAAGGCTGGATCGTGCGCGAGATGCTGGCGCGCCGTCAGCGGCGGCTTTCGCTGACGCCCGAAGGCGAAGCGTTGTTGATGAGGCTCGCGCCGTCGATCGAGTCGATGCAGGAGGGTTTGTTCGAAGGCATGGAGGACGCCGAGTCGAGCGAGCTGATTCGCCTGCTGCGCAAATTCGTCGACTTGAACAACGAGCAGAGCCGAGCGCCGCTGCGTCGGGCGCAGGCAGGCTAAAGCGTCATAGTCGATGCGTTAAAATCCCTGGCTCAAGAAGCGGGCGTAGAAGCGGGCGTAGAGGCATTCGCCCAGCGGCCCCATGCAGCACCGTTCGACCAGAGGACATTCCATGAGCAGTACGGCAACGCGGCCGGCGACACGGACGCGCAAGAAGAAAAAAGACGAGCTGTCCACCGATCTCTACGAACAACCGGGCCACCTGATCCGCCGCGCGCATCAGATTGCGGTGTCGATGTTCCATACCGTGCTCGGCACCGATATCACGCCGGTGCAATATGGCGCGCTGCGCATTCTCCAGGATCATCCGGACATCGATCAGGTGACGCTTGCGCGTTATTGCGCGCTCGACAATTCGACCACGGCGACGCTCGCCGTCCGCCTCGAAGAGAAAGGGTGGATCGAGCGCATCACGCCGCCCGAGGACAAGCGCGTGCGCCTGCTGCGTCTGAGCGAAACGGGCGCGGCGCTGCTGGAGAGCCTCGTGCCTTCGGTGCACGAGCTGCGGCGGCGCATGATGCAGACGCTGTCCGCCGACGAGCAGGAGACCTTTCTCGCGCTGCTCGCGAAGTTCGTCCACATCAACAACGAAAAGAGCCGCGCGCCGTTGCGCCGGGGCGATCCCGACTGAACCGCGCGCCACTGGCCGAAAAACGGTGACTAGCGATGGCACCGTTTTTTGTGCTGCACATCTGCAACTAACTGCCAATTCCGGCGCGATACTTCCAACGCCGTTTCACGGCGCATTTACCCGCTAGCGCGCATTCCATCGGATCAGATCGACGCCGGTAATCTTTTAAGATGTCTGACGTCATACTTAACTTCGATCACTCCCTGTTTTCGTTTTTGTTCGTTTACGGGTCTTTCTCCTATTGACTGAGTTCGAAAGCGAACATAGCATCAGTCCCACGTTGAAAGCGCCAAGCGATGCTTCACGCATTCACGCTAAAGCCGTCGATACTTCTCGCAAAGAAAGTCATACGACAACGTAACAGATCAAAACAAGATGGAGACAGGCGGTATGGAGGCAGTCTCGAAAGGCATCAAAGGATTGCGCTGGTGGATCATCGCGCTGGTCTGCATCGGCACGATCATGAATTACCTCACGCGCAACTCGCTCGGCGTGCTCGCACCGCAGCTCAAGGGCGAGCTCAACATGTCCACGCAGCAGTATTCGTACGTGGTGGGCGCGTTCCAGGTGGGCTACACGATCATGCAGCCGGTGTGCGGCATCATCGTCGACCTGATCGGGCTGCGGCTCGGCTTCGCGCTGTTCGCGATGCTCTGGTCGGCCACCGGCGTGCTGCACGGCTTCGCCACGGGCTGGACTTCGCTCGGCATGATGCGCGGGCTGCTGGGCGTGTTCGAGGCGGCCGCGATTCCGTCGGGCATGAAGGCCGTCGCCGAATGGTTTCCGGACAAGCAGAAGTCGGTGGCGGTGGGGTACTTCAATGCGGGCACGTCGCTGGGCGCGTTGCTCGCGCCGCCGCTGGTGGTGTTCCTCTCGCTGCGCTACGGCTGGCAGTCTGCGTTCGTCGCGACCGGCGCGCTGGGGTTCGTCTGGGCGGCCGTCTGGTACGTGCTTTATCGGTCGCCTGCGCAGCATCCCCGCATTTCCCCGCAGGAACTGAACCTGATCGAAAGCGGCCAGGCGCGCGTCGCGCCGGTGGGCCGTCGCCCGGTGCTCGACATTCTCGGCTCGCGCCGTTTCTGGGCCATCGCGCTGCCGCGCTTTTTCGCGGAGCCGGCCTGGCAAACCTTCAGCTTCTGGATTCCGCTCTATCTCGCCACCGAACGTCACATGGATCTCAAGCAGATCGCGCTGTTCGCGTGGCTGCCGTTCCTCGCGGCGGATCTGGGCGGCATTCTCGGCGGCTATCTTTCGCCTTTCCTCATGCGTTATTTTCGCGTGCCGCTGCTGTGGTCTCGTGTGGCGGGTGTCGTGCTGGGCGCGTTCATGATGATCGGGCCTGCGTGCATTGGCCTCGTGGCGTCGCCGTATATGGCGATTGCGCTGTTCTGCCTCGGCGGCTTCGCGCACCAGATGCTGTCCACGCTCGTCAACACGCTTTCCGCCGATGTCTTCGATCCCGACGAAGTCGCCACGGCCAGCGGCTTCGGCGGCATGGCGGCATGGATCGGCGGCCTGAGTTTTTCGCTGGTGGTGGGCGCACTGGCCGACAAGGTGGGCTTCGGGCCGCTGTTTGCGTGCCTGGGCGCATTCGACCTGATCGGCGCCGCGTTGCTGATCCTGCTGATACGCGGGCAGACGCGTGAGGCACGCAGTGCGTTGCCGGCTTCGCGGCCGGCGGCTTGAGAAGAATCGGACTCCATACGATCCAGGCGAACATAAAATGAATAATTCATACTTCTCGTATCGCAGCAAGGCGCTCCAGACACTGATCGTTGCGGGCGCATCGATGAGCGCGCTGATGGGCACAAGCGGCGCACAGGCCCAATCGAGCGTCACGCTCTATGGCGTGCTCGACGATTCGATTGCCTACGTCAACAACCAGAAGGGCCATTCGAACGTCTATCTGCGGCAAGGCAATCTGTATGCGTCGAAGTTCGGCTTCAAGGGCGCGGAAGACCTGGGTGGCGGCACGAGCGCGATTTTCGATTTGCAGGCGGGCTTCGATCCGAATAACGGCACGGCGTCGTCGTCGGGGCTGCTGTTCAATCGCCAGGCGTACGTGGGCCTGCAAAACAAGACCTGGGGCGCGCTCACGATGGGCCGCCAGTACACGCCGTATTTCCTGCTGGTCGGCCCGCTCGCGTCCAGCACCTATCTGACCGGCGCGACCGGCGCGCATCCCGGCGATATCGACAGTCTTGATACGACGGTACGCATCAATAACTCGGTCACGTGGACGTCGCCCAACTGGCAGGGTTTCAGCGCGAGCGCGCTGTACGGCTTGAGCGGCATTCCGGGCAGCGTAGGCGCGGGGCAGACGTGGAGCGGCGCGCTGCGCTACTCGAATGGCAGCATCAATCTTGCGGCAGGTTTCCTGCGCATGAACAACACGGGCCGCACGGCGAATTTCGATCCCGGCGCGAGCGGGTCGTTCGCGACATCGGCGCTCAATGCGGGTTATCTCTCGGCGCGCGCCGTGCAGAATGCCGCGATTGCAGGCACGTGGGTCTCAGGCGATCTCACGCTCGGGCTGACCTATACCAACGTCGAATATCTGTCCGGAGGCTATTCGGCCTTCCGCGATACCGCGGTGTTCAACACCTACGCGGCACACGCCGTATATCGATTTACACCCGCGTTCGACGTAGCGGCGGGCTACGCGTGGACGCTCGCGTCGAAGGCCAACGGCGTGTCCAGCGCCGCGCGCTATCAGCAGGTCTCGCTCAAACAGGCTTATCACCTGTCCAAACGCACGACGCTTTACGCCTTGCAGGCGTGGCAGCACGCGAGCGGGCAGACGCTTAACTCGAACGGCGCTGTCGTCGATGCGGTGCCGGACGTCGGCGATTCGCAGAATTCGACGCCTTCGTCCACGCGTTCGCAATTCGTCGGGATGCTCGGCATCGCGACGGTGTTTTAACTATCAGGAAGCAATCCCAGGGAATCGCCAGATGGCATCGCTATTGAATCGCCCAATTTTCCGGCTGGTCGACGAGGTGCGCAACCGCCTGACGCTGCAAAGCGCGCAGGGCGCGACGCTCGAAATCTTCGTGCTCGAAGAGGACATCGTGCGGGTGCGCGTGTTGCCCGACGGCAAGGCGCGCGGCCCGCGCAGCTGGGCGATTGCGCCCGGCATGGACGACGTGCCGCTCGAAGGCCGCGATCGTCTCGATCTTGCGGGCTTTGCCCTGCCGCGATACGCCAGCGAGGTCACGCCCGATTGCGTGCGCGTGAGTACGTCGAAGATCCGCCTGACGGTGAAACTGGATGGCGGCTTCTGTTCATGGGAAATCGATAAGGATGGCGAATGGTGTGTGGCGCTGGAAGATCGCGCCACGCAAGCCTATAACTTCGGCTGGTGGGACGAGCGCGTCTATCACTACGTGCGCCGCCTGCCCGGCGAGATGTACCTGGGCCTGGGCGAACGCGCAGGCGCGCTCGACCGGGCCAATCAGTCCTTTCGCATGACCAACGTCGATGCAATGGGCTATAGCGCGAAGACCACCGACCCGCTCTACAAGCACATTCCGTTCTATCTGACGTGGCGCGCGCAGATGCAAACGGGTTTTGGCCTGTTCTACGACACGCTTGCCGATTGCACCTTCGACATGGGCCGCGAGCTCGACAATTATCACGGCCACTATCGTCACTTCATCGCCGATCATGGCGACCTCGATTATTACTTCATCGCGTCCGCAGGCACGCCGCTGGACGCGGTGCGCCGCTTTACGTGGATGACGGGCCGCCCCGCGCTGATGCCGAAGTGGGGCCTGGGCTATTCCGGCTCGACGATGACGTATACCGATGCGCCCGACGCCCAGGCGCGCATGAACGAGTTCACCGATCGCTGCGAAGAACACGACATCCTGTGCGATTCGTTTCATTTGTCGTCGGGCTATACATCGATTGACGACAAGCGCTATGTGTTCAACTGGAACCGCGAGAAGTTTCCCGACGTCGAGGGCTTCGTCAATCGCTATCTGGAACACGGCGTCAAACTGTGCGCGAATATCAAGCCGTGTCTGCTGCGCGATCATCCGGAATTCGAGCAGGCGCAGCGCGCGGGCCTGTTAATTCGCGCGTCCAATGGCGAGCCTGCCTGGGTGCAGTTCTGGGACGAGGTGGGTGCGTATCTGGACTTCACGAATCCGGCCACGGTGACGTGGTGGAAGGCACGCGTGACCGATGCGCTGCTGCGCTACGGCATTGCCTCGACCTGGAACGACAACAACGAATTCGAAATCTGGACGCCCAATGCAATCGCGCATGGCTTCGGCAAGCCATTTCCGGCGCGCGAGGCCAAGGTGCTGCAGACCTTGCTGATGATGCGTGCATCACGCGATGCGCAGCGCGCTTATGCGCCAGCAAAGCGGCCTTTTCTGGTGTCGCGCTCGGGTTGCGTCGGCATGCATCGCTATGTGCAGACGTGGTCGGGCGATAACGCCACCTCGTGGGAAACGCTGCGTTACAACCTCAAGATGGGACTGGGGCTCGCGCTCTCGGGCGTGTCGAATATCGGCCACGATATTGGCGGCTTCGCGGGCCCGGCGCCGGAGCCGGAGTTGTTTATCCGCTGGGTGCAGTTCGGTGTGTTCATGCCGCGTTTCAGTATTCATTCGTGGAACGACGACGGCACGGTCAACGAGCCGTGGATGTATCCCGAACTCACGCCGCGCATCGCCGATCTCGTGAAGCTGCGTTACCGGCTGATTCCGTATCTCTATCAGTTGCTGCACGAATCCAGCGCGAATTACGAGCCGGTGCTGCGTCCCACCTTCGCGGAGTTCCCGGCGGACGCGCAATGTTATGTCGAATGCGACGACATGATGCTGGGATCGTCGCTCCTGGTCGCGCCAGTCGTGGACGCGGGCCAGCGCGAGCGCCAGGTGTATCTGCCCGCGGGCGCGCGGTGGGTCGATTACTGGAGCGGCGCTGCATTCGACGGCGGCCAGACCGTGACGCTGCCTGCGCCCTGGGACAAGCCGGTCATGCTGGTTCGCGAAGGCGGCGTGATTGCGCTCAACGTCGCGCAGCAGCATTTCGGGCAGCGAGCGGATCGTCGCGCATTTATCGTCGCGCCGTTGGCAGGCGAGGGCCACACAAGCGCGCAATACATCGAGGATGACGGCGAGACCCAGGCGTGGCGCGACGGCGCTTGCGGTACATGGCGGATTGCCGCGCATAGCGGCGAGCAAACGCTCGCGATCTCGGTCGAACGCGAAGGGGACAAGCGCTTCCTCGCCGATACGATCGAGCTCCATCTGCCCGCTCACGAAACACGCGCGATCGTACTGGGCGCGGGGCGCATCGTCGCCGATGCGCGCGACGGCGGCTGGAGAAAGTTGACGGTGGAGCTGGCCTGAGCGGGCGGCCGGTTAAACCGTCAGCGCGCGCACATCGATGCGCGCGAGCCGCTTGACGTGGCGCGGCGCGGGCACGAGATCCGCACCTGAAAACAGCACCGGCGCGCCTTCTTCCTCGTTCAGGGGCGTGCCGCCGCATTCGTACACGACCATCGCCTGCTTGCCCACCGGCGAGTTGAACAACTCGTGCCACGTGAACGGCACGGCGTAGCCGTCGTGGCCGATGGCGAGAAAGATCATCCGTTTGAACTCGCCGTGAACCTCGCAATGCAGGCCAGCATGTTCGATCAGGTCGGTTAGCAGGACGCCGCGATACGGCTCGACGGTGCGGATAAAACGCTGCGTCGTGTAGCAGCGCAAGTCGAAGGGCGCGCAGGTCACGGACGGAAACGCGCGCAACGCTTCGAGCGTCAGCGCTTGTGGACGCAGCAGACGGCCCGTGAGCAGCAGGGCAGTTGCCTGTTCGTTGGAGCTAGCCAGGGCGGCGTCGGTTGGCGCGAAATCCATCGTCGGGTCTCCGGGCCGCAGCGGCCGGTCAGTCAATCCGTGAATCGAAGCGATATGATCGCACGTATATTACGCACGACGCGATGGATTCTTCAATGCGGCAAGCTGCATGGGCGTTATGTCGATGCGGTTATTTGAGCGGTGGGGTCGGAACGATTGAGCAATACGCTCAATCGTCCTCCCACGCGTCCTCATCCCTTCCCCGCAACCCGTCCAGCCGGTCAGCGAATTTCGCTTCCAGCCCGCGCAGAACCGGCCGATACCAATGCGGCTGCCTCACGCCATCGGGGAAATATCGCTGCCCGGCCGCAAAACCCTGCTCCTCGTCGTGCGGATTGCGATAGCCGCTCAAGCGGCCCAGCGCCTGCGCCGCAACGCTCAAGTGCCCTGGCACCGGCCGCGCGCCGTCCTGCGCGACAAACCCGCGCGCCAGCGACAACGCCACCCCGCCCGCATTGCTCTTCGCCGCACACGCGAGCATCAGCACGGCCTGCGCGAGCGCCAGATCGCCTTCCTCGCCGCCGAGCATTTCGCTCGCCTTCACGGCGTCGCTCGCATAACGCAGCGCGCGCGGATCGGCGAGTCCGATATCGTCCCAGCCGATCGCGATAATGCGTCGCGCGAGATAGCTGCGCTTCACGCCGCCGTCGAGCATGCGCGTGAGCCAATACAGCGCGGCATCGGGGTTCGATCCGCGCACGGATTTATGCAGCGCCGAAATCTGGTCGTAGAACTGCTCGCCGCCTTTGTCGAAGCGCCGCGCGCCGCGTGTGAGCAAACCCGAAACAAACGCTTCGTCGATATGGCGCGTGCGCGTGGCCGTCGCGAGCGTGCGTACCTGCTCCAGCAGGTTCAGGAGCCGCCGCGCGTCGCCATCGGCGTAACCCAGCAGCACGTCGACGGCACCCGCGTCGAAGTCGAGATCCGCAAGCGCGCGTTCGTGCGCGCGCTCGAACAGCAGCCGCAATTCACGCGCATCGAGCGCATTGAGCACATGCACCCGCACGCGCGCGAGCAGGGTGCGATTCACTTCGAAGCTCGGATTTTCCGTGGTCGCGCCAATCAGGATCACGTGGCCCGCACGCACGTAGGGCAGCAAGGCGTCTTGCTGTGTCGCGTTGAGGCGGTGGATTTCGTCGATGAAGAGAATCGTGCGGCGGTTTTCCTGCACGCGTTCGAGCGCGGCGCGGATCGCCTTGATACCGTCGAGCACCGCGGAAAGCGCGACGAACTCGCCATCGAACGCCTGCGCGGCCAGCCGCCCGAGCGTGGTCTTGCCGACGCCGGGCGGCCCCCAGAGGATCATGGAATGCGCCTCGCCCGCTGCGAACGCGCGTTGCAGCGGCTTGCCCGGGCCGAGCAGATGCGCCTGGCCTATCACGTCGGTGAAGGTCGCGGGGCGCAACGCTTCGGCGAGCGGTGTACGCGGCGTAGGCGCGTGCGATGCGAACAAATCGGCCATGAAGCGCGAACTCTCCCGTACCCTGAAGCGCCAAGCGGAGCCGGGATTATGCCGCGAGTTTCAACTCGTCGCTGCGCTCGCAGCGTCACTCCACCTCGCCGCCGCGCGCGCGGTGCTGCGCCGCAAGCTTGTCCTGCTGCGAGGGCGGCACGGGATCGTAGTGGCTCAACTGGATGCTGTAATTGCCGTTGCCGCCCGCCATCGCGTTCAGCCGCGACTGATAGTCGTTGAGTTCCGCGAGCGGCACCTTGCCCGCAATCACCATCGCGTTGCCGTTCACGTTGCGCGTGCCGTGCACCTGGCCGCGCCGCGCGGACAGGTCGCCGATCACGTCGCCCATGGCCGTTTCGGGCGTCATCACCTCGATATCGACGATCGGTTCGAGCACCACGGGCTGCGCCTTGAGCACCGCATCGATAAACGCCTTGCGCCCCGCTGTGACGAACGCGACTTCCTTCGAATCGACGGGATGGCTCTTGCCGTCGAACACGGTCACACGCACGTCCTGCATCGGAAAGCCCGCGAGCGGGCCGCTGTCGATCACCTGCTGAATGCCTTTTTCGACGGCGGGGATGAACTGCGTGGGAATCGCGCCGCCCTTGACCGCATCGACGAACTCGAAGCCCGCGCCGCGCGGCAGCGGCTCCACACGCAGCATGACTTCGCCGAATTGCCCCGCGCCGCCAGTCTGCTTCTTGTGGCGGCAATGCCCCTCGGCCTTGCCGCCGATGGTTTCGCGCCATGCGATAGTCGGCGGTCGCGTCACGACTTCGAGCTTGTGCTGGTCAGTGAGGCGCTCCAGCATGTAGCGCAGATGCAGTTCGCCCAGGCCGCGCACCACGGTCTCGTTGGTGCCCGCCGGATGGCTGATGACGAGGCAGGGGTCTTCGGCGGTGAGTTTTTGCAGCACGTCCCAGAGGCGTTGTTCGTTGCCGCGCCGCGCGGGCTCGATCGCGAGACCGTAAATCGGATTCGGAAAATCGGGCGGCACGAGATGGATGTTGCCGTCCTCGGGCGCATCGTGCAGCACGTCGCCGAAGGCGATGTCGTCCGCTTTCGCCACCGCGCAGATATGGCCGGGCCCCGCGCGCGCGATCTCGGTGTGATCCTTGCCTTGCAGCATCAGCAGATGCGCGACCTTGAACGGCTGGCGGCCGTTGCCGATATAAAGCTGGCTGTCGCGCGTGACCGTGCCCTGATGAATGCGGAACAGCGCGACCCTGCCGATATACGGGTCTACCACGACCTTGAAGACGTGGGCGAGCACATGCTTGTCCGCGTGCGGCTCGGCTTTCACGGGTTCGGTTTTATCGCCGGTTTCGCGATAGAAAAGCGGCGGATTGCCTTCGGTCACGTTGGGCAGCAGGCGCACGATCACGTCGAGCAGTTGCGCGATGCCGGCGCCCGTCGCCGCCGACGTGAAGCAGACCGGCACCAGATGGCCTTCGCGCAATGCGCGCTCGAACGGTTCGTGCAGTTGCTCCGGCTTGATCGCCTCGCCCTGTTCGAGATACAGCTCCATCAAGTCGGCGTCGAGTTCGATCACCTGGTCGACGAGCGCATTGTGCGCCGCTTCCACAGAATAAAAATCCGCCTCGCCGGACGGATTGAAGAAGCAGTCGACCACATCGGTCGCGCCTTTTGCAGGCAGGTTGATCGGCAGGCACTGTTTGCCGAACACCTCCTGGATCTGCGCGAGCAGTGTGGGCAGGTCGACCTTTTCGCCGTCGATGCCGTTCACGACGATCAGGCGGCAGAGCTTGCGCGCCTCGGCGGCGGCCATCATGCGGCCCGTGGTCATTTCGATGCCGGTGCGCGCGTCGATCACGATGGCCGCGGTTTCCACGGCCGGCAGCGCGCCGATGGACAGGCCCGCGAAGTCGGGGTAACCAGGTGTGTCGAGCAGGTAGATGCGCGTGTCGCGATAGTCGAGATGCGCGAGCGCGGAGCTGAGCGAGTGATGATATTTGCGCTCTAGCGGGTCGAAATCGCACAGCGCGGTGCCGCGGCTGACGCTGCCCTGGGCGTGTAGCGCGCCGCCCTGGTGGAGCAGGGCCTCGGCGAGCGAGGTCTTTCCGCAGCCGGCGTGGCCGACGAGCGCGACTGTGTGGATGGCTTCGGGACGGTAATCCATTTGGCGACCCCTAAAAGTGTAGGTTCATCCAGTGCAGTCTGCAGTGCTTATCTGATTTCACTTTATTATCAATAGGTTGTCAACGGCATTGGGCTGGGCTAAGCCATTTTGATCCGGCTGCTTCCAGGCTCGCCATGGTGGGCTGGAAGATGGGTCAAGATTAGGGAAATGCCTTATGCCCAAGCTTACAGACCGCGCTGCGTTACCTGAAACCTGACGACGCGCCGCTCACCGATAATCAGGTGCCTGGACTGATAATCCGCCCCAATGCGCATGGTGGCAAGTGGGCGCTACGCTACGTGAGCCCGAAGACGCGCACGCGCCGTGCGCGTGGGCAGCACGAGATTCGGCCTGGTAGCGTCGATCGTTTTCTGGCACTTCATCAAGCCACGCTCTCCAGACCCCACGCCAGAACACTGGCGAATCATCGACACAGTTCGACCGTTGCTCAACAGACGCCTCTCACTCAACGAGATAAATTCCAGTCTGCAATTCCGCTCCTTTCATCCCGTTCAAAAGGTGTTGTCGAATGTACATTGGATTTATCCCGGTGCTGGTGGCGTTTTTCGCCGCACTGAGTTCACTGCGTAGCCAGAAATTCGCGCGAATTCTCTGGATCGTTTCTTCGTTGCTGGTCGTTATATGGACCATTCATCATGGTCGCCATCACCTCCCCGATCTCGCGACGCTGGGGTCATGGTGATGACGATCGACACACGACACCTTACGGCCATCGATGCCGCGGCCCTGTTGGGAATCTCGATTGTCCTGCTTGGCGCGTTCTACTATCAACTCGTTCGAGGCGAGCTTCCCTGCGCGTTCTGCAATCTCATCCGCGTCGGCTTCATGTTGCTGGGCAGCGGATTTCTGTTGAATCTCCATCATGGCACTCGGCCCTCGAACTACGTGCTTAGTGCGGTAGGTGCACTGATAGGCAGCCTGATCAGTCTGCTTTTCATGTTCGCGAAGGCTCCGTCCTGGACAACGCCTACGGGTTCGGCTGTCTTGGGGCTGCATATGTACACGTGGACCTACATCATCTTCACGGCAGCCATCATGTTCTGCCTTGCGATGCTGGCTCTGACGGTTGGAGCGGGTGCGGACGAATCCCCATCTGCTGGCATGTTTCCAATGATTCGATTGGCCGCAGCAGTCCTGTTCATTCTGCTGGTTGGCGCCAATCTGGTTTCGGCGTTTCTGGAGAACGGCTTCGATACATTCCGCGCCGGTGGCCAGCAGCATTACCAGATGCTCTATGACGGCGACGTCATGAAGCCCTGACGATCCCACATCAAAGACGAACACAGTGTGGTTCGGCGCATGCGCGACGGGCGCGATGTCCGTCGCGCGATCATGTTTACCGGAGAATCTAATGAGTAATCACGTACGAGTGACACCGTGGCAGGATGGAGACGATGTTCCGGCTGAACTGCTGGCAGGTATGCAGGCGCGCCGTCCGAAACTACTTGGCCGGGTGCGGCCTTTAACGCTGCTCTAAGGCCGATCTGCCGACATCAACGGTCGTTCGAACGTCCTGGCGGTTCGGCTCTGAGCGGCTGTTTGTGGCCGACTACAGTCATGGTATCGGAGTAGGGCGACCGGCCGAGTGTGAGCCACTTCTGCCGCACGTTCGTTTCGCGCGAGTGTCGGCAATAGAACTAGAAATCGGCAGTCGGTGCAGACGTTTAAAGCGCCTGTTACTTAGGAGCCTGATTGCGCACCGGAGAACGCGCGTCGAACTATACTGATTCGTTTTTGCCCGGCACGCCAGACAATGTCGCCCGTTCCGTCCCACCGATATTCACACGCCCAGCCTCCCGCCCGCAGTACGAATCCTGCCGACTATCAACGATCAGCTGGGCCTGCCTCTGTTCTCGCCAAGGAATATGCAGACGGCTTTAAAGTTGGTGAGCACCAGCACGCGCGCGCCCAACTCATCTACGCGACGCGCGGTGTCATCGAGGTGACGATGGGGCAGTCGCTCTGGCTCGTTCCGCCGCAACGCGCGCTCTGGATGCCAGCCGGCACGCCTCACGCGATGCGTGCGCGGGGCGCAGTGTCGCTGCGTAGCCCGTATATTCGGCCCGAAAGCTGCCCGCGTGGGTTCCCCGAAACTCCTCATGCCGTCAACGTGACACCGCTCCTGCGTGAGCTGATCGTTCGCGCCGCGTCGATTCCACTCGACAGCGTGCTGACGGGACGAGATGGACTCGTCATCGCGCATCTGCTCGCCGAAATCGAATGGGTGCCGGGTCATCCACTGCGGCTGCCTTGTGGAGGCGATCGACGTCTCAAACGCATTTGCAACGCGATTCTTCGTGACCCCGCCGATGTGCGTACGCTGGATGAATGGGCCAACGAAGCTGGTGCGTCGACGCGCACGCTCGCGCGCCTTTTTCTCGCTGAAACTGGGATCTCGTTTGTCCATTGGCGCCAACTTGTGCGTGTCCAGCATGCGCTGCCGTTGCTTGCCAGCGGTTTGCCCGTCGCCGAAGTCAGCCTCTCTCTCGGCTATGAGACGCCGGGTGCTTTTGCGGCGATGTTCCGTCGTGTAACAGGCACGACGCCGAGTGCGTATTTCCGGTTGTCCGAATCGGCGTAGAGCATGTCCTGACCTGCGGTGCGCCGCGCGCCTCATTTGCGTATCGTGAGACCTGAGCGCCCAAACTCGGGCGCACCTGACTGTTGAGGGATACGCAATGGAACGTCAAAACGTGGAGTTTCTTTCGGAGGGGGCGCTTCTGCGCGGCTGGTTCTATCTGCCTGTGCTATCGCCGCGCAAGGGGAGATGTCCGGCCATCGTGATGGCGCACGGATTCTCAGCGGTCAAGGAACAATATCTCGATCGTTATGCCGAGGTGTTCGCCAGCGCGGGCTTCGCCGTACTCGTCTACGATCACCGCAATTTCGGCGAAAGCGAAGGGATGCCGCGCCAGGAAGTCGATCCGGCAATGCAGAAGCGCGGCTATCGCGACGCGATCAGCTATGTGTCCACGCGGGCAGAGGTAGACGCCACTCGCATCGGAATCTGGGGCTCTAGTTTCAGCGGCGGTCATGTGCTTGAAGTTTCAGCGATCGATCGACGCGTGAAATGCGTGGTTTCGCAGGTACCGCAGATCAGCGGTTATCAATCGGCATTGCGTAGGACGCGCGCAGATCATGTTCCGGCGCTGCTAGGTCGCTTCGAGGCGGATCGAGCTCGACGCTTTGCAGGGGGCGCACCCGCCCTGTTGCGTGCGACGAGTGCCGATCCCGCCGAGCCGTGCGCGATGGCTGGAGCCGACAGCCACGCATTTTTTGCGGGCACAGCAGCGTTTGCGCCGAACTGGCGAAACGAGGTGACGTTGCGCAGCGCCGAGCTTTCGCGCGAAAACGAACCTGGCGTGTACATCGCACGCATCAGCCCGACGCCACTGCTAATGATCGTGGCCGACGCAGACACGTTGACGGCCACCGACCTGTGCCTGCGTGCGTACGAGGATGCGCTACAACCCAAACAACTAGCGATGATCTCAGGAGGGCACTTTACGCCCTATGTGGAACACTTCGAAAAGACGAGCCGGTGTGCCGCGGATTGGTTTGCGCGACATTTGGGTTTCGACTATTGAGGCAATCAATGCGGCATAGCCGAGCGGCAGGCGTTACGATCCATTAGCTCGCCTGTCTATTGCCAGACTCGTAGCGGACGCTTGAGCTCGAACACGGAAAGTCGGCTTCTGGCCGACTACCGTCGCATGAGGTTTGGATGGGGCGCAGTTGTATCGCAGCTCGGTGACCGGCTCAACGCGGCCCGACTCTGCCGTTCGGCGATATTGCTCGCCATGTCCGTTTCCACTGAACAAGAGACAGTCAAGTATCCTGCTGACTGCAGCGTCAACGAGCGATCAGTGTCTCCGCAAGCATGTTGACGCCCAACCCTCCAAGCATGATACCCATCATCCAGCGCTGTGCCAGAAGGAGCGGCGGGCGCTGGCGAAGTGATGCGGCGATTGTTCCGGAAAAGACCGCGACTGCGCCATTCGCACACGCGAATGCAAAAATCAGGATCGATCCAAGCCGCAGCGACTGCGCGAGAATATTGCCCGACTGATAGTCGATGAATTGTGGCAGAACAGAGATGAAAAGCATCGCGAGCTTCGGATTCAGAATGCTTGTGGTTGCCCCCATCGCGAGAAGGCGCAAGGACGGCTCGCCCTTGACTTCCCTGATGTCGAATGGCGAACGCCCGCCAGGCCGCACTGCTTGCCACGCGAGATAAAGCAGATAGGTTGCACCCACGGCTGCCAGTGTGCGCGTCGCAAACGGCACCTGCACGAGCAGCGCGGTAATCCCAAACGCGGCACCGAACATATAGGTAAGGTAGCCGATCATCACACCGGCAAGCGAGACCAGACCCGCACTTCGTCCCTGCGAAATCGAACGCGACATGATGTAGACCATGTTGGGGCCAGGGGTGATGGCGAGCATTCCGCCCACAACAAGAAATCCGTAGAACGATCCTGACGCCTGCATGACTTGCCTTCCGCTTCGTTGACTACAGGCGATTATCCCGTCAAGCCTGTATGCAGTAAAACGGATTAAACTGAACAAATTACTCAGTTTTTCTGAATCATATGAAGAAGCTCGATCTCGATGTTCTGGAGATGGTCGTTGCCGTTGCCGAATCCGGCTCGTTTGCGCAGGGCGCTCAGGCGGTGCATCGCTCTCCATCTGCCGTCAGCATGCAGATCAAGGCGCTCGAAGAAGTGATGGGGAAACCCCTCTTTCGCCGCGATACCCGTAACGTCAGTACCACCGAGGAAGGCGCGACGCTCGTCGACTACGGCCGACGAATGCTGTCGATGCGCGAGGAAGCGTGGGCCTCGGTAGTCCGGCCGGAGATCAAGGGACGCATAACGATCGGTATTCCGGACGACTACATTTCATCGCTTCTGCCGCAGGTGCTTGGGAAGTTCGCAGCAACGCATCCACGTGTGGATATCCGCGTGATGGGACTGCCGAGCAGTGCGATCGTGCCGATGCTGAAAGACAACTCGATTGATCTTGCGTGTCTCACGAAGGTCAAAGGGGTTTCGGGTGAACTGATACGGTACGAATCCATCATCTGGACCGGTTCCATGAAACGCAGGGTATGGGAAGAGCGGCCACTGCCCCTCGCCGTATTCGCGCACGGAAGCACAGCGCGTGATCTCGCTGTGCGAGCGCTGCAGAGCGCGAGCATCAAATACCGGATGTCCTACGAGAGTCCGAGCTTCCTCGGGCTACTCAGTATGGTGGATGCTGGGCTTGCCGTTGCGCCTCTGGCACGATGCAGCATTCCGGCACATCTGGTGCAACTCACGCCGAATGATGGGCTGCCCGAACTGGGTGAGCTGGAAGTCGTGCTGGCGCGCAGCGCGCGATCAGCCAGGGCACCGTGCGACTACCTCGCCGAGCAGATTCTTTCGGAGTGGCGTGCATGATGCGGCTGTTAAGCGGATTGCCATGCCGATTGTTTTCGATCCATTTCCTGCACATCTTCGAACATGAAGCTTGATCCTGTTTCCTTGAGCCTTTTTATCGCGGTCGTCGAAGAAGGCAGCATCGCTGCGGCGGCGGAGCGCGAGCATATCGCGGCCCCGGCGATCAGCAAACGTATCAGCGCGCTTGAGGAATCTCTCAGAACCACGCTGCTGACCCGGCACCACAAGGGCATTGAGCCGACAGCGGCGGGCTATGCGCTGTTGAATCTGTCCCGACGCGCGGTCAACTATCTGGACGATATCCACACGGAAATGCTGGACTACGCGTCGGGAACACGAGGACAGATCCGCGTGTTCTCGAACATTTCTGCAATCACGCAATTTCTTCCGGACGACCTTTCGACATTCCTTGAGGGGCATCCGGCTGTCGAAGTCCGGCTTGAAGAGCGTAATAGCCTCGTGACGCTCCGGGCGGTCGCGGAAAACGCCGCTGATGTCGGGATCTTCACGGTGGAACCCCATGCGGAGGCGGTGGAAACGCTTTCTTATGAAGAGGATGAGCTAAGCGTCGTTGTTCGCCGCGACCATCCGCTTGCGGGAAAGAAAAGCGTTCGTTTCGAAGAAACGCTGGCCTGGGATTTTGTGGGCCTGCGCACGGGAAGCGCGATCAACACGCAGCTTACACAGGTCGCGAACCGGCTCCAGAAGGACTTCCGCCTGCGCATTCAGGTCACGGGCTACGACGCGCTGTGTTTGATGGTGTCGGCGGGACTCGGTATCGCCATTGCGCCGCGAAGTCTCACAAAGCTTTTTGTCCGACGCCTGGGCGTGACGGAGGTTTCGCTGGCTGAACCATGGGCGCGACGCAGGCTGGGGATTGCGATCCGGAACCGCGAAAGCCTTTCCCCCGCGGCGGAAGCGCTTGTCAGTCATCTGCAGGACAGAGCCGCTGCAAGGAGGCGAAAAACTAAATTTCAGCCATAACGGTTCGTTACGGCTGACTCGCCAAAGACTAATTCACGGGCGGCGCGACATTGACCATCATTTGATCCACATCAAATCTTTCTGGAGACAAGTGATGAGCAAAGCCCACTACGAAATCGCATTGCTGCCCGGCGATGGCATTGGCCCCGAAGTTGTGGATGCCGCCGTGCGCGTTCTGACCGCCGCCGCAGACCACGCCGATCTCAAGCTCGCCTACACCCGCTATGAAGCGGGTGCTGGCCTGTATCAGCGTACTGGCGAATCCATGTCGGAGGCCGACATGGAAGCCGTTGGCCAGGCGGATGCGGTTTTGCTCGGTGCGATGGGACTGCCCACTGTTCGAAAGGCAGACGGCACCGAGATCGCGCCGCAAATCGACCTTCGCGAGCGCTATGGCCTGTTCGCAAGCCTGCGCCCGTGCGAACTGTTTCCGGGCGTTCCGAGCCGCGTGAAGGCGGACAAGGTCAACATGCTGGTGATCCGCGAAACGACGGAAGGTCTGTTCGCCGGGCGCCATGACAAGCTCGAACCGAGCGACGAGGCGGTGAGCGATCGACTCACCATCACCCGTGCTACCAGCGAAAAGCTGTTCGAACTCGCTTTCGAGCAGGCGAAGCAACGTCGCGCGACGCACGGCACGCCGGGTCATGTGACTCTGCTCGACAAGTCGAACGTTCTGCGCAGCAACGCTTTCCTGCGCAAGGTCTTTGACGAAGTCGCGGAGCGCCACCCGGATATCGGCTCGGCGCGTCTGTATATCGATGCGGGCTCAATGATGTTCGTCACGAACCCCGAGCGCTACGACGTCGTGGTGACGGAAAACGTCTTCGGGGATATCACCTCGGAGATCGCGGCTGGGGTAGTGGGTGGCCTGGGCGTCGCACCCTCCGGTGACGTCAGCCTGAAACACGGCATCTTCCAGCCGAGCCACGGCAGCGCACCGGATATCAGCGGAAAGAACATTGCCAACCCTGTCGCAACGATCCTTTCCGCCGCAATGATGCTCGAATGGCTCGCACAGCAGCACGACGACAAGCGTTGCGCGCAGGTTGCTGCCGCCATTCGCAACGCAACGGCCAAGGTGCTTCTGGCGGGCCCGCGTACGCCGGATATCGGCGGCGACAGCAACACCGAAAGCGTGACGAAAGCCGTTGTCGCAGCGCTGAGCGCATAAGGAGTCCGATCATGGCAAAGGTAGCAATCGTCGGCAGCGGCGCGATGGGTTCGGTGTACGCCGGTCTCATGGTCAGCGCAGGCCACGAAGTTCACGCAATCAGCCTCTGGCCCGATCACGTTGCCGCGATGCAGGAGAAAGGTCTGCGGGTCGAAGGCGCCAGCGGGGATCGCACAGTCCCTATCCACGCGAGCACGACAACGGCTGGGATCGGTGTCTGCGATCTGGTCATCATCGCAACCAAAGCTTTCGACGTTGAAGCGGCCGCGCGCTCCTGCGAGCAGCTCCTCGGCCCAAATACGGTTGTGCAAACAATCCAGAACGGGCTTGGGTCGGCTGAAAAGGCGGCAGCGATTCTTGGCGAAAATCGCATCGCTGTGGGCGTTGTCGGCGGCTTTGGTGCGTCAATCCGCGCTCCGGGCCACGCTCACCACAACGGCATGGAAATGATTCGCTTCGGGGCGTACCGTGGTCTGCCGAAGGAAGACCTCGAACAATCCGCAGAGATCTGGCGTTCGTCGGGATTCAAGGTTGCGATCTTCGACGACATCGACCAGATGGTTTGGGAGAAGCTGATCATGAACGTCGCGTTCTCGGGCACGACCTGCGCGACAGGCATGACGATCGGCGAAGTCATGGGCAACCCCAACGCATGGAGCGTTGCAAAGGGGGCCGCAGAAGAGGCAATTGCAGTTGCGAAGGCGGCCGGCATCCACCTTGATGTGGGCGACCCGATCGAGCATATCCGCAAGCTGGGCAGCAAGATCCCCAATGCGCGCCCTTCGATGCTCCTCGACTACAACCTGCGTCGTCGTGGCGAAGTCGATGCGATCAACGGATCAATCTCGCGCGAAGGGCGTAAATACGGTGTTCCTACCCCGGTCAACGACACTGTGGTCGGCATCATCAAGGCCCGCGAAGCGGGTTTCACAGACTAAAGCCGCGCCATCTGTACTTGATGGTTGATAGTACGTGGGCGTGGGGAGTAACTCTCACGCCTACCCGGTCACGCTCAAATAAATATTAAAAAGACGACCCAGTTGGAGACACTTATGAACCCCCAGCCCACCTAGAACGGCAGGCACACCAAGGCAGTCGCATCGCGCGCTCTCAAGCGCGGGTGGTGAGTGCTTTCGGTGCTGACCTGCGTCAATCTGATCATCCTGGAAGAACCCGGGTACATCGTCACGGACGCTGCACGCAAAACGTTGCGGCAACCACCCTTTACCGAGACAGAAGGGGGAGCATATGCTCATCAATAAGGCATTGGATGGAGGCGCAGAAATGCGCGATGCCGAGTCGGCGCTCATGCTGAAGGTAAAACTTCGCGTGATCCCACTTGTTATTATCTGCTACCTGTTCGCTTGGTTCGATCGGATCAACATCAGCTTCGCAAAGTTTCACCTGCAAAAAGAGTTGGCCCTGAGCGATACCGCTTATGGTCTCGGCGCAGCACTCTTTGTTGTCGGCTACGTCGCCTGTGAGGTGCCCAGCAATCTGTTTCTTTACCGCGTCGGGCCGCGAAAGTGGATTGCACGCATCATGATCTCGTGGGGCATTGCAACCGCGAGCATGGTGTTCGTGAGAAGCGAAACGCAATTCTATGTTGCCCGGTTCATCATCGGTGCGATGGAAGCTGGATTTGCTCCTGGCGTCCTTTACTATCTTTCTACCTGGTTTCCGGCCAAACAGCGAGGCCGTGTGAGCGGACTGCTTTTCCTGGCGCTGGCATTCTCGGGCGTTCTCGGTGCGCCCTTGTCCGGCTTCATTCTTGGTCACTTCGACGGTGTTGCCGGAGTGCTCGCATGGCACTGGATCTTCCTCATTGGCGGCTTGCCCTGCGTGCTGCTTGGGATCATTGTGCTGTTCCGGTTCGACGATCGGGTAGAAGATGCCAAGTGGCTCAGCGACAGTGAAAAGCGGCTCCTGCGCTCAAAACTGGATGCAGACGCCAGGAAAGTCGTCAGTCACTCCTTTCTTGGCGCATTGAAGTCGCCCGCATTCCTGATCCTTGCCGTGGCGTATTTCCTTGTCCAGATCGCGTCGTACGGTATGAACTTCTGGATGCCGCAACTACTGCGCTCGTCGGGGGTTCGCGATGCGACAACGATTGGCCTGTACACGGCGCTTCCGTATCTCGTAGGCGGCATTGCGATGATGGTAATGGGCAAGCTGGGCGATCGCAGCGGGAACCGTCGACTGGTCTTTGCCGGGTGCATGTCGCTTACCGCGATTGGCTTCCTGGGTGCGGGCATATTTGCACATGAAACGTTGCCTCTTGTTCTCTCTCTGACGATCCTTGGCGTCGGAATGCTGACGACAATTCCCGCGTTCTGGACGATGCCACCGAAAGTTGTCACTGGCGTCGGGGCGGCGGGCGGGATCGCGCTGATCAATTCGATCGGTCAGATGGGCGGTATCGTTAGCCCGATCATGGTGGGCCGGATCAGTGATTTGACGGGCAGCACGACGCCTGCGCTTTACGCGATCGTCGCGTTGTGTATGTTGTGCGTGGCAATCGCGCTTTGGGTTTTCCCGCAAGAACTTCGTTCCAGGGATGTCTGAGGTGTCAAACATACCCGTCGACCTCGATATCGCCGCCACGCATCTGGAACGGGCCTGGAAAACAGGATTGAGGCTCAGTGATCTACCTCTTGGCAGTCGCCCCGGTTCGCTTGAGGAAGCTTATGCCGCTCAGGCACGCTTCATCGAGCGTACGGGTGAGAAAGCCGCAGGGTGGAAGATTGCTGGCGCATCTCCGCGGGGGCTCCGCGGCGACCATCCGAATGTGCCCGCATTCGGAACGCTGATCGAGTCGAGGATTATCGATTCAGGCGGCGTATTGATGTTTCCCGTCGGAATGACAGCTACCCTGGAGACCGAGATAGCATTTCGATTCGGTCGCAGTGTATCGCCTGCGATAGAAAGGTTTGAACCACTAACGATGATCGAAAGCGCGTTTGTCGCAATTGAAGACGATAGTGCATCGCCGAGCGCCAGGATCACAGCTGACTGGATGGATAGCGCGGAACCATTCAAGCAGTCGGAATTTTAGCCGTTCGAACTCGCGCCTGACCGGTTAGGTTTTCACTGGGGCTTCGCTCATGTCACTGTTGACATTGCGGCGTCGCCAGGAAGGCCCAATAGCGTCCGTGGGTTCCGCTGCCCCTGATCCTTGTCATTGTTGATTTGTACAGGCATTTGAGCTTGCATCTCCTCTCCAGCCATCAAGCTCTCTGTCGTCACAAACTTATTCGTTCACCAACGCCGTTTGGCGCGCGAGAAGCGTGTGTGCGAGCCGGCCCAGGCGACGGACTCCGTTTTCCATGCGCTTGTCCCAGGCATGCCCGGCGCTCAGGCGCAGGCAGTTGCGAAAGCGCCGGCTCGCAGAAAAGACGTCGCCGGGTGCGAAGCAAATGCCTTGCTCAAGCGCCTCGTCGAAGAGCGCCCGCGAATCGAAGCGCCTCGGCAATTCGAGCCAGAGTACAAATCCGCCTGCTGGCCGACTGACTTTCGTGTCCGAGGGGAAGCTTTCCTCGATCGATCGAGTCATGCGCGCCAGGTTTTCTTCGAAGATCCTGCGGATACCGCGGAGGTGCGAATCGTAGGCGCCACTCTCGAGGAAGTCCGCGAGCGCGACCTGGGGCAAGACGGGGCTGCAGAGACTGAACGCGAGCTTGCGCTCCATGACTTGCTGCGAGTAGGCGCCCGCTGCAATCCAACCGACCCGGTAGCCGGGTGCAAGCGATTTCGAGAATGAGCTGCAGTAGATCGTATTGGCTCCGCCGTCGAGTGCGATAAACGGCTTCGGCCGCTCACGACCGAAGTAAATGTCGCCGTAGACGTCGTCTTCGATGAGCGGTACGGCATGTCGGGCGAGTACCGCGAGGAGTGCACGTTTGTCGGCCTCGGCCATCGTCGCGCCGAGCGGATTGTTGAAGCTCGATGAGAGCAAACAGGCCGCCACGGGTTCTGTA
The DNA here is from genome assembly GCF_000685015.1 of Paraburkholderia bannensis NBRC 103871. Taxonomy (GTDB): domain Bacteria; phylum Pseudomonadota; class Gammaproteobacteria; order Burkholderiales; family Burkholderiaceae; genus Paraburkholderia; species Paraburkholderia bannensis. The sequence continues at coordinate 64,463 of NZ_BAYA01000018.1, read as the reverse complement.
TCGAGCAGGCGTGTAAGCGCACCGACATCGATGCCGCGCGTCGGGTGCGTCGGCAGCTCGAATGCCTTCAGGCCGAGCATCTCAATTGTATGAAGGAATCCAAAGTAGGTTGGCGACTCGATCGCGATGGTGTCCCCGCGACTGGCGACAGCCGAAAGCGCGAGCGCGAGCGCCTCGGTGCAGCCGCAAGTCACGAGCACGTCGTCGGGCGAGAGTGCGTGCCCGACGCGCATCGCGCGCTTTGCGATCTCACGGCGCAGGCGCGGCTCGCCGTGCGGCGAACAATAGGTGTTGTAGCGCGTACCGTGCTGCCGCGCGGCGCGCGCGAGCGAGAGGTCGAGCCGCTTCGATTGCAGCAGCGCGGTGTCGGGCACCGCGCAGCCCAGCGGTACGAGCGCCGAGTTCGATGCGTGCTCCAGCAGCGCTGCAACGGCTCCGCTGATCGAAACGGTCGACGCCTTCGCGCGCGGCCGAGAGGCCGACGGCAATGCGAGGGTGCCGCGGTGCGCGCTCGCGACGTAGAAGCCCGACTGAGGACGCGCGACAAGCACACCGCGATCTTCGAGTAGACGGTATGCCTGCAGGGCCGTCGAGATGCTGATCTGATGTTGCTCGCTGACCGCACGCACGGAGGGCAGGCGCATACCTGGCGCCAGTGCGCCATTGTCGATCATGCCGACGATAAGCTCGGCCAGCTGTTCGTAACGATAAGGTGTAGGCGTGTTCACGGGAGCGCTCGTGACCTGGGAACTTCCATTATCTAGCCGTGCCTTCCGGTTCGCCAAGCAAAACTGTGATGGTTCAATTAGCAGAAAATTGTGGCTGTTATGGTCGGCTGCACAGCGCTACGATGCGCCTATTCCTGTTGCGACCAAAGGAGCCCCGATGTCTGCCCCGAATCGTTCCCTGCGACCGGGCCTGAGTGCGGCCGAGACCCTGCGAGGATGTTCGCCCGCAGAAACTTCGAACGCGTCGGCATCCCCCGATTGGCGCGGCCGATTTCCCTATAACGAGATCATTTCCCTGCTCGATGTGAATCGGCCGCTTAACCTGGCGGAGAGCACCTCGCAGGATCTGACGGTGGGCGAACTCCTGGATCTGGCCGGAATCGAGCGCATCCGGAAACTGAAACTTGGCTACTCCAGATCCGCAGGGGCAATCGAACTCCGTGAGGCCATTGCAGAGGTCTGCAAGGTTCCGGCTGAGCAGATCATCACGACGCAGGGCACCGCGCTTGCGCTCTTCCTTCTGGCGTTCGAAGTCTGCCGGCCGGGTGATGAGGCCGTGCTCGCGACGCCATGCTTTCCGCCGAGTCGCGACAGCCTGCTCGGTGTCGGCGTGAACGTCCGCGAGGTGCGCCTGTCGTTCGAGAGCGGCTATCGGCTCGACCTGGAGCAGATCGAGGCGAACCTGTCGCCGAAGACGCGGCTCGTCAGCATCGCTTCACCGCAGAATCCGAGCGGCGTTCAGGTGACGCGCGCGGACATCGAGAAGCTTCTTGCCTTGATGAAAAAGCATTCCCCGGAAGCGATACTTTTCATCGACGAAACCTACCGCGAAGCCACCTACGGTGAACATGCCGCGCTCGACAGTTTCGCCGCGTTCGATCCGCGCATCGTCACCGGTGCATCGGTCTCCAAGGCGCTCGGTGCACCAGGTTTGAGGACGGGCTGGCTCACGGTAGCGAACGCCGATCTTCGCGCACGTTTGACCGTCGCCAAGATGAATACCGTGATCTCGGGTTCGGTACTCGATGAGACGCTCGCCGCGGTCTTGCTGCGCCACCGGGACGATGTACTCGCATCGCGACGTCGGCTGCTTGCCGGCGCCCTCGGGGAACTGGCGGTCTGGTGCGCGGGCGAACACAAGCGTATCGAGTGGGTGAGGCCAGATGCCGGTGCGTTGTGCTGCCTGCGTCTGCGGTCCGACGTATTCGACGATGGAGCAGTCTCGCGGTTCTGGGATGGATTGCCTGATTACGACCTGCAGCTTGCATCGGGCGCATGGTTTGGTGAAAGCAGTCGGGTGTTCCGACTTGGTTTTGGTTACCTGCCGCCCGAGCGCCTGGGCTCTGCGCTGTCTGCGCTCTCGTCGGCGCTGGACGCGGTTGCAGCCTGACAGCCGGAGCGCGTTGCAATGAAGCGCTCAGGCGGCATTGCCCCAAAGCGATCCACCGGTTTGGTTACGCAATGCCAACCCTTTCACCCCTTAATACGCGGAGTAGAGCCATGAAGGTCAGAGTCGCTTATATCGAAGAACCCCCTTTTTACGGCACTGGCGAAGACGGGGTTCCGACAGGTGCAGACATTGAACTGGCTGAAGTCGTGCTTCGAGCAATCGGTGTCTCGGCCATCGAATTTCAGCTGACCTCGTTCGGCGAGTTTCTGTCCGGTGTACAGGAAGGCCGCTGGGACATGAACGTCCCCATCTTTTCGACTGCCGAGCGTGCGCAGCACGTCGCGTTCAGCGTACCTGTCTGGACGTTGGGCGACGGATTCATCGTGCACCGCGGCAATCCGAAAGCGCTGACCAGCTATGCGGCGGTGGCTGCACGAAGCGACGCGCGGCTGGGGTTGATTCCAGGGCAAATACAGTTCGACGCGGCCAAATCGGCAGGTGTGAGCGATAGCCAGATCGTAACTTTCACCGATCAGCCGGGCGCAATCGCAGCTTTGCTTGCAGGAACGATTGACGCATTTGCTGCTACGGCAGTGGGGAACCGCGCTGCGGCCAGCGCGAACGAGGAACTCGAAGCTGTTGCACATGAAGTCAGCAAGGTTGGGAGCGCTCCCGTTGGCGCTTTTTCGTTCAGCAAGAGCAACCCGACGCTTCTGCAGGCTGTGAATGACGAACTGCGCAAGTATCTGGGGTCGGCCGATCACCGCGCCCGCATGGAGAAATACGGTATCACTCACACCGAGATCGACGGTGTGTTGGCGGGCAGTGGTTCGTAACGGTTAATCGCTGAATTTCTGCGCTCGCCTGCGTGACGAAGGCGGCGAACCTGTTGAACAGAGGCCAGCATGAAGCGGACTTACAAGGTAGTAGATGTCTTCACATCGCAACCCCTTCGGGGTAATCCTGTGGCCGTGATACTGGATGCACAAGGGTTGAGCGCCGATGAGATGCAGGCCATCGCCGGGTGGACGAATCTATCGGAAACGACGTTTGTTTTTCCGCCTGCGACAGATGCAGCGGACTATCGTCTACGTATCTTTACGCCGCGCAGTGAGCTTCCGTTCGCAGGGCATCCGACATTGGGGAGTGCTCACGCCGTACTCGAAGCGAACCGCGTTGCGCTTCGTGCGGGTGGCCGTCTGGTACAGCAATGCGACGCTGGCCTCGTTGAACTGACGGTACAGGAACAGGGCCGCGATCGCATGCTCACGTTCGCGCTTCCTTCTGCGAAGTTGGAGCCGCTGCTAACGCATGACATTGCGGAGCTGGAAGACATTCTTGGCTGCAAGGTGTCAGTGCAAAGCGACCCGGCCATCGTCGACGTCGGCCCAGTCTGGGTGATTGCGCGCTTGGACGACGCGAGCTCGGTGCTCGGTCTGCGACCCGATTTCACGCGATTGGCTCAATTCGAGCGTCGTCTCGGCGCCACGGGCGTCACGGTGTTCGGCGCACACGCACATGGCGACCCGGCAATAGAAGTGCGTACGTTTGCGCCCTCCTGCGGCGTTGAAGAAGATCCTGTCTGTGGGAGCGGCAACGCTAGCGTGGCTGCGTTCCAGCGGGCGCGAGGTCTGTTGCCGCTCAGTGGGACGGATTATGTGGCGACTCAGGGCCGTTGCGTCGGTCGGGACGGGCGCGTCAACGTGAGTTTGGATGCGAGCGGCAAGGTGCGTGTCGGTGGCGCTTGCGTGACGTGTATCGAAGGTTCACTGATGGTCTAGAAACCCGAGGTGCCGGCACCGCGAAGGTATGCCGGACATCACTGCTGCAGACAGCAAACAATACGGCCGGAGGCCCTTTGACGTGAACGTTCCCGCATTCCACACAGAGTCATCGTTTGGCTTTATTCCCGTGACGAATCCGTTCGATGGCGCCGAAGTCGGGATCGTCGCGAACATTCCACCGGAAGGCGCGCAGTTGCTGATTGAGGCGGCCAGGGCGGGTGCGCGTGTTTGCAGGAACCTGTCCCGTCATGAACGCGCCCGCGTGCTTGAGAACTGCGCGTTGATGGTGGAGCGTGACAAGGACGCTTTTGCCGATCTCATTGTCGCCGAAGCCGGCAAGACGATCCGTCAGGCGAAAAAGGAAGTGCTTCGCTGCGTCAACACGCTCAAGTTGTCTGCCGACGAGGCGCGTCGCAGTGCGGGTGAGGTCGTACCGTTCGACGGCTACGCAGGATCGGAGAACCGCCAGGGATGGTTCACCCGCGAACCGCTCGGCATCATCGTTGCCATTACGCCTTATAACGATCCGCTCAACCTGGCCGCGCACAAGCTGGGGCCGGCGATTGCTGGCGGCAACGGAGTCGTGATCAAACCATCCGAGCTGACACCTCTTTCAACAATCAAGCTCGTCAACTATCTGATGGCCGCGGGCATGCCATCGAACGTTGTGTCGGTTGCGACGGGGCGCGCCGCACTTGGGCAGGCACTCGTTTCGTCCAGGGACGTGAGAATGGTCTCCTTTACCGGCGGCTTTTCGACGGGCGAGAAAATCGCCCGGTCCGCAGGGCTGAAAAAGCTGGCAATGGATCTGGGAGGGAACGCACCCGTTATCGTTCTGGCTGACTGCGACCTCGATGACGCTGTTAAATCGTGTGTTTCTGGGGCCTATTGGGCTGCGGGCCAGAACTGTATCGGCACCCAGCGAATCCTGATCCAGTCTTCCATTTACGAGGCGTTCAAGGCGCGGTTTGTTGCTGCCACTGAAGCCCTGAAGGCAGGGGATCCCACGCAGCCCGACACCGACGTCGGGCCCATGATCACGGCACAGTCGGCCTTGCGGACGAAAGGTATCGTGGATGCAGCGATTGGGCAGGGCGCGACACTGCTGTGCGGCAATACCTGCGCCGGCTCGGTCTACGCGCCCACTGTGCTGGAAGAGGTCAGCTTCGCCTGCGAACTCTGGACGCAGGAGATCTTCAGTCCGGTTGTCGTGCTTCAGCGCATCGATACGCTGGATGAGGCGCTAACGCTTGCCAACGGTCCCGAGTACAGCCTCCATGCGGGCATCTTCACGAGTGACCTGCATGCTGCACTTAAGGCGGCTAACAGCCTCGAGGCGGGTGGCGTCATGATCAACGACTCGTCGGACTACCGGTTTGACGCCATGCCGTTCGGGGGTTTCAAGTACGGCAGCCTCGGCCGTGAAGGCGTGCGTTTTGCGTACGAAGAGATGACCCAGCCGAAGGTTGTTTGCATCCGGAGAACGGTCTAGTCAATGCAGTCAGCCGGATTGGGAAGTGATTGAGGAGCGTAACCCATGGCAACCAGAGGCACTCAGCAACGCCCCGACAAGGCGTATCTGGCGAGCCTGGCCTTCGACAGTCAGGCAGTACATGGCGGCAATCTCACCGACACCACTGCAGGGGCAATCCGGACGCCTATTGTGATGGCGAATTCGTACCGGTTGCCTGATGACCCGACCTCGCTCGACTGGTCGGATGCGCAAACGCTGTTTTATACACGCAACCGGAGCTACAACCAGCTTTGTCTTGAACGTAAGCTGGCAGCCATGGAGCGCGGCGAAGATGCGGTTGTTTTTAGCACCGGTGTCGCGGCGCTACATGCGATCTTCTTCACGTTTCTGAAAAGTGGCGATCATGTCGTAGTCAGCGACGTGACGTACGAGGCCGTCTGGCGTATTTTGCGTCTGCGTCACACCGGACGAGCGTGCATATTGCGGTATTCCCCTGGAGTAACACCCGTCCATGCCTTGAAAGCACGCAGGAATGAGTTGGTATCCTGAAAACCAATCAGGAACGCAATCTCGCCAGGCGAGATTGCCGAACGGGCAAGATAGTAGCTAGCCAGTTCCTGTCGCGTGCCGTTAAGCACATCCTGATAACTGACCGCTTCGTCGGCGAGATGGCGCTGTAGCGATCGCTTGCTCATTGCCAGACGGTTCGAGATATCGTCGATGCTGCTCTGGCCGCTCGGCAGCATATCGAGCAGCGCGCTGCGTACGCGTTCGCGCGCGCTTGCATCGGCATCGAGTTTCGAGAGTCGCGCCTGTAGCTCCGGCTCGAAGAATTGCCACATGGCCACGTTCTCGGTCAGGAACGGTCGCGCGGCGTCCTCTGCCGAGAAGCTGATGCGATTCTGCCTGCCGTGCTGCAAGCGGCAGCCGATAAACTCTTCGCACGGCCTTGTCTCACACGGCAGCGTCGCCAATTCCGCTTCTATCGGGTTAATCGCGTGCCGCGTGGCGAGGCGCGCCAGTTGCGTGAAGAAAACCACTTCCATTGCGCATAGGCTGCGCGGTAGCGGACGATCGTAGCCGTAGCATTCGATGAGCACCTCAGTACAGTTTCGACCAACGGCTACATCCATCGCCAATGGTCCGCAAAGGCGCTTGTATTCCGCGAGCCGGGTGAGTGCGACATTCAGATTCGGGCTGCACAGGCATGCGAAAAGCGACGTATCGAATGCCTCGACCGAGATGCCACTACCAAGCCGTACCGGCAACTGTGCTTCCCCGACCATCGTCTCGAGACTGTGAAAGATACGAAAGTATTCGGCAGGCGTCAGCGAGGCATCCTTGCGGCTAAACAGGTCGGCGGGAAGTTCGGCCAGCGCTAGCAAATCGCCGGGTGCGATGCCCATATCGACGACGATCAGTTTCCATCCGGGATGCACGGAAAAGCGCGTAGCCTGCTTCATCAAGCAACCTTTTCCATCGCCTGCCGCGACATCTTCAACACTGTTTTGCGCGGCAGTAACGGAACAATCCAATCGAGGACGATTTGCAGCTTGCCTTCATTGAAGGCCACCAGTTCGCCGCGCTCCATGGCCTCGTAGCCACAGCGTGCTACTGAATCTGCTGACTTGGCGTTCTTCCAGACGCTCACGCCTTGCAGATCGCCAGCGGCGACGAAACCAGTCGCCACCGCGCCGGGGCATAGTGCCGTGGCGGTGACGCCATACTCGCGGACTTCTTCGGCAATAGCCTGAGTGAACGAGGTGACATAGGCCTTGGTCGCGTAGTACACGGCCTGGAGAGGGCCCGGCATGAACGACGCGGTCGAAGAGACATTCAAGATACGTCCACGCCGACGGGCCACCATGCCTTTCAGGTAGTGATGTGTCAGGTTGGTCAGCGTCACGATGTTGACCTGCATCATCGCTTGTTCGGCCTGGAGATTGCGTTCGACAAATTTGCCGTGGCCGCCAAAGCCGGCGTTATTGATCAGGACGTCGATGCAAAGCCCCAGTGTCTCAGTGGCAGAAAAGACGCGATCGGCCGAACCGGGGTCGGCGAGGTCTTCCGCGATGACATAAGCTTTCACGCCATGTTTCGTCTGGAGCTCCTGCTTGATTGATTCGAGCTTGTCACGCGAACGCGCAACAAGAACGACATCGCCGCCCTTGCTTGCATGGAAGCGCGCCAGTTCGAGACCGATGCCGCTTGACGCGCCAGTGATCAATGCCATTCCGGGTTGCATGCCGTTCTCGCTAGTTTGATTGGATAGCCAGATAGTAGGCGTTTGAGCCACGGGTGACACTAGCAAAACGCGCCATGCATAATTCCGATCGCGCCAATACGGCTGGGGATAACAGACGCGCCGTCGGGCAAGTTTTGGACGGAAGCCGTCGCTTGAATGACACGGCCGCGAATACGGCGATTGGCAGAAACTGGCCGGCAGCAGAATCCGGTTTGACCCGTTCTCCGCGGGTCGTAACCGGGCGAACAGGCAGCGTGACTCCATAACGGTACCCCTGCGTTGTTTCCCCAGCCGATCAAAACTGCGCGGCGAGCGTGCTCCGATTCTTCACACGAACCCTAACTGGTCGTAAACCACTACGAACGCGATTGTTCGTTGACCCGCCTACCCATAGTAACTACGATAATAGTATTCAAAAAAGAATACTTTAAAAGAGATAGGCTCTGGTGCCCCTGGCGTGAATCCTGTTCAAGCCTTGCGTGGCGTCCAGTGTTCGACAAAAGTCTGGAGACAGGAGACGAAAGTGCACAAGAAAGTCATGGGATGCCTGATCGGGGCGTTACTTCCCTGCGCGGCGGCGCAGGCGCAGTCGAGCGTGACACTTTACGGTGTCGCCGATGTCTTTTACGGCTACTTCAAGAACTCGACGACAAGCGCAAGCAGCCTGAATTCGGGCGGCGCAGGGGGCTCGCGTTGGGGGCTGCGTGTGAAGGAGGATCTCGGTGGTGGCTTGTCGGCGATTGCCGTGCTCGAAAGCGGCTTCAACATCAACAATGGAACATCGGGCGAGGGCGGGCGTCTGTTTGGGCGCCAGTCGTATGTGGGTGTCGATAGTCCGTGGGGTTCGCTGATCGCCGGGCGTCTCCAGACCGAAGGATATACGTGGGGCGTCACCTTCGATCCGATCCTGATGGCGGCAGGGTCCGTCCTCGGCTCGATTACCGGGGAGGAGCCCCGGCCATGGATTTTCAACCCGCTGCTCGATCCCGCCCGCGAAGACAATGCCGTTCAGTACGCTTCGCCCACGTGGCATGGCATTAGCGGCACCCTCGGTTATTCGTTCGGTTCCAACCAGGGCGCCGCGACCAATACGAAATACGAAATCGGCACGCTCTGGTATACGAACGGTTCACTGGTCGCCAGCTACGGGCTCGGCCGCAGCCTCACGGTCGCGCCAGGTGCGGATAGCAACACGCTGGAGCAGGCGCTCGGGGTGAAGTACGCATTCAAGTGGGTCACGCTCTACGGCACCTATCAATGGCGCCGCAACAATCCGGGTTACACCGATAAGGCCTGGCAGGTGGGTTTTAACGTGCCGACCGGGAATGTCGGCGCTCTGGGTGTCGCATACGGTGGCCTGAGCGACGAGAACGAAGCGACGCCTGGCAACTGGAGCTTGCGTTCGTTCGCGCTAAGCTATACGTACTACTTATCAAAATCGACGACCCTGTATGCCTTCTACAAGAAGCTGCTGAATGGCGGCGTAGCGGTTCAGTCGATCTATCCGCCCGGCGGCTTGCCGGCGCCGACCATGCGCGACGAAAACGTCTCTGCACTGGGCGTTGGCATGCAGATGCGTTTTTGACCGGCGTCTGACCGGCACGCCGCGGCGGTGCGCAAAGTCATTTCACTGCCCGGCAATCCAGATATAATTCTAGATTGTATAAAATTCAGGATTGGCGGGCATCGTGGCAAGTGCAGAGCTCAACGGGATCGACCTCCCGTCCCAGATCGCGGCGGAAACCCGCAAATTGATCAACCGCGGCACGTTGGCGCCGGGCCTCCAGCTGCGCCAATCGGATCTCGCGGATCGTTTCGGCATCAGCCGCGTACCCGTGCGCGAGGCACTCAAGCTGCTGGCGGCGGAGGGCATCATCGAGCACGATGCGAATCGCGGCTTCTTCGTCGCCCAGCTTTCCAGCGACGAGGCGCGCCAGCTTTACCGTATGCGCCATCTGCTGGAGGCAGAACTGCTGGCTACAGTCGTGTGGCCCACGCAGGCGCATCTCAAGCTGCTTGAGACCATGGTGGAGGAGTTGAACCAGTTGCTCGCGGCCGGTGCTCGGGATGCCTGGATCGAGCGCCATCGTGCGTTTCATGACGCCATCTTCGATTTGTCGGAAAACAAGGTGCTCAAGCGGGAGGTGCTCAGGCTCATGCGCCTGACCGATCGCTACCGCTCGCTGGCGACCGATATCACGGCGCAGGGCGCGCACCTCGATGCGAGAATCGAAGAGCAACTGATCAAGGCGCTGGCCACGCAGAACCGGCAACTGCTGCTGGACGCGTATGACAAAGGCCGCAATATCGTGCTGACGGGCCTCATGGCGGTGTTGCAGGCACGCGGCGTTTAACGTGCATGAGGCGCGTTACCGCGCCTCGCTCATATCAGAACCTCACCAGCATCCCGAGCGCCACCACCGACTGGATATTGCCCGACGCCACGGTGTTGCCGATTTCGGCTGCGTAAGCGCCATTGGTGCGCTGGAACACACCGGTCAGGTAGATCGAGGTCAGCTTCGACAGCGCATGGGTCAACTGCAACGCAGCCTGATTGACCGTCACGTTCTTCAGCTGGCTGTTGCCGTTGGAGTAGGTGTAGGCCGCGCCCAGATACCAGTCAAACGTGAAGTCATAGCCAACACCCGTTGCCAGCGCGTAGATCCGCGCGCCGGTGTAGGTGTTGCGCGCCTGGCTGTACATCGCGCTCAGCTTGAAGTCCGAGATGCGGGTGCGCACACCGGCGAGCAGATTGGCAATACCGCCGTGACCGCCGTCTATCGCGCTGTAGTTCTGCTCGGTATACACGACAGCGGCATGGGTCTCGTGCGCGCGGTAGCTCAATACGGCGCTCTTGCCGGATTCGTTCGAAAAGTCGCCCGCCACGCCGCCGAAGCTGTACATCGCACCGATCGAGAACCCCGCGTATTCGTCCGAGACGACCTTGACGGCATTGGACATGCGCGTGCCGCCCACGCGGTCCCAATTGATTGCGCCGAGTCCGGTCGGCACGCCGTTGGTGATGATCGGTGCATAGGGGCCGCCTGTGATCGCCGCGCCGATCTGTGCCGGCCCCTTGACGCCCAGCAGATCTGCGCCAAAGCTCCCGGTGCGAAAGTTCAGCATGCCGCCCGCGATGCCGGTCGCGGGATCGATGCCGCCAATCAGAAAGTAGTCGAAGCTGAAGTCGTTTTGTTGCCCCATGCGGATACTGCCCAGGTTGCTCTGACGCAAGCCGACCCACGCGGAATTTTCGAACAGCGCGCCGTGCGATTGCGGCGAAAGACTGCCGTTGCTCAGGCCGATCATCGAATCGAGGCTGAAGTTGGCGCTGAGGCCACCGCCGAGATCGTCAGTACCACGAAAAAAGATCTTGGTGGGAAAGATCGCCGAATCCTGCATCTGAACGAGCCGCGCACCGTTTGAATCGCGGTACGCGGTCACGCTCTCGTCCAGAAACCCGCCGATGGTGTACATCGCCTGCGCATGCGCGGCGCCTGCGTAGCCGGCAAGCGCGCCGGCCACGAGCATGGCGTGTGAAAGCGGATAGTGCCTCCTGCTGTCTTGCCGAAACATGGTGTCTCCTCACTTTGTCTTCGTCTATCGCGATGTTGTGTGACGGGAAAACGTGTGTCGATGTATCGGTGCGTCGATGGCTTCGTGTCGAACAATCAGCTTTGGCGGACTTCCTCCGGGTCCCAGCTGGAAATCCAGAGCAGATCGGCCACCGGCACGGTTTGCGCCGAGGCGAACGAGCCATAGGCGCCACGCGCATAAAGCAGCGGCGTGTCATCTGTCGGCGTGATCTGAACGGCGTGAATCGCGCCGAATAGCACCAGATGCGTGCCGGCTTCGATCACGCGCTCCACGTGGCAGTCGAAGCTGGCGAGCGCGTGGGCGAGCACCGGCGCGCCCGTGTCGAGCGTGGCCCAGCGGCCTTCGGCGAATTTATCGTCGGGTGCGAGTGGGCTGGCGAATCGATTGGCGAGCGCCATGCCGGCCTTGCCAAGCACGTTGACCGCGAAATGCCCCGCGTCACGAATCGCGCTGGACGACGCGCTGCTGCGGTTCACGCAGACCAGCAAGGTCGGCGGCTCCGCGCTGACCGAACAAACAGCGGTCGCGGTCAGACCGCTGCGCTGGCCATCGGCCGAGCAGGTGGTCACAAGGCAGACGTGCCCCGTCAGGCAGCGCATGGCGGCCTTGAATTGCGTGATGTCGATGGTCATGGTCGGTTCCGGCCTCAGCCGGCGGAGTGCGCCTGCTGAGGCCTCGTTGCGGTGGGATGTCATTGCCAGCCAAAGATGCCGAGCGTCGTTTCGCCCGCTTTCAGTCGGCGCAACTGATCAGCTTCCGCGGCCTCGCGTGCGTGGCCCGCGTCGATCGCCAGCGCGGCCTGCTGGCGCGCGACGCACACCACGCCGTCCTCGTCGCCCACGATCAGATCGCCCGCATGCACGGTGGTGTTGCCCACGCGCGTCGGCGCGTTGATCCAGCCGCGTGCGCCGAAGTCCTTGCCCGTACCCTGGATCGCCAGACCTCGCGCGAAAACGGGAAAGCCGATCTGTTCGAGCAGCACGCGGTCGCGTACACAGCCGTCGATCACCAGCCCGCCGAGCTGGCGCACCTGGCTCGCGGTGGACATCACTTCGCCCCAATAGCCGTGCTCGTAGGCATCGCCGACCGAAACGACCAGCACGTCGCCCGGTTGCGCGGCGTAGATGGCGCGGTGCAGCCAGAGGTTGTCGCCGCCCGGCGCGTGAACCGTGACCGCCGCGCCGCAGACCTTGAATCCCGGCGCGACCGGTTTGATCGCTGCGGGCAGGGCGCCGCGCTTGCCTGCGGCTTCGTGCAGCGTGGCGCTGGGCAGCGCGCGGGCGGATTCGACGAGTGCGGCGCTGACGCGATCGATATCGAGCTGGGTCGTCCCGGCCGGGTCGAGGCGCTGATTGTCTGCGCTCATGCGGCCTCCCCGTGCTTGCGCGTTTGCAACTGGTGATATTTGTGCTGGCGGCGCGCTTCATCGAGACGCATCCCGGATGCCACGGCCGCGCGGATCGCATTTTCAGCCGCGTCGATTTCCTCGGCGATGGCGAGAATGCGCTCCTCGTGTTCCTGAGCGATAGCCACGAGGCCATCGGCGTCGCCGCGCAGCAGGTCGCCCGGCGCCACGCGCACGTCGCCGATATTGACGGGCACGTTCACGCCTTCCACCTGCACGCGGTCCTTGCCGGTACGCATCCAGTGATCGCGCGAATACACCGGATAGCCGAGCGACAGGCACAGATGCACATCGCGATTGATACCGTCGATCACCGTGCCGGCGACGCCGCGACGATGCGCAATCTCGGTCATGATGTCGCCCCAGACCGTGGCGTCGGCGCGTCCGCCGTTATCGAGCACGACCACGGCGCCGGGCGGTACATCGTCGATGAAGTCGCCCACCGTGCCAGGCGGCGTGGCCGCCGGGCCGTATAGCACCGTGAATGCGCGACCCGTCATCCTGAATGCGCTGTCGCGCGGTTTGATCAGACGGCACTGCCCGTTGATGCCGAGGCGGTCCATCGCGTCGCTGAGCGTCGCGGTGTCGAGCCGCGCGGCGCGCGCGACGTTGTTGTCCTGCTTGAGCGTTTCCATGGTTCAGTCCTTGAGCATGAATTCGTAGTTGCCGCCCATCACCTGGCTGATGGGCGTCTGCGCAAGCACGGCTTTGGCCATGCGGGCTTCGCGCGAAACGATGGCTTCGGCGCTGTCCAGCACGCGTTCGATGTCAGCCGCGCGGATAAAAATCACGGCGCTGCGGTCGGCCACGACGTAGTCGCCCGCATGCAGCGTCACGCCGAAGACCTCGATTGCCACGTTGGTCGCCTTCTCGACGATGCGCCCGCGTGCGGTGCGCGCCGTCAACGCGTTGGCGAAAACCGTGAACTGCATCTCGCGGGCTTCGTCGATGTCGCGCACGGGACCATCCGCGATTACGCCCGCGATGCCTTTGACCTTCGCGCCGAGCGACAGCAGGCCGCCCCAACTGCCCGCTTCGATGCCAGTGCGCTGCTCGACGACGATCACATCGTCCGGGCCCCCGAGTTCGATGGCGGTCGTGCCGAGATGGCGCGGCTCGCCGGGCGCGGGCGCGCCGGTGCCGAGCTTGACCGTGATGACGCGGCCTGCCAGCCGCCCATTGCCCGCGGCTTGTTGCACACCGCTGACCACGCCGCCCAGTTCGAGTTTGTCGAGCGCATCGGAAACGGCGCAGCAGTCAAGTCTGCGCAGACGCCGCACGTATTCGTTTGTCTGTGTCATAAACCGGTTTCCTCGATCAGCAAGGTTGTTGCGGGCGCCAGCATGCAAAGCCCATGGCGTTGCCGGTGCCTGCTTCGGTGCGGTAGCAGGGGATGTAGTCGATCAGTTCCATGTCGAAACCGAGTTCGTCCATCGCGCCCGCGACCGGAATCCAGTTCTTGATCTCCGACGTGCCGGCCTGGAAGATCGCTTCGCCCAGCGCTTCGACGGACGCTGGATCGTGCGCTTTCATGGCGTCGAGAATCGCGTGATCCACGCGTTCATCGATCACGAAATGCGTGAGTCCGCCGGAGGCGATCAAGGCGACGCGCAGGTCGCTGTCCCACGATGCGATGGCGCGTCCGAGCGCGCGCCCGAATTCGTAGCAGCGTCCGATGGTCGGCTGATTCGGCGGATAAAAGGTGTTCACCAGCACCGGCACGGTGGGCACGACGCGGTCTTTCATCAACTGGCGAAACACGAAGCCGAACGCGTGCGGCGTTTCGGTTTCGGAAAGCCGCTTGAGCGCGGCAACGTCAAAGCGTTCGGCGATGGCCGTTTCAATGATGTGGCGCGCAAGCGCCGGCACGCCGCTATAGCTGGCGGTCTGCGGCATATAACCGGGCATGGCGTGCGCAACGCCTTGCGGCAACGCGGCGATCTTCTGCTCGCTAATCATGTTGTTGACGATGGTTTCGCCCCACATGACGCTGAACGCCGGCACGCAGGTATCGTCGAAGATCTCCATCTGATCGTTGCCGACGATCACCACCACATCCGGGCGCGCGTCGTCGAGAATCTGCGACATGCGCCCGATTGCGGCCTGACACGCGGCATGCCGTGCGCGCCAGACCTCCGGCGTAGTCTGTGCGTGCAGATTCTCTGCGCGCCGAAACTCGACGAGTTCGTCGAAACGCCACTGACGGCCTTCGAAATGATGCGTGCTGCGCCGGTCGTCGGGCACGCGCGAATCCCATGTGTGGGGCGGTGTGACGAGCATGGGGCCGTGCGACGTGCCCATGCCCAGAACGATCTTCGCCATCGATAAGCTCCGGTGAACGACGGCTCAGCGATACGCCGAGAGGTCGAGGTTGAACAGATCGCGTGCATTGCCGAAGAAAATCGCATCCTTGTCTTCGGGCGAAAGCCAATCGAAGCCTTGAATAAAGGGCTTGATATCGTCGAACGTCTTACCCGTGGCCGGATTCACCACCGAACCGACGCCGGGGCATTCCGCGCCGAACAGGCAGCGGTCGGCGCCTACCGTCTTGATCAGCAGGCGCAATGATTCTTCGGAGTACAAAACAGTGTCGTAATAAAGATTTCGCATGCCGGCGAGAAAGTCGCGTCCCGCGCGCGCGGCGCCCGACTGAAAGCGGCCGATCTGATAGGGAATCGAGCCGCCGCCGTGCGACACGAGAATCTTCAGCTTGGGGAAATCCTTGAAGACGTCGGAATTCACCAGACCGAATACGGCGATGGTTTCTTCGTTGATGAAATGCACGGTGTACGGCGAGCGCGCCGAATGCGATCCGGTTGCATGAATGTGGGCGGGCACATCCAGTTCGCAGAGCTTTTCGTAAAGCGGATACCAATAGCGGTCGCCCAGCGGCGGTGCTTCGCTGCCGCTGTTCTCATACGGATCGGGGTTCAGCAGCACGCCGCGAAAACCGAGTTCTTTTACACAGCGCGTCAGTTCCGGCAGGACATCTTCGATCGGCTCGCCTGCGACCTGCGGCAAACCGCCAATGCCGATAAAGCGTTTAGGCAGCAGCTTCACGGTGCGCGCAATGATGTTGTTGGTTTCTTCCGTGAACCAGTGCACGAGCTTGCCGGGCTTCTGGCTGTGCATCATCTGGAACGGGCGCGGCGAGAGCAATTGCACGGTGGTGCCAACGCGGTCGAGCATGTCGATATGTCCCGCCGGGCCCATCTCCTTGCGGTTCGCGTAGTGCAGGATTTCCTCATCGCTGACTTCCGGCATGCGGCGGCCGTGCTCCCCGCGGTGCGAAAGAATGTGTGCTTTGTAGACCCACAACTCGGCTGGCGGGCTGACGTGGCCGTGGCAATCGATGATCATCAGTGTCTCCTTGGGAATGTCGGGAATGAGCGTGCGCGGCCTTCGCACCGTCGCAACGGGCCGCGAAAACGCAAGGGTTGAAGCAGGGCGCTTTTGCCGTGGCGTTACAGATCGAGGACCAGCCGGTCGCCCTTGCAGCCAGAGCAACAGATGATCATGGTGTTATTGGCGGCCTTTTCCGGCTCGGACAAAATCGCGTCGCGGTGATCGGGTTGCCCTTCCAGCACACGTGTTTCGCAGGCGCCGCATACGCCTTCCTCGCAGGAATACGCGACATCGATGCCCGCTTCGCGCAGCACGTTGAGGATGGTCTTGCCGCCTGGAACCGCGAAGGACTTGCCGCTGCGGCGCAACTCGACCGTATAGCCGCCCTCCAGCGCCGCTTCCTGCTTCGCCGTGAAATATTCGACGTGGACCTGCGCGCGCGGCAATGACCCGGTGGCCGCTTCGAAGGCCGCGAGCATCGGGCCGGGGCCGCAGCAGTAGAAGTGCGTGCCGGGCGGCTGCCGGTTCACGAGCGCAGCGATATCGAGCACACCGCCTGCTTCGGCGTCGATATGCAGATGCATGTCGGCGAATCCGGCCAGTTCTTCGACAAAGGCGGCATCGACACGCTCGCGGCACGAGTAGTAGAGCGACATCGGGCGCTCAAGCGACTTCAGGCGGCGCGCCATGCAAAGAATCGGCGTAATGCCGATGCCGCCGCCGATCAGCACTGTATGGGCGGCGTTTTCGTCGAGCGGAAAGTTGTTGCGGGGCGCTTCGATCTGCACGAGGTCGCCTGGGCGCAACTGTTCATGCATGTATTGCGAGCCGCCGCGGCTCTTGGCATCGCGCTTGACGCCCACCTGGTAAAAGCGCGGATCGGTGCTGCCGTCGAGCAGCGAATATTGCCGCACGAGGCCATTGGGTAGATGCAGGCCGATATGCGCGCCGGGCGTACCGGACGGCAGTGGGGCGCCGTCCGGGCGCTCGAAGGCATAGGCCAGGGTGTCACGCGCCAGATAGTGAATCGACGCAAGACGCAGCGTCATCAGGTCGTCGGCACGGGCTTGGGGCTCGTTCATGGCTGTCTCCGTTTCCAGTTGTCCATTTCGATCGTCTGGCGCCGCCGAATCCAGCAACGTCGGCTAACACGCGCCATCTCGATCTCTCCATCGCTCAAAACCGGCAGCCGGTTGTCGTCGCGGTGAGTTTGTTGACTCGAAATTCTTTTTTGCATATTATTTCGACTAACAAGAAAAAAGTCAAAGAATCCAGGCGAGGGAAATCCCGAGGATTCCGAAATGGGTCAACCGCGTTGGGACGGGCACTGAGCTTCGTCGAGGCGCATCCATAGGAGGAGAAGGAATTGATCGCAATCCTGTCTTGTAACGGCGGCACGGTGACCCACGGCGAAGGCCCGGCCACAACGCTGCTGGTTGCGACCTTGCGTGGCATGCAGGTGTTCGGGCGTAGCGATGAGTCCGACACCTGGCGCTTGACGCGCACGGCGCTGGAACATCTGCATGTGAGCGCGTTGCTCTACGAGCCGGAGTCGAGGTTGTTGTTTGCCGGTGCGCATGGCAACGGCGGCCTCTGGGTGAGCGAGGATCTGGGCGTGAACTGGAAACCGTGCTCTGAAGGCATCAAGAGCGCGCATATCTATACGCTGGCCGCGCAACCGCGTGCGCAAGGCGTGGTGCTCTATGCGGGTACGGAGCCTTCCGCGCTTTATCGCAGCGACGATCTGGGCAAGCGATGGACCGAGGTGAGCGCGATGCTCGAAGTGCCAGGTCAGGAGCGATGGGAGTTTCCGCCCCCGCCGCACATCGCGCACGTCAAGAACGTGGCGTTTCATCCCGATGAGCCGCAAACGCTCTACGTCTGTATCGAGCAGGGCGCATTGCTCAAGACCGTAGACGACGGACGCACATGGACCGAGCCGCGCAGCTACGAATCCGAGCAGGACAAGTTCTATCACGACAACCATCGCGTGCTGATCCGCCGCTCGAACCCCGCGCAGCTTTTCATGTGCGGCGGCGAAGGACTGCACTACAGCGCGGATGCGGGCGAAAGCTGGACGCACCTGATGACGCGCGCCGATGCGATCGGTTACCCCGACGCGATGTTCATCGATCCGCGTGACGAGAACGTGCTGTATCTCGGCGGCCCGGGCAACGCGCCGCGCGAGTGGGCCGCACGCCGCAGCGCCGACGCGAAGGTGTTGCGCAGCATCGATGGCGGCGTGACCTGGCAACCCATCCGCAACGGTCTGCCTGAGGAGATTGTCGGCAATATCGAAGGCATGGGCCTCTATCACTGGGACGACCGGATCATGCTGATTGCAGGCACGGCGACCGGCGAAGTTTATGCGAGCGAAGACGACGGCGCGAACTGGTACACCGTCGCGACCGGATTGCCGCCCATCTCGAAGGGCGGCCACTATCGCTGGTTCCTGGACGTAGCCGCGCGCGAAAAGGTTGAAGACAAGATGCGCGCGGGCGCCTGATTCATCACTGAGGAGACACATTGTGAACACATCCCCTGCGAATTCCATTGCTCAGGAGTCCAATACGTTGCCGCGCCTCGATAATCATGAGGATGCCATTGCTTGCGCACGCGCTCTGCACGAACGCATCCGGTCGCGCGCGGCACGCACGGAAGCCGACCGCATCGTGCCAGCCGAGACCATCGCCGAATTGCGCGAATCCGGCCTCTTCAATGTCGTGACGCCCAAACGTTTCGGCGGCTCGGAACTCGGCTTCGCAACCCTCGTAGAAGTGACCGCGGAAATCGCCTCGGCGTGCGGTTCCACGGGCTGGGTCTACGGCGTGCTTGCAGGCCATAGCTGGATGCTCAATCTCTTTCCGCTCGAAGCCCAGCGTGATGTTCTGGGCGATATGGGCGACGCCCGCACCCTGACGGCAACCGTGTTTCGCCTCGGCGGCACGGTCACGGAAGTGGAGGGCGGCTACCGTCTTGTCAACGGTGATGGTCGCTTCTGCTCGGGCATCGATCACGCGCAATGGGTGATCGTCGGCAATGCGGTGCAGCGCGAGAACGCGCCGCCCGAGCCGCGCTTTTTCGTGGTGCCGCGCGCGGATATCGAGATCGTCGACGACTGGCACACCGCTGGCATGCGCGGGACGGGTAGCCGTTCGATCCGCATCGCCGAAGCGTCTATTCCCGCGCACCGCTCGGTATCGGTCAAGGAGATGATGTCGGGCCAGGAGGCAACGGCGGGATCGGTCAGGGCGCCAATCTATCGCATGCCGTTCCAGAACGTGACGCCCTTTTCGTTGATCGGCGCGCCGCTTGGCATGGCGCGCGCGGCGATCCGTTCGTTTTCGGAAGGGTTGGCGCCGCGCCTCAAGTCATTCGATAGCGAGCAGATGGCGGAGCAGTCGGCCACGATGGCGCGGCTCGCCCTGGCCGTTGCCGAAGTCGATGCGGCCTTTGCGCTGGTGCGCGAGGATGCACGCCGTGTCGACACGGCGGACGATCCGAAAGCCATCTCGGCACTCGAATGGGCACGCGTGCCGCGCGACTGGGCCTACGCGGCGCAAACGGCGCGCAAGGCCGTCAACAGTCTGTTCGAGGCGGCGGGCGGCACGGGCATCTACAACACGTCCGAACTGCAGCGCGTCTGGCGCGACACGAATTCGGCGGCGCAGCACTTCGCCTTTACGTGGGATAGCGCGATGACGAATTACGGCCGCGTCGCGCTCGATCTGCCGCCGTCGAAATTTGGCCCGAAGGGCCGCTAGAAACGGAGCATCGTCATGACGCTTCAAGACCTCAATACCGGTGCCGCGCGCTACGTCGACGATCTCACCTCCATCGACAACTACACGGTTGCGACGTTGCGCGAACTGGCCGGACGCATCGGCGCTTCGAGGGAGATCGAACACATGATCTACCGCGAGTCCGAACTCGATGAAGTCTGGCGTTTGCTGGACGCCGACGTCGCGGCGGCCGCGCGCACGGGTCTGGTCGACGCGCAATTGCAGCGTTTGCTGAGGCTGCGCGAACTCGTGATCGAAGCCCACGATCTGGTGGGTAACGACGCCGACACCGTGGCCGCCTGCGAGCGGCTGAACCAGGCCATCGCGCTGATTTGATCACGCCGGCCGGACCACCGGCAGGCGTTCCCCACATTCCCCATTCAATGCAGGCAAGGAGACACCATGCTTTCTCGCGAAGACAACACGATTCTCACGCAGGTCGGCCGTGGCACGCCCACAGGCGATCTGATCCGCCGATTCTGGATTCCGGCGCTGCTCGCCTCCGAAATCAGTGAACCCGGCGGCAAACCGGTGCGGTTGCGCCTGCTGGGCGAAGATCTGGTCGCGTTTCGCGATACCGACGGCAAGGTCGGTCTGCTCGACGAACAGTGTCCGCATCGTCGCGCTTCGCTCGCGCTGGGCGACAATTCCGAGGGTGGCCTGCGCTGCCTGTATCACGGCTGGAAGTTCGCCACCGATGGCACCTGTCTCGATACGCCGACCGAACCGGCGGGATCGGCGTTCTGCTCGCGGATTCGCGCACTGGCTTATCCCACGCGCGAAGTCGCGGGCGTGATCTGGACGTATATGGGCGACGCAGCGCATACGCCCGCCTTCCCGGAATTCGAATTTCTCGCTTATCCGGCTCAGAACGTCGTGCCGTTCAAAGTGCTCGAAGACTGCAATTACGCGCAGGCGGTGGAAGGCACGATCGATTCGGCGCACGCGGGCGTGCTGCATCGCGAGCAGCCGTGGAGTGCGCCTGCGAAGTACGACCACGAACGCGATCTGCAACCGAAGATCGAAGTCGAATACACGAAATATGGCTTGCGCTATGCCGGCGTGCGTAATTTCCGCGAGGAAGGAAAACTGCACGCGCGTGTAACGGAAGTGGTGTTGCCATTCTTCACTTTGATTCCGCCCGATGGCTTCGGTGTGCGAAAGAATCGGCGTATGGCCAATGCCTTCGTGCCGCGTGACGACGAATCGACCTGGCATATCCAGTGGTTCTTCGACGAAACGCAGCCGGTCGACGTGGCTTACCGTATCGAAGAGGGCGGTCATTGGGTCGATGAACACTTCCGCAAGAAGCTCAATATCGACAACTGGTACGAGCAGGACCGCGACGCGATGAAGACCGCGTCGATGTCGGGCATCAAAGGCATTCTCACCCAGGATCACGCGGTCAGCGAAACGCAGGGCCGCATCCTCGATCGCACCAAAGAGCATCTGGGCACCTCCGACGTGGCCGTGGTCGCGTGGCGGCGTCAGATGATCCGCACGGCGCGGGCGCTTGCCGAGCGCAACGAGGTTCCGCTCGTGCTGAGCGCGCCGATCCCCTGGCAGCAGATTCGCGCGGCCACCGTGATCTTCTCCAGCGAGCGCACCTGGAAGCAGGAAGTGCCGCTCAATCCCGATGTAGCGCTGACTGCGTGATGCGCCCGGAGGCGGCGATGATCGTCGATAGCCATGCGCATGTCTCGCCGTGCTGGTACGAGCCCGTCGAGACACTGCTGCATCACATGGACCGGCATGGCGTCGAAACCGCCGTGCTCACCCAGATGATCGGGCAGGTCGACAACGGCTATCAGCAAGCTTGCGTTTCGCGTTACGGCGAGCGATTCCTGAGTGTCGTATGGGTGGATGCGCAGGCGCCCGAGGCTGGCGCAACAGTGGAGCGTCTGGCGCACGCGGGCGCGGCCGGGGTGCGTCTGCGCCCCGGTGCGTGCCTGCCCGACGGCACGCTGCCTGACGTATGGCGCGCCGCGCAGCGATGTGGCTTGCCCGTGAGCTGCGTGGGATCGGCGGAGGCTTTTGCCGCCCCCGCGTTTGCCGGGCTGCTTGCCGCGTTGCCGGAAATCACCGTCGTGCTCGAACACCTTGGCGGGTCGAGTGCGCCCGTCGATACCGACGAAGCGTTAGCGCTGCGGCTAGCCGTGTTCAGCCTCGCACGTTTGCCGAACGTCATGCTGAAGTTGCCCGGCATGGGCGAACTCATGCCGCGCTCGCCCACGGCACTGCGCGATGGCGAGCCGTTCGGCGGGCGCAGCCATCCGCTGGTGGAGCAGGCGCTGGTGGCATTCGGCGCGCGACGCCTGATGTGGGGCAGCGATTTCCCCGTGGTGAGTGCACGCGAGGGCTACGGCAATGCGCTGAAGTTCGCTATGCAGAGTCTGGCTGGGCAGTCGGCGCAGGCGCTGGACGACATTTTCTGTCACAACGCGCTGCGGGTATTTCGTGCGCGCTGAATGTGGCGAGAACAATCTGGACTGGAGACAAGCGATGTCAAAGAAAGTGTGGGCGGCGGTCAAGACTGCTGCGGAAACAACCGAACTGCGCCAGTTCGACTATCCCGACCTGAAGTCCGATACGGGCATTCTGCGCGTGGAAGCGAGCGGTGTGGGCGGCAGCGACCCGGAGGTCTACCGCAAGCCCGATCACGCGCCGCTGATCATGGGTCACGAGAACGTCGGCACGCTGGAAGCCGTCGGGCCGGTCGCGGCGCGGCGCTGGGGGGTGAAGGCTGGCGATCGCGTGGCACTGCACGAATATCTGCCGTGCTGGCACTGCGAGTGGTGCATGAAGGGCGATTTTCGTCTGTGCATGGAAGTCGACTTTTTCAACGTCAAGGATCGTCTGAATACGCTGCGCTTCGGCATGTCAACCTGCGAGATCGCACCGCATCTGTGGGGTGGTTACGCGCAGTACATGTATTTGCCACTTAATACCGTCATGCATCGTATTCCTGACGATATGCCGGCGACGCACGCCACGCTCGCCGTGCCATTCGGCAATGGCGTGCAATGGGCCTGCAATGATGGCGGTGCGGGGCCGGGCAAAACCGTGCTGGTATTCGGGCCGGGCCAGCAGGGTCTGGGTTGCGTGCTCGCCGCGAAGGCTGCTGGCTCGCTCACGGTCATCCTCGCGGGCATGACACGCGATCGAAGCCGCCTCGACCTGTCACTGCGCATGGGCGCGGATCACGCCATCGACGTGCAAGACCAGAATCTCGAAGCCGAGGTCATGCGCGTGACGAACGGGCGGGGCGTCGACGTGGTGGTCGATACCACGGGCGACCCCGATGGCTCGGTGGCCGCACAGGCCATCGCGCTCGCCGCCAAGGGTGCGTGGCTGAGCCTGAATGGCCTGCATCAGCAGGTGCCGATCGGTGAAATCAAGAAGCGCTATCTGACGGTGCGCGCTCCGCGCGGGCGCAGCTACGCCGCCGTCGAGCTTGCTTTGCGCTATATCGCGTCGGGCCGTTATCCGCTCGACGAGGTGTGCTCGCACACGTTCGGACTGGCGCAGACCCACGAGGCGATTCTCGCGACGGCCGGGCGAGGCATCGAAGGCGCAATCCATGTATGCGTAGACCCGTGGCGCTAAGCCCGGGCACCTCTAGCAACACGCAAACCGAACACAACATGCCATGGAGACACCATGATTGACAGTCATGCCCATCTGATTTCCGCCGATGTGGGCCGATATCCGCCGTCTCCATTGAGCGGTACGCTCGAAGACGGCGCGCTCGACAACCCGGTCACTGCCGAACGGCTGATCGCGCTGCTCGACGCCAATGGCGTGGAGCGCGCGCTGGCCGTGCAACGTGCCCATATTTATGGATTTCACAACGATTACGTCTGCGATGCGGCCGCGGCGTATCCCGAACGTCTGCGCGCGCTGTGCATGGTCGATGCCCTTGCGGATGACATCGACGAAATAGTGCGTTACTGGGTGCGCGAACGCGGCTCGGTGGGAATTCGGCTGACCGAGCCGCACAAAGGCGCGGATCCGGGCTGGTTTTCGTCGAAAGCGGCATTGCGCGCGTGGGAAACCGTCGCGGAACTGGGCGGCTCCGTGCGCCTGCACTTCTACCGCTGGAATCGCGAGGCCGCGTTGCGCGCGCTGCTGCCCGTGCTCAAGTCCTTCCCCGATACGCCCGTCGTGCTCGATCACTTCTCCAATATCGTGGGCGAGTCGGGTGCGCCCCACTACGGCGTGGACGAAGCGCTGCTCGCACTCGATGACCAGCCGAACGTTTACCTGCTGTATTCGATGATCAACCTCGGCAAGCTGGCAGCGCTGGATCTACCTGCCGCGCCCGTGGTGGCCAAGGTCGTGAGCGCTTTCGGCGCGCAGCGAGTCATGTGGGGCTCCGACGTGGCGCAGTCCAAAGGCAACTACAGCGATATGGTCGAACTCGCGCGGGCATCCGTGGGCCTGTTGTCGCAAGCGCAGCAGCAACAGGTGCTGCATGGCACGGCAAACGCCGTGTACTGGGAGCGCTGAATTGCTGCGCGGCGCACGCATTGAATCGCTTCAGGTCACGACGTCTGGCGCCAGCGCGCCGCCAGACGACGAGCCGCTCGCCGACGGGCCCGTTCAGCCCGCCCGAAGGGCGCCCGATCTGCCGTCACAGATTGCAGCTGGCATTCGCGAGATGATCAACGACGGCGTGATCGCGCCCGGCGCGTCGCTGCCGCAACTCCAGCTAGCGGAGCGATTCCGTGTAAGCCGTGCGCCGGTTCGCGAAGCCCTGAAGTTGCTGGTGGCCGAAGCGGCCGTGGAACACGATCCCAATCGTGGGTTTCAGGTTGCATTGCTTTCGAGTGTCGAGGCGCGGCAGATTTATCTGATCCGAAGAATTCTGGAATCCGAATTATTGCGTACGGTGCGCTGGCCTACGCGGGCTGAACTGCGGATTCTGCAAGACGATCTGGCGATTCTGGATTGTGGACTGGCCGTGGCGGCACGCGCCGACTGGCTGCGCGTGCATGGCCGGTTTCATGCGTTCGTCTTTGGACTTTCACCTGAACACGTGATCGCGCGGGAGGCCATGCGACTGATGCGCCAGACCGATCGCTACCGCGCGCTTGCACCGGCGGCTTCGTGGGGCGCCGGGTTCCCCGCCACGCCTGAACACCATCTTGTTGAAGCGCTCGCGAAACAGGATCGCGATGCCTTACTGGCGGGCTTTCTTGCGGATCGCGCTGAGGTCGAACGCCATCTGCTCGCCTCGCTCGAAGCACGAGGTCTCTGAACTTCATCGTTTTTTGCGGGTATACCCCCCGACGCGCATCCTTGTGCTCACCGGAGACTCCGCATAACATGATGAATACTAAATTGAATACTATTTGTTGATTTCGACGATGGCTCTGCCGTCATGGCGGGCCGCATCAATCGATCAGGAGACAAACGATGTTCCTTCGCAACTGCTGGTACATGGTGGGATGGGCCGCGGACTTTTCCGCTGACGCAATCGTGCCATTCACGGTGATGGACGAGCCGCTTGCGATTTATCGCAAGTCGGATGGCACGCTGGCCGCACTGGAAGACCGCTGTCCGCATCGGCTCGTGCCGCTGACCGTTGGGCGCAAGGAGGGCGATGAACTGCGCTGCATGTATCACGGTTTGAAGTTTGCCGCCGACGGCCGTTGCACCGAAATCCCCGGCCAGGAGCGCATTTCGGCCAAAGTCTGCGTGCGTGCCTATCCGATCGAGGAGCGCCACGGCGCCGCATGGGTCTGGATGGGCGATCCGCAAAAAGCGGACGCTGCCTTGATTCCGCCGATCATCGGCCCCGACGACGCGGACTGGGCGATGGTCTGCGCGAGCTTCGACATCGACGCAAACGCTGAACTGATCTCCGACAATCTGCTGGATCTCTCGCACGCGCCGTTTGTGCACGAATCGACCTTCGGCGGCAGCAACATGAAATCGCTCAAGCTGATGAAAGAGAGCGAAACGAAACGAGGCATGGCAGTGCTTGAGCGCGGCGTGCAGGCCGACCGCTGGCACGCGGGGCGTCAGTCGAATCCGTATTTCGGCGAAGTGCCGTCCGACGACCGCGTGGTGAGCACCTTCCTCGTTCCCGGCGTGTTCATCCTGACGATTCATTCCTACGCGCCCGGCGTTCAGGAGCGCATGGGCAGCGACGGTTCCGTCGAAGCCCCCATCTTCGCGCGCTGCACCAACCAGATGATCACGCCCGTCAGTGCGACGAAGTCGAAGTTCTTCTACAACTTCGGCCCGTGGGCCAAGGGCGCTGATCTCAAGGCACATTGCTTCGGCATTGCCGACGCGGCGTTTCAGGAAGACAAATTCATCATCGAGGCACAGCAGGAGCTGATCGGCCGTTCGCCGGACAGCAAGATGATCATGCTCGCCATGGATGCACCGGTGCTTCGCTACAACGAAATCTATGACCGGCTGCGTTCGGCCGAACAGCCGGTGAACCAGGCCGCCTGAGTGTACCCATCCGTTTGTCGCGAGAGAATCGATGCAGAACAATGAACTGACGGTGACGTGGTCCTCGCCCCGCTGGGACCTGGAAGCCGATATGGTGGTGGTGGGATACGGCGGCGCGGGCGCGACCTTCGCCCTGAGTGCGGCAGAGTTGGGCGCCGATGTGCTGATCCTCGAAAAAGGCGAGCGCGGTGGCGGCAATTCGGTGTGCGTCGCCGGTGGCCTCATCATGACGTCGAACGACGAGCAGGCGACCTTCGAGTACATGAACTGGCTGTGCGCCGGACAAACCGACGAAAGTGTGCTCAAACAGTTTGTACAGGGGCTGAAGGCCATCCCCGCTTTTCAGCACAAACTCGGCCTGCCGTTGAAAGACAATCCGAAGCCATTCAGCGCGCCGGGCTTTTTCCCCGAGTTTCCCGGCGCGCCGGGCAGCGAGAGCGTGCAGGGCATGAGCGTGGTGTCGGCGCCCGGCGGAGCGGGACTGTATAACGCGATTGCGGCGGTGGCTGAGCAGCGCGGCGCGCGCGTGCGCTGTAGTACGACGGTCACGCGACTCGTGCAGCATCCGGTGACGCGCGAGATTCTCGGTGTCGAGGCACGCACCGCCGACGGAGAGACGCTGGCAGTCAAGGCCCGCCAGGCGACTGTGCTGGCCAGCGGCGGTTTCGAAGCCGACGAATCGATGTGTCGTCAATTCATCACACCTTGTCCTGTTTATTTTCTTGGCAGTCCGAATTTGACGGGCGATGGTATTCGTATGGCGCAGGCGGTGGGCGCGCAACTCTGGCACATGAATGCCGTGGCGGGACCGCTCAGTTGGGGCATCAAGTCGAAGCGCGGGCATGTTTATGTGACGTACGACCTGAATCGCATTGCCGGATTCGGCTACAACTCGGGGGCATTCAAGGATGGCGGCAGCCTGATATGGGTTGACCGGCATGCAAAGCGCTTTCACAACGAAACGACCGACACGGCCGAGGTGCGCCACGGCCTGGCTAATCGCGACAATTGGCTCGCCACCACGCCGGAGGTGCCGGAATTCAGCCACGTTCCGGTATTCCAGATTTTCGATGAGAAAGTTCGCGCGGGTGGCGCGGCCATGACGACGCTGAATTCACGCACGCCTGCCTGGAGCGCCGATAACCTCGCAGAGCTGGATGAAGGCTCGATCATCAGCGCGGACACGCTGGAGGAACTGGCGCTCAAGTGCTGCTGGCCTGACATCCCCGGCGTGGCGCGTGCCGGTCACCTGGATCCGGAGGCGCTGAAGGACACGGTCGCGCGCTACAACGCGCATTGCGAGCAGGGCAACGATCCTGACCACGGGCGTAGCAGCTTTCTCGTGTCGCTCGATACCGGGCCGTATTACGCAATCGGCCCAATGTTCCCGACTTATCTCAACACGCACGGCGGCCCGAAACACGATGCGCGCCAGCGTGTGCTCGACCATGACGACCGGCCGATTCCGCGTCTTTATGCCATCGGTGAGTGTGGGTCGCTATGGGGGCCTTACTACAACTCGATGGGCGATATTGCCGAATTCATCGTCTCAGGTACGACTGCGGCGCGCGCAGCGGTTGATGAGCCTGCGTGGGACCGCTAGCGAAACCCAATACAGAAGCCGATCACATAAAAAATATCGCTTCATAGGAGACAGCAATGTACGAGAACCCCACTGCGCACGACGCACCGCCTCGTTCCGCCGATCGCGCCGGCGGATCGCAGGCGCCTTTCACTGTCGCCGAAGGGGCAATCAGCGCTGGTGGCTGGCCGCTGCTGGTGATCCTTACGATCGTCTATGTGGTGTCGTTCATCGATCGTGGCGCGATTTCGCTGGTGGTCGGGCCGATCAAGCAGGATCTGGGCGTATCGGACTTGCAGGTGAGCTGGCTGCTCGGACTGTCGTTCATGCTGCTTTACAGCGTGCTCGGCATCCCGGCCGGTTATCTCGTCGATAACTGGCGTCGCAAGCGTCTGCTCGGCGGTGCGATGTTGCTGTGGTCGGGTGTGCAGATTCTGTGCGGTCTGAGCCAGACCTATCTGCTTCTGTTCCTGACGCGCATTGGTCTGGGGGTTGGTGAAGCTGTGCTGCCGCCCGCCGCTGCATCCATGATCCGCGATGCGTTTCCGCCCGAGCGTCGCGGCCTGGCGTTCGGGATCTACAACATCGGGCCGTTGCTGGGCACAGGCCTCGCGCTCGTGCTGGGCGGCTATTTGCTGAAGTTTTCGGCCGCGGGCCATCTCGCCGGGATTCCGCTGCTGGGTCTGCTCAAGCCGTGGCAGTTCGTGCTGGTGGTGCCGGGCCTGCTTGGCATCCCGCTTGCGCTCATGCTCTGGCTCGTGCGCGAACCTACGCGCCGCGACGCCGTGAGCGCCGACAAGGTCAGCTACGGCGATGCCCTGCGATATGCCTGGACGCGCAAAAGCGTCTATCTGCCGCTGTGGTGTGCGATCTGCCTATACGGCATTGCAATTGGCAGTCAGATGGCGTGGTTGCCCGAGATCATCGCGCGAACCATGGGCTATAGCCGCCCCGTTATCGGTCAGACGCTGGGGGCCGTCGGGCTGATCGCGTCTCCGGCGGGACTGCTGATCTGGGGCAGCGTTGCCGATCGCCTGCGCAAGCGGGGGATGGTCGACGCGCCGGTGCGCGTGGCGATCGTCTCGACCGCGATTGCTGCGCTCGTCACCGCAGCGTTTCCGTGGATCGAATCCGCGCAACTGGGCATCCTGGCGTATGCGGCGCAGACCTTCTTCTTTGCGGTATTCGCCGTCGCGGGAGGGGCGACGATGGCCAATCTCACGCCCGGCAACATGATGGGCAAGCTCACCGCGATCTACTACCTCGTGACGAATCTGTTCGGGCTTGCGCTCGGGCCCACGGTTGTCGCGCTCGTGGCGCGTGTGCTGTTCGCGGGGGCGGGCGCGCTCGGTCACGCGTTCGTTGCCTGCTACGTCGTATCTGTTGGCCTTGCGATCGTGCTGCTGATGCGCGTCAGCCGATCGATTCGCGCTCGCGCAGCCGAAGCCTCATGACACATCGTGGCGCGCGCCACGTCTATTCGAACCTCGCTCCTCTTATTGCCATGAAAATCACCCGAATCGAATGCATCCCATTGTCGATGCCGTTAAAGAAGCCGCTTCGACTACCGAACGTGACGATCACCTGCCTGAATACCGTGTTGCTGCGCGTTTATGCCGATACCGGGCTGGTGGGCGTGGCGGAGTCCGGCGACACGTCGTCCTGGTATCGCGGAGAAAGCCAGGCGTCGATTGTCAGCATGATCTGCGACGTCTTTGCGCCGCGCATCCTGCTTGGTGAGGATCCGCGCAATATCGAGAAGATCGTCGGCGCGATGGACACGCTGGCACGCGATAACAATCAGGCCAAGGCGCTGGTCGATTGCGCACTGCACGACCTGAAGGGCAAAGCGCTGGGTGTGCCGGTCTATGACCTGCTCGGCGGCCGCACGCGCGAGGCGGTGCCGTTGGGCTGGGTGCTGTCGGCGGGCGAGCCGGAGCAGGTCGCCAGCACGGCTGTGGCCGCCAGGGAGGCAGGCTACGCGGCATTCAAGCTGAAAGTGGGCCGCGGCACCTTTGAGAACGATATCGCAACGGCCGCGGCCGTGCGCACTGCACTAGGCGACGGCGCACGCATCATGCTGGACGCCAATGGCTCCTGGAACTATGAAGAAGCGCTGCGCACGATCAGGCGGCTCGATCGGTATCGGCTCGATTTCGTCGAGCAACCGTTGCCGCATTGGGATCGCGATGGGATGGCGCGTCTGCGCGAGCGTGTCGAGACGCCGATATATGCGGATGAGGGCGCGCAGGAACTGCACCATCTGCGCGAAATCGCGGAACGGCGTAGCGCCGATGGCGTCATTCTCAAGGTGCAAAAGGTGGGCGGTCTGCTGAAGTCTCAGCGCTTCCTGGCCGTGTGCCGGCTTTACGACCTGCCGGTGTTTTGCAGCACCCTGATCGGATCCGGGATCGAGGCCTGTCCGAGTACGCATCTATGGGTCGCCGATCAGTGGGCCTGCCAGTTCATGAGCGAAAGCGCCGGGCCGCTCGCGGTGCATGCAGCATGGAATAGCGACGACATTCCCGCAGGCGAGGATCTCGCGCTGGGCGGACAACGCTTTCATCGCGGTCTTGCCTACCCGAACGAGCGCCCCGGCTACGGTGTGGACGTCGACGAGACGCTGCTCGCCCGCATCGGCACGCCGGGAAAACCGGCGGTCAGTGTGGGTGAGTGAGTTGTGACCGGGATTCGTCGAGGCAAGCGGAGCACCTACGCAGCGCTTTCGCCCGGCGTTCCACGGTTCGTGGTTGGAAGACTTATTAACGAGTATTCAGGAGACAGTGTATGAACAGCGCCAGCACCTCACCATGGAAGTACGTCATCATGTGGCTGCGGCTCTACTTCGGAGCCCACCTCTTTTTCTCGGGTATCCGATACATCACGAGCGGATATGTTCCACCGATTCCCGGCGTCGGCGGTGCCTACGTTGCGGCCGCCACGACGATCCACCTGTATCCCGCGGTCAAGTACATGGAGTTCGTCTTCGGCACGATGCTGCTGACGAACCGCTTCGTGATGCTTGCCCTCATTCTGGAAATGCCGACTACGGTAACCATCTTCTGGCTCAACACCTTCGTTGTTGCGACGCCGCGTCAGCTTTTCTCGGGCCCGCAGGAACTGCTGATGAACGGCCTGCTGCTGCTTGCCTATAGCGGCTATATGGCTTCGGTGTTCCGTCCCACACTCAAACCAATGTGGCTTTGGGATGGCTGGAAGGGCTACTTCAAAAACGAGACCGGCACCGAGCCTCTGAGCCAGCCGCTTTCTTCCGCGCGGCATGGCAAAGCTTGAATCAGGAGATCGAGATGAAAAAAGAAACGGCAATCGCAGTGGGCATTTGTCTGCTGCTGACGGCGGCGGCATGTATCGGTTCGACCGGGCTTGGCTATGCGGATTATCGTCCGCTGCGCAATTTCGATTATTTCGGGCTGGGTGTTTCGTGGCTGATGTTCATCATCTTTCTGATCCGCGATCGCCGCGCCGGGATTGCCTGATCGGGATGTGAGCGAGCGCCTGGTCGCCGTTGTCGCGGCTGGCGAACAGGCGCGCTGGCACTGCCCTTAGAATAGCGGCTGTGAGATGCGAACACCGACGCATTCAAACGCTAGAGAGACGACGAATCCCGTGAGCAAAATCGAACTGAAAGATATCGATATCCCCGCGCAGGTTGCCGAAGATATCCGCAAGCTGATCAACCTGGGTACGCTCTCGCCGGGCCAGCAATTGCGGCAGTCCGAACTGGCGGAGCGCTTCGATATCAGCCGGGTGCCGGTGCGCGAAGCGCTCAATCTGCTGGCTGCAGTGGGTGTCATCGTGCACGATCCAAATCGCGGCTTTTTCGTGGCGCCGCTGTCGTCGAGCGAAGCGGCGCAGCTTTATCGCGCGCGGTTCCTGATCGAGAGAGAACTGTTTTTGTCGATCGCGTGGCCGGACAAGGCGCAGACGGCGACGCTGGACGCCATGCTATCGAAGCTCGACGAACACCTGAGCAAACGTCAGCGTTCGGCGTGGATCGAGGAGTACTACGCGTTCTATGCCTGTTTGTTCGACCTGTCGCCGGAGAAAATCATCCGTCGCGAGGCGTTGAGGCTGATCCGGTTGACCGATCGCTATCGTGCGCTGGCAACCGAAGCCAATCGTCCGGATGACGCGATGCATGCCCATCTCGAACGGTCTCTGTTGAACGCGATTGCCATGCACGATCGCGAACAGTTGATGCAAACCTATACGGTTGAGCGCGAACGTATCAAGGACGCGGTGATGATGGTGCTTGAATCGCGCGCGTTGTGAGACGTAGGGAAAGTTATCGCGCCCCGCGAGTTGAATCGATGCGGAGCGCGGCGAAGTGCGATTTAAACCGGCGCACCGTTCAAGCTGCGTCTCAGGGCGAGCGGATTGCCCTTGCGCAGCGAAGCGGGACAGCTCCGGCACGTCAATGTCCTGGGGCAGAACTGGGTTGGTGCAGAACTGCGCCGTGTCCAGCGTGGGCGAAATAGCAAACGACCGGCCGGTCGTATCGGCTTGAGCACGCGTGCTTCGCTTGAAGTGTGCGGGGAATTGGCTGCAAGCGACCCACAAGAGACAATCAAATCTTGCGATAACGGTCGTTCGAACTAACGGCGTCGAAACTGAACACGCTCGGTCTATTACAACCGGCGATAAATCGAATTTTGGCGTGTCATCAACAGATTGTCGACCAGTTCTCTGCGCAGCGTAGCAAAATCCTCGTGAAACTGTTTGAGAAACGCGTTGATCTCTTTCTCAGAGTACTCGGAAGCCGGATCTAGTTGATCAACGAGCCAGTGCAAAATGACACGACGTTTCTTCCGCATCTCCGGAATTTTGATCAAACGCCCCCCAACAATGAACGACTTGAGGATTCGTTGTGTTTCGGCATCGACCTCTGCAAGTACGTCAACAGCCGCTTGCTCCTCGGGCGGCGTCAGGTCGAAATGTTTTTGAAATTTATGGAGATTCGGAGCATTGAGTGCGTAGGCTCGAGTGTTGCCGAGCTTGGTCATCGTCACTAACTCGACCTCAGCAAGCCGGGCAAGATGGTGAGAAATAGTCGGTTCGGTTAGTTTCAGGGCTTGCGCAATCGCGCCGACGCTCAACTCGCATTCCGTCAACAACCCAAGAATCTTGAGGCGCGTAGCATCGGCCAATGCCTTCAACACCCGAACCATTTCGGCAATCTCTTCGTTATCCATAACGAATCCTTAGATGAGCGTCTAATTAGAACGATATCTAAGGAGATTTTTGAGGTCAACAACTATTTCGACATCCATCTAAGTTTCAATTGCGCGTGTGAAGTAGGCGCAGTCCGTTTGCCTCCATGAGTGGCCGAAACTGGCAGCGGAATCAACCGGTCGATGTAACGGCAGCTTCGGCTGCTCGCTGAGCGGCGGGTTTTGGCCTGGCTACCGTCCCATCAGGCGCGCAGGAGCGCGCTGCGGCGGCGGATAGGCTCAAAGCGACCAAGATTGATGGACAGTGAGACTCGCCCTAAGCGGCGATTGAGCGACCTCACGTTTCCGTCTCCGCCCTGAGCCACGGCATTTCCCTTGTGGTTCGCCAGGCGTGCCACCCAACTGGAAGATCGGATAAATCTCGAACCGAGTCGTCCAACTGAACGATACTTTGCGAACTTGCCACAAGCGCATCGGTTTCCTGCATTGGGTTAGATTGAGAGCCGTGAAATTGCCACGCACCGTCCTCATAGTCGTGCGACACAAAGGCGATCCAATCCTGCTCGTACACAACGCTCCTGGTTACGATGACTGCAACGTTTGGTGGATCACCAAAAGTCCCCATTTCGCCTTTCATGCGTTAGCCGCCGCAGTGATTAAACAACGTCGATTGCCGACGACCAACGCATCGTTGTCGAACGACCGCTTATGGCCGACTACGTGCTCATGCAGTTTACATGAGCCAAGGTAGCATCGAAGTCGAGCGGCCGGCCGAGTGCGACCCGTTCCAGCCTGTGGCTGCTGAACGCGAGCAGTGTCCGTTCAGATTTCCTTAAAACTGCCGATCAACGGGTGAGAGTAGCTTCCAGCGCGAGTAAGCCAGCTCACTCGCGCTCAATAATTTGGCTGGGAGGCCAATGCTCCTTGCACACTACGTCATTCCCAGGTTTACAGAATCCCTCGACCACGACCTCCGCACGCCCAACTTCATCTACCTGACTCCCCGCTTTTATCGGCTCAGTGAAAGTGTGAATGAGAGCATGAAACTGAGGCGAAGCGCGCTCAGCATAAAAACTATTGATCGCATTTGCGCGCGCGCCAGCAAGCATAGTTTGAAAATCTTGATTTTCATCGCCTGATACCACGTCTCCGTGAGCGATGACAAGGAAGACATTCAGCGATACAAAGTCGTCCAGATTCACGATCAACTTTGCCAGTCGAGATTTCTCGTGATCCGATAGTGAAAATTTCCCCTCGTCGAAGCGGATCGAGATTCCCTTCGAATAAATTGTCGGCGTAAACGCTGAGGAACTAAAAGCGCACGTTGATATCGCTAAAGCTGTGACCAATTTTGTGACTTTCTTCATTCCTGATTTATATAAAAATCAATGGTTAATGAATCAACTCGATATTGACATGACCTAAGTGTACGTATTGTCGACGATTCACGCAGAATGTCGAATGGCTGAAACTAGCCGATCGCTACCCGATGCCTAGGTGAGATCATTGCCTCACGCACTGTGTTCGATGCAAGTGGCATAGTCCAGACTTATTCCAGCCACTCGTTGCCGGACGCGAACGGTGTTCGTTAGTGAAGTTATCCTAACGGCAGGTTTGGCTGCGCGCTGAATGGCAGGTTGTGGCCGGACTCTGTTTTAGGCGCTTTGCCACTTGTCCGCAGTGCGGGGTATCGCATCTCACCGTCGTCGCCGGTTGGGGATTCCACGATATACCTGGCACTGCTACTAGATCGAGCGGTCGTCCGCCAAGCAGGCGCTTGCGTTCCTGCTGGAGGAGAAGGCATAAGTTGAAGTGCCGGAGTGTATGCCGGGAAGAGGCGTGCAAAACTGACCCAGTGGGGATGCGGCTATTTTC
The DNA here is from genome assembly GCF_000685015.1 of Paraburkholderia bannensis NBRC 103871. GTDB lineage: Bacteria > Pseudomonadota > Gammaproteobacteria > Burkholderiales > Burkholderiaceae > Paraburkholderia > Paraburkholderia bannensis. Next base: position 29,596 of record NZ_BAYA01000018.1, on the reverse strand, counting down.
TTGGACTACCTCCAAAGTAGTCCAAGAATTTGGCCTGGGCGACCGCCTTCGCGTGCTGGCTGCGTTCATCCGCAGGGTGATCGAGGAGGGCCGCCAGATCCTCGCGGTGCACGGCACGCGCGCGCCACCGGCCGTCGCCGGATGCGCCCGAATACGCCCGCGGGCCGGACGGCCCCGTCCACGTAACAGGCGCGTAACACGGCGAGTTCGGCGGCATCGGGCAAGCCGGATGAATCGTGCTTGTCCGGAAGTTCACCGCCGTGCCCCCAAAAACCTCCGCATCCCCGCAAACCGTAAGCCCTTTGAAGGCAACCCCGCGCTTTTTCAATGACACCCGTTAGAACGTCATTAAAGCTCGTGTGGGCTTGAGTGAATCCCCTTGACACTCATCATCAGAGGAATTAACTTTCTATTCTGATTGAGAAGCATTCTCATTCAATGGGCATCAAGCAGGCCTTAACTGAAACGGATGGAGGGCAGGAAAAGTGAGCTGGGATGACGAAAACGCCGAGTTCGAGGTCGTGATCAATCAGGAAGAGCAGTACTCGATCTGGCCGAGCTACAAGCAGATTCCCGCCGGCTGGCAGGCCGTCGGCAAGAAAGGCCTGAAGGCAGATGTGCTGGCCTATATCGAGGAGCACTGGACTGACATGCGCCCCGCGAGCCTGCGCAAGGCGATGGAAGCCGCTGCCGAAACGAATGCCGCTTCATCGGCCTGATGTCGCATTTCGCGTCGCAAAAGGCGGCAGCAGAAGGTGAGCTGACGCTGTTCTGTCTGCCGTATGCGGGTGGCAGCGCCGCGGTGTACCGCGAGTGGCAGCAGCGCCTGCCCGGCTGGATCAAGCTCGCGCCGCTGCACATGCCCGGACGCGGCGTGCGGCACGCGATGCCCGCGTTGCATGCGTGGCCTGCGCTGCTCGATCTGTTGCTCGACGATGTCGTCTCGTATCTCCAGGGGCCCTTTGCGATCTTCGGGCACAGCATGGGTGGGCTGATCGCCGTCGAACTCGCGCATGCGATTCGCGAGCGTCACGGTGTCGAGCCGGTCTGGCTCGGTGTTTCGGCGTGCAAGGCGCCAAGCCGCCGCGAGCGCGCGCTGCACTGGCTGAGCTGTCCGGAAAGCGAGTTTGTGGATGAAGTGCGCTCGCTCAACGGTATGCCCGAGGAATTGCTGGCGAACCGCGAATTCATGGATCTCGTGCTGCCGTTCCTGCGGGCCGATTTTCATCTATGCGGCAGTTATACGTACCGGCAGCGTGTGCCGCTCGATTGTCCGATGCTGGTGGCGGGCGGTGCGCAGGATCGCGAGATCGCGTGCGATCCGGTGAATCTTGCGGCGTGGTCGCTGGAAACGCGGGGTGCGTGCGAGCAGCACACGCTCGACGCGGATCATTTTTTTATCAATACCCATCGCGATGCGCTAATTGGGCTGGTCGCCGGCAGCCTCGCGAGGGCGTTCCAATTGAGCGGTCAGTCGGGCAATGCGTTTGCGTGTTCGCACGCCTGATATCCCGCATCTCCCGTGGAGGTCTGTATGGCGGACAACTCGTCTGCGCTTTTCGATTTTTCACCTTACGTCGCACAGCGCGAGGAAATGCTTGCGTTGATTCGCGAATTTGCGTCGCATCACGCTTTTCGCAGCGCGGCGGTCGAAGAGCTTGAACTCGATGAGGACTACTATCGTCGGCCGCTGCGTCCGGAAGACCTTGAGTTTCTGCAATTCAAGAAACCCGTGCCCGCCGATCGGGTAAGCCGTTTGCCGTCGCTGGCGACGCAACGTTTGCTGATGTCGCTCAACGAAGTGGGCATCGCGCGTGCGCCAAAAGCCCACGCTACGGATGCGGTCGCCGAGTTCGCGCGTTTCGATGCGTTCTACGGAGAGCGCAACCAGGTGCTGGGCGCGCGCATCCGTCCGTTCCTGGAGCACTACGGCTTTACGTTCCTCGGCAGCGAAGGCCGCCGCGGCGAAACCGTCGCGCGCTATGAGGAACGGTTGCGTGCGGTACTGGAGGCCGAGCAAAAGTTTTGGTCTGATATGTTCGCGCTGCTCATGCGCAACGATTATCTGATCGAGGGTCTGCGCTTCATCATGATCCAGCGCTACAGTCTCGCGCCGTCGCGTCGCAAGGCGGTCGAGCGCGCGGTGGCGGCCGGCTATTTCGACTTCGTCGAGCCCGCCGATCGTCCTGAAACCAGCACGCCCGCGAAGGATCCGATGCTGGCGCGTGTGGCCGAATTCGTCGGTGCGACGCAGCGCGAGCATTCGTACTGGCAGTTCTATCTGCCCACCAGCATGGCCAAGGCCAATCTGCTGTATGCGCTCGGTACGCGCCCCGATCGCGCGTTCCAGCTACTCGGTGCGACCTTCACGGCCGAAGCCGAAGCGCTGGCGTTCTCTGCCGCACTCGCGAAAGCCTGCCCGCATCTCGTGCAGCCAGGCAGCGCGCCGGTGGACACCGACGATCTCGTCGCGCGCTTCTCGCGTGCGCTCGCGCAAGTGGATAACGCCTACGGTGCAGAAGGTCTGTACCGCGTGGGCCAGGGTTTCGGCGCGGGCGAAAAGCTCGCGGAGCGTGGCCGTTGGGATCTGGGCGAGCAGCTCAAATGGCTGTCTGCGATCGACAACTACATCGAGTGGGCCGAAAAGATCGCGACGCGCATCGAAGCAGAGTGCCCGGAAATCGATCGCGAAACCTTTATTGAGCCGCGCGATCTCTGTTCGACCACGCATGTGCACAACGATCACCGTCTGGTCGTGATCCGCAGCGGCGGGGTGGGCACGCAGATGCTGTTCTGGGGCAATCTCGGCATGCGCCTGGAAATGGGCGAGGGCGACAAGGTGTTGATTCCTGATGGCCGTCTGCATGGCTCGACGGTGGTATGCCCTGAATGCACCTACGACCAGCCGATCATTCCCGAGGAGTGGATCGCCGAACTGCTCGAAGGCGCACCTGCCTCGGCTGCAGCCACGGCCGCGGTTGCGGCCTGAAACACGCAGTAAAACGCGGCGGCTAGACCGACCGCGTCCGGATGCTTTTCGCCAGGCAAGTATTTCCCCAGCTCCGTTCTTCGATGAACGATCCGGATGACTGATTGACCCGACGGGCTCGCAACGCGCGATCCGCGGGGAGTGTTTGTTGTATCCGTGCGCGCCAACGGCCCGCGCAGACAGCAAACCCGGACAGAAACCGTTGAGATGGAGAGGATCATGCAGGCGGAAAACAAAAGCGCGGTGGCGGTCGAAAGCCGCAAACGCGAAGTAAGCGACTGGCGAGCGCGCATCATCCTGGAAGATCAGGTGGGCTTGAACGACATCCCGCCGTGGCTCGCCAGCTCTTATGAAACGCTGCGTTCACAGGTGCTGTCGGACGGTTACCCGTGTTTCTTCGGCACCATCGCCGAGCGGCGCGGCGAGATGTTCTATTCCTACGTCGATGGCAAGGAACTCAGCACTTTGCCCGCGACGATGGCGACGTTCGCGCGCCTGGCGGATCAGGTCGAATTCCGCCGTCACAACATCGCGATCTTCTTCGAGCCCGATGCGCAGCCGCTATCGCACGAGGACTATCACGATCACTTTTGGGGTGCGCTCCAGCATCTGCATAACGTGGACAAGGCGCCCGGCGCCGACTTCCAGCCTGATCCCTCCGACGAAGCCTGGGAATTCTCGTTCGGCGGCGTGCAGATGTTCGTGGTGTGCGCGTGCCCTTCGTTCAAGAAGCGTCACAGCCGCAATCTCGGGCCGGGCATGGTGCTGCTGTTCCAGCCGCGCGCGGTGTTCGTCGATACCATCACCAACAAGGTGATCGGGCGCGAAGCGCGCAACCAGGTGCGCGAACGTTTGCGTACGTGGGACGAGGTGGAACCGCATCCGGATCTCGGTTTTTACGGCGATCCAGGCAATCTCGAATGGAAGCAGTATTTCCTCGCCGACGACAGCGAGCGCGCTCAGGATCGCTGCCCGTTCCTGAGCCGCAAGCGCAAGAACGCCGCTCAGGGCGCCAGCGCGCCGCGCATGGCAACCCACGCGCCTGCTCAGGATGCCGAGGAATATGTCGATGAAATCGGCGTCGAATATTCGGCCGGCAAGTAAGCAGTCGTTCACAAACCTTAAGGGACACAGGCTATGACGATTGCCGAACCGACCTTGTTGCTGCCCGAGGGCTTTAGCGAGCGCGTGATCGAAATGCACGGCACGCGCGTCCTGAGCGTGGAGTGCGAAGGACTCGACGCCAACGCCCTGGTCGACAACCCGGAGATTCGCGCGTCGCTGCTGCGTGAATTGAGCCGGTACGGCGGCGTGCTGATTCGCGGTGCGCTGCCTGTGGGCGCGGCGGGCTTCAACACGCACGCTGCGCGCTACGGCAAGCCGTTGCTGTCGTACGAATTCGGTTCGACGCCGCGTTCGCACGTCGAAAAGGGCGTGTATTCGTCGACCGAATATCCGGCGTCGCAATGGATCGACCAGCACAATGAGCAATCCTATACGCTCAAATGGCCCGCGTGGATCTGGTTCTACTGCGATATCGCCGCGCAGCAGGGCGGCGCCACGCCGGTCGCGGACAGCCGCGAAGTGTGGAAACGCATCGATCCAGCGTTGCGCCGGCTGTTCGCGCAAAAGCGCGTGATGTATGTGCGCAACTACGGCACGGGTCTGGATCTGCCGTGGCAGAAGGTCTTCAACACGGATCGCCGCGAGGTCGTCGAGGCGTTTTGCGCGGATAACCAGATTCACTACGAGTGGAACGACGACGGGGAAGCATTGCGCACGAAGCAGGTGTGTCAGGCCGATCTGCGCCACCCGCAGACGGGCGAGATGGTGTGGTTCAACCAGGCGCATCTGTTCCATGTTTCGAGCCTGCCCGACGATCTGCGCGAATCGCTGCTTGACGCATTTCCGGAAGAAGAGCTGCCGCGCCACGCTTTTTTCGGCGACGGCACGCCGATCGACGATGCCATGCTCGCTGAAATCCGCGACGTGTACGAGCGTACGATGCTGACGTTCGACTGGCGCGCAGGCGATCTGATGATGCTCGACAATCTGCTGATGTCGCACGGGCGTGCCCCGTTTGCCGGCGCGCGCCGCGTGCTGGTGGCGATGGCTTGAAGTCCGGATACAAGCTACTAACGACAAGCTCTCAATACAGGGTCTAAGGGAAATTCATGTCGCTACTTCTGTACCTCATCCGCAATTCTCGGGGGACGCTCCTCATCGCCCTTGTCATGAGCATCGTGGGTGGGCTGGGCAACGCGGCGCTGGTCGCGTTGATCAATCAGGCGCTGAGCGCGTCGAGAGACGGACTCGCGCGTCTGGGCGTTGAATTTCTCGCGATCTGCCTGGTCGTGCTTATTACGCGCACGCTGTCGCAAACGATGTTCATGCAGCTCGGCCAGCGCGCCAAGGCCACGCTGCGCATGCGCACGATTCGCCGCATCGGCGAGGCTTCGTACAGGGCGCTGGAAAAGCAGGGCTCGGCCCGTCCGCTTGGCGTACTGACGCAGGATCTCGATAACGTCGTGGTGTTCTTCGTGAATCTGCCGGTGCTCGCCACGCAGGGCGCGGTGATCGCCGGCTGTCTTGCCTACCTGGGCTATCTATCCTGGCCCATTCTGCTGTGCGCCATCGCGACGATCGGGTTGGGCGTGGTGGGTTCGCATCTGATCAGCGCCAAAGCGCTGTTTCATCTGCGCAGCTCGCGCAAGCGCGAGGACGAACTGGTCAAGGATTTCCGCGCGCTGTTCGACGGTGCGAAGGAACTGAAGCTGCACAAGGCGCGTAAGCAGGCCTTTATCGACGACATCATCGCGCCGAACGTGGAAGCGGTGCGCGTGCAGCGCAGCCGCGGCTATGTGCTGAATTCGGCGGCCGCGAGCTGGGGCAACATGATCCTGTTCGTGTTCATCGGTTGCACGCTGTTTATTCTCGCGCGGCTGTTCCCGGTGTCGTCGGCGGTGATGTCAGGCTACGCGATGACCTTCCTCTACATGATCATGCCGATCGAGGGGCTGCTTTCGGCGATTCCGACTGTCAGCATGGCGCGCGTCGCGCTCGAACGCATCGAGCAGGTCAACGCCGAACTGCCCGAAGAAAAGCTGGAGTCCGCGACGCCCGCGACCGGCTTCGACACCATCGCGCTGGAGGGCGCGACGCATCGTTATTTCCGCGAGAAGGAAAACGAGGTCTTTACGCTCGGGCCGGTCAATCTCACCTTTAAGCCGGGCGAGCTCGTTTATCTGATCGGCGGCAACGGTAGCGGCAAGACCACGCTCGCGAAGATGCTGGTGGGGCTTTATCCGCCTGAAAGCGGGCGCATCCTGCTCAACGGCGAGCCAGTCGGCGAGGCGCAGCGCGAGATCTATCGCCAGCATTTCTCGGTGGTGTTCAGCGACTTCTTCCTGTTTGACAGCCTTCTGGGCATGCGCGCGAACGGACTCGACGCGAAGGCCCGCGCGCTGCTCGAAGAGTTGCAGCTCGATCATAAGGTCAATATCAACGACGGCACCTTCTCCACCACGCAGCTTTCGCAGGGCCAGCGCAAGCGGCTCGCGCTGCTGGTTGCGTATCTGGAAGACCGGCCGTTCTACCTGTTCGACGAATGGGCCGCGGATCAGGATCCGGTGTTCAAGGACGTGTTCTACAAGCATCTGCTGCCGCAACTGAAGGCGAAGGGCAAGACCGTGTTCGTCATCACGCACGACGATCGCTTCTTCCATCTCGCCGACCGCTATATCAAGCTCGACTACGGCCAGGTGGTAGCGACGGGCAAGGGCAGCGATCTCGTAGCGCAACTGCAGCCCGACAACGCGCGTGCGCAGATGTCGGCATGAATGTGCGGCAACGTGCGAACGCAGTGCGAAAGGCGGTGACCAGTGAATAACGGGCAGGTAAAGGTTTTGAGTATGAACGGGCAGGCAGCAGCATCAGGCGCGGTACTGGACGACACGGCGCCCGAGAACGGCGCACAGCGCCATCGCGAGGCGCCAGGCTGTGCCACGCCAATGTACGAAATCGAAAGCGCGTCGTTCGTGGTGGGCGAGCGCACCTTGCTCGCACCGCTCACGCTGAACCTGCGCGCCGAACGCGTGTCGGGTCTGATTGGCCATAACGGCTCGGGCAAGTCCACGCTGCTCAAGCTGCTGGCGCGCCAGATGGCGGTGACCGCGGGCACGGTGCGCTTCGGCGGGCGCGCGCTGCCGCAATGGCGCAGCCGCGAGTTCGCGCGCAAGGTCGCGTACCTGCCGCAGCAACCGCCCGCCGCCGATGCGATGACCGTGCGCGAACTCGTCGCGCTGGGCCGCTACCCGTGGCACGGGGCGCTGGGCCGCTTTACCGACGCCGATCACGAGAAAGTCGAGGAAGCGATCCGCCTGACCGATCTCAGCGCCTTCGCCGGGCGCGCCGTGGACAGCCTGTCGGGCGGCGAGCGCCAGCGCGCCTGGCTTGCCATGCTGGTGGCGCAGGACAGCGAGTGCCTGCTGCTCGACGAGCCGATTTCGGCGCTCGACATCGCCCATCAGCTCGAAGTGCTCGAACTGGTGCGTTCGCTGAGCCGCGAGCGCGGGCTGGGCGTGGTCGTGGTGCTCCACGACATCAATATGGCCGCGCGTTTTTGCGACGATCTCATCGCGCTCAAAGGCGGCCGCCTGCTCGCGAGCGGGCCGGTCGACGAGATCGTGCAGGCCGACAAGCTCGGCGAGATCTACGGCGTACGGATGGGCACGATCGCCCATCCGCACGGCGGCTTGCCGATCTGCTTCCCGCACTGAGGCCGCAATTTAGTCGTTTTTCCGGATAACTGGCCGACCGCGCCGCGCGCGACCTGCACCACGCTCGCGCGCCATGCAATCGCACCGGCCACCTCGTCCAGCGATGCCCATCGGCACAGCGCCGCTGACGCGTCACCCCAGCACACGGCGCTCCCACGAGTGCGCCGGGCTTTCCCCGCAGTGACTTATTGGCCGTGCCCGCGAAGCGGCGCACGGGAACTAACGGATCGTTTTCGGGCCGCTGCCGACGCGCGCGCCCGTCAATGTGAAACGGCGGATATCAGGAGAGCAAGATGCCTTTGAGTGACAATTCCCGCGCAGACGACGCGGCGCGCGCCGCTGTTGCGGCCGATGCCGTGCAGGCTCCCGCGCGCGATCTGGTTTCCGCGCTGCAGGTGCATCTCAAGCAACGCCCGCAACAGACTGCGGTGCGATTGCTCGTCGACGGCGACACGAACGTCGAAGCGCTGAGCTACGCGCAACTCGACGCCCGCGCCCGTGCGCTGGCGCAACGCCTGCGCGCCGCCGCGCCTGCGGGCGAACGCGTGCTGATCCTGCTGCCGACCAGCCTCGACTACGTGGTCGCCTTCCTCGCCTGCCAGTACGCGGGGCAGATTGCCGTGCCGGCCTATCCGCCCGAGGCGGGACAGGGCGCGCATGGCGCGCGGCTGCGCGCGATGGCCGCCGACTGCCGTCCCGCGATTGCGCTCGTCGCAGCGGCGGGCAGCGCATTGATCGACGTGGCGGGCCTGCGCGACGCGCTCGCGGACACGCAACTGATCGATCCGCAGCAAGCGAACGAAGCACAGGAAGCCCACGACAGCGGATTCTGCATCGAGCAGGGCGACCCCGAGGCGCTGGCGTTTCTGCAATACACCTCGGGTTCGACGTCTTCGCCCAAGGGCGTGATGGTTACGCACGGCAATCTGTGCGCGAACATCGACGCCATTGCGCAATCGATGGCCTATACGGCTGCCGACCGCATGCTTAGCTGGCTGCCGCTCTATCACGACATGGGGCTGATCGGCGGGCTGCTGTCGCCGCTCGTTTGCGGCTTCCCGGTCACGCTGATGACGCCGCAGCACTTCCTCGAACGTCCCGCACGCTGGCTCGCAGCGGTGGCGCGCGAACGCGCGAGCGTCAGCGGCGGCCCCGATTTCGCGTATCGGCTCTGTCTCGATCGCGTGCGCGACGCGCAACTCGGCGGCCTCGATCTGGGCAGCTGGCGTGTCGCTTTCTGCGGCGCGGAGCCGATCCGTCAGGCGACGCTCGACGGTTTCGCCGCGCGTTTCGCACCGTGCGGCTTCGATGCCGCCGCGCTTTATCCCTGCTATGGCCTCGCCGAGGCGACGCTGCTGGTGACAGGCGTGCGCGCGGGCGGCGGTGCGCCGCAGCGGCGTTTTCTCGCGGCGGCGCTGGCCGAAGGTCAGGCGCGCGAATTCGCGCCGGAGCACGAGCAGACGCAAGACGCCGCCGACCTCCAGGCGATCGTCGATTGCGGCGTGCACGCGGCGCAGCACGCACTGGCGATTGTCGATCCGCGCACGCTTGAGCTGCGCGGCGAGGGCGTGATCGGCGAAATCTGGGTGCAAGGGCCGAGCATCGCACAAGGCTACTGGCGCAACGCGCAGGCGTCCGACGCGACCTTCGTTGCGCATCCCACCCTGGGCGGGCGCTGGCTGCGCACCGGCGATCTGGGTTTTCTCGTCGATGGCCGCTTGCATGTGTGCGGCCGCGCCAAGGATCTGATCGTCATTCATGGGCAGAACCTGTATCCGCAGGATATCGAAGCATCGGTTGGCGATGCACTCGACTGGGTGCGGCGCGGGCGTGTGAGCGCGTTCCCCGTCGTGCGCGCCGATGGCGGCGAGGGCATCGGTCTGGCCGCCGAGGTTGCGCGCGGCAAGCGCCGCGAAGCCGGTGCGCAGGCGCTGTTCGCGGAACTGCAGCGTGTGGTCGGCGAGTGTTTCCAGCAGGAAGTGACGCTTGCGCTGCTGCTCGAACCGGGCGACCTGCCGCGCACGTCGAGCGGCAAGCTGCAGCGCAGCGCCTGTCTGCCGCAGTGGAATGCCGGCACGCTGACGCCGTTTGCGGTGCTCGATGCGCGTTCTGCCAATGCGGGCGATCAGCTGGCGGACGGCCCGCCACGGCATGCCGAAATCGAAGCGCGCGTCGCGCAATGCTGGCGCACGGCGCTGCCTGCGACCAGCGATTCGCAGGCCGATGCCGATAGTCCGTTCGACGCCGATACCGACTTTTTCGCAGCAGGCGGCCAGTCGATCGCGGCCGTGCGGCTGGCGGCGGCGCTGGGCGAGGCGTTCGGCGTGACGGTGCCGGTTGGGGCCGTGTTCGTGCGGCGCACCGTGCGCGCGCAGGCGGCGATGCTCGCGGACGAATTCGGCGTGAGCGACGGCGCGTCCGCCGTTGCGCGCCAACCGGTTGCGCCCGACGCGTCGCCGGGAGACGCGACGATATCGGCGGGCCAGCGCGCCTTGTGGTTCCTGTGGCGCGTCGATCCGAACGACCCGGCCTGGCACGTCAGCGCGACGCTCGAACTGAACGGCGCGTTGCGCACGGACGCGCTGCGCCACGCGCTGGCGCTGACGCTCGCGCGCCATCCGGAGCTGCGCGCGCGCTTCGACGAGCGCGACGGTCTGCCGGTGCGCAGCGTGGTTCAGGACGCAGCGGTGGAGTGGCAGGCGCTCGACAGCGCCAATGCGGCGCTTGCCGACGCACACGCCACGCTCGCCGCCGCCGCCGCGCGCCCGTTCGATCTCACGCGCGGCCCGCTGCTGCGCGCGACGCTGGTTCGGCTCGATGCGCAGCGTTACCGGCTTGGCCTCGTCACGCACCACATCGTCTGCGACGCGGCGTCGTGGCATCTCGTCTGCCGCGATCTGCTGACGGCCTATGAGACGGCGCTGGATGCCTCCGACACCTCCAGCACAAGCCTCGACTTCGCCGCCGATTTTCCGGCCGGGGCGGCCGTTGCGGCAGGCGTCGATCTGGACGCACAACGCGCCTACTGGCGCGAGCGGCTGGGCACGTCGCATCCGCGCATGGTTTTGCCCGAAGAGACGGGCGCCGCGCCGCTGCAGGCTTCTCAAGCTGCGCAACCGCAGACCCACGGCCACGGCGCGCGCGTCGCCCGCAGCCTGAGCGACGCCCTCACCGCGAAACTCGCGGACTGGTCGCACGCCCAGGGCGCGACCGCCTTTGCGGGTCTGTTCACCGGATTCGTTGCGCTGCTGCATCGCCTGAACGACCAGCCGGACTTGCGCATCGGTATGCCGGTCAGCCTGCGCGAGGCCGCAACGCATCGGCGCGTCGGCTATCTCGTCAACAGCGCGGTCGTGCGTGTGCAGGCGGATGCGCGCATGAGCGTCGATGCGCTGCTCGCACAAGTCGGCGCGCGCGTGATCGAGGCGCTCGGCCATCGCGAGCTGCCGTTCGCCGAAGTCGTCGATCTGCTGTCGCCCACGCGCGACGCCGCCGCGACGCCGCTCTTCAACGTCATGTTCAACGAGCAGATCGTGCCCGCTGGCGTGTGGCGCGCGGGTGCGCTGGAGGTCGAAGCCGTCGAGGAGCCGTGGGGCAGCGCGCAGTTCGACCTGACGCTCAACGTGGTGCGCAGCGGCGCGTCGGTGCGCGTACTGCTCGACTATCGCGCCGGACGTCTTTCGACGCCCGCTGCACAGCGTCTGCTCGACCAGTATGTCGCGGTGCTCGAAGCGATTGCCGCCACGAACGCCACGAACGCGCTCACACTCGCTGACCTGCTGCCCGACGACGGCGCGCAAGCGAGCGGCGACGCCGTCTTGCGCGAACCGCAATTCGTGCCGGTGCACCGGCGTTTCGCGCGCATGGCGCAGCAAACTCCCGAAGCGTGCGCTGTGGTGTGCGACGGTGACGCGCTGTCCTATGCCGAACTCGCGCGCTGGTCGAACCGCATCGCACGCGTGCTGCAGCACCGCGGCGCGCGCGCCGACGAATGCGTGGGCGTATGCGTGGGCCGCTCGACGGCGCTGATCGCGGCGGGATTGGGCGTGTTCGCGGCGGGCGCGGCGTACTTGCCGCTTGACCCCGACTATCCGGCGCAGCGTATCAGCGCGATGTTGCGCGATGCACGCGTGCGCTATTGCGTCGCCGACGTCGAGGGCGCGGCGCGGCTGCGCGAAATCGGCGCAGATCTGGTGCTGATCGATGCGGCCGCACTGCGCGCCAACGACGCCGGTAATGCCAACGAAGCCAACGAAGCCAACGACAACGTCTGCGACGCGTTGGCGTACACCGCGATCGACGCGGCGCACACGGCGTACGTGATCTACACCTCGGGATCGACCGGCGCGCCCAAGGGCGTGGCGTTGCCGCACGGCGCCTTCGACGGCCTGATGCAGACGATGCGCGAAGCGCTCGAACTCACGCCCGCAGACACCTGGCTCGCGGCCACGTCGGCGTCGTTCGATATTTCCCTGCTCGAACTGTTCCTGCCGCTGACCGTGGGCGCGCAAATCGAACTCGCGAGCCGCGAGACGCAGCGCGACGGCGAACGCCTCGCGGCCTTGCTCGACGCCAGCGGCGCGACGGTGTTCCAGGCCACGCCGACGGGCTGGAAACTGCTGCTCGCGGGCGGCTGGCGCGGCGCAGGCGCAAGGCAGGGCGCGCGTCTGCAGGGCTTGAGCGGCGGCGAAGCATTGCCGGCCGATCTCGCGGGCGCGCTGATCGAGCGCGGCGTCGATCTCTGGAATCTCTACGGCCCGACCGAAACGACCATCTATTCGTTGGGCGCGCGCGTGGCGGCGGATCGTTCCGTGACGATCGGCCAGGCGCTCGCGCGCAACCGCCTGCGCGTGCTGTCGCGCGCGGGCGAAGCGGTGCCCGCTGGCGGCATCGGCGAGCTGTGCATCGGCGGGGACAATCTCGCGCGCGGCTATCTGGGCCGCGCCGCGCAGACGGCCGAGCGCTTCGTGCCCGATTCCGCTGGCCACGGCGCGCGCCTCTATCGCACCGGCGACCTGTGCCGCGTGGACAGCGATGGCCGCATCGCCTACCTGGGCCGCCTCGACCAGCAGATCAAGCTGCGCGGCCACCGCATCGAGCCGGGCGAAATCGAAACCGTGCTGCGCCGCTGCGCGGGCGTGCGCGATGCCGCCGTAGTGCTGCGCGAAGACGACGCGCCCGCGCGGCTCGTCGGCTACGTGGCGGCGGATGCCGGGGCCGATGCTGCGAATCCAGGTGCGCAACTGCGTGCGGAACTGCGCGCCGAATTGCAGCGCCGCCTGCCGCCCTATATGGTGCCCGCCGCGCTGGTGGTGCTGCCGGCGCTGCCGCTCACGCCCTCGGGCAAGATCGATCGCCGCGCCTTGCCCGCGCCTGCGCTCGCGGATGGCGATGCTCCCGCCCATGCCGCCGATATCGATCACGCCGACGTCGTGCCCGGCTCGCCGCTCGCGCGCCTGCTCGACATCTGGGCAAGCGTGCTGGGCCTCTCCTCGGTCGCGCCTTCGGACGATTTTTTCCAACTGGGCGGCGATTCGATCCTGACCTTGCAGATCGTCTCGCGCGCCCGCGAGGCCGGATTGCGCGTCACGCCGCGCCAGGTGTTCGAGCACCCGACGCCCGCTGCGCTGGCGGCCATCGTTGCGACCCAGAGCGCGGCGCTCGCGCCGGGCGCGGCCGCCGTGCATGGCGCGTTGCCGCTCACGCCGATCCAGCACGCCTTCTTCGAAACCTTCCCGCACGGCGAGCCGCACTGGAACCAGGCGGTGCTGCTCGAACCGGGCCGCGCGCTCACGGCGGCGCGTCTGGAACGCGCGCTGCGAGCGCTGCGCGCGCGCCATGAAGCGCTGCGCCTGCGTTTCGAGCGCCGCGCCGACGGCGGCTGGCAGCAGGAAGTCGTGCCGCTTGCCGCGTTCGATGCGCAGCCCGTGCTTACGCATGTCGAAGTCGCGCACGCGCACGACTGGGACGCGCGTCTTGCGGCAGCCTGCGACGCCGTGCAGCGTGGTTTCGATCTGGCTGGCGGCCGGCTGTTCGCGGCGGCGCTGGTTGAGCAGCCGCAGGGCGGGCGCCGCCGTTTGCTGCTCGCGGCGCATCACCTGGCCGTGGACGGCGTGTCGTGGCGCGTGATCGTCGCTGATCTGGAGCGGTTGCTGGCTTGCGCCGATCAGGCCGAAGCCGCAATCGATGCGAACGCCGTCCCCGTACCGTGGAGCGCGTGGGTCGAGGCGCAGCGGCGCTACGCAGACGCGCTCGATCTGACGCACGAAGCGACGCTCTGGCAGGACGCCGAAGCCGTGATCGCCGCTGGATCAGGTCTGCCGTTCGCGCAGGGTCACCATGCGAACCAGCCGCCACGCACGCTCGCCTGGTCGTGGGACGCCCAATCGACGCAGCGACTGATCGACGCCGCGCCGCGCGCGCTGCGCCTGCGCGCCGACGAAGTCCTGCTAGCGGCGCTCGTGCGCACGCTGCACGGCTGGAGCGGCGGCAACGGTTGTACGCGTCACGCCATCGAACTCGAAGGCCATGGCCGCGCGCCGCTCGACGGCGATCTCGACACCAGCGCGACCGTAGGCTGGTTCACCACGCGCTATCCGGTCGTGCTGAGCGCGCATGACGACGCGCTCGCCACGCTGCGCGCGGTGAAGACGAGTCTGCGCGCCGTGCACGAGGGCGGTCTGCACTACGGCATGCTGCGCCGCGCGCAGCAAAGCGCCTCGCATCCCGCCATCGCGTTCAACTATCTGGGCCGCTTCGAGCATGAGAACGTCGATCTCGCCAATGCGCCCGCCGACGCCGCACAGCGTCTCGCCTTCACCCACGAAGCGCCCGGTGCGATGCGCGCCGTCGCGCCCGCGCGCTACGCGCTCGACATCAACGCGATGATCGTCAACGGCGTGCTTTCGCTGACCTGGGACACCGATCCCGCGCGCGTGCCCGAGGCAACGGCCGCGGCCTTGCTCGACGCCTTCGGCGCGCAGCTGGACGCGCTGGTGCGGCAATGCGAAAGCGCACACGCGCAGGACGCCGCCTTCCAGCCCGCCGATTTCCCCGACGCCCAACTCAACGCCGCGCAGCTTGCGCAACTCGCGCTCGATCCAGTCACGACCGAGGACGTCTACGCCGCGACCGAGCTTCAGCAAGGTCTGCTGATCCACTCGCTGTCGCGCCGCGACGAGAGCCTCTACGTGAACCAGATGTGCCTCACGCTGGCGGGCGGCGTCGCAGAAGCAACGCTGCGCGCCGCATGGCAGGCGGCGATTGCGCGCCATCCGGTTCTGCGCACGGGCTTTCGCTGGCTGGGCACCGACGCCGCGTTGCAGATCGTCGTTCGGGCGGCCGCGCTGCCGTGGCAAGCGCACGACTGGTCGGCGCTCGATGCGCAGGACTACGCGGCGCGTCTGGCTGCCTGGCGCGACGCCGACGAGCGCACGCCCTTCGACATGGCGCAGGCCCCGCTGATGCGCGTGGCCTTGTTCGCGCGGCCCGATGGCCGCCAGGATCTCGTCTGGACCCATCATCACGCGATTCTCGACGGCTGGAGCGCCTCGAAACTGCTCGCCGACGTGCTGCAGGCCTGCCGTGCCCAGACAACCCAGACCGCTGCGCCCGATTCAGCCTGGCGTGGCTATATCGCCTGGCTGCAACGCCGCGGCGCGCAGTCGGCAACGTCGTCAACGTCGGCAACGCCGTCCGCCGAAAGCTGGTGGCGTGCACAACTGGCGCGCGCCGACGAACCCGCGCGTCTCGTCGAAAGCCTCGGTGCGCCGCTTGCGCCGCGCGACGGCATCGGCCGCCATACGCTGGCGCTCGACGCCGCCACCCGCACGCGTCTGCTGGCCGGGGCGCAGCGTCAGCGCGTGACGCCAGGCACGCTCGCGCATGCAGCGTGGGCATGCGTGCTGGCGCGCGCGGGCTACCGCCGCCAGGCCGTGTTCGGCACGGCGATGGCGGGGCGCCCGGCGACGCTGCGCGGCGCGCAGCAGGCGGTCGGCCTCTTTATCAACAGCCTGCCGCTGTGGATCGACGTGCCGGGCCGCACGCCCGCGACGCAGTGGCTGCAGGCGGTGCAACAGCAGGTCGCCGCGTTGCGCGAGCACGAAACCACCTCGCTCGCGCAGGTGCAGCGCTGGGCCGCGCAGGGCAACGAAGCGCTGTTCGACACGCTGCTCGCCGTCGAAAACTATCCCGTCGACGCCGCGCTGCGTGACGGCGCGGCTGGCGCCCCGTGGGTTGCCGGGGTGGACGTGCGCGAGCGCCCGCATTTCCCGCTGACGGTCAGCTTCGTCATGGGCGCGGTCATCGAGATCCAGTGCAACTGGGACGAGCGCCTGTTCGACCGCGTGACGGTGGAGCGATTGATCGGCGATTTCGCGACGCTCACCGGACGTCTGGCCGACGCGCGCGACGAATCGCTCGCGCAACTCGTGCCTGCGGAACTGGGCGCACAAGCGGAGCAACCCTCGCACGCCGCACCTGAAACACCGTTCGAATCCGTCACGCAGCGCATCGCCGTGCAGGCGCTGCGCCGTCCGCACGCCGAAGCCGTCGCCGACGCGCAGCGCCGCATCGACTACGCCACGCTCTCGGCCTGGTCCGATCGCATCGCGGCGCAGCTTGCTGCGCTGGGCATCGGCCGCGAGGACCGCGTGGGCGTGTGCATGGAGCGCTCGGTCGGTCTGGTGGCCGCGTTGCTCGGCGTGCTCAAGGCGGGCGCGGCTTACGTGCCGCTCGATCCGGCCTATCCGCAGGAACGCCTGCTCGACGTGGCCGCCGATGCCCGCCTGGCCGCGCTGGTCGGCGACGAGAGCAGCCTCGCGCTGCTGCCCGCCGTGTTCGAGGGCCGCGCGTGCGTGATGGCGTCGGCCTGCGATCCGCAGCACGCTGCTGCCGATTCCGCCGCCCATGCCGACGCGCCGTTCGTCGCCGCGCCCGTGCATCCCGAACAGCTCGCCTACGTGATCTACACGTCCGGTTCGACCGGCCGGCCGAAGGGCGTGGCGGTCACGCACCGCAACGTCGCGCGCCTGTTCGACGCCACGCGCCACTGGTACGCCTTCGACGAGCACGACGTCTGGCCGCTGTTCCACGCCTACGCATTCGACGTATCGGTGTGGGAGCTGTTCGGCGCGCTCACGCACGGCGGGCGGCTCGTGGTGGTGCCTGCGCAGATCGCGCGCGACGCCGCCGCGTTCCACGCCTTGCTGTGCCGCGAAGGCGTGACGGTGCTCAACCAGACGCCCTCGGCGTTCATGCCGCTGATGCAGGCCGATGCCGATGCGCCCACGCCGTTGACGCGCGTGCGCGCCATCGTGTTCGCCGGAGAAAAGCTCGAACCGGGCGCGCTCGCGCGCTGGTACACGGCCCGCACGCGCGCCGGGTTGCCGCAGCCGCGCATCGTCAATATGTACGGCATCACCGAAACCACGGTGCACGTGACCTACCGCGTGCTGGGCGAAGCGGAAATCACGGCGGCCGTGCCGCGCAGCCTGATCGGCGAGCCGATGCGCGATCTCCAGTTGCGCCTGCTCGACCGCGACGTCAACGCCGCACCGGTGGGCGGCGTGGGCGCGCTCTACGTGGGCGGGCCGGGTGTCGCGCGCGGCTATCTCGGACGGCCCGGTCTGACCGCCGAGCGCTTCGTGCCGGATCCGCACGGCGCGCCTGGCAGCCGTCTCTACGCGTCGGGCGATCTGGCGCGCGGCCTGCCGACGGGCGAGCCCGAATACATCGGCCGCAGCGACTTCCAGGTGAAGATCCGCGGCTACCGGATCGAGCCGGGCGAAGTCCAGGCCGTGCTGTATGGCCACCCGGCGGTGCGCGAAGCCGCGGTGCTCGCGGTGCCGGACAACGCGGGCGTGGGGCTGCGCCTCGTCGCGTGGGTCGTGCCTGACGATGTAGCCGATGTCGATATGGCGACGCTGCGCGACTGGGTCGCGCAGCGCATGCCCGCTTACATGGTGCCGTCGGCGTTCGTGGCGCTCGACGTCCTGCCGCTCACCGTCAACGGCAAGCTCGATCGCCGTGCGCTGCCCGCGCCCGAATCGGCGCAGACCGCGCAGACCACGGGCGTCGCGCCGCGCAACGACACCGAGCGCACCATCGCAACGGTCTGGGCGGAAGTGCTGCGCATCGACGCGCCGGGCGTGGCGGGCGACTTCTTCGCGCTCGGCGGCCATTCGTTGCTGGCGCTGCGCACGATGTCGCGGCTGCGCGATGCGTTCGGTCGCGAAGTGCCGCTTGAACTCCTGTTCAGCCATCCGGTGCTGGCCGATCTGGCCGCCGCGCTCGACGCGCACTGGCAAAGCGCCCAGCACGGGCAGCACGGCGGCGCGCGGATCGACGCCGCTCCGGCGCTGGTCGCCCGCGCCGGGGACGCCGGGCTTTCCGCGCCGCTCTCGCTTGCCCAGGAGCGCCTGTGGTTCCTGTGGCAACTCGATCCCGACAGCGCTGCCTACAACGTTTCGGGCGCGCTGCAATGCGAAGGCGCTCTGGACGTCGACGCGGTGCGCGCAGCCTTCGACGCGCTGGTCGCGCGCCATGCGGTGCTGCGCACGCGCTTCTCGGGCCGCGAGGACACGCCGCGCCAACACGCGCTGCCGGCAGCCGACGCAAGCACGGCGTATCGCTGGGACACCTTCGACGCATCGGCGCTCGATGCCGATACGTTGCGCGCACAACTGATTCGCAATGCACGTGCGCCATTCGATCTGGAAAGTGGGCCGCTGCTGCGCGTCACGCTCGCGCGGCTCGCGCCGCAACGCCATGTGCTGCATCTCGTGCTCCATCACATCGTCTCCGACGGCTGGTCGATCGAGGTGCTGCTGCGCGAATTCGCGGCGCTGTACCGCGCAGCGCGGGCGGGCGAGCAGGCCGGGTTGCCCGCGCTGCCGATCCAGTACGCCGACTATGCGAGCTGGCAACACGACTGGCTCGCACAGGGCGGCGCGGCGACCCTTGAGCGCCAGCTCGGCTACTGGCGCGAGCGGCTGGCGGGTTTGCGCACGCTGATGGATCTGCCGAGCGCGCACGACCGCAGCAGCGCGTTCCGGCCCGACGGCGCGCGTCACCTGATCCGGGTGCCGCAGCGCGTGTGCGCGCAGGCCGAGGCGCTCGCGCTCGACGAAGGCGCGACGCTCTTCATGGTGCTGCTGGCCGCCTTCGACGTCTTGCTCTACCAGTACAGCGGCAGCGCCGACGTGCCGGTGGCGATTCCGGTGGCAGGGCGCAATCGTGTGGAGACCGAAGGTTTGATCGGCTTCTTCGTCAACACGCTGGTGATGCGCGCGCGCATTTCCGGGGCCGATTCGTTCGCCGATCTACTGCATCAGGTGCGGGCCGACAGCATCGGCGCGCAGGGCAACAGCGAGGTGCCGTTCGACCGCCTCGTGGCCGAACTGCAGCCGCAGCGCCACACGGCCGGCAACCCGCTCACGCAGGTCAAATTCCTCTATCAGGACGCGTTTGCGGCCGAGCAGGATCTGGACGGCGTGCGCTGCGAGCTGCTCGACGTGGATCCGGGCGTGGTGCGCTTCGAACTGGCGCTCGACGTACTGCGCGATGCGCGCGGTCTCGAATGCGTGTTTGCCTACGCGCTCGATGTTTATGACGCGGAGTTCGTCGAGCAACTGGCGCGCCATTACGTGTCGCTGCTGCGCCGCATGGTGAACGAACCGACGCGCGCGATCGGCAGTTTCGAGCTCGACGATGACGATTTCGACGCGGCATTCGACGCCGATCTCGACGCCGATCTCGACGCAGCGCGCACCGCCGCAAACGAAACGTATTGATGTTCGCCTGCCAGGCGGTGCGTGCATCGCGCGCTGCCTGGCAGGCCTTTAAATTTTTCGCGCCGGTGTTTTCGCGACATCGGCGGATGTGATCCGGACGAGGCAACATGGAATCGAACACGCTTAAAACCGAAGCTCTTCTCATTCGCGTTCAGGAGACCGTACGCGCGACGCCGCAGGCAAACGCCGTGGCCGACGCGCACGACACACTCGACTGGGCCACGCTGTGGGCGTGGTCGGGTCGCGTTGCCGCTGCGTTGCGCGAGGAGGGCGTGCGCGCCGGCTCGCGCGTGGCGCTGGCGCTGCCGCGCGAGACCGCGCTGGTGGCGGGCATTCTGGCGATCTGGCGTCTGCGCGCGTGCTACGTTCCGCTCGACCCCGCGCTGCCCGAGGCGCGGCTGCGCTGGCAGGCCGAAGACTGCGGCGCGCGCGTGCTGCTCGCGCACACGCCGCCTGCGTGGCTGCCCGACGGCGTGCGCACGCTCGCGCCGCAGGCGTGGCGCGATGGCGTGCATAGCGCCGAAGAAAACGCCGAACCAGTGGGCGATGCCGCCGACCTCGCGCAATGGCCGGCCTATGTGATCTACACCTCTGGCTCCACGGGCCGCCCGAAGGGCGTCGAAATCGGGCAAGCCGCGCTGGGCGCATACCTGCGCAGCGTTAGCGAGCGCGTGCCCGCAGACGTGCGCAGCGCCGCGTATCTGTCGACGCCCGCCGCCGACCTGGGCCACACGGCGTTGTTCGGCGCGTTGTGGAACGGCTGGACGCTGCATCTCGTCGATGCGCAGATCGCCGCCGATCCCGACGCCTTCGCCGCCTTCATGGAAGCGCGCCGGATCGACCTGCTCAAGATCGTGCCGAGCCATCTGGACGCGCTGATGCAGGCTGCGCGCCCCGAAGCCGTGCTGCCGCTGCGCTGCGTCGTGGTCGGCGGCGAACCGGCGGCCACGCGGCTGGCGGCGCGCATCGCCGCGCTGCGTCCCGCGTGCGTGGTGATGAACCACTACGGCCCGACCGAAACGACGGTCGGCGTGTTGACGCGCCACGGCGGCGAAAGCCGTGGCGCGACGCTGCCGCTTGGCACGCCGCTCGCGCATGTGCGCGCGGCGGTGCTCAATAAGGATGGCAATCCTGTACCGCGCGGAGTCGCGGGCGAACTGTGCATCGGCGGCGAAAGCCTGGCGAGCGGCTATCTCAACCGCGCCGCCCTGACCGCCGAGCGCTTCGTGCCCGATCCGCGCGGTGACGGCGCACGCCTCTATCGCACCGGCGACAAGGTCAAGCAACTGCCGGGCGGCGAATTCGCGTTCCTGGGCCGTCTGGACGATCAGGTGAAGATTCGCGGCTATCGCGTCGAGCCGGAGGAAGTGGCCGCGCGTCTGCGTCTGCTTGACGGCGTGCGCGACGCAGTGGTGGTGGCGCGCCGCGAAGGCGAGGAGCAAGGGGAAGCACAGGCCGACGAAGCAGGCGCGCTGCGTCTGGTCGGCTATGTGACCGCACAAACCGCGCTCGACGGCGAGGCGCTGCGCGCGCAACTGGCCGCCGAACTGCCCGACTACATGGTGCCGTCGGCGATCGGCGTGCTGGCCGCGCTGCCGCTGACCGCGAACGGCAAAGTCGACCGCGCCGCGCTGCCCTGGCCGCTCGAACAGGCTGCCGGGGCGGGTGCAGCAGGCGATGCCGCGCCCGCTATCGTGGAAGCGCGCAACGACAACGAGCGCACGCTGCTCGCGGTGTGGCGCGAAGTGCTGCGGCGCGACACGATCGGCGTGACCGACAATTTCTTCGAAGTGGGCGGCGATTCGATTCTGAGCCTGCAGGTGATCGCGAAGGCGCGCCGCGCCGGACTTCGCCTGACGCCGCGCCAGATGTTCGACCACCCGAGCGTGGAAGGAGCGGCGCGCGTGGCGCAAAGCACGGCTGCCGCCTCGCCGCGTGCGGCGGCGCCTGCAACGCCGCCTGCAATGCCGCTTGCAACGCCTGCTGAGAAAACCACCGCGCCGGCTCCCGACGCCGCCTTGCTTGCGCGCGCCGGTCTCGCCACTGATGCGGCGCAGACGGTGGAATCCGTCTACGCTGCCACGCCGATGCAGCAGGGCCTGCTGTTCCACGGCATGCTGGAAGGCCAACCGGGTCTCTACGTGGGGCAAATGCGCCTCACGCTGGTGGCGCGCGCGGGCGGCGCGCTCGACGCCGCCGCGATGCGCGCCGCGTGGCAGCATGTCGCCGCGCGCCACGCGGTACTCCGCACGCGCTTCGTCTGGCCCGCCGAGGGCGAACCGCTGCAGATCGTCGAACGCCACGCCGACGTGCCGTTCGCGCTGCACTCGCCCGAATCGGCCGATGCCGACGCCGTTATTGCGCAGACCTGCCGTCGCTTCGTGGAAACGGGCTTCGACGCCACGCGCGCGCCGCTGATGCGCGTCGATCTGTTCGCGCGTGCCGACGGCGCGCACGAACTCGTCTGGACCCATCACCACGTGCTGACCGACGGCTGGTCGAGCGCCCAGGTGCTGGCCGAAGTCGCGCGCGCCTATGAAGCGCTCACGCGCGGCGAGTCGCTCGCCGCCGCGTCGACCGAGCCTGCCGTGCCCTACGCGCACTACGTGCAATGGCTCGCGGATCAGCGCGACACCCAGGCGTTCTGGAGCGAGCGCCTCGCTACCCGGGACGATCCCGCGCGCCTCGCCGACGCGCTGGGCCCGGATCTGCGCGCCGCCGACCCGCACATGCCGCAAACGCAAACCGAAGCCGCCGAACCGATGCGGGTCGAATCGCTCGCGCCCGCGCTGCAGATGCGCCTCGCGCGCGCCGCGCAGGATGCGCGCGTGACGCTGAACACGGTGGTGCAGGCGGCGTGGGCGCTGGTGCTCGCGCGCTTCGCAGGTCGCGAGCAGGTGGTGTTCGGCGCGACGGTCTCCGGCCGCCCGGCCGATCTGGCCGATGCCGACAAGATCGTCGGCCTCTTCATCAACAGCCTGCCGCTGTGGATCGACGTCGACCCGGGCGCTGCGCCCGCTGCATGGCTGCGCGCGATCCACGCGCAGACCGTGGCGCTGCAGGACGCCGCGCACACGCCGCTGGCGAAGCTGCAGCAATGGGCGGGCGTGGCGGGCGATGGCCTGTTCGACAGTCTGATCGTGTTCGAGAACTATCCGCTCGACGATGCGCTGCAGGCCGGGCAGAGCGCCTTCGACGTGCGCGCGGTCGAGACCGTGGACAACACGCATTACCCGCTCACGCTGATCGTGACGCCGGGCCGCACCGCCACCGAGGGCCTCGCGCTCAAGTGGCGTCACGACGCGCGGCGCGTGTCGAGCGCGGCGGTCGAACGGCTCGCGCGCCAGTTCCACGCGATGCTCGACCAGCTTGCCGATGCGGTTTCGGTCTCTGCGCAGCCCGCGCGTCTTGCCGATATCGCGTTGCAAGCGGACCTGCCGCCCGCGCCGCCGCGTGAGGCTTTTGCGTTCGAGCCGGTTAGCGCGCGCCTGGCGGCCATCGCGCGGGCGCAGCCCGACGCGATTGCGCTGCTGCATCCCGCCGATGACGGCGCTGCCCCCGCGCTTGCGACGCTGACCTACGGTGCACTCGACGCGTGGTCCGCGCGCATCGCGCAGCTATGCACGCAGGCTTGCGCGGGCCGCACGCGCGAAGTCCGCATCGGCGTGGCGATGAGCCGCTCGCCGGCGCTGGTGGCGACGCTGCTTGGCGTGCTGCGTGCAGGCGCGGCCTACGTGCCGCTCGACCCCGCCTATCCCGACGAACGCCTGCACTACATCGCCGACGACGCAGCGCTTTCGCTCGTGCTCTGCGACGCGGAGCAAGCCGGGCGATTCGCGGCGCTGTTGCCCGACGTCGCGCGCCTGGCCGTGCCTTGCGCCGACGCGCTGGCCGGCAGCGACGGCGAAGCCGCAGCGTTCGACGAACCCGCAGTCGATCCCCGGCAACTCGCTTACGTGATCTACACGTCCGGTTCGACGGGCCGCCCCAAGGGCGTGGGCGTGACGCAGGAAAACCTCGCGCGCCTGTTCGATGCGACCGCGGCCGACTTCGGCTTCTCGACGCAGGATGTCTGGACGCTGTTCCATTCCTACGCCTTTGACTTTTCGGTGTGGGAGCTGTTCGGCGCGCTCGTGCATGGCGGGCGGCTCGTGATCGTGCCGCAGGACGTGGCGCGCGACCCCGCGCGCCTGCACGGCCTGATGCGCGCGACGCGCGTGACGGTGCTCAACCAGACGCCTTCGGCGTTCGACGCGCTGAGCGATTACGACGCCACCCAGATGGCGGCCGGCGTTCGCACCGACGCATTCGCCGCACTGCGCTACGTGATCTTCGGCGGCGAGAAGCTCGAACCGTCGACGCTCGCGCGCTGGCTTGCGGCACGCGAGGCGCACGCGCTGCCGACGCCCGCGCTCGTCAATATGTACGGCATCACCGAAACCACGGTGCACGTGACGCTGCGCACCCTGCAGCACGCGGACATCTTCACGGGCGCGGCGCCGAGCGTGATCGGCGCGCCGCTTGCCGACCTGTCGCTGCAGGTGCTGGACGGCGCGGGGCGGCCGGTGCCGGCGGGCGCGGTCGGCGAGCTTTACGTGGGCGGCGCGGGCCTCGCGCGCGGCTACCTGGGCCGCGCCGCGTTGACCGCCGAGCGCTTCGTCCCGGATCCGTTCGGCGCGCCCGGTGCGCGCCGCTATCGCTCGGGCGATGTGGCCCGTCGTCTGGCCGATGGCGACATCGATTATCTGGGCCGCAACGACAGCCAGTTGAAGGTGCGCGGTTTCCGCATCGAGGCGGGCGAGGTCGAAGCCGCGCTGCGCGCGCATGCCGATGTGCGCGCCGCCGTGGTGGAAGTGCGCGATCAGCAACTGGTCGCGTGGGTGGCGGCGGCGGCGGGCGCGACGCTCACGCCCGAAGCGGTGCGCGCACATGCGCGTGCGGCGCTGCCCGCCCATATGGTGCCGTCGCGCTGGTGCGTGCTCGACAGTCTGCCGATGACGACCAACGGCAAGCTGGACCGCCGCGCGCTGCCCGCGCCGACCGACGCCGTCGATGAGACGCGTAGCGCCTTCGTCGCGCCGCGCGACGCCACCGAACGCACGCTCGCGGGCATCTGGCAGCAGGTGCTGGAAGTGCCGCGCGTGGGCGTGGACGACGACTTTTTCGCGCTCGGCGGCCATTCGCTGCTGGCGGTGCGCGTGCTGGCGGCGGTGCGCGCGGCGTTCGGCGCGGCGCCCGACCTGCGCGCGCTGTTCGACCAGCCGGTGCTCGGCGACTTTGCGGTGGCGGTGAAGGCGGCGAATGGCGACGCCGGCGTCAGCGTGCTGCAAGGCGCGAGCGCAGCAGACGCCCCGGCGCGACCTGCACAGCCCGGCGCGCTGCCGCTGAGCGCGGGCCAGCAGCGCCTGTGGTTCCTCTGGAAGCTCGACCCGCACAGCGCCGCCTACCACATCCATGGCGCGCTCGACCTGCAAGGCGCGCTGGATCGCGCCGCGCTCGAAGCCGCGCTCGACACGCTGGTCGCGCGTCATGCCGCGCTGCGCATGCGTTTCGCCGAAACGGGCGGCGTGCCGCAGCTCACGATCAAGGACGAGGCGCGCTGCGATCTGCGCGTGGTCGACGCCGCGCAAACCGGCTCCATCGATACACAGCTGAACAGCTTGCTCGCGCAACCGTTCGATCTGCTCAACGAGGCGCCGCTGCGCGTCACGCTGATCCGCGTGCGTGAAGACCTGCACGTCCTGCAGTTCGTGATGCATCACCTGATCGCCGACGACTGGTCGATTGGCGTGCTGCTCGACGGTTTCGTGAGTGGCTATCGGGCCCATGCGCAGGCCGCAGCCTCTGGCTGCGCCGATGTGCCCGCAGAAAGCGACGACACCACCTGGCACGCCGTCGTGCGCGCACAAGCCGACAAGCTCGCAAACGGCGGCGCGCAGCGCCAGCTTGCCTACTGGAAAACGCGCCTCGCGGGCGCGAATGCGCCGCTCGCGTTGCCGGTGGACCGCGTGCGCACGGGCGCGCGCAACGGCGCGGGCGCACGCGTAAGCGCGACGCTGCCGGCCGCCGTGGTGAGCGCGCTCAAGCTTCAGGCGCAGACGCGCCGCGCGACGCTCTTCATGACCGCCATCGCGGCCTTCAACGCGCTGTTGCATCGCCATACGGGCGAGGCCGATATCCGCATCGGCGTGCCGGTCGCGCATCGCGATCTGCCGGGCGCCATGCGTCTGGTCGGCTTCTTCGTCAATACGGTGGTGCTGCGCACTCAGGTTAGCGGCATGACGTGCGCGGGCGAACTCGTCGAACAGGTGCGCGAAGGACTGCTCGAAGCCTACGCGCATCAGGACGTGGCCTTTGCCGAGGTGGTCGACGCCTTGCAGCCCGAGCGCGATCTCTCGCAGACGCCGCTTTTCCAGGTGATGGTCAACCAGCAGCAGTCGCATGCGTTCGACGCCGATGTCGGGCCCGATCTGCGTCTGCGCGCGCGCGGCGAAGAGGGTTCTCAGGCGCAGTTCGACCTCGTGCTGAACCTGGTCGAGCAAGCGGACGGCGCGCTGCGCCTGACGCTGACCTACGCGCGCGACGTATTCGACGCCGCCACGGCCGAACGCATGACGCAGCAGCTGCGCGCGCTGCTCGAACAATGGAGTCACGGCGACGATGCGCGCATCGCCGCGTTCGCATTCGAGGACGGTGCGTCGGTGGCAGGGCCGCTGCACGCGCATCGCTACGAGCCGGTGCACGCGCGTTTCGCGCGCGTGGCGCGGCAACAGCCCGACGCCGTCGCACTGGTCTGCGACGACGACAGCGTGCGTTACGGCGAACTCGCGGCATGGACCGCACGCATCGGTGCCGGCTTGCGGCGTGCGGGCGTGCAGCCCGAGGCGCGCGTGGGCGTGTGCGTGGGGCGTTCGCCCGCGCTGCTCGCGGCCTGCCTGGGCGTGCTGCGCGCGGGGGCGGCGTTCGTGCCGCTCGACCCCGACTATCCCGCCGATCGCCTCGTCGCGATGCTTGACGACGCGCGGATCGACTACGTGATCGCGGACCACGACGGCCAGGCGACGCTGGGCGATGCGCTCGCTACGCGCACGGTGCTCGATGCGAACGCCTTGCGCGCGGGCGCGGATGCCGATGCCGATGCAAACCACACCCTCGACACCCTCGACACCATCGAGCCGATCGATGAGAGCCGTCTCGCCTACGTGATCTACACCTCCGGCTCGACCGGCAAGCCCAAGGGTGTGGCGATCCCGCACGGCGCGTTCGACCGTTTGCTGGCGGGCGTCGGCGATTTTGTCGCGCTGCGTGGCGACGATGTCTGGCTCGCGGCCACGTCGGCATCGTTCGATATTTCGCTGCTCGAACTCTATTTGCCGCTGACCGTGGGCGCGCGCGTCGAGCTGGCGAGCCGCGCCGTCCAGCGTGACGGCGTGCGGCTCGCCGCGTTGCTCGAAACCAGCGGTGCGACCGTGTTCCAGGCGACGCCGTCGGGCTGGAAGCTGCTGCTCGCGGGCGGCTGGCGCGGCCAGGCGCGCCACGCCGGTCGCGTGCTCAAGGGCCTGTGCGGCGGCGAGGCGCTGCCGCCCGACCTTGCAGCGACGCTGCTCGATGCGGGCGTCCATCTGCGCAATATGTACGGCCCGACCGAAACGACCATCTGGTCTGCCGCGGACACCGTCACGCGCGCCGCGCCGGTGGCGCTGGGCCACGCGCTCGCGGACAACGCGCTGCGCGTGGTGGGCCGCTCGGGCGAGCCGGTGCCGGCTGGCGGCGTGGGCGAACTATGCATCGGCGGGGCCAATCTCGCGCGCGGCTATCTGGGGCGTGCGGCGCAAACCGCCGAGCGCTTCGTGCCCGACCCGCACGGCCAGGGCGCGCGCCTGTATCGCACGGGCGACCTGTGCCGCGTCGGCAGCGACGGGCGGCTGAGCTATCTGGGCCGCCTCGACCAGCAGATCAAACTGCGCGGCCACCGCATCGAACCCGGCGAAATCGAAGCCGTGCTGCGCCGCTGCGAAGGCGTGCGCGACGCGGTCGTGGTGCTGCGCGAGGACGGCGGCGCGGCGCGCCTCGTCGGCTATGTCGCGGGCGCAGGGCTGGACGCGGCGCAACTGAACGCGCATCTGCTTGGCCAGTTGCCCGAATACATGGTTCCGGCGGCGCTGGTCGTACTCGACGCGCTGCCGCTCACGCCCTCGGGCAAGATCGACCGCCGCGCGCTGCCTGCTCCGCAAGCGGGCGCTTCGGCGCACACGCAGCGCGACGCAAAGACGCCTGCCGAAGCGGCCTTGCTCGCAATCTGGCGCACGGTGCTGCGCAGCGACGCCATCGGCGTGACGGACAACTTCTTCATGGCGGGCGGCGACTCGATCCTGAGCCTGCAGATCGTCGCCCAGGCCGCCGAGGCCGGGCTGCACATCACGCCGCGCCAACTGTTCGAAGCGCCGACCATCGAGCGCCTTGCGCGCGCTGCGGTGGCGGTGACGCCGCCCGCTCTGGCGTCGATCCACGAAGCCCCGGCTGGTGGCGAAGCGGATTCGCTGTGGCGTTCGCTGGGTCTGAAGCCCGAACATGTCGAAGACGTCTACACGGCCACGCCGCTGCAGACGGGCCTGCTTTACCACGTGCTGGCGGAGCCGGAGCGTCACGCCTATCTGAACCAGTTGCGCCTCACCTTGCGCGGGCCGCTCGATCGTGCGGCGCTGGCTGCCGCCTGGCAGGCGGCGATGGCGCGCCACGCCGTGCTGCGCACGCGTTTCGAATGGCGTCAGGGCGGCACGGTGCTGCAGATCGTGCAGCGCCGCGTGACGCTGCCTTATGTCGAACTCGATTTTTCGCACGAGGCCGACTACGAAGCCGCACTGGCGGCATGGCGCGAGCGCGATCTGGCGGTGGGCTGCGCGCCCGATGCCGCGCCGCTCATGCGCGTCGCGCTGATCCAGCGCGAGGACGACGTGGCCGATCTCGTCTGGACTTACCACCATCTGCTGCTCGACGGCTGGAGCACGGTGCGTCTGCTCGACGAAATCCTGCGCGACTATCGCGCGCGCAAGGACGGCGCGGCGGCGACGCTCGCGCCTGTGCAGCCGTATCGGCGGTATGTGGAATGGCTGGAGCGCCATGCCGGACCCGATCAGGGCGAGGCCTGGTGGCGCGCCCGCGCGCAGGCGGCGGGCGAACCCGCGACGCTGCTTGCGGCGCTGCCGCCGTGCACGGGCGACGAACCCGGCACGCACGTGCGCCGCGCCGACCTGCATGGCGACCTGGGCGCGCGTCTGCACGATGCGGCCCGTGCGCACGGCGTCACGCTCAACACCCTGATGCAGGGCGCGTGGGCGCTGCTGCTCGCGCGTTATGTCAATCACCGCAGCGTCGCGTTCGGCACCACGTTGGGCGGTCGGCCCGCTCAGCTTCCGGGTGTAGGCGACATGCTCGGGCTGTTCGTCAACAGCTTGCCCGTATGGGTCGAGGTGACGCCGCAGGCGCGCGTCGGCGACTGGCTTGGCGCGCTGCAGCGCCAGTTCGGTGAGCTGCGCGAACACGAGCACACGCCGCTCGCGCGCGTGCAGCAGTGGAGCGGCCGCAGCGCCGACGCGCTGTTCGACACCCTGTTCGTCTTCGAGAACTATCCGGTCGAGGCAATGGGTCGTGGCGCTGCAGCCGAGGGCGAGGCGCTGACGATCGAGCGCACCGATTCGGTCGATCCGACGCACTATCCGCTGGCCGTATCGGTGATTCCGCGTGGGCGCGTGGCGCTCGAATGGGCGTGGGATGGCGCACGCATCGACCGCGCGACGGTCGATCGGCTTGCTGCGCAGTACGAAGCGTTGCTCGCGCAACTCGCGGACGATGCGACGCGGCGCGTGGGCGAACTGGTGCTGCCGGAGGCGGCTGCGGCGCAGGACGCGCGGGTGTATGCGTTTGGCTCGCTTGCGGACTCGCTGGTGGCGCAGGCTGCGCGTTCGCCTGCAGCGGTGGCGTTGCGGTGCGAGTCGCAATCGCTGAGCTATGACGAATTGCAGCGCTGGTCGGGGGCG
>NZ_BAYA01000019.1 GCF_000685015.1 Paraburkholderia bannensis NBRC 103871 | reverse complement strand
ACTGCTGTCGGCCACGCCCGCGATCTTCGAGGCAGACCGGCGCGTGAAGATCCGGCTCGAAGGCGAATTGCCGTCGCCGCTGAATCCGCCGTCGGGCTGCACGTTCCATCAGCGTTGCCCGTATGCGATCGAACGCTGCCGCCAGGAGGTGCCGCAACTTCGCGAAGTCGATGGGCGTCAGGTATCCTGCCATCGTGCTGAGGAGGTGGGGGAATAGCAGGGCATCGTGCAGGGCCGCCGCGCCCTGCACGCGTAAATCCCCATGTGTTCGCATCGCGCGCAGAGAGGGTGGTTCGCTGCCTTCTGATTTGAATCTAATAAATAGTTTGCAATCCGAATAATAATAAAACCTGAGCCTGCGAGGTCATGCTGCGCTGCTATGCCGATTGATTCGCATGTGCACGAACCTTGGTGTATTGATTGACCGGATGCGGGGCGGATAGATGTGCAACGCCATTTTGCATCCTGGTTGCTTGCGCTCAGCGTAATCTGATAGTCTGTTTTATAAGCAAGGCAAGCTGAATCGAAAGCGTGGCGCGCATGATCGTATGCCGTTAATTAACGTTTTGAGAGGTGGCTGCGTGATTGATTCAGAAATTAAAACTATAAGCTGTGCTTGCTATGAAAGCTGGCAATCCGCACGTGCAAATGCATTTTCCCCATCGGCTGCCGACAACGCGAATAAGATCGTCAATCTGTTAAATCAGGTGGCATCGCTAAATCGTCATAGCCACGTCGCATCGGGCTATTTTGATAGCGGTGCAAGCA
Source organism: Paraburkholderia bannensis NBRC 103871 (assembly GCF_000685015.1). Classification (GTDB taxonomy): domain Bacteria; phylum Pseudomonadota; class Gammaproteobacteria; order Burkholderiales; family Burkholderiaceae; genus Paraburkholderia; species Paraburkholderia bannensis. The sequence continues at coordinate 150,795 of NZ_BAYA01000019.1, read as the reverse complement.
CTGATGATTTTCTGCTGGGCACGGCGTTGCATCTACGAGCGCCGACGGTGCAACAGTTCACGGCTGGATGTCTGTCATGAGCCGGCGCCCCACTTGCCTGCAATGGGCGGCGGCACTCATGCTCCTTCATGCCGCGTCAGTGCATGCCCAGGAGTTTTCGCTCTTTGGAGGTGGCTCGCGCGCTGGAAGCACAAACACATACACGTGGGCATTCAACTATCAGGAAGGTCTCGGCAAGTACTTTGCCGCGAGCTTTACGTGGCTCAACGAGGGCCATATACCCGACCACCATCGGGATGGACAGATAGTCCAGGTTTGGGCTCGCATTCCTGTCGGGAGTCCTCAATTTGTGCTGCAGGCAGGCGTAGGCCCATACCGGTACTTCGATACAACGACTGCTGACCAGGGCGGCAGTTATTCGGACGTACACGGCTGGGGCGTTGTCTACAGCGTGCGTGCGGCGTATTACGCTTCCAGTCGCTGGATTACCCAATTGCAGCTAAACCGCGTCCACGTGCAACGCGGCCCGGATTCCACGGGCGTGATGCTGGGCATCGGCTACCAGCTCGATGCGCCGGGAACGCCGGGCCCGTTGGACTGGGCAGCAGGCTCGGCATCAAAAGTGACGAACAACGAGGTCGCTGTGTATCTGGGGAAGACCATCGTGAATTCGACCAGTTCTCCGGCGGCATTAGGCGGCGCAATTGAATACCGGCGCGGCTTGATGAAATATATGGATATCACTGTCGGCTACCTGCACGAGGGCAGTAGCAAGACGGCGCGTCGCGATGGCATCACTAGCCAGTTGTGGGCGACACGGGCGTTCCTGAACGATCAGGTGACGCTGGGAGTGGGCGCGGGCGCGTACTACGCGATCAACGAAAACGAGAACAGTGAATCACCTGGGCCTGGCGCGGGGAAGTTTTCTGGTCTCGTTACTATTGCCGCCTCATATCGGTTCACCAGTCATTGGGACGGTCGGCTTGAGTGGAACCGCGTAGTCACCCGTTACAACCGCGATACGGATGTCATTTTTGCGGGGCTTGGATACCGGTGGTGATTCGACAGGCATGCCGGAGCCGATGCGGGCAAACATGCGGCTGTATCGCCTCCTGACCAGGCGCGATACAGCCTGCCGAGGGCCCGTGAATTACGGACGGCGGACGCTTTCAACGTAATGCTGCGCCTGCGCATCCCAGATCAAAGTGGCTCCCGAGGTGCTAACGGTTGTCGGCACCAGGCGTAACTGCGGCCATTCGGTCAGAATGCCTGAATATCCATCGCCGTTATCATTTTTATGCTTATTGGGAATGTCGTCGACCAGAACATCTAGCGGAATATCGGACGATGCGCAGCGACATGGTTCTACGCATGCAAGCAGACATGGCTCTTTTCTTACCCTGGAGCATCTCGTATATTTCGGCGTTTCCGAAATGATGGAATCCACAGCGAGACGGGGTATCTACGTGAATATCAGAGAATACGAATCTGGCGATCTCGACGAGATGGCGCAGCTTTTCAGCGACTATCGTGTGTTCTACGAGCAGCCGCGAAACCCCGACTTGGCAAAGCAGTTTATTGCTGAACGAAGCCGCGCAGGCGAGTCGGTCATTCTCGTCGCGGACTCCGGACACGGAGAACTGCTCGGATTTTGCCAGCTATATCCGACGTTTTGCTCAGTTGCCGCTGCGCCAATTTACGTACTTTACGATCTGTTTGTCTCCCCGGCGGCGAGGCGCTCGGGCGTAGCAACACGGTTGCTGCAAGCTGCAGCGGCGCGCGCGAGAGCGGACGGCAAAGTACGCATGGACTTGACGACCGCGAAAACCAATTTGCAGGCGCAGGCGCTTTATGAATCGCTCGGCTGGACGCGAGATGATGTTTTTTTCACTTATAACCTCACAATCCGCTGAATAAAAAACAGCCGCTATCTGACGCTCTTTGCGCCTTATTTCGCATGGCAGAACCGGCACTTGCGTCTACGACGCACAGAATCCCGATGTACTGAGGCAACGTGAGTGGCTGCGCCAGAGCAACGCAGCCTATCGCAGCGGCGATGGCGTCGCCACTAGCGCAGCAGCCATCAACGCGGCGGCGCGTCCTTCCAGACCATCCAATTGCCGCTCGATGTGCTTCATCAGCACAATGCAGGCAACCGGCGGCCATGTTGAACAATGCCAGCTTGAATCGTTGGCCCCCGGACTGAACAGCACGAACGCAAGCTAGCCTCTGATAAGCGGCGTTGGACGTGTTCGCAGACGGTGGGTAAAGTCGGCCATTTTGGTGTCGTTAACTTGCAGACATCGCGCAACGCTTGAATGGAGCGGCGTGTTACGTCTGACGATTGGCCGGGGCATGGCGACTGACGCGCTCCGTTCCTGTCGCCTTGCCTTTGTCTGAAGATCTGGAACTTTCTCCAGGCTTACAGGCTGCTTTTTACCCTGAGGTATGAGGAGTTTCATGGTCACACCCGCAGTGTCTTTTCCCCGCTCTGTCGGCACTTCAACGCGCATTGCGTGTGCGGACGGCCTCGTTGCTCATGTGTTCATGGTGGATGCCACGGTGCCGCTCTTCAACGTGGTGTGCGGGACGCTGAAGTTTCTCGCGAATCGCGAGCAGGTCGAGTCGCAGGTCGCAGGAGTCACGGGAGGCCGGATGCCCGCACCCGATTGGGAGTGGGTGCTGGACACCGGTTTCGATTCGTCAGTCGACGGTGCGGCTAGCAAGCAATGGCGGATGAAGCCTGTGGGGGCGGGGAAGGTCTGACGCCTGACGGGCGCGTGGCTGAACTACGCGACGCGGCGATGGAAGGCGAGGCGGACAGGTGGAGCGCACAGGCTATGCGCGTCGGCCGCCTCACATCGCCTTAAACCGATTCAAGCCGATTCAAACCGCCCGACTAACCAGCAGCGGATCGACTGCCCCAATCGCGTCGATATCGCGGCTCGCATACGGCAGCTTCTGAAGCACGTAGCGCATCGCATTCAAGCGTGCGCGCTTCTTGCAATCGGAGCGGATCACCGTCCACGGCGCTTCGGCCGTATCGGTCTGCGCGAACATCGCTTCCTTGGCCTGGGTGTAGTCGTCCCATTTGTCGAGCGACGCGAGATCGACAGGACTGAGCTTCCACTGCTTGAGCGGGTGAACCTTGCGCTCCTTGAAGCGCCGCCGCTGCTCGGCACGGCTCACCGAGAACCAGAACTTGATGAGGTGGATGCCGCTGCGAATGAGTTGACGCTCGAACTCTGGCGCCTGCTGCATGTAGTCGGCGTATTCGTCGGGCGAGCAGAAGCCCATCACGCGCTCCACGCCCGCGCGGTTGTACCAGGACCGGTCGAACAGAACGATCTCGCCCGCGGACGGCAGGTGCTGAACATAGCGCTGGAAATACCACTGGCCGCGTTCGAGTTCGGTGGGCTTCTCCAGCGCGACGACGCGCGCGCCACGGGGATTCAGGTGTTCCATGAAGCGCTTGATCGTTCCGCCCTTGCCGGCGGCATCGCGGCCTTCGAAGATGATCACGACACGCTGGCCGGTCTCGCGCACCCACGCCTGGAGCTTCAGCAGCTCGACCTGAAGCCGGTACTTTTGACGCTCGTACGCGCGTCGCGACATGAGGTTGCGATACGGATAGGTGCCTTCGCGCCAGCCGCTTGCAAGTTCATCGTCAGGGTGGCGCGTCTGGGAGCTCGCCCAGTCCGCGGGATTGCCTTCGAGAACAAGGCTGCGCAGGCGCGCACTCTCGTCGGGAGACAGCCCGCGCATGAGCGCGGTGATGGATTCGAGCAGTGTGGCGGGTGTCTGGGCATGGGTGGCGATCACATCGTGCATGGCGCCTGCGATGGCCTGCGAGGCGGCTTCGAGCGAGGCATCGACGGCGCGCAATTCCGCGCTGTGCGGCGTGACGCCGGGCTGGAGGGCGCCTGGGCCGTGGGCGTCATCATCCAATGGTTGCGCGATCGGTTTTGCAATAGGGGCTGGGCTCAGGCTAAGCGATTGTGACGCGGTCTTTGGCATAGTTTTTCTCGCGATTCTGGCTGGGCAAAGCGGGCAAACGTCCAGGCGACGGCCCGGATTGGCGTTCTCGCGCGGCAGGCGCAAGGGCATGCCGCGTAGCGAGAAGCGTTCTTGATGCTGGTAAATAGACGAGGCGCGTGAAGCTTAGACGTCAGCGGTCTTGCGCAGGATCGTGTAGAGCGAATCCTTGAGGTGCAGCTTTTCTTTCTTCAGATGCTCGATGGCCATGCCGTGGGTGGGGACGATGCCCGCTTCCATGTTCTTGATCTGTTGATCGAGTTCGTTGTGGCGATTGAAAAGCCGCGCGAAATGTTCGTCGTGGACTTTAAGGTGCGAGATCTGCTCTCTGTATTCGGGGAACACTCAATACTCCTTATAAAAATGAGATCTTTCAAAAACGGGATCCAGCCATTCTTCCACTTTCGCTGTGTGCCGTTCTTGATCGCCGTCAGTCTGCGCGGGCGAAGGTGGGCGAAGACAGACGAACAGGCCGGCTGCGTCCGAATGAGGCAAAACGCTGACGTCGTGTACTATCGGAGCGGAAACGCCGTCGCGCCAACGAGCCCCTGGAGCGTTCATGATCCGTCGTCTGGAACTCGTGCTGGATGTCATGCATATCGTGTCGCACGCCCCGGCGACTGCGAGTCGGGCTCCCCATTCGCGCGCTAGTGCGGCGGCGTTGCGCGCTGCACTACCTTCTCTCGCGGTTCAGGCCGAATCAGCCGGATCGTTCGCAACCGTAAGCTTCGACCGTGATGGCGCGCTTGCGAAGGCGGGCTGGCGCATTGCGGTCGAAACGCGCGCAACCGCGCGTTGTGTCATCGTGTCCAGCCGACGCACCTTGACGCCAGGCATCGTCGTCGTCGAGCCGATATTCTCGGCGCATCTCGAAACGAAAGGTCTTGACGATGCGCTTTTCGAGGCTGCGCCCGACGCGTTTCGCGAGGTGCTGGCGGCGGCGGGGCCGCTTGAGCCGTCGGCGTCGGTGGCGGCGGTGCGCACTGCATGGGTCTGGCCGCATGACGGCGCGCAAGTCGAGCTCCATCTCGACGCCGATGTGCGTGCGCCACGCGACGAAATGGCGCGCCTGGACGAAGTGCAACTGAGCGTGCCCTGGCCCGAGGACGCGCAGGCGTGGCCGCTCGTCGACGCGTTGTTTGCGTGCGCGCACGAACTGGTCGATGTCCTTCCCGTATTCGCGCGCGTGACCGACGCGCTCGAACGCGCGGCGCAAGGCGACCTTGCCGGTGACGCGCAGGCGGCCCACGCTGTGCCCGTCGATCTGCGCGGCGCGTCGAGCGCGCAGCAGGCGCTCGTGGCGATCGGCGCCAATATCAGCGCGCAATGGTTCGGCAACGATGCGGGCGTGCGCGACTCCGCCAATACCGAGTTCATCCATCAGATGCGCGTGTCGCAGCGGCGCCTGCGCACGGCCATGCGCATCTTTTCGCGCTGGCAGGACGCCGCGTGGCGCGAGCGCATCGCGCCCGATCTCAAATGGATTGGCGCGCTGCTTGGCGAGGCGCGCGATCGTGATGTTTTTGTCGAATCGACGCTGCCGGCCCTGGCGTGTGCCGACGACGATGCCGCGCGCTGGCAAGCCGTGCGCGACGAGGCCGAAGCCGGGCGGCTCGCCGCGCGTGCGAGAGTGAGCGAGGCGCTGGCGTCGCCGCGTTATGCGCACGCGGCGCTCGCCTGGCTGCACTGGCTGGCGAAGCTGGCGCAGCGTACGGACGCGCCGGATGAGTCGAGCGAGTCGGACGACGCCGGGCCGTCGCTGCATCGCCATGCCAAAAAACGTGTGCGCCGCTACTACGAGCGGCTCGCGCAGGCGCAGAAGCTCACCACCATCGACGAAGCGAGCCGCCATCGCGTACGCATCAACGCGAAGTATCTGCGCTATACGCTGGAGTTCTTCGCGCCCGTTACGTCGCGCCGCACGCGCACGCAGACCGCGCGCACGCTCGCGCGCCTTCAGTCCGTGCTGGGCGATGGCAACGATGCGGCGGTGGCGCTGCGTTTTCTCGAACACATGGACGCCGGGCCGTATCAGCTCGGCTTTGCGCGTGGCTGGTGCGAAGCTGTGAAGCGCTATACCGCGAAAGAGGGTGAGCGCCTGTTGCGCGAGCTGCGAGCGCCGAAGGTCGGGCGCGGAACCCCCTCTCTATAATCGGCGTCTTGCTTTGGCACTCGACTACTGCGACGCGCGATGAATACCGCTTCCTCAACTCCTTCTGATTTCGATTCCGACGATCGCGGCGCTGTGCCCGAACTGGGGCTCGGCGGCTCGGTCTGGTTTCAGGCCGGCCCGCAGGTGCTTGGCGGCAGCGCGCGCATTGCGCTGCTCGCGGCGATTCGCGATACCGGCTCGATCACGGGCGCGGCCAAGGCCGTCGGCATGAGCTACAAGGGCGCGTGGGACGCCATTGACGCCATGAACAACCTCGCGGGCGAGCCGCTCGTGGTGCGCGCGACGGGGGGCAAGGGCGGCGGAGGCACGACACTCACGCCGCGCGCGCTGCGCCTCATCGACACGTTTGCAGCGCTAGAGCACGAGCATCGGCGGTTCCTGGAGCGCGCGGCGCAGGCCGTTGGCGCGCGGGATGTGCAAGCGCGGCACAGCCTGTCCGGTGACCTGGCGGTGCTGGGACGCCTGGGTTTGCGCACGAGTGCGCGCAACCAGCTCTATGGAACGGTCGCTGCGCTCGTACGCGGCGCGGTCAACGACGAGGTGTCGATCGAGTTGCCGGGCGGCCAGCGCCTGGCGGCCACGGTCACGCGAGAGAGCGCTGAAGCGCTGGGCCTGGCCGAAGGCGCGGCGGTGGTCGCGCTGGTCAAGGCGTCGTCGGTCGTGCTGGTGGCGGGCGGGGAAGAGGCGGCGGCGCGACTATCGGCGCGCAACCGCTTGAGCGGCGTGGTGAATGGCGTGCGGCGCGGCGTGGTCAATGCCGAGGTGACGCTGGAATTGCCGGGCGGCATCGTGATCGCCGCGGTCGTCACCGACGCCAGCGTCGAGGCGCTCGGCCTCGACATCGGCGCAAGCGTGACGGCTGTTTTCAAGGCGTCCAGCGTGCTATTGGGCGTAGGAAGCTAGACGGCGCGTAGCGCGCCGCTGCACATTACGCGTTGCGCTGCGTGGCGGGCGTGAGGTTATCTCGCGTCTGGGAAATCGGCGCGGTCGGGGTGCCCGGCGTGCGCAGCGGCCGGTTGGCTTTCCACCTGGCGCGCACATACGGTTGATCGTGGCCCGACACAGTCAGAGCGATATCCGTGACCCAGCGGTGGGTAGGCACGCGCACATCATGCAGCGCGACGGTGAGCGCCGCGAGGCTGACCGTGACCACGGCCGTCGAAATCCCGCCCGAGCGAGCTTCCCACCAGTAGCGCACGAACACCAGCGCCGTCAGTGCGCCGACGATCGTGCCGGTCACCGCTTCCGACGGCGAATGGGCGTCCAGCACGACGCGCGAGAACGCCACCACCACGCCCACGACCAGGCCCAGCGCGACGCCCGCCGCGCGCAGCGTGGGCCGCGCGCCTTGCAGCATCAGGAAGAACGCTACCGGGTAAACCGAGGTCGACATCATCGCGTGGCCGCTCAGGCCCGTGAAATCGTACGAGCGAACCCCGACGCCCCAGCCCAGAAAGGCGATTTTCGTCAACGTGACGAGACCGATTGCCGCGCCGAGCAGCGCCACCCAGCTGGCCGCCATGCGCCACGAATAGCCTGCGGCGAGCCACAGCGCGATTGCTGCAGCAAGCGGGAACGTGAGACCGGCGCCACCGAGGTTGGTGATCGAAGTCCAGAGGTTGAGGGGCAAGTCGGGCATGAGTCGGCGCCGCGGCGGCGCATTCGCTAGAGGGTGTCGATTGAGTAACGCACGAGTGGCGGGTTGGGCCGACAGCGCGTCGCGGGAATTTCCAGTATAGCCGCGATTCATTGCGCTTAATGCGATGCAGCGAACCTCAAATTCTCTTTAGAACTCATTCGACTGCAGTGCTGTCAGATTGATGTTATTGTGCATCGCACAACAAGCGTATGTAGTGGATTTTTACTACGTATCCGACCCCTTTCAAGAGGCCCCTGATGACGAAAGATCTGACGAAGCTGTGGACGGGTGGTATGCGACGTCTGTTCGCCATCCAGAATCGGGCAGCACGCACCGCACTGCGTGAAGCCGGTTTGCGCGCCTCCGACGCCCAGGCATTGTGGCTCGGCGCGCAGGGCGCTGCGACAGCGCCTGCACCCACCGCAGACAAAACGAAACCGCGTCCGGCTGCCGCGCGCCCGGTTGCGCCGGTGCGCGAATCGCGCGTCGGCCCCCGCGCTGCAGCATGGGCGGCGGGCGAATGGCAACGCGCCGAACATCTGCCGAAGGGCGCATCGCGCGCGCTCGCTTACGGCCTTTATCTGCCGCCCGATCGCCCCACTGAAGGCATGCCGGTCGTCGTGATGCTGCATGGCTGCAAGCAGACCATGGATTCATTCGCCGAAGGCACGCGCATGAACCTGCTGGCCGACCGCCATGGCTTTGCTGTGGTGTATCCGGAACAGTCGATGCAGGCGCACCCGCACCAGTGCTGGCACTGGTACGACGCGCGCCAGCCGGCGGGCGGCGGCGAGATTGCGGCGATCGTTTCGCTTGTCGATACGCTCGTGCAGGAACGCGGCTTCGACCGCTCGCGCGTCTATCTGGCCGGGCTGTCGGCGGGTGCCGGTCTCGCGTCGCTGCTCGCGATGCGCGCGCCGGGCCGTTTTGCGGCGGTCGCATTGCATTCGGGGCCGGCGTTCGGCGAGGCGCGCTCGGGCGTGGCCGCGCTCGACGTCATGCGGCGCGGGCTGCACCACGATCCGGCTGCGCTGGTCGATGGCGAACTGGCGGGCCGCAAGCATCCCGGCATGCCCGCGCTGATCGTGCAGGGCGGCAACGACGCGGTCGTGGCGCCCATCAACGCCGAACAGCTGACCACGCAATTCCTGCATCTCAACGATCTCACCGATGGCGAAGGCGTACGCCAGGGTGTCGTCTCGCACGAACACGATGGCGACGGCTACACCGTCCACGACTACCTGAGCAATGGCGCGAGCGTCGTGCGTCTGTGTCGTGTGGATGCGCTCGATCATGCCTGGAGCGGCGGCGACGACACCGTGCCGTTCCACTCGTCCACGGGGCCGGACGCGAGCGCGATGATCTGGGACTTTTTCGAAATGCAACGCCGCGCCAAGGTCGACGACGCCTTCGACGACGAGCTGGCGCAGGGCGCAGGCTGATCTACAAGGGTTGCGCGGGGCGGCCCGCACCGGGCCTGCGACAATCCGCGTCAACTCAAGGGTTTGCCCTAATCAGGGTTTTCCCTATAATGGCTCTATTCCTTCCGAGGGCATGTGCCCGATAACCGGAGCCAGACCATGTACCTGCTTAGCCGCCTTTTCCTGTTCCTCACGAAATCGTCCGACGTCGCCCGCAAGGAGCGCGAGGAAGCCTACCTGGCCGAATCGGCCGACATCTATGACCTGGAATTCCGCATGCGCAAGCTCGACCGCGAGAAGACCGGCCGTCACCCGTCGTGGATGAACCACTACGGCTAAGCCGTAGCTGTTGTTGCGGCACCAGAGGCAGCAGCAATAAAAACGGGGCGCATGCTGGCGCCCCGCAGGTGTGTGTCCGGTGGTGTATCTGGTGTATCGATACCGCTGACGACGCCTAGCGTCCCGAATCGGGCGCTTCCTCGGCCGGTTTCTCCTGCACGCCGTAGCAGCCACGGTACGTGGCATAGAACGAGCAGTAGATCATCGTCGTCACGAGGATCAGCGCCGGCATCACGATCGCCAGTGCGTAATCGCCCGCGCCCAGCGCACGCAGCAGATTCGACAGGCCGATGGCCACGCCCATCGACAGCGCAAACCACAGTGCGCCGTACACGATGAACGCGCCCTTGTTGCGCCAGCAGCTCACGATGCTGAAAAACATCGCCTTGACGGGCGGCACGTCGTGCCACGCTGTCAGCACCGGCGCAAACCAGAACAGCATCGACACCGGCAGGTAGACCGCCAGCGACGCCAGCACGGCGAGCGGCACGTTGCTGTTTTCGATCGCCTCCGTATCCAGCGTCCCGCCCAGCGTCATCAGACGCAGCAGCTCGCCGCCGTCCACCAGGGCCGACGCCGCGAGCACCAGCGTCATCGCGACCACATAGATCCCGCCCAGCATGAACAGATGCTTCGTGACGTTAGGCCCGTACGAACGGAACCCGTCCACGAGGATGGTCGGAAAGACCGGCTTGCCCGCGATCGTGTCGCGGCACGCGGCCATGAAGCCGACCGCCACGCCCGGCACGAAGATGAGCGGCAGTACGCCGCCGATCAGCGGCACCGCCGAGATCAGCGTCATGGCCAGCAGGTAGGCGAAGAACAGCGTGAGAAACGCCAGCGGATTGCGGCGGAACAGCCAGATGCCCTGGCGGAACCACACATAGCCCTGCTTGGCGGGGACTTCGATCAGTTGCATGAGCGGGGCAGGCCAGAAAGTGCCTGGATCTCGCCAGGCGTGTGAGCGCGGCGCTCGCGCAGAATGCGTTCGAAATGGCCGGGATCGTGCGGCTTGAGCAGTTCGGCCGAGCGCGGCAGATAAAAATCATACAGGCGCGAGACCCAGAAGCGGTACGCGCCGGCGCGCAGCATGTCAGTCCAGTGGGCGATCTCAGCGGGCGCGAACGGACGCACCGTCTGGTAGGCGCGCAGCAGCGCTTCGACGCGGGCCGCGTCGAGCGTGCCGGTCGCGAGATCGACGCACCAGTCGTTGACCGTTACCGCCACATCGAACACCCATTTGTCGCAACCGGCGAAATAGAAGTCGAAGAAACCGCCCAGGCGCACCGTATGGCCCGTCGCTGGATTGGCGTGCGCGAACAGCGCGTTGTCGCGGAACAGGTCGCAGTGGCACGGGCCCCCCGGCAGCGCGGCATAGTCGTCGCTGGCGAAGAAAGCCTGCTGGTGCGCGAGTTCGCTCGTGAGCAGTTCGCGCTGTGCGTCGTCGAGGTACGGCAGCACCGTCGGCACAGTTTCTTCCCACCACGACAGGCTGCGCAGGTTCGGCTGGTCGCCTGCATAGTCGCGGCCCGCGAGGTGCATGCGCGCGAGCATCTGGCCGACTTCGGCGCAATGCTCGACCTGCGGGGCGAGTTCGGGCGCACCGTCGAGCTTCGTGACGATGGCCGCGGGCTTGCCGTGCAACATGCCGAACAGCGAACCGTCGGCGCGCGGCATCGGATCCGGCACCGGCACGCTGTGCGACGCGAGGTGGCGCATCAGGTCGAGATAGAACGGCAACTGCTGCGCCGTCAGCTTTTCGAAGATCGTCAGGACGTATTCGCCGCGCGTCGTCGTCAGGAAGAAGTTGCTGTTTTCAATGCCGGACTGAATGCCGCGAAAATCGACTACGTCGCCAAGATCGTAGTCGCGCATCCATTGGGCGAGCTGGGTGTCGGTGACAGCGGTGAAGACGGCCATGCGAGAGGTCGTGTGGTATTCGTAATGGGGCCCGGCTCGTGGGCGCTCAGGTGCGCTCAAGCACGATGGCCGGGGCGGGCTGGTGCGCCCGAGCGGGAGGCGGCGCGGACAGCGCACGCCGCCCACGCGCGAGGGCGGTGTGTCAGTAATGCAGGTTGATCGACGGCAGGCGCGTGCTGGCCTGGCCGTTCGGACGGACTTGCGGCGAGGTGTCGGGGCTGGAGCTCATCGTGTAACGCGTGCCGAAGTTCGAGTGCACGTTGATTTCGACGGGCTTGCCCTTGTCGCGGTATTCGGTGATTTCGGTGCCGGTCGGGCTCACTTCATGAAAGCTCGGCGTGCGCGGCACGTCGTTGATGTCGACCTTCGAGCTGACCTTCGCAGCAGGACGGTTGATTGCCGCGAGATCGGGCAGACCGGCCCGCTCGTTCTCGGACTGCGCGGACTGGGCCTCGACCGCCGTTTGGGCGTCGTCGGCCGGCGCCGCCATGGCCAACCCGCTAAACGCAAGCGTCGCGGCGAGGGCGGCAAGAAGATGCGACTTCATGGTGATTCTCCGATGGGATTCTCGGATTCTAGCAAATCCGCGCCGCGTCACCCGCCCCGGCCAACTGGCGGCGCGCGGGCCGGGGCGGGTGACGCGAACGCCCAGGGCGCGGTGCGGGGTTCCCCGCGCCGGATGAAGGGCGATGTCAGATTTTCCTGCTTCCGTGCTAATGTCGTTCAAACGAACCGAGGCGAACGACAATGAACAACGATACCAACCGGCGAACCTTCATGACGCCCCCGCACGATTTCCCGACCGAAGCCTTCGAAGATGCCGCCGACGCCGTCGCGCGTCTCTCCGCCATCTACGAAGCCAACACCGCGTTCCTGCGCGACGCCTTTGCGCGTTATCGGCGCGGCGAGTCGTTCGAGCGCCACGTGCGTGCCTGCTATCCGTTCGTGCGCATCCACACCGAAGTCAATACGCACATCGACTCGCGCCGCTCGTACGGCTTTGTCGCGGGCCCGGGCGTGTTCGAGACGACGATCACGCGCCCGGATCTGTTCGGCAACTACTACCGCGAACAACTGCGCCTGCTCGCGAAGAATCATCACGTGTCGATCGAAGTGGGCGTATCGGAACAGCCGATCCCGGTGCACTTCGCGTTTGCCGAGGGCATTCACCTCGAAGGCGATCTCGACCGCGAGCGTCTCTTTGCGATGCGCGACGTGTTCGATGTGCCTGATCTCGCGACGCTCGACGACCGCATCGTCAACGGCACGTATGAACCGCTGCCCGGTGAGCCGTTCCCGCTTGCGCTTTTCACGGGCGCGCGCGTGGACTTCTCGCTGCATCGGCTCAAGCACTACACGGCGACGTCGCCCACGCACGTGCAGAACTATGTGCTCTACACGAACTACCAGTTCTATATCGACGAATTCGTGAAGCTTGGCCGCGCGATGATGGCGCGCACCGACGACGCCGACCTGCGCAACTATCGCAGCGAATACACCTCGTTCGTGGAGCCGGGCGACGTGGTGACGTACAACGCGAACCTCGGCGAACAGGACGACGAGGGCACCGCGCCCGCGCGCCTGCCGCAGATGCCCGCGTATCACCTCAAGCGCGCCGACGGCAGCGGCATCACGATGGTCAACATCGGCGTGGGGCCGTCGAACGCGAAGACGATCACCGATCACATCGCCGTGCTTCGTCCGCACGCGTGGATCATGCTGGGGCACTGCGCGGGGCTGCGTAATACGCAGCGCCTGGGTGACTATGTGCTCGCACACGGCTATGTGCGCGAGGATCACGTGCTGGACGACGACCTGCCGCTGTGGGTGCCGATTCCGGCGCTGGCGGAAGTGCAGCTCGCGCTGGAGCGCGCGGTGGCCGACGTCACGCGCCTCGAAGGGGCTGAGCTCAAACGCGTGATGCGCACGGGCACGGTGGCGAGCGTCGATAACCGCAACTGGGAACTGCGCGATCACCGCGAGCCGGTGCAGCGTCTTTCGCAAAGCCGCGCAGTTGCGCTCGATATGGAAAGCGCGACGATTGCGGCGAACGGTTTCCGCTTCCGCGTGCCGTACGGCACGTTGCTGTGCGTCTCCGATAAACCGTTGCATGGCGAGCTCAAGCTGCCGGGCATGGCCGATTCGTTCTATCGCGCGCAGGTGGATCAGCATTTGCAGATCGGCGTGAAGGCGATGGAGATTCTGCGCACCAACGGGCTGCATAAGCTGCACAGTCGCAAGCTGCGTAGTTTTGCCGAGGTGGCGTTCCAGTAAGGCGCGTTACGTTGCGCGCTTCAGCGCTTCAGCGCTTCCGATTCCTGAGCGGGATATTGCATGCTTCATTCGGAATACGTACGACTACCTTCTGGGTCTAGCGGTCAGAGGTGAGTCACTGAACGCGATCCGGAACAAGCATGGGACATCGTTCGAATCGGGAACGCTTTCGCGTGCCGGCGGCCTTTGCTAACATCGCGGCACGGCACAGGCGCCGTAGCGGCTCGCAATCGGGCCCTGATTCGATGGTTTTGAGCTCGCCAGGCGTCGCTCGTTATCCGTATCGAGCGGCGCCTTTTGGTTTAACGCTCAAACGATCCGATTCACGCATGATTTCCAGGCCCGTTCTCATTGTTGCAACCGGAAGCACCTTTCCGCAGATCGCCGAATCCCAAGGCGACTTTGGGGCGTGGATCGCCAGAGGTCTGGGCGAAGACGTGCCCCATCGGCTGCTCGACGCACAAACCGCCGGGGTCTTGCCCAATCCTTCTGAAATTGCCGGGGTCGTGCTGAGCGGATCGCATTCGATGGTGAGCGATCGCGAGCCTTGGAGCGAGCGCCTGGCGCAATGGCTGACAAAGTGCGTCGAGGCGGACGTGCCGGTACTCGGCATCTGCTACGGCCATCAGTTGCTCGCGCATGCGCTTGGCGGCGTGGTATCGGATCGAACGAATCATGAGTTCGAGATCGGCACCCACACGGTCACGTTGAACGCGAACGCAGAAGGCGATCCGTTGTTCGACGCCATGCCGGCGCGCTTCGATGCGCAACTGGTGCATCGCCAGTCGGTTTCGCGCCTGCCGGACGGTGCGTTGCTGCTCGCGGGCAGCGAAGGCGAAGCGTGCCAGGCATTCCGCATCGGGCGTGCGGCATGGGGCGTGCAGTTCCATCCGGAGTTTTCGGCGCACGCCATGCGCGCTTACATCCACGAAATGCCGGTCGAAGCGCGCGACAAAGGCTACGACGCCGACGCGTTGAGCGCCGGCGTGAAAGAAACGTCCGATGCCGCGCGTCTTCTGCCTCGATTCGCAGCCATCGTCGAAGCTCACGAAAGCAAAGGCAAAAGCCTCGCGGGCGAAGCCGCTTAAACGGGATTGACAGGCCAGCCTGGCCGACCTACTGCCCGAACCCCGTCAACCCGATCAAACTCCCCGCCGCAAGCAGCCAGAGCGGGTGAATCTTCGTGCGGAACGCCAGCACCGCGCACACGCCGGTGATGGCCCACGCGATCCACGAAGGATCGGAGGCTTTCGCGATCAGCACCGCGCTCGCGGCCACGAGGCCCGCCGTCACCGGTACGAGCCCGCGCTGGGCGATGCCTCGCCAGGGCCTATCCTTGAAGCGATCCCACGCGTGCAGCGCCGCGATCGTCACGAGCGACGACGGCCCGAACTTCGCCACCGACGTTACCAGCATCCCCGCCCAGCCGGCCACGTGCCAGCCCACCAGCGTCACGATCATCATGTTCGGCCCGGGCGCGGCCTGCGCGAGCGCGAAGAGCGCGCTGAACTCGCTCGCGGGCATCCAGTGATGCACCTCCACGACCTGGCGCTGCATTTCCGGCAGGATGGTATTGCCGCCGCCAAATGCGAGCAGCGAGAGCTGGCTGAAAATCGTGGCGAGCGCGATCAGTGTGGCATTCATTGCGCGGCTCCTGAACGGCGCGCGGCACGCGCGGCCACGACAATGCCGATGGGCGTGAGCACGAGCATGGTCGGCAGGAGCGGCACGCGCAGCAGCGCGATGGCGACGAAGCCGAGCGCGGCGATCACGGCAGCGGCCGGATCGCGGCGCAACGGCAGGATGATCTTTATGGCCATCGATATCAGCAAACCCGCCGCAGCAGCAGCCAGGCCCACGAACAGATGCCGTACATGCGGATCGTTCTGCGTGCGCTCGTAAAGCACGCCCAGCCCGATCACCACCAGCGACGGCCCGGCAATCAGCCCGAGCAGCCCGGCGAGCGCGCCGCGCCAGCCTTGAAAGCGCATGCCGAGCGCGACCGACAAATTGATGACGTTGCCGCCGGGCAGGAACTGGCACAGGCCGAGCAGATCGGTGAATTCGGCGCCCGAAAGCCAGCGACGTTGCTCGACGATGGTGCGTCGCGCGAGCGGCAGCGCGCCGCCAAACGACGTGAAACCCAGACCAAGAAAGCCGAGGAACAAGTCCTTGACGCTGGGCGTCACGAGCGCGTCGTGAGCGTGGGCTTCGCTATAGGAATCGGGATGTGAGCCAGGATGTGGTTCGGCGTGTGGGGCGGGAGTGTGTTCCATGCTGGGGCCTCTGAGACAAGCTGGGAGCGTAGCGCCGAATCGCCCGGCGGCAAAACGATTTTTCCGCCGTTCCTTTGTGACTTAGAATCACAAGCATGGCACGTTCCCTCCCTCCGTTTCCCGCGCTGCGCGCGTTCGAAGCCGCCGCACGGCATAACAGCTTCACTGCCGCCGCGGCGGAGCTCCATGTGACTCACGGTGCAATCAGCCGGCAGGTTGCCGCGCTGGAGGCATGGGTGGGCGTGCAGGTGTTCCATCGGCATGGCAAACGTGTCGCGCTGACCGAGGACGGACGGCGTTACCTCGATGCGGTGCAGTCGGCTTTCGACAATATTGCGCGCGCGACCGAACAGTTGCGCGATACCGGTGTGGTTCACGTCCTGCGCGTGAATGCGTTGCCGACCTTCGCGATGAAGTGGCTGCTGCCGCGCCTGTCGCAATTCCAGCGCCTCAATCCCAATGTCGAACTGCGGCTGGCGACCTCGAATGCGCCGGTCGAAACGCTCGACGCCTTCGATGTCGCCGTGCGGCGCGGCCCTTCGCATTGGCCCGATTGCGCGAGCGGGCACTTTCTCGGCGAAACGGAGCTGCCCGTGTGCAGCCCGGCGCTGCTCAAACGCGTGCCGATCCAGAGCGCCAACGATCTCGCGCGCCATGTGCTGCTGCATTCCGATACGCGTCCCGACGCGTGGCGCACCTGGCTTGCCGCTGCGGGCGTGACGGCGAAGTGCCGCAAGAAACAGTCGTTCGACCATTTCTATCTGGCCTTGCAGGCGGCGGTGGATGGTCTGGGCGTCGCGCTCGGGCCGTTACCGCTGCTGGACGATGAGCTGGCGTCAGGGCGTCTCGTTGCGCCGCTCGCGGGGCCGCATCTCGATGCGCGTGGCTATTGGTGGGTGGCGCGACGTGAGGTGGCCGATACGCCGATCGTCGCGCAGTTTTGCCGCTGGCTGGAGGAAGAAAGCAAAGGAGGAGCAGTGCGCAATCTTCGCGCCTGAAAGCGTGAGGAAAGGCAGGCGGCGCGCAGAACGCGCGCCGCAGACAGCGTCAGGCCAGGCGATGAAACGCGGGCCGAAACCCGCGCCGCCGTGCATCAAGACGCATGCATCAGAGGTAGAACATGCGGTCTTCGTCCGAATCCGGACGGGCGGGATGTTCCTGGTCGTCGACTTCCTCGCCGCTGTCCTCGTAGAACTTCAGCACCGCTTCGAGCACCTGGTCGGGGTCGTCGATCACCTGCATCAAGTCCATGTCTTCCGGATTGATGAGACCCATCGGCACGAGCGCCGAGCGGAACCAGCCCAGCAGTCCTTCCCAGAACTCCGCGCCCACGAGAATGATTGGCACGTGGCGCGATTTCTTCGTCTGGATCAGCGTGAGGACTTCGGCCAGTTCGTCGAGCGTGCCGAAGCCGCCCGGCATGACGATCACCGCGTCCGAGTTCTTCACGAACGTGACTTTACGCGTGAAGAAATGGCGGAACCGCAGCGAGATGTCCTGCCACTGATTGCCCGACTGCTCGTGCGGCAATTCGATGTTCAGACCCACCGAAGGCGACTTGCCCGCGTGCGCGCCCTGGTTCGCGGCTTCCATGATGCCGGGGCCGCCGCCGGAGATCACCGCGAAGCCCGCGTCCGAGACTTTTCGCGCGATCGTGGAGGCCAGCTGGTAGTACTTTGAGTCCGGTTTCAGGCGGGCCGAGCCATAGATGCTGACCGCTGGCCGGATCTCGGACAGGTATTCGGTCGCCTCGATAAACTCTGCCATAATCGTGAACATCTGCCACGATGCGCGCGCCTTTTTGGCCGTTGCGCGCTCTTGATCTGCGAGTGAACGCAGACTCGGAATCACTTTTCTCTTGTCCATAATGCCTGAAGAACTACGCGTGGAAACGAAGCTACAAAATGAGCTGGAAGGTAAGACCTTGTTGCTGGTCGACGGTTCTAGCTATCTCTATCGGGCCTTCCATGCTATGCCGGACCTGCGTGGTCCCGACGGCGAACCCACAGGTGCACTGTACGGCATCATCAACATGCTGCGTCGTATGCGCAAGGACGTTACGGCAGAGTATAGCGCGTGCGTGTTCGATGCCAAGGGCAAGACGTTTCGTGATGACTGGTATCCCGACTATAAGGCCAACAGGCCTTCCATGCCGGAGCCGCTTGCTGCACAGATCGAGCCGATCCACGCAGCGGTGCGCGCGCTGGGCTGGCCGCTGCTGATGGTCGAAGGCGTGGAAGCCGACGATGTGATCGGCACGCTCGCCGCCCAGGCTGAAAAGCTCGGCATGAAGGTGATCGTTTCCACGGGCGATAAAGACCTCGCGCAGCTCGTGACGGACCACGTCACGCTCATCAACACGATGACGAACGAGTTGCTCGATCGAGAAGGCGTGATCGCGAAGTTCGGCGTGCCGCCGGAGCGCATCGTCGACTATCTCTCGCTGATTGGCGACACCGTCGACAACGTGCCGGGCGTGAACAAGTGCGGCCCCAAGACGGCGGTGAAGTGGCTCACGCAATACGGCTCGCTCGACGGCATCGTGGAGCACGCCGACGAAATCAAGGGCGCCGTGGGCGGCTACCTGCGCGATGCGCTCGACTTCCTGCCGATGGCGCGCAAGCTCGTCACGGTGGAAACGGCGTGCGATCTCGCACCGCATCTGGAGTCGATCGAAACCTCGCTCGCCACCCGCCCCGAAGCGCGCGAGGAAATGCGCGATATCTTCGCGCGTCATGGCTTCAAGACCTGGCTGCGTGAAATCAACGAGGCCGGTGTACAGAGCGAGACGGTAGCAGCGGCGACCAGCGGCAACGCGCCCGAGAAAGACGCGAACGTGCAGCCCGCGCTGTTCGTCGACGCGCCGCGAAACTACGAAACAATCCAGACGTGGGAGCAGTTCGACGCCTGGTTGAAGAAGATCGAAGCCGCGAAGCTCACCGCGTTCGATACCGAAACCACGGCGCTCGATCCGATGCAGGCAAAGCTCGTCGGCATGTCGTTTTCGACGGAGCCGGGCAGCGCCGCCTATCTGCCGCTCGCGCATCGCGGGCCGGACATGCCGGATCAATTGCCGATCGATGAGGTGCTCGCGCGTCTGAAACCGTGGCTCGAAAGCACGCAGCACCAGAAAGTCGGTCAGCACATGAAGTACGACGAGCAGGTGCTCGCGAATTACGACATCGAGCTGAACGGCGTCGAACACGACACGCTGCTCGAATCGTATGTGCTCGAATCGCATCGCACGCACGACATGGACAGCCTCGCGCTGCGCCATCTCGGCATCAAGACGATCAAGTACGAAGAAGTGGCGGGCAAGGGCGCCCAGCAGATCGGGTTCGATGAAGTCTCGCTGGAAAAGGCCGCTGAATACGCGGCTGAAGACGCCGACGTCACGCTGCAACTGCACCTCGCGCTGTATCCGCAGATCGAGCCGGAAAAGGGCCTGGAATACGTCTATCGCAACATCGAGCTGCCCACGGCGCGCGTGCTGCGCAAGATGGAACGCAACGGCGTGCTGATCGACACGGCGCGCCTTGAAAAGCAGAGCGCCGAAATCGCCGTGCGTCTCGTCGAGCTTGAAAAAGAGGCTTATGTGCTGGCGGAAGGCGAGTTCAATCTCGGCTCGCCGAAGCAGATTGGCCAGATTTTCTTCGAGAAGCTGCAACTGCCCGTCGTGAAGAAAACGCCGAGCGGCGCGCCGTCCACCGACGAGGAAGTGCTGCAGAAGCTGGCGGAAGATTACCCGCTACCGAAGCTGCTGCTCGAACATCGCGGCCTCTCGAAGCTCAAGTCGACCTACACCGACAAGCTGCCGCGCATGGTCAATGCGCAGACGGGCCGCGTGCATACGAATTACGCGCAGGCCGTGGCGGTCACGGGCCGTCTTGCTTCGAATGATCCGAATTTGCAGAACATTCCGGTGCGTACGGGCGAAGGCCGGCGCATTCGCGAAGCATTCATCGCGTCGCCGGGCTGCAAGATCGTGTCCGCCGATTATTCGCAGATCGAGCTGCGCATCATGGCGCATATCTCGGGCGACGAATCGCTGCTGGCGGCGTTCGCGCGCGGCGACGATATTCACCGCGCGACGGCCGCCGAAGTGTTCGGCGTGACGCCGCTGGAAGTGAGCAACGATCAACGCCGCATCGCCAAGGTCATTAATTTCGGCCTGATTTACGGCATGAGCGCGTTCGGGCTGGCGTCGAATCTCGGCATCACGCGCGATGCAGCGAAGCTCTACATCGACCGCTATTTCGCGCGCTATCCAGGCGTCGCGCGCTACATGGACGAGACGCGCATGGACGCGAAGTCGCGCGGCTATGTCGAGACCGTGTTCGGCCGCCGCCTGTGGCTGCCCGAGATCAACGGCGGCAATGGCCCGCGCCGCCAGGCCGCCGAGCGCGCCGCGATCAACGCGCCGATGCAAGGCACGGCTGCCGATCTCATCAAGCTGTCGATGATCGCCGTGCAGAAGTGGCTCGACGAACGCAAGATCGGCACGAAGATGATCATGCAGGTGCACGATGAACTGGTGCTCGAAGTGCCGGACGCGGAGCTGTCCGAAGTCCGCAAGTGCCTGCCGGAACTGATGTGCTCGGTCGCGAAGCTCAAGGTGCCGCTGGTCGCCGAAGTCGGCGTCGGCGCGAACTGGGAAGAGGCGCATTGATCGCGCGTCAGCGCGTGGTCACGATGTCATAGCCGTACGCGTGGCAATGCACAAGCGGGTGCGACACATTATCTCAATGCGCCCGCTGCGTCTTGCTGTCGCGTACTCCGTCAGCCGACAATGAACCGAAGGCCGACGCCGCAGCGCCGCTTCATGCGCGCGCGAGCGTCGGACGTTCTAACGCCCATCGACATGCACGGAGAAACTATGCATCGCTTTATCGTTGTAGGTGGGGGCGCAGGCGGGCTGGAACTGGCCACACGGCTGGGCGACCGCTATGGCAAGCCGGGCCGTGGCCGGCAGCCGCGCGCGACGGTCACGCTGGTCGACCGCAATCCGACGCACATCTGGAAACCGCTGCTGCACGAAGTCGCGGCGGGCAGCATGGACCCGTTCACTCAGGAACTCGAATATGCAGCGCAGGCGCGCTGGCATGGCTTCGAATTCCAGCAGGGCGAACTGGTCGAACTCGATCGCACTGCGAAACGAATCACGCTTGGCGCCGTGCAGGACGAAGACGGCGCGGCGATGCTGCCGGTGCGCGAACTCGAATACGACACGCTCGTGCTGGCCATCGGCAGCACGACGCACTTTTTCGGCGTGCCGGGCGCGGCGGAAAACTCCATCGCGCTCGATACGGTCGAGCAGGCCGAGCGTTTCCGCAAGCGTCTGATTGCAGCGTGCATGCGCGCCGAGCATCAGACCGATCCCGTCATCACGCGCGACCACGAAGGCAAGGAAGAGCCGCGCGTGCAGGTGGCCATCGTCGGCGCGGGCGCAACGGGAGTGGAGCTGTCCGCCGAGTTGCGCAATACCGCGCAGGTGCTTTCGGCGTATGGTCTGCACAAGCTCGATCCGAGTCATGACGTGGGCATTGCGCTGATCGAATCGGGGCCGCGCATTCTGCCCGCGTTGCCCGAGCGCGTTTCCACCGCAACGGCCGAATTGCTGGCGAAGCTCGGCGTGCGCATTCTGACTGGCGAACGCGTGACGGATGTTGCGCCTGGCGTCGTGCGCACGGCGAGCGGCAAGGCGATTCGCGCCGACCTCACGGTGTGGGCGGCGGGCATCAAGGCGCCGGCGGTGCTTTCGCAACTCGACGGCCTGCCCGTGAACAAGCTCGGCCAACTGGTCGTGCGCCGCACGCTGCAAACGGAAATCGACGATAGCGTCTTCGCGCTCGGCGACTGTGCTGCCTGCGTGTGGCCCGGCACCGAACGCAACGTGCCGCCGCGTGCCCAGGCCGCGCACCAGCAGGCATCGTTCCTGTTCAAGTCGATGGGCAACCTGCTCGATGGCCGTCCACTGCCTGAATTTACCTATCGCGACTTCGGCTCGCTGGTGTCGCTGGGGCACTTCAGCGCGGTCGGCAACCTGATGGGCGGGCTGATCGGCGGCAGCATGCTGATCGAGGGCCTGTTCGCGCGCTTCATGTATATGTCGCTGTACCGGCTGCATATCGCGGCGCTGCATGGCTATGCGCGCATGGTGCTCGACACCGTTGCGCACTGGCTGCGGCGCACGACATTGCCGCGCGTCAAGCTGCACTAATCGCTGAATCCACAATGCGCCCCAGGGCGCATTGTCTTTTTGATGGCGCTGTTTTTACGCAAGGAGCACTGCATGCTCAAGCCTGAAATCGATAGCCTCGTCCCGCATGTGCCGTTCGATCGGCGCACCTTCCTCAAGGCCGCGCTCGGCAGCGGTTTTGCCGCCGCCGTGCTGCCGGTTTCCGCCCAGACGATTCATACGGATGCCGAAGGACTGGAGGCCGGTGAGGTCGGCTTTGAATCGAACGGCACGCTCGTGCCCGCCTATCGCGCGCAACCGCGCGGCAAGACGCATCTGCCGATCATCATCGTGATTCATGAGATTTTTGGCGTGCACGAGCATATCGCCGATGTGTGCAGGCGCTTTGCGAAGCTCGGTTACCTGGCCATTGCGCCGGACTTTTTCGTGCGCGAAGGCGATGCGTCCGTGTATCCGACGATCCAGCAGATCACGCAGAACATCGCGAGCAAGGTGCCGGATGCGCAGGTGATGGGCGACATCGACGCGGCCATCGGCTGGGCGGGCGAGCACGGCGGCGACGTGAAGCGCGTGGGCATCAATGGCTTTTGCTGGGGCGGGCGCTATACGTGGCTCTACGCGGAGCACAATCCGCGCGTGAAGGCGGCGGTGGCGTGGTACGGGCGCGTGGTGGGCGACCACACGGCGAACACGCCGCAGAATCCGCTCGATCTCGCGGGCACGTTGCAGGTGCCGGTGCTCGGTCTTTATGGACGGCAGGACACGAGCATTCCGCAGGATACGTTAGAGCAGATGAAGGCGGCTATCGCACAGGGGCCGCAGGGCGGGCGCGGCTCGCAGATCGTCGTGTACGACGATGCGGGCCATGCGTTCTTCGCCGACTATCGGCCGAGCTACCGCAAGGCCGATGCCGAAGACGGGTGGAAGCGCGCGACGGCGTGGTTCAAGGAGCATGGCGTCGGGTGAGGCCGACGCCGCGCGATGCCGATAGCGTGCTCAGGGATTCGGGCCCGTCGCCACTGGCCGCGACGGATCTGCGACCCACTCGCTCCACGAACCGCCGTAGAGCGCCGCGCCGTGCATGCCCGCAATCTCCATCGCAAGCGCGTTGTGACATGCCGTCACACCCGAGCCGCATTGCAGCACCACATGCTCGGGCGTGACGCCCGGCAGCAGCGCGGTGAACTCTTCGCGCAACGTATGCGCCGACTTGAAGCGGCCATCGGCGGTGAGGTTGTCCTTGAAGAAGCGATTCTTCGCGCCGGGGATATGGCCGCCGACCGGATCGATCGTTTCGTTCTCGCCGCGATAGCGGTCGTTGGCGCGCGCATCGACGACGGTCAGTTCATGCGTAGCCAGATTGCGCACCACGGCGGCGACGTCGATGGTCACCTGCAACGGCGCCGCGGCCCTGAAGGTGCCTTGCGTCGCAGCCGGCACGTCCTTCGAGAGCGGATAACCCGCTGCTTCCCAGGCCTGCAGTCCACCGTCGAGCACGGCGACCGAATCGTGGCCTAGCCAGCGCAGCAGCCACCACAGGCGCGCGGCGTACGAGCCGCCCTGGGCATCATAGGCGACCACTTGCTGGCCTTCGTTCAAGCCCCAGTCGGCCAGCGTGGCGACGAGCGAGGCGCGATCGGGCAGCGGATGGCGGCCGTTCTTGCCGGTCTTGGGCCCGGAAAGGTCGCGGTCGAGGTGGAGGTAGCGCGCGCCCGGCAGGTGGCCGGCGGCGTAGGCGGCTTCGCCCGCTGCGGGATCGAGCAGATCGAAGCGGCAATCGACGACCAGCACGCTGCCCGGCGCAGCGGTCATGCGCTCGTGCAGGTTGGCGGCCGAGATCAACGTGGTGTAGTGCGTGTGGGGCATGACGGCTCCTTTGCCTGGATCGTGCGTGGCCGGCCCAGCGTGCGACTGCAGGAGTTGCGCGTGCTGGTGATGTGCCGGCCCGATGCCGTCAGTCTAAACAAAAAGACGGGCCGAAGCCCGTCTTTCCGTGAAGCGATCCAGTGGCCCTGGAGGCCGTGGACGTCAGATTTCGCCCAGCTCGCGGCGCAGGAACTCGTGGAAGTGCTGCATGCCGTCTTCCATCGGGCTCTGGTACGGGCCGACTTCCGACACGCCGCGCTCGAACAGTGCGCGGCGGCCCGCGTCCATGCGCTCGGCGATCTCGTCGTCCTCGACGGCCGTTTCCATATAGGCGGCGCGCTCGGCCTCGACGAACTCGCGCTCGAACAGCACGATTTCCTCGGGGTAATAGAACTCGACGATGTTCGTCGTCTTCTGCGTGCCGTTCGGAATCAGCCACGAGCAGATGAGCACGTGCGGATACCACTCGATCATCAGGCCGGGGTAGTAGACCATCCAGATCGCGCCGAACTCGGGCGGCTCGCCGTTACGGAAGCGCAGGACTTCGTCGTGCCACTTGCGGTACGTCGGGCTGCCCGGCTTGCCGAGCTGGCTGTGCACGCCGACCGTCTGCACGCTGTACCACTCGCCGAACTCCCACTTCAGGTCGTCGCACGAGACGAACTGGCCCAGCCCCGGATGGAACGGGACGACGTGGTAGTCCTCCAGATAGACCTCGATGAAGGTCTTCCAGTTGTAGTTGCACTCGTGAACCTCGACGTGATCGAACATATAGTCCGTAAAGTCGAGGTGTCTGGCCGGCCCCAGGCGTGCGAGATCGCGCGCGACATCGCGCCCGGCCGACTCGAACAGCAGGCCGTTCCACTTTTGCAGCGGGGTGCTGTTCAGGTTCAGGCAGGGCTTGTCCGCGAAGTGCGGCGCGCCGAGCAGTTCGCCCTTGAGGTCGTACGTCCAGCGATGCAGCGGACATACAATGTTGTCTGCCGTGCCGCGACCGTTTAGCATGATGGCCTGACGGTGGCGGCAAACGTTGGAGAGGAGCTCGATCTCGTTGCTCTTGTTGCGAACGAGTACGCGACCCTCTTTCTCGCCGGGCAGCGCAAAATAATTCCCCGCTTCAGGCACCATCAATTCGTGCCCGACGTAGCGAGGACCTTTCTGGAAAAGCGTGTCGATTTCGCGCTTCAGAAGCGCTTCGTCAAAGTAAGCCGTGACTGGCAGCTGACTGTGAATGGACTTCAGCTGCAATGCATTGCTCAGATTGGACATTCCCACTCCCGATTAGACGTGAAAGCAGTGAACAACCCAACCATCGAAGATTCGATTTAGGGAGCCGGCTAGTATATCCGGTTTACCCTTAAAAGGGTAGCTAAGTGGCTGATTTTTGCCGGAATTGCATCGAAAATCAGTCAGAATCCAGGTGGCACTGCGGGCAGTATCGGACGGGAAGGCGGCAGGAACGCGGTGCCAACCGCGCATAAAACGCCGTGAAAATAGCCTTCTGGAACTGATTTGGGCAACCCGCGGTAATGTGGTCGAGCGGGCACACGAGCCGGCGAGCGGGGCGGCCGGGGTGCTTTTGCCGTAGAATGTCCGCCTTGTTTCATTTTGGCGACCCCAGATGGCGAAATCCGCATCGAAAGACAGTGGAGCGCTCGGCGCAGCGGCGTCTCAGGCAGCCGCCGAGGCCCTGCCCGAGAGCTACGAAGCCGCTCTGGCGGAACTCGACGCGCTGGTGGCGCGCATGGAAGGCGGCAGTCTGAGCCTCGAGGAATCGCTGGGCGCGTACCGCCGCGGCGCGGTGCTGGTGAAGTTCTGCCAGCAGCAGCTCGAAAAGGTTGAACAACAGGTGCGCGTGCTCGACGGCGAGACGCTTCGGCCCGTGCCCCTCAATACGACATCCGCAACGGGCGGAGACGACGATCTATGAATTTTGACCAATGGACCCGGACGGTGCTCGATCGGGTCGAGAGCGCGCTTGATCACTATTTGCCGGCTGCCGACGTGCAGCCCGCTCCGCTGCATGACGCCATGCGTTATGCCGTGCTGGGCGGCGGCAAGCGCGTGCGCCCGCTCCTGTGCCACGCCGCAGGCGAACTCTCGAACGCCACGCCGGAGGCGCTCGACGCCGCCGCTTGCGCGCTGGAGATGATCCACGTCTACTCGCTGGTGCACGACGACATGCCGTGCATGGACGACGACGACATGCGCCGCGGCAAACCGACGGTACACGTCAAATATGACGAACCGACGGCGCTGCTGGTAGGTGACGCACTGCAATCGCAGGCGTTCGTCGCGCTGACGTCGGACGTGCTGGATGCACAGCGCCAGGCTGCGCTGGTGCGCGAACTCGCGCTGGCCAGCGGCTCGATCGGCATGGCTGGCGGCCAGGCGATCGACCTCGCGAGCGTGGGCCATTCGCTCACGCGCGAGCAGCTCGAAACGATGCACCGCCTGAAGACCGGCGCGCTGCTGCGCGCCGCAGTCCGCATGGGCGCGGTGGCGGGCGACACGCCCTCCGCTGAAACCCTCGCCGCGCTGGACAAGTACTCCGCGGCCGTGGGCCTGGCCTTCCAGGTAGTGGACGATATTCTCGACGTGACCGCCGACTCGGCGACTCTGGGCAAGACCGCTGGCAAGGACGCGAAGGACGGCAAGCCGACCTACGTGTCGATCATCGGTCTGGATGCCTCGCGTGCCCTCGCGCAGCAGCTGCGCGCCGATGCACACGCGGCACTCGAACCGTTCGGTGCGCGCGCCCAGCGCCTCGCCGAACTCGCTGACCTGGTCGTGAACCGGGTCAGCTGATTGCGCCAACCCGCCCGCGCGCATGAACGGGAAGTAATGCGCGACAGAAGTGCGGGAGCGCCCGATTTCCTACAATGGAACGACGATGTACGACTTGCTGAAAACCATTGACGACCCGGCGGATTTGCGCCGCCTCGATCGCCGCCAGTTGCAACCGCTTGCCGACGAACTGCGTGCCTTCGTTCTCGACAGCGTGTCGCAGACGGGCGGCCACCTGTCGTCCAACCTCGGCACGGTCGAACTGACGATCGCGCTGCACTATGTGTTCGACACGCCGCGCGACCGTATCGTCTGGGACGTGGGCCATCAGACCTATCCCCACAAGATCCTGACGGGCCGCCGCGACCAGATGTCCACGCTGCGCCAGCTCGGCGGCATTTCGGGTTTCCCGAAGCGTGACGAGTCGGAATACGACACGTTCGGCACCGCGCACTCAAGCACGTCGATTTCGGCGGCGCTCGGCATGGCCGTCGCGAGCAAGCTCAAGGGCGACAACGCCATGGGCATCGCTGTGATCGGCGACGGCGCGATGACCGCCGGCATGGCCTTCGAGGCGCTGAACAACGGTGGCGTCGAAGACGACGTGCCGCTGCTCGTGATCCTCAACGACAACGACATGTCGATCTCGCCGCCGGTCGGCGCCCTGAACCGCCACCTCGCGCGCCTGATGTCGGGCCGCTTCTACGCTGCCGCTCGTGCGGGCGTGGAACGCGTGCTGCGCCATGCGCCGCCGGTGCTCGATCTCGCCCGCAAGCTCGAAGAGCACGCGAAGGGCATGATCGTGCCGGCCACGCTGTTCGAGGAATTCGGCTTCAACTATATCGGCCCGATCGACGGTCATGACCTCGATTCGCTGATCCCCACGCTGCAAAACATCAAGGAACTGCGCGGCCCGCAATTCCTGCACGTGGTGACGAAGAAAGGCCAGGGCTACAAGCTCGCCGAAGCCGACCCGGTTCTGTACCACGGCCCCGGCAAGTTCAACCCGGCCGAAGGCATCAAGCCGTCGACGGCGCCCAGCAAGAAGACCTACACGCAAGTGTTCGGCGAATGGCTGTGCGACGCGGCGGAACTCGACTCGCGCGTGGTCGGCATCACGCCGGCAATGCGCGAAGGTTCGGGCATGGTCGAATTCGAGAAGCGTTTCCCGGATCGCTACTTCGACGTCGGTATCGCCGAGCAGCACGCGGTGACGTTCGCGGGCGGTCTCGCAGCCGAAGGCATGAAGCCGGTGGTCGCGATTTACTCGACCTTCCTGCAACGCGCGTATGACCAGCTGATCCACGACGTGGCGCTGCAGAACCTGCCGGTTGTGTTCGCAATCGATCGCGCGGGCCTCGTCGGCGCGGACGGTGCAACGCACGCAGGCGCGTACGATCTCGCCTTCATGCGCTGCATCCCGAAGATGATGGTCATGGCGGCGTCGGACGAAAACGAATGCCGTCAGATGCTCTACACGGCGCTCCAGCAGGACTGCCCGACGGCCGTGCGTTACCCGCGCGGTGCGGGCACGGGCGTGGCGACCGTCAAGCAGATGGCCGCGCTGCCGGTGGGCAAGGGCGAAGTGCGCCGCGAAAGCAACGCACCGGCTGGCAAGCGTGTGGCGATCCTCGCGTTCGGCACGATGGTTGCGCCGTCGCTGGCTGCTGCGGAAGAGCTGGACGCCACCGTGGCGAACATGCGCTTCGTGAAGCCGGTCGACGCGGAACTCATCAAGCAGCTCGCCGAGACGCACGATTACCTCGTGACCGTCGAAGAAGGCTGCATCATGGGCGGCGCGGGTTCGGCCTGCGTGGAATCCCTGCTTGAAAGTGGGGTTATCAAGCCCGTACTACAATTGGGCCTTCCCGACACCTTCATCGATCACGGCGATCCGGCGAAGCTGCTCGCGGGCGTCGGCCTCGACGCGGCAGGCATCGCGAAGTCGATTCGCGAGCGCTTCCTCGATGGCGCGGCGAACGCGTCGGGCAAGTCGGTGATGCGCGTCGCTTAAGGCGCACGCAGTAACCGGGCAGCCTGAGCTGCGCCTGCTGTGAGTGTCTCCATTGGAGACATAAGGCAGCGCAGCCGCTCACACACCTTGAACCGTCGGAAAGGGTTCACCCCCTGTTCCGCCAGCGAGCGCCGGCACATGCCGGCGCTTGCCATTTGCGCGCCATGTTCGGCGCGACTTGAGGATAAGAACATGAATCAGATGAACCCGGCTTTCGTGATGCCGGACGTCCAGAGCTCCGTCGACACCCGTCAAATTCCGATCCAGCGTGTGGGCGTGAAAGGCGTGCGCCATCCACTCACGGTGAAGACGGGCGCGGGCGACGTCCAGCCGAGCGTCGGCACCTGGAATCTCGACGTTCATCTGCCCGCAGACCAGAAGGGCACGCACATGTCGCGCTTCGTGGCGCTGCTCGAAGAGAACAAGACGCCGCTCGAACCGGCGACGTTCCGGGCGATGCTGGACGCGATGCTGGTGAAGCTCGAATCGCAGGCGGGCCGCATCGAAGTGTCGTTCCCGTACTTCGTGAAGAAGGTCGCGCCGGTGTCGGGCGTGGAAAGCCTGCTGGACTACGAGGTCACGCTCACGGGCGACACGCGCGACGGCGTCACGCGACTGTTCCTCAAGGTGCTGGTGCCGGTGACGAGCCTGTGCCCGTGCTCGAAGAAGATTTCGCAGTACGGCGCGCACAACCAGCGCTCGCACGTGACGATGGACGTTGAGTTCCAGGGCGACCTGCCGGTGGAAGAACTCATCGTGATCGCCGAGCAGGAAGCGTCGTGCGAACTGTGGGGACTGCTCAAGCGTCCGGACGAAAAGTACGTGACGGAGCGCGCCTACGAGAACCCGAAGTTCGTGGAAGACCTCGTGCGCGACGTGGCTGTGCGCCTGAACGCCGATGCGCGCGTGATCGCGTACACGCTTGAAGCCGAAAACTTCGAGTCGATCCACAATCACAGCGCGTATGCGGTGATCGAGCATGACAAGCGTGCGAGCTAACTCTTAACGCTTGCACTGATCGATTCGATACGAGTCGATCTGCAACGGCAGCTTGCTTCGCGGCAAGCTGCCGTTTTCGTTTCTGCCGTTTTCTGCCTGCGCCGAGCCTTCTTATGGACGCGCAGCGGTGTCCGACAATTCTCTGAATTAGTGCAATGCCTGGATTGGATGCCAATCCGGAGAATTTACTTCGTCATCCGAATGTTTGCGATTTGACAATGCCGGTGCCAGCCTTCGCCGCTATAACTCCACGGCAATGCCACGTCATGACAGGTCGGTCGACAAACAGGCAAATGGCGAAGGAGACACCATGCATCTTTGCAGAAAGATCATCGGCGCTGCGGTGCTAATACTTGCGGCAGGCGGTGCCCAGGCGCAATCGAGCGTCACCCTGTACGGCGTCGCGGACGCTTTCGTTCAGTTCCTCAGTAACGGCGGCAAATCGTCCTGGTCGCAGCGCAGTGGCGGCGGCGTGCCCTCGCGTATCGGCATGAAGGGCGTGGAGGATCTGGGCGGCGGCCTGAAGGCTGTATTTACGCTGGAAAGCGGCTTCAATATCAACAACGGCACCGGCTTCAGCGATACGGGCGCGATGTTCTACCGCCAGTCGTGGGTGGGTCTCACGCACGACCGGTACGGCACGTTCTCGCTGGGGCGCCAATACCAGCCGACTTTCTGGGTGCTCTATCCGGGTGACCCGTTTCAGGCCAATGAGATGCTTTCACTGCTCTCGGCAACCGGCAGTGTCGTCGATCGCAATACCCTTGGCTTGCAGGCAAGCGGCGGGCGTTCGAGTAATTCGCTCGTGTACCGCTCGCCAAAGCTCAAGGGATTTCAGTTGCTCGCCATGTACGCGTTTCAGTCCAGCGTGACGCAGCCCGCGCCGCAGACGAACGGCAATTTGCTCGACCTCGCTGCGACCTGGACGGGCTACGGCCTGAGCGCGGGAATTGCGTATCAGTATCAGCATCCCGGCACGAAGACGCTGGCGAGCTTGCCGTCGATTCTCAACACGGTGGGCACCGAGCATTTCAACAGCTCGCTGGCGTACCAGATCGGCATTGTGAATCTTCAGTTCATCTACGGATATCACCGCGCGAAGCACGACGATTCAAGTCTGCTCGCAACGAGCCTTGGGGCCGTGCATGCGTTCAGCCTGATGCAGGCAGGCGCCACGATCCAGGCCACGCCTGCGGACTCAATCGAAATCGCCGCGCTGCAACGCGTCGTGCGTGGCGTGCACGACAACGTGTGGAGTGTGCAACTGGGCGTCGACCACAATTTCTCGAAGCGAACGTCCGTCTATGCGCGCGCGGGCTATATCAAGAACAACGGCGCGTCGACGATGAGCTGGCCCGGCGTCAGCGTGACGGCCCCGGGCACGAAGCAGGTGCTTGGAGCTGTCGGCTTGACGCAGCGTTTCTGATCGACGCCGCCTGGGTGTGTGTTACTGCGCGCCGCCTGCGAGCGACGTCAGATCCCAGCGCGGCTTCACCGTGAACGCGTAATCGTGCGTGGCCTGGTCGGGCCAGCGTTGCAGACGCAGCGCGCCGGCCAGCGCGATCATCGCGCCGTTGTCGGTGCACAGCGAAAGATCGGGGTAGTGCACTTCGAAGCCGCGCTTTTGCGCCGCCGCCGACAGTTTCTCGCGCAACTGCTTGTTCGCGCCCACGCCACCCGCCACCACGAGGCGCTTCATCTTCGTCTTCTTGAGCGCGGCCAGCGACTTCGCGGCCAGCACGTCCACGGCCGCATCGACGAAACCGCGCGCGATATCGGCCTTGCCCTGTTCGCAGATATTCGGCCCGAGCTTCTTCACATGCGTGAGCACGGCCGTTTTCAGGCCGCTGAAGCTGAAATCCAGGTCGCCCGAATGCAGCATCGGACGCGGCAGCTCGATCGCGCCAGGCGTGCCGAATTCGGCGAGGCGCGAAACCTCCGGGCCGCCCGGATAGCCGAGGCCCAGCAGCTTGGCGGTCTTGTCGAAGGCTTCGCCAGCGGCGTCATCGAGCGTCTCGCCGAGCGTCTCGTACACGCCCACGTCGGTTACGCGCATGAGCTGCGTGTGGCCGCCCGACACCAGCAGCGCGACGAACGGGAAGGGCGGCGGCGCATCCACGAGCAGCGGCGAGAGCAAATGGCCTTCGAGGTGGTGAATGCCGACGGTCGGGCGGTTCCAGGCCATCGCGAGCGCATTGGCGATGCTCGCGCCCACCAGCAGCGCGCCCGCGAGGCCGGGGCCCTGGGTGAAGGCGATGGCGTCGATGTCGCTGCGCGCGGCGCCGCTTTTCGCGAGCACTTCTTCGAGCAGCGGCAGCGCGCGGCGGATATGGTCGCGCGAGGCCAGTTCGGGCACGACGCCGCCGTATTCGCGGTGCATGGCGATCTGCGAATGCAGCGCGTGCGCGAGCAGTCCGCGCTCGCTGTCGTAGAGCGCGAGGCCAGTTTCGTCGCAGGAGCTTTCGATGCCGAGAACAAGCATGGTGTGGCGTGCAACGGCGCCCGCTGAGCCGGAAAACAAGGCTGGCCGGGACAAAAACCGTCGCTAAATCAAAGTGAAAGGGAAGCCTGCAAGTATATCAGTGCACGTGAAAGCCGGTTGAAGCCGACTGGCGCGCGAACGACGCAGCCGGTCACCGGGCGTGGCGCACGGGTAAAATGCGCGCCATGGAATCTTTTGACATCGCCGTGATCGGCGCAGGGGCCGCCGGCATGATGTGCGCGGCGGTGGCGGGCCAGCAGGGCCGCCGCGTTGCGCTGATCGACCACGCACCGCGCCTCGCGGAAAAAATCCGCATTTCGGGCGGCGGACGCTGCAATTTCACGAATCTGCACGCCAGTCCTGCCAACTACCTCTCGAACAACCCGCATTTCTGCCGCTCGGCGCTCGCGCGCTACACGCCGCGCGATTTCATGGCGCTGCTGCGCCAGCATCGCGTGACCTGGCACGAGAAGCACAAGGGCCAACTGTTCTGCGACCAGTCGAGCGAGGCGATCATCGACGTCCTGCGCACCGAATGCGACGCCGGCAAGGTTGCATGGCGTCGCCCGCTGCCGGTCGACGAGGTGGCGCACGCGGACGGTGCGGGCTTCACGCTCGGCACGCCGCAAGGGTCGATCCGCGCGAAGGCGCTCGTGATCGCCACGGGCGGCCTGTCGATCCCGAAGATCGGCGCGACGGATTTCGCCTATCGCGTCGCCAAGCAGTTCGGCCACAAGCTGATCGATATGCGTCCCGCACTGGTGCCGCTGACTTTCGCGGCGCAGGAATGGGAGCCGTATGTACCGCTGTCGGGCGTCTCGCTCGACGTCCATGTCGCGACCGGCGAACGCAAGACCGGCGGCGCTTTCGACGAAGACCTGCTGTTCACGCATCGCGGCCTGTCCGGCCCGGGCGTGCTGCAGATATCGAGCTACTGGCAGCCGGGCCAGCCGATCCGCGTGAACCTGCTGCCGGATCGCGACGCCACTGGAGCGCTGATCGAAGCCAAAGGTACGACGAAACGCCAGATCGGCAACCTGCTCGCCGAGTGGGTGCCCGCGCGCCTCGCGCACGCGTGGCTGGAAACGCATGGCGTGCCGCTCGATGCGCGACTCGCCGACCTGCCGGACAAGACCCTGCGCCGTATCGGCGAGGGGCTTTCGCAGTGGGCCCTGACGCCAACGGGCACCGAAGGCTACAAGAAGGCCGAAGTCACGCGCGGGGGCGTGGATACGCGCGAACTGTCGTCGGCGACGATGATGAGCCAGCGCGTGCCGGGCCTCTATTTCGTGGGTGAAGCGGTGGACGTGACGGGCTGGCTCGGCGGCTACAACTTCCAGTGGGCGTGGGCGTCGGGCGTCGCTGCGGGTGAGGCCGCGGCCGAATTCACGCTGAACAGCGGCGCTTGATCGTCCCGGTCTGCCGCCTTCTGACGCACGCTGCGCAATCCTTCCGTCTCGCTTGACGCCCGTCATAGCTGGCTGGGCAGCCGGGGTTCACGCTTTCGAGTTCTTCCATTCAGGCGAGAACCACAACGTGAACCAGAACGTGAACCAGAACGTGAACCAGAACGACGGGAGAAGCCCGCGCACCACACCGATGCGGCGCATCATGATCGCTGTCGACGATTCGAACGCCTCGCGTCAGGCATTGCGCTTCGCCGCGCGCGTGACGCCGCCCGACGCCGAGGTGCGAATCGTCTGTGCGGCGGGACAGCCGGGTGCCTGGGCGGCGGGCGGCGCCTTCACCGCCGGTGACGCATGGATCACCGACACCATCGCCGCCGCGCGCAAAGGCCTGCACGCCGAGGCGGAACTCACGCTGGAACAGGCGATGGCGGCGTTCAAGGGCCGCTGCGCGACGGTCGAAGGGCTGGTGGTCGGTCGGGGCGGCGAAAGCGGCGCGGTCGTACAGGCAGTGAGCGCCGCCGCGCGCGACTGGAGCGCCGATCTGCTGGTCGTCGGTGCGCGTCATCGCGGGCGTGTGAAGCGCTGGGTGGACGGCTCGGTGTCGGGCGCGCTGGCGGTCAGCGCGCCGTGTCCGTTGCTCGTCGTTCCCGACGAATATGAAGGCGGCGAATATGAAGCCGACGATGTGCCGGGCCTCGCGCGCGTGGCGCTGGCGACGGACGGTAGCGCGCCTTCGACCCAGGCCATCGATGCGGCCATGCGCCTGATCGCGCCGCCAACGGCGTTGCGCGCGGTCTACGTGGTCGATCGCAGCGGCGTGGCAGCCGATCCGGTGCCGGGTTCCGCGCTGGAGGAGGCGCTTGCCGCTCAGGGCCGCAAGGCGCTGGCCGCCGCCGTCGAACGGCTCGCACCCGGCGGCTGCGTCACGGAAGCGGCGCTCGTTGCGACCGCCCTGATTCGCGACGACGTCGCGCACGCGGTGTTGCGCGACGCTCAGGCCTGGAGAGCCGATCTCGTGGTGCTCGGCACGCATGGACGCCGGGGCGTGGCCCGCTGGCTGCTCGGCAGCGTGGCGCAGCGCGCGGTGGAAATCACGCATGTGCCGTTGCTGCTGGTCGGCCCTTCGGAAGCCTGACATCAGGCGCTGCGCGCAACCTCCGCATCACACCAAACCCCGCTTCGGATAAGGCCGCGAGCGGGGCGGCCAGGATTGGGGTTTTCCTTCCTGCGGCCTCACTATGCGCAAGCATGGATTTGCTATACTGGCTCCCTTTACCCCAGATCCGTTATTGGAAAATGACGACCATCCGCGTAAAAGAAAACGAACCCTTTGAAGTGGCCATGCGCCGCTTCAAGCGCACGATCGAAAAGAACGGCCTGCTGACCGAACTTCGTGCGCGTGAGTTTTACGAAAAGCCCACGGCTGAACGCAAACGCAAGAAGGCAGCGGCGGTCAAGCGCCACTTCAAGCGTATTCGCAGCCAGACGCTGCCAAAGAAGATGTACTGATTTCGGCGCCGCCGTGGTTTTCCAGCTTTATTCGCGGAAATCCCTCGGCAGCGCAAAACAGCCGGCAGTCTGTGCGCCGCGCTGTCTCTCTGGTGTGGTCGCAACCAGTCGAACCCGCACCGACCCGCCTGGAAACGCTTCCAGGCGGGTTTTTGCATTCCTGCGATGCTTCGGTGTAAATCGGGTTCGAAGTTCTGGCTGGCGGCCGCGCTGCCCGGCAAGTCCGGGATTGTGCAAACCCCAACGCATTTCAGGTGAGTGATGAGCCTCAAAGACCGGATCAACGACGACATGAAGGCCGCGATGCGCGCCCGCGAAAGCGAGCGCCTCGCCACGATTCGTCTGCTGCTCGCCGCCATCAAGCAACGTGAAGTCGACGAGCGCGTGACGCTCGACGACGCTGGCATCACGGCGGTCATCGACAAGATGATCAAGCAGCGCAAGGATTCGATCAGCCAGTTCGAAGCGGCTGCCCGCGCCGACCTCGTCGAAAAGGAACAGGCCGAACTGGCCGTGCTGGCGACCTACATGCCCGAGCAGCTTTCGGACGCGGAAATCGCCGCCGAAGTCCAGGCAGCGGTGGCCGAGGTGGGCGCCGCTGGCCCGCAGGACATGGGCAAGGTCATGGGCGTGCTCAAGCCGAAGCTGGCTGGCCGCGCCGACATGACGGCCGTCTCCGGCCTCGTCAAGGCCGCGCTCACGAAGTAAGGGCCATCGCGGGCTCCCTGTGCTGCCATCAACGGCGGCGCGAGGAGCTTGCGGCGGGCGCGTGCGAGCGCGCCTGGCCCACCAGAAAGAACTGAGCGACCGAGCCCGATGATTCCGCATTCGTTCCTGCAGGATCTGCTTAACCGCGTCGATATCGTCGACGTGGTGGGACGCTTCGTGCAGCTCAAGAAGGGCGGCGCGAACTTCATGGGCCTGTGCCCGTTCCACAACGAGAAAAGCCCTTCCTTTACCGTTAGTCCAACGAAGCAGTTCTATCACTGCTTTGGCTGCGGCGCGCATGGTACGGCCATCGGCTTTCTCATGGAGCACGCAGGCCTGTCGTTCCCCGAAGCCGTCAACGACCTCGCGCAGTCGGTCGGCCTGACCGTGCCGCAAGAGCCGTCGCCCGTGCGCGGTGGCTTTGGCGGGCGTGGCGGGCAAGGCGAGGGAGGCGGCGGTTACGCGCCAGGCGTCTCGAAGGCCGTTTCCAACGCGTTGTCCGACGTCATGCAGACCGCCTGCGACTATTACCGCAAGCAGTTGCGCAGCGCGCCCAATGCAATCCAGTACCTCAAAAAACGCGGCCTGACCGGCGAAATCGCGGCCCGTTTCGGCCTCGGCTATTCGCCCGACGGGTGGCAGAACCTCGAATCCGCATTCGAGGACTATCGCGACGATTCGCTCGTCGAATCGGGACTCGTGATCGTCAGCGAAAAGCAGGACGCACAGGGCCAGGCGCGCCGTTACGACCGCTTCCGCGACCGCGTGATGTTCCCGATCCGCAACGTCAAGGGTCAGGTGATCGGCTTCGGCGGCCGCGTGCTGGACGGCGGCGAGCCCAAGTATTTGAATTCCCCCGAAACGCCGCTATTTAACAAGGGTAGCGAACTGTACGGGCTGTTCGAGGCGCGTCTGGCGATCCGCGAACAGCATTACGTGCTGGTGGTGGAGGGGTACATGGACGTGGTGGCGCTCGCGCAGCTCGGCTTCCAGAACGCCGTGGCGACGCTGGGCACGGCCTGCACGCCGATCCACGTCCAGAAGCTGATGCGTCAGACCGATACGGTGATCTTCAGCTTCGACGGCGACTCGGCGGGCCGCCGCGCCGCGCGGCGCGCGCTGGACGCCTGCCTGCCGCACGCGGCGGACAACCGCACGATCCGGTTCCTGTTCCTGCCGGCCGAGCACGACCCGGACAGCTACGTGCGCGAATTCGGCACGGAAGCCTTCAAGGAACAGGTCGAGCGCGCCATGCCGCTCTCGCAGTTCATGCTCAACGAAGTGATGGCGGGCAAGGAGCTGGATCAGCCCGAAGGCCGCGCCCGGGCGCTGTTCGACGCCAAGCCGCTGCTGCAGGCGTTGCCGGCCAACGCCCTGCGCGCGCAGATCATGCACATGATCGCGGATCGTCTGGACGTGCCGTTCGAGGAAGTGGCGGGGCTGTGCGAGGTCGACTCCCGCATTGCCCAGGCTGCGCGCCAGGCGCCCGCCCGCAAGGACCGGCACCTGGTGACCGGGATCGAGCGCAAGGCGTTGCGCAACCTTGTGATGCATCCGCGCATCGTGGCGCAACTCGACGAGGAAGCCGAACAGGCGCTCATCACGCTCACGCGGCATGGCGAACTGTTCGAGGAAGTGACCACACACGCCCGTGCGCTGGGCGATGCAGCCGAATTCCAGCTGCTGTCGGATCTGTTGAGAAATGGGGCCAACGCCCCCACCTTCGAGGAGATTTTTCGGGAAATTCTGGACTATGATGAAAACGTTCGGGATTTGCTGATGAAAAATCCAGAAGATGGCGCCGTGCTGGAGGAGCGCCGCGAGCAGGAACGGCTCGTGAGCGAGGAATTGACGGCGGCAATCCTGAAAATGCGTTTCGACGCCTGTAGCGAACGCCTGGAGGTGCTTTCGCGGCAGTCGCGGCATACGCCCGAGGAACTGGCCGAATACGTTAAATTGAATCAGGCGCGGGCTGACATGAAGCGTCAGCTCGGGCTGTAGGGGGAGGATCGCGCTCGGGCAATTATTACCGAGCGTGCTAAAATCGAAGGTTTTCAGCGGTTTGTTTTTGTTGTTTTTGTTTTTTCCGGGCGGGCAGCTCAAGTATCACTCGGAGGTCGTTTCGCCGGGTGATGCCGCAAGGTGTCCAGTTTCCAGCATGGGGCGGAATGGCAATGGCAAAGACTACAGGCGGAAAGAAGGCGGCAGGCGATAGCTCGACGGAGCAGACCGACACGGTCACAGACGCCACACCCGCTTCTTCCACCCGTCCCCGTCGCAAGACGGCGACCGCCAGTCATGAAGTTCCCGCAGTCCCGAAGAAAACCCGGACTGTTTCGGCCGCGCGAGCGGCGCCCACGCGTGCGGCGAAGGCTGTCACGCATCCGGCAACGAAGCGGTCCGGTGGTCCGAGTAGTGCAAGGCAAGTGCCTGCCGTTGCGGACGATGCGGCAGAGCGCGAGGCTCCAGTATCCACGGTTCAAGAGGCTGTTGTCCAACAGCCGCGAGTCGAGACTACAGCCGGTACGGCGAACTCCATGACGAAAAAGCTGAATGAAGTGTCCGTCGATGACGACGCGAACCAGAGCGAAGAAAGCACGCCCGCTGCTGCCGCCAAGGGTGAGAAAACCACCCGTGCGCGCGACCGGCGAGCGAAAGAGAAGGCGCTGCTGAAAGACGCATTCGCCTCCTCGCAGCCCGGGACCGTCGAAGAACTCGAAGAGCGCCGCAACAAGCTGCGCGCGCTCATCAAGCTTGGCAAGGAGCGCGGCTACCTCACCTACGCCGAAATCAACGATCACCTTCCGGATAACTTCACCGAAACCGAGGCGATCGAAGGCATCATCAGCACGTTCAACGACATGGGCGTCGCCGTCTACGAACAGGCGCCCGATGCTGAAACGCTGCTGCTCAACGACAACGCCCCCAACGCCTCTTCCGACGACGAAGTCGAGGAAGAAGCCGAAGTCGCGCTGTCCACCGTCGATTCCGAATTCGGCCGCACGACCGACCCGGTGCGTATGTACATGCGCGAAATGGGCACGGTCGAGCTGCTCACGCGCGAGGGCGAAATCGAAATCGCCAAGCGCATCGAAGACGGCCTCATGCACATGGTCATGGCCATTTCGGCCTGCCCGACCACCATCGCCGATATTCTCGCCATGGCCGAACGCGTCGCTAACGACGAGATTCGCGTGGACGAGCTCGTCGATGGCCTGATCGATCCGAACGCAGAAGACACCGACGGCTTCAACGCCAAGGAAGCGGAAGAGATCGAGAACGAGGACGAAAACACCGAAGAGGAAGAAGAGGAAGAGGGCGAAGAAGAGGAGGACGACGGCACGGCGCAGGCGACGGCCAATGCGGCGCAGCTCGAAGCCCTCAAGCGCTCTGCGCTCGAAAAATTCGCGCTCATCAGCGAATGGTTCGACAAGATGCGCCGCGCGTTCGAAAAGGAAGGCTACAAGTCGAAGGCCTACCTGAAGGCGCAGGAAACGATCCAGACCGAGCTGATGTCGATTCGCTTCACGGCGCGCACGGTCGAGCGTCTGTGCGACACGCTGCGCGCGCAGGTCGACGAAGTGCGCCAGGTCGAGCGCCAGATCCTGCATACGGTCGTGGACAAGTGCGGCATGCCGCGCTCGGAGTTCATCACGCGCTTCCCCGGCAACGAAACCGATCTGGACTGGGCCGACAAGGTCGTCGCGGAAAGCCATTCGTACAGCGCGATCCTCTCGCGCAATGTGCCGGCGATCCGCGAACAGCAGCAGCGTCTGCTCGATTTGCAGGCGCGTGTGGTGCTGCCGCTCAAGGATCTCAAGGAAACCAACCGCCAGATGGCGGCTGGCGAGCTGAAGGCGCGTCAGGCCAAGCGCGAGATGACCGAGGCCAACCTGCGTCTCGTGATTTCGATTGCGAAGAAGTACACGAATCGCGGCTTGCAGTTCCTCGACCTGATCCAGGAAGGCAATATCGGCCTGATGAAGGCGGTGGACAAGTTCGAATATCGTCGCGGCTACAAGTTCTCGACCTACGCGACGTGGTGGATCCGTCAGGCCATCACGCGCTCGATCGCCGACCAGGCGCGCACGATCCGCATTCCGGTTCACATGATCGAGACGATCAACAAGATGAACCGCATTTCGCGGCAGATTTTGCAGGAAACCGGTCTTGAGCCGGATCCGGCAACGCTGGCCGAGAAAATGGAAATGCCGGAGGACAAGATCCGCAAGATCATGAAGATCGCGAAGGAGCCGATCTCCATGGAAACGCCGATCGGCGACGACGACGACTCGCATCTGGGCGACTTCATCGAGGACAACAACACGGTGGCGCCGGCCGACGCCGCGCTGCACGCCTCGATGCGCGATGTCGTGAAGGACGTGCTCGATTCGCTCACGCCGCGCGAGGCCAAGGTGCTGCGTATGCGCTTCGGTATCGAGATGAGCACCGATCACACGCTGGAAGAAGTGGGCAAGCAGTTCGACGTGACGCGCGAGCGGATTCGCCAGATCGAGGCCAAGGCGCTGCGCAAGCTGCGTCACCCCAGCCGTTCGGACAAGCTCAAGTCCTTCCTGGAAGGCAATTAATCGCAAGCAAATGCGTGTGATGGATGGCCAGGCCGGCCCAGTTTCGTGTAGTATGTCGGCCTGCCGTCGGAAAGCCCGGCTCTGCTTCAGACCGGGCTTTTTTGTTGGCGCTTCCTCGTTTTAGCTTCGTGGGCCGGACGCCGTGTTGGTTGCAGGCAGCGGACTCATAATCCGCCGGAGAAATCCCGTCGTCGGTTCGAACCCGACCCGGCCCACCAGTTTCTCGTTTCTCCCAAGTCACTGGATGTTGTCCTGTCCGGCTTTCTTGTTGCGTCAATTGCTTCGGATCACGAAGCATTGTTCTAGATATCTCCCTCGCTTGCGCGCGGCGCACGCCCAGTCCAGCGCCGGAACGCATGGCGAAAGCTGCGCGGCTCGCTATAGCCCAGCCGCTCGGCGATGGCCGCGACCGTCAGCGCATCGTCGTCGAGTAGTTGAATCGCCGCGTGATGGCGCACCTCGTCCAGCAGCGCCTGAAACGACAGCCCATCTTTTTCCAGCCGCCTGCGTAACGTGCGCTCAGTCATATGCAGCGCGCTGGCCAGCGCCGTCATCGACTTGAAGCGCGCCAGGTCGCGTCTCATCAACTCCTTCGCGCGGTCGGCGAACCGCGTGCCAATCGACGCGGCCCATTCGCGCTCTAGCACTTCGCACTGACGATGCAGCGCGTTGAAACTCACCTCGTTGGCAAGGCGGGGCGTTTCCATGCCGCTCACCGCCGTGAACACGAGCGCGTCCTCGCCCGCATTGAAACGCACGCGGCAGCCGTAGTGTTGCGCGTATTCGGCCGCGTAGCGCGGCGTGCGGCGCGCCAGTTGAACCTCTGAAGGCCACACGGGCCGCCCGACCAGATCGGAGACGATCAGGCGCAGGCTCGACAGGCACATATCGGCCTGATAGGTCTCGATATCGGGCTCGCCGTTATAGCGGCCGATCGACACTGTCATTCCCGCCGAAGTCGCACGCGCACGCACGTCGAAGTACAGCCCCATGAACAAGGGGAACTGGCTCATGCAACTGAACGCCTGCATCACCGACCCACTGATCAGCATGGCGTAACCCGCGAGACCCAGCGTCGACACATGCAGCCGGCCACCGATGGCCAGCCCAATCGACGGACTGCCGCTGTGATGAAGAAGGTTGCGGAAGCAACGTTGT
This sequence comes from Paraburkholderia bannensis NBRC 103871, assembly GCF_000685015.1. Lineage (GTDB taxonomy): Bacteria > Pseudomonadota > Gammaproteobacteria > Burkholderiales > Burkholderiaceae > Paraburkholderia > Paraburkholderia bannensis. Next base: position 108,998 of record NZ_BAYA01000019.1, on the reverse strand, counting down.
TCCTGGTTGCGGTTCACATGAATCGTGGGCGAAGCGACTTCGCGTGCTTCGAGTCCGGTGCCTTCGAGCAGCGCGGCATCGTCGATATGGCGCACGCGACATTCATCGAGCGCGGCTGCAATTGCATGGACAGTCGCCGGAATATCTTCTTGGCGTCCGATTGGATCCTCCAGGCCGAGCGACGATCGCAAGCGTCGTTCGGCGGTGCTTTGGCTATGGCGGGATTCGTCTTTCATGAACATGCACCTGCATATGGCATGACGCAAACATATCGGGAATGCGCGCCTTGCGCCAGTGCACGAGCGCTGCGATGAATGGCGCGAGCGGGATTTTCCGGGCCCGACATGGCGAGTGTGTCCGAAAATATCCCCGTATAACGTCCTCTTTTCTCATTCGTTGCCGACTTTTTGTCGTACCACACTCTCTCCTGAGCCACGACAGGAGACGAACCGTGCAAGAAGAAGTCAGTCATGCAGCAAGCAATACGCGAACGCGTCGGCTAGGCCTGTTCACGCTGGTAGTCTTCGGCGTCGCCTACATGCTGCCGATGACGGTGTTTACCACCTATGGCCTCGTCAGCAGCCAGACCAACGGGCACCTCGCCGCCGCTTATGCAGTCACGCTGGTCGCGATGCTGTTCACGGCATGCAGCTACGGGCACATGGCGCGCCTGATGCCGAGCGCGGGCTCCGCCTACACGTTCGCGACGCGCAATTTCGGCACATCGGCGGGCTTTATGGTCGGCTGGTCGCTGTTGCTCGATTACCTTTTCATTCCGATGATCAGTTACCTGGTGATCGGCGTGTACATGAAGCAGATTTTCCCGGCGGTGCCGGCGGCCGTCTGGGTCGTGGCGAGCATCGCCATCGTCACCGGATTGAACGTCTTCGGCATCAAACTTGTGAGCCGCGTGAACCTGGTGCTGATTGCGAGCCAGATGGTGTTCATCGCGGTGTTCCTGGTCGCCGCTTCGCGGCTGGCGGTTGCACACGATATGCCGGTGTCGTTCGCGCTGCCCCATGCGGGCAGCGCGAGCGCGATCTTCGCAGGCTCGGCCATTCTGTGCCTCTCGTTTCTGGGCTTCGACGCCGTCTCCACGCTCTCCGAGGAAACACGCGATCCGCGCCGCACGGTGCCGCGCGCGATCCTGCTCTGCACGCTGGCAAGCGGCGTGCTGTTCTTCCTCGTCGCCTTTGTCGGGCAAGTCGTCTATCCGGATTGGCATACGTTCAAGGATCTCGATTCCGCGAGTCTCGAACTCATGCAGCGTGTGGGCGGCAACACGCTGTCCGCGTTCTTCGTGGCCGTCTACGTCGCAGGCTGTTTTGCGAGCGCGATGGCGGGGCAGGCGAGCGTGACGCGCGTGCTGTTCGCCATGGGACGCGATCAGGTGCTGCCCGAGCGCGTGTTCGGACATTTGCATGCGCGCCTGGGCACGCCGGTGCGTGCGACGCTCGTGGTCGGCGCGCTGTCGTTTTCCGCGCTGTTCATCACGCTCGATCTGGCGTCCACGATGATCAGTTTTGGCGCGCTGGTCGCCTTCGCGGGCGTGAACCTGTGCGTGATGCGCAGCTATCTCACGCGGCGTGAAAACCGTCATTTTTCAGGCTGGATCAAATTCGGCGCAATGCCGGCAATCGGCTTCGCCATGAATGTATGGCTCTGGTCGGGGCTGTCGCGGCAGACGTTTTATGTGGGCGTGGGCTGGCTCGTGGTCGGGCTTTGCCAGCTCGTGTGGTTGACGCGCGGCTTCACGCGCCCGGCGCCGACGCTCACGATCAGTTGAGGCTAGCGGCGATTATTCGAGCAAACATTTTGTAGAACTCATGAACAAGGAGAGAGGCGATGAGCGATAAGCGCAACCAAATGGATTTGCAGGAACTCGGCAAGCGGCACCTGCTGATGCACTTCACGCACGCTGACGCATACGGCGACAAAGACCTGACGGTCTTCGACCGCGGTGAGGGTTGCTGGCTGATCGACCAGAACGGCAAGCGCTATTTTGACGCGCTGGCGGGCCTGTACTGCGTGCAGGTGGGCTACAGCCACGGCGCCGAGATTGGCGACGCCGTGCGCGAGCAGATGGTGCGCCTGCCGTTCGCAACCAACTGGGGCAATGGACATGAAAGCTCGATCCGGCTCGCGCATAAGCTCGCGGCGCTCGCACCGGAAGGGTTGAACCGCGTGTTCTTCACGTCGAGCGGCTCGGAGTCGAACGAATCGGCGATCAAGCTCGTGCGCCAGTACCACCAGGCACGCGGCGAGCCGCAGCGGCGCAAGTTCATCGCGCGCCGCGTGGCCTATCACGGCACCTCGTTCGGCGCGCTCGCGCTCAACGGCATGACGAACTTCCGCAAGCATTTCGAGCCGCTGATGGCAGGCGTGCGCCATGTCAACAACACGAAGCGCTATGGCCGCCCGGTCGGCGAAACCGAGGCGCAGTTCACGCGCTTCCTGCTGGACGAGATCGAATCGCTGATCGTTCAGGAAGGCCCGGATACGGTCGCCGCCATCGTCATCGAGCCGCTCCAGAACGCTGGCGGCAGCCTCACGCCGCCCGCAGGTTACGCAGAAGGCCTGCGCGAGATCTGCGACCGTCATGGCGTGCTGCTTGTCGCCGATGAAGTGATCTGCGGCTTTGGCCGTCTCGGCGAATATTTCGGCTCGAAGCGCTACGGGCTGAAGCCGGATGTCCTCACGTTCGCGAAGGGCATTGCATCGGGCTACGTGCCGCTTGGCGGCGTGATCGCGAGCGATGCAGTCGTCGATACCGTGCTCAAGGGCCCGCAGCAGATGTTCCTGCACGGTGCGACCTATGGCGGCCATCCGGTCGCGTGCACGGCTGCGCTCGCGAACCTGGCGATCATCGAACGCGAGGGCGTGATCGACAACGTGCGCGAAAACCAGCGTTATTTCCGCACCTCGCTCGATGCGTTGCTCGAATTGCCGTGCGTCGGCGACGTGCGCGGCGACGGCTATCACTACTCGCTCGAACTCGTATCGGACAGAGAGGCGCGTCGCTGGACAGCGGCGATGAGCGCACAGACGTTCGTCTCGACCGTGCTGGCTCCCGCGCTGTTCGAGGCGGGCCTGTTGTGCCGCGCGGGTGTCGATCACGAAGGCACGCCCATCTTGCAGTTCTCGCCGCCGCTCGTGATGACGCGCGACGAAATCACATGGTTCGTCGCGCAGATTCGCGACATCCTCGCCGCCGCCTATGCGCGTGCGATCTGAGGGAGATTGCGCAATGCGAATGACACGGCAAAGCTTTATCGCGGGCGAATGGCTCGACCCGGAGCGTGCGCAGGCAATCGACGTCATCGATCCGTCCAATGAGCATCCCTATGCACAACTGAAGATCGGTACGGAAGTCGACGTCGATCGTGCAGTGCGCGCAGCAAAACAGGCGTTCGACACGTTTTCGCGCTGGAGCGTCGAGCAGCGCGTGGCGCTGCTGGAACGCATCCTGGCGATCTATCAGCGCCGCTATGAAGAAGTCGCGCAAACCATCAGCCAGGAGATGGGCGCGCCCATCGCGTTCGCGCGCGCGATGCAGGCCGCTGTGGGCACCGCGCATCTGGAACAGACGATTCGCGCGCTCAAGACGTTCCCGTTCAGCAAACAGACCGATTCGATGCTGGTTTCGCACGAGCCGATAGGCGTGTGTGCGCTGATTACACCGTGGAACTGGCCGATCAACCAGATCGTCTGCAAGGTCGCGCCCGCGCTCGCGGCGGGCTGCACGATGGTGCTCAAGCCCAGCGAAGTCGCGCCGTTCAGCGGCATCCTGTTCGCGGAGATTCTCGACGAAGCGGGCGTGCCACCGGGCGTGTTCAATCTCGTGCATGGCTATGGGCACGTGGTGGGCGACGCGCTGTCGCGGCATCCCGATGTCGACATGGTGTCGTTCACGGGATCGACGCGCGCGGGCATCGAAGTCGCCAAAGCCGCCGCCGATACCGTCAAGCGCGTGCATCAGGAACTGGGCAGCAAGAGCCCGAACCTGATCCTGCCCGACGCCGATATCGCGCGCGCCGTGACGCTTGGCGCGCGCAGTTGCTTCAGCAATAGCGGGCAGTCCTGCAATGCGCCCACGCGCATGCTCGTGCACGTGGATCACCTGGCGATGGCCGTGCAGGCCGCCCGCGCCGAAGCGCAGCGCACGGTCGTGGGCGATCCGCGTTCGACGGAGACGGGCATCGGGCCGGTCGTCAGCCGCGTGCAGTTCGATCGCATCCAGCACCTGATCGGACAGGGCATCGAGGAGGGCGCGACGCTCGTGGCAGGCGGACTGGGTCGGCCGGAAGGATTGCGCGAAGGGTTCTACGTGCGGCCCACGGTGTTTTCCGATGTGCAGCCGCACATGACGATCGCACGCGAGGAAATCTTCGGGCCGGTGCTGTCGATCCTGACCTACCGCAGCGAAGAAGAAGCGATCGCGCTCGCCAACGATTCGGTCTATGGCCTGGCGGGCTACGTGCAGTCCACCGACCTGGAGCATGCGCGTCGTGTCGCGGCGCGCCTGCGGGTCGGCAACGTGCATATCAACTATCCGGCCTGGAATCCGGCCGCGCCGTTTGGCGGCTTCAAGCGCTCGGGCAACGGGCGCGAGTACGCGGAGTTCGGCCTCGTCGAATACCTGGAGATCAAGGGCACGACGGGTTACGCATAACCGGTTCGTTCGGTTTCGCCGCTGCTGTTCAAAGGCCCGGGCAATCCGGGCTTTTTTGTCTGCGTCACCCATCCACCTCAAATCCCTCTGGGTTTTCCCCGACTCTCTTGAGACACGTATTTTTGATAATGTTATAAACATAACAAAATGTGTTCCGATGATCTCACGCGATGAGATATTCAAGACAGATAAAGGAAGCAGACCGTGGATCTAAGGAGGAGACCGTGGCGAACCGCTCCGGAGGCAGCAACCCTATGCCGTGTCGCCGTAGCCGCACTCGCACTGACGGCGGCGCAAACGCGCGCCGACACGCTGGCCGAAACCGGCGGCACGCCGCCTGAACTGAACACGTCGGCCACGTCAGCCGTGAGCGCCGCGCAGCCCGCGCCGCGCTACCTGTCGGACTGGCTGCACCAGAGCCTCGGCGTGATTGGCTCGAAGAACATTCGCTTCGGCCCGTATCGCACCAACGACGTGTACCTGGAATACGAATACTTCGGCCGCAAAGGGCCGTTCGATCTCTACGGCTACGTCGACATGCCGCGCGCCTTCGGCGTGGGCAATGGCTACGACACGGGCATCACCAACAAAGGCTCGCCGCTCTTCTCGGAGCAGGAGCCGCGCGTTTCCATCGACGATCTGCTGGGCAAGCACCTGGGATTCGGGCCGTTCAAGGAGTGGTACGCCGCGTTCGACTGGATCTACGACCAGGGGCACAACGTCTCGGGCCGCCAGAACACGCTCTATATGGGCCTCGGCACCGATATCGCCACGCCGCTGCCGGTCTATCTGTCGGCGAACCTCTACGTGCGCCGCCAGTGGGAAAACTACGGCGCGGCCAATGCGAACAGCTGGGACGGCTACCGCGCGCAGATGAAACTGGTCTATCCGATCGGCGTCTACAGCGGCGGCAACCTCACGTTCGTGAGCTTTTTCAACTACGACTTCGGCTCGCGCCTGGCCGAAGAAACCGGCGGCAACACGCGCAGCGACACCGCTTTTGTCTCGACCAACGTGTTGATCTACGAGTTCAAACACTGGCGCTTCTGGACCGCGGCGCGCTATTTCCACAACGGCGGACAGTGGAATGGCAGCACGCTGAATTTTGGCAGTGGAACCTTCCAGAACCGCTCGACCGGCTGGGGCTATTACGCCAGCGTCGGGTACCGGTTTTAAAGCGGTTTTAAAGCGGGTTCTGAAGCAGGTTCTAAAACAACGCCTCCATTCCTCAAGGATTCGATATGGATATCCTGCGCAGTCTATGCGGCATTCTGGTGCTGCTGGTGTTTGGCTACTGTCTGTCGATGAACCGCAGCGCGGTGCGCCCGCGTACGGTGTTCGCGGCGCTGGCGACGCAAATCGTGATCGGCGCACTCGTGCTGTTCGTGCCGATGGGCCGCCACGTGCTGGCGCTCACCGCCAACGCCGTGAACGGCGTGCTCGAAATGGGGCAGCACGGGCTGACCTTCCTGTTCGGCGGCCTCGTCGGCGACAAGATGTTCGCGCTGTTCGGCGCGGACGGCTTCGCCTTTGGCCTGCGTGTGCTGCCGATGATCATTTTCGTGACATCGCTGATCGCCGTGCTGTATTACCTCGGCGTGATGAAGTGGATCATCGCGATCATCGGCACGGTGCTTTCGAAGCTGCTGGGCGTGAGCCGCGCCGAGGGCTGTTCGGCGGTCGCGACCATTTTCCTCGGCCAGAGCGAAATGCCCGCGTTCGTGAAGCCATTCGTGCGCCGTCTGACCGGGCCCGAGATTTTCGCGGTGATGTCGAGCGGCATGGCGTCGGTGGCCGGGTCGGTGCTGGCGGGTTACGCAGGGCTCGGCGTGAAGATGGAATATCTGCTGGCCGCCTCGTTCATGGCGATTCCCGGCGGCCTGCTGTTCGGCAAGATGATGTGCCCGTCGGTCGAGACCACGCATATCGATATCGGCGCGCTCGAATTCGACGAGAAGCGCGCCACCAGCGTGATCGAGGCCGGCGCCTCGGGCGCGAGCGTGGGCATGAAGATCGCGGTGAACGTGGGCACGATGCTGGTGGCCTTCATCGGCCTGATCGCGCTGCTCAATGCAGGCGTGGGCGTCGTGGCGGGCTGGCTCGGGTTCGCGCACGTCACGCTGCAATCCTTGCTGGGCGCGCTCTTTGCACCGCTCGCGTGGATGATCGGCGTACCGTGGCAGGATTCGGTGGTGGCCGGCAACTTCATCGGCCAGAAGCTGATTCTCAACGAGTTTGTCGCGTATAGCGGGCTGTCGCCGTACTTGCAGGACAGCGCGCACGTCGTGGCGGCGGGGCTGCCGCTGCTCACGCCCAAGACCATCGCGATCGTCTCGTTCGCGCTGTGCGGTTTCGCCAATTTTTCGTCGATTGCGATCCTGACCGGCGGCTTCACCGCCGTTGCGCCGGAACTGCGCGGCGACGTCGCGCGCTTCGGCCTGCGCGCGCTCGCTGCCGCGACGCTCTCGAATCTCATGAGCGCAACGATCGCCGGACTGTTTTTCTCTCTTTCCTGATGGGTTTTTCATGGAACAGGCACTGACACGCAACCAGCTCGCCGAGCGCGCATTGCAGGCGTTGCATCTCATCGATCTCACGTCGCTCAACGACGACGACACCGACGCGTCGATCGAAGCGCTGGCCGCGTCGGCGAATACGCCCGTCGGCACGCCCGCCGCGTTGTGCGTGTACCCGCGCTTCGTGGGCACGGCGCGCGCGGCGTTGACGGCGCAAGGTCTTGCGCTGCCGATCGCGACCGTCACGAATTTCCCGGCAGGCGCAGCCGACCCTGAAGCGGCGGCGCGCGAAACCGCCGCCGCCGTCGCACTGGGCGCCGACGAAGTCGACGTGGTGTTTCCTTATCGCGCGCTGCTTGCGGGCGATGCGCAGGTGGGCCGCGAACTGGTCGCGCAATGCCGCGTGGCGGCGGCCGACAAGTGCCTCAAGGTGATCCTGGAAACGGGCGAACTGCGCGACACGGCGCTGATCCGTCGCGCGAGCGAAATCGCCATCGACGCGGGCGCGGACTTCATCAAGACCTCGACGGGCAAGGTGCCGGTCAACGCCACGCTCGACGCGGCGGCGGCGATGCTCGCGGCGATCCGCGAGGCCGGGCGCACGGTCGGCTTCAAGGCGGCGGGCGGCGTGCGCACGGCGCAGGAGGCGGCCGCATATCTCGCGCTGGCCGAGCGCGAACTGGGCGTCGGCTACACGGTGCCCGCCAAGTTCCGTTTTGGCGCGTCGGGCCTGCTCGGCAGCCTGCTCGCCACGCTGGGTCACGGCAAGGATGCGAAGCGTCCGGCCGTCTATTGACCGCACATTAGAACGCACATTATTTGGAGAACAAACAATGTTTCTGCCCCAGGAATTCGTGCGCAAGGTGCGCGACCGCCAACCGCTCGACAAGCAGGAAATCGCGCAATTCGTCGAAGGCGTGACGAGCGGCCACGTGACCGAAGGCCAGATCGCGGCCTTTGCGATGGCGGTCTACTTCAACGAATTGCCGATTGACGCGCGTGTGGCGCTCACGCTTGCGCAGCGCGATTCCGGCGACGTGCTCGACTGGCGCGCGCTCGACCTGAACGGCCCGGTCGTGGACAAGCACTCGACGGGCGGTGTCGGCGACCTGACTTCGCTGCTGCTCGGGCCGATGGTCGCCGCGTGCGGCGGCTATGTGCCGATGATCTCGGGGCGCGGCCTCGGCCACACGGGCGGCACGCTCGACAAGTTCGAATCCATTCCGGGCTACAACGTCGCGCCCGACACCGACCTGTTCCGCCGCGTGGTGAAGGACGTGGGCGTGGCGATCATCGGCCAGACCGCGCGCCTCGCGCCCGCCGACAAGCGCATTTACGCGGTGCGCGACGTCACGGCCACGGTCGAATCGGTGTCGATGATCACGGCGTCGATTCTCTCGAAGAAGTTGTCGGCGGGCCTCGCCGGCCTGGCGATGGACGTGAAGGTGGGCTCGGGCGCGTTCATGCCGACTTACGAAAAGTCGGTCGAACTGGCGCGCAGCATCGTCGATGTCGGCAACGGCGCGGGCATGAAGACGACGGCCACGCTCACCGACATGAGCCAGTCGCTTGCGCCCTGCGCGGGCAACGCGCTGGAAGTGGCCTGCGCGATCGACTATCTGACCGGCAAGGCGCGCCCCCAGCGCCTGCATGACGTGACGATGGCGCTGGCTGCGCAGATGCTGATTATCGGCAAGCTCGCGAAGGACGAAGCCGACGCGCACGCGCGCCTGCTCGCGGTGCTCGAATCGGGCGCGGCGGCGGAGCGTTTTGCACGCATGGTCAAGGCGCTGGGCGGCCCGGCCGACCTGCTGGAGCGCCCGCATACGTACCTCGCGCGCGCCAACGTGATCGTGCCGGTGCCCGCGCCGCGCGGCGGGGCGATTGCGCGCGTCGATGCGCGCTCGCTCGGCATCGCCGTGGTGGGGCTGGGCGGCGGGCGCATGAAGACGACCGATACGCTCGATTATTCGGTGGGCCTGTCCGGACTGGTCGAACTGGGCGAACGTGTGGAGGCGGGCCAGCCGCTCGCCGTCGTGCATGCGCAGAACGAGGATGCCGCAAAGCGTGCCGTAAGCGAAGTGCAGCGCGCCTATGTGATCGCCGATTCGGTGGATGCACTTCCGCCCGTGATTCACGCACTGCTCGATTGAGCGCGGGAGACCTGCATGCGCGCAATCGTATTGGTGCTGGACTCGCTGGGCATTGGCGCGGCGCCTGACGCCGAGCGCTTCAACGACACCGGCTCGAACACGTTCGGCCACATCGCGCAGCGCTGCGCGCAAGGCGAATGCGATACCGCCGAACGCAGCGGCCCGCTCAAGGTGCCGAATCTCGAACGCCACGGCCTCGCGCTCGCGAGCCAGCTGGCGACGGGCGCGCTGCCCGCGGGCATGACGGCGCAGCCTGCTTTGCTGGGCGCCTATGGCGCGGCCTGCGAGGTCTCGTCGGGCAAGGACACGCCTTCGGGGCACTGGGAACTGGCGGGCGTGCCGGTGCGCTTCGACTGGGGCTATTTCTCGCAGCCCACGCAGACGTTTCCGCCCGAACTGCTCGACGTGCTCGTGCGCCGCGCGGGCCTGCCGGGCTATCTTGGCGATTGCCACGCGTCGGGCACGGAAATCATCACGGCGCTAGGCGAGGAGCACCTCGCGACCGGCAAGCCGATCTTCTACACCTCCGCCGATTCGGTGTTCCAGATTGCCTGTCACGAGGCAAGCTTCGGGCTGGAGCGGCTTTACGCACTCTGCGAGATCGCCCGCGAGGAAGTCGACCGCTACAACATCTGCCGCGTGATCGCGCGGCCGTTCACGGGCACGAGCCGCGCCGATTTCAAGCGGACTGGCAATCGCCGCGACCTGGCCGTGCCGCCGCCCGCGCCGACCGTGCTCGAAAAGCTCGCGCAGGCGGGCGGCGAAGTGATCGCCATTGGCAAGATTTCGGACATCTATGCGGGCGTGGGCGTGACGCAAAAGATCAAGGCCGATGGGCTCGACGCGTTGTGGCGCGCGACGCTCGACGCGGTGCGCGACGCCCCCGAATCGAGCCTCGTGATGACGAACCTGGTCGACTTCGACCAGCTTTATGGACATCGCCGCAATGTGGCGGGTTATGCGACGGAGCTTGAGCGCTTCGACGCCTTGTTGCCGCAGCTTTACCCGCTCATGCGCGAGGACGACGTGCTGGTGCTCACCGCCGACCACGGCTGCGATCCCACCTGGCCCGGCTCCGATCACACGCGCGAACACGTGCCGCTGCTCGCCTATGGCGCACGCGTGGCGCCGCAGAGCCTGGGCGTGCGCGGCTCGTTCGCGGATCTCGGCCAGAGTCTGGCGAACTGGTATGGACTGGAACCGTTTGCCGATGGTGTCGCGTTCCTGAACCGCACCTGAACCGCACCTGAACCGATTATCGAAGAGGACAAGGACAATGGAAGCACAGACACTGATCGATGCCGCCAAAGCCGCGCGCGAAAAAGCGTATGCGCCGTACTCGCGCTTCAAGGTAGGAGCTGCGCTGCACACGAAAGACGGCAAGGTCTTTCACGGCTGCAACGTGGAAAATGCCTCGTACGGCTTGTGCAATTGCGCGGAACGCACGGCGTTTTTCTCGGCGATTGCGGCGGGTTATCGGCCTGGCGACTTTGCGACGATCGCCGTGGTCGCTGAAACCGATGGCCCGGTCGCGCCGTGCGGCGCATGCCGCCAGGTGATGATCGAACTGGGCACGCCCGCGCTGGAAGTGATACTGGTGAATCTCAAGGGCGACGTGCGCGTGACCAGCGCGGACGCCTTGCTGCCTGAAGCGTTTTATCTGAAGCCTGCAGAATGAGGCTTTAAGGCGCGAATGCGCCAGGGTGGCGCGCTCGCGCCACCTCTTTAAACCGCACGCTCGCGCAGCGTCTGGCCGTTCTCGGTGATGATCGAATCGAACTCGCCGATCTGCGAGAAACGCGCCGCCTTCACCACGCCGAACTTGCTGCTGTCGACGACCAGGTGCCGCTCCACGGCGCTTTGCATCGCTGCCTGCTTGATGGCCACTTCGTGAAAATTCCAGCAGGTCACACCGCGCGTTTCATCCACGCCGCCCGCCGAAATAAACGCCTTGTTGATGCCCATGCGCCGCAGGATATCGAGCGTTTCATCGGCAGAAAACGAATCGGACGCCGGCATGTAAAGACCGCCTAGCAACATCATCCGCACGTTGGGCTTGCGGCGCAGGATCTCCGCGACGTTGAGCGAATAGCACACCACAGTCACTTGCAGGTCGGCTGGGATCAGGCGTGCGAGTGTGGTCAGCGTCGTGCCGCAATCGACGAATAGCGTGTCGTTATCGGCGATCAGTTTCGCTGCGATGGCAGAGGCTTCCGACTTGGCCTGCGCGAAGTGATCCTTTTCCTGTTCGAGCGAGTAACCCGTGCCGCCTTGCACGTCGGTCGCGCTGACGATATAGCCGCGCAAATAGGTGAACTGCTCGGGGCTGGCGGCGATGTCGCGCCGTACCGTCATTTCCGACACGCCCAGCAGCGCGGCTGCATCGCGCAGATGCACGACCTTGTGTTGAGCGATGGCATCGGCAAGTGCGGAAAGACGTTCAGATTTCAGCATGGAAGTCCTGAGGGACCGAATGCGGCGCAGTGCGCGTTTAAGACTTTAGGATGAAAGGATTATAACAAGAGCAGCGGCTCTGGCCGGGGCCGTTTGTGTAGTGCCGCACATTCGTGCGGAAATGAAGCGCCAATAGATCAGGATGGCGAAATATTGCATCGGCGTGAATTGTTGACTGGCAGTCAAGACACCCTGGACGGCGAAGCAGTTTTTACCGGGCCCTGAAGCAGGCACGCTGCGCGTTCGCAATGACATCAGGGACGCCGCCATGCGCGCGCAGATTGCCGAAGATGAAAACGACGAAGGCGCCTGCTCGCCATCGCTGGCGCTCGCCATGATGCATATGCAGGTCGACCTGGCGCAGAGCCTGCGCATCGACGATCTCGCGGCGCGCGTGCAACTGTCGCGTGCCTATTTCATCAGGGCATTCAAGCGCGCGACGGGCCAGACGCCGCATCAGTGGCGGCTGTTCGAACGCGTGCGCGCGGCGCAGTGCGACCTGGCGCGCGCCGAACTCAGCCCCGCGCAGATCGCGCTGAAATACGGCTTTTCGGATCAGGCGCATTTCACGCGCGTTTTCAAGCGGCTGGTGGGGGTGCCGCCCGCTAGCTGGCGGGCGCATGGTGCGATTCAATCAACAGCGAGCCGTCGCAACACGACATCGAGCAAAACACGCGCACCGTCGATCAGCTGAGCGTCGTCGGTATGCTCGCGCGGGTTGTGGCTGATGCCGCCCTGGCTTGGCACAAAAATCATCGCAGCAGGCGCAATACGCGCCATCATCTGCGCGTCATGGCCCGCACCCGACGTCATGCGCCGATGCGAAAACCCTAGCGCTTGCGCCGACGCTTCGATGGTCGCCGCAATGCTCGAATCGAATACCACTGGCTCGAAACGTACGAGTCGTTCCGTGGCGATGCGCACGCCTTCCTGTTGCGCGATCTGCTTGAGAAACGCCGCAAGCTTGCGCTCCGCGTCTTGCAGGCGTTGCTCGTCGGGATCGCGCAAATCCACCGTGAAAACCGCCTTGCGCGGAATCACGTTGATGACGTTCGGCTCGATGCGCAGCATCCCCACCGTCGCAAGCGTTGTCCCGGACGCCACCGCCAGCTCGCGCAAAAACGTGAGCGTCGCAGCGGCCACCCAGCCCGCGTCGTGGCGCAGATGCGTGGGCGTCGTGCCCGCGTGATTGGCGTTGCCTTGCACCGTGATTTGCTGCCACGAAATGCCCTGAAGGTTTTCCACCACGCCAATCTGGATCTGTTCGGCTTCGAGTATCGGGCCTTGCTCGATGTGCAGTTCGACATATTCATGCGGCACGATGGCGCCCGGTTCCAGATCGCCTGCGTAGCCGATACGCGCAAGCTCGTCGCCCAGGCGCGTGCCGTCGATGCCGATGGTCGCGAGCGCTTCATCCACGCCAAGACCGCCCGCATACACGAGGGAGCCCATCATGTCGGGCTGGTAGCGCACGCCTTCCTCATTGGTGAACGCGCCAATGGTGATCGAGCGGCCCGGCTTCACGCCTGCTTCGCGAAACGCGCGCGCGACCGCGAGTGCGGCCAGCACGCCATAACAACCGTCGAGCGCGCCCGCGTTCTTGACGGTGTCGATGTGCGAACCCATCATCAGCGGGCGGTGCGTGCCATCGCCGTGATCGGCTTGCGCGCGCAGCGTGCCGAACAGATTGCCGATGCGGTCGACACGCACGTCGAGATCGAGTTCGCGCATCCATGCCGCCACCTGGTCGCGGCCCGCGCGTTCGGCATCGGTGAGTGCGATGCGGGTGCGTCCGCCCGCTTCGGCGTCCGCGCCGATTTCGCCAAGTTGCTGAAGTTGCCGGATCAGGCGCGCGCCGTCGATGCGCAAGGTCGTATCGGTAGTCATCTGCTGTCTGTCGTGTGTGAAAGGGCGAGGCGCTTCAGCCGCGCGGCAACGCAAGCCGCGCGATTTCCGCGAAGTAACGCGCACCGGTTTCCAGAATCTCGTCGTTGAAATCGTAGCCCGCGTTATGCAGCGGCACGCCGCCGCGCGCGTTCGTCTCGCCGTTGCCGATAAAGATAAAGTTACCGGGCACGGCCTGAAGAAAAGCGCCGAAGTCTTCGGAAATCATCATCGGCTGCACGTTCGCATCGATCGAGTTTTCTCCGGCCACATTGCGCGCTGCCGTCACCGCGAGATCGACGTATTCCGGCGAGTTCACCGTCGGCGCGAATTCATGCGTGTATTCGAAGTGGCATTGCGCGCCATGCGTGCGGCAAATGCCTTCGCTGATTTCGCGCATGCGCGTTTCCAGCAGCGCCTGCACGTCCTTCGAATAGCTGCGCGTATCGCCCTTGATGGTGACGTTCGACGGGATGACGTTGCGAATGCCGTCGGTAATGAATTCCGTGCACGAGATCACGGCTTGCAGTCCGGGGTCGAGATTGCGCGACACGATCGTCTGCAACGCGAGCACGATCTGCGAGGCAATCACGATAGGATCGATGCCCATATGCGGACGCGCCGCGTGCGTGCCGCGCGCCTTGATATGGATGACGAAGTTATCTTCGCTGGCCATGATGCCGCCCGAACGCGTGGCGAACGTGCCCGCACGCATCCCGGGCATGTTGTGAGCGCCGAAGATCGCGTCCACGGGAAAGCGCTCGAACAGCCCGTCGGCCATCATGGCCTTCGCGCCGCGTCCGTGTTCCTCGGCGGGCTGGAAGATGAAGCGCACGATGCCGTCGAAATCGCGTCGTTCGGCGAGCAGGCGCGCCGCGCCAAGAATCATCGACATATGGCCATCGTGTCCGCACGCGTGCATCTTGCCCGCGTTGAGCGAGACGTGGGCGCGGCCCGGGGCCTGCTCGGCGATGTTGAGTGCGTCCATGTCGGCGCGCAGGCCGATGGCGCGCGCGCTGCTGCCCGCGCGCAGCGTCGCCACCAGCCCGGTGCCGCCGATGCCGCGTTCCACTTCCAGCCCGAGCGTCTTCAGGATGTTCGCGACGTAAGCCGACGTGTCGACTTCCTCGAAGCCCGTTTCGGGACGTTGATGCAGATGATGACGCCAGCTCTTGAGTTGACCTTGCAGCGTGCTTTCCATGAGCGTGTCCTTGTTTTTTGCGTTGGCGTTGGCGTTGGCGTTAAGGTGCGGTTGCGGCGGCCAGGCGTTCGTCACGACGCGCCGCGACCGCTGCGGCGGGTTCGCCGACGAGCGATGCGTAGACGAGCGGCGCGGTCGCGCCTTCGGTGCTGATCAGCAGCACGCGCGATTGCGCATTCAGGCCGGCAGCTTGTGCGAGTTCCGCGTCGTTCTTGAGCTTTGCCAGTCCCGCAAAGCCCGCCGCGCCCGATTCGCCGGAAACGAGCGGCACGTCGCCGTGGTTTCCCGCCGCGAGCGCACGCATGGCGGCGACTGCATCGTCGTCTTCGATCAGCATGAAGTCATCGACGCACGCTTCGAGAATCTGCCACGCAAGCGGCGAAGTCTCTCCGCACGCGAGTCCCGCCATCACCGAATCGACCGAGCCCGTTGCCCTGGCCGCACGGCCTGCGCGTGCGCTCTGATAGAGGCAATCCGCCTGGCTCGGCTCGACGACGATGAAGCGGGGCCGCGCTGCGCCGTGAAGCTCCCACAGATAGCTGGCCACGCCCGCCGCGAGTCCGCCCACGCCACCTTGCAGGAAGACATGCGTGAAGGCGGCGTCGCGCGCCTGCTCGGCGATTTCCGCTGCAATCGCACCATAGCCCTGCATCACGTCGCGCGGAATCGCTTCGTAGCCTTCGTACGAGGTATCGGAGACGACATGCCAGCTATTGTCGCGCGCGAGCGTCGCGGCGTGCTCGACCGATTCGTCGTAATTGCCCGCGATCCGCACGATGCGCGCGCCGTAGGCGGCGATGGCCTGCTCGCGCTCGATGCTCACGTTGGCGTGCAGCACGATTACGCAAGCGCAGCCGATCGATTGCGCGGCGGCGGCCAGCGCCTTGCCATGGTTGCCGTCGGTCGCGCTGATGACGGTGAAATGCGTGAGCATCTCGCGGTAGCGGCCTTCGATCAGCGCTTTCGGATCGAGTCGGTGATCGGGCCACAGGCGCAAAATGAGGCGCATCAGCGCGATAGGCGCGCCCAGCGCCTTGAAGCTGCCCAGCGGCGAGCGCAACGATTCGTCCTTCACGCACACGCTCGCCACGCCGAATTGCGCCGCCGCTCCAGGCAGCTCGACGAGCGGCGTGGGCTGAGGGTTGATTGCGTCCCAATGCGACAGCCACGCGCGGCTTTCGTCGCCCGCGGCGACATTGAGAATGCGCGCGAGCGCTTCGGGATAGGCGGCGCGCACGGCGCGGGGATTGGCAACGAACATCGCATTCGACATGAAAAAGCACTCCTGGGCGACAAGGCCCAACGTAGATCGGTGGCGCAGCAAACGCCCTCAGTGCTGAAATGATATTGCGCGAGCCCCGCGAAAAAATCGCATAATCGCGTGGCTTTCTGCAAAAAATTCTCGTTTCTCCTGAGGCACGCGGTATGGCGACCGAACTCGACGCTTTCGATTGCAAACTTTTAATGGAGGTGCAACGCGACGCCCAGATTCCACAAAGTGAATTGGGCGCGCGTGTGAATCTCTCGACGGCGGCCGTCAACCGTCGACTGCGACGCCTCGTCGACGAAGGCGTGATCGAGCGTTACGCGGCAATCGTCTCGCCCGAAAAAACCGGCCATCCAATTACGGTGGTGGCGAACGTGGAAGTGGAGAGCGAACAGATCGACCTGCTCGATGCGATGAAGCGCACCTTCGCGCGCTGCCCGCAGGTGCAGCAGTGCTATTACGTGGCGGGGGAGTGGGATTTCGTGCTGATTCTCGCGGTGCGCGACATGGACGAGTACACGGAACTCACGCGCCAGCTATTCTTCTCGAACAACAATGTGAAGCGCTTCAAGACGCTGGTGAGCATGAGCCGCGTGAAGGTCGGGCTGGAGGTGCCGCTCGTTTCTTCCGGGGAATAAATTCGATCGGAACACTCAAGGAGCCAATTCATGAGCACGGAAACGCTGACCGCAGGCATCGACCATATCGGCTTGACCGCAAAGGATCTCGCGGCGACTAGCGCGTTTTTTATCGAGTGCCTGGGCTGGAAGAAGGTGGGCGAGCGGGCCGAGTATCCGGCTATTTTCGTGTCGGACGGCCATGTGCTCGTGACGCTCTGGCAGCGCACGGATCCGGACAATGGCGTCGACTTCGACCGCAAGGCCAATATCGGGCTGCATCACCTGGCATTGCGCGCGGCCAGCGAAGCAGCGTTCAACACGCTATTCCATCGCGTATCGAACTGGCCTGGCGCGCGTGTTGAGTTCGGGCCCGAACTGCTGGGCAAGGGCCCGAAACGTCACATGATGGTGTACGAGCCGGGCGGGATCCGGATCGAGTTCGATCTCGCACCGTCTGCATAACGGCTGCATGACGGCCGCATAAATCGCTTACGCGACGATATCGACGACGACCTTGCCTTCGGCCTCGCGCGCTTCCACGAGTGCGTGCGCATCGTCCACGTTGGCGAGCGTGAAGCGGCGCGGGTCGAGCGTCACGTCGATCTTGCCCTGTTCCGCGAGCTTGCCGGTTTCGCGCAGGATCTCGCCATGCGCCGCGCGTCCTTCGCCGCTGAGCAGCGGCAGCAATGTGAACACGCCGGAATAACTGGCCGCGCGAAACGACAACGGCGCGAGCGCATGTGTGCCCCAGCCAAGCGCGCTGACGACATGGCCGAAGCGCGCCACGGCATGAAACGCATGGTCGAGGCTTGCGCCGCCTGCGGTGTCGTAGACGATGTCGAAGCCGCGGCCGTCCGTGTAGTGCGCGACGACTTCCTGCACGTCCGTCGTGGCGCTATCAATGCTTTGGATGCCGAAGCATTCAACCAGCGCACGGCGCGATGCGCCTGCTGTGGCGAATACCCTCGCGCCCAGCGCCTTCGCGAGCTGGATTGCGGCCTGGCCCACCGCGCCCGTGCCGCCCAACACCAGCACGCTTTGACCCGGCTGCACGCGCGCGCGATCGACCAGGCCCTCCCACGCGGTGATGAACGCGAGCGGCAACGTCGCCGCTTCACGCAGGCTCAAGGTCGACGGCGCGGGCGCCAGCAGCCGCGCATCGACAGCGGCGAATTCCGCAAGCGAGCCTTGCACGCCGCCGACACCGCCCGTCATGCCATACACCTTGTCGCCGGGCTTGAACGCAGTGACGCCTTCGCCAACTTCCGCGACTTCGCCCGCCATATCGATGCCGAGGATCGCGGGCAACGGATGCTGCGCATGCCCGGCAGCGCCGCGACGGATCTTGGTGTCGAGCGGATTCACCGCGCTCGCGTGAATGCGCACGAGCACTTCGCCTTTGCCTGCCTGGGGGCGTGGCACGTCGGTGAGCGTGAACGGTGCATTGGGCGCGGCGAGCAGTGCGGCTTTCATGGTGTGGGACGACATGGGGTCTCCGGGCTACGGATTTAACGAAGCATTCGCGCGCAAGCGCTCGATCGCCAGATCGAGAAACGCGCGCACTTTGCGCGTGGCGTGACGGCCTTCGCGGTGCAGAACATGGATGGGCAGCGGATGTGGTTCGTAGTCGGCCATCACGATCCGCAATTGGCCCGCTTCGAGTTGATGCGCGACTTGATACGACAGCGCCTGCGTCAGGCCAAAGCCGTCGACCGCGGCGGCAATCGCGGCATCGTTGGTCGTGACGGACAGGCGCGCGCGCTTTTGCGCCGTGGTGCGCGGCGCGTGCGCGCCAAAGCGCCATTCGGGCAACGACGACGCGCCGCTCACGGTAATCAGCACATGTCCGTCGAGCTGATCGGGCCGCGGCGGCACGCCATGTTTGTCCAGATAGTCCCGCGACGCGACGACCACGCGCCGCACTCTGCCCACGCGCACGGCCTGCATCGACGAATCGGCCAGCTCGCCGATCCGCACGCCCACGTCGATGCCCTCGTCGATCAGGTTGACCAGCCGGTCGAGAAACCAGCAGCGCACGTCGGCGTCATCATAGGTGCGCAGATATTCGAGCACGACGGGCATGACGAAAATGCGCCCGAACAGCACGGAGGCGGTAATGCTCAGGAGTCCTCGCGGGACTTCAAGGTTGCCCGCGACGTTATGATCGGCTTCCTCGATATCGCTGAGAATACGGCGGCAGCTTTCGGCATAACCTTCGCCCGCCTCGGTCACGCGCACGATGCGGGTGGTGCGGGTGAGCAGGCGCACGCCGAGCGTGTCTTCCAGCTCGCCGACGATACGCGTGACGACGGACGGCGAGACCTTGAGCTTGCGCGCTGCCGCGGCGAAACCGCCGTTATCCACCACTGAGAGGAAAGCGGTCATCGCCTGCAGACGGTCCATGGCGCGGGGTCCGCGCGAGGGCGGAACGAGGGTGACAGGTGCCCGCAGTATACAGTGGGGTGACATCGTCGCGTGGCGCATCGGCTTACAGGTCGAGCACCAGCGTGGCCGCTGCGCCAGCGTCGGGGGCGGCAGGCACCGCGCAGCAGATCAGTGCTTCGTTTTCGCTGACGGCAGCGGCGGGCGGCTGGCCCGGATAAGCGACCGCGCCTTCCAGAATGCGCGTGCGGCAGGTGCCGCAACTGCCGCCCCGGCAACTGAATTCCGGCGCGAGACCGTTGGCCTCGGCGAGTTCGAGCAGGGTGCCGCTGGTTTGCGGCGTCCACAGTGCGTCTTTGGTCGAGCGCGCGAAACGCACCGGCGCGTCAACGGTTGCTGCGGCGCGCGGCGGCGTAGACGGTTGCGCTGCTGCGTCCGGCTGGCGCTTGAGCGCGGCGGGGCCGAACGCTTCCGCGTGAATGCGCGAATCGGCGATATTCAGGCCGCGCAGACCATCGTAGATCGACTGCATGAAGCCGCCTGGGCCGCACAGATAAAAGTCGTAATCGTTGAAAGGCAGCACTTCGCCAAGCATGCCCATGTCGATGCGGCCCGATGCCTGGTAGTCGCGTCCCGCCCGTGCGTCGGTCGAATCGCTGAGCACGTTGAACAGCTTGACCGCTCCGCCCGCCGCCCGCACGAGCGCCTGGAGTTCTTCGTCGAACGCGCGCTCGGCTTTCGTATGGGCTGCGTAGATAAACCACGTCGGACGAATGCGGCGCGTGCGCAGCCCCTCGTAGACGATGTGGCGCAGCATCGCGAGCATGGGGGTGACGCCCACGCCTGCCGCAAGCAAGACCGCCGGTCTCGTTGCGTGCGCATCGATCGTGAAATCGCCCGCTGGCGCGCGCGCCTCGATTCGATCGCCCGCTTTGAGCGTGTCGTGCAGATAGCTCGACACGCGCCCTTCGCGTTTCACGCTGATGCGGTACAGGCCGTCCGAAGGCGCGACGGAAAGCGTGTAGGTGCGCAGCGTTGGCTTCGTGTCGCCTGGCAGCGTGACGCGGATCGGCAGATGCTGGCCGGCTGCGTGGCGCACGAGACCCGCGTCGTCGGCGGGTTGCAGGTAGAACGAGCGGATCGTGCGACTTTCGTCGGCGATGCGCTCGATGGTGAAGGGCCGCCATGCGTTGGCGAGCGCTTGCGCCTTGATGCGTTCGGCGGCTTCAGACCAGTCGCCCGTGAGCGCCGAATTGGCCGACGCGCCGTTGGCGCGCGACGTCCAGCGCAACGGCAACGCACCGGCGCGAAACACCACGCGTTGCGGCGTGAAGCGCCACAGACGCTCCGCGCCCTGGAACGCGGCGATCTCCGGCGAGTCGAGCACGACTTCGGCGCTGCCGGTCAATTGCAGCAGGTCGCCGCTCGCGTAATCGACGAACACAAGCCCCGCGCGCGGATTGGCGAAGATATTGCCGAGCGTGTTGAAGAACAGGTTGCCCGCGAAATCGGGCACCGTGAAAACGCCTTGTGCGTCCACGCGCACGAAGCCCGCCTTGCCGCCGCGATGGGAAACATCGACCTGACGATGGCCGTCCTCGCGATCGACATAGGTCGCCACGTAAAACGAGTCGGCGCGCTCGACGATGGCGCGCGCCCGCTCATCGAGGCGATCGCTCACGACCGGCGCGATATCGCTGTGCAGGTCGGGGTCGCGCACGAACTGGGCGTCACGCTGGAAAATATATTGCGGGCAGTTGCCATAGCTATGCTCGACCAGCAGATCGAAACCCACGCCGTCGCCTTGGGCCGTCCGTTGCACGCTGCCGTTCAGTCGATTGCGCCGGCGCGTCGGCAACTCGATGCCGAGCAGGGCGAGCGCCGCGCCGTCGTTCATGCCCGCATCGGCAGGATCGTCCGGGTCGCGATCGAGCGCGACATGCAGATGTTTCGCATCGGGCGCGTGCAGGAAGCCGGGCCGATGCGCGCGCACCGTCGCCCATACATCGCCCGATGGATCGACGGCGCCCAGCACCACGAACGGCAACTGCGGATAGAAATGCCGATGCTGCTCGATCAGATGGTCGCGCAGATTGCGCCGCCCGACCCCGTCCATGCGTTGTTCGACACCGGCAGCGCGCTGCATCGCCAGTTCCCCGGCGTGCCAGGGTGAGGGCGTAGTGGCGGGAGAGACGGTTGCGGTGTCCATGATCGGATGTCCTGGCGGCGCTTTTCGCGCGTTGGTGATCAGGCGCGCAGGCCTACGCGGCTCTGCGGGAACGGCACGAAACCCGGCAGCGCTTCGACTCGCCTGAGCCACGCGACGACATGACCGTAGGCGCCGATATCGACATTGCCTTCGGGCGCGTTGGCGATATAGCTGTAAAGTGCGACATCGGCGATGGTCGGATGCGTGGCCGCGATCCATTCGCGTTGCGCGAGTTCGGCGTCGATCACGGCGAGGCTCGCGTGGGCTCGGGCAATCACTTCATCGGCGTTGAAGGCGGCATTGAACAGCGTGTTCAGGCGCGCCGCGCATGCGCCATAAGCGATCTGGCCCGCCGCGACCGACAGCCAGCGCTGCACCTGCGCCGCGCCCAGCGGCGTTTCGGGCAGCCAGTCGGTGCGTGCGTACTTCTTCGCGAGGTAGACGAGGATCGCGTTCGAATCGGCGATCACGACCTCGCCGTCTTCGAGCACCGGCACCTGGCCGAAACGGTTCATCGCGAGGAACGAGGGCGTCTTGTGCTCGCCGGCGGGGAGGTTGACCGGCACGAGTTCGTGCTCGACGCCGAGCAGCGCGAGGAACAGTTGCGCGCGGTGCGCGTGACCCGACAACGGTGTGTAGTGCAGCTTCATGGGGCAGCTTCCTGGACTGGGTTAAAAACACGGCAGCGACCGTGATGAAGACCAGTCTAGGTAAGCACGCGTGCGAACAGAATCGGGCGCAGCGCGATTTCACAATTGCGCAAACGCGAATGGTGGATCAGGCCTGTCATGCGAAAAGCATACATATGGTAATGATAGTGATTTGCATTTACAATTCATGCGCCTTGAAACATGTGCCTCAGGTCACGGCGCTTACTGCGCTCACGGCGGGCGCAGACCGGATGCAGCGATTCGGCTTTCACAGGGGAACTCACTGATGCGACTGGGTAACGACGCTGACGGGCTCGGTGCGCTCGTGGAGCAGGGCGCGTGAGCATGACCCATATCCTGCTGCCCGCGCACGGACGATGGCCTGCCGATGTGGCGCTCTGGCATGTACCGCTGGACTTGGCGAGCGCGCAAATCGAAGGCTGGTCGACGCTGAACGCGCAGGAGCGCGAGCGCGCGGCGCGTTACCGGCAGGACGCGGATCGCGTGCGCTTCGCGGCCACGCGCGCCGCGTTGCGTGCGGTGCTTGGTGACTGTGTGGGCGAGCCGGCACAGAGCCTGCGCTTCGACCTGTCGGCGCGCGGCAAGCCTGCGCTGGCGGGGCTGCCGGAACATCTTGCGCGAATCTCGTTCAACGTCTCGCACGCGGGCGCCCATGCGTTGATCGCGGTGTCGCGTACGCGCGGCGTGGGCGTCGATATCGAACCTGTCACGCAGGATCTCGACTGGCAGGACATCGTGGCCGAGGTCTGCACGGCGCGCGAGCGCAGCCTGCTCGACGCCACGGCCAGCCCGCAGCGCAGTGCACGGTTCTTTCGCTACTGGACGGCCAAGGAAGCCGTGCTCAAGGCGCGTGGGACGGGCATAGCGGAGGACGGCGTGCTACGGGAACTGGAGATCGACGAAGAACGGCGCGAGTGCCGCGCGCGCCACGCAGACCATCATGGCGTGCTGCGTTATACGTGGATCGACGATATCGCGGGGCATATCGGCTGCCTGGCTTTTAATATGGATTGCTGACTAAAATGCGCGCACCATGGAACAAGACGAACTGAAGGAAGCCGCCGCCGATGATCCTGCGATGGATGATGCGGCGGTGTGTGCTTTCCTGCGTGCGAGAGGACTCAATGCGACCCGGGCGCGGCGGCATGTGCTGGCGCTGCTCAGCGGCTTCGACCGCCCTGTCAACGGCGAGGCGCTGTTTCGCCACATCATCCTGAAGCGCAAGAGCATGAGCAAGGCCACGATCTATCGCACGCTCGTGGAGTTCGAGAAAGCGGGCGTGGTGAGCCGCCAGTGGGTCGCGGGCCATACCGGCGCACGCGCGGCCTACGTGTCGCTGCAAAAGCCAAGCGGGTCGGCCGTGCATGAACTCGTGTGCCGCGAATGCGAGCGGCGCCACGCGATCATGGACGACGGCGTGCTCGACCGTATTCGCCTTGCGTCGCAGAACGCCGCCGCTATCGGCAGCCTGCCGCAGCCGCTCACGATCTACTACCAATGCGCGGGCTGCGCCGCTGCGGCCAACTCGCTCGAATCAATCGATTCGGGCGGTGCGAACAGTACGAACGCTTAAGCCCGCGCTCTCGACGACGCCGCTTCCAGCGATTTCAGCCCGTCAGGCAACTCCAGTTCCGGCAAGGGCCGCTTTTCCAGCGTCGTGAGCAATGCAGCCTTCACCCCCAGCGCGCCCAGCGCGAGTTTCATGACCGCGCGCGGATGCTCGCTCGACGCCGCGCCAGACAGCACCGTTTCGATGCTCTGGTAAATCGCACCGATCACCAGGTCCTTTGCCGCGCGCGTGTTGTCGAAATGGGCGATGCCGCGCTCGCGCGCCGCCTCCAGGTCGCGCGGCAGATAAATGTCCGTCAAGCGCCCGCTCGCGTTGCCGCGTATGCCTGTCCGCGTGATGAACGCTCCCCACTCGGGATGCGTGAGCGCCACCTGCACATAGGTCTGGCAGCCGAGCCAGATGCGCTCGACCGGATTGTCGATGTTCTCGACGCACATTTCGATGCCCGCGATCACCTCGTCGCTCAACTCCGACGTCACGGCGTCCAGCAACTCCGTCGTGGTCTTGAAGTAGTTGTAGAACGTGCCGCGCGCGACGCCGGCCGCCGCGATGAAATCGTCGATCGAGGCGGCGTCCGGGCCCTTTTGCGCGAACACGCTAACCGCCGCGCTCAGCATCTTGCGGCGCGTGGCCTCGCGGCGCACGGCGCCCGTGCGGATGCGGTGATCCTCTTTCTCCTGTTTTTCCAGCTCCGGCGCGGGTTTGGCCGCCCTGGCCGATTTTGCTTGCCTGGCCGTCACGGCTGCACCTCGGGTTTCCCCCATTGAATTGATGATCTTATCAAGTTGACAATACAGTCCGAATTGTACAGAAATGTCATTTTTAAAAAAAGCCGTTGGACGAGGCTCAAAGCCAAACCCGAACAAAATCCTAATCCGGAGAACACATGGAGGCAGACCAGAGCGTCGACGTCGCAATCGTCGGCTACGGCCCAACCGGCCAGTTGCTCGCGCTCATGCTCGCCCGCGCGGGGCACAGCGTGGCCGTGGTCGAGCGTTGGCCCAATCTTTACCCGCTGCCGCGCGCGGTTCACTTCGACCACGAGATCGCGCGCATCTTTCAGGGCTGCGGGGTCGTCCATGATATCAACAGCATCGCCGAGATCACCGACCGCTATCAGTGGCGCAACGCGAATCACGAACTGTTGATGGATTTCCAGTGGGGCGGCAACGGCCCGAGCGGCTGGCCGGTGTCGACGATGTTCTCGCAGCCTGAACTGGAGCGCGTGCTCGACCGGCACGTCAAGCAGCTGCCGAATGTGACGGTGCGCCAGGGCTGGTCGGCCACGGCGCTGCATCAGGAAGCGGACGGCGTGCGCCTGAATATCGAAGCGGGGCGGCTGGTCGAGGGCAAGTGGCATGCGGGCGGCGAGCGCGCCACGATCCACGCGCGCTATGTAGTGGGCGCCGATGGCGCGAATTCGATGGTGCGCCAGGCGCTGGGCATTGAATTCGAAGACCTGGGTTTTGCGTTCGACTGGCTGGTGGTGGACGTGAAGCCGCTCACGGCGCGCGAATGGACGCCGAAGACGTGGCAACTGTGCGATCCCGCGCGCCCGACCACCATCGTGCCGGGCGGCCCGGGGCGACGCCGCTGGGAATTCATGCTGCTGCCGGGTGAAACCGCGCAGCAGATGAACCAGGATGCGGTGGCGTGGGATCTGCTGGCGCGCTGGGACGTCACGCCGCAGAACGCCGAACTGGAGCGCCACGCCGTCTACACGTTTCGCGGGCGCTGGGCGAAGGACTGGTGCGCGGGCCGCGTCGTGCTGGCGGGCGATGCTGCGCATCTGATGCCGCCGTTCGCCGGACAGGGCATGTGCAGCGGCCTGCGCGACGCTGCCGCGCTGGGCTGGCGGCTGGATGCGATCTTGCGCGGCAAGGCGGGCGACGCGCTGCTCGACAGCTACGGCCCGGAGCGCTGCAATCACGTGCGCGAAATCATCGATTTTTCAATCTCGCTGGGCAAGGTCATTTGCATCACCGATCCGCAGGCGGCTGCCGCGCGCGACCGCGAGATGCTGGCCGCTCAGGCGACGCCAGGCTTTACCGCGCCGGACGCGCCGCAACCGCGCCTGGGCGCTGGCCTCTACGATGCGCACGCGTCGGGCAGCGGCTGGCTGACGCCGCAAGGACTCGTCGAATTCAACGGCCGACGCGGCCTGTTCGACGATGTGTTTGGCGTACGTTTCGCATTGGTGGCCAGCAATCAAGCCGTGCTCGACTCGATTAGTCATGCTAATCGACAGGCGTTGCAGGAGCAGGGCGCGATCGTCACGCATTTCGGCGCAGGCGGCTTTGTCGACGTGCAAGGCGTCTATGCCGGTTACCTCGCGAAGCATGAGGCAGCAGCCGTGCTGGTGCGCCCCGACTTCTACAGCTTTGGCGCGGCGCGCGATGCGCAGTCGCTCGATGCGCTCGTCGATGCGTGGCGCGAAGCGATGCACTAATCACACACAGGAGACGCAGATGACCCACACCCGCCGGCACGACCGCCTCGGCATTCATTCCATCGGCGAATTTGGCATGACGGTGCCGTCGCTCGACGATGCACAGCGCTTCTATACCGCCTTCGGACTCGACGTGCAGCCCGATGGCGCAGGTGGCCTGCTGATCCGCACGGCTGGCTCGCCGCATGTATGGGGGCGCTTGCGCGAAGGCGCGCGCAAGCGTTTCGATTCGGTGACGCTGCATTGCTTCGAGGACGAACTGGATGCGTTGAAGACGCGTGCGCACGAAGCCGGTGCGGAATTCATCGCGCCGCCGCCAGGCGCGGATACCGCTGGATTCTGGCTGCGCAATCCCGATGGCATCGCCTTGCAGATTCGCGCTGGCGTGAAAACCACGCTGGACGAGGCGAATCATCGTCAGCCCGCATTGCCCGAAAACGGAGTGCGTTGCGCGCCGTATCGCCGCCACACCGCGAAGGTGCAGCCCGAGCGTCTTTCGCACATTGCTTTTGCGACCTCCAGCGTGCCCACGCAGATTGCATTCTGCGAGCGCGTGCTGGGACTGCGGCTTTCGGATCGATCCGGCGACGGCGTGGCCTTCCTGCACGCGCCGCACGGCGGCGATCACCACCTGTTTGCCTTCGCGATGAATTCCGGCCCGGCGCTGCATCACCTGAGCTGGGACGTGCCGACCGTCGAGGATGTGGGCCTCGGTTACATGCAGATGGCCTCGGCGGGCTATCGCACCGGCTGGGGCGTGGGACGCCACGTGCTGGGCTCGAATTATTTTTATTACGTACAGGATCCGTGGGGCAGTTTCTCGGAATACAGCGCGACGATGGATTTCATTCCGGCCTCGGTGGACTGGGTGGCAGAAGATCACGCGCCGGAGGACGGCATGTATCTGTGGGGCCCTGACCTGCCAGCTGTGTTTATTGAGAACTCCGAACAGGATAAGTGACGCAATCACGCCGCCACCGTGTTCATTTTTTAAATTGATTCAGAAGGATCGACATGAAACTCGTTACTTTCCAGAGCCGCGGCTATTGCTCGATCGGCAAGGTCGAAGGCCAGCAGGTGATCGATTTGCCCGCGAGCGATCCCGCGCTGCCGCGCACGATGCTCGAACTGCTTCAAGGCGGCCCTGCGCTGATGCAGCGCGCGCGCGACGTGCGTCTTGAGCAGGCCGTGACCTGGCCGCTCGCCGATGTTCGCCTCGACGCGCCGGTGCCCAATCCGTCGAAGTTCCTGGCCATCGGCATGAACTATCGCCGTCACGTGGAAGAGGCGCGCGCGGCGGGCATCCAGGTACCGGACAGCCAGGTCTGGTTCAACAAGCAGGTCTCGTGCGTGAACGGGCCATTCGATCCCGTGCATATGCCGAAGGTCTCGGACAAGCTCGACTACGAGGCGGAACTGGGTGTCGTGATTGGCCGCCGCTGCCGCCATGTATCGGAGGAAGAGGCCGCTTCGGTGATCGCGGGCTATGTGGTGTGCAACGACGTATCGGTGCGCGACTGGCAGATGCGCTCGCCGACGATGATGCTCGGCAAGTCGTTCAACACGCATGGCCCGTTTGGCCCGTGGATCGTCACGCCTGACGAAATCGCCGATCCGCACGCGCTGCAGATGCGCATGTTCGTGAACGGCGAATGCCGCCAGGAAGTGCGCACGGGCGAAATGATCTTCAACGTATGGCAGCAGATTGCGTATCTGTCGACCGTGATGACGCTCGAACCCGGCGACGTGCTCGCGACCGGCACGCCTTCGGGCGTGGGCGCTGCGCACAAGCCGCCGCGTTTCCTGAGTATCGGCGACGTGCTGCGCGTGGAAATCGACGGCGTGGGGCATATCGAAAACGTCGTCGTGGCCGAGCCGGTTTAATTGGACGCGGAGAATCGACATGGCACGTAAAGTCATCATCACCTGCGCGATTACCGGCTCCATTCACACGCCGAGCATGTCGCCGTATCTGCCCGTCACGCCCGATGAAATCGCGCAGCAGGCCATCGACGCCGCGAAGGCGGGCGCGGCAATCCTGCATCTCCATGCGCGCAATCCAGAGGACGGTCGCCCTGCGTTCGATCCCGCTGCGTATCGACGCTTCCTGCCGCGCATTCACGCAGCCACCGACGCGGTCATCAACATCACGACCGGCGGCGCGGTCAGCATGACGCTGGACGAGCGCCTGGCCGCCGCCATCGACGTATCGGCGGAAATGGCCTCGTGCAATATGGGCTCGCTGAACTTCGCGGTGTTTCCGGTGCTCGACAAGCTCAAGACCTTCAAGCACGAGTGGGAGCGCGACTATATCGAGGGCACGCGCCGCGCGATCTTCCGCAATACCTTCGCCGATATCGAGGACGTGTTTACGCGGCTCGGGCAGGCGCATGGCACGCGCTTCGAATTCGAGTGCTATGACGTGGGGCATCTGTACAACCTCAAGCACTTCGTCGATCGTGGGCTCGTGAAGGGGCCGATCTTCCTGCAATTCGTGCTGGGGATCCTGGGCGGCATCGGCGCCGATCCGGAGAACCTCGTGCACATGAAACGTATCGCCGACAAGCTGTTTGGCGACACGTATCAATGGTCGGTGCTGGGCGCGGGGCGCAACCAGATGCCGCTCATCACGCAGGCGGCGCTGATGGGCGGCAACGTGCGCGTGGGGCTGGAAGACTCGCTGTCGATCGGGCCGGGCAAGCTCGCGACGTCCAACGCCGAGCAGGTCGAGCTGATCCGCGACGTGCTCACGCGTCTGGGCTTTGAGATCGCGACGCCCGACGAAGCGCGACAGATGCTGGGTCTCAAGGGGCGCGACAAGACGCGGCTTTAAGGAGGCTGCGCGCCATGCGCTGTTAAGCGTGGCGCGCATAGTGACAGGGACATGACCATGACGAGTCAGGAAAGCGCGAAATGCATTCACGCGCTGGAAGAACAGCGCCGGCTGGCGATGCTGGCGGCGGATACGCAGGCGCTTGAAGCGCTTTTTGACGAGGCGCTTGTCTATATCCATTCGACCGGCGGACGCGACAGCCGTGCGAGCTATCTGGAGAAGCTCTCAAGCGGTGCGATGCGCTACGAAGCGGTGTCGCTCGACGTGAGCGACGTTATCGTGCGCGAGCGCTTCGCATTGTTGAGCGGCACGATGACGGCCACCGTTCGTGTCGCCGCCGCAACGCCTGCTGTGCTGGCAATTGCGAGCCGTTACGAAGCCGTGTGGATGCAGTCGGAAGACGGCTGGCGCGTGGTTGCGATGCGTAGTTTCATCGCATAGGAAGACTGGAGCAAGGTACCGGCGTTAAGCCGGGCAATAAACATAGGAATACAAATCAAAAATTGGATGTTCGATTCGAGTCCCTAGAGACGCATAACGAACGAATGAGGTTGGAGAGACAATGGAAGAGACGAAAAAGGCATGGCGCATCGCGACGCTGCTTGGCACGGCCGCGACAGCCTTGATGATTCCTGCCGCGCATGCGCAAAGCAGCGTCACGCTATACGGCATACTCGACGTTGGCGTCACCTATGCGTCGAATGAGAACGGCCACGCTGCGTTTCTCGCGCAGGATTCGGCGTACACGCCCAGCTTGTGGGGACTGCACGGCATAGAGGATCTCGGCGGCGGCTACAGGGCCGTCTTCGACCTGCAATCGCAGTTCTTCGTGGATACGGGGGCAGGCATTCCCGGCCCAAATGCCGACTTCAATCGCGGCGCGTATCTCGGCATCGAGAAGGACGGGATCGGCAAGATCACGTTTGGCCAGCAGTACAACCTGTTATTCGATTTTCTGTTCTTCCCGCCAGCGCGGCTCGACGGCGCGTTCCTTTATGGCGGCTTGTTCAACATGCGTCAGGGGCCGTTTTCAGCGCTGGCGATTCCCGGCAATATGACCGGCTCGCTCGACTTCGACGAGACCGCTGGCATGACGCGCGTGTCGAATTCGGTGAAGGTGACATCGGCGGTGTTTGACGGTTTCCGGTTTGGCGCGCTGTACGGATTCGGCAATACGGCGGGCAGCCTGTCGGCCAACAATACGGTTGGCTTCGGGATGAACTATGTTTTCGGCACGTTCAGTGCGGGGGCGGCCTATAACGAAACCCGCTACGCGTCGATGAACGACGGCCATGACGGGATACGCAATATTGGCGTGGGCGTGGGCAATACGTTTGGCGATCTTTATGCCAGTGCGCTCTACACGTACACGAGAAACACGCAGACGGGCGCCACGGCGCAGGTGGGGCAGATCAGCGGACTTTACTCGTTCAATCCGTTCTGGCGGCTGGGTGCGAACTATCAGTACATCAAGGGCAATGCGCAGCTCGATCACAATTGCGCCCAGCAGGTGACGACGGCGCTGCAATACTCGCTCTCCAAACGCACCATGCTGTATACCGATGCCGCTTATCAATGGACGAGCGGCGATGTGGCGGGCACGCATAACGCGTGGATCGGCGGGCTGATGCCGTCCAGCAACAATCATCAGTTTGCCGCGCATATCGGTATGCAAACGTTCTTCTGATGACAGTCGGCGTGCGCGGTGCGGGAAGCGTGAAAGCGAGGTCAATTGTTGATTGTTTGCATTGCGATGGGCAGGGCTTGACGGCAGGCAAACCCGCCTGGTAGTCCTGAGGCTATGCTTGCGCCGGCCAACTCCGGAGCAAAACCATCATGAAGAAAATCATCCTTGCGTCCTGTGCGCTTGCACTTTCGCTCGGCCTGGGCCATGCGGTCGCGCAGACGCCTCCCGCGCCGCCTGCCGCCGTTTCCATCGATCAAGCCGACGGCTTTTTCGGCCTGTGCCAGCGGGAGGAGAATATCAACGCTTGTGCAATGTATCTGGCAGGCTATTCGAACGGCGTGCTGGTGCAGACGCTGATCGACAAGCAGCGGCCCCGTTTCTGTCTGCCGCAGGGCTTCACGCGCAGGGATCAGTTGCGCGTGGTGCTCACGTATATGAAGGGTCATCTCGAACAGATGCTCGAACCGACCGGGGCCGTCCTCTACAAGGCGCAGCTTGCCGCTTTCCCCTGTAAATAGGGCGCGGCCTTTCAGACCACGAGATGCGTCGTGATCTGTTCGATACCGCGGCGCATGCGGCTCACCGCTTCCGCCGCATTGACCACCTTGCTATAGGTAGGGCTGAATTCCGGGCCGCGCGACGGATGGCTCTCGAAGCCCTTGATGGCGTCGGCATCGAGCACGGGCACGATATGCGAACCGCTGTTAAAGAGGTGGCGCGGCAGATGGGGTTCCAGCATCTTGAACAACGCGGCGAATTCGTCGTTGGCGAGGCGAACCTGCTCGTGCAGCAGTTCGAATGCGTCGTTGAGCCTGGGAACGCCCGCTGTGTTTGCCGCAGGCGTCGAACCTGAAAGCGCGTCGGTCTGAAGGCCTGCCTGTTGCAGACGCTCCATCGCGATCGCAGCAGTGACGGTGGGCGCCGCTTGGCGGCTATCGCTTTGAGTCATGTCCATCGATGAGTTCCTGTTGCCGGTGATTCCGGATATGCCATGTGTCGCGACCTGAATGGCATAAAGCCAGTCGCGCGCGGGATTCTAAGTGGCCTTGGTTGCCTTTCATCCTGAAAACAAGGCCTCGCGCGCGGGAGCGTGCGGGAACTTCATCGCTACTTCATCAGCGACGCACCAGCATGCAGAGATTGCGGAACTGCCGCCGCTCTTCCTCGTAGCCGGTCAGCGCGCCCTGACACCACCAGTAACGTTGTTGAAGGCGCGCTTCTTGCGCGAGCTGTTCGGCGGTGGGAATCCAGTAGCGGTTGTCCGCCGATCGTCCGGCTTCGCGCAATGCACCGGATTTGAGGGCCTGCGCGAGCATGCCGTTGAGCGCCGGAGCACGGATGCCGAGCAACTTGCCGAGCTCGCGCGCGCTATACCGCACGCCCGCTTTCATGACAGCGAAGATGGTCGCGACATCGGGCGTTGTTGTCGTGCCATCGTGAGTGGCTTCCTTAAATTCAACAGGCTGGGTGGACATGGATTTCTCCCGTGGTGATCGAAGTACACGGGCAGCCACGTTGAATGGATAAGGCCGCGTTTACCGCGCCGGATGCAAAACATGAGGCCGCTCGTGACCCGTGACTATAGGCGGCCGGTTCATGAGCGAAATGACGCGTATCAAGGGTCAGGCGCGGCGATTTCGCCAATTGCGTGCGGGATGATCCATGCGCCATAAAGCGCATTGCAGAGCGTTAAGAAGGGTTAGATTCGATGCGCGCGAAGGACGCAGACTTCGGGTAAGATCGCGGCTTGAATGGAAGGGCGGCGATGCCGCAGAGTGTACGAATGGATCAGAAGAAAGCCGAAAGCCTCCTCGTCGATGCGGACAGGATGGCCGATTTCGTTCTCAAGTGTTTCGACCTTACGCTGGAGTCGCAGCCGGGCCGGGATTTGTATGAACGTGCGTTCGGGACGTATATCCGCACCGAAGTCGGCGATATGCCGATGGCCGAAATCTACGACGCCCTCAAGACCGAGCCGGTTTTTGACCCCACGCTCGCGCATGACTGAAAGGGCGAATATCGAACCGTGAATGGCAACGCGGCTCGCCGGTATTGCCGGACGAGCCGCATTAGTTAGCTATTTAGCTGGCGGACGACATTCACGCAAAGAACGTCATCTGCACGACCTTCACGATCACCAGCAACACCGCTACCAGCAGATAACCGCGCAGCACGCCCATCCAGACGCGCTTGGCCAGGGTGAGGTTCGGCGCAGGGAGCTCAGCGAGCGGCGGCATGCGCCACATATCGCGTGCGCCTTGCGGCCAGCTTTGCGTCGGCGCGACGGGTTCGCGGCGCAGCTTGCGCAACGCGAGCGTGGCCGCATAACCGGCGACGGCCAGCAGCGTGCCGCCAGCGAGAATCTCCAGAATCGTCTCGCCGCTCATGTCGGGATACATGACCGACGCCGTGAGCACGATCGACAGCATCACCAGAACCCACACCACCGCGCCCGTAAACAGGTTCAGCGCCTTCGAGTTGACCCACGGGCCCAGCACGGCCTTGTCGTTGCAAAGCAGCAGCAGGAACACGGTCGCGCTTGGCAGCAGCACGCCTGCGAGCGTCTGCACCGCTTCGGTCAGGAGGCCGAGCGGGCTGCCGGGAATCAGCACGATGGCCGCGGCCATGGCGACGATGCCGAAATACACGAGATAAAAGCCCTTGGCATCGGACACGCCGCGATGCAGCGAATGGCGGATCTTGAACACGTCGCCGATGGCATAGGCCGTCGAAAGCGAGACGGCCGCCGCACCGATGATGGCCGCGTCGAACAGCGCGATCGCGAACAGCACGGCCGAGGTATGGCCCGCATATTTCTCCAGGCCTGCGATCACGCCGCCTGCATCGCTGAAGTTGCCGAACTCGGGCTTGCCGGCGTAAAGCTGCGCGCAGAACGCGATCATGGCCACCGCGCCGATCAGCACGAACAGAATGCCGATCCACAGATCCGCTTTCTCGTACTTCATGAAGCGCGGGGTGATGCGCTTGTCGATCACATAGCTCTGCTGGAAGAAGAGCTGCCACGGCGCGACCGTCGTGCCGACGATGCCGATCACGAGCAGCATGACGTCGGAGAGTTTTGCGTGAGCGGGCCAGTTGGGCACGAAGAAGTCGCGCGATATCTGGCCAACGGGCGGGTGGATCGACACCAGCACTGGCACGAGCAGCAGGCTCAGGAGACACAGCACCACGGCGAAACGCTCGAAGCGCCGGAAATTGCCGGTGCTGACCGCCGCCATCGTCAACGCCGCGGCGACGCACACGCCCGCAATCTTTGGCAGACCGAAGAAGTCCAGCACAAACGTAATGCCGATGAATTCGGTGACGATGGTCAGCGCGTTGAGCACGAAAAGATCGATGACGCTGAAAGCGCCCCAGAACTTGCCGAAGCGCTCGAAAATCAGGCGTGCGTGGCCCACGCCGGTGACCGCGCCCAGGCGCAGCACCATTTCCTGGTTGACGTAGAGCACGGGCACGAGCAGCAGCAGCGTCCAGAGCAGCGTGGTGCCGTAATTCTGGCCAGCCTGCGTATAGGTGCCGAAAGCGCCCGCGTCGTTGTCGCCGACCATCACGATGAGGCCGGGGCCCAGGATGGCGAGCAGCGTGCGAAAGCGCGCCCACCAGGTGGTGCGCGGCGCGAGGTCGTGACGAGAGATGGTGCCGAGCGCACCGTGGATGTCGCCCACATGGGCTTCGTCGAGTACGGCGCTGCGTGGCGGCGACACATTCGACTGGGGGAAGTTGACTGGCGTGGACATGATGGTTCCGGTTTATCGTTGTGGCCAGGATGGCGGGTCTGTGCGTCCTGCTGGCTTAGCAAAAGCGTGGCGCGATGCGCTGGAAAAGCCGGGCAATGCGGGAGGCAACGCGAAGACCGGGGCGGCCTGGCGTGGGTGCGTGCAGTGCGAGCATGCGGTCGTAGTGGCCGCGTGCTTCATCGACGTGAGGAAGGCTGGAAAGCAGGAATGCGAAGTTCATGATGTTGCTCCGGGCGTCGGGTTGACGCGTTCGCGGGAAAGCCAGCGGACCGGAGCGGCCGTGCGCGTAGGGCGCAGGCGTCGAACGTCTACTCGCTTCCCCCGTTCGGGGACGATGGATTCAAGGGCATGGGTAAGGGATAACTGTCACTGTCCGGCATGGCGGCTCCTTTATCGGCAAGGCGCATTTGTCCGACGATGCGCGTGTTGATCCACGCGTTCGTGTGCGACCGCGCTGGCCGTAACCGCGATGGCAAAGGCAGGCGCGCACGAACGCAGTCGCGGGGGCTGGCCCGCGACGGGAAACCATGCGGACGTGCGAGAGCAACGGCCGGATGGCACGAATTAAGGGTGCACGAAGAGTTACTGCGGCGCGCACCGTCTGCCTGCTGGC
This sequence comes from Paraburkholderia bannensis NBRC 103871, assembly GCF_000685015.1. Classification (GTDB taxonomy): domain Bacteria; phylum Pseudomonadota; class Gammaproteobacteria; order Burkholderiales; family Burkholderiaceae; genus Paraburkholderia; species Paraburkholderia bannensis. The sequence continues at coordinate 74,059 of NZ_BAYA01000019.1, read as the reverse complement.
AGGACGGCGGCTACGGAAGGGAGCGCGGACGTCGAGCCGGTCAGGCGGCGAAACAGTTCGAAGATCGACTACTGCTGGTGTCCAAGGCGTCTGCCCCTTTGTGAAGATTCCGGGATTCTAGGCACCAGGCGTTTGATGCGTCAACCCGTTTCTCGCATTCGATGCAAATGAATGGCGATTCGCGCCACAGGAATAAAAATGAAAGAATCGGCGTTGTCGATTGCATAGGAAACCTGTCCATCGGCTTGCGCCTTGATTGCAGTTGCACGGTGCTTATATTGCGTCGCATTGGCATAATGACGCCGAAAACAACGCCGCGATTATTGATGTGTTTTTTACTTGCGGTTTTGCGCAAGTGCCGAATACAATCCGCCCCGTCACATCGAAAGGAGTCCCTCGTGGACACATGCTCTAGCAGTGGAAGTTGGATGCCGGCCCGCGCCGGCGTCTCATCCGCGAGTTAGGCGCCGCAGGATATTTCCTTCGCCGCCAACTCGCTCTGGTCGGGTTGGCGCGCTCCGTGGTTTCTTCGCAGTTTCGTCGTAGCACGCTCCCTCTGTTGAACCGTCTTTCGCAGGCACGCCTGCGAGGCGTCGGCACGTCTTCGCGCGTGTCTTCATTCATCGCCCGATAAAGCCCGATTGAACCGGGCGGGCGGAGGTGGGCTCATGTCCGTCAAATTCATCGTTACGTCATGCCTGGGCGGATCCCGTCCGCCGTGTCCGCGTGTCGCGCCTGCCGTGCTCATGCTGGCGCTGACCGTTGCAGCCATCGCGCTTGCAGCGGTGCTGTGCGCATCGTCCGCTTCCAGCGAGATTGATCGCGCACTGCGTCTGAACTGGTGGTTTTCCTAGTCGTATCAAGCGCTGTGCTCGCACTGCGAGCCGCAATTAAACCGGATCGCTTTTCGCAATCGCTTCGCCTTTGCGCGGGCAAACTCGTCCCCATAAAAAACATCATGAAAAAGCACCTCAACATTACGCCGTCGTTCCGGGTTTCACGTTTGGGCGCCGCCGCGCTGCTGGCCTTCGCGTTTTCGCCTGCGGCGTTCGCACAAGCGAGCGACGCGGCCGCGCCGGCCGCACCGCCAGGTCTTTGGGATCGCGCGACCCTGTTCGGCGACATGGGTGGGCTGCGTCCCTGGCTCGGCGATCGCGGGATCTCGTTCGGCTTGCAGGAGACCAGCGAGTACCTGAACAATCTCTCGGGCGGGATTCATCGCGGCGGGGCTTACGACGGGCTCACCGAAATGAGCGTCGGCGTGGATACGCAAAAGGCCTTCGGCTTGCCGGGCGGCATCTTCAATGTGTCGGCGTTGCAGATTCACGGCACGAATCTCACGCAGCGCAATCTGCTAGCGTTGCAGCCCGCTTCGGGTATTGAAGCCGATGCGACGACGCGTCTGTGGGAACTCTGGTACCAGCAGGGTTTCGCGGGCGGCAAGGCCGACGTGAAGATCGGCCAGCAAAGTCTCGACCAGGAGTTCATGACGAGCCAGTACGCCAATACGTTCATGAACGCGACCTTCGGCTGGCCGGTGCTGCCGTCGGTCGACATGCCGGCAGGCGGCCCCGCGTATCCGCTTTCGGCGCTGGGCGTGCGCCTGCGCGCCATGCCGACCGACACGTTGACGGTGCTGACGGGCGTGTTCGACGGCAATCCGTCGGGCAACGGGACGGGCGACCCGCAAAAGCTCAACGCACACGGCACCAATTTCAACCTGCACGATGGCGCGCTCTTTATCGGCGAAGTGCAATATGCGCTCAATCCCGCGCCGTCCGATGCGGCTGCGGCAAAGACATCAGGATTGCCAGGCACTTACAAGCTGGGATTCTGGTACGACACGACGCAGTTTGCCGATCAGCGTTTCGATAACACTGGTCTTTCTCTGGCGAATCCGGCAAGCACCGGCGTGCCGCGCCTGCATAAAGGCGACTACGGCGTTTATGCGGTCGCAGATCAGATGATCTGGCGTCCCGCTGCGGACAGCCCGCAATCGCTGGGTGTTTTCGCGCGCGTGATGGCCGCGCCCGGCGACCGCAATCTCGTCGACCTGGCCGTGAATGCCGGCGTGAGCCTGAAGGCGCCGTTCAAGGGCCGCGACAACGATGTGGTGGGGCTGGCCGTGGGATACGCGCAGATCGGTTCCCACGCGCGGGATCTGGCGAGCGACACGGCCGCCGTGACGCCGGGGTATCCATCGCGCAGTGCGGAAACCGTGCTTGAAGCGACGTATCAATACCAGGTCGCGCCGTGGTGGCAGGTTCAGGCCGACTTCCAGTACCTGTTCAGGCCGGCGGGTGGCATTCCCGATCCGCAGAATGCCACGCGCCGTGTGGGAGACGAGGCGATCGTCGGCGTGCGCACGACGATCGCATTCTGATGCTGAAGGCGTCCGTAGGGACGCCGCAGAATTACCAGGCAGCGGCCCAGTGGCCCGGAATCCATTCCCAATGGTTGCCTTCCCAGCGGTAATGGCCCTTGACCCAGTGGTAGCCGGGTTGGGGCGCGTGCGGCACGACTTCGACGCGCGGCGGCGGTTGCGCGGGCCGCGCGGGTTCGACCACGCAGGCGGACAGCAGGACGGCGCTGATGAGTGCGGCGAAAACGAGTTTTGTTTTCACAGTGTATTCCTCCTTGATGACGGTTTTAATTGGCTTGAGTTATGGTGCGAGACTTCGGTAAATGAATTTTGGATGCCGAAGTAAATGGTCTCCTCGCACTGAATCCGTCACTTGCTGCTGGCAGATCGTTGGCATCAGGCACGCACGAGTCCTGTGATGGGCCGCGTCGCGCCGGCTTGCGAAAATAGCGTGGCTGCTGTGCGTTGCGGGTCGAGCCGCAGGGCTTCTGCGGCGGCGCCCGCAATCAGGCCGTCGAGTGCGGCAGTCGGTTTGAGGTCGCGCGATTCATAGAGGTCGCCCGGACGCAGGCCGGGCCAGTCGGCGATCACGCGCCCGCCCGCAACGGCGCCGCCCGTCAGCATCGCCACCGATCCCTGGCCGTGATCGGTGCCGCCGGTGCCGTTGGCCGCCGCCGTGCGGCCGAACTCGGTCGCCACGAGCACGGTCGTGTTGTCCCACACCGGCCCGAGGTTGTCGCGCAGCGCCGCGACCATGGTGTCGAGCGCCTTCAACTGGTTCGACAGGCGTGCGTTCTGCGCGCTATGCGTGTCCCAGCCGCCGGTTTCGATCATGGCGATACGCGGGCCGTCCGCACGCGCGAGAAAGCCGGCCGCGAGCTTGCCGACGCTCGCGGGATCCTGTCGCGCGCTCGCGTCGCCTGCCAGTCCGCGCGCCGTCATCGCCGAATTCCATAAGCCATGCAATTGCGCATCGCCTTCATAGAGCGCGGAGACGCGCGTGAGCAGATCGTCGGACGCAGCCGGCAGCGCGGAAGGCGCATACGAAGTTGCGCGCGCCGAACCGCGCAACGCGAGCGGCATGGTCGGCGCGAGCGCGATGGCGTTTTCGCGCGTGCCGCCCACTTGCGCGACGAGGCGGTTGAGCCAGCCGTCCTTCACCTGATAGGGCGCGCGCCCACCAGTCTCCAGCACGTTCTGGCCGTCGAAGTGCGAGCGGTCGCGATACGGCGACGCCACTGCATGCACGAACAGCGCCTGGCCCGTCTTGTACATCTGTGCGGTCTGTGCGAGCGAGGGATGCAGGGCAAACGTGCCGTCGAGTTTCGTGGCGTTCGCGCTGTCGATGGCGAGCGCGCCGCGCAGGCCCGCATAAGCGGGCTCGGCGTACGGGACGACGATATTGAGGCCGTCCGCCGCGCCGCGCTGGATCACGAAGACGAAGCGGCGGTCGGTGGCGGCGCTGGCAAACACGATCTGCGGCGCGACGAGCATGGCGCCTGCGCCAGCAGCGGCGACGCGCAGGAAATGGCGACGGGAGAGCATGGCGGTTATCTCCGCAAAAAGTCAGGCGAAACGAGCAACAGGGCGAGCGCGGTGGGCGCGCTTTCTGCATGGGCGACGGCGGTGGCGGTGGCCGGCGTCAACGTGCCGGGCAATACCGTGGGTGCAAGCTCGCGCGCGTCGATGCGGTCGCCCACGCGCGCGGCGAAACGCTGCGCGACTTCGACGCGCCTGACCAGCGCATCGGGCGCGGCCCAGCTTGCGGCGATATCGTCGTAGCCCGCGGGCGACCCTGGCCGCCAGATGGGCTGGCCCAGTTGCGTGAGCAGCGGCGCGGCCTTGAGGTCGCCAAGGTCGCGCCAGCCAAGCGCGCGCATCGACGACACCGTCCATTCCCACGGCGTCTTGAATTTGGCGTCGGGCGCGGCCCACGCTTCGGGCGCCGTTGCCAGCGCGTGATAGACCGTGGGCAGGTCGCCGCCGCTTTGCTCGAAGGCCTGCGCGAGACGTTCGGTGAGCGCAGGAGGCGGGTTGTCGGCGACGAAGTGGCGTACCAGCTGAAAGGCGACATGGCGGCTAGTGGCGCTCGCGCGGGCGAGGTCGTGCAGGATCGCACGGGCCTGTAGTTCGCCATCCTGATCATATTGGCGGCCCATCACCGTGCGCGTGCCCGGCTCGTGCAAGGCGGGGCGGAACACGAACGATCCGGGCGGCGCATTGCCCGGCTGCGGGCCGCGCGCGGCGGCCACGCTCCAGCCGGTCAGGGCCCGCGCGAATTCGGTCACGTCTTCTTGCGTATAGCCGGTGCGCACGCCCAGCGTGTGCAGTTCCATGATCTCGCGCGCGAGGTTCTCGTTGAGGCCGCGCTTGTGGGCAGGATCGCGTTGATCGGCGCGCAGTGCGGCGCGGCTGTCCGGCCCGACCGAGCGGGCCTGGTCGAGAAAGAGCTGCATCGCCGGATGTTGCTCGACGGCCACCAGCATGTCCTCGAAATTGCCGAGCACGTGCGGGCGGATCGCTTCCATTTCGAACGCACCGGCCAGGCCCGCGATGGCCGCCTTGTCGACGGACACGGCAAAGTGATTCGACCAGAAGTGGACAAGGCGCTCGACGAAGGGCGTATCGGTTTGCAGCGCGCTGGTGAGGCGCGCGTTGACCGCGCTGCGATAGACGTCGGCGCCTTCGCGGCGGATGGCGCGATTGACGGCCTGACGGGCGGCCTGTGGGTTCGATGCGGCGTCGCTGTTCGCGGTCTGGGTTTGTGCGTTGCTGGCTGCGTTATCGGCCATGCCTTGCTGGCGTTCCTCGCCAAAGCGCGTGGCGAGCGCGACCGCGCCGGGTTCGTCGCGCCACGCGGCAGGCAGCGGCGCGTAGTGCGCGAACTGGTCGAGCAGCCAGCGTTGCGGATCGGCGGGCGGTGCTTCGCCAGCGCGCGCACCCAGGCCGAAGCGGTTCATCGCGATCGCGGCGTCGCGGGCGGTGGGCGGGCTGTCCATGCGCGTTCCTCGTCAGGGCAGTGAAGGGCGATTAAGGGCGTTCGTTGTGCGGCTTACTGTCCTTAAACGCGGCCCGCGCAAGAATCCGTCGCTGTCCTGCCGATATTTTTATTGCCTTCGGTTACCGGGCCGAAATACGGGGCGATTACTGCGTCTGTTGCGCCGCGCTTGCCTGCGATTCGGCCTTGCGCTTTTGCGGCGGCAGACGCCATTGCCCGCTGCGCTCCAGGCCTTCGACAAACTTCACGCGTTCCTCGGGCGTGAGCGTGGCCGCGTAATCGGCGACGCCGCTTTCGACTTTCGCGCGCAACGCGCTATCGGACGCCCGCGTGCGTGCGAGCGCGGCATCGAGCGCCGCGCGGTCGAAATTCGGCGCGGCCAGCAGGTCGAGCACCTGACGGCGATCGTCGCGGGCGGCGCGCGCATCGTCGCGGCCTTCGCGGCGCGCGGCCTTCAGGGCATCGACGAATTGCTGCTGCCTGTCCGGCGAAAGATAGTCGGTGGCGAAGCGCAGCGCCGCGCGTTGCGCGGGTTGCCCCTGTATGGGCGCCTGCGCCTGCGTGACGTCGCGCGAGGCGAACCAGCGCCACGCGCCGCCCGCAATCCCGCCGAGCAGAAATACATTGAGCAGGACGGATCCCGCAATCAGCACCTTCAACGAGCGTGCGTTCATTCATCACCCCAATCGGCGTTCGAACCGCCGAAACTCGTACCCAGATAGCTGCTTTCGTGCGTGGCTTCATGCAGCAGCTCTTGTTGTGCGCCGTGGCCGCTCGCGAGCGTGTTGCCCGCGAGCATGACCGACATCGCCACCGCTCCAGCAACGGCGCCCGCCAACCCGACGCCCGCGAACGCCGCTCCCGACCACCAGAAGCGCCTGCGCCGCGTGCGATCCGCGTTGGCCTGCACCGGCACGGCCACGGGCGCGCTCTCGACGATCTGCTCGAAGAGCGCGCGCGAGGGCGGCGCGACCATGTCGCGTGCGAGCCAGGCGTCCAGTTCCAGCGCCGCTTCGAGCACGGCGTCCGCCTGGTCGCGATGCGCGCGCGCCCACGCGAGCGCATCGGCGCGCTCAAGCTGCGGCCAGCGGCGCGGGTCGGCGCCATAGGCTTCGACGAGTGTGTGGAATCGTTCGGGTGTCATGCTCGATCCTTGCCGGGCCCTTCGCCGGCCAGTTGTGCGCGCAGGGTGCGCCGCGCGCGCGCCAGCAGGCTTTCGAGCGCATCGACTGTGATGTCCATGAGCGCGGCCGCCTCGGCGTTCGAAAGCTCCTGATAATAAGTGAGCACGAGAGCCTCGCGCTGACGCACCGGCAACGCAGCCAGCGCGTCGCGCACGCGGGCGTCGCGTGAACGGGACTCCATGCGTTCGTCGGGGCGCGCGGCCGGATCGGCCACTTCGTTCAAGGCGTCGGCGTCGGGCGCGAGCGTCTCGCGCTGGCCGCGCAGGCGGTCATAGCAGAGGTTGAGCGCGACGCGGTGCAGCCACGTGTCGAATTTCGCCTCGCCGGTGCGCCAGTGCGGCGCCTGTTTCCAGATACGCATGAACGCCTCCTGGGCCACGTCTTCGGCTTCCATGCGGTCGCCCAGCATGCGCGTTGCGAGCGCGAGCAGACGCGGCAGCTTGTTCATGACGAGCGAGCGCACTGCGCCCGCGTCGCGCGCGCCGACGCGGGCGATCAGGTTCGCATCAGGATCCGCTTCGGCGGCCCGTGACGCAGCCGACGCCGGTTCGCGCGCGGATGCGCGCTCCTGTCCGTCGTTCAAGGCGCGGCCCGTCGGCGGCGCGGCGTGCGCGCGCGGATCGGCAGCGGCCTGGGCCGTGCGGGTCTCATCGTCGTGCCCTCCCAGGGCGTGCGCCGGTTCGGGCCGCGCCGCCGTGGCGGCGGCGTCGGCCGGTTCGCGAGCGTTCAATATACGACGACCGCGGGCCGGTAATACGCAGGGCGTGCGGGTTCGACGATGCAGCCCGTGAGAACCGCCGCGGCCAGTGCGATGATAAGCAGAGTCTTCATGATCGGCGCCTTGATCGTCGACTTAGGCCCAATGGCCCGGTACCCAGCGCCAGTTCGGGCCGTGCTCGATCCAGTGGCCCGGCACCCAGCGGTGGCCGACGCGCACGGGCTGCCAGTGGCCCGGCGCCCACACATAGCCGCCGTGGGCCCAGCGCCAGTGGCCCGGATCCCAGGCGTAGCCCGCGCGCGCGGGCGGCACGACTTCCACGCGCGGCGGCGGCGGCGCGTTCGGCGCGACGATGATGGTCTGGGCGATGGCGCTGCCGCCCGCGAGCGCCAGCGTGGCGGCGACGAGCAGCGATCGGAACGACTGAAGCGTCTTGCGGGACATGGAATCCCTCCCGTTGTTCATGAGTTGTTCGTGATGGGCGCACAGCGTTCGTGCGTCCTTGTCACCCTTGAACGGGGGCCGCGGGAGAAATCCGTCGCTATCCGGCGAAATATTTTTCCGGTGCGCTTCGAGTTGCGCTTTCAGGTGCGCTTACAGGTGTGCTTAGTCGCGCCGTGGGCCCGGAAAGTGGGCGCAGGCGTCGATGGCGTCGCGCACGCGGGCCACGGCGGCGTCGCGCAGCGCATTGGCGCGCCAGCCCAGTTCGATCGGGTAGCCGGGCAGCGCGAGCGGGCATTCGACGAGCCGCAGCCCCGTGAGCGCCGCGATGGCGCTGGCGGCGTGGCGCGGAATGGTCGCGACGGCCCGGCTGCCCTTGAGCAGATGCGGCAGCGCGGCGAAGTGCGTGGTCGATGCGATCACGTTGCGCTTCAAGCCCTGTGCGGCCAGTGCTTCATCGACGATGCCGACCACGCCGCCCGAGGACACCAGAATGTGCCCGCGCGCGACGAAGGCTTCGAGCGTGAGCGCGCCGTGGCCCTCGTCCGGCAGCGAAGCCGCATCGACGAGACACGCATAGTCGCCCTGGCCGAGCGAACGATGGCTCAGCCCGCGCGCGCCAAAGCCGCCCGCCGCAATGGCCAGGTCGATCTCCTGGGTGGCCAGGCTGTCGCTCACGATCTGGCTGTAAGTCTGGCGAAAGATCACGCGCAGACCCGGCGCATGGCGCGCGACATGCTCGATGATGGGCTGGCCCAGCGCCAGCTCGAAATCGTCGGAGAGCCCGACGGCCACGGCGCGACCCTGAAAGCTCGCAGGATGCGGCGAGGCAATCGCGAGACTCTGGCGCACGCGATCGAGCGCCTCGGTCACGACGGGCTTGAGCTCGCGCGCGCGGGCGGTGGGCGCGAGGCCGCGGCCGGTCGGCGTGAACAGGCGGTCGTCGTAGAGCACGCGCAGGCGCTTGAGCGCCGCGCTCACGGCGGACTGCGTCATGTCCAGCCGGATCGCGGCGCGGCTGGCGCCGCCTTCTTCGAACAGGGCTTCGAAGATCTTCAGCAGGTTCAGGTCGACGCTGGCGATATCACTGGCAGGCATAGCAGAAAGTGGTGCCGCGCGTGGGCGCGAGGTTGTGACCCCGTCATCATACGGATTCGCCTTGTTATGTGGCTCAACACCAATAACCCCGGATCACGGAGAACCCTCATGCCGAAATCGACTATCGCCGCCTTGCAGATCGGCTCACTGCCGCAGGGCAAGGCCGCCACGCTCGACCATATTCTTTCGTTCGAAGCGGATATCCGCGCTTCGGGCGCCGCGCTCGTCGTCATGCCCGAGGCGTTGCTGGGCGGCTATCCGAAGGGCGAAATCTTCGGCACGCGGCTAGGCTACCGGCTGCCCGAAGGCCGCGAAGCGTTTGCGCGGTACTTCGAGAACGCCATCGACGTGCCGGGCCCGGAAACCGATGCGCTCGCCGCATTGTCGGCACGTTGCGAAGCGTCGATCGTGATTGGCGTGATCGAGCGTGCGGGCAGTTCGCTCTTTTGCACGGCGCTGTTCTTCGATCCGCGCGAGGGGCTGGTGGCGAAGCATCGCAAGCTCATGCCCACGGGCACCGAACGGCTGATCTGGGGGCAGGGCGACGGCTCGACGCTGCCGGTGGTGCAGACCGGCGCGGGCCTTGCGGGCACGGCGATCTGCTGGGAGAACCATATGCCGCTGCTGCGCACGGCCATGTACGCGAAGGGCGTGCAGATCTGGTGCGCGCCGACCGTCGACGAACGCGAGGTCTGGCAGTGCTCCATGCGTCATATCGCGCATGAGGGACGTTGCTTCGTCGTGAGCGCGTGCCAGGTGCAGCCGTCGCCTGCGGCGCTGGGTATCGAGGTGCCGGGCTGGGATCCGGCGCGGCCGCTCATCAACGGCGGCAGCGTGATCGTCGGGCCGCTGGGCGATATTCTTGCCGGGCCGTTGCATGGCGAGACGGGGCTCGTGACGGCGCAGATCGATACCGATGAACTCGTGCGCGCCCGATACGACTTCGACGTGACGGGGCATTATGCGCGGCCCGACGTGTTTTCGCTGACGGTCGACGAGCGGGCGAAGCGCACGGTGAATTTTGTGGGCGATTGAGGTCGTCGCCCTAGTGGTGCAGATAGTTTGGATGACTGATTAACTGACGTGGCATAGGGGGCGCGCATTATTGTCGCCGCTGTCAGTCATTGATGCGTGTTTGGGCATTGATCGCAGCGCCCGGCTCTGTCAGGCTCCCGGATGGCCCGCGCCATGCCGCCGGCCCTTGTCCATCACACGCGTAATCCATGTCTGCACCCCAATCCCTCGCGCCGCTCAGCGGCGGCAAGCTCGCGCTCGGCACGGTGGCCGTGTCGCTGGCGATGTTCATGAACGTGCTCGATTCGTCGATTGCCAACGTCGCGATCCCGACGATCTCGGGCGACCTCGGCGTGTCGGTCGACGAAGGCACGTGGGTCATCACCATCTTCGCGGCGGCCAATGCCGTCTCCATTCCGCTGACCGGCTGGCTCACGCAACGCTTCGGCACTGTGAAGCTATTCGTCAGTTCTATCCTGCTGTTCGTGCTTGCCTCGTGGCTGTGCGGCATCGCGCCCAATCTGCCCACGCTGCTCGGCGCACGGATTCTGCAAGGCGTCGTGGCCGGGCCGCTCGCGCCGCTTTCGCAGGCGCTGCTGCTGGGCTCGTGGCCCAAACAGAAGTCGTCGACCGCGCTCGCGCTCTGGTCGATGACGGCGCTGGTCGGCCCGATCGCCGGGCCGTCGCTGGGCGGCTGGATCACGTACGACTACAACTGGTCGTGGATCTTCTATATCAACATTCCCGTGGGCCTGTTCGCCGCCGCGATCACGTGGGCGATCTATCGCGAGCGCGAATCGGCCACGCGGCGCATGCCGATCGACGGCGTCGGCCTGATGCTGCTGGTCGTCTGGGTGGCGTCGTTGCAGATCATGCTCGACAAGGGCAAGGATCTCGCGTGGTTCGACTCGCCGCTGATCGTCGCGCTTGGACTGATCGCGCTGGTGGGCTTCGCGTTCTTCATCGTGTGGGAACTCACTGCAGACAATCCGGTGGTCGATATTCGCCTCTTCACGCAGCGCAATTTTGCTGGCGGGACGATTTCGATTTCGGTGGCCTACGGCATGTTCTTCGGCACGCTGGTGCTGCTGCCCCAATGGATGCAGGGCTATCTGGGCTATCGCGCCGTGGATTCGGGGCTGGCGACCGCGCCGCTGGGCGTATTCGCGGTGTTGCTTACGCCTATCATCGGCCGGCTGCTGCCGCGCAGCGACCCGCGCTACATCGCAACGGTCGCCTTTGTAGGCTTCGCGGTGGTCTTCATGATGCGCACGCAGTTCTATACCGATGTTTCGCACTGGGACATCGTGTTGCCCACGCTGCTGCAAGGCATTCCGATGGCGATGTTCTTCGTGCCGCTCACCTCGATCATTCTCTCGGGCCTGCCGCCCGAAAAGATTCCTGCTGCGGCCGGGCTGTCGAACTTCGCGCGCACGTTCTGCGGCGCGGTGGGCACGTCGCTGATCGGCAACGCGTTCAACGATCGCACGATCCTGCATCACGCGCGCCTCACCGAGCAGGCGAACCCGACCAATCCGGTCTTCACGCAGCAGATGGACACGCTGCACGGCGCGCTGCATCTGAGCGGCGACTCGGCCTATGCGCTCTTCAACAACTCGGTGGATTCGCAGGCTGCGGTGATGGGCCTGAACGACATCTTCTATATCTCGGCGATCATCTTTATCGCCATCATTCCGCTGATCTGGATTACGCGACCTTCGCGTAGCGCTGCCGATGCGTCGAGCGCGGCGGGCGCGCATTAATAACGGTCTTTATCACGCGCTTAAAGCGCGGATTTACAACCCGTAATCGAGTGTTACGGGTTGTAAATTAACTGGCGGATTTTCCGGGAGCCGGTGTGCCGATTATCGGTGCGCCGGCTTTTTCTCGTCCGGAGGCTTTCAGGATGGTGACGGGCCACAAATAAAAATGGGGTGGCCGCAGACTCGGCCACCCCATTAGTCCTTGGCAACTGTTCCGGAGTTACCACAGAGGGCGAAATATTAGCATAGGGGTTGAGTCCAAATTGAGCTTCTTTTGACAATAATCAAATTCACTAACTTGACAACAGCGTCGCGTGATTGCCACAGCTGTGTGACAGCCAGATGACGAACGCAGTAGGAATTTTCCCTTTTGAGACAAGGTTTTAAGCGCCAAAAACTCGATATTTCCATATTTCGCAAATATCTGTTCCACCGTGTAAATCATCCGCTTTACCGTCTGTGGCACTTAAACTTCGCCGGAGATTGCGGGATGGCACCTATACCCGGAGCCGTCTCATTGCGATCTGCAAGTCAAAGCAAGTCAAGCAAGTTTATTTAGGAAAGTCATGAAGAACACTCTGATCATCGCGGGCGTCCTGAGCGCGTTCGCAGTTTCGGCTCACGCACAAAGCAGCGTCACGCTGTACGGTTCGCTGGATGCGGGTATCGTCTACGCGAACAACGCTGGCGGCCACTCGGCATGGAACCAGGGCAGCGGCTCGCTGTCGGACACGTACTTCGGCCTGAAGGGCAGCGAAGACCTGGGCGGCGGTCTGCATGCAGTCTTCACGTTGGAAAACGGCTTCAACCTGGGCAACGGCAAGCAGTCGGAAAGCAACACGATGTTCAACCGTCAAGCGTTCGTCGGTCTGCAAAGCGACCGTTTCGGCACGCTGACGCTGGGCCGCCAGTACGACTCGATGGTTGACTTCCTGTCGCCGCTGTCGGAAGCAGGCGCTGGCTACGGCAACAACCTGGCCGCTCACCCGTTCGACAACGACAACCTCGACCACTCGTTCTCGATCAAGAACGCAGTGAAGTACACGAGCGTCAACTACGCTGGCTTCAAGTTCGGCGGCCTGTACGGCTTCAGCAACGACGCTGGCCAGTTCTCGAACAACCGCGCATGGAGCGTTGGTGCTTCGTACAACAACGGCCCGCTGAACGCATCGGCAGCTTACCTGCAGATGAACAACTCGATTAACCAGTCGAACCAGTCGAGCGGCGCAGTCAACGCAGGCAACAGCAGCAACTTCAACCTGACGGCGCAAACGCAGCGCACGATGGGTGCTGGCGTGAACTACACGTACGGCCCGGCAACGGTCGGCTTCGTGTGGACCCACACGCAATACGAAAACCTGCTGGCTGGCTCGCAAGACGGCGCAGCGACGAACTTCGTCGTTCCGACCGGCACGAACCTGCACCTCGACAACTTCGAGCTGAACGGCCGTTACGCACTGACCCCGGCCCTGAGCCTGGACGCTTCGTACACGTTCACGGACGGCAAGCTGAAGAGCTCGGCTGGTTCGACCGATCCGAAGTGGCAAACGGCTTCGCTGCAAGCTGACTACTCGCTGTCGAAGCGCACCGACGTGTACGTCGAAGGCGTCTACCAGCACGCTTCGGGCTCGTTCGGCAATGGCCGTGCGAACGTTGCTATGATCAACACGCTGTCGCCGTCGACCTCGCAAAACCAGGTCGCTGCAACGGTTGGTCTGCGTCACCGCTTCTAATCGAAGCCTGACTGCTTCATACGCAGGCTGAATAGCGCGCGCGGCGGATCGGCCGGTTCGCCCGCGCGTTAGACGGCAAGCGTCACAGCTGGCCCGTCGTGCGAAATGTGCTCACAAGGCATGTTTCGCCGACGGGCCGGTTGCGTTTTGGGCCTTGTTTTATAGGGCCATTGTTGCTTCGAAAGCCCCGCGATAGCGGCGCGCCAGGTCGTCTGCTGTGTGGCGAAGTAGTGCGGCGTCCGTTTGCAATGCAGCGCCGATCGCCTCCGCCAGTTCTTCTCCATTCGCCGTTGCGGCGACTTTCCGTGGCTCCCATGTCGCTGCAAAAGCGGCTTGTTTGGGCGGCTGCAATCTCTCCTCTCTGTGCACGATATTGACGCGCGGTATCGCGCAGGCCATCGCCACGATCCTGCCGTGCAGGCTGCTGCCAGCGTAGACGCGGCTCGATGCGATCAGCGCGCAGATGTCCCAGATGTTCGGCGAATCGAATAACGTGGTCTGCGCGGGAAGACGCTGCTGCAGGCGCGCGTATGCGTCGAGGTCGTCGTGCCACGGCGCAGCGCCTGCACGAAACAGGACGATGGCGAGGCCATGCTCCTTCGCGACACGCGAGAGTTCGCGCGCCAGCACGTCGAGCATGGCGTCGTCGCCAAAACTTGCGTCGAATTGAATGGCCGCGTAGCCCTGTGGGAAAGCGTCGACGATGGCGCGTGCCGCATGAGCGCGCAGGCGTGCGCCAAATAATTCGGCGACCATCACGGCAGGATCGGGGATCAGCGCCGCGTCGATGCCCCGCGCGCGCAGATGAGCGTGTGTCCGGCGATCGCGCACGCTGACTTGATCGGCTTGCTTGAGTTTGTCGATGACTTCGTCGCGAAAGGCCTCGTCACGACGATCGAGGCCCGCGCCGCCCATCGCATGAAAGATCAAGCACGAGCGATGCAATGCGGCTTTAGAAAGGACATAAGGCGCGCGAGCCGCCAGGCCGAGGTGACGTTGCGACCACGCAAGCGGATCGGCCTTCCATGTGTTTTCCTCGGCAATGAGCGCCGGCACGCGCTGCGGCGGTGCAAGCATCACCGCGGCTTCCCATGCATCGCAGGTCAATAGCTCACCGCCCGCGTGAACGAGATCGAACGCGTAGCCGCTGGCGGCGATTTCATCGATGGCGATGATTCGATGTCCGCCGAACGCGCGCAGGTCACGCGCAGCAAGCCCTGCAAAATGAACCTCGCGTGGGGCAAGCATGTGCGAGAGCACATGAGGAAACAATAGATCGCCGAGATTGTGGCGATCGAACGCACCGAATAGAACGACGGGAGCAGTCGAGGGCATGGGCGCCGCTCCTGATGAGCCGGACGCCTTCGATACTACGCCACTGATCCACTGATCCACCGATTGCGCGCCGCTGCGAACCGCCTTAATCTGGGGCGCTTGAACCCACGAGAGGAGCGAACATGCAGGCGCTACCTTTGCGACTGTCGCCTGGCGATGACCTGCGCGATGCGCTTGGCCGTGCGATCCAGCAGCAGCGCGTGAACGCGGTCTATGTCGTGCAGGGGATCGGCAGCCTGAGCGCCGTGGCATTGCGCTACGCGGGTATCGATGAGCCCACGACAATGTACGGAGACTACGAAATTCTCACGCTGGCGGGCACGTGGTCGCCCGATGGCCCGCACCTGCATATGAGCGTGTCCGATGCGCAGGGACGTGTCTCTGGCGGTCACGTCGCGCACGGCTGTATCGTTCGCACCACGGCGGAAGTGCTGGTGATGCTGCTGCCGGGTTTTCGCTTTGCGCGCGAGCATGATGCGCAGACGGGTTTTACGGAACTCGTCGTACGCAAGGACGAATAGAAAAACGGCGGAGCGCCGGTCATCACGACCATTCGCTCCGCCGCATTCACGAATTGAATTCGGGCTTTCGCCCGAATCGTTCGAATCATCAGAACTTCAGGCGCATGCCTGCTGCCACCACGGCCTGCGTGTTGCTCGACGAAGCCGCGAGGTTGTAGATCGACGCATTGCCCAGCACCGAGATGCCGTTGGCGCCCGAAACGCGCTGGTACACGCCTTCGAGGTACAGGTCGGTGCGCTTCGAGAGTGCGTAGTCGGCCTGCAGCATGAACTGGTTCCAGTGCGGCGACGCATTGCCCGACGTGCGGCTCAGCGAACCGTCCGTGTACACGTACGAGCCGCCCAGGCTGAATTGCGGCGTGAGCTGGTAGCGGCCGTTCAGTTCGAAGTTGTTGAACGTCAGGTAGTCGGCGGAGAACGAGTTAAGCGAGCCGCCTTGCGCGATTTCCGTCGGCGAAGCGATCATCGAGCGCGTGAACACGAGGCCGACCTTGGCCGCGCCGATCGTGTAGCTGCCGCCCGCGCCCAGCGTGCGGGTGCGGTTCGAGACGAAGATCGGATCGTTGTCGGTGTTGGTGCCTGCCGACAATGCGCCGCTCGTGGTCGAGCCCGGTTCGTTGCCCTGGAAGTACGCGACCGCCAGGTTGATCGGGCCGCCGTTCCACGATGCGCCGAACGTGTAGGCGCTGTTCTGCGCGAACGCGCCGCCCGCGTTGCTGAACGCATAGGCCGCTTCGGCCTGGAAGCCCGCGTAGGTCGCGCTGCGGAACTTGATCGCATTGTTCATGCGGACGTCGTTGTTCAGGTTGTCGTTGTCGAACGGGTGATCGGCAATGTTGCCGCCGAAGCCCGAACCGGTTGCCGACATCGGCGCGATCATGTCGACCAGCGCGTCGTACTGGCGGCCCAGCGTGAGCGTGCCGTACTGGTCGCTCGACAGGCCCACCCAGGCCTGCCGGCCGAACATATAGCCGCCGTTCGAGCCCTTGCCGGTCACGGTCGAGAAGCCGTTTTCAAGGTCGAAGATCGCCTTGAGGCCGCCGCCCAGGTCCTCGGCGCCGCGCAGGCCCCAGCGGCTCGTGCTGACGTTGCCGGACTGCATGCCATACGTAGCGCCGTGACCTGCCGACGATTTCTGGTTGCTGATGTAGTCGAGACCCGCATCGACCGTGCCGTACAGGGTGACGCTGCTTTGCGCGTGCGCCATCGACGACGCAGCCAGGGTGGCGAGCGCGAGAGTATTCAACAACGCTTTTTTCATGTCGGTTCCGTAGTAGAAAGATAAGTCACCATGCGTATGGACGAGCGTGTGGTTAGGAGTCCAATTCACATGGTTCGCAGCGATGCAGCAGGAACCGAGAATTTAAGGAAATGCAATTACAGGTACATGTCGAAAATGGCCTGCAAAATGAAACTTGGTTTAGGTTTTTGACATGAAAAATTTAAGTGCGAGTCAATCGCAAAGCCGGGAAAGGCCGATGAAAGCGGATGGATGCGCGGGCGAATGCCGCGCGGCGGGGCTGAACCGTTAAATGTCTTTGGCTATCCTGGGCGTCGAGGCGGGGCCTGCGCTGCCATCGCGGCAACGCAGGCCCGCACCGCTAATCGACGATCTTCTTCGCGACGAACACCCCGAGCAGCAGGAATGCAACGCACAGGATGAGGAAGATAAAGAACAGGATCTTGGCGATGGCGGCCGCGCCTGCGGCGACGCCCGTGAAGCCGAGCAGGGCCGCAATGACGGCCACGATAGCAAAGAACAGGGCCAGTTTCAGCATTTCGATTTTCTCCTCGCGTGTGGGCGGCGCCAGGCGCTCGCCAGGACTGGGCTGATTGGATGCTGTAAGGTGGCAGCAAGCGGTGTGCCCGGCCCGGCCCGGCTCGCGAACGAAAATCCCGCTCAACGTACCGGGCGTGCCGCCAGGGCTCCCAGGCTTCCCGGGAACGGCACGAACGCCAGGCTGCAATCGACTGGCGGATTGGCCGCGCCGCTTGCCGATTGCGTGAGCGTCACGCTGCTGCCCAGGCCTTGCAGCGGCAGCGTCGTGCCGCCCGCACCGACGGCGATCTGCGCGTCGGCGGCCACGATGGACAGCGGCGCGACATCGGCCACCACGTTATTCAGCGTGATTTGCAGCGGATTGATCACCGGCGGATTCGGCAAACCGCTCGCGCCCGCCGACCAGCCCTTGCCCGCGAGAATCGGGCTCGTCGTATTGAAGCCCTGGAACGTATAGCCCGATGCATTGACGATGCGGATGCCGTCAAGATTGATATTGCGGAAGTTCGGATAGAGCCCGGCATTGGTCGTCGCGCTGTAGTAGGGCGAGAAAATCAGCGCCTGCGGTTTCAGGGAGGCCGTGGGATCCGCCGTGCGAATACAGACGTTCGAATAATTGATATTGGCGATCAGCCCGCTGCGGCTCCAGTCCGATTTGATGCGCAGGCCGTTGTCTGCGCCGTCCATGACGAGGTCGTAGACATTCACGTTGCTCACGCTCGGATAGGTGCCATCGACGGCGGTGACATCGGTATTGGCCGTTCCGTTGTCCGAACCCGCGGACTCGCTGCCGATCGACATGCCGTGGCCTTCGTAGAAGTGGCTGTGCGCGACGGTGACGTTGTAGGTGCGGCCATTGACGGCGCCCGTGCCGCCCTTGATGGCCATGTTGTCGTCGCCGGTGCGGATCGACGTGTAGGCGACGAGGATATTGCTGGCGTCGCCGCTGAGCTTGCCGGGGTTGCCAGGATTGCTCGTGATCGGCCCGGAACTGGCGGGGTCGATGCCATCGGTGTTCTTCGCGTTGAGCGTGCTGTAGGGCGCGCCCAGGTAGTTCGTCATGGCCTCGTAGGCGGCGGTCGGCGTGAAGATCTTGACGCCCCACGCGACGAAACCGTCGATGCCGCTGGGCACGACATGGAACTTGGGCGCGTTCTGCAGCGTGATGCGGTAGAGCGTGAAGTTGCGGCCGTTGTTGACCTGGATGAGGCGCGGATTGTTCTGCGAGGCGTTCTGCACGACGTTGGCCTGCCAGCCGATATCCCACCAGCTCATGGCGCTGCCGTCGGGCCGCTTGAGCAAGGCCGGATCGCCGGCAATGCTGCTGACGAGCGGGCTGCCGCCGCGACCGTCGATGACGCCGTCGCCCATCACCGCGCTGTTGGCCGTTTTGGCCGCGGTGATGAGCGCGTTGCAACCGTTGTCGCTCGCGGTGATCAGGCCGCAGCTTGCCGTGCCTTTGGTCTTGTCGTACTGACGCGGGTCGCGCGAGGCGTACAGCGTGACGCCGCTGTCAATCCAGAGCGTGACGCCGCTCGGCAGGTTGAGCGGGCCTGAGAGAAACGCGTTCGCGCCGCCGGGGCCCGCGACCAGATGCACGGCCTTGTTGGTGGCGATGCCCGTGCTGGCGGCGTTGGTGCAACTGGTGAGCGCGGCCTGGAGGCGCGACGTGTCGGGCGCGGTGTCGGCGGCGTCGGCGCTGTCGGGCAGCAGGCCGTTGGGCTGGGCGGTGAGGTTGGCGTTCAGCGTTGCGCAGACCTGGCTGGCGGCGGGCAGTGTGGGTTCGGGCGGCAGTGCGCTGTCCGCGGTCGTCGTGCCGACCTGGAAGCCGGCGGCAGTGGGCGTCGCTGGCGTGGTGCTACCCGTTGCGTCGCTGGCGGGCGTGGCGGGCGTACCGGATGCAGGCGTTGCAGCCGCGTCGCTTGCAGCGGGCGAACTATCCGCGCTCTGGCTCGCCGATGCGGCCACGGACGCTGACGTGCTGTTTTCGACGTTGCCGTTGCTGCCGTTACTGGACGCTGATGGCCCCGCGCCGCCGCACGCGGTAAGCGCGAGCGCCGCGCTCATGGCGCACATCACGCCAGGCAGCGTCGATGCGATTCGCGGGCGCGGCGCATCGGCGCGTTCAGGAAAACCAGGGGCGTTGCCGGAGGAGGGGATTGCCATGTGTGATCTCGTCGGAGAGCGTGGGGAGTGCGGGGAAGCGCGGAGATCGGCAAGCCACTCATCTGACAATGCGCTTGCTGCCGCCAGGTTGTCTTACAACGGTGCGTAGTGTAAGGATCCGACGAAGCGACATCACACCTGGTAGATGCCCTGAGATTTTTTCAGGATGACTGAGGAAAAATTGCGCCGTTATGCGCGATGGCAATGCTGGGTGCTCGCAATCGATGAGGCGATCAGGCGGTATGGCTTGCCTGGCATCAATGCATGCGTGCGTTGATGACGGGATATTCTGCTGCACTCATGACTCAGCGCAACGTGAATTGAATCTGGCGCAAATGCTGGCAGCGATGCGGGACAGCGTTTAGCGCGACAGCGCCAATAACGAATTCGCCCAGATCAACTCGACGCCGCATCGCGTCTTTCTTTGATCGAGCACAAACCCCGAAAAACGGCCCGTCGCGCTGGAGGGGCGCGCGACGGGCCAAACCGGCGCCGTACAGGGGCGGCGCCGTCCGAGGGAAGGGAACGCCCAAGCGCTCAGAGGTGGCAGACGCCGTCCACATAGGCCTTGCGCCAGCGGACGATGCTCACGCGCTCGAACAGGTCGGCGTGCGAGAACGGGTCTTGGGCGATGAACGCTTCGGCGGCTTCGCGCGTCTCGACATCGACGATATAGATGCCGCCGCCCGCACTCGATCCATCGTCGTTGAGCTTGGCGCCGCAGGCGAGCAGCAGCGTCTTGTGCTGCGCGAGAAAGTCCAGATGCAGGTCGCGTTCGCGCGCGCGCACGTGAGCATGATCGGGCTTGTCGAATGTCTCGATGAGAAACGGCATCGTGTGGTTCCGGCTAATCGTTCGGGCTTCGGTTCGGCTTTTTTTCGGCGTTTTTTCGGCGTTCAGTTCGGTGCGATCGCCGAAGGATGCTGTGCAAGCGGCGTCACGCTGATCTTCATGAACGGAAACAGCGGCAGCGCGGACAGCAGCGTGTGCAGCTCGTCATTCGATTCCACGTCGAACACGCTGTAATTGGCGTATTCGCCCGCGACGCGCCACAGATGACGCCATTTGCCTTCGTGCTGAAGCCGCTGCGAGAAGGCCTTTTCTTCGGCCTTGAGTTTGTCGGCGTACGCGGCGTCGGTGCCGTGCGGAATCTGCACCTGCATGTGCACGAGATACAGCATGGTTAATCTCCGATGAATAAGAATGTCAGAAAGCGCGCAGGCCGCGCTGCTTTAGCCCCAAACGAGAATCGCGACCGAATAGACAATGCCGATCCAGAACATCATGATGACCGTATAGCCCATGATGTCCTTGAGTTTGAGCTTCGAAAGCGCGAGCGCGGGCAGGATCCAGAACGGCTGGACGAGATCGTTCCACGCATTGCCCAGCATCACGGCCGTCGACGTATGGCCCACCGATGCGCCAATCGTTTTCGCCGCCTCGATCATGAACGGCCCCTGAATGACCCAATGGCCGCCGCCCGAAGGCGCGAAGAAGTTGATGACGAACGAGCTGATCAAGCCCCAGAACGGCAGCGTGGCGGGCGTGGCGACTTTCACGAATGCTTCGGATAGCGTATTGACCAGACCCGACGATGCCATGATCGCCATGATGCCCGCGTAGAACGGGTACTGAAGAATGATGCCGCTGATCGTGCGAATGCCTTCGTTGAGCTTCTCCACATAACGGATCGGCGTGCCGAGCAGCAGGATGCCGAGAAACAGAATAAAGAAGTT
This sequence comes from Paraburkholderia bannensis NBRC 103871, assembly GCF_000685015.1. GTDB lineage: Bacteria > Pseudomonadota > Gammaproteobacteria > Burkholderiales > Burkholderiaceae > Paraburkholderia > Paraburkholderia bannensis. The sequence goes on along the minus strand of NZ_BAYA01000019.1, from coordinate 53,210 downwards.
GATGAGGTTCAGGTCGATCGAGCCGCCCTGCACGAAATGCAGCGCCACATAGCCCATGCCGATTGCGCCGATCACGTAGCTCAACACGCGGCTGTTGTTCAGGCGGTTGGCGAGCGTCTTGCCTTCGTCGATATCGAGCGCGGGCACGGCCTTGGGCGCTTCTTCCAGCGCGCGGTCGATTTCCTTCACGGACTGGCCCGCCTTCGGATGCAGCCACGCATTGAGCAGCGGCAGCGTCACGATGGTCACGAGGCTCGTCATCAGCATGGTGGGCGAGAAAATCGTTTCGGAGAGCGGAATGACGCCCATCTGGGCTTCGAGCGGATGGCCCTTGGTCGAGATCAGCACTGGGATGCTGGCGGACAGGCCCAGCCCGTACAGCGTAAAGCCGCTATAGGCCGACGCAATGATGAGCGGGTAGTGCACGCCCTTGACGCGCAGCGCGAGCTTGCGCGCGACGATCCCGCCCACCACGAGGCCGAAGCCCCAGTTCAGGTAGCTGCCGATGCCGCCCACCAACGTCGCGACGATGATGGCCATGCGCGGCGAGTCGACGTGCGAGACAAGGCGGTTGAGGAAGCGGTCGGTGAGCGGCGCGGTGGCGAGCACATAGCCCATCGCGAGAATCACCGCCATCTGCGTCGTGAACGCGAGCAGCGCCCAGAAGCCCTTGCCCCAGCTCGTGGTGAGCGCGGTGACGGTCTGGCCTTGCACGATGACGGCGAGCGCCATCGTGAGCAGGGTGAGGCCGATCGCGAAGACGAAGGGATCGGGCAGATACCGGCGCATCAGCTCGGTAAAGAAGGCAGTGACTCGCTGCATGGTTGTGTCTCTTTCAGGTATTAATAGTTCTTGGGTCTCTCTCGCATCGCGGCGAGCGGGCTAGTTCTTGTGTGATTCAGTCATCTGTTTTCAAGCTGCTTTTGCGGTGCCGTGCGAGCTGCATCAGTTGCCGGTCGCGCCACGCGACGCGCGCGTCCCAGTGTTCGATTGGCAGGGCCGCGCGCCGTGCGGCTTCCACCTGGGCGACGAGGTCGGGCGTCCACGGGTCGTGCTGGCCGCGCTCGGCGCCCATGCGTTCGTAAGATGGCCCCATCTTCTGTGCATGCGAGGCAATGCCGCCGCGCGTGTTCAGGTCGACGGTCTCGAATGGCCCGATTACCGACCAGCGCGGCGCGAGGCCTTCGCGCATGACGGTGTCGATATCGTCCACGGACGCCACGCCGTCGCGCACGAGGCAATACGCTTCGCGCAGCACCGCGCCTTGCAGGCGGTTGAAAATGAAGCCGGCCACTTCCTTCTTCACGCGCACGGGCATGAGCCCCGCTTCGCCGTAGAGCGCGATGGCGCGCGTGGTCGCGGCAGCGGACGTGAAGGGCGCGGGCACGATCTCGACCACGGGCACCAGATAGGGCGGATTGCCCGGGTGCGCAACGATGCAGCGCGCGTGGCCCGGCAGGCTTGCATCGACGAATTCCGTTACCGCGAGAAACGACGATGCGCTCGCGAGGATCGCCTGCGGCGGAGTACATTTATCCAGTTGCACGAACAGTTCGCGCTTGAGTTCGACGCGCTCGGGCGCGCACTCCTGCACGAGATCGGCGTCTTGCGCGGCGGCTTCGAGCGTCTCGACGATCTCCACGCGCGCGGCGATCTGTGCGGCGCTTTCGTCGATCAGCGCGAAGCGCGTGAGATCGGCCAGACGCAGCGCGATCTCATCGGGCGCGGCCGCGCGACGTTGCGCATCGGGATCGAACAGGCGCACGCGCCAGCCAGCGCGCGCGAATACGATCGCAAAGGCCACGCCGATGCTGCCCGCTCCGACGATGCCCGCACGCCGCCATGCAGTGTCCGCCATCGTCAGACTCCCGCGACGCCGACCGTCATGCCGCCGCACACATACAGCACCTGGCCGGTGACAAAGCCGCTACGGGCGTCGAGCAGATACGCAGCCGCGTGCGCAATATCGTCGGGCGTGCCCACGCGCTTGACCGGCACGGCGTCGATGATCGCCTGGGTGCGTGGCGCACCGGGCGGATTGGCGCGATCGAACAGTTCCGTACGGATCGGGCCGGGGCCGATGGCGTTCGCGGTGATGCCGTGGACGCCCAGCTCCAGCGCCCACACGCGCGTCATGCCGATCAGCGCGGCCTTGGTCGCCGCATACGCGGTGCGCAGTTCCTTGCCGAGCGCCGCGCGCGACGACATGTTGACGATGCGCCCGAAGCCCGCCGCCTTCATGCCCGGCAGCAGCGCCTGCATGCACTGCTGCGCACAGCGCACGTTGAGCGACCACGCGAGTTCGAGTTCTTCTAGCGTCTGATGCTCTGCATCGTTGGGCACGACGATGCCCACGTTGTTGATGAGGCGCGTGATCGGGCCGCCTTCGAGTGCACGTTCGAGCGCGGCTGCGGTGGCCTGCGTATCGGTGAGATCGGCGAGTAGGCCGTTGCCCACACGGTCGATCACGACCGCCTCGTAGCCATCCGCCTCGCAGCGTGCCGCGCACGCCGCGCCTATGCCGGCAGCGCCGCCGGTGATCAAAACTCGTTCTTTAGCCATGTCGTGGACGCGATAAGTTGCTTGATCTAGTGCCGAAAAGGAAGGATTGCTTATTGAATTGGCGCCATATCGGGATCGAACGGACGACGACCTCAGGCGGAAATCAAATCAAACTGTCGCAACCGGCGTGACCGGCGAGCCCATTGCGCCCGGCAGCCGCAGCGGCGGCGCGGTGAGCATGAAGCGCGAGCGCCCATGCTCGCGCAGCCAGATCGCCAGATCGTGCAGATACCAAAGCTCGCCCAGTGGCAGGCCCAGCTTGAACAGACAGTGATGATGCAGCGGCATCAACGGATGCTCGCCCGCTGTCGCGGGTTGGCGTGCGGGATATCGTTCGACCGCGTAGTTGTCGGCGGCCAGCGCGGCAATGCCCGAGTCGCTGATCCATTGCAGCAGGCGGTCGTCGCGGCCATCGAGCGCGCCGCAATGGCTCGCGAGCACCGCCTCGTCCGGCTGCTTGTTCATCTCCAGCACCATCTCGGCGAAACCGGTGCGTATCACCAGCATGTCGCCGCGCTCGACGTCCACGCTGTCCGCGTCCATCACGCGCATCAGGTCGTCATAGCCGATGGTGCGGAACTCGCGCCCAAAATGCGCCGCGAAATCGATCAGTACGCCGCGGCCCTGCATGCCCTTGACGGCCAGGTTCTCGATGCCGAGCACGTCCGCGTGGCTGTGCTCGCCGCCGCATGCATGGGGTGCGAAGCCGTTTTCCGCGCGATATTCCATCGGGCCGACGATGTCCCGGTGCGCGCGATAGCCGTTGTAATAGACGCTTTCCGCCTGGCCGTCGCCATCGGCGTCGAAACGTGCGCCGACGTGCGCCAGCGCATCCCATTGCGTCGAATACTGGAGCGAGAGCAGCACCTGGTCGTCGCTCACGACGTCGGTCGCCGAAGGCTCGTTGCGCGCGAACGGAAAGTTCACATAGGGCAGGCCGTCGCGAAAGGTCGGCCGCAGCACGGGAGGATGGCGGCGCACGTTGAGCTTGCTCTCGCCGGGGAAGTCGAGCGGCAGCGAGAGCGTGAAGCTCAGCCCCGCACGGATCTCCTGGGCGCCCTTGAGCACCTGCTCCGCGCCAATCAGGTTCGGGCGGCCCAACTGATCGTCGGGGCCGAAGTCGCCCCAGTTCGAGCCATCCGGCCGGTTCTTCCAACGCATGCTGTCTTCCTCCACATCTTGTTGCGGCGCTGTTTTTACGCGCGTCCTGCAATGCTTATCGCTTTCGATCGCTTCGCTCGCATCAAGTCGCGAGCAGCGACGGCGGTATCTGCGCGTACACGTCGAGCAGCGCCTGCACGGCTTGCGGCTCGTTTCTCAGCAGACGCGCCTTGGGCGCGCCGATGACGAGCGCGAACGCTTCGCCGTGAATCAGGAAACCGCGCGACAGACCGGCAACATCCTCGACGCTTTCGCCGGTCGAACGATGCCAGCCGTCGACCACGCCTTGCTCGATCTCGCGTTCGAACCTGGCGCGGTCGAGCACCGAGCCATCGGCCGCAAGCGGCAACGGCTGGTTGCTGTCGAGAAACTTGCGACGTCCCTCGGCACCCAGCGCGCCCAGCAGCGCCTTGCCCGCGGCGCTCGCGATCGACATGAAGCCGCCCGGTTCGTCGCTGTAGCGGATCTTCTGGCGCGACTGCACCACGTCGAGATAGACCACGCGATTGCCCGCGAGCGTTGCCAGCCCGGCTGTCTCGCCGGTCGCGTCGCGCAGTGCATGGAGCAGCGGCTGGAACATCAGCGTGAGCGGATCCTCGCTGCAAATGTCGCGCGCGACGTGCAGCAGGCGCTGCGTGGGGTAATAGCCCGCCTTCACGCCCGGTGCGTACAGGTAGCCCTTGGCCACCATCGTTTGCAGAAGGGCATGACAGCTCGAAAGCGGGATCTCGGTTCGACGCGCAATTTCGCTGTAGATCATCGGTTGCCGCACTTCGGCAAAGAGGTTGATCACATCGAAGACGCGGACAGCAGTTTTCACATCCATGACAGCATTATCGGCATGCCGATAGTGTTCTGACAATATGCTTACGGGTAAACACCTAAAATGCGTCAGGAGGGCTGCTAGCGGTGGCGTCGTCACCCGGGCCTGGCGAAGCCGCTGATCCGGGTCTCGTCGCTCGCAACGTCGTGCCCGCGAGCGACGCAGATCTCGACGAGCCTGCGACTAGCGATCTGAAGGCAGAGTCGCCGGTCAAGCGATATCGAGTTCCTTTGCATAGGAATCCAGATGATCGGCCACATGTGCCTTCAAGATCTCGACGAAGCGCTTGATTTTTGCATCGACGAACTGGCGGGACGGGTAGACCGCGTAGACGTTGCGCACGTGCGTGTGGTACTGCGGCAATACGCGAACAAGCGCACCGCTGCGCAGGTGCTCCATGGCGGAGAAGGCCGCGAGAAGGCCGATTCCCGCCCCATCGCGAAGCGCCTGTGACATGGCGTCCATGTCGTTGACACTGAAGTGCGGCCCGGTCGGACGGAAGGTCGCGTTGCCCGCGGGACTTTCGAGGTGCCACTCGTCCGGCGCGTAATCGACCGTACCCAGAAGCACGCATCGATGGTCGATGAGATCTTCCGGGCATGCGGGCGCCGGGTGAGCGGCCAGGTACGCAGGCGAGGCGGCGAGAATGCAATGGCTGGTGCCGATGTTCTGGCTGACATACGCGGAATCAGGCAGCGTCCGTGTGATGACGACGCCGATATCGAGCTGCTCTTCGAGCAGGTTCGGCATCCGTTGCGACAGCAGCAGCTCCACCGAGACATCCGGATACGCCTCGCGATAGGCCAGCACGGCGCGCGTCACGAGATTGCGCCCGAGTCCGGGAACCGAGTGCACGCGCAGCCTGCCGCGCGGTTCGAGCAGGGCGTCCCGCGCCTCGGCCTCCGCGTGCTCCACGTCGGTCAGGATGGCAACGCAGCGGTCGTAGAACCTCCGGCCCGCGTCGGTGATCACGAGGCGACGCGTAGAACGCTGCATGAGCCGCGTGTCGAGAGATTCCTCAAGCACCGACACCGCACGCGAAATGTTGCCCACCGTTGTGTCGAGGTGGTTCGCAACGGCGGTGAAGCTCCCCATTTCGACGACTTTTGCAAAAACCGACATGTTATATAACTTGTCCATCCCACCTGTCCCTTTCGTCTGACTTCATCGTGTCCGCCCCGCGCTGCGGGCCTCTGCCACGGCCATCATAGGCGAGCGCCCGTTTGCATGTCGGTAAGCCTAATCGCCAGGCGGGGCGGGATTTTCCCTTTGGCGACAAGAATCATTCCTTCTGGTCTGGCTAAAAGCGCACGGCCATCCCGCCTAGACTGTGTTCCGCAGACAAGGCATTCACTGCCAGGCACAAGCCGAAGCCAGCCTCCCGTCATGAATCGCTGAATCGGGATTGCGGTATCGACTGGCGCGCTACGAGATTATTTAATTCGAATTGCTAACGATTTAGAGGATTGAAAAAATGGACGCTCACTACGACTCGCTTAATCTTTTCATCAACGGCAAATGGATCGCAGCCAGCGAACGCGCTACCGCGCCGGTCGTCAATCCCGCTACGTTGCAGGAACTGGGCCGCGTGCCGCTTGCAACGGCGGCCGACCTCGACGAGGCGTTGCAGGCGGCAAAGCGCGCGTTCGACCAGTGGCGCGTTACGGTGCCGGCAGAGCGCGCCCGTATTCTGAAGAACGGCGCGCAGCTGATTCGCGAGCGCGTGGAGCACATCGCCGCCTTGCTGACGCTGGAAGAGGGCAAGCCGCTTGCCGAAAGCCGCGATGAAGTGCTGCGCGCTGCCGACTACTTCGAATGGTTCGCGGAAGAGGCGCGCCGCATCGATGGCCGCGTGGTGCCGTCCAATCGTCCCGGCGTGCAGCAACTGGTGAAGAAGCAGGCCATCGGGCCGGTCGCCGCGTTCACGCCCTGGAATTTCCCGGCCATCACGCCGGCTCGCAAGCTGTCTGCGGCGCTGGCCGCTGGCTGTAGCGTCATCATCAAGCCAGGCGAGGAAAGCCCGGCGACGGCGCTCGCGCTCGCCCGTGCACTCGACGACGCAGGCCTGCCCAAAGGCGTGCTTCAGGTGGTCTTCGGCGTGCCCGACGAGGTGTCGAAAACGCTGATTGCATCGCCGGTTATTCGCAAGGTGACGTTCACGGGTTCCGTTCCGGTCGGCCGCCTGCTTGCCGCGCGCGCCGCCGAAGGCGTAAAGCCGATTACGCTTGAGCTTGGCGGCCATGGGCCCGTGCTCGTATTCAAGGATGCGGATGTTGAACGCGCAGCCGTCGAAGGCGCGGCGAACCGCTTCCGTGGCACCGGCCAGGTCTGCATCTCATCGACGCGCTTCCTGATCCAGCGTGAGGTCTACGACGAATTCGTCGGGCACTTCGTATCGGCGACCCAGGCGCTCAAGGTAGGTGACGGCATGCAGCCCGGCACGCAGGTCGGCCCGCTCGCGAATCCGCGCCAGGTTGCCAAGATGGAAGAACTCATCGCCGATGCGGTCGAGCGTGGCGCGAAGGTGCTCACGGGCGGCAAGCGCATTGCAGGCGAGGGCTACTTCTTCGAGCCCACCGTGCTGGCCGACGTGCCGATGGACGCTCGCGTGATGCACGAAGAGCCGTTCGGCCCGATTGCGGTGCTGATGCGTTTCGACCAGCTGGAAGACGGGCTCGCCGAAGCGAACCGCCTGCCGTATGGTCTCTCGGCCTATGCGTTCACGAACGACGCGCGCACGGCCCTCGACGTGGGCGACGGGCTGGAGGCCGGGATGATCGGCATTAACCAGTACCGCATCGTCGCCACCGAACTGCCCTTCGGCGGCCTCAAGGAGAGCGGAATCGGCTCCGAAGGCGGCGCAGAAGGCATCGAGTTCTATCTCACCAACAAATTCATCAGCCAGGTCTAAGGAGCGCCCAATCATGTCAAAAGCCAATTTCGACAGCCCGCGCGAAGCCGCGCGCGCCTTCACGCCGAAGCTCGCCGCGCTTGTCGACGATGTGCTGTTTCCGCAGGTGTGGGCCGACGCGGCGTTGTCGCCGCGTGACAGAAGTCTCGTGACCGTCGCCGCCCTCGTTGTGGGCGGCCACCACGACGAACTTCCCGCGCATCTGCGTCGCGCCGTGAGCAACGGCGTCACGCGTGAAGAACTCGCCGCGACCATTACCCACCTGGCGTTTTACGCCGGTTTTCCCGCCGCTATCTCGGCTTCTGCCGCTGCGCAAGCGACGCTCGGCGATGTGCGGACTCAACAGGATACCTAATCATGAAAGCCATCACCTTCGATGAATTCGGCGACGCCGACGTGCTCAAGCTCGCCGATGTTCCCGACCCGGAACTGCGCCCCGACGATCTGCTGGTGCGTGTACACGCGGCAGGCGTCAACCGCGCCGACCTCACGCATCGACGCGGCGGCTACGGCCGGCCGAATTTCGGCGACTCGACCATTATGGGTCTGGAAATAGCGGGTGAAGTGCTGGAAGTCGGCGCATCGGTAGAAGGGTATCGCGTCGGTGACCGTGTGATGGGCGTGGTCGGCGGCGGTGCATACGCCGAACTCGCGCGCATCGACTGGCGCATGGCGATGCCGGTTCCGGAGCAACTCGACTATGTGCACGCCGCTGCTGTCCCCGAAGTGTTCGTGACGGCGCATGAAGCGATGATGCATCTCGGGCGCCTCAAGCAGGGGGATTCGGTGCTCATTCACGCTGCAGCGGGGGGCGTCGGTTCCGCTGCGGTTCAACTGGCGTATGCGAGCGGCGCGACCGTGTTCGCGACCGCCGAGGCATCGAAGCTTGAGCGCATCGTGCAACTGGGCGCCGACCATGTCATCGACTACCGCACGCAGGATTTTGCTGCGGTCGTGGCGCAGAAGACCGAAGGCCGGGGTGTCGATGTCGTGATTGATTTCGTGGGCGAACCGTATTTCGCGCGCAATATCGCTTCACTGGCGAATGGCGGGCGTCTCGTGCAGGTGGGCATCCTGGGTGGGGGCGGGCAGGTGAAGCTCGAACTGGAGACCATTCTGTATCGCCATATCCAGATTATCGGCACGGTGATGAAGTCGCGCGCCCAGGCAGAAAAGCACGCGATGGTACGACGGTTCCGCGAACACTGGCTCGCGCGGTTCTCGGGCGGCCGTGGGCTGGAACCGGTTGTCGATAGCACGTTTGCGCTTGCGCAGGCGTCGGAAGCCCATCGACGCATGGAATCGTCGGCGAATGTCGGGAAAATTATTCTGACGATGGGATAAGTGGCGGCGGGCAGGGTCTGGCCACATGCGTTGTAGCGAGGCGCCAGACTATCCCTCGCCGTAGTCGGGGGAGTCGTTCAGCATCGCTGCTGGGAAGTCTGACCGAAATGGGGCGGATTCAACCGGTGCACTGCACCCCGATGACTGTCACATGCAGAACGACATCATGTGGTACGGTAGGCGTAGAGAGCTATGCAGGACATTTCAGTTGACCACCTCAAGGACGCTGATGGAATTCAACAATGGTGCTGTACTTGAAGCTCTTCGTCTTGCTGCCCATCGACAAATACCGTGGCACAAGCGACCGCCAATCTTCACCTCGCTGCGCGCGCAGGGCCTCTTAAAGATCGTCGATCAAAAACTGCCTCCCAGTACGAAATTCCTGTTTCCAGTCCAGATTGCGGCGCTTACCGATAAAGGCCAAAGCGAAATACATCGCCTTGAGTCATCGAAGAGCCGTCGTGGTTGGCTGGACGACGACTACATCGCAACGTTCCTTGAGCAGATTGCGTTCAGTTGATTCGGGCAGAGCTATCGAAATGAACGCGTGCTTGTCCGGAAAGCTTGCGTAACTGACATTGGCGGCGCGCCGTGCCCGGTAAAGAATGGGACTTTCGAGGAGCGCTGACGATCATGCCCTACCTGCAACTTGACGTGAATGAGCACTATTCGGTGGACGACAAGCGGCGCCTGGCGCAGCGGATGAGCGAGACGTATGCGCAGATGATGGCCGTAGACATCAGGCGAATTAGCGTCGCGATTCGGGAACTGGGCGACGGAGGTGTCTGGCGAATTGCCGAAACCGGCGAAGCGCCAACACCGGTCGCCGTCATGATGCTGGATATCAGAAAAGGGCGCTCGCCCGAGTTGCGCATGGACGTGGCGAAAGCGCTTTGCGCGCATTGCATCGAGATTCTCGGCCTGCGCGAAGACAGGCTCAACGTCGAATTCACGCAGCATTCCGGCGACGAGATGTATCACCCGGCGCTGGGCGGCTACAGCCCGGAATGGACGCCGGGCGAGCAATAAGGCCGCTACGCTAAAGCGCAAGGGGCGTGACGGCCGACGCCCGCTGTATGGTTTGCGGCGGCTGCCCGAATGCGCGCAGGAACGCTTGCCGCATCCGCTCGCGGTCGCCAAAACCGGTTTCTCTCGCGACGACCTCGATGGGATGACGCGTCGTTTCCATCATCAGACGAGCGGCTTCAACGCGAAGCCGCTCGACAGCCTTGGCGGGCGACTGGCCCGTTTCCTCACGAAATACACGGCTGAACTGCCGTGGACTCAGACTTGCCGCCTCGGCCAGTCGTTCGACTGACAAATCGCTCGCGAGATTTTCACTGGCGAATGTGAGCGCCATCTGGACGCGATCCGAGCGTGCGCTCATTTCAAGCAACGCCGAAAACTGCGACTGCCCACCCCCGCGACGCTGATAAAGCACGAGCTTGCGCGCGACCTGGCGTGAGGTGTCCAGCCCAAGGTCGCTTTCTACGATCGCGAGCGCGAGATCGACGCCAGCGCTCATGCCCGCGGACGTCCATATCTGCCCATCGACGACGAAGATGCGGTCTTCTTCGAGCTGGATGCCCGGATACCGCTTCGCGAAATCACGCGCGTGATACCAGTGGGTCGTTGCCCGCTTGCCTTCCAGCAGGCCCGCTGCGGCCAGCACAAACGCCCCTGTGCAGATCGACGCGACACGGCGCGAGCGCAGCGGAGCACGGCGAACGTAGTCGACCAGCGCTGTCGATGGCAGCCGGCATTCATTGTCGCCCGCGACGATGAGCGTGTCGTATCCATCGTCGGCAAGCGGTTCGCTGTGAACCGAAAAACCCTGCGAAGACGCAACCGGCCCACCATGCTCAGACACGATGCGGAACTGATAGGCCGCTTCGCTGTGGAGCAGGTTCGCGTATTCAAAGACGCTCGCCACCGCGAGCGCGAGCGACTGGAAGCCTGGATAAACGACGAGTGCGACGGTGTGCATGGTGTCTTTGAGGTCGATGGCTTGATTCATTGAAGGTAGCACAAAGCAGACAGACTTGCGGCGGACTTGATGGCATAAATCATTGCATCTATGACATTGAGGTCGCGTTCGGCGGCGGTCAGAATGCATTCCATGGATCGACACCCGGTTGGTTCAACCTACGCAAAGGACAGGACATGACTTCTCAGACCAAAGGTTTCGCGCTGATCACGGGCGCATCGGCAGGCATTGGCGCGATCTACGCTGACCGCCTCGCCAGGCGCGGCTATGACCTCATTCTGGTGGCGCGTAACCAGAGCCGACTCGACGCGCTTGCCGATCGCCTCACGAAGGAGACGGGACGCGCGATCGAGACCGTAGCGACCGATCTCACCGACAAGACCGGGCTGGCGAAAATCGAAAAGCTGCTCCGTGAGGATGCGCGTATCACGATGCTGGTCAACAACGCGGGCGTCGGCTCGGTGGCATCGATTCTCGACGGCCAGGTCGACTCAATGGAATCGATGATCGACTTGAACATTACGGCGCTGACGCGCCTGACTTATGCCGTTGCGCCTGCGTTTGTCGCACGAGGCGCAGGCACGATCGTCAACATCAGTTCGGTGGTCGGCATTGCGGTGGAAATGCTCAATGGCGTGTACAGCGCGTCGAAATCGTATGTGCTGAGCTTCGGCCATGCGCTGCAACGCGACCTCGCTGGCAAGGGCGTGCGTGTGCAAACCGTGCTGCCGGCCGCGACGGCGACCGAGTTCTGGGACGTGGCGGGCTACGCGAAGCAGAAGGAAGCGCCGAGCACCATGACCGCAGAAGACCTGGTGGATGCCGCGCTCGTTGGGCTCGATCAAGGCGAACTCGTCACGATCCCGACGCTGCACGATGGCGACGGCTGGACGCAATGGGAAGCCGACCGGCGCGCGCTGGCTCCCGGTTTCGCTAACGCCAAGGCCGCTCCGCGCTATGCGTCAAGTGTCGTGACGGGGCGGTAGTCCAGGCAGGCGACGGCGAGCGGCAGCAGTCACATCGATTCATGATGGCAGTGCGCGCATTACGGCTTGCGCGCACTCTTCAGGCGTGTGGACTTAGAATCGCGTCTCTCACTTCAATAGTGCGCCTGATGCTTACAGCTCGCCCACTCAGCAGCGAATCTGATAGCGATCGCGCGAATGTATTGCGCGTCTTTATCGAAGCTCCTTCATACACTGAGCTGGTCGAGGGACGGTCGCCATCCGCAGAGGACGTCGACGATTTTTTCTACGGCAAGCCAACGGGTAAAGCGCAAGGGGACAAGCGGGTCTTCGGGTTCTATGTTGGGCCAGATATGCCTGGCTGTGCCGACGTGATCCGTGCATATCCGACCGACGACTGCATATGGATCGGACTGCTGTTATTTTCCGATCCGCACCAGGGGCAAGGTTACGGAAAGGCCGCGTTAGCGTTGCTCGACAATATGGCGCGTGAGTGGGGCTTTCGCAGATCGCAACTCGCGGTCGTTTCAACGAATCCACGCGCGCTCGCATTCTGGCAGCGCGAGGGTTTCAAGGAAATTCGGCGAGCGACCAATCAGAGATTTCCTGGCGAGTTGATCGTAATGGAGCGACCGATTCCGTAAAGCTGTCGTGCTGCCTCTCCGATGCAACTATCGTTCGATCGAAACGCTGTCGACCGTCGTATCACTGTCGCCAAAGTCCCTGGATTTTTCGCGTGTGGTGAGAAGATAGCCAAGTGTCTCGATGTAGTATGCCTTGAACGAATCGCTATTGGGCCTCGTGCATGTTAGCGGCCATGCCTGTCCGGCTAGCCCCTCATTCACGATGCTTGCGTCGACGCGTTGCCCGATCTGGCATTTCATTCCGAACTCTTGAGGCTTGCCTTCCCCAGGGACATTAACGCCCTCGGTTAAAAACGAGACTTCGCCGCCTTCTTTCCAGATATTCGCGTTGACTGTTAGCGCTTGAGTGACATACACGCTTCTGTTTTCCGACCTTGCGGAATTCATCTTTGACTTGATCTGGACGAGACCAAGCATGTCGCGATCGACAAAGAAGTCGGGGCTGTAGATTTCCCTTGCCCGCATTACACCTTCCGTCGATGGCTGGATAATGACCTCGATGTGGCTCGTGCGCGTACCGGTGGTCATCGTTTCAACGATCCGTGCCGACTTGAACGATGAGCGCGCCGGCAGGATGGCAGACAATTCCCGGGCCTTTGTCACGACTGCGTTCGGAGCAGGGACATCATCGATATCGACATTGGCGGGGAGCGGCGTTTTTGCGCGCTGCGTCTCGCCGCCGATACCGACGTAGGTTTGAGGGTCGACGGGCTTGCCGCACGCCACCGTCTTTAGCGCGACTTCGTAGTCATCGGACGAATCGAGAGGCGTCTCGGCGTCGTCACGGGCAATCATGTTGTCGGTCATCGTGCCATCGGCTGTAAAGTCATAGCCGACCAGGATCCGATAGCGGTTTGTCTCGCAGTTTACTGTGACGAATTCGCGCTTCGAATCGAAGGGTGCGTCGTAGGGCGGGTCGAACTGCAATTGCGGATAGTCGTACCTTGTCCAGAGCGACGTGAATTTCCCCGAGCGGCTGATGCTGTGCGAATCCACCTGAGTCAGTTTGTTGTCACCGGAACGCGCAACGTTGACCAGGCGTTCCGGCTGGTTCGGCAGATGACATGCCCATTGGAGCAGCGCCTCACCATAACGCGAAGCAGATGCAGAAACAAATTGCGTTGGCGCATAGTGTGCGACCGTCTTGCCATAGAAGCGCACAGGCGGCTTGCCCATCGTCGATAAGTCCGCCCACGCCATTCGAAATGCATGCTGTGGACAATCGAACTCAATGGGCGTTTCGTATTTTGCTGAGCCCTGAGGTGTGTTCATCGTGCCGCGCACGACCAGGTACACATGGGTTTCAATCCTGTGCACGGAATCCGCGAGATAGTCGAGATCGGCTTTCGCCGGAACCGGCTGCCAGTCTTCCGCAGCGGCAGGAGCGCTTGCAAGCGCAATGCAAACCGCAAATGTACCAAGGGTCAGTGGGGAGCGCATCGAACTGGATAAGATCAGGGATACAGGTTTAACGGCATCCGCGACGTTTATCTTTAATCCAGTTGCGAAACGCGTTCAATCGGCTTGGGACAGGAGTGCTCTAAACAGCACGATAACCAGGCATAGCGTGAGCAGTATCGCTGGGCTATCGAGCATTGCATACGTAGTCACGATCCCATAGAAATCACTGGGTGCAGTAGCATGAAACACATCCCGCCACGGATGGCCACGCTTGTTACTCCCAAAGACTACCCCGAAGATCGCGGCTCGGGCTAATTGATAAGTAAAGAAGCTGAAAACTCCATTGGCGAGCGCCACCACTAAAATACTTGCCCCTATATCAGGTTTTTTGCCACTGTTATTCACGACGACCATAAGATGCTCCCCGGATATTTTTGATCGCGTTCTCCGCTGGAGGGCGCGCTTTCTTTTTTTACAAAATCCCTTCGACGGCCTCCCGGCTTTTTCACTTGGCCGTGCCACCAGTCACTGGCACCGTTAGATCTAACGATAGCTTCGGCAATCTTGGGCGTCGCGTCAATCGAACGATCATCGCAAACTACGTTGCCATGCGTGTTGGGGCAGTCGGCGTCACTCAATCACGTGGAGGTAATTTTCCCAACGATCGCGAATGATGCTTACTGGCCCGCCTCGGAAGCCCACCGCGAGAGTCGGTTCGACCCGGTTTGCCAGGATCGATGAAAGAGTAATTCGCTACGTATCTTATGTTCCCCTGTTAGTGGTTGGCATCCTGGCGTCCGTTACAGCTTTCATCGAACAGGAAGTCCCAGGCGCACGAGAAAGTCCGATACCACGGGCTCCCAGACTTCGTTACCGTGCGCAAACAGCATGTGCCCATTGTTCTCAAACGGCGGAAGCAGCCGGTAGTCGGCGTTGCCACCCGCGCGAACGAATGCATCGTGCCAGGCGCTGCTATACGACGGTGCGAAGTACTGATCGTTTTCGGTGTAGATCCAGAGCATCGGGACACGCGCCGTCTTTCCGAATTGCGAATACATGGCTTCCACGCGTTCGCCCTGACATGGCACGCCAGGATGCTCGACCGGATCACCGCCGTCACCACCCGCGAAGTTGATTGCCCCGATCACACCGTCCGGATTGTCAGCCGCCATGGCCGTCGTGACAAAGCCGCCGACTGACTGGCCAACAATGACGATCCGGCTCGGGTCGACGTGGGGTTGCCGCTTCGCGTAGCCCAGCACGGCAAGCTCTTCGGTGCGGGCTGCATCGATCATCGGCGCATAGTCCTTCTGACGACATTTGCCGCTATATTCCGGATCGAATTGCGTGCCGTACTGGCCGTAGCCGATGCGCGTAGGCTCGAATACGGCGAATCCTTGCTTCACGAAAAAGGCCGCTTGTCGGGTGTAGCGAAAGCGCGGCGGCGTGCTGCGATCTGTTGGGCTGCGACCATGGTTGAGAAGCAGGATAGGAAAGGGGCCATCGCCATCAGGAAGGAATTGCGTGATTGCCACGGTGCCCGTTCGTGCCGTCCCGTAGAAGTCCTTAACCGTCACGTCGATTGTCGAGACAGACTCATGCAGGTCTGGCCTGATTGGTTCCGCACGAACGCTGGAGATTACGAGCGCGAGGCAAATCGACAGCAGGCGTACAGGAGTTGTCATTGTGATGTACAGGTCAAGGATTGGTGGATTCTTGAGCGCGGCCTGAGCCCATGCGGGGCGCTGCTCGATTGGACGATCCTCGCAGTCTCCAGCATGCCTGAGGCCCAGACGGCCGATGGTAGCGAGTTCGCGTTACGGCGGGCTTTCAGGCTATAGTTGACGCGCTGTTACCCTGGGTCGCGAGTTGTTAGCCACCTACGCGAACGCGTGCGTCGCGCGAAAAATCGTGTGCTCGCAGGGTCGGGCGTATGGCCCTCATCAGCCGTTCAGTATCAGTGCTCCTCATGTAGATTGAGGCCTGATGCCTGTCGAGTGTCACTTCATCTCCATCGAGCTCACCGGAATTGGTTTGCTTCGCTATGGCGTCCAACTCATCTTCAAGCTGGTGTAGTCGCGTCAAGTCAGGACTGCCGTAGTCCACAACGATGACAACTTGGTCGCTCTTTATATTGTCCGCCCATGCCAGCTCTGAAAAAGCAGATGCCGAGAATGGTAGAAAACTCAGGATAAGAAAGAAACGTTTCATCGAATTTTGGTAATTAAACGCGCTTTATATCGTAGGCCAGCGCATAGTCGATTGTCCGTTCCTGGCGGATCACGACCCCACGCCCCAGTGCAATAATTTCCCGGATTACGTCATGCAATGCAAGAGGTATGGGCGACCGCGAACTGCCCGTTTCGGCCGTCCCAAGGTGGCGCCATAGGCGTCAAGACGACGCTCTTTACTAGATTGAGCCTGGCGATCAATATTGTGCTCTTCCTCGGTTGGCCGCCAATCGCATACGAAAGAACCCTATGATTTCGCCAATATGTGCTGTCCTTGTGTATGTACCTGACGTACCCGCCGCTTTGGACTGGTATCAATCGGTTTTTCAGGGTGCTGAGAGACGTTTCCTTGACGCGTTTAATCTGACGTACCTTGAGTACAAAGGCATTAGACTCGAAATTGTCCCCGCCGATTCGAAACTATCGGCAGGGGCCGCAGGCACTGTTGTCTACTGGGATGTCAGCGACTTTGACAAAGCACTGAAGCATTTCCTGGACGCGGGGGCCACGCTTTATCGGGGGCCCGGCCAGGTGGAGGCTGGCAAGCAAATGTGCATGTTGCGTGACCCTTGGGGAAATTGCATCGGGCTTTACGGCTAAGGCCAGAAGCCGAAGGTTCAGCTCAAGCCTGATCGCCTGCTTCCTGTAGCAGGCGTGTACGCCGAAAAATCCGGGCGCTGGCAGAGCGAGTGGCCTCATCTTTGCGTCGGACCGTGGCAGGACGGCAATCCGCAATAGATGAACCGGGCTCGGTTAGCAGCAACTGCGGCCAGCCTGAGCCGCAGGTCGAGTGACCGTTCATAGCCAACCGCAATCTCATGCCATTTGCATAAAGCGCGCTCACCGCCCACCCCCTCCCGGTACAGTGCTAAAAACAGTACCTTGCATAGAACAATACTGCCTGCTACATTGCTGTCCATGCACTCTCGGGAACGAGTTGTCCGCTGCATACGTGTATTGCAAGGTACCGGGTTATGCACACTATCGAAGACAGATTGGAATGAAGACCCAGCTAAAAAAGGGAACGCTCGACATGTGCGTGCTGGCGGTGCTGGCGCGCGGTGACAGCTACGCCTACGAACTCGTCTCGACGCTATCGCAGACCATGGAAATCAGCGAAGGCACGATCTATCCGCTGATGCGCCGCCTCCAGGCGGAAGCCTGGGTGTCGACGTATTTCGTCGAGTCGAGTTCCGGGCCGCCGCGCAAGTACTACTCGCTGACGGCGGCGGGGCGCAGCAGCCTCGCGAGCATGGAAGAGGAATGGCGCAGTTTCGTCGATGAAGTCAACGGTGTGCTCGGTTTGCCGGGCGCGCCTCTCGGAACAGGGGACAAGCAATGACGCAGGATGCATTCATCCAGCAATTGCGGCATGAACTGCGAAGTTTGCCGAAGCATGTCGTCGACGACATCGTCGCCGACTATCGCGAGTACATCGGCGACGCGCTGGCAGCCGGACGAAGCGAGGCCGAGGTGATCGCGGCGCTGGGCGATCCCGTGAAGCTGGCGCGCGAGCTGCGCGCGCAGGCCAGCTTCCGGCAATGGGAAACGCGCCGCTCGTTCGGCAACCTGCTGCGCGTGGTCGTGTCGATCGCGGGCCTCGGGCTCGTGCAACTCTTCCTGCTGGTGCCGTTCATCTTCTACCTGACGCTGCTCACCTGCGGTTACGTGATCTCGTCGGCGATGTTCGTCGCGGGACTCGCCACGGTGGTGCTGCTCGGCAGCCATCACGCGTTCGGCTGGCCGTCGGTGGACAGGATTCCATTTAGCTTTCAGGGCAGCAGCCAGGGCGGGGACAGCGAGGACAGCGACAGCGCGCCGAACCATCGCGAGGGCGGCGACGCATCGATGCTCAAGAACGTGAATGTCCCGGACTTTCGTGTCGACGGCGATCGCTTTGTGCTGCGACCGCAAGCGGGCACGCACGTGTCGGTCGTGACCACTGGGGGCACCGTCGATTTGCGCAACGAAGGCGGCAAGCTGCGCGCGACGTCGACCGGCGCAGCGCCCGCCCAGTTCGACGTCAAGGGCGACGTGTGGACGATCCACCGTGCCGACGTCGTCGCACTCGACGTGCGCACCGCGGGCGGCGACACGCTGTCGGCGGCGCGCATGGGCGGCGGCTCGGGCGACATGGCGTGGGACGTCAAGAGCGACAAGGATCACGTGTCGTTCGTCGAAGGCGGCAAGGACGGCCCCATGCTCGCCGTGCACAGCGAGGGCGACTCGGTGGTGATCGACAAGAATCACGTCGCCATCGACAGCGACGGCGATCACGTGCTCATCGTCGGCCCGCATGGATCGAGCATCGGCGCGCTGCTATACGGCGTCGCGATGCTGGTGGGCGGCGCGCTCGGCTTGTGGCTGTGCTTGTGGCTCACGCGGCTAACGTGGCGTGGCCTCGTGCGCTATGTGCGACATCACGCCGAACGCATCGCCGAACGTCTTGAACACAGCGCGCCCTGATACGCGCGCTCGCAGTGACCATCGACAACGTAGTCTTTTGCTCCGTGCAGCTCCCAAAAGGACATCGTCATGAACCTGCATTTTCTCTCCAGCACCGCGCCGCTCGCGCGCGCCCAGGACACCTGTGTTCGCCGCGTGAATGCCGCGCGCTGGCTCGGCTGGCTCGCTCATGGTTTCGCCGTCGCGCGCCAGCGGCCCGTGGCGTGGCTCCTTGCGCTGCTTGTCTGCGCCGATCTCGCCACGCTGTTCGAACTCGCGCCGCGACTGAGCGTGCTTGCGCCGCTCGTCGCGCCGCTGGCGGTGGCGCTGGTCGTGCTGATGCAGGAGCGGGCCAGCAACGCGCGCCCTTGGACGTTCGGTGAAGCGTGGAGCGCGGTCTACGATCATCGCGATGCGTTGCTCGCCGTGGGCGTCGCTGCGGCGGCGATTGCGGGCATGGGCTATCTCGCGGCGGCGCTGCTGGCGCAGACGCACGTGCTGCATGCGTGGGCATGGCTGCTCGCGTTGCCGTTTTACGCCGTTGCGCTCGCGTCGTTCTGGCTGGCGCCCGCACTCGTCGTGCTGCGCAACCGGACGCCGCTCGATGCGATGGCGACGAGTGCGCGCATCGTCGCGCGCAACTGGCGCGTCGCGCTGATCTACGCCGCGCTCATCGGCGCCGCAGCTTTTGCGACGCAGGCGATGCCGATGTTGTTAGTCGGCCTCGTCGTCATGCCGGTGGCGGCCGCGCTGATCTTGCTGGGCGCGTATGCGAGCTATCGCGATCTGCTGGGCGAGCGCTGAGGCCTGTCTGCATGGAACGCGCGCCTCACACCGCCAGTGCGAGTCCGTCGCTGCGCGGATCGTGAGCGCCACATGCTGTACCGTCGGCATCCAGACGAATCACGCCGGCCTGCCCGGCGAGCGGACTGAGCGGCGGCAGGTCGACGATTTCGTGCCCCCACGCGGCAAGCGTGCCGGATATCGCGTGGCCCGCATGCGATTCGAGCTTGAGATTGTCGCGGCTGTCGGAGAAGGTGCGTCCGAGCAGAAAGCGTGGCTGTGCGAGTGCCGCAAGGGGATCCATCCCGTAATCGATGAGCCGCGTGAGCAGCGCCGCGAGCGTCTGCGGCTGGCCGTCCGCGCCCTGCGTGCCGTACAGCAGGCGCGCGCGGCCATCGACGAGATACATGCCGGGATTGAGCGTATGGAATGGCCGCTTGCCCGGCGCGATGGTGTTGGGATGCGCATTCGGATGCAGCCCGCCGCCGCTCGCGCGGAAGGCCGCGCCGCGGTTGTGCCAGAGGATGCCGGTGTCGCCCGCCATCACGCCGCTGCCCCAGTCGTGGAAGATCGTCTGCAGCACGCTCACGGCGCGACCCTGGGCGTCGGTGGCGGCGAGATAAACCGTGTCCCCTTCGCGAAAGCGCTGCGGCCAGGGTAACGCGCGCCCAGGCGCAATGCGTGCCGCACAGGCCGCGAGATGAGCGTCGCCGAGCAGCGTGTCGACGGGCACGTCGTGCCAGTCGGGATCGGCGAGATGGCGGTCGCGGTCGATGAAGGCCTGCTTCACCGCCTCCACGAGCCGGTGGTAGTAGTCGGCGCTGCCGTGGGCGCAATCGCGCAGCCCGAGCTTCGCGAGGATGCCCATGATCTGCAGCGTCGTCACGCCCTGGGTGGGAGGCGGCAGGGTGGCGAGCACGCCGTCGCCGTAGCGCAGCGTGAGCGGCGGTTCGCTGCGCACGCGCGTGGCCGCAAGGTCGTCGGCGTCCAGCGGCGAGCCTGCTTCGCGCAGGCCGCGCGCAATACGCTGCGCCAGTGCGCCTTCGTAGAAGTCGCGCGGGCCGTTCGCGGCGAGCGTGCGCAGCGTGGCCGCGAGCGCGGGCTGGCGGAACGTTGCGCCAATCGCAGGAATCGCGCCGCCCGGCAGGAAGGTTTGCGCGAAGCCGCGCCAGACCTGATCGTCGCCGTATTCGTCGGCGCGGAACATCGACCAGAAGTGCTGCGAGCGCGACAGCGCAAAGCCTTCGTCTGCAAGCGCGATGGCGGGCGCGAGCAGCGTCTCCCACGCGAGCGTGCCGCCCCAGTGTTCGCGGCTCGTGCGATACGCGGCCTCCCACGCGGCGACCGTGGCGGCGCTTGTGAGTGCGGATGCGGGCCCGCGCACGGGAATCGCGTCATCGAAGGCGGGCAGGTCGCGCGCCGCCTGGCCGATGCCGGAGATCGATTCGACCGGCTGGCCGGGAGCGGCGATCAGCCAGAAGCCGTCGCCGCCCAGGCCGGTGAAATGCGGCATGGTCACGCACAGCGCCGCCGCCATGGCGATCGCCGCCTCGATCGCGTTGCCGCCGCGCGCGAGCACATCGCGGCCTGCTTCGCTCGCGAGCGCGTGCGGGCTCGTGACAAGGCCGGCGCGGCCACGCGCGTTGACGTTCGCGGTCTGCTCCCGGGTGTGCGTCGTATTCATCGTGATCGTCATGCGGGCACTGCGGCGTCGGCGTGACCGCCCAGGTAGGCGGCGGACAGTTGCGGGTCGGCGGCCAGTTGCGCCGCCGTGCCGCTCGCACTCACGCGGCCTTCTTCGAGCACATAGCCGCGGTCGGCGATGGCCAGCGCCATCGCCGCCATCTGGTCGACCAGCAGCATTGAAAGCGATTCGCGGCGCAGGTCGTCGAGCGAGGCAAACAGTTCGGCGATGACCTTCGGTGCGAGGCCGAGCGAAGGCTCGTCGAGCAGCAGCACGCGCGGTTTCGACATCAACGCGCGCGCGATGGCCAGCATCTGCTGCTCGCCGCCCGATAGCAGCCCCGCACGGCGATGCTGGCGCTCGCGCAGACGCGGATAGCGCGCGAACATCGACTCGATGCGCGCTTCGAGTTCGCTGCGCGGCAAGCGGCCCGAGGCAAATGCGCCGAGCTTGAGGTTATCGAGCACCGACAGCTCGGGGAAGACCTGGCGGCCTTCGGGCACGAGCACGACGCCGAGCGCGGCGATACGCGCGGCGTCGAGGCGCGCAAGGTCGCGGCCGTCGAAGGTCACGCCGCCAGTGAGCGGGCGGTGCAGGCCGGCGAGCGCGCGCATCAGCGTCGATTTGCCCGCGCCGTTCGCACCGAGCAGCGCAACCAGTTCGCCTTCGCGCACTTGCACGCTCACGTCGTGCAGAACCGGGGCAGCGCCATAGCCTGCCGTCACGTTGCCCACGCCGAGCACCTCGCGCGCGGGTGCGTCTTGCGGCGGCAAGGCGCGCGACGGGCGCAGCGCATGCAGCGCCGCGTCGTTCGACGCGCCCAGATAGGCCTCGCGCACCGCCGCATTGGCGCGGATCGCCGCGGGTTCGCCTTGTGCGAGAAAGCGGCCCGCGTCGATCACGACGATGTGATCCGAGACGCCCATCACGAGCGACATGTCGTGCTCGACGAGCCCGACGGTCACGCCCGCATCGGCGATGCGGCGCAGCAGGGCGCCCAGGCGCACCTTGTCCTCGCTGGAGAGTCCCGCAGCGGGTTCGTCGAGCAGCAGCACGTCGGGACGCGTGGCGAGCGCACGTGCGATCTCGACGAGACGGCGATCGACGTGCGCGAGGCTGGCGGCTTCGATGCTCGCGTCGCCGTGATAGCCGCAGGCGCGCAGCAGCGCGAGCGCCTGGGCGCGCGGCGCATCGCCCTGCATGCGCCGGGTGCCGAACAACGCGCCCAGACGCCCGCGCGCGAGCGCGAGCGTCACGTTGTCGAGCACAGAGAGGCTGCCGAACAACTGCGACGTCTGGTACGTGCGCGCCACGCCCGCGCGGGCGCTTTCGAACGCGTTGCCTGCAGCAAGTTGCGCCGGGCCCAGCTTGCGCGTGCCGGTCTGGGGGCGATAGAAGCCCGAGAGCATGTTCAGCACCGTCGATTTACCTGCGCCGTTCGGGCCGATGAGGCTCGTGACGCGCGCGGCCGGCAACTCGAACGACAGGTCGCTGACGGCTTTCACGCCGTCGAACGTCATCGACAGTCCTTGCGCCGCGAGCGAGCGGCGCGCATCGGCGGCAAGCGGCTCGAATGCTGCATGGCCCGACGTGTCCTGATCCTGATCGTGCGTCGACGCGCTCGGCTGCGCGCGCGCAGGCGAAACCAGCCGCCGCATCAGCGCAGACGCCATGCCGGTGACGCCATTGGGCGCGCACCACAGCACCACGAGCAGCAGCACGCCGAAGCACAGCAGACGCAGGTTCTCAAGCCCGGCGAGCAACTCGGGCAGCAGGCCGACCACCGCCGCGCCAGCCAGCGGCCCCGCCAGCGACCCTGCGCCGCCGATCATGACGACGAGCACGAAGAGAATCGATTGCGAGAACGAGAACATGCCGGGCGTCACCATGCCTTGCAGCGGCGCGAACAGCCCGCCCGCGAATCCCGCAAGCGCAGCCGAGAACGCGAACGCCACGGTTTTCACCGCGAGCGCGTTCACGCCGATCGAGGCTGCCGCCGTTTCGCTGTCGCGCACCGCGCGCATGGCCGCGCCCCATGCGCCGCGTGCGACGAGCGCATAGAGCGCGAGCGCGACGGCGAGCAGCGCGAGGGCGATGAGCGCAACGGCGCGCTCGCCGTCGGCGAAGCTGCCCAGCGCCGGGCCGAACACGTTCATGATGCCGTTCTGGCCGCCGGTGAGATCGCCGCCTTCCACCGCGCTTTGCTCGATGACGAAGGCGAACGCGATCGTCACCATCGCGAGTCCCGGGCCGCGCACACGCAGCGCCGCGAGCGCCAGCAGCGCGCCCGCTACGGCGGCGACGCCCGCGCCGAGCGCCCACGCGCTCCAGAAGCTCCAGCCGAACTGCGTGGTGAGGATGGCGACGGCATAGGCGCCAATCGCAAAGAACGCGGCATGACCAAACGACACCTGGCCTGTGAGTCCGAGCAGGAGGTTCAGGCCGACGCCGCAAATGGCGAGCAGCGCCACGCCCGCTAGCACGACGACGAAATAGCCGTTGACGCTGCATGCGACCAGCGCGGCGGCAAGCAGCACCACAGCCAGCGCCACGCCTTGCCAGCGTCCGCGTGACCGGACTTCGCCTGTACGCGGCGCAGCCGCTGAAAAGCGTGCGGAAAGAGAAAGTCGCGAATCGCTCATACCTTGCGCACCTCCGCACGCCCGAAGAGGCCATTGGGCCAGAGCGCCAGCACAACGATCAGTAGCCCGAACGTAATGATCTGCGTATAGCTGGAACCGAGCGTGGCCGTAATCATCGCCTCGGCCGCGCCGAACAGCAGCCCCGCGATCATCACGCCCCACGCGCTGGAAAGCCCGCCCAGGATCGCCACCGCGAAGGCCTTGAGCCCGAACACGGTGCCCATGTCGGACTGCACGTTGAAAAGCGGTGCGATCAGCACGCCGGCAATGCCCGCAAGCAGCGCGGACACCGCGAACGCCGCCGCAATCGTGCGCTGGATCGGAATGCCCATGAGGCGCGCCGCGTCGCGGTTCTGCACCACGGCGAGCATCGCCACGCCCCAGCGCGAGCGGCGCAGCACGTAATGGAGGACGGCGGCGAGCATCAGGCCGACCACGGGAATCACAAGTTGCAACGGATACACGCCGAGCCCCGCGCCGCCGATGTGCAGCGACGACTGCGCGAGCGGCGAGGGCAGGCTGCGCGGCTCGGTGCCGAAGGTCAGCATGACGACGTTGTCGAGCACGATGCCCAGCGCCACGGTCGCCATGAGCCACGCGTTCGAGCCGCGTCGCGCGAAGGGCCGCACGGCGAGCCGCTCGACTACGAGCCCGTAGAGCGCGCACGCGGCCAGCGCCACCGCGATGGCAAGCGGCATGGGCCAGCCGAGCGTCTGCGCGAAGGTGTAGGCGAGCACCGCGCCCAGCATCATTGAGCTGCCCTGTGCGAAGTTCACGGTCGCGCTGACCGCGAACGTCAGATGAAAGCCGAGCGCCATGAGCCCGTACATGCTGCCGAGGCCAAGGCCCGCGACCAGCGCCGATATCCATTGCATGAGTGAATCTCCGGGTGCCTGTGCTTTACTTCGACGCCATCTGGCCGCTGGCGGCGCTCACGGGCACGATGCGGTTATCGATGAACTGGGCCCAGACGTAGTCGCTGGCGGTGAGCGCGTCGGGTTGCTGCTCGCTGAACGGATGCACGTAGGTCTTGATCAGGCCGTCGTAACGGTCGATTGCATAGTATCCCTTACGGATTGCATCGCCGTCGGTGGAGCCTGCCTTGTCGATGGCCAGCGCGCTCAGGTGCATCGCATCGTAGGCGTTGGCCACGCCCACTGCGGGCGTGATGTCGTCGGCGCTCTTGATGTCGGGGTACTTCGCCTTGAGTTCCGCCACCACGCGTGTGCTCACGGGCGTGGCGGCGCCGAAGAAGCTATACGTCTGCACGAAATGCACGTTCTTCGCGTTCGGGCCCGCGAGTTCCGTGAAACGTCCGCCCGCCGGGCCCCAGTGCGAAACGATCGGCACCTTCCAGCCCATGCGGTCGAGCGACTTCACCACTTGCGCCGAAGGCCCGACGTTGCCGACCATCAGCAAGGTATCGGCGCCCGCAGCCTTCAGGCGGCCGAGTTGCGGCGTGACGTCCACGTCGGTGGCCTCGATCTTTTCGATGCCCGCCGGTTTCATGCCTTTCGCGGCGAGCGCCGCGACGATGCCTTTCTCGTTCGACTGCCCCCACGGATTGTTGACGAGCACGAGGCCCAGCTTCTTCGCGCCAAACGCCTGCTGCGCGTGCGCGACCATCGCCACATCCACGAGCTCGTCGACGGCGGAGACGCGCAACACGTAGTTCGGCTTCGCGCCGTTGTGCGTGATCTGCGTGCCGGCGGCCCAGGGATCCATGAACGGCACTTTCTCGTGATTGGCCAGCGGCACGATCGCCATGGAAACCGGCGTGTCGAGGCCGCCGAACAGCACCGCCACCTTGTCCTTGTAGATCAGTTCGCGCGCGGCCAGCACGCCTTTGGCGGGATTGCCTTCGTCGTCGCGGCGCACGAGTTCGAGCTTGCGCCCGCCGAGCACGCCGCCGCTTGCGTTGATCTCGTCGATGGCGATGGTCATGCCGCGCGTGATCGCTTCGCCCGCGCGCGCCGACTGGCCCGAGAGCGCAGTGACGAGGCCGATCTTGATGGTGTCGGCGGCGTGCGCGACGCCGCACGACAGCGCGGCCGCGGTGAGCGCAAGGGCGACAGCGCGGGCCGTGAACCACTGGCGTCGCGGCGAGGAGGCGGGGCGGGCGGCCCTGAGGGCGACGTGTCGTAGCGGCATGAGGCGGTTCTCCAGTGAGTTTGACGGACGCGGGACAAAGCCGCGGATGCGTCGCTTCACGCAAGACCTATGCCATTTCGTTCACGATCCGCCGATATCGTCCGTGACGCCAGCAACGGCAATGTGCGAACGATATGGAACGCCAATTGCATACGATCTGATGACAGGATGGTTAACCATTCGCGTTGCGCCAAATCGGTTCGCGCTCGCACAACAGCGGTGCGAAACGCGCAACTTAAAGCAGCACAGCAGGCAGCACAGCAGGCAGCACGGCAGGCAGCGCGTTATGGCGCAAAGCGGTGCGCCCAGCCGCGAGCCTGCAATTGCACACACTGGCAAGGACACAATGACGACAACCTTCATGGCCGCCGCGCAGATCGATGCGAGCGCAACCATGCGCGACGATCCGCGCTTCGGCACGCTGCCCACGCATGGGCGCTTCGACTATCAGCCGATCGTCGCGCGCGACACCTATTGCTGGCCCAACGGCGCGCGCCTGGCGGTCTATCTCGGCTTCAATCTGGAGCACTTCGCATTCGGCGAAGGGCTGGGCGCGAATCTCGGCCCGCTGTCGCCGCAGCCGGACGTGCTCAACTACAGCTGGCGCGAATACGGCAACCGCGTGGGTGCGTGGCGCTGTCTCGACCTGTTCGACGATCTCGCGCTGCCGGCGGGCATCGTGATGAACACGGCGCTGCTCGATCATTCCCCGGAGCTGATCGCCGCCTGCGTGAAGCGCGGCGACGAACTGATCGCGCACGGCCACACCAACGCGCACCGGCAAAGCGACTTCGAGCTGGCCCACGAACGCGACCTGATCGTGCATTGCCGGGAGCGGATCGCAACGCTCACGGGGCGCACGCCGGCTGGCTGGCTGTCGCCGTGGATATCGGAAACGCTCGACACGCCCGAGCTGCTCGCGCAGGCGGGCTATCGCTATACGCTCAACTGGTGCCACGACGACCGCCCCGTGCGCATGCGCACCGGGCATGGGCCGCTGTGGTCGATCCCGTATCCGCAGGAGGTGAACGACATTCCGATGATCGTCGGGCGGCAGCTCGACGGCGCGGCGTTCGCCGACATGATCGTCGATCAGTTCGACGAAATGCTCACGCAGGCTGCGCATCCCACGCGCGGGCAGCCGCTGGTGATGGGCATTGCGCTGCATCCGTACCTGGTGGGACAGCCGTACCGTCTGCGTCATCTGCGGCGCGCGCTTGCCCACATCGCGCAGGCGGCGCGCGCGGGCGCGATCTGGATGACGACGCCCGGCGCGATCAGTGCGCACATGGACGCGGTAGAAGCCGCTGCCGCTGCTGGAAGCGCGGCAACGATCCGCTAAACTGGCGCACGAACCTTGTCACCCCTGTCTGCGCCGCCCGCCCTGTCCATCATGTCCACTAGCCGACCGACTCGACCGACTGCCGTGAAGAAAGCCGCCGTGAAAAAGCCCGCCGTGAAAGCCGACGCCGCGCACGAAAAGCACAGCGCGCGCACGGAGCAAACGGAGCAAACGGAGCAAGCAGAGCAAACGGAAACCGAAACCGGCATCGAAACCCGGATGTACCGCTCGATTGTCGACGGCGTGCTTGCGCATCGGCTCACGCCGGGCACCAAGTTGCCGGAGCCGGAGTTGTGCCAGCTGTTCGACGTGGGCCGCGCGAGTGTGCGGCGGGTGCTCGAAAAGCTCGCACACGATGGCATCGTGACGCTGCGGCCCAACAAGGGCGCGGTGATCGCAGAGCCCACACCCGAGGAAACACGCACGATTTTCGAGGCGCGCCGCGCGCTCGAACGCGCGCTGGTCGAACTGGCCGTTGCGCGCGTGACCGACGCCGACCTCGCGCAACTGCGCAAGCAGCTCGACGACGAGCACGCGGCCATGCACCGCTTCGATCAGCCATCGTGGGCGCGCCTGGCGAGCGACTTTCATCTGCGCGTGGCGGCGCTCGCGGGCAACGCCGTGCTGCAACGCTACCTGGTCGAACTGGTGTCGCGCTGCTCGCTGATCGTCGGCCTGTACGAGCCGCCGGGCTACGCGCCGTGCGAGCACGACGAGCACGCGGCCATCGTCGAGTGCATCGCGCAGCGCGACGCCGAAGGCGCGATTGCCCGCATGCAGGCGCATCTCGTCGACCTCGAACAGCGCATCGAAACGACCCGCATGCGCGGAGAAAAGAGCCTGGCCTCGCTGCTCGGACTGGGCGAACCGAAAGCGCCCGGCGCGCGCAACTGACGCGTGGCGGGGCGCGCCGCAATCCACACGGACGCACATCGAAGCTATGGAAATCGACTTCAACGAACTCACGGCCTACGAGCGTTACAAGCTGATGGCCGGGCTCATCGTGCCGCGGCCGATCGCACTGGTGACGACCCTGAACCCCGGCGGCGTGATCAACGCGGCGCCGTTCTCGATGTTCAACATGCTCGGCGAGGAGCCGCCGATCGTGATGCTGTCCGTGAACCGCCGCGACGACGACTCGCTCAAGGACACCGCCGCCAACATCCTGCGCGAGCGCGAGTTCGTGGTGCACCTGACCGACGAACCGATTGCCGCAAAGATGCATGCCTGCGGCGAGCGCCTGCCCACGTCGGAGAGCGAGCTGGTGCATGCGGGGCTCACGCCGGTGCCGTCGACGCGCGGCGGCCCGCCGCGTATCGCAGAGGCGCCGGTCGCGTTCGAATGCACGCTATGGGAGACGCTTGAGACACCGAGCCGCCATATCTTCATCGGTCGCGTGGAACGCCTGCATGCGCGCGACGAACTGATCGACCGCGAGCGCTGCCGCGTACGTTTGCAGCACTACTATCCGGTAGGGCGATTTGGTGCGAGCTTTTATGTCGATACGCGCAACCGATTTTCGCTGAATGTCGAGGATGGGGTGGCGGCTGCCCAGACGTCGGTGGATGAGATGTAGGGCGGGTCGCCGCGCCGCGTTTTGCAACCGGGCACGTCAGACACGAGCCTTAACCCGGCAGCTCGACGATCACAACGTCCGTATCGCCATGCGCCAGCAGATCCAGCTGCGTCTCTTCCCGCACGGCTACGCCGTCGCGCGGCGCGAGCCGGATCGCTCCCACGTCGAGCTGTCCATGATCCGCAACCAGATACGCCGAGCCGGACGTCGGCAACATGTGCTTGAGTGTCGTGCCTTCGCGCAGGGTGGCGACACGCACGCGTGCATCGGCATTGATGGGCAGCGCGCCTTCGCGCACATCTTGCGGATCGCCGCTCGCCAGCGTGACGAAGCGGCCTTCGCGGCCTTCGCGCGAACAGACGCGCGTTGACCAGCGCGGCGCACCGCCTGCCGTGCGTGGATGCAGCCAGACCTGGAACAGCCGCGCAGGCACATCTTCGTCATTGCGCTCGGCGTGATGGATCGTTGCGCCCGCACTCATCGCCTGCACGGAATCGGCGACCAGGCGCGCGCGATTGCCCGCATCGTCTTCGTGCGTGATCGCGCCCGAGCGCACCCAGGTGACGATCTCGACGTTGCGGTGAGCATGCAGGCCAAAACCCGAACGCGGCGCGAATACATCGTCGTTCCACACGTAAAGCGGGCCAAGCGGCGCATGTTCCGCGCGCCCGGTCTCGCCGACGCGAAAATGCAGCCGCGCGTCGAGCCAGTCGTTCCTGATTGCGCCAAGCGCAAGAAAAGGGCGATGTTCAATCACGATGAAACTCCGTTCGGGCGCACGGACGTGAAAGTCCCATCCGTGCGCTCATGCCACCTTCAGATCTGCTGCTGGCCGCCATCGACGAACAGTTCGATGCCGTTGACGAAGCTCGCATCGGCCGAGGCGAGGAACAGCGCGGCGCTGGCGATTTCGTTCGGTTCGCCCAGACGGCCCATCGGGATCTGCGCGGCCAGGTAGTCGGCCAGACCCTGGCGCTGGGCGGCGTCGTCACCGGCCAGGTCGAGCAGGCCGGGCGTGCGGGTCGCGCCGGGGCTGATCGTGTTCACGCGGATCTGGCGATCCTTGAGGTCGAGAATCCAGTTGCGTGCAAACGAGCGCACCGCAGCCTTGGACGCCGAGTACACGCTGAACGCCGCCGTGCCCGCGCTGCCTGCGGTCGAACCCGTGAGAATCACCGACGCGCCCTTCGCCAGCAGCGGCAGCGCCTTTTGCACCGTGAACAGCACGCCCTTCACGTTGCGGCTGAAGGTGTCGTCGAAGTGTTCTTCGGTGATGTTGCCGAACGGCAGCATCGATCCGCCGCCTGCGTTGGCGAACAGCACGTCGAGGCGTCCCTGTTCTTCCTTGATCTGCGCATACAGCGCGTCGAGTTCGTTCAGCTTCGTGGAATCGACGCGTACGCCGGTCGCCTGGCCGCCTGCTTCGCGGATGCTTTGCACAGCGGCGTCGAGTTCGGCCTGACGGCGGCCCGTGAGGTAGACGTGCGCGCCTTCTTCGGCGAAGCGCTGGGCAGTAGCGAGGCCGATGCCGCTGGTTGCGCCGGTGACGAGTGCGATCTTGTTGTCGAGTTTGCGTGCCATGGTCGTGCTCCTTTCGTTTCGTTCAGTCGTTCAGTAGAAGTGGGTACTGGCTGGTTCGGTGTTGCGTGCTGCGATGTGTGAAGAATATCGACGGCCCGATCTTTTCGAAATAGAATTGATTGCAATCTAACGTTGCATAAATGAAATGATGAGGAGAAATGGCGAGACTGCCTGATTTCGAAGGACTCGCGATGTTCGCGAAGGTCGCCGAGGAGGGATCGTTCGCGGCGGCGGCGCGTGCAATGGGCGTGTCGGTGGCGACGGTTTCGCGCGGCGTGGCCCGCCTGGAAGACCGGCTGGGCGCGCGGCTCTTTAACCGCACGTCGCGCCAGCTGTCGCTGACCGAGTTCGGCCGCACGATCTGCGAGAAGGCGGGCGAGATCTATCGCCAGGCCGAGGAAGCGGAAAGCGCGGCGCGCGAAATGTCGGTGCAGCCGCGCGGCCTGGTGCGGCTGGCCGTGCCGATGTCGTTCGGGCTGCGCTGGGTCGCGCCGCTGCTGCCGGGGTTCTTCCGCGCGTATCCGGAGGTGTCGATCGACCTGCATCTATCGGATGCGTCGGTCGACCTGGTCGCCGATGGCTTCGACGCGGCACTGCGTATTGCCGCGTTGCCCGATTCGTCGCTGGTGGCGCGTCGGCTGTGCGCGGTGACGCAGTACGTGGTGGCATCGCCGGACTATCTGGAGCGCGAAGGGCGGCCCGCGCATCCGCGGGAACTGGTGGATCGGCCCTGCCTCTCATACGCGTATCGCGCGCGTAGCGATGTCTGGCGCTTCACGAACGAGGCGGGCGAAGAAGAGCCGGTGATGCCGAGCGGCCCGCTGCGCGTGACGAATTCCGATGCGCTGTTGCCCACGTTGCTGGATGGCCTGGCGATCGCGGAGTTGCCCGAATTCATCGCGGGTGAGTATCTGGCCGATGGCCGACTGGAAGCGATTCTCACGGACTGGTCGCTGACCAAGGGCGGCCTGTACTTCGTCACGCCGTCAGCGCGTGCGCGGCCGGCGAAAGTGGCGGCGCTCTCCGATTACTTCGCCGAGCATCTTTCCGATCCCGCGTGGCGATGGCCGAAGCAATGAAGCGCCGACCTATCATTGCATTTTTGCAATGATAGGTTTCAAACACTTCTATTTCGCAAATATCGCCCGATCCGTATTCTCCTTTCCATCGGCTGCACGACAACACGTCGCAAGCCGCTCAACCACGGATAAGGAGAATCACGATGACCACGCAAGCCCACCCGCAGACGCCCAACACGCCCGACACCGCAACCGTTGCCTTCCTCGGCGCGCTCAACAGCGGCACCGGCCCGGCCATCGAAACGCTCACGCCTGGCGAAGCACGCGAAGTCCTGGCCGGCGCGCAGCGTAGCGTCGAAGTGGACATCTCGGGCATCGACGTTACGCGCCGCACGATCGAGCAGGACGGGCTGAGCGTGCCGCTCGTTGTCGTCAAGCCGCAGGGCGCGAGCGGCGTGTTGCCCGTGTTCATGTTCTTCCATGGCGGCGGCTGGATTCTCGGCGACTACCCGACGCATGAGCGTCTCGTGCGAGACCTCGTGGTGCAGTCGGGCGCGGCGGCCGTGTTCGTCGAATACACCCCTTCGCCCGAAGCGCGCTATCCGGTCGCGATCAACGAGGCCTACGCCGCCACGAAGTGGGTTGCCGCGCACGGCGAGGAAATCGGCGTCGATGGCGCGCGGCTCGCGGTCGTGGGCAACAGCGTGGGCGGCAACATGGCCGCCGTCGTCAGCCAGATGGCAAAGGATCGGCATGGCCCGGCCATCCGCTTCCAGGGCCTCATGTGGCCGGTGACCGACCACGCATTCGACAACGCTTCCTACGACGCTTTCGAAAGCGGCTACTTCCTGAGCCGCGACATGATGAAGTGGTTCTGGAACGCCTACATCACCGACGCGACCGACGCAGGCGAGCGCAACCAGCGCTACGCATCGCCGCTGCGCGCCACGCTCGACGAGTTAAAGGGCTTGCCGCCCGCGCTGATCCAGACGGCGCAGTTCGACGTGCTGCGCGACGAAGGCGAAGCCTACGGGCATCGGCTCGACCAGGCGGGCAACGAGGTGACGACAACGCAGTACAAAGGCACGATCCACGACTTCGGCCTGCTCAACGTCCTCGCCGCCGACGCCCCGACACGCGCCGCCATGCAGCAGATGGCGACGGCATTGAAGACGCGCCTGCAATAACTCGCATCCCCACACACTGATATCGAGAGCCCATCATGAACAACGCTAAACAACTGCTTGCCGCCTATATCCAATCGATTCGCGACCCGCGCGCGGCTGCCGCCTTATTCGCCGAAGATGGCGTGCTGGAACTGCCGTACCTGAAGACGCTCGGCATCGATGGTCGTGCGCAGGGGCCACAGGCAATCGAAGGTTTTATCGCCTCGCTGCTGGCGAAAGTGCCGGATTTCGCCTTCAAAAACGTGCGCTATCTGATCGAGACGCCGGAGCAGGTGTTTGGCGAATATGAAGTCGAAGCGCTCGTGCCGTCGACGGGGAAAATCTATCGGCAGATGTACGCCGGACGGCTCGTGGCGCGCGACGGCAAGATCGCGCTGTTGCGCGAGTCGCTGGATACGGTCGCCGCGGCGGACGCGTTCGCGATGGGCGCGAGATGAGTTCGCGATGAGTTCGCAGCAATGATCCGTGCAGATGGCGTAATATATCAACAAACATAACGAGGGCGGAGCCTCGCGAGCGGGTCGTGGGTTCGATTGGCAAGACGCGTCGACTCCCGATGGATGTCGTGGGCGGGACGACGGCACGTGCGCCAGCATTGCTTCAGGTGCAGCGTGCCGCCCTCCGATCTGGAGACAAGCCATGTTCATCCGTCAGCTCAACTACCTCGTGACGTTGGCAAAAGAGCAGCATTTCGCGCGCGCCGCGGAGCTTTGCAACGTCACGCAGCCGGCGCTTTCGTCGGCGATACGCAGTCTTGAGAACGAACTGGGCCTCGTGATCGTCAGGCGCGGGCGGCGCTTTCTTGGCCTCACCGAGGAAGGCGAGCGGGTGCTGGGCTGGGCACGCCAGACCATTGCGGCGCTCGATCACATGAAGCAGGACGTGTCGGCTTCGAATCTGCTTTCGGGCACGGTCAGGATCGGCGTGATTCCCACCACTATGCCAGTCGTGAGCATGCTGATCGCCACATGCCGCACGGCGCATCCCATGCTGAGTTTCGCGGTTCGCTCGCTGAGTTCGGACGCGATCCTGAGACAGCTCGACGATTACGAACTCGATATCGGTTTCACCTATCTCGACGATCGCACGCAAGCCGGTTTTGAAGTGCTGTCGCTCTATCGCGAACGCTACGTGCTGGTTTCTCCGTCGACGGCGGGCAAGAGCGCGTGCTCCGGTGCAGGAAGGTGGGATGCGCTGGGCGACCTGCCTTTCGGTCTTCTGGACTCCTCAATGCAGAACCGCCAGGTGATCAACGCCGCGTTCCGTCGCGCGGGTGTCCAGCCAAAAGTGGTGCTGGAGGCCGATTCCTTGCTCACGCTGATGTCGAACGTGCAGCATGTGGGGCTGCACACGGTCTTGCCGCATAGCGTGCTGAGCGTGATGGACACGACCCGGCGCGATGCAGTGACGCCGCTCGAACCGGAACTCACGCGCGAGATCGGCCTCATCGCCCGCGAGGTTGCGTCCCGTCCTCCGCTGGTGGCAGCGGTGTGGAAGGCTGCGAAAAACCTCGATATGCAGGCCAGTTTCGATGCGTTTCTCGATGCGCCCCGCGAGCGCGCCGAAGTGCCGACTGCCGTTTCATGAGTCGATCATGAATCGTTCATAGGCCGTTCATAAGTCGCGCTTATCAGGTGATACGTCGAAACGATTGGATTGGTTTTGCGCTTTTCGTCGACACTCTGTTCGTCGATCGGTCGCATGCAGCGCGACCGGACAGCCGGTGATGCCAGATGGCCGCCGGTTCCTCGCCCAACAGAGTGGAGAAGATATCGTGGCAAAAATTGTGTGTGTGCTCTATGACGATCCGGTCAACGGTATGCCGAAGCAGTACGCCCGTGACACGCTTCCCGACATCACGCGCTATCCCGACGGCCAGACCACGCCGACGCCCAGGGCCATCGACTTCACGCCGGGCCATCTGCTGGGCTGCGTCTCGGGCGAACTGGGCCTGCGCAAATATCTGGAATCGAACGATCACCAGCTGGTTGTGACGTCGAGCAAGGACGGCGCCGACAGCGTGCTCGACCGTGAGCTGCACGACGCCGAAATCGTGATCTCGCAGCCGTTCTGGCCGGCCTATATGACCGCCGAACGCATCGCGAAGGCGCCGAAGCTCAAGATGATCGTCACGGCCGGGATCGGCTCGGATCACACCGATCTGCAGGCGGCGATGGATCGCGGCATCACCGTGGCCGAAGTGACGTACTGCAACAGCAATAGCGTCGCCGAGCATGTCGTGATGACCACCCTCGCGCTTGTGCGTAACTATATTCCTTCGCACAACATAGCGAATAAGGGCGGCTGGAACATCGCGGACTGCGTCGAGCGATCCTATGACGTCGAAGGCATGCACGTGGGCACGGTCGCTGCCGGACGCATCGGTTTGCGCGTGCTGCGCCTGCTCAAGCCCTTCGACATGAAGCTGCATTACCTCGATCGCCACCGCCTGCCGGAATCAGTGGAAAAGGAACTCAACCTGACGTATCACTCAAGCCTCGAAAGCCTCACGAAGGTGTGCGACGTCGTCACGCTGAATTGCCCGCTGCATCCCGAAACCGAGCACATGATCAATGCGTCGACCTTGAAGAACTTCAAGCGCGGCGCGTACCTGATCAACACCGCGCGCGGCAAGCTGTGCGATCGCGATGCGATTGTCGAGGCGCTCAAGAGCGGCCAGCTGGCGGGCTACGGCGGCGACGTCTGGTTCCCGCAGCCTGCACCGGCGGATCATCCGTGGCGCAGCATGCCGCACCAGGGGATGACGCCGCACATCTCCGGCACGAGCCTCTCCGCACAGGCCCGCTACGCCGCCGGAACGCGCGAAATCCTGGAGTGCTATTTCGAAGGGCGTCCGATCCGCGATGAGTACCTGATCGTGCAGGGCGGCAAGCTCGCCGGTGTCGGCGCGCACTCGTACAGTGCGGGCAATGCGACGAAGGGTTCGGAAGAAGCGGCCCGCTTCAAGGTGGCCTGACGCCCATGACGACCTCGTCCGCCGCTTCCGCCGGCGCTAACGGGGGCTCGACGTGGCGTGCCCAGGCCGGCGGCATCCTGCTCGCCGGCCTGGGCGCATTCGCTGCGTTGGCGCTCGTGGGCATGCTGGCACAAGAGACCTCGGCACCGTGGATTCTCGGTTCGTTCGGGGCCACCTGCGTGCTGCTGTTCGGCTTTCCGTCGAGCCCGTTTTCGCAGCCGCGCAACATCATCGGAGGGCATGTTCTGACTTCGCTGACGGGTTTGCTCTGCCTGCATCTGTTCGGGCCGGGCTATCTGGCCATGGCAATCGCCGCATCGGCCGCCCTGATGCTGATGATGCTGACGCGCACGGTGCATCCGCCTGCGGGCAGCAATCCGGTCATCATTTTCGCCGCGCAGCCGGGTTGGTCTTTCCTGGTACTCCCAACGATGGCCGGAGCGGTTGCGCTGGTGGTGATCGGCTGGATTTACTGGTCTGTCGTGAGGCGCGGTGCGTGGCCGCATCGCGCGTCCCGGTGAACCTGGAGCATCTATGGCGTCGTACCCGCCATCGCCTGATACAGGACAGGTCGGGGCCGATAGAGCGAGGGGTACAGGCTCTTCAGCGCCTCGACCTTCGGCATGTCGTTGATCGCGATATACGGGTAGTCGGGATGCAGGGCGAGAAAGTTCTGGTGGTAAGCCTCGGCGGGATAGAAGCCCTTGAAGGTCTCGACACGCGTCACGATCGGACTCGAAAAAACGTGCCCGCCCTGTAGCTGCGCGATATAGGCTTGCGCCACCGTGCGCTGCTGGGCATTCATCGGGAAAATCGCCGAGCGGTACTGGGTGCCGTGGTCGGGGCCCTGATAGTCGAGTTCGGTCGGGTTGTGCGCAACGGAAAAGAACACCTGGAGAATCTTGCCGTAGCTGATCACGGTCGGGTCGAAGGTAATCCGCACCGATTCTGCATGGCCGGTATCGCCGTCGCTCACGCGCTCGTATTGGGCGGTATCGGCCGCGCCACCCGTGTAGCCGGACGCGACCTGCGTGACTCCGCGCAGATGTTCGAACACGCCCTGGACGCCCCAGAAGCAGCCGCCCGACAGGACAGCGGTTTCCGAATGGACACCGCCCGCAGGCTCATCCTGAAGCGGTGCTGGAACCGCGACCGCGCGTTCGTCGGAATGGGCGCTGCGTTGCCAGAGCGCCACTGCGGCTACCACGATAGCCAGGGCGCCGAAACGCGCGATCTTGCTGGATTTCATTAATAGCGGATTCACGATGCCGTCCTTGCCGGGCGAAGGCCGCCCGGCGCCAGTGAGAGTTAACCGAAAGTAAAGGCAAAGGCTTGCACGCCCGGATCGAGAAACTGGATCGCGAAGGTGTGTTCCGCCACGTCGCCGGGCTGTCGCACGAGTTGATAGAGACGCTGTGCCGTGACCACACCGGTGCCGTCCGGCGCTACGTCGCTGCCGTGTGCGTCCTGCGGTGCATTGCCGTCCACCGTCACGCGAAACCGCACGGGCTTGCCGTCCCTCCCGGGGCCTAAGACCAGGTGCAGGTCGCGTGCATGGAAGCGGTAGACGATTTCGCCGCCGGGCTTTGCCAGCGTGGCGTGCTCGGCGCCGACGCTCCATGCGCCAGCCAGCCCCCAATGGTTGAGGCCAGGATCGGAGGGCGCGCGATAGTCGTGAACGCGATCCTGTGCGACGCCGCCTGGCGACGCGAAGCCCTCGGCGCGCTCGAAGCCGATATAGGTTTCGGGCGAACGCATGTCTGCGCCGTCGGCCTGCATCTGGACGCCGTGCTGCGTCGCGCCATCGAGGCCGAGCGGAACATTCGCCGCATCCGGGTGGCCCGCTTCCACGAGCAGTTGCTGGATGACGCGCTCGGACTGGTCATATTCCCCTTCGCCGAAATGCTCATAGCGAATCTGTCCTTTGGCATCGGCAAAATAGTGCGCAGGCCAGTACTGGTTGTTGAAGGCGCGCCAGATCGCGTAGTCGTTGTCGATCGCCACCGGATAGTCGACGCCGAGGTCGTGAACGGCCTTGCGCACGTTGTCGGCGTTGCGTTCGAAGGCAAATTCGGGCGCATGCACGCCGATCACGACGAGTCCCTTGTCGCGATACTTGCTGGCCCACGCCTTGACGTAGGGGAGCGAGCGCAGGCAGTTGATGCACGAGTAAGTCCAGAAGTCGACGATCACGACCTTGCCGCGCAGCGCCTGGGCGTCAAGCGGCGGCGAATTCAGCCATTGCACGGCGCCCTGGAGCGGCGGCAACTGGCCGAGCACGGGTAGTGCGGACGGCGCCGACGGTGCAGCCCGCATGCTGTTGGAAGCGCGCATCATCGCGCCGCCGCTGGCCGACATCGTGTTTGCGGTATCCGCGCCTTCGCTGGGCGCATTCGACAAGGCCGGCGGCCTGGCGGAACCGGTCATCGCCATCGTGGTCTGCTTCGGCGCAGCGAAGGTATCGACGAGATGCTGCTCCAGGCCGCCTGTCGCGACCGTCGAAATGCGCGTGAGGATGCCCGTGTCCAGCCCGAGCGCAACGGCGGCGACACCGGCGAGCATCGCCACGCCAATGGCGCGACGGATCCATTCGCCCGCGCCCAGCGAGCGTTTCATGGCCGCGAAGACCCGTCCGCCCAGCAGCAGCGCGACGGCCAGCGAAGTCGCCGCGCCCGCCGCATAGGCCACCAGCAGCAAGGTCGTGCCGATGCTTGCGCCTTGCAGCGCCGCGCCGGTCAGGATCAGGCCGAGAATCGGGCCCGCGCACGGCGCCCACAGCAGCCCCGTCGCAATGCCCAGGAGAAATGAAGCGCCGATGCCCGGCGCGCGATCATGCTGTGTGGTCTCGGACAGCCGGTTGCCGACGTTCACGAGCGGTTGCATGATGCGCTCGGCCAGGCGGGGAAGCAGGAGCGTGAGGCCGAAGACGGCGAGCAGGACAATCGCGAACCAGCGGCCATACTGATTGGCCTGTGCGACCCAGCCGCCGCCGACTGCGGCGAGTGTCGCGACCGCCGCGAAGGTGGCGGCCATCCCGCCGAGCAGCGGCAGGCCGGAGCGCACGAAGGGCTGGTCGGCGCGCGCGAACACGAAGGGCAGCACGGGCAGGATGCAGGGGCTCAGGATCGTGAGCACGCCGCCGAGATAGGCCAGGACGATGAGTAACATGGTGGAGTCGGAAGGAGTTCTACCGGTTCTGCGGGTTCGATCGGTTCGATCGGGGCGCTCAGGCTGCGCGTGGCGTGAAGGTCATGGCGACGCCGTTCATGCAGTAGCGCAGGCCGGTCGGCTTCGGCCCGTCGTCGAAAACGTGGCCAAGGTGGCCGCCGCAGCGGCTGCACAGCACTTCGGTGCGAACCATGCCGTACGAGAGATCCTCGCGCTCGATCACGGCATGCGGCAGCGGCGCATAGAAGCTCGGCCATCCCGTGCCACTGTCGAATTTCGTGGTCGACGCAAAGAGCCTGGCCGCGCAGCCCGCGCAGGCAAAGGTGCCGTCGCGGTGTTCGTTGTTGAGCGCACTGGTGAAGGCGCGCTCCGTCCCCGCATTGCGCAGCACTTCGTACTGGGCGGGCGTGAGGAGCTTGCGCCATTCGGCGTCGGTGTGCACGACCGCGAAATGCCCAGCAGGCGTGGATGCCGCGCCCATGGCCATCGCGCCGCTGGCGGGCTGGGCCGCCTTCGCGCGCCATTGGCCGAGCGCGGCCATGACGGCGAGCGCACTGCCGCCGGATAGCAGAAGCCGTCTACGAGTGTTCATCGTGTTCTCCGTGTACGGTGCGGCGCTGCAC
This sequence comes from Paraburkholderia bannensis NBRC 103871, assembly GCF_000685015.1. Lineage (GTDB taxonomy): Bacteria > Pseudomonadota > Gammaproteobacteria > Burkholderiales > Burkholderiaceae > Paraburkholderia > Paraburkholderia bannensis. The sequence goes on along the minus strand of NZ_BAYA01000019.1, from coordinate 14,003 downwards.
GGGAGCCAGCCGGGCCTCAGAACAGCGCGCAACCTTTACACGAAGCATAGGCAGCCGCCGATATCGAAGTCCTCACGAAAAGTAAAATTAATTGTGATAACTCCGGCCCGGCATTTTCTGCACAATGGGCATTTCAATCCGGATCTTTTACCGGGGCGCACCGCGCCGATACCTGAAGAACCTATGGATCAGACCAAACGCGTACTCATCGTCGAGGACGACGCGGATATCGCCAACGTGCTCATGCTGCACCTGCGCGACGAGCACTACGAGGTTGTCCACAGCGCCGACGGCACCGAAGGGCTGCGGCTGCTGGAGCAGGGCGGCTGGGACGCCTTGATCCTCGACCTGATGTTGCCCGGCGTCGATGGTCTGGAGATCTGCCGTCGCGCGCGGGCGATGACGCGCTACACGCCGATCATCATTACGAGCGCGCGTTCAAGCGAGGTTCACCGCATCCTGGGACTCGAACTCGGCGCCGACGATTACCTCGCGAAACCCTTTTCGGTGCTCGAACTCGTCGCGCGCGTGAAGGCGCTGCTGCGGCGCGTCGAGGCGATGGCGAAGGACTTGCGGCTCGAAGGCGGCACGCTGATGCTCGGCGGCTTCTCGATCGATCCCGTCACGCGCGAAGCGCAGGTCGATGGCCGCCGCATCGAACTGACTCCGCGTGAATTCGACCTGCTGTATCACTTCGCGCGCCATCCAGGCAAGGTGTTCTCGCGCATGGAGCTTTTGAACGCCGTCTGGGGCTACCAGCACGAAGGCTACGAGCACACGGTCAACACGCACATCAACCGCCTGCGCACCAAGATCGAAGTCGACCCCGCGCAACCGGTGCGCATCCTGACCGTCTGGGGACGCGGCTACAAATTCGACCCGCTCGCAACATCGGCACCCGGCGGCGCGGCGCCCCGCGACAGCGGGCAAGGAGGGGCGTCGTGAGACTGTCATTGACGCAGCGGATCTCCATCGTGTTCTCGGTCTTGCTGCTCGCGTGCTGCGGAGCATCGGCGTGGCTGCAGATACGGGCCTCGGATCTGCACGACCAGGAGGTCATCCAGGCGCTATCGCACGATCTTGCATCCCACATTGCCCACAACTCGGCGCTCATGGGCGCGGACGGGCCCAAGGCGGGCGCATTGCGCACATTGTTCGGACAACTGATGGCGGTCAATCCGAGTGTCGAGGTGTACCTGCTCGACAGCAATGGCCGCATCACGGGCGACGACGCACCGCCGGGGCATATACGGCGTGCGCGCGTCGACCTGCAACCGGTGCAGCGCTTCCTGGCCAACGACCCGCTGCCGATTCTCGGCGACGATCCGCGCAGCGTGGACGCCAGCAAGGTCTTCAGCGCGGCCGTCGTGCCAGGGGCAGACGGGCGACCGGCAGGTTACATCTACGTCGTGCTGATCGGCGAGGCGCGCGATGCGCTGGCAACGCGGCTTGGGCAAAGCACGGTGCTGCGCACCACGCTCGGCTTGATGGCGGTGGTCGCGTCGCTCGGACTGATTGCCGGGTTGATCGCGTTTGGCCTCATCACGCGCCCTTTGCGGCGACTGACCGAGAGCGTGAGCCGCTTCGACGCGTCGATCCGCTCAGGTGCGGCGCCCGTGCCGCTTGTGCCCGGCCCCCCGGCGGCGCACGCGGGAACGCGCGACGAGATCGCCATTCTCGAACACACGTTTGCCCAGTTGGTCGAGCGCATCGGGCTGCAGTGGCACGAACTCAAGCGCCAGGATCAGGAGCGGCGCGAACTCTTCGCGAATATCTCGCACGATCTGCGCACGCCGCTGACGTCGCTGCACGGTTACCTGGAAACGCTGTCCTTGAAGGACGACACGCTGGAAGGCGCCGAGCGCCGTCGCTATCTGGCGATTGCGCTTGCCCAGAGCGCGAAGGTCGGGCGGCTGGCGCAGTCGCTGTTCGAACTGGCGCGCCTGGAGCAGGAAAACGTCCAGCTCACGCTTGAGACGTTTCCTCTCGCAGATGTCGTGCAGGACGTGTTCCAGAAGTTCGAGCTTGCGGCGCAGGCCCGCCAGATTCGCTTGCATGCCGATATTGCGCCACGCCTGCCGGCCGTGTGCGCAGACCTCGGCATGATCGAACGCGTGCTGACCAACCTGCTCGACAACGCGATTCGCCATACGCCCGCAGGCGGCGAAGTCAGCGTCGAACTCGCCGGGGAGGACGACAAGGTGGGCGTCGTGGTCAGCGACACTGGGCCAGGCATCGCACCCGAGCTTCGCGCGAACCTGTTCCGGCGTGCTTTCAGCTCAGGCGACGTGCGTCGCCAGGGAGGCCTGGGATTGTTGATCGTGCAACGGATGCTCCAGTTGCATGGCAGCGTCATCGAGCTCGCCGAGCGCGATCGACGCGGCGCGACGTTCAGTTTCAAGCTCGACGCCGCGACGTCGCGAGCGCCGCTCAAGACGTAGAGCGCTCGCGGTAGCCGGTTTGCGTCATCGATCGTCAGTAGGCAGCAGCGAGCGGCAGGATGCGGATTGTGCTGCCGATGGCAGACGACGCGCTTGCGCGATCGACAACATAGAGCGCATGCCTCGCCTCGTCGATTGCGATGCCGCGCGCATTCTGGAAGTCGTTGGCGACGGACGTAACGGTTCCGTCCGGGGCGATGCGGCACAGTCCGGTTGCGCCGCATTTCGTATAGAGCGCACCGGTCTTGTCGATCGCGAGGAGATCCGGATGCTCGACCCGTGCGAAGACTGTGCCCTGGTCGCCTGGAACGGGTGCCGGCGCGGCAAGCAGGGCCGCCAGGCCGAATCGCAGAACCACGTTGCCGTCCTGATCGGCGACGAACAGGGCATCGCCGCGAACGGCAACGCCAACGGGTTTGGCGAGTCCCGCGACCAGATCTCGTTCGCTTGCGGTATGCGTTGCCGGGTCGTAGCTCACGAGGCTGATGCCTGCCTTCGAAGGGACGCCCTTTGCTTTCACGAACCAGCTTGATAGTACGCGTCCCGCGCCGATCGACGCCAGGCCCAGTCTGCGGCGCTCGGGCGCGAGACCGGCGAGCGGTTGCGCATCGCCTGACGATGTTGAAATGAATAGCGCGCCCGCTTCGCCAAAACCGAATCGGGCGACCAGCAACGCTCCGGACGGCGTAACGGCAATCGCGCCGAGACTGTTGGGCTGGCCAGCAACCTCGCGCACGTCCGCATACCGCGCGAACGTCGCGTGATCGTGTGACCCCAGGATGACGTTACGTCTATCGTCGGTGACGAAGAGCGCATCGTCGCTTGCCCTGATCGCAACACCGTTCGGCTGTGCATCGATTGAGATGCGATTCGCTGCGGGAGGGGGCACGTTCTGGCATCCCGCCATGCCGATCGCCAGCGCACCAGCGATGAGGGCGCGGAGGAGGTGTGAACGCGGTGCATATGTAGTCATGGACAGGCTGGCGGGTGGCATGGGTAGCGGCTACTGAGGGGGATTTTATCGGCAACTCACGACCATGAGCGGCCTCTTGAGTTTCTTCAGAGCGGACATTCAGAATCTTCCCACCACGGTTCCGCCTCGTCGAGATAATGTTTCTAATGAAAGACGAGTGCACCGTTGTCCGCGCACATCTTAAAGGCCTTCATCCAGTCACCATAAGAATCGTAAAAGTAAGCATCAGGTACTTGTGCTGCTTGACTCCGGTACTGAACGAAATCTTGGTAGACCTTTCTGCACACTTCTGGTCCGATAACGCCTTCTGCGTCAGAGAAATCGATCAGCTCCCAAAATGGGCCGTGGTCGAGTTTCCATACTGTCTCGTCGTATCTCATTTCGACCACATTGTTCCGAATGGACGGGCTTGGCTGATATCCGGCAAGCTTTGCCAGCTCATTTCGCCATATGTTGTAGCCGAGGTAGGAGCCAGCTCTGAAGTCGAAAGACGATTTGAACTGGTATACCTTTCCACTCTCAAGCCCATGAAAACGCTCCGGGAAATCCACTGGAGACAGGATGACTTGATTCTTTCCTTGGGGCATGCTGTCGGATGACAAAACAGGCGATTCGACATTCGTCAATCCACTGTATGCAGTGACGTCCAGTCCAGCGTGCGCTATTGAGGCAAACAAAAACAGAATCGTGGGGAGAAGAACTCGCTTCATGACTTAACCGATATATCCAAGATCAGGCACCTGCCCTCTCAGATGTTATCGGCACCGTGGTGCAAACTCCTGAGCTAAGTGATCCAGATTGTCAATGATTCGTGGGTACGCGTCGAACGCCGGCTCATGGCCGCCAATTGCCTACGGCCCTGTGTTGGTGCCCGTCGCGTCTACGGTGATACAGAAATGTAGTCGGTCCGTCGTTTCTGGATACGTTTCTGTCCACTCCAACGCGGCAGCACCGATTGTCCGACGGCAGATGTCGGCGGCATCCTGTAACGAAAGTCCCTCTAAGCTCGCTGTTCCTTGCGGTGCATTGCCGTGACCGACCCGCCCATCCGCAGACTGCATCCATCCTTCCCAGCCTAGGATGGGAATCTGGTTAATCACACACCAATCAACTACAGCAAGAGCCGCTTCGAGCGGAAGGACGATCTCCTTGCGCGAAATAGAGCGCCGCGCGAGATCGGGCGGCAATATTTGCAACTGCTGCATTTGACATACCCAACGAGGTCAACAATTGCAGGATTGTCAGCATTCTTGCCTCGAATGTCGAGCGTCCGTCTCTGGCCGACTACCGACAAAGGCGAGGGGGGGCATGCGAAACTGAAAGATATCCCCGTGGGCCGACTCAGATTCTCCGATTTTCTGCCGAGTCTCCATTGCGCGCACAGTGGCATACCGTCGAGGAATTCAGGGGTGGGCTATAGGCATAGCGGAGTATGCCGACATTAAGCTCATCCGCCTGAAATCGATTGCTGCAGGCTGATCAGATTCAGCGGCACGACACGGATGAGATCTGCGCAGTCAATTGAGTTTGTGGTGGCCGCAGCTCAGAATCGTGCTGGGGGGCCTTCAAGGCTAAGGCTGCGGCCCGTCTGCCGGTGATGAATGTGAGCAGGTCCGCATCCATTCACGGATTAACGGAGATGGACTTGCGCACACCTGTGCAGTTTCGGGTCTTCATTGTTTGACGTTCCAATCCACAACAGTGTTGCCTCGGTTTGAGCAGTGTTCTGCAAGATGTGTGGTGTTTTTGTCTTATATTGGATGAAATCATCTGCACCCAGAAGAAGCTTCTCACTATCCAGGGTGAGTGTAATTTCTCCTTCCAGAACGTAAATCAGTTGTTCAGCCGATGTCGCTGACCGCTCGACACATCGCTCTCCTGACGGTGTCCGGATCAAAACTGCTTCAATCTGACAATTTCCATCAGTTCCCGTTAAATGCGAGAAGCAGCTTGCGGATTCTGGATTGCCGAGAAATGTTCGCGATACAGCATACGAAATTGAAAGAGCATTGACCGACTGGTTAAAGAAATAATCTATCGTAACGCCGCACGCAGTCGCTATGTCGGTAAGCGATGACAGAGATGGCGAGGCTTGTCCACGTTCGACTTGGGATATGTACCCCTTCGAGAGTCCTGAAGCAGTTGCCACGTCTTGAATAGTCTTGTTTAGACGCTTGCGGAGGGTTCGAATCTTGCACCCGAGGCGAACGTTGTCAGGTGCTGTGGGTCTGTTCTTGGGCATGATTGGGAAGAGGATTCATCCGACATGGATAGGCCACGCCTGGTTGCCCGGTTCTCTGTCGACTCGATCGCGTTCGATGGATTCGTTTCTTGGTCAACATTAAACAGATTTTCTCGCTTCTATCAGAAGCGTTATGGCGACGTCGATGTTTCGGATTTCGCTGAATCGATGTGATTTGGCTGGCCAACGGCCGATCAAGCGCTTTCCATTTGAGCGCCATCTAGTTACGGTCAGCCGATGGCTCGATATGACGCATGGGAGCAGCTCGTGCGCCCAAAGGGTGGACACTTAGTGAGCGCTCGCCCATGTCCAGAAACAATTGTCCATGGCCCGGACATTGGCGAATTCATAGCGGGGGACGTTTTAGCGCGATCCAGCGCTGAACAGACGGTCTTTGCCACTGATGCGTCGCATATTCGACTAGCCTTTCTGGTACAGGGTCACCGTTCAGAACAAGCCGGTTTAGCATAAGGGCAAGATCAACGTCCGCGATACACCATTCGCCAAACAGGTTTGGCGAATGGTCATCAAGCAGCGCCGAAGCAGCAGAAAACAGTTTTCCTGCAGCCATACTGGCTGCTTCCGATAAGGATGCCGTGTGAGCGCCGTAGAACACCACGTTGGTGGAGCGTTCTTGACGAATAGGCATAAGGTCGCTTCTTAGCCACGCCTGAATTTGACGTGCCCGGGCACGTCCGATCGCATCCTTTGGATACAACAGCGAACCTGAAAACACTTCCTCGATGTACTCGGTTATTGCCGATGACTCCGACAGGGAGAAATCGTTGTGAACCAGCGTAGGCACGCGCTGAGTTAGTGAACGTGCAGCGAAATCAACTTCACGATTCCCGTTGTTGTCCAGATCGATGGTTACAAGCTCAAATGGCAAGCCCTTTTCGTGAAGAGCGACGAAAACCGACATTGCGTATGGACTTGTGAATTGGGCGTCGGCATAGAGGCGAAGATTCGATGCTGGCAAATTAGACTCCTGGTCACTCATGTATTGAAACCGATTGTTCGGTACTGGGACATTGACGTCGCGTCTGACTGCTATCGCAGGGCGAGAAATAAGACCAAAGCAAGGGCTGGTAAGCCATATTGTGGAGGCCAGGCACTCTGATAAGCTAGCTCACAGTTCAACAGCGAGGTGTGAATTTGAAACACATCCCAAAAGCGCGGCCACCGCTTGCCAATCTGGAAACTGTCTGTCTGGTAGCTCACGCGGGATCTTTCAGTGCGGCTGCGGCCGCTAGTGGCATCACACATGGCGCCATTAGTCGTCGGATTGCTGCTGTCGAAAACTGGCTCGGCGTCCCGATTTTCGAGCGACACGGGCGCGGGGTCATGCTTACCATGGATGGACAGCGCTTCGTAGGACAGGTAGAGCATGCCTTCGATATCATCGACGTCGCTGCCGACCAATGGCGTACGCGCACAGGCGCAAGACTGGTGCGATTGAGTGTCGGCTCGTCATTCGCTCAGCTCGCGCTTTTTGAACGACTCGCCAGCCTCGAAGCGGGCCCATCTCCGCTCAAGATCCAACTTGATGTCAGGGCGCGTAATGCCGACATTGCCGGTGGCGAGGCGGATGTAGCGATCCGTTATGGTCGCGGACATTGGCCAGGGCTTCTCGCTGAATTGCTCCTACCGGAAACACTCTGCCCGGTGGCTCACCCGAATATCGCTGCAAAACTGAAAGGGGATGCCCCCGAGCGGATACTGGCTTACCCACTTTTGCACGACTCGGACCTGACGGGATGGCGCGCCTGGTTTGAGGATAGTGGTATCTCACTCAAGGGACGCGCGCACGATCGCCGATTCGAAGATTACACGCTGGTACTGTCCGCAGCCGAATCAGGGTTGGGAATCGCATTGGCCCGCCTGCCCCTGGCGACAGCCTGGCTCAAACAGAGCAAGCTCGTTCTGTTGGACCGGCGTGCGGTCGCCAGCCCCCTCGCCAATTACATGGTCACGGCGAAACAGGAACGACGGCCAGAGGTACTTGATTTGATTCAACGCTTGAGAGACAGCATTGGAGGAGGCGTGCAACAGTTACAGCGCAGCCGCCGGACGTGATGCCCGGACTCTGTTTTCCATCGGCCTAAGGCACTTTTGTTTCTCCGCGCGTTTGTCTGACCAATCTCTTCGACCGTCTGCGACCCCTTGCCGTCATTCGCGGTGCGTCGAAAAAAACGGCCGCATCCAAAGTCCAACGGCCATTCCCTCAACCGGTTAAGCTACATCATTTCTCGTTCAAGACTTGGGGTTGGCAGTTGCTCAATCAAACTTTGAAGCGACTCGCGCTAGAGACGCTAGTCAGGAGCAGCGTAGACCCGATAAAGGAGGCATGTTGAGCGGACATTGGAGCAACCTGTACACGCAGTACTTTGTGACGGATAACGCATTGTGCCTGCCGGTTCTGCGCCAAGAGCAATTTGCCGAAATTTTTCGGCGCACACAGCAGATCGCCGAGTCGATGGAGGGCGAAGGTTCCACGCCCAAGGTGTCGTTGGACATGGAGCACCTTCAAGTTGCTGATTACGCCACCTTTCCACCGATCACACAGCAGCAGCAAGAGGCGATTCGCAGGTTGCAGGCGGCTCAGCCGATCCGCACTGACGAGATGGCCTATCTGGCACTACGTTCGTTGATCGGCCTGTTTTGGGAAGAGCCGCAGTCTGAAGACGATCTTCGCCGCGCAGCGGCCTACGATATTGCACTGGAGATGGTGCTTACGGAAGTCAGCCCATCAGTCGCTCAAGCCCTTGCACAGCATGACGCGCCTCTGCCGTACTGGGGGCGCTTGGGATTCCTGCGTGTGATGGGGACTATCCCCGATGAACAGATCGAGGCACTTCGTCTGGACCGGTTCGCCTGCGTCCTACTGAAAGATCCGGCGTTCAACGCGCGTTCGTTCCAGTATGAAGACCACGGACTGGTCGGCCTCAACTTTGCGCTGGAGCCCATCCTTAAAAACCTGAACCGAATGCTGTTGCACTTTTTCCATACCCAGGAAATGGCCGGTCCTCGTCGGCTAGAGCGCGCTTGGGCAAGTTTGGCCCCCGTTGTCGCTTACTTCTGGGCACGCGGGGCCGTTGCTACTAATCGTCTGTCACCCATCCACGTATTGTTCGACGAGTCCATGGCGAGTCACGCCCATGCAATCACAGCCAGTCAGGTCGATTTCATTATCCGCCACGAGCTAGGCCACCTGGCATTAGATCATGCCAAACGACTGCGCGAGGTGAAGGACGACACGGAAGCCAAGGTGGCACTGCGACATGAATTCGAGTTCGCGGCGGATGCGTTCGCGCAAGGTAGTCTACGCTCCGCGCTGTACAGCCAGTTGCGTGTGAATTTGCAGTGGATACAGGAGCCAACCAGCGCAGTTGAGGCTGATCGGAAGGGACTAGAAGCGTTGCATGAGCACCAGCGTGAGGTCAGCGGCGTACGACTGCTGTTTATCTACATGGACACGGTCGACCAAATGGGACAGTTGCTCAAGCGGCGGATCGGAGACGCTATTCGATTTCGCGCTCAGTTGGATTCGCATCCGTCCCCTCGCGAGCGGCTCACTCGTTTGGACGTATTTCACGTGGGCGAGTACGCGCCAACCTCAGAGCTCTTGCGGTATGCAGAAGGCTTCTTCGCTGATGTCTTGGACTATGCGAACAAATTGGACGAGGCAGCTTTGGTAGCTCCACTGCGAGACCTGTATTGAACGCTTCTATTGCACCGCAATTTGTGTGAGCGGCTCTATTGGCAAGTTTCGCAGTACATCTGCCGCTCCATTGACTGCTACAAGGAAGCGCCCAATGCCCGCTCATGGCCGGTTATTGCCTCATGCGACCAGCATATCGCGACCTGACTCGACCTCCCAATTCGACGAAAACACGAGCAAGCACTCAAGGTCACGCTTTACGATACCGATATACCGTCTTGGGTCAAGCTCAACAACAGAGGATCGTATGCCCAGGGGAAAGACAGCGCAAGTCGCAAAGAATATGTGGGGTGACCAAGAGTATCAGCAACGTGCACAGCGCGCGTTGCCCATCTTGGTGAGGCAGGCTTTATCCGGCAAGTCCATCTTCTATCAACAACTTGCGGACGAACTCGGGATGTCTAATCCTCGTACACTCAATTTCCCACTGGGAAGCGTCGGACAAACTTTGATCGAACTCGGGCGAAAGTGGGATGAAGAACTACCCCCAATCCAATGCCTGGTCGTTAATCAGTCAAACGCGACCCCCGGACAAGGGTTCGGATGGTTCCTGCCAAACCCGGAAGAGTGGAATGACATGAGTCCTGCTCAGCGGCGCAGGATGACCGAACAGGTAATGCAACAGATCTACGCCTATCCCAAGTGGCTGCAGGTGCTGAAAGAGTTGAATCTTTCTCCAGTCCAAGCCAATTTTGACGATCTTCTCGCGGCCGCCTCCAACATGCAAGGAGGCGGCGAAGGCGAGGCCCACAAGCTACTGAAAGAATACGTCCGGAGTCGCCCGGAAGTCGTCGGAGTCGCTGTTCGCAATACGCTAGGTCGCGCAGAAGAGCCTCTTCCGTCAGGCGACAGAGTCGATGTGTTCTTCGATGCCGGCAAAGAATGGGTCGCGGTCGAAGTGAAGAGTCGACTGTCGGACGAGACTGACCTGACGCGCGGCCTCTACCAGTGTGTTAAGTACACAGCTGTTCTGCGCGGCGTTGTAGCTGCACGTCAATTGGATTTCGACGTCCGCTCACTGCTTGCGATTGAGGGGCGGCTTACTGACAGGTTGCGTGTGTTAGCAACCGTCCTCGGCGTACAAGTAGTCGAATCGATCCAAGTTTCATAGACGCTGTGCATCTGGCTGGCAAGTCGGCTCCGGAAGTTAGTATCCAGTTCGCCGGTAGCTTCGAACGACCGCTCACTGGGAGCGGAGCCGACGGCTGATTGACCGACCGAAGTCGCGGACGAAGGTCGCTTCATGGCCGACTACCGCCTGATGTGCTTCGCATGCACGAAGGCGGCATCGAAGTAGGGCGACCGCTCAAGTCCTACCCGTTGCGGTCGTCCAGGGCAGTGCCACTGAAAGTCCCATAACGGACGCCAGCCCACTGCAACCCTTTTCGTCGTCACAATGGCCGCCGTCTTGCCCAATTCAATAAGGCGTTCCCAACCTCGCTGCATCAGACGTTGCCGCCTTTCCTCAACCGCATGGCGCTAAAGACACAGCCGAGCAGCGCGCAGGCGCCGCCCAGCGCCACCGCCATGCGCGGCCCCGAGGCCGGCCACCAATGAAAGCATTGAGCGACCAGCCCAGCCCCAAGGGTCTGCCCCATCAGGCGCGAGATGGCGACAATGGCGCTTGCGCCGCCGCTGCGCGCGGCCGTCGCGCCACTCATGATTTCGCGCATGTTCGGCGACTGGAACATGCCGAACCCGATCCCGCATATGCCAAGACGGGCGGCGATGCCCCAGCTCGACACGTCGGTGCCCATCGTCGCGAGCAAAGCCATCCCAAGCGTCAACAGAACAAGTCCCACACTGCAGAGCAAGCCGGAAGGGTATCGATCGCTTAGCGGGGCGATGACTATCGCCATGACGGCCACAAGAAGAGGCCACGCGGCGATCACAAAGCCCGTTCGGGTGACCGGCATGCCAAACGCGCCTTGAAGGAGAAACGGCAGCGAAACCAGCGCAAGCGATTGCGTCGCGAAAGCGCAAATCGAAGTCAGCGACGACAGTCTCACGGTTCGAATCGCCATGAGATCGACCGCGAGCATGGGTGCGGGATGTCCGCGTTGCTTTCGCATCAGTGCTGCGGCACAAACCAGCGATGCGAACATGCAGACGATCGCAGCGACACTGCCGCCGCCATTTTCCAGCATGCAGATTCCGAACATCAAAAGCCCAAAAAACGCGGTGCACAATCCCGCGGACGCTGACTCGAATCGATGCCTTCCTCCCGCAACATCGGGAAGATAAAGCGCAGCAAGCACGATTGCAGCGGCAGCGACTGGCACGTTGACGCGAAACAGCCAATGCCAGCTCGCGAACGCGAGGATCGTCGAAGCGGCGACCGGGCCAAGCGTGAAGCCAATCGCGACGACCAGGGCATTCGTACTCAGGCCTCGCCCCAGCATCGTCGGTGGATGGATGTGTCGAATGAATGCGGCAATGACACTCATGATCGCGGCTGCGCCCACACCTTGCAGTGCGCGCCCGACGACGAGCAGGGCGAGCGTCGATGAACTGCCGCAGATCGCCGACGCGATGCCGAAAAGCGCCAGCCCGCCGATAAACACGCGTCGATAACCCGTCGATTCACCCAGCGCTGCAAATGGCAAGAGTGCCGCGATCATCGCAATCTGATAGGCGTTGGTCACCCAGATAATCGTTGCCCCGGTCGAATGCAGATCCACGGCGATTTCGGGTAGCGCCGTGTTGGCAATGGTCGTGTCCAGCGCGGCGAGAATGGCGGCCGTCATCAACGCCGCCATGCATAAACGGCGGCGCGCGGCCGAGACCGTTCCGTCTTGCGCGATGGTCTCAGCCCGGGCCGCACGCGTAGTCGTGCGCGCCTGATTTTCCAGAACGTTGCTCGTATTCATTTCGACACTCAAATCATGACGCTGAGGGCGTTCCGGACTGGCGACTCGTTGGCCCCAGTCCGGAACGCCGCGCGGGGCACAGCATGAGCGCTATGCTCCGCTCCTGGTCATCACGCGTCCAATATCGTTTTGTCGGTGATTGATACATAATCGATATCATGGATCTCCGCAGACTCAGATACTTCGTGGTTCTGGCCGAAACCCTGCATTTCGGCCGGGCGGCTTTGCGCCTGAATATCGCGCAGCCGCCTCTCAGCCATCAGATCCGCGTGCTGGAGGACGAACTCGGCGCGCGCCTGTTCGATCGGAGCAATCGTCACGTTGAACTGACGGCGGCGGGCGCGGCGCTGCTGCCAGAAGCGCGCGCGTTGTTGGCGCAAGCGGAAAAAGCCAGCACCATTGCCGCGCGTGTCGAACGCGGCGAGCTGGGCGAACTGCGGATTGGCTTCACCAGCGCGGCGGCGCTGACGCATGTGATCCCGCGCCTGATACTCGCTTATCGGCGTGACTGGCCGGGCGTACGCCTGAGCATTCACGAACTGACGACGCAGGGGCAGTTGACGGCGATGCTTGAACGACGCCTCGATTTCGCGTTCGTGCGCGGCACCGTTGCCCCTGATTTGCCATCGGCGTTTGGTTCGGTACGGTTGTTCGAGGACGCTTTTGTCGCTGCGCTCCCGCCCGGCCACCCATGCACCGATGGCGCAACGCCGCTTTCCGTTAAAGCGCTGGCCACTGAGCAGTTTGTCATGTATCCCGCAGACAGCGGGACGGGGGCGTATGAACAGGTCATGTCGATGTGCCGGCATGCGGGCTTCGCTCCCGAGGTGGTTCAGGAGGCGCTATCTGCCGCCACGATGGTCGGATTGGTGGCGGCTGGGCTGGGCGTAGCGCTGGTGCCCGAATCATTCCAGCGCATTGAAGCGACCGGCGTGGTGTTTCGTCCGTTGCGCGATAGCCAGGCCAGGTCGGCGATGTGGCTGGTCTTTCGTGCTGACGAAATATCCATGCGCGAAGCCGCGTTTCTGGAGCTTGCCGGCGTCCCCAGAAAACGCAGGCGTTCACCCGCGGGGGCTTAGGTCACATCCGTCCGCTATGTTGACCAAGTCAGTCAAGCGTCGAAGGCATTGACCGGGCCAATAAAGTCCATTTTCCCGACGTCGACTCCGTTTGTGCGCAAGATCGCGTAAGCCATTGCCACGTGGAAGTAGATATTCGGAATCACGATTTGCAGCAGATAGTTTTCGCCAGTCAGCTTACCCGGCACCCAGGAGACCTTGACGACCTGGCGGGCGGCGTCGTCGTACCGGTTAGCTGCTACGCCCTGCGCAAATTCAATCGTCTTGCGGATGCGTGCACGCGCATCTTCAAGCGTCTGCTCATTATCTTCATGTCGCGGTGGCTGCTGTCCTGAAAGCCACGCTGCGCCGCCTTTCAAATAATCGCAGGCGCTTTGTATCTGATAGAGCAACGCGCCCATGTCGGGCGCGAGACGTGTCGACAATAAAACGGCGGCATCGAATTTCTTCGCTCGGGCGTAGTGTTCCGCCTTGTCGAGATACGTTTCCATGGTTCGTACTGCTTGCACACATTGTGCAATTGCCTGTGCATACATCGCGATCTCCCGTAAGACGAAATTCCATCGAATGACGTGCCAGCACGCCGCTGCGAAAGCAGCGCGAGCCGCCACGCCAACTTTAAGTTCCCCTACAATAACGCGATCCCATTCCACGTGAGAAAACGCGTTGGACAGACT
>NZ_BAYA01000020.1 GCF_000685015.1 Paraburkholderia bannensis NBRC 103871 | reverse complement strand
GGCGGCACGATGCTGGAAGGCGCATTCAGCACGGCGGCATCGGCGCATCTGTTCGCGAGCTTCGCGAACCTGCAATGGGGCACCGAACTGTTTGGCCCGCTCCTGATCACCGAAGAGATCCTGACGAAGCCGCTCGATTACAGCGATTTCGCGCTGACCGTGCCGGATGGCCCCGGCCTGGGCATCGAACTGGACGAAGCGAAGGTCGAGCGCTTCACGCGCGACGGCCTGAAGAAAGTCACGAAGTAAACCCGAATCACGTAACAGGACGCACACAATGCTTTTCCACGTACGCATGGATGTGAATATCCCCGCGGATATGCCCGCCGAAGTCGCCAGCGAGATCAAGTTGCGCGAAAAGGCCTATTCGCAGGAACTTCAACGCAGCGGCAAGTGGCGCCATATCTGGCGACTGGTCGGCGAATACGCGAATTACAGCATTTTCGATGTCGAGAGCAACACGGAACTGCACGAGATTCTCACGGCCTTGCCGTTGTTCCCGTACATGAAGATTTCGGTGACGCCGCTGTGTCGCCATCCGTCGTCGGTTCGCGACGACGACGCCTGAAAGCAGGTTGCTGTTCCCCCAAATACACGAGTGGAGACATCAAACATGAGCGTCAAGGTATTCGAAACGAAAGAAGTTCAGGAGCTGCTGAAGGCCGCAGCGAATCTCAACGGCGGCAACGGCAACGCCCGCTTCCAGCAGGTCGTGCATCGCCTGCTTGGCGACCTGTTCAAGGCCATCGACGATCTCGACATCACGCCCGACGAAGTGTGGGCAGGCGTGAACTACCTGAACAAGCTGGGCCAGGATGGTGAAGCGGCGCTGCTCGCGGCAGGCCTGGGTTTGGAGAAGTACCTCGATATCCGCATGGACGCGCAGGACAAGGCCGTTGGTCTGGACGGCGGCACGCCGCGCACGATCGAAGGCCCGCTCTATGTGGCAGGCGCACCTGTGTGCGAAGGTCTTGCGAAAATCGACATTAATGCCGATGCGGACGCTGGCCCGCTCGTGATCCACGGCACGGTGACCGGCCCGGATGGCGAGCCTGTCGCGAATGCCGTAGTGGAATGCTGGCACGCGAACTCGAAAGGCTTCTACTCGCATTTCGACCCGACGGGCGCGCAAACCGATTTCAACCTGCGTGGCGCAGTCAAGACCGGCGCGGACGGCAAGTACGAGTTCCGCACGCTCATGCCGGTGGGCTACGGCTGCCCGCCGCACGGCTCGACGCAGCATCTGCTCAACGGCCTGGGCCGCCACGGCAACCGTCCCGCACACGTGCACGTTTTCGTCACGAGCGACGACCATCGCAAGCTCACCACGCAGTTCAATATCGAAGGCGACCCGCTTATCTGGGACGATTTTGCCTATGCCACGCGTGAAGAACTGATTCCGAATGTCGTCGAGAAAACCGGCGGCGCGGCGCTGGGCCTGAAGGACGATGCATACAAGTCGATCGAATTCAACGTTGCGCTCACGTCGCTAGTGCAGGGCAAGGACAACCAGATCGTGAATCGCCTGCGCGCCGCCGCGACGGTGTGATGCTTGACAGGAGGACGGCGTGCCCGTCTTCCTGGTAGTCGTCGATGTAATCACGGTAATGAGCCTGCTGAACGAATTGCGCGGTCAGCAGGCTTTTCCATTTTCAACCCGTGTTACGAAGCATAAAAAAACGCCGTCTTTCGACGGCGTTTTTTCCTGTTGCATCGTCAAGTCACTGCGTAATTGCACCGAGCTTCGACGTGTCTATTGCGCGATTCCCGGCACTATCGCTTCCAGTCTGTTCACGCACCAGCGATTCCCGGTAATGCCGGCAGCCTGCGCCCAGCAACACGACCGCCAACGACGCCGCACAGCCATTCACGATCGACACCGAATGCCCAACGGCAAGCGGCGAAGCAAACACCTTGTCCGTGAACAGCGCCACAATCGTAGTGCCCAGCCCCAGTGCGAGCAGGTTCTGGACGAGCAGAAATAGCGCGGAAATCTGCGCACGAAGTTGATTTGGCGCGAGCGTCTGCATGGCAGCGGTCGAAGTGGGCATCGGAAACGAGGCGAAGAACATCGCGACGACCAGCACGGCAAGCGAGCCATTCAGGCTGGGAACCTGCGTGAACAGTGCAGCGGGTACGAGCATGCATGCAGCGCCGATGCAACTCGCGCGCATTGGCGCGTCCTGATAGCCGCGACGCAGCAGCCAGTCATTGAACCAGCCGCCACAGAACACGCCAGCAGTATTCGCAACCAGCAGCACGGTGCCGAGCGTGTAACCCGCCTGCACCGGCGTCAAGCCGAAATGGCGGATATAAAAAGCAGGCGTCCAGCTCATCAGCGAGAACAGGGTCATCGCGTAGAACGAGAAGCCGAAATAGTGGCAACCAAACGTAGCACGGTGACGAAACACAAAGCGCAGGGCGTCGGCGGTTGTCATGCGCGCGGCACGGCCGCCGCCGTCCTGCGCAAGTCCTTTACGTTGCGGATCGCGTACGGTCAGCAGCACCAGCAGCGCGACGACAAGCCCAGGCAAACCGACGATAAAGAACGTCATCTGCCACGGATGAATCTGCCCGAACAGCGGCACGGCAAACGCCGATGCGTGCTTGAGCAGTGCAATCACATAGCCGCCGACAAGAAATGCCACGCCGCCGCCGATAAACGATCCGAGCGAGTACACGGCAATCGCGCGCCCTAATTTCTCTTTGGAGAAATAGTCCGCAAGCATTGAATAAGCGGCCGGTGAAAGCGCTGCCTCGCCGACACCCACGGCCATGCGCGAAACGAACATCTGCACGAAGTTCTGGCTGACGCCGCACGCTGCGGTCGCGACGCTCCAGATCGCAATACCCACGGAGATCAGGCGCGGGCGCGCGTACCGGTCGGCGAGAAACGCAATCGGCAGTCCCATGAATGCGTAGAACAAGGAGAACGCAAAGCCGCTAAGCAGGCTGAACTGCGTATCGCTAAGCATCAGGTCGCGCTTGATCGGCTCGATCATGAGCACGAGCACCTGGCGATCGATAAAGGAAAACACATACGCGAGCATGCAGACGATCACGACATACCACGCGTAGGCGTCGCGTCGGCCGGGCCGGGCGGCGGCCGCATTGGTGTTCATACGAATTCTCCAAGGGGACATTGAGGCGTCCGGTGCGCTGTGGCACGCGAACGGGACAGACAAACGAAAAAGACAAACCACGTAGACAAACGAATTCAATGTATCCAGCCAAAAACCCATTACAAATGGGGAGTGCCGCCCCGACGATAGTGAATTTCCCTCGGCAGGGTAAAGAAAACACCCATATGCGCCTGGATGAAACACGGGCAACGGCTTGTGAGGAAAGGATTCGCGGCAATCGGTGCATGCCGTCTATAAGCGTTATAGAGAGCGTTTAATCGACCTCGAAAATTGGTGTTCCTAGACTCGCTACGCAATCAAGATAAATGCCGGCCTGCATGGCGGCGCGGATTTCGGGTCATTCAATAAAGACACAGATGAAACCTCACTCTCTCCAACGCGTTGCACGTGCGGCATGCGGCGCCGCACTGATTTTTCCCGCTATCGCTTTCGCGCAATCGAGCATCACCTTGTATGGCCGCATCGATACCTCGCTCGAATACACGAACTTCGGCCCGAACCACGTTGCGCGCATGGGCAGCGGCAATCTCTTCGCGACTGAATGGGGCATGAAGGGGATCGAAGACCTGGGTGGCGGATATGCCGCGATCTTCAAGCTTGAGAACGGGTTTAACTCGGCGAATGGCGCTTTCTCGAACAACGGGGCGATGTTCGGCCGCGAAGCATGGGTGGGTCTCACGAGCCCATACGGCGGCGTGCAGCTGGGCGAGCTTTATACGATCCTGCACACGGTGCTGGTGACCTATGCCTTGCCTGGCTATGGCGCGGGTCTCGAATGGGGCAACGCTACGAATAACTTTGTCGGGCCCGCTTATCTGCGCGTGCACAATGCCGTGCGGTTGACCTCGGCGCAATGGAACGGCTTCATGTTGCGGGGTATTGCCGCACGGGGCGCAAATGGCGCGAGCGGCCAGCCAGCGACGCTAGGCGACAGCTATGGCGCGGGGCTCAATTACGCGCGCGGCCCGCTGTCGTTCGATATCGCGTGGATGGAGCAGAAGTTCAGCCCGGTCACGGCGGCGTCCCTCACTACGCAAAGCCCCACGGCGCAGGGCAATTATTTCGTCGCGGGTGCATCTTACGACTTTGGCTGGGCCAAGCTCGCAGGCCTGTATCTGCGGCATCGCGGCGGCCCTGACGTGCAGATGGCCGTCGATTCGCTGAGCGCGTACCCGCATCACGACGTCTATGAAATCGACGCCACGGTGCCGATCGGGCGCGCGAAGCTGCTCGCTAGCTACGGTCACTATCGCAAGACTGGCGACAGCGACGGCAATGCAGATTCGTACGCGCTGCGCCTGGACTATCCGCTGTCCAAGCGTACCGTGCTCTATACAGGGGCGGCGATGGTGCGTAACGGCAGCCACGCGTCGTTCACGATCAACGGCGCGGGCGGCGGCGGTGTGGCGGTTGCGAGGGCAGGCGCGACCGCGAGTTCGCTCGTGGCGGGCATGCTTGTGTCGTTCTAGTCGTCATCGCAATGGTGCGCGGCACGTTGGCCGCGCAAGCCGAGCCCTACAGCTGCGATGGTTTGAACGATACGCTCGCGCACCAATTCGGACGAATCTGATGTTGCTTTGTTTGAATGCCAGTCAGCATCGCTTATCGAATTTCTCTTACGAAAAGCGCTGACTGTGGAGTATTGAACAATGAATCAACCGGCTCAAGAACCTGCTCGCCGGGTCAACCAGGATGCGATGTCCTTGTACAAGCTTGGTCGCGACCACTATGGCCGCCAGGAGTTCGAACTAGCTGAAACTGCATTCCGGAAGGTGACAGAGATCGAGCCTGGTTGGCCACAAGCGAAGATCGCGTTGAGTTCGACTCTACAAAAACGATCGTGTAATCCAGAAGCGGAATCGATATTGCGTCAGGCGCTGGTGCAATTTCCCGGCGACGAATCCGTCCAGAACGCGTTGGGGTTGCTTCTGTGCGAGACAAATCGAATGGAGGAAGCTGGGGAGCATTATCGGGAAGCGATCCACCTCAATCCCGATTTTTACCAGGCAAAGAATAACCTGGGAGTATTGCTCACCAATTTAGACAAGCTTCCAGAGGCTGAATCCGTTCTTCGAAGTGGGTTGGCAAGCAATGAAAACTCTCATCAGATGCTGAGTAACCTCGGTAGAGTGTTGGCCCATCAGGGAAAGCCAGGAGAGGCAATTCAGGCATATCGTCAGGCGTTGGCGATCAGCCCGGATTTTGCAGAGGCAAAGCTGAATCTTTCGCACGCGCTATTTGCGCTGGGTGAGTACGAGGAAGGCTGGTCACTCTATGAATCGAGATACGATCCAGCGATAGGCGCTCACATCACCGTTGCGCCGCCTGCCGTCTGGCCTATGTGGCACGGTGAATCGCTTGACGGGAAATCGATCCTTGTCTGGCCCGAGCAGGGATTCGGCGACACCATTCAGTTTTGCCGTTACGCGTCGAGGTTAAAAAGTCGGGGCGCAGAGCGCGTGTCAATCGCGTGTCAGCCCGAACTCCAGCGTCTGTTCAAGAGCCTTCAGGATGTGGACGCCGTTTATGCGCTAGACGGCAATGGCACGATTCAACGCCATGACTACTGGTGCCATGTCATGAGCCTTCCCCATCGCTTCGGCTCGACGTTGGAGACAATTCCTGGTTCGACGCCCTATCTGCGCGCCGATGCCGAACGAATTTCATGGTGGCGTGAGCGTTTGCCTCGTGGAAGGCTGCGCGTTGGCCTCGTCTGGGCTGGCGACCCTCGACGCAATACCGCTGCGGCGCGCACGATGGATAGCCGACGGTCGGTATCGGTTGATTCATTCTTGCCGATTCTTCGCGTTCCTGATGTGACGTTCGTGAGTCTTCAGAAAGGGGAGATAGCACGGCAACAGATTTTCAATCTACCGGCAGACTTGCGCCCCTACGATCCAATGGGACTTGTCGCGGACTTCCTCGATACGGCGTCCATCATCGCGTCGCTCGATCTGGTGATTACTGTCGATTCTTCGGTTGCGCACGTTGCTGGAGCACTCAACAAGCCCGTGTGGATATTGTCCCGCTTCGACGGTTGCTGGCGCTGGCTTTATGATCGGGACGATTCTCCCTGGTATCCGCGCGCACGTGTATTTCGACAACGTGAACGCGGCGACTGGGCAAGCGTAATTGTGCGTGTCGCTCAAGAGCTACAGAATCTGCGAGGGTAACGCAGATTCCACCGTGCTCTGTCCGGGTGCCGCGACGATACATAACGGCAGCCACGCATCGTTCTAGTCGTCCAGATCGCTTGCATCGCCAACTTCGCTTGCATCGAGACATGGCGATGCGAGCCACGTATCGAATGGTTCGCGCTCGCCAATGCCAAACAATTCGACCAGCAACGCGCGCAGCCAGCGATGGCCCGGATCGACGTCGAAGCGCCGGTGCCAGTAGGCGTTCACGCTCCACCTTTGAGCGTCGGCGATTTCGTGGATCGCACAGGGGTGCTGCGCGGCAAAACTCAGCGCAATGGTGCGCGGCACGATGGCCGCGTAATCCGCGCCCTGTAGCAGCGAGGGCAGCACGAGAAAGTCGGGCAGCGACGCACGCACGCGCGGGGTCAATTCGTGCCGCTCCAGCAGCGTCATCGATTGAGGATGCGACATCACGGCAACAAGGCGCAAGCCAGCAGGCGCGCGTGAGTCGAGCACGAAGTCATCCGCGAGCCCAAGCCGACGGTTCGCGGCTTCCGAAAGAATCAGCACACAGCGCTCGCTCAATAGCTCGGTGCGCTGAAAATGTTCGGATGCCTGATTGAAGTGGCCGATGGCGAAATCGATCTTGCCGGCTTCCAGCGCGATATTGAGCTGTTGCTCGTCCAGATGGAGCGTCTCCACGACCGCGCCCGGCGCACGCGCGTCGAGCGCGCCCAGCAAGGTCGGCAAGCAGGCGCTGGCTGCGAAATCGTTCATATGCAGGCGAAACACGCGCTGGGTGGTCTCGGGCGTGAAGCTCGCGCCATCGTCGAGCACGTCCTGAAGAATCGCGAGCGCCTTGTCGACCGAAGCCGCGAGACGCCGCGCGCGCGGTGTCGGCTCCACGCCCAGGCCGGTGCGGACAAACAGGGCGTCGCGAAACATCAGGCGCAGGCGACCGAGTCCGTAACTCACGGAAGGCTGCGTGACGCCCAGGCTCAGCGCAGCGCGTCCCACGTGCTTCTCCTGATACACCGCGCGAAACGTCTTCAGCAGGTTGAGATCGAGATCCTGCACGCGCAGCGCCGCAGGATGGGCGGGTGAAACACCCGCCGCGCCCAATGCAGGCGTAGCGTCGTTGAGAGCGTGACTCATGCTGGCCGTCCGCGTGTGACCGAAGGCGCGTGGCCGTAGCGGCGCACATAAGCCCTGGTGAAGTGGCCGAAGCTCTGGACGCCGCAAGCAAGCATCGTTTGCGCGACGCTGGCTCGCGGATCGCGCGTGAGGGCGGCATGCACCGCGTCAAGCCGCCGTTCGCGCACATAGACCGCGGGCGACATGCCCACGAACTGCGCGAAGCCGTTCTGCAGGGTGCGAGGCGAGACGCCCGCCACGCGGGCGAGAACGGCAAGCGTGAGCGGCGTGTCGAGGTGGGCGTCGATATGGTCGCGAGCGCGGCGTACGTGCACGGGCAGCGGTGTGCGCGTGTCGCTGCGCAGAAGCGCGTCACTGTACGTATGCGGAAGTTGCGTGAGCAACATGGTCATGAGCCACTGCGTGAGATCGCTGCCGAAAAGCGTGGCGGCGTTCGCGCCATCGCATTGCCCATGCAGCCGATGCAGGTGCCCCAGCGTTTCTCGTACGACGGCCGCGCCGCGATGGGTGGCGTCGACGCTCATCGCAAAGCGCAGCGGCGCGCGCGGCGTCGCTTGCAGCAGTTCCGCGAGCTTGTATTCGAGGGCGTGGCGCTCGATGCGCAGCAGCAGGCTGCGGCAGTCGTTGCTGGTTTCGATGCGGCTCGCGCGCGCGGGCGACGAAACGCTGATCGCGCCCTGCGTGACGGCTGCGTGCTCACGGCCCGAGCTCAATTCGCAGGCGCCCGCAAGCGTGAGACGAAACAGGAATTGCGTGTCGTTGCCCGCGAAATCGATGCGCGTCGCCCGCCCATAGCTAAGTTCCGCCAGTCCGCCGTGTGCCAGCGCGACGTCGTAAAGCTCTGCATTGAGCGGTTCGCGTCCCTGCGCCTGCATGATGTGCGGGCCGAGCAGACGCGCGACGGTGCGCTCAATATCGGCGCGCGCGTGCGTGGCGTGCAGCAGGTTGGGGTTCATGCGGGATATCGCGGGAGTCATAAGCCGGTCTCTTCGATTCGTCGTGCGTCTGTCGTGCTCGTCAGTGCCATGATCGGCGAGAAAAAAAGCGCCCGCAACCAGGGCTTGCCGGATTCGTAGCGGACTTGCGCGAATTGAAGCGACAGGGCAGCGCCCCGCGCGTAATTTCATTCCAGTCAGCGCGCGAATTCGACAACCCGATTTGCGGTCGAGCGATTCGCGCGTCCGATTCACGCAACACGGGCGCTGAATGCGCAAAACAGGAGAAGTGGGAATGAAGGTCTGCGTTCTGGGTGGTGGACACGGATGCCATGCGGCTGCTATCGACATGCTGGAAAAAGGGCACGAAGTGAGCTGGTGGCGGCGCGATCGCGATGCGGCGCAAAAGCTGCGCACGCTTGGCGCACTGGAGGTGCAGGACTGGCGTGGTACGCGTCGCGTGCCGCTTGCCGGGCAGCGTCAAGCCGGGGCGATTGAGGTGGTGGACGATATCGCACACGCCGTGGACGGGGCGCAATTGATCGTCATTCCACTGCCTGCTATCACGCATGAACCGCTCGCCGCGCAACTCGCACCGCTGTTGAAAGACGGACAAGTCGTCTATTTGCCGCCCGGCACGTTCGGTAGCATGATATTCGCCGATGCGCTTGCCGCCGCGGGTAATCGCAGCCGGGTGGCAGTCGCCGAAACAGGCACGCTGCCGTATCTCGTGCGCACGCACGGTGCGAATCGCGTCGTGATCAGTGCTTATGCAACGCGTCTGCCGACGGGCGTCTTTCCCGCCGACGCTGGAGACTGGGCCTTCGAGATTCTCGAAAGCGCCTATCCAGCGGTCGAGCGCATCGAGGATGCGCTGTCCGGCGCATTGATGAATGCGGGCCCGGTCATCCACCCGCCGCTCATTCTGATGAATGCGGGGCCGCTCGAACACTTCGAAAGCTGGGATATCCATAACGAAGGCACGCAGCCGTCGATCCGGCGCGTGACCAATGCGCTGGACGCCGAGCGCATGGCGGTGCGCGAAGCGCTTGGTTACGGCGCGCCGCATTTCCCGCTCGCCGATCACTACGCGAGCGAAGGCGACGAATGGATGTATGGGCGCGGCGCGCACGGCAAGCTCACCGATAGCGGCGACTGGCGCGAGAAGATCGATTTGCAGAGCCATCGTTACATGCTGGAGGACACGCGCCTCGGGTTGTCTTTCATCGTTTCCTGTGGGCGTTATGCGGGCGTGCCGACGCCGGTTGCGCAGGGACTGCTCTCGCTGGCGAGCGCGGTGACGGGACGCGATCTGTACGCGCAGGGACGCACGCTCGAAGCGCTCGGGATGGCGTCGTTGCCGCGAACGGCGCTGCGAGCGATGCTCGCTAGCGGAGTCCGCCAGTGAGCGCCGCTCAGGGCATAGGGCGCGTGCATATGGTGGGCGCGGGCCGCATGGGCCAGGGTATCGCGCTTGCCGTTGCTTTCGCGGGACTGCAGGCGACGCTCGTGGATTTCAAGGTGCGTTCCCACGCGGAGCATGATGTCTTTGTCCAGAAGGCTCGCACTGCAATCAGCGAGCAATTGCAGTCGCTTGTGGCGCTGGGGCGTTTGACTGCCGATCAGGCCGCGCGGGTTCTTGAGCGTATCGAATTCGTGAGCCGTGAGAACGGTGCGAAAGCGTTGCGCGAGGCAGCGCTCGTCTTTGAAGCGGTGCCCGAAGTGCTGGACGTGAAAGCCGACGCCTTGCGCTGGATGGAAAGCGCACTCGCGGAGCACGCGGTCATTGCTTCGACTACCTCGACTTTCCTGGTCACGCAATTGCAGGCGATCAGCGCGCGGCCTGGGCGCATTATCAACGCGCATTGGCTCAATCCCGCGCATTTGATTCCGCTCGTTGAAGTGAGCCGCAGCGACGCCACGCATGCCGATACCGTTGCGCTAACAACCGACCTGCTGACGCGCATCGGCAAGCGGCCCATTGTTTGCGCGCCGTCCGCGGGCTATATCGTGCCGCGTATCCAGGCGCTCGCGATGAACGAAGCGGCGCGCATGGTCGAAGAGGGCGTGGCCAGCGCGGAAGATATCGACACGGCAATACGCACGGGTTTTGGGCTGCGTTTCGCAGTGCTTGGGCTGCTCGAATTCATCGATTGGGGCGGCTGCGATATTCTCTTTTACGCTTCGAACTATCTTGCGCGTGAAATTGCGCCGCGTTTCGAACCGGCGCAGGCCGTCATCGACAATATGGAGCAAGGCCGCGACGGGCTGCGTACGCGCAAGGGCTTCTACGATTACGCCGATGTCGACGTGCCCGATTATGTGCATCGGCGCGTGGCGTCGTTTGGGGCGATGCTGGATCATTTGGGACTGGCGCCGGAATTCGACGGCGCGATACGCAAACCCGCTTGATAGTACGAAAGAGCGCCCGAAATGGGCGCTTTTTCATTGCAGTCGTCAAGCGGTCAGGCTGCCACCGGACGCGTGATCCGATGAAAATTGCGGCTGAAATAGACCAGCCCGTCACCGTCGCTGCGCACACGAATGCGAGTGGCTTCCACGAACATCACCGAATGCGAGCCGACTTCCTTCATCTCGACGATATTGCCCTCGATACTGGCTAGCGCGTCGCGCAGGACGGGTACATCGGAGTCGCCAGCGTCCCAGCCGGGCAAGGCAAAGCGCTCGTCCATCGGCAGCTTCGTGAGGCCCGCGAAATGCTTCGCAAGGTCTTCATGCTCGCCGGGCAGCACGTTGATGCAGACGCGCCGGTTGCCTTCAAAAGCGGGGTGCATCGCGCTCGACCGGTTCAGGCAAACCAGCACCGTGGGCGGCGTATCGGTCACGGAGCAAACCGCGCTGGCCGTGATGCCGCAGCGCCCGGCTGGGCCATCGGTCGTGATGACATTGACGGCTGCGGGCAGGTGCGCCATGGCTTGCCGGAAATTGGCGCGGGCATCGTCGGCGGGCGTGGGGAGGTTGCCAGGAGAGTGGGGCATGGTGCGGTTCCGGAAATGAGCATGAGCGATACGTTCAGATTAGGCCACGCGAATTTTGAAATGTATCGGCACGAATGCCCGCGCCCTAAGCGCTTGCCCGCATCGACATAAAGATTTCTTCAGCGTGTCGCGCGGGGCGCGCTATTCATCACCTAAGCGCAATACCTGGTTACCAGGCGCATTTTGATCAGATAGGATGGCACGATAGCAGGAGGCTCTTTCTACGCCTCATTTTCTGGGCATTAACTTATTGTGGAGAGAGCAGATGACGGTGCCTGCTCAGGTCGTTTATATCGTCGACGACGATAGCGGCATGCGTACCTCGCTTGCGTGGCTGCTCGATTCGGTGGGGATCCAGTCGCAAGGATTTGGCAGCGCGGCGGAATTCCTCGCGGCATTCGATGCGAAGACGCCGGCTTGCCTGATCCTCGACGTTCGCATGCCCGAGCGCAGCGGTTTCGATGTCCAGTTCGAATTGAACCGGCGCGGCGCCACACTGCCGATTATTTTCGTCAGCGGGCATGGCGATATTCCCATGTCGGTACGCGCGATGCAGAATGGCGCGATCGATTTCGTCGAGAAGCCCTATAACTCGCAGCAGATGCTCGACCGCGTCCAGCGCGCGCTCAAGATCGCGGGCCAGCGGCATGCCGCCGAAATGAAGCGCAGCGAATTGCGGCAGAGAATCGAGTCGTTGACGGCGCGCGAGAAGGAAGTGCTGCGCGGCGTGATCGATGGAAAGGGCAGCAAACGCATTGCCGCGGATCTGGAAATCAGCGTCAAGACGGTGGACGTGCATCGTGCGAGCATCAAGGACAAGCTGGGTGCCGAATCGATTGCGATGCTCGTGCGCGACGTGGTCGCCGTCTGGAATCCAGACGACGGCGCGGAGAAGATTTGATCGGGGCGGGATGTTTTATCAGCCGCATCGCGCGGCTGATAAAACCGGAAATACAACGCGGTTAGCGCATATACAGGCCGCCGTTCACGTCCCAGCAGGCGCCGTTCGCGAAGTACGCCTGGCCTGAGGCCAGCAGTATCGCCACATCGGCGACATAGTCGGCATTGCCGAGCCGACCCACCGGAATCCCCGCAATGACCTTGTCGAGCTTGTCCGCGGGCACGCTCTCGTGAACGATGGGCAGGTCGAGCGGGCCGGGCGAAATGGCGTTGACAGTCACGCCTTTGGCGGCCAGGTCGCGTGCAAACACTTTGGTCAGCGTGAGCGTGCCGCCTTTCGCGGCGGCGTAATGCGCGCCCGTCGCCGAGCCGCCATTCTGTCCCGCCAGCGAAGCGATATTGACGATGCGGCCCTCGCCCCGGTCGGCAAAATACTGGCCGAACACCTGGCAGCCAAATAGCACGCTCTTCAGATTGACATTGATGACCTGATCGAATTGCTCGCCGGTAATTTCCATGACGGGCACGACCTTCGATGCGCCTGCGTTATTGATGAGCGCATCGACCTGGCCCCAGCGCGTGACCACGGTTTTCAAGGCGCTATCGAAATCCGGCTTCGAGGTCACGTCCAGCGGCACGGCGAAAGCGCTCGATCCATCGGGGCTGAGCGACGCGGCGACTTCACGCGCGGCGTCGAGCGCGAGGTCGGCCAGGGCGACGCGATAGCCTGCCGCATGGAATTTTGCGGCGATAGTCGCGCCCAGGCCTCGGGCTGCGCCTGTCACGACGGCGACTCTTGATGTCATAGGGATGATCTCCAGAAAGGATGTGCGTGCAACGATCAGGCGGACAGCGCCGCTTCGATGCGGGACGCCACGGCGCAGACCTGTTCGTCCGCGCCATGTCGGCCGATGATTTGCAGGCCGGCCTTGAGTGTCGTGTTTTTCACGGGAATCGGCAGGCTCAACGCGGGATGGCCGCTCAAATTGAATGGCCGGATCAGCGACGACATCGCGATGACCGACGGGCCGTTGCGCGCCTGCTCCAGCGTGACCGGAAAGTCCGGCAGTGTCGGCATGACCAGCACGTCGACGGTTTCCAGCGCATGATCGACGGCCTGGGTGAACTGCGCTCTCACGCGCTCGGCGTTCTCGACGTCCTGATGGCTTGTATTGGCCGCGGCGCGTAATCTCGCTTCGAGATCGGGCTGGAGATGGCCGGTTTCGACCAGATGTCCAAATGCCGCCGACGTTTCGCGATTAATAATCGAAAGACCCGCAGTGAAAGCGTCGGCGAGCCCGGGCAGATCGATATGTTCCAATGCAAAGTCCGCGTTGCGCACGGCGAGTTCGACGGCTTGCGCAATGTCTTGTCGCGCTTCGGCCCGCACGATGCCAACGCGCGTATCGTTCGCTTTGCTTGTGGCAATGGAAAGGTCGAATTGCGGGCTGATTGCCGTCATCGCCGCTACGATCGTCCGCATCTCACGCGCAAATGGGCCGACGCAATCCAGCGTGCTGGTTGCAGGTGCAGCGCCAACCCGCGACACGCGCCCAAAGGTCGGCTTCAGCCCGATCACGCCGCAACAGGCAGCAGGGCCGCGTATCGATCCGCCGGTGTCGGTGCCAAGCGCGGCATCGGCCAGGCGTGCACCGACGGCGGCTGCGGAGCCGCTGGACGATCCGCCAGGAATGCGCGTAGCGTCCTGCGGATTGATCGGCGTGCCGGTAAAGGCATTCATGCCCGTCATGCCGAACGCCAGCTCGTGCATATTGGCTTTGCCGACAATGTGCCAGCCGTGGTCGAGCAGGCGCTGCACAACCTCGGCGTGCTGACGGGCCGGTGCAACATCGGCCAATGCGCGGCTCGCACCAGTGGTTCGATAACCCGCGATGTCGATTGAGTCCTTGATGACGATCGTAGGACTGGCGGCGCCGTGGCCGCCCAATGAAAATTGCTGAAGCAACGTGCTCATGCTGACAGCTCCTGCTCTGGCGGAAGAAGGGCCGCGCGTGGATTGACCGACCACGGCGCGTCGAAAAGGCGTTCCGTGCGGAAATGCGCAATCTGCCAGTCCACGCCGTTAGCCGAAGGCACAAAATCGACCACGAGCCTCGCGCCGATCAATTCCGCATGGCCATCGACATAACCTGAGGCCTGCATCATGATCCAGCGCCCGCACGCCTGCAGGCCATTCACATCGATGGTTTCGGAGGTGACGAAATGCACATTGGTCGTGAAATGCGCGGTGGGCGGCAAATAGCGCGACAGCATGGCGACAATCTGCGCGCGGCCACGCGAGCGCCCGAAGGTTTGCGCGTAATGTGTGCCGACGCCTTCCCAGATGGCGTCGTCGGTGAATAGCGCGCCCAGCGATTCGCCTTCGAGCATCGTGGCGGGCACGTCGCACAGCGCCATATAGCGCGTGAACGTGCGGCGCACGGCGCGCTCCGCTTCAAGTTCGGCGAGCCGCGCTTCCAGTGCCGCGATACGTGCGTCAGTGTCGCTCATGGTGCGAACTCACGCGTTCGTTGCGGGCGGCACGACCAGTTCGCGCCCAACGCGAGCTTCGATCTTGCCGTAGCGCCAGAGGTTGTATTCGCCGACCGTGGTCGTGCGATAGAGATTGCACACGGCGGTGACGGTGTCGAAGTCCACCACGTCAGCCATGATGTAGAACGTCCACGGCGCGCCGTCCGACTGGCCGACCACGAGTCGATCGTCGTCCATGATGCCCAGTACGCGCACGCCTTCCATGGCTTCGATGGCGGCCAGCATCCGGCCGTATGCCTGCCAGACGGTGCTGATCTGTTCGCGCGGCAGATCGAAGAAGTTCTGCGTGACGCCGCAGCAAAAGAGGACGCGCAGGGGGAATTTATTGGCGGAATTCATCGAATGGATCCTGGGTAGTTCGAATTAATGTATGAAACTGCAAAGCGGGCGCTTTACAGATAACCGGGAATCGGCGGCACGCCGACGAACACGGCGCCCGCGCCGTCGTAATTGCCTTCGGCAAGAAACGCGTGCTGCGTGACGACAATCGCGTCGCGCAGAAGGCGCTGGAGCGGGTGTGTGCGGTAGATCGCCATCGTGCCGCCCAGCCGGTAGGCGCGCATGACGACGTCAGCGCCTTCGCGTGCGGTCTGGGTGGCGGCCAGACGCAGCAGGCTCACCTGGTCGGGCGTCGCGCTGTTGCCCGCCGCAATCGATTCCCACACGCTTTCTGTGGCTTCGTAGAAGAACGCGCGCGTGGAGCGCAGTTGCGCCTCGGCTTTGGCAAGCTCGATGCGGTAATACGCGCGATCCGCAAGCTGTGGTGCACCGGTGGTCGTGCGGCGGCCGCCCGACATCTGGTTGGCGACGTCGAGCGCGGCGCGTGCGAGGCCCAGGTTGACGACGGCCAGCACTTGGGCGGCGTAGGCCACGGTCGGGTAGCGATAGAGCGGCTCGTCGACGGTGGCGGGGCCGCCGCGCACGAACGTCCATTCGTCCGATACCACCGCGCCTTTGAGGCGCAGGTCGTGGCTGCCGGTGCCCTGCATGCCGACGACGCTCCAGTTCTCGACGATTTCGATATCGGAGGCGCGAAAGACCGCGGTGCGCGGCTTGCCCGGCGCGCCGCCATCGTTCGCGCCGGTATCGATGCCGACGCCCAGCCAGTCCGCGCCCTTGCAGCCGCTCGCGAATTTCCACGTGCCTTCGACGAGCCAGCCGCCGCCTTCAGCTGGCTGCACTTTCTGCACGGGAAAAAGCCCCGCGCCGAATGCCTGGTCGGGGCCCGTCGCATAGATTTTCGCCTGCGTTTCAAGGGGCAGCGCGGCCAGGTAGATGTTCGCCGAGCCGAAGCTCGCGACCCAGGCGGCCGAGCCGTCGGCGGTGGCGATGCGCTCGATCATGCGCAGGAATTCGGCGGGCGGCCGTGCGTCGCCGCCAAAGCGCTTCGGCGTGGCGGCGCGATAGATGCCCACGCGCTTGAACATGTCGATCACGTCGCGCGGTACGTGCGAGAGCCGCTCGAACTCATCGCGGCGCGCCACGATGACCTCGACAAGCTCGTCCAGCGTCAGGCGGTCGTTGGCACAGGCTTGCAGCGAAGCCGGGAAATGGCCGGCCTGTGGCGAAATAGCGGTCGCGGTAGCGCGCATGAAGCATCTCCTGAAGAGTGGGCGGCAAGTGGTTGACGTTGTGATGCGGGCGCTGCTTACCTGCCGGAAAGCGACTCGTCCGATTTGTAGTTCAGTCTAGGAACGACAAAATTGGCCAGCAATTGGGGCGCAGGCTGCAAACATGGGTGAAATCCTGCGTCTCCCTAAAGAAATCTTCAGGTTCCACCGGTAAACAGCCGGTGCTATCGTTGCGCATGAGCGATGTGGCTCGTTTGAGAGAACCGTGCACATGACGTCCCTGGTAGAAACCGATTTCCGCCGATTGCTCGATGCGTTGACGCTGTGCGTGCTGCTGCACGACGCGCACAGCAAAGCCATCGTCTGGGCAAACCGGGCTGCGTGCGAAGCGCTCGGGTTCAGCGTGGATGAATTGATTCCGCTGAAAGCGCGCGACATGACCCGGCCCGAGCCGAAATACGATCGCGAACTGGCCATTGCCGCGATGAACCGGTCGGCCACGCAGGGCCCGCAGGTCTACGAATGGTGTTACCGGTCGCGCACCGGCGACGACATGCTTTCCGAAGCGATTGCCACGACGGTGCATCTGGAAGAGCGCGATGTCGTGATGGTGCAGTTTCGCGACATCAGCGCCGAAGAAGGCATCAAAAGAAAGTTGCGCGCGCACGAAATGCGGCTGCGCGAATTCATGCAGGACTTGAGCGAAGGCGTGGCGCTGCTCAATGACGTCGCCGGGATCCAGTACATCAGCGAATCGGGCAGGCGCCTGTTGGGTCTCGCTGCCAATGAATCGCCAGGTGCAATCGTCGATCACGTCGCCGACGAAGAAGCGTCGCGCCTTGTGCAGCAACTCGCGCAGGCGCCCGCTGACGGGCCGTCCGGGCCAAGCCGTTATCGCAGTGCCGATGGCGAGCGCTGGCTGCGCGTTACGTGCAGACGCATTGAGCTGGAAGAAGAGTTGCGTGGCGTGCTGATTCACTTTCGCGACGTCACCGACGTGGTGCGAACCGAAGAGGCGCGTCGCGAAGAGGCGCGCATGCTCGAATACGCGGGCCGCTACAACGCGATGGGTGAAATGGCGATGGCGATTGCGCACGAGCTGAGCCAGCCCGTAGCGGCGATCCGCAATTTCGTCGAGGGTGCGATCCAGCGGCTTTCGCAGGCCGCGCCGCCCGAATCGGTGACCTGGGGCCTGCGCGCAGCGGATCGCCAGGCCGAGCATGCCGCCGCGATCATCAAAAGCGTGCGCGAATATGTGGCGCGACGCGACCCGAATATCGCGGTTGCCGATCTGCGCGCGATCCTTTCCGAAGCCGCGTGGTTCGTGCAGTTGCGCGCGCGGGAAGCCGATGTGAGCGTTCATGTCGAGCCAGGCGACGAGCCGCTCTTGATCGAGTGCGAGCGCGTGTTGATCGGCCAGGTCGTGCTCAATCTGGCTTTCAATGCGATCGATGCGCTCGCTGCGATGCAAGGCGTGCAAGGCGAGAAAAAGACCTTGACCATTGGCGCGTGCCTGAGCGAAGGCCAGGCGTTGGTCTTCGTGCGCGACAACGGCCCCGGCATTTCGGAAGGTCATGAGCGTCTGTTCGACGGTTTTTCATCGTCGAAGGAAACGGGAAACGGCATTGGCCTGTCACTTTGCAAAAGCATCATCGCCCGACATGGCGGCGTGATTCGCGCCGTGCCGGTGGAAGCGGGCGGCCTTGAATGCCGGTTCTGGTTGCCGCTCGCTAACGGCCAAGCGATTTAGCCGTCTTGCCGCCAAGACCGAAATCCGTATTCGGAATGTCTTTGATCATGACGCGCGTGGCGTCGATGGGTGTATCCAGGACGGCCGCGCCCGTCTCGCAGAGCGCGTGAATGAGCGCGCGCTTTTGCTCGTCGGTGCGGCCCGCAATCAGTATCGCGATGATGACTGGCAACGCAGGCGGCGTGCCTTCGGAAGCCGCGCGACCGCCTATGCCGTAGTCGCTGGCCGCAAGCTCGCTGAGCAGAATGCGCACGGCGTCCGCTGGTGCGCCGATGGCGCTGACCGTGGCTTGCGTTAGCTCACCGATGAGTGCGGCTTTGCGGGACTCGGTGTGGCCCGCGGGCAAATACACTTCAAGCGTGGGCATAGAATTGACCGAAAGTGAAGTTGGCCTCGATGCATGATCGAGGCCGATGAGGTTCTGAAGCGGCTTTAAAGCGGCTTTAAAGCAGGAAACCAATCGCGTTCAATGCATCCGTCGAATCGATCAGCCGGATCACCTTCTGCACGAGACGCGGCTCGTCGTCGCCATCGAAGCGGATTCGATGCGTCAAGTCCGCGGCGAAAATCGTCGGCACGGAGCGCTTGTAGGCCACGATGATCTGCGCCGATTGCACTTCGACGACATTCGCCTCGTCGCTGGCCAGCGTAAAGCGCGAGACCGTGCGCACTGTGCGCGCCGCGTCCGATGCGGAAGCGGAGTAGCCTGACGTCATACGCTCCACGCGTTTTTCGCGCATCTCCTGATCGTCATACGCATAGTTCAGCGTGGCGGCGAAATCCGTCGTGGCCGGATCGATCGGCACGACGTAAAAGCCCTCGGGATCCCACAGTTGCAGCCACTCGCGATATTCGCGGCGATCGAGCATTTCGGCTTCGCGCCAGATGAAGCGCACCGCGCGCGAAAACGTATCCTGCGACATCAACTTGTTGCGGTCGTCCATCATGCCTCCATCATCTTGCGCCACTGCGCATAAGCTTCGCGCATGCCGGTTTCGTCGGTCGCGTGCGCGGTTTTTTCGCCATTGGGCGCGGTCGTTTCGCGATTCAGGCCGCGATTGACGAGAATCGGCGTATTCGCGCCTGCATGCGAGCCGCGCTGGACGCGCTCCCACGCTTCTGCGTCGTCGGGGCTGCCGAAGCCGAACGGGCCCTGAAAGTGTTCGTGAATGCGCAGGCGTACGCGATTCGCTTCGTCCGGGCCGCCATCCATGCCCAGCGCGACGTGCCGGATCTCGGTTTCATCGGCGGAAATCGGCCGCAGCACGCGGAAAAACGCCATCGACAGCGCGAGATTCGGGAACAGGTTCAGGTTGAAGCCGACGCCCATGAGCGAGCGCACGATCCGTCGCACTTCTTCGGGCGTGTGCTTTTCCGCCAGTTTCGCGGCGAGTTCGTCGAAACGTTCAGGCAGCGGCGCGCCGTCGTCCTGGTCGAGATCGACGAGTTCCGGCACGAGCACCGCGAGGCTATGGCCGTTGCCGAGCGAGCGGCAAAAGGCCTGGTCGCTGGTCATGAAGCTCGTGATGACCGCCGTGGTTTCTTCGTCGATGGACTTGAGCCACGACTTGTGAACGACCGGGAAATGATAAAGATCGGTCGTGTTTTCAAGCTGGATTTTCCAGTTGCCTTTAAAGCGGAACTTATGTTCGCCATTGGCCTTGACCGGATAGCCCGCGCCTTGCTTCATGAACAGGTCGATCCACGGCTTCGCGCCGCCCAGGAAATCTTCGAGCGGTTCGATCTCTGCGTTGAAGCTCGCGAAAATCAGGCCCTGATAGACGCCGACGCGCAGCTTTTCCAGCGGCAGGTCACCCTTTTCGCAGACGCCTTCGTAGCCGTCGCCATAAGGCAGCGCGCGCAGCGTGCCGTCGAGCGCGTACGACCAGCTGTGATAGGGGCAGGTAAAGCCCTTTGCGTTTCCCTTGTGCTCCTCGCAAACCGTCGCGCCACGATGGCGGCAGCGGTTCTGCAGGACGTTGATTGCGCCCGTCTTGTCGCGCACGACGATGACCGGCTGGCGGCCGATGGTGGTGGTGCGGAAGTCGCCGGGATTAGGCAGCTCGCTTTCGTGCGCGACCCAGATCCACGTCTTGTAGAAGATGCGTTCGAGTTCGGCTTCGAACAGCGCCGGATCGTAGTAGAGAGACGGCGCGATGCGGTCGGCTTGTGCGAGGCCGCGCAGCGAACGCGTGTCGATGCTTTGCCAGGTTTCGCTCATGATTTAAGGGTATCGAGGTGAATGCGGGGTGGATGTTTCAGTAACGGTGCGATTCGCGCGTTGATGGTGCAGTGCGTAGTTGCAGTGTCGTTCCGCTCGTGTCATGCGTCAAATTGATCTAAAATTAGTCGACACATAAATTGAATGGATATCTCATGCAAACGCTCGATGGCGTCGACCTGAACCTGCTGCGTGTCTTCCTCGCCATCGTCGAGGAGCAGAGCCTGACGAAAGCGGGCGAGCGCCTCGCGCTATCGCAGCCTGCGATGAGTTATTCGCTCGCCCGTCTGCGCGCGTTGTTCGACGACCAGTTGTTTGTCAGGACGCGTCACGGCATGCAGCCCACGCCGATTTCGCAGGAGCTGGCGGTGATCGTCGCGCGGGCGCTTGATTCGGTGCGCGAGGCGCTTAGGTATGCAGAGCGTTTCGACCCGCAGGTGAGCACGCGGGCCTTCCGTCTTTCTCTATCCGATGCCGGGGAAATGGCGTATCTGCCGTCGATCTGCGAAGAGGTGAAGCGGCTCGGGCCGCGCATCAAGATCTGTATCGAGCCGCTGCCCGTCGGCCAGATCGAAGAAGCGCTGCGTTCGCGCAAGCTCGATTTCGCTATCGGCAACCTGCCGGAGCTGACGTCGCGCACGCGCCATCAGGTGCTGTTCGAAGAGGGATATGTCTGCGTGCGCAGACGGCGGCCCGAAATGGCGCGCAGCCAAAAGATCACGCTGGCGGAGTTCGTCGAGGGCACGCACGTGCTGATCCGCTCGGTCGAGCACAGCCATCACGCAATCGACGACGCGCTGCGTTCAAAGGGCGTGGCGCGCAATATCGGGCTGGAGGTGCCGCACTTCGTCGCGCTGCCTGGCGTGCTGGCCGTGACAGACCTGATTGCGACCTTGCCGCGCCGCCTCGCTGAACTGCTGGCGCGTGGCGGCGGGTTTGAGATTTTCGAATTGCCGGTGGACATCCCTTCGGCGGCCGTGACGATGCACTGGCACGAGCACTTTCACGAAGACGAAGGGATTGCGTGGATGCGCGACCTGCTCATGAATATCATGCGGCGTTTTGCAGGGCCGGTTGGCGCGGGCGTCGGCCATGCAGCCAGCGCTCCGGCTAAAAAAGCCGCCGTTAAACGTCGAGGATCAGCAGCGGCGAGCGCGAGCGCGAAACGCAGCAGCAAATAACCTTGTTGCTCGCGCGTTCTGCCTTGCTCAAGCAATGGTCGCGGTGCTCGGGATCGCCTTCGACCACATCGACCATGCAGGTGCCGCACACGCCTTCGCCGCATGAGGTGTCGATTTCGATGCCGATGGCGGCCAGTGCGTCAACGATCGATTGTTCCTTGCCCACGCGCACGACCTGGCCGCTGCTCGCGATCTTGACGTCGAATTCGCCTTGCGCCGTGTCTGCGTCTACCGCGGCGGGGTCGGCGCCGAAACGCTCCAGGTGTACTTGAGCGACGGCCGGCGTGGCTTCGCCCACGGCCACGACTTCGTCCATGAAGGGCGCGGGCCCGCAGGTGTAGACGTGGGTGCCGCTCTGCACGCCAACCAGGCATTCGCGCAGCGCGACGGCCAGGTCGCCGTTGCCGACGCCGAAATGAAACCGCACATGCGAAGCGAACGGCTCCTGCGATAGCACGGGAAGGAACGCCGCATGCGCCTCGCCGCGCGCGAAATAGTGCAGCACGAATGGCTCGCCACGTTCGGCCAGCCGGTACGCCATCGACAGCAGCGGCGTGATGCCGATACCCGCGCCAATCAGCACGTGCGCGCGCGCCTGGGCGTCGAGGCGAAAGAGATTGCGCGGCGCCCCCACCAGCAGTTCGCAGCCAACGCCCACATCGTCATGCAATGAGCGTGAGCCGCCGCGCGATTCCGGTTCGCGCTTGACGGCGAAAAGCTGGAACTCGCTGAAAGCCGGATCGCCACACAGCGAATACTGGCGCGTAACGCCAGACGGCGCCGTGACGTCGATATGTGCGCCCGGTTCGTAATGCGCGAACGGTTTTCCATCGACGCGTGCGATGCGGAACGAGCGGATGCCGTGAGCTTCGTCGCGAATGCTATCGACACGGACTTTGAATGTGTTGGCTTGCATGATGACACCGGCTGGAGAGGACGTTGACTGTGATGCCATGAACGGCAGCATGTGAGCCGAGCATAGCCACTCGCCATTGATCCGGCAAATTGATGAAAATTAGCCATGCAAATCCATAGAATGGATATCTGAGGGAAATCTTAAGCACTTGTTGCAAATAAAAATCATTCTCGCTACTATTACGAAAAATTACGGATGAAAGAATTCATAACAAGCTGCGCATAAGCGGGGGCGTCGGGGGAACGCAAGGCGGTCGCGCTCGCGTTCGGATCCGGGAGAGGTCAATGCCCGGATAGGCTGGTCATCGTTCCGGCGCAAACGCTTGCGGCGAATACACCACCAGAAGATGTCGAGCCATCACACTTTTCGCAATCTCTTTGTTGTACTAACTTCAATCGCGGGCGCCAGATCCGCATTCGCACAGGCTGAGGCCACCAGTTCAGCAACGCTGCCGGCGATTTCGGTCAGTGCTTCCGCAGCGGGCGAGGCCTATTCGGCCAGCCGCACGCGCTCGGCGACCAAGACCGATGCGTCGGTCATGGACGTGCCACAGACGGTCAACGTGGTGCCGCACGCGCTCATCGAAGACCAGAACGCGAACTCGATGCAGGACGCGCTGCGCAACGTGCCGGGCGTGGGCTATTCGCTGGGCGACGGGCAGCGCGACCAGATCACCATTCGCGGGTTCAACAGCATCACGGATCAGTACGTCGATGGGATTCGCGACGACGCGCTGTACTATCGCGACCTCTCCAACGTCGAGCGCGTCGAGGTGCTCAAGGGGCCCGCCGCCGTGCTCTATGGGCGCGGCTCGGCGGGGGGCATTGTGAATCGCGTGCTCAAGCGTCCGCTCGCCAATCCGGTGAACGATGTCGGCTTTACGCTGGGCACGGAAGGCGAGCGCCGTGGCGAATTCGACCTCGGCTGGAATGCGAATGACGCGGCGCGCTTTCGCCTGACTGGCGCTACCGAGAATTCAGGCAGCTTTCGCGACAAGTTCCTGCTGAATCGCCAGGCGATTGCGCCGTCGGCGCAATTCAAGCTCGACCAGGACACGGTGCTCAACGTCGAATTCGACTACCTGCACGACCGCCGCACGTCGGATCAGGGCATTCCCGCCTATGCGGGGCGGCCCGTCAATGTGCCGATCGAGACGTACTACGGTTCAGCCGATGGCGGAAACAGCTCGTATAACGACATTTCGGCGAAGAGCGCCACGGTGACGCTCGATCATCGCTTCAGCAATTCGCTGGCGTTTCATGGTGCGATCCGCGCTTACGATTATTCGCTGGAGCGCAAGAACTACGTGACGTTCGAGCCCATCAAGGTCGCCGCCGCGCCGCGCGTGACGCTCGATCAGGCGACGCGTCAGCGCCAGGATCATGGCGTGGACGGGGTGTTCGAACTGACCCAGAAGACAACGCTGTTCGGGATGCAGCACGATCTGCTGTATGGCGTGGAACTGTCCCAGCAACAGAAGTTCGACACGATTTATAGCGTCACCAAGGTGGCAAGCTACAACCTGTTCAATCCGCAATTGATCGATTTGCCAGGCGTGCCCGCTGGCACGCCCGCACGCACGAACGCCTCGACCGTGGTGGGTGTCGCGAGCGGCTACGCGCAGGATCTGGTCTCGCTTACGGAGCACTGGAAGGTGCTGGCGGGCCTGCGTTTCGACTATCTCCAGCAAATTCGCCACGATTACACTGCAGCAAATATCAATCTCGATCGCAGCGATCGTGCGTGGAGCCCGCGCGTCGGCTTGATGTACGAGCCGCTCGACTGGCTCACGATCTATGGTTCGTTTAGCCAGTCATTCACGCCGCTGGCCGATACGCTGATCAGTTCGGGCGCGTTTGCCAATGGCGATGCGCTGTCGCCGCAAAAGACGACGGCGTATGAGGTGGGGACGAAATTCGATATCGGCGGCCGGGCGATTGGCACCATTGCGCTGTTCGACATGCGCCAGACCAACCAGCAGATCGGCGACCCGAACAATCCCGGCTACGTGTTGCCGATCGGCACGCAGCATGTGCACGGACTCGAACTCGGTTATACGGGCGAAATCGCGCCGAAATGGATGCTGTATGCGGGCTACGCGTATCTGGACGGGACGGTTGGCGGTTCGGCGCAGGCGGCCGGGGCCGGGCTCTCGGTTTCGTCGAATACACCGGGACTCATGCCGCGACATAGCGCGAACCTGTGGCTGCGTCACGATTTGCCGTACGGTCTTTACGCGGCGGGCGGCCTGCAGTTCCAGTCGGCCCGTTATACGTCGGCGAGCGACCTCGTGACGTTGCCGTCGTTTACCGTATTCAACCTGGGAGCGGGGTATCGGTCGAAACGCGTGGACGTGACCCTGACGCTCGACAATATCTTCAACCGTCGTTATTTCATCTCCGCGCACGGCAACGCCGATCTTTACAACATGCCGGGCGAGCCGCGCACGCTGACGGCGGCGGTGAAGTGGCACATGTAATCGTAAAGCGGCCGTTGTTTAAAGGCCGCGTCGATTGCGGCGCTTCGATTCGAGATCATGCCCGCGTTGCAATTCGATGAAACGCGAAGCAAAGATCGAATAGAAAAACTGGCGCAGGGTATGGGACATGGCTGGGTATCAGGCGAATCAAAATGATCGCGTTGAACGCAACAGCTATGCCATCCCTCAATCTCGTGGTTCGACGTGCAACGCGTCGAACCGCGCGCCCATTAATAGTGCCGCGCGGTTCGCTTGCAGCGCATGAATCACCACGATGGGGCGCGCGCTGCACAAGCGCGCACCGCTTCAGGCACCTGGCCGCGCCACCCAATTTCACCGCCAGGCCCTTTAAGCAACGGGGCTTTTGAATCGAAGCAGACGCGCTGGCACAGATCTCGCTAAATCCCCTGGCGAGAGGTGCGAAGTAATTTGCATCATCTTAGGATCGCTAGGGTTCCGGTCGCTGCGCAGGACGAAGTCACATTCAGTCCTGCGCCCGATGCCTGGTCCGAGAGCAATCCGGTCTCGTCTCCCACCTTCATATCGAGGGCGGTGCCGAGGCTCCACGGAGGGATAAAAGCCCGGGAGGTCGCGATGTCGTCTGGTCGCCCTCTCACGCTTATTCCCTTCGCAACCAGGAGCCTCCATGCCGTCCAGCCTCCACGCCGAACTACCCGACCCCGCACCGCTGTGGGAAACCGTGATTCCCGCCGGCACGCATTGGTCGGGCATTCTGCGCCGCGGCCTCACGCTGCGCATCGTCGACCTTGAAGGCGGCGCGAATCTCGCCGCCGTGTTCCATCGACAGGAAGATCCGCTAGAACGCTACAACATGGCGGATACGCTCAAGGCGCAGCACACTGCACATCTCACGCGCGGCGACGCGCTGCATACCGATATGGGCCGCGTGATCGCCTCGATTACCGGCGACACGCTCGGCTGGCACGATCCGCTTGGCGGGGTCGGCGACGCCGCGCTGTTCGAACGCAAATACGGCGAGAAGCGCTATCAGGCGCATCGCAACGAGATGATCCGCAATGGCCGCGACAGCCTTGTGCTCGAACTCGCGAAATATGGACTTGGCGCGCGCGATCTCGTCGCCAACGTGAACTTCTTCAGCAAGGTGTCGGTCGGCGACGACGGCTCGCTCGAATATGTGCCGAACCATTCGAAGGCTGGCAGCGCGCTCGATCTGCGTTTCGAAATGAATACGCTCGCGGCGTTTTCCACCGCACCGCATCCCCTCGATCCGCAACGCGATTACGCACCGAAGCCGGTGAAACTGATTGCATGGCGCGCCTATGCCGCCGATGCAAGCGCGCCCGCAGATGATCTCTGCCGCACGTCGTGTGCCGAAAACGGCCGCGCATTCACCAACACCGACCGCCTGTTCGCCTGAGGAGCCGCCATGCCGATCATCGAAAGCGCGCTCGACGAGCGCCACGCCCATTACGATTTCACGCTCCCCGCAGGCGAGCCGTGGCTGTATGACCTCAAGCGCGGCCAGACGCTGCGCATTGTCGATCTCGAAGGCAATCAGGCCGTCGATACGCTGTTTTATCGCAGCGAAGATCCTGTCGAGCGCTATAGCGCGCAGGACACCATTCGCGCACAACGCAACCTTTATCTGAGCGCGGGCAGTGTGCTGATGTCGAATCTCGGCAGGCCGCTGCTGACTATCGTCGCGGATACCTGCGGACGTCACGATACGCTTGGCGGCGCGTGCGCAGCGGAAAGCAATACGGTGCGTTATGCGCTCGACAAGCGCCATATGCACAGCTGCCGCGACAGTTACCTCAACGCGCTCGCACATTGCACCTGCGGCGCGGCGGCCTTGCTGGGCAAGCGCGATCTCGTCAGCAACATCAACTTCTTCATGAACGTGCCAGTTACGCCGCTGGGCAAGCTCACGTTCGAGGACGGCATTTCCGCGCCCGGAAAATACGTGGAAGTGCGCGCAGAAGAAGACGTGACCGTGCTGATCTCGAACTGCCCGCAACTCAACAATCCCTGCAACGGCTATAACCCCACGCCGGTGCGCCTGCTCGTGTGGGAGGCGTGATGGCGTTCGACAAGATCCTGATTGCCAATCGCGGCGAGATTGCGTGCCGCGTGATTCGCACGCTCAAGCGCCTGGGCATTGCGTCGGTGGCCGTGTATTCCGAGGCCGATCGCCACGCCATGCACGTGATGCTGGCGGACGAGGCCGTCTGTATCGGCCCCGCGCCCGTTGCGCAAAGCTATCTCAACGCGGCGGCCATTCTCGACGCGGCGCGCCAGACGGGGGCGCAAGCCGTGCATCCGGGATATGGATTTCTTTCGGAGAACGCAGCGTTTGCGCGGGCCTGCGAAGCGGCCGGCATTGCGTTCATCGGGCCGCGCGCCGACCAGATGACGGCGTTTGGCCTCAAGCACACGGCGCGCGAGATCGCCCAGGCGAATGGGGTGGCCCTGCTGCCGGGCACCGGCCTGCTGGCCGACGCGCAGGCCGCGCTCGAAGCGGCCGCGTTGCTGGGCTATCCGGTCATGCTCAAGAGCACGGCGGGCGGCGGGGGCATCGGCATGTCCTTGTGCCGCGATGCGGCTCAACTGGAAGCGGCCTTTGCATCGGTTGCCCGCCTTGGGCAAAGCAACTTCGCCAACGCGGGCGTGTACCTGGAGAAGTTCGTCGAGCACGCGCGCCATATCGAAGTGCAGATCTTCGGCGACGGCCAGGGCGAGGTGATCGCGCTGGGCGAGCGCGACTGCTCGGTGCAGCGGCGCAACCAGAAAGTGATCGAGGAAACGCCCGCGCCGGGACTGAGTGCGGCGGAGCGGCAGTCCTTGCATGAGACGGCGGTGCGTCTTGCGCGTGCGGTTCAATACGCCAACGCGGGCACGGTGGAGTTCGTGTTCGACGCGCGCGAGCGTGCATTCTATTTCCTCGAAGTGAATACGCGCCTGCAGGTCGAGCATGGCGTGACCGAGGAAGTCTATGGCGTGGATCTCGTCGAGTGGATGATCCGCCAGGCCGAAGGCACGCTGGCGCCGCTCTCCACGTTTGCTACGCGCGTGAGCACGCCGCACGGCGCGAGCGTCCAGGTGCGCGTCTACGCCGAAGACCCCAACCGCCAGTTCCAGCCGAGTTCGGGCGTGCTCACGCATGTCGGTTTTCCGGAAGACGTACGCGTGGATACATGGGTCGATGCAGGCGCGGAAGTCAGCGCGTTCTACGACCCGCTCGTGGCCAAGATCATCGCGACGGCCGACACGCGCGAAGCCGCGCTCGCGAAACTGTCGAGCGCACTGGAGCGCACGCAGCTTTACGGCATCGAGACCAATCTCGACTATCTGCGTGCCGTGGTGGGATCCGCGACGTTTGCCGCGGGCGAACAAACCACCGGTTTTCTGGGGCGGTTCCTGTTTGCGCCGCATACCGTCGATGTGCTCGATGGCGGCGTGCAGACCACCGTCCAGCAGACGCCGGGCCGTCTGGGCTATTGGGACGTGGGAGTGCCGCCTTCGGGGCCCATGGACGATCTATCGTTTAGTCTGGCTAACGAATTGCTCGGCAACGAAGCCAGCGCGGCGGGCCTGGAATTCACCATGGTCGGCGCGACGCTGCGCTTCAATTGCGAAACGCTGTTCGTGCTGGGCGGCGCGCCACTGGCCGCGACGCTGGACGGCCAACCTGTGCCGTTCTGGCAAGTCGTGCGCGCGGCGGCGGGCCATGTGCTCAAGCTTGGCGGCGTGACGGGGGCGGGCGTGCGCGCGTGCCTCGCGGTGAAGGGCGGCTTGCAGGTGCCCGATTATCTCGGCAGCAAGGCAACGTTTACGCTTGGCCAGTTTGGCGGCCACGCGGGACGAGCGCTGCGCAAAGGCGACGTGCTGCATCTGGCTCCCGGTGCAGGCAAGGGCGAATCGGGCGCAACGCTGCCGTTCGAACGCGTTCCGGCCCTGACGCATGAGTGGGAACTGGCCGTGCTCGACGGCCCGCATGGTGCGCCCGATTTCCTCACGCGCGAAGACGTCGCCATGCTGTACGAGGCGCGCTGGACGGTTCACTACAACTCCAGCCGCACGGGGGTGCGCCTGATCGGCCCGAAGCCGCAATGGGCGCGCGCGGACGGCGGCGAAGCGGGCCTGCATCCGTCGAATATTCACGACAATGCCTACGCGATTGGCGCGGTCGATTTCACGGGCGATATGCCGGTGATCCTCGGCCCGGATGGCCCGAGCCTGGGCGGCTTTGTCTGCCCGGTGACGGTGGTGGGCGAGCAACTGTGGAAGCTCGGCCAGTTGCGTCCAGGCGATACGGTGCGTTTCGTGCCTGCGCGCGCTCAGTCGTCGGGCGATGCGCACGAATGCGTGCTTTATCGAAGCGAGCCTGCGGACGAAGCTGAAGCAGTCGTTTTCCG
The DNA here is from genome assembly GCF_000685015.1 of Paraburkholderia bannensis NBRC 103871. GTDB lineage: Bacteria > Pseudomonadota > Gammaproteobacteria > Burkholderiales > Burkholderiaceae > Paraburkholderia > Paraburkholderia bannensis. Next base: position 32,731 of record NZ_BAYA01000020.1, on the reverse strand, counting down.
GCGCTCCGGCGACCGCAATCTGCTGATCGAATATGGCCCGCCCGCGCTTGACCTCAAGCTGCGTTTTCGCGTGCATGCGCTGATGAAGTGGCTTGCCGAACATCGCCTGCCGGGCATTGTCGATCTCACGCCGGGGATCCGCTCGTTGCAGGTGCATTTCGATCCCGCCGTACTGCCGCTTGAAAGCCTGATCGATCACATCAAGAGCGCGCAGGCGCAGCTGCCCGCCGTCGATGCGATGCGCGTGCCCAATCGCATCGTGCATCTGCCGCTGTCGTGGGACGATCCGTCGACACGCATCGCCATCGAGCGCTACATGCAGAGCGTGCGTCCCGATGCGCCCTGGTGCCCGAGCAACATCGAATTCATTCGCCGCATCAACGGGCTCGACAGCATCGACGACGTGAAGCGCATCGTGTTCGACGCGCGCTATCTGGTGCTGGGGCTCGGCGACGTCTATCTGGGCGCGCCGGTGGCCACTCCCGTCGATCCGCGTCATCGGCTCGTCACCACGAAATACAACCCGGCGCGTACGTGGACGCCTGAAAACGCGGTCGGCATCGGCGGCGCGTATATGTGCGTGTACGGCATGGAAGGCCCCGGCGGCTATCAGTTCGTGGGTCGCACGGTGCAGATGTGGAACCGCTATCGCTCGACGGCGGAATTCGCGCCGGGCCAGCCGTGGCTGCTGCGCTTCTTCGATGAAATCCGCTTTTTCGAAGTGAGCGAAGCTGAACTGGCGGAATGGCGCAGCGAATTTATCGCGGGGCGGCGCGCATTGCGCATCGAGGAATCGGTATTCGATCTCGGCGAATACGAGCACTTCCTGAGCGAAGAATCCGCATCGATTGCCGCATTCAAACGCACGCAGCAGGCCTCGTTCGAAGCGGAGCGCGAACGCTGGCGCGAAGCGGGGCATGCGGAATATGTCGGCGAGCCAGGCGCCCAGGGCGCTGAGCAGGCGACCGCCCAGGACGCGCTGGACGACGATTGCCGTGCGATTGGCGCGGACGTATCGGGCAGCGTGTGGAAACTGCTGGTGGCCGCAGGCGAGCGTGTCGAGGAAGGCCAGGACGTTGCCATTCTCGAATCGATGAAGATGGAAGTGACCGTTTGCGCGCTCGCGGCGGGCGTGGTCGAGTCGCTCGCCTGCGCCGAAGGCGATGCGGTCACGGCAGGCCAGCGGCTCATGGTGATTCGCGTGGATGCCGATGTCCCTTCTCTAACCGCAACAGAGAACATCGGCGGCGAGGAGGCCGCATGCCAATGAATGCGCTCACAACGATATTCGACCAGCCGATGACGATTGCGGCGCTGCGCGCGCGCTATCTGGACGGCAGCCTCACGCCCGCGCAAGTCGTCGAGCAGATTGCCGCACGCACCGCCGGCGACGATGCGCACCCTGTCTGGATTCGTGCGCTCACGCGCGACGAAATGATGGCCTATGTCGATGCGCTGGCGGGACGCGATCCAGCGACGTTGCCACTCTACGGCATTCCGTTCGCGATCAAGGACAACATCGATCTCGCAGGCGTGCCGACTACGGCCGCGTGTCCTGAGTATGCGTACACCCCGCAGACAAGCGCGGCAGTCGTCGCGCGCCTGATCGCGGCGGGTGCGATTCCTGTGGGCAAGACCAATCTCGACCAGTTTGCAACCGGCTTGTCGGGCCAGCGCTCGCCGTTTGGCGCGTGTCGCAATGCGCTCGATCCGGACTACGCTTCGGGCGGTTCGAGTTCGGGGTCGGCCGTATCGGTCGCAATGGGGATCGCGGCCTTCGCATTGGGCACCGATACGGCGGGTTCCGGCCGCGTGCCTGCAGCATTTCATGGGCTCGTCGGGCTCAAGCCGACCAAGGGCGTGTTGAGTACGCAAGGCGTGGTGCCCGCATGCCGCTCGCTGGACTGCGTGTCGATCTTTGCGCACACAATCAATGATGCGCAAACGGTTTTTGAATCCGCATATGGCGTGACCGAAGGCGATCCGTACGCGCGTGAATGGGACGGTTTCGCGGCCGATGCTATCTCTCTGCGCGGTCTGCGTCTGGGCGTGCCACTCGCGGAGCAACGCGAGTTTTACGGCGACGAGTCGTACGCGCACGCATTCGATGCGGCGCTAGAACAACTGCGTGCCAAAGGCGCACAGATTGTCGAGGTCGATTTCGCACCGTTCCTGGACACGGCGCGCCTGCTCTACGAAGGCCCATTTGTGGCGGAGCGGCTGGCGGCAATTCGTCCGTTTTACGAAGCGCATCCGGAGGCCTTGCATCCGGTGACGCGCGCGATTATCGGCGGCGCAACGCGCTGGAGTGCCGCCGATACCTTCGCCGCGCTCGACAGGCTGGCCACGTTGCGTATGCAGGCCGATCGCGTCTGGCCGCATATTGATGCCTTGCTGACGCCCACATCGCCGACGACCTCGACCGTCGCGGAGCTGGAGGCCGATCCCATCGGCGTGAATGCGAAGTTCGGCTATTACACGAACTTCGTGAACCTGCTCGATCAGACCGCAATTGCGGTGCCTGCGGGAGTGTGCACAACCGGCAGGCACGCAGGCAAGCCCTTTGGCATCACCTTCGGTGCGCGCGCACACGAAGACGCGAAACTGCTGGCGATTGCACGCGCATGGCTGAACGAGAGCGAGCCCCTAAGCGCGATTCAACCGGATAACAACGTCCGTGTCGCCGTGGTTGGCGCCCATTTGAGCGGGGAGCCGCTTAACGGCCAGCTCACTTCGCGTGGCGCGCGCCTGGTCGAGACCACGCAAACGGCGTCCGCATATCGACTCTACGCATTGCCACAGGGCAACAAACCAGGCCTTCAACGCGTTGCCGAAGGCGGCGTCGCGGTCGAAGTCGAAGTCTGGGAAATGCCCGCCGCGCAATTCGGCTCCTTTGTTGCGCTGGTTCCCGCACCGCTTGGCATCGGCACGCTGATGCTCGCCGATGGCCGCACGGTGCAGGGATTCCTGTGCGAGAGCATCGCCTTGCACGGCGCGACCGATATCAGCGCTTTCGGCGGCTGGCGTGCCTGGTTGAACCACGATGCATCGACGCCCGCTGAATCGACAGAAAAGCAGGAATGCTGATGAAAGCGTCAATTTCAAATGCTTTAAAAACCACTGCCGTACCGTTCAATACCTGGAGATCAGCCATGAAAACCACGCACGTTACGTTTGAACAAGGCGCGGCCCCGGCGCGCCGCTGGGCCACCCGGCTTGCCGCGGGCGTCGCGCTCGCCGCCGGCCTTTTTGCCGCGGCCAGCCAGGCCGCGAGCGCCGCGCCGCTGCGTATCGGTTATAGCGACTGGCCGGGCTGGGTCGCGTGGCAGGTCGCCATTGACAAGGGCTGGTTCAAGGAAGCCGGTCTGGACGTGAAGTTCGACTGGTTCGATTACGCCGCTTCGATGGACGCATTCGCCGCGAACAAGCTCGATGCCGTGCTCGTGACAAACGGCGACGCGCTCACGATGGGCGCCAACGGCGCGAAAAACGTGATGGCGCTGATCACCGATTATTCGAACGGCAACGATATGGTGATTGCCAAGCCGCCTGCCCGGAAGATCCAGGACTTGAAGGGCAAGAAGATCGGCGTCGAGTTTGGCGTGGTCGATCATTTGCTGCTGCTCGACGCGTTGCAGCGCGCGGGCATGAAAGAGGGCGACGTCACGCTCGTGAATGCGAAGACGACGGAAACGCCGCAAGTGCTGGCGTCGTCCGACATCGCTGCGATTGCCGCGTGGCAGCCCAATGCGGGCGAGGCGCAGCGCGCGGTGCCGGGCGCGCGCCCGGTGTTTACCTCCGCCGACGAACCGGGCCTGATTTACGACGTGCTCGCCGTGAATCCCGTGAGCCTCGCGGCGCACAAGGCGGACTACGAAAAGCTCGCCAAGGTCTGGTATCGCGTCGTGCATTACATCGAAGACCCGGCCACGCAAGGCGATGCGGTGAAGATCATGTCGGCGCGTGTGGGCCTCACGCCCGCGCAATACCTGCCGCTGCTCAAGGGCACGAAGTTGCTCACGCTGCCCGAGGCGCAGCAGGCCTACGTGAAGGCGGACGGCTTCAAGTCGCTTTACGGTTCCAGCCATGCCGCCGACGTGTTCAACGTGAAGTACCAGGTCTACAAGACGTCGCAGGACGTGGGGACTTATGTCGACCCGTCGCTCACGAGCGCATTGAAGTAAACCGCACCGCCGTCTAGCAGCACAAGAGGAGAGCGCCATGGCCGAAATCAGCCAGACCGGTATGTTTGCAGTGCGCCGCGAGCTAACGCCACGCGGCAAATGGATGTTGGGACTCGGCTCGTTTCTGGTGCCGCTCCTCGTGTGGTGCGTGGTGAGCTATGTGCCGTTCGTGTGGCATCCGCAGATGTTGATCACGCAGCCCGGCAGCGTCGATTATTTCCAGCCGGGCATGCGTATCGACAAAGCGATATTCGCCGACGAGCTTGCGCATGCGCGCGAGACGCACGCGGCGCTGCCGGCGGGCGTCCCCGCCAATCCCGTGTACCTGCCCGCGCCGCACGAAGTCTTGCGCGCGTTCTACACGGCGTTCACCACGCCGCCTGCTTCCGCGGATGGCGTGTGGCTGCATCAAAGCCTCTGGCACAGCGTGCAGATCATTTTCTGGGGCTTTCTGGTGTCGTCGCTGATCGGCGTGCCGCTGGGCATCGTGTGCGGCACGTATAGCGCGCTGGCCCGCCTTCAGGAACCGTTCTTCGAGTTCTTCCGCTATCTGCCCGCGCCCGCTTTCGGCGCGCTGATGGTGGCCGTGCTCGGCATTTACGACGCGCCGAAGATCGCCATTATCGTGATCGGCACGTTGTTCCAGCAGGTGCTCATCATCGCGAACACCACGCGCAAGCTGGAGTTCGGCTTGCTTGAAGCGGCGATGACGCTGGGGACGACGCGCCTGAAGCTGCTCACGCACGTTGTCGTGCCGGGCATCCTGCCCGACCTCTATCGCGACCAGCGCATCTTGCTGGGCTGGGCGTGGACGTACCTGATCGTCGCCGAACTGGTGGGCACGAGTTCGGGCATCACCTGGTACATCACGCAGCAGGCGCGCTATCAGCACTTCGACAACGTCTATGCCGCGATCATGATGATCGGCATCATTGGCCTGGGCACCGATCTCGTGCTTGCGTACGTCGGACGCAAGCTGTTTCCGTGGGATCGCATCTTGAAGGCGTGAACGCGCTTCATGAGCCTCGCATGCATCACGCTTTCATTTAAAAGGACGCCACCATGTACAACCCGCAGCCCGTCCCCGACTATCTTCTGCAATCCAGCGAGGTACGCGAGCGTTTCGCAAAGCTCAAGGCGCGCGAGCCGATTCTCGAAGTGCGCAATCTCACCAGGCGCTTCGCCACGCCGCAAGGCGAGCATACGGCGCTTTCCGATATCAGCTTCACGACGCACCGGCGCGAATTCGTCTGCGTGATTGGGCCTTCGGGATGCGGCAAGTCCACCTTGATCCGCATTCTCGCGGGACTGGACGCACAGACGTCGGGCGAAGTGCGCGTCGACGGCAAGCCGGTGCGCGGGCCGGGCGTCGACCGCGGCATGGTGTTCCAGGGCTATACGCTGTTTCCGTGGCTCACGGTGAAGAAAAACGTGATGTTCGGACTGCGTATGAGTGGGCAGGGCGCGGCGCAGGCGGAACGCGAGGCGCTGCAATGGCTCGATCTCGTGGGGCTGGAGAAGTTCGCCAATGCGTATCCGCATCAGCTGTCGGGCGGCATGAAGCAGCGCGTGGCGATTGCGCGTGCGCTCGCCAACCGGCCCAGGATCCTGCTGATGGACGAGCCGTTTGGCGCGCTCGACGCGCAGACGCGCGCCAAAATGCAGCGTCATTTGCTCGATATCTGGCGCAACGTGGATATCACGATCTTCTTCATTACGCATGACCTTGACGAAGCGATCTTTCTGGCCGATCGCATTCTCGTGCTCAAGGCGAATCCGGGCGAGGTGCAGGAGCTGATCGAAGTCCCGGTGCCGAGACCTCGCAGCTATGCGCAATTCAATTCACCCGAGTTTCTCGCGACGCGCGCACGGCTCGATGCGCTCATTCATCCGCCCACGCAGGATGACGTGGAGGAAGACACGAGCGTGCAACCGTCCATGATCCGGCTCACCGATATTCACGATTCGGTCGAATGAAAGGACAAGGGCGTGCGGCGTCACGCGTCACTTGGCTGCGACCGATTTATGCATCGAATCGTTGTGCGCCATGTCGGGCCATTGAGCGCGGATTCGCGACACGACGGTTTCCGGCAGCGACACATAGTCGAGCGTCCGCAGCGCGGCGGCTCCGTGCGTGAATGCCCAGTCGAAGAATTTCAATGTTTCGTCGGCGCGACCGGAGCCGTCAGGCGCGGCGTGCAATAGCACATAGGTCGCGCCCACGACTGGCCATGCGTCGTGGTCGGGCTGGTTGGTGAGGATCGGCGCCAGCGAACTGGCCCAATTGGCGCTTGCAACGGCCGCGTTGAACGAGGGTGGGCCCGGCTGGACGATCGCGCCTGCAACATTGGTCATCGCCACATACGTCAGGTGATTTTGCTTCGTAAAATCCCACGCCACGTAACCAATCGCGCCAGGCAGATAGCCAACGTAGGTCGCGACGCCCTCGTTGCCTTTGCCGCCGATTCCCAACGGCCAATGGACGCTGGTGCCTTCGCCGACGCGCCGCTTCCATTCCGGGCTGACCTGGGCGAGATAATGCGTCCAGATCAAGGTCGTGCCCGAGCCGTCCTGACGGCGAACCACCGCAATGGGCGTATCGGGCATTTTGATCTGCGGATTCAACCGGACGATGGCCGGATCGTCCCAATACTGGATTTTGCCGAGGAATATATTGCCGAGCACTTCGCCCGTCAATATCAGCTGGCCAGCCTTGATTCCCGGCAGGTTGACGACGGGCACCACGCCGCCTATTGCAGTGGGAAACTGACGCAGGCCGTTGCGGCTGAGTTCGTCGTCAGTGAGCGGCGCATCTGAACCGGCGAAATCGACTTCGCGGGAAATGACTTGTTTTACGCCGTCGGACGATCCGGTGCCGTGATAGCTGACCTTGCCGCCGCCAGCCTGTCGATATTCGGCGGCCCATCGCGTATAGAGCGGGGCAGCGAGGGTGCTGCCGGCACCGGTCACGCCATCGGCTTGAGCCGTGAGCGCGCAAAAAACCAACATCAAGCCCAGAAACAAGGGGCAAACGGGTCTCATGGTTGTCTCCGGCTGGATCGCGCTGTGAAACGTCGCGGAGTTTGTTGTGCCGGGATGCGTCAGTCCCGGTTGGACAGGGTCGCGTGGCAGGTTGCTTCGATTGCTAACCTGCCTGCCTCAGTTTTTCCCGCTGGGCGATTGACCGCATTCTCATCATTACAGGTCGTTGACATAGCGGATTCAAATTGAATCAAGCTATCGTGGGCCTTCATCGTAATGTTTGGGAATTCCAGGCCGGAAATTGGTAATCCTGAATAAGCGGAGTAAATGGCTCGCCAGGAGCCATTCGATTTAGTCTGAGGAGAAGGCAGGATTTTCGGCGGGCAGCGTGTGATCGCCCAGCGTGGCATTTTCGGCTAGCGTCTTGATGCGTTGAGCCGTGTCGTCGTCTAGCGGCGTATAGACGATCATGCCCAGGTCTGGACGGCCATCGACGGCAAAGGCCGAATACTCCAGCTCGATTTGCCCGAGTTGCGGATGCAGCAGACGTTTGACGCCGCCATCGGCGTGATTGTGCAGGTCGTTCTCGCGCCACAATGCCTCGAATTGCGGACTCGCGGCGCACAGTTCATCGACGAGTTTGCCCGCCTCCGATACCAGGCCCGCACGCGCCACATCGGCCCTGAACGCGCCCACGACGAATCGCGCGACGCTGTCCCAGTCATGCTGCTTCGCGCGCACCGCTGCATTGCCGAATAGAAAACGCAGGATATTGCGCCCATCGGGCGGCAGCGCGCCGTAGTCGGTCAGCACGACGGCCGCGGCCCGGTTCCACGCAATCACGTCCCAGACCGGATTTTTGATGATGGCGGGGCTCGATTCCAGTGAATCGAGAAAACGTTGCAGGCGCGGGTGCACGTCGTTGACGGCGCGATAGCGGACTTCGGGCGGGCGGCCCAGACCGAGCATGAAAAGATGTTCGCGCTCGGTATGGGTGAGCATCAGCGCGCTCGCGATGCGTTCGAGCACGCTTGCCGAGGGCGCGCCGCCGCGCCCCTGTTCGAGCCATGTGTACCAGGTCGGGCTGATATTGGCGCGTTGCGCGACTTCTTCGCGGCGCAGGCCAGGCGTGCGTCGACGCCCGGAAAAACCAAAGCTGGCGGGGTCGAGGCGGGTGCGGCGGCTCTTCAGGAAGTCGCCGAGCGAGGCAGGCGTGGTGACTGACATGGCATTCCTGTTAGTCGTTTTACCATGATAACGTCACTACTTTAACGGAATAAAGATTCGGCAGATAGTGCGCCTGTCACGACCAGAAGGAGTTGAGCATGCGAATCTTTTTGACGGGTGCGACCGGTTTTATCGGCTCGGCCCTTGTTCCGGAACTGATCGAGGCGGGCCACGAAGTGACCGGCATGACGCGCTCGGATGCAGGCGCGCAGGCGCTGCGCACAGCGGGCGCGCAAGCGCATTTCGGCACGCTGGAGGATGTCGAGAGCCTCAAGCGCGGCGCGCAGCAGGCCGATGCCGTGATCCACGCGGCCTTCGATCACGACTTTTCGCGCTTCGTCGAGAACTGCGAAAAGGACAAGCGTGCGATCGCGGCGCTCGGCTCGGTGCTGGCGGGCTCGGATCGGCCCTTGCTGATTACCTCGGGCACGGGCGTGGGCAGCGGCGAACATGGCGAACTCGCGAGCGAGGACGTGTTCAATACGACCCATCCGAATCCACGCATCGGCTCGGAAATCGCGGGCAACGCGCTGCTCGACGCGGGCGTGAATGTCTCGGTGATGCGCCTGCCGCAAGTGCATAACCCCTTCAGGCAAGGGCTGATTTCGCCGCTGATCGCGATTGCGCGCGAGAAGGGCGCGGTCGCCTATGTCGGCGAGGGCCACAACCGCTGGCCTGCCGGACATCTGTCCGACGTCGTGCGGCTTTATCGGCTCGCCATCGAAAAGGCGGCGCCGGGCGCGCGCTATCACGCCGTGGGCGAAGAGGGCGTGAGCAGCCGCGAGATCGCGGAGTCGCTCGGGCGCGGTCTCAAGCTGCCCGTCGTGTCGATCGCGGCGGAGCAGGCGCAGGCACAGTTCGGCTGGATGGCGATGTTCGTCGGCATGGACATGCCCGCGTCGAGCGCGCTGACGCAAGCACGTCTTGGCTGGAAGCCGGTCGGGCCGTCGCTCATTGCCGACCTCGATCAGGCGCGCTATCTGGAGCTGTAGCGTGGAGCGGTAGCCCGGACGTCGCGCCGCCCGCCCGCGCGACGCCACGTTACGTCGCGCCGGGAAACAGGTGCCGGTGCAGGAAGTCCACGAACACACGCACCTTCGGCTGCGTCATGCGGCCCGACGGCCAGAGCGCGCTAAACGCAATCCGGTCGGCCGTGAAGTCGCGCAGCACGGCGACCAGCGAGCCGTCGGCAAGCTGCTTGCGCACGCTGAAGTCGGGCACGCTCGCGAGACCGAGTCCCGCTTCGGCCAGCGCGATGAGCGGCTCCACCGCGCTCGCGATGGCTGTCGAAGGCAGGTCGATATCGAACGATTCGCCGTCGCGCACGAAGCGCCAGCGCCGCAGCCGCCCGGAGCGTGAAAAGCGATGCTGAAGGCAGGCGTGTTCGCTCAGTGCTTCCGGCGTCGTCGGCGTGCCGCGTGCATCGAGATAGGCGGGCGCGCCGACGATCAAATGCGTGTAGTGGCCGAGCGTGCGCATCGTGAGCTGCGAATCGACAGCGTCGCCGGTGCGCAGCACGACGTCGAGACCCTCCTCGATCACGTCGACCATGCGGTCGCTGAAGTCGATATCGAGCTGCACCTCCGGATAGTCGCGCATGAACGCCGAGAGCACCGGCATCAGCAAGGTGCCGACGAGCGGAATGCTCACGCGCAGGCGGCCCATTGGCCTCGCGCGCGAGATTGCCAAATCGGATTCGGCTTCCTCGATTTCGCCGAGGATGCGCTGGCAGCGCGCGAGAAACAATTCGCCTTCGGGCGTGAGGCGCACGCTGCGTGTGCTGCGATGAAAAAGCCGCACGCCCAGGCGCGTTTCCAGCCGCGCGACCGCCTTGCCGATTGCCGACGCCGAGAGGCCGAGTTGCCGCCCGGCCTCGGCGAAGCTCAGCGTTTCCGCCACGCGCGTGAACACGACCATGCCGCTCATGTGATCGAGCGCGCCCGAGGTGCGGGCGCCGCTGCTGGTTACGCGTTCGGCACCGGTCATCGCGAGGTTTTCCCTTCGTGCGCGCGAGCGCGATTGCGCATTATCGGAACGGCTGGCCGCGCGGTAAATCCCCCGGTGCCGGCATGACTATTCGGTTCGCCGGAACAATCGCGCCAGCGTCACCGCTGGTGGTCACTGCGCGACTGCGGACACGCGTGTCCGGGCTGAGCCCACCGCCAGACGGTTTTTCCCGGACGGCTGCGCCTCTACATTTCGTCTCAAGCGTCGCCGGTTGTCGGCATGACGCAGCAGCTAAACGGAATTGTGGAGATCGAAATGTCCAGACTCTTTTCACCCGTCAAGGTCGGTTCGTATGAATTCGCGCATCGCGTCGTGCTCGCCCCGCTCACCCGCATGCGAGCCGAAGAGGGCGCGCGCCCCGGCCCGCTGATGGCCGAATATTACGCACAACGTACTTCGCGCGGCGCGTTGCTGATCGGCGAGGCGACCATCGCCGCGCCGGAAGGCAACGGGTATCTCGGCGCGCCGGGGCTTTACGACGACAGCCAGGTCGCCGGATGGAAAGCCGTCACCGATGCGGTGCACGCCAGGGGCGGCAAGATTTTTCTTCAGCTGTATCACGCGGGCCGGCAGTCGAACGCGCAGTTGCAGCCCGACGGCGGACGCCCGGTCGGGCCGTCCGAAGTGCCGCACGGCGGCGTCGCTTACACGGAGGCGGGCTGGGTGCCGAACACGCCCAATCGGGCGCTCGAAACGGCGGAAGTCGCGGCCATCGTCGAGCGCTTCCGGTCGGCGGCGCAGCGCGGCGTGGCGGCGGGCTTCGACGGCGTGGAACTGCATGCCGCCAATGGCTATCTGTTCGACCAGTTTCTTCAGAACGGCAGCAACCGGCGCACGGACGAATACGGCGGCTCGATCGAAAACCGCGCGCGTTTGCTGCTCGATACGACGCGTGCCGTGATTGATATCTGGGGGGCGGACAAGGTTGCGGTTCGGCTTGGGCCGAGCGGCTCCTGGGGCGATATGTCCGATAGCGATCCGCAGGCGCTCTTTGCGTACGTCGCGGCGCAGCTGAACGCGCTCGGCATTGCCTACCTGCACCTGATCGAGCCGCGCATCGCCGGCAATATCGAGGACGATGCGCGCGACCAGGCGCCGGTCGCGGCAAAGACGCTGCGCGCGGTCTTTCACGGGCCGATCGTCGTGGCAGGCGGCTTCGATGGTGCGAGCGCCGAAGCGATCGTGCAGTCAGGCGACGCCGATCTGGTCGCGTTCGGGCGGCACTTCATCGCGAATCCGGATCTGCCCGAGCGGCTGCGCAAGCATCTGCCGCTCAATCCGTACGACCGCGCAACCTTCTTCGGCGGCACCGCAGTGGGGTATACCGACTACCCGTTCTTCACTGAGGATGCCGTCGCGGTTTGAGTCATACGCGGTCTTTCAGCGCGAGGCCAAAGTCTTACTGGCCGAAGTAGACCGGCTTCATGCCGTCGTACGAGGGGCGCACGGCAACCGGCGCACCCGACGCGCTCGATCCATCCGACACGCCGCCGACGGCGGTGTTTTGCGCGGCAACCTTGGCTTCGGCGGCAAGGATGTCGTCGGGGTAGTGCGGGTCGTTGCCGCGTGCGGGGCTATAACCGGCCTTTTCGAGCTGAACCAGTTCGGCGCGCACCTGAGCGCGGGTCAGCGGGCCATTCGACTGGGCGAACGAGGCAACCGGAACAACGAGGGCAACAGCAACGGCGACGGCTTGAATCAGGGACTTCATGACAACCTCCAATGTGCTTTGGTATTCGGTGCGGCGGATTCGCCGCAACCGATGAGGCAAGTCTAGGAGTTTGAAGCCCTGGGGTTAACCATGATTTCGGGAAGTCATCCTTCCTCGTTCTGGAAGTATTGGTCGCGGTTGCTATGGCGCCGCCAGGACACCGATGCGCCACCGAAGCCAGGACGATCAGGCCCCCAGCCTGAAAATCGACACGGCGGCGCGCAGCGTCCCGGCCTGGTCGGCCATGGCCTGCGCCGCCGCCGTGGCCTGCTCGACGAGCGCGGCGTTCTGCTGCGTGACGTGATCCATCTGCGTTACGGCCACGTTCACCTGTTCGATGCCGGTGGTCTGCTCGACCGATGCGGATGCGATCTCGCCCATGATGTCCGTCACGCGCTGCACCGAGCGCACCACCTCGCTCATGGTCTGCCCCGCGTCATGCACGAGTTCCGAGCCCGCCCGCACATGCGACACCGAGGTCTCGATCAGCGCCTTGATCTCCCTGGCGGCGCTCGCGCTGCGTTGCGCGAGCGTGCGCACTTCGCCCGCGACCACCGCGAAGCCGCGCCCTTGCTCGCCCGCGCGCGCCGCTTCGACGGCGGCATTGAGCGCGAGGATATTGGTCTGGAAGGCAATGCCTTCGATCACCGCGATGATCTCCGCGACTTTCGATGAGCTCGACGAAATGTCCTGCATGGTGCCAACCACGCGATGCACGACATCGCCGCCTGCGCTGGCGGTCTGCGAAGCCGTGCCGGCCAGCGTGCTGCCCTGGCGTGCGTTGTCGGTGTTGGCCTTGACCGTGGCCGTCAGCTCTTCCATGCTCGCGGCGGTCTGTTCGAGCGAGGCGGCTTGTTCCTCGGTGCGTTGCGAAAGATCCAGATTGCCCTGCGCGATCTCTCCGGCCGCCACGGAAATCGATTCCGCCGATGCCTTGATGTCCCCCACGATGCGCGTCAGTCGCGCGCGCATCGTTTCGAGTGACGCCATCAGGCTGTGCCCGTCGCCATCGGCGAGCCGGATGGGGACGGCCAGGTTGCCCGCCGCGATCTGGCCGGCGATCTGCTGCGCATCGCTGGGTTCGCCGCCCAGCTGGCGCAGCACGCTGCGCGTGAGAAGCACGGCAGTGACGACGGCGACCATGATGGCTAGCGCCACCATCGAGCCGACCAGGATGCGGATATTGCGGTACGTTTGCTCCGCGTCCTGCTGCGATGCGGCGTTTTCCTGGTCCTCCTGATCGGCGAGCGCGACCGCTTTCGCAAGCCATGCGCGTTGCGGCGCGCGCGCTTCGTGCATGATGGTGCGCGTGGCGGCGGGAATGTCGCCGGCGACGGCCTGCTCGACGGCATGGTTCATCGGCGGGACGGCGGCAGCTTCGCTCTGGTCGACTTCGGCCAGCAGCCTGCGTTCGCTGTCGCTTGTGGTGACTTCATGCGCGAACATGTCGCGTAGCTGCCTGGCGGCATCGGCGTAAATCTGCTCCTGCTTGCGGATGCGATCGACTTCGGCGAGGAGTGCCTGGCGATCTTCCAGAAAGGCCAGGTTGCGCACGGCGATGGCGCGATCCTGGATCGACGACTTCAGCACGTTGGCAAGGCGGGATTCGGTGTTGTTGATGCGCGCGATCTCGTCCAGCTTGCCGTTCAACTGCGATAGACCGTAAAACGCCAGGCCGGCCATGGCGAAAAGCAACAAGGTCAGCAGGGAAAAGCCCGCAATCAGACGCGTCGATAGCTTCAGGTTCTTCATAGGCCTTCCACAGAAAGTGAGCGCCTTTGAGGCGAGGTCAGCAGGTCAGTCAGTCTGTGGTTACGGCATCGTCTGATGAATCTGAAGGGTGGTAGAAAGGTTTGGGGAGAGGTTGTTTGATCCAGGTCTGGTTGTGTCCACCACGGAAAATGCGCCATGAATTCAACATGCCTTCCGATTATTTCGGTCTTCGAACGGTCGCCCGATCGCGGCAGGGGACTGGCGCGCGACATGCGGGTTCGGTGGGCGCTCGAAGAGGTGGGACAACCGTACGAGGTTCGTCTGGTTTCGTTCGCGGCGATGAAGGCGCCCGCACATCGGGCGCGGCATCCGTTTGGGCAGATTCCGACTTATGAGGAGGGCGATCTTTGCCTCTTCGAGTCGGGGGCCATCGTGCTTCACATCGCTCAGCGTCATGCGGGGCTGCTGCCTGACAAGGCCAATGCCAGGGCCCGCGCGATCGCGTGGATGTTCGCCGCGCTCAACACTGTCGAGCCGCCGATTCTCGAATTGCAGACCCTCAAGTTCCAGGAGCGCGACAAGCCCTGGTACGAGGCGCGACTGCCCCTTGTCGAGGATCGCATCCGTGGCCGTCTGGGCGAGCTTGCCGAATGTCCGGATGCTGGCGGGTGGCTCGACGGCGGATTCAGCGCGGGCGACCTGATGATGGTGACGGTGCTGCTGAGGTTGCGGGCGTCGGGCCTGCTGGACGAATTTCCGGCGCTTGCCGCTTATGCCGCGCGCGGCGAGGCGCGGCCCGCGTACCGGCGTGCCTTCGACGCGCAACTGGCGCTGTTCAACAGCACGCAATCGACCGACTGAGACGGTCTTCGGGGGCGGCGGGTACGCCATCCTTACGCGTAGATATGAAGGTAAGCTTTGCAGTTTAGCTTCATATTATCTAGAATGCGCGCATGACCTCCCCAACGACCCCTGGCCAGTCCCGTCCTGGCGCCGAACCTGTTTCTGCGCAGGCCGATGCGCTCGCGGGCGACCTGCGCGCCCTGGTCGGCAAGCTCAAGCGGCGTCTGCGCGAGCAGTCGAGCGCCGGTGACTTCACGCCATCCCAACTGGCGCTCCTGCAACGCCTGGAGCGCGACGGCCCTGCCACGGTGTCGAGCCTCGCGCGCGCCGAAGGCATGCGCCCGCAGTCGATGGGCACGGTGGTCGCCGCGCTTGAAGCGGCCGGTTTGCTGACCGGCGCGCCGGATCCCGCTGATGGCCGCCAGACGCTCTGGTCGCTCACCGACGCCTTCGCAAGCCGCATGCGCGCCAGTCGCGCGTCGCGCCAGGACTGGCTCGCGCGCACGATCGACGCGCAGCTCTCCAACGCCGAGCAGACGGAACTGGCGCGCGCCGTCGCGCTGCTTCAGCGTCTCGTGCAGCCATAGCAACGGGAGGCAAGGCATGAGCGATTCCGCCACCGGCATGTTCCGTTCGCTGCGCAGCTTCAACTATCGCGTGTGGTCAGCGGGCGCCCTGGTGTCCAACGTCGGCACGTGGATGCAGCGCACCGCGCAGGATTGGCTCGTCCTGACCGGCCTCACGCACCACAGCGCGGCAGCGGTGGGCGTGGTGATGGGCTTGCAGTTCGGGCCGCAGTTGCTGTTTCTGCCGTGGTCGGGCTACGCCGCCGATCACTTCGATCAGCGCCGCCTGCTGATGTTCACCCAGGCCATCCTGGGTGTGCTCGCACTGGCGCTCGGGCTGCTCACGATCACGGGCGTGGTGCAGCTCTGGCAGGTCTATGTGTTCGCGTTTCTGTTCGGCACGACGACGGCGTTCGATTCGCCGGTGCGCCAGACCTTCGTTTCAGAGCTGGTTGGCGATGGCGACCTGGCCAATGCCGTCGCGCTCAATTCGACCTCGTTCAACGCCGCGCGCATGGTGGGCCCCGCGGTCGCGGGCGTGGTGATTGCTTCAGTGGGCGTGGGCTGGGCGTTCGTGCTCAACGGGCTGTCGTTCGTCGCCGTGCTGGTGTCGCTCACGCGGCTGCGCTCGCACGAACTGCGCAACCGCGCGCGCGCCAAACCCGCCAAGGGCAGCCTGGTAGCGGGGTTTCGCTACGTGTGGTCGCGCCCTGACCTGAAGGCGATTGTGGTCATGCTGTTCTTGATCGGCACCTTCGGCCTGAATTTTCCGATCTTCATTTCGACGATGGCCGTGCGCGTCTTTCACGCCGATGCGGGCGGCTACGGCCTGCTGTCCTCATTGATGGCGGTGGGCACGGTGTCGGGCGCGCTGTTCGGCGCGCATCGCAGCAACCCGCGCTTTACGTCGTTGCTGGTTGCGTCCGCGATGTTCGGCGTGGGTTGCGTGCTGGCGGCCATCGCGCCGAGCTATGGCTGGTTCGGCGCCGCGCTGGTGGTGATCGGCGTGGCGGCGCTGACGGTCACGACGGAAACCAACAGCCTGATGCAGCTTTCGACCGAGCCTTCGATGCGCGGGCGCGTGCTTGCGATCCGGCTGGCCGTGGCGCTGGGCGGCACGCCCATCGGCGCGCCGATCGTCGGCTGGGTGGCCGACCACTGGGGCCCGCGCTGGGCATTGCTGGTGGGCGCATCGTCCGGATTCGCAGCGGCCGCCGTGGCGATCTGGGTGATGACGCGCGGCCGCTTGAACCGCGCCGATTGAACCGTGTCAATTGAGCGCGCTGCTCGATTCACGCCGAAGCACTGAGGTACGCCTAAGCACGCTGATTCAGCCGCCCGTCTTGATTGCTGACTAGGCGCAGAGCTTTGCGCTGACCAGACGGTTGAGGCTCACGCCGTCTTCGGTGGCCTGGATCACGAGCGCGCGATGGGCCGCAGGCGGAATGCGCACCTTGAAGATGCCGCTATAGCTGCGATCGGCGATAGGATCGGGCACTTTCTCGCCGTTGGCCGTCATTTCCTGCACGACTTCGTCCACCAGGCGGCGAATGCCGGCCAGCGCGCCTTCGGGCGACTTGTCGAGCCACGAGAGCGAGGGAAACTCCGCGCACAGCCCAACGTGTTCCCCATCCTCCGGCGACCACGAGATGCGATACGTAAAGTGATCGTGCTTCATGATTGCAGCTCCTTGAGCTTGTCGATCGCGGCGAGCACCTGGCGCACCTGATACACCTTGGCCTTGCCGTGATCGTTCTGGATATTCACGCGCGGGTCGCCCGGCCACGGCATCCTGAAAACCGCATGACTGGAGCCGGACTGACGGGCCGCGCCGAAGAACGTTTCACAGACCTTGAAGAGGTCGTTGAAGCGCACGTTGGCGGGTTCGCCGCGCATCTGTTCGAGTATTGTCTGTTCGTGTTTCATGGTGTCATTATTGACACCATTCGTCAAGCCGTGAGCGACACTCGCATAGCGCCGGTTTGCGCGCCATCAAGTTCTGGGTGAACACGGTGAAGGGCCGAATGGTGACGAAGCGGAAAAGGACTGCGGGATCGAGTCCGACGCGAAAATCTTAAGAACGGGCGCCGATGCGCAACACCTGGCCGGATGGCCAGAAATAGCGTCCGGTGTGTCGTCTGATACGCTTCGCCAGGCCATTCAATCAACGCCTGCGCACGCCGCATGGATCGACGCTCCCTTTTGCGTTCCCTTTTGATTCGCGCAGTCTTCGCGCTCTGCCTGCTTGCGGCGACCTTCAATCACGCGCGCGCCATCGCGGCGCACGGGTTGTTCTGGGACTACGGTTATGGCGGCGACGTCCTGTTCGCGAGCCAGGTCTTCTGGAGCCTGCTCACGCTCCTCGACCCGCTCGCGGCGCTGCTGCTGTTCGTGCGCCCGCGCGCGGGCCTCGCGCTGACGGTCGCGATCATCGTGGTCGATGTGGTGCACAACGGCTATTACGTCGCGCGCCACGGACAGTGGCTCGCGACGTTCTATGTGTCCCAGGTGGCGTTTTGCCTCGCGGTGCTGGCGCTGGCTCCGCGGGCGGCCAGGCCGTTTCGCTCGCGTGTCGCGCTTAAATCAGACGTTCCGAAATCACGCGAAACGGCGCAGCAGGAATAACGAAGCACAACGGCGCGCCCGTCGCGCCAATACCGTCGAGAAAGGCGCCGCTCACCGCCGTCGGCGCGACTTCCAGCGGCTGGGCGCTTTGCGGATCGATCGGCAGGTCGATGCGTGCGTGCGCGAGTCGTCCGCAATCCTCGACATGCGAGAGCGCCGCGTCCTGAAGACAGATCCCCGCCACCGCTTCATCCCACGAGTTGAAGAAACTGCCGAATTGCGGCGGCAATGCACGCGCCGTGGTGTGCCGGGCTTCACACCGAAAGTCCGGCGCGCTGCCGCGTCCGCCCGTAATCACGGTGCGATAGCCCTGCGCATGGCTGCGATGCTCGAAGTGCTGTGACAGATGCGAGGGCAGCGCGTCGCTGAACACGCGGCTGCCGATCGCATAGATCGCCTGATCGACCACGTTCTTGACGAACAGGACGGTCGGCTCCGGCGCGCTCGCGCCACCGAAGCGATCGACATAGAAGCGCCAGTTGCTTTGCAGCGGCGACCCAAAGAGCCGCCGTAACGGGCCCGCCATCGCCGGGCCGAAATGCCGGTGTGCGTAGGTCAGGATCGTGAAAAGCGTCTTGCCTTCGCGTTGTACGAGTTCGACGCCGGGCGGCACGAGCCCGGCCGCCTGGATACGCGGCAGATCGACGGCCCACGTGCAATAGACGATATCGGCGACGTCGCTCGCGAGCGTCATGAACGGCAGCCGCCCAAGCACAGCACGGCGCGCGCGCAGCAGTGGGCGGCAGCCGATCAACCGTTCGGCGGCGGCGCCGCTGAAACCCGGCGAGGGAGAGACGAATTCGTTGGTGAACAAGCAGGAACTCCGGCGCGAAGGGGATGAAAAAAGGGGGCGTTTGAATTGAAGACGCGCAGTATGCCCCGAGACCTTCAAACCGTGCCGTGTGCCTGTCCCAGTCTGATTCACCCAGCATCGGCGGGCGAAAAAACGGTCTTTTTACACCCGCCGTGCAATGTTTTGTGTCGTCGGAAGAGGCGGATACATTGGGATACAAAGCGCCGTTCGCTCTGCGCTATAAAGCTTCCATCGCTATCCGCTATCCGCTATTCAACACATCAACGCATCGAGGAGTACGTCCATGAACGCCGAGGCCTTGCACGGATCCTGCCACTGCGGCGCCGTGCGCTTCGAAGTCCGCACTGCGCTCGCGCCCGCTTCGCGCTGCAATTGCAGCCTGTGCCGCCGCAAGGGCGCGCTGATTTCGCCGCCGTTCGCGGCCGGCGAACTCACGATTACGCGCGGCGAAGCCGACCTCACGCTCTATCAGTTCAACACGCGCGTCGCGAAGCATTATTTCTGCAGGCACTGCGGCATCTATCCGTTTCATCAGACGCGCAAGGATCCCAACCTCTGGCGCGTGAACCTCGGCTGCCTGGACGGCGTGGATGCCTACGCGCTCGAAGCGGGCGTGAACGACGGCGCGAGCCTTTCCGTGGTGGAGGACGCATGAAGCGGCTCTTTGCGATGCTCGCGCTGCTGGCGGGTGGCCTTGCCAACGAAGCGGTGCACCCGCTCGTCTGCACGCTGACCACGGCCACGCGCCGCGAAAACCTGGAACCGGACGACGATCCGGCCGCCAACCCCAACGACCGCCGACGCCATGGTGCGCGTCGCCCGGCGCAGCGCGGAGTATGATCGGCGCATGGAAAAAATCGACCACATCCTGATCGTCGACGACGATCGCGGCATTCGCGAACTCATCGCGGATTACCTCGAAAAGAACGGTATACGCGTGTCGCTCGCCGCCAATGGCCGCGAAATGCGCGCGGCGCTGGAGAACGGCGCCCCCGACCTCATCGTGCTCGACCTGATGATGCCAGGCGAAGACGGCCTCGTGCTGTGCCGCGACCTGCGCGCGAGCCGTTTTCGCGCCGTGCCGGTGCTGATGCTCACGGCGCGCAGCGAGGAAACCGATCGCATCGTCGGCCTGGAAATGGGCGCCGACGATTATCTGTCGAAGCCATTCGCCGTGCGCGAACTGCTCGCGCGCATCCGTTCGGTGCTGCGCCGCACGCGCATGCTGCCGCCCGGCATGCAGGTCACGGAAACGGCGCCGATGCTCGGCTTCGGCGAATGGCGCCTCGACACCACGGCGCGCCACCTGCTCGACGAGGAAGGCACGCTCGTGGCGCTGTCCGGCGCGGAATACCGGCTGCTGCGCGTGTTCCTCGATAACCCGCAGCGCGTGCTCACGCGCGACCAGTTGCTCAACCTCACGCAGGGGCGCCAGGCCGATGCGTTCGACCGCTCGATCGACCTGCTCGTGAGCCGCCTGCGCCAGCGTCTGCGCGACGGCGCACGCGAGCCGCGCTACATCAAGACGCTGCGCAACGAGGGCTATGTGTTCTCGTCGACGGTGAGCGCGATCGAGGGTTCGCCATGAACGCCGCCACGCCTGCCGCCACCACTGCCGCGGCTGCCGGTTTCAGCGAAGGCGCGGCGCGCCACCTGCTGCACTGGCCGCGCACGCTGTTCGCGCGGCTCGCGCTGATCCTGTGCATCGGGCTTGCGCTCACGCAGACGTTTTCGGTCTGGCTCACGCTCACCGAGCGCGACGAAACCACGGCCAACATGATGATGGATTACGTCGAGCGCGAGGTCGCCAGTTCCGTGGCGCTGCTCGACAACCTGCCGCCCGCCGAGCGCGCCGCGTGGCTGCCCAAACTCGCGCGCCGCAGCTATATGTTTGTGCTGGGCGAGGGCGTGAAGGGCGTCGCGCCCGATGCGCAATTGTCGATGCGTTACGAGTCCGCGATTTCGAAGGGCATCGGCAAGCACTACGCGATGACGGCCAACGCGATCCCCGGCAATAGCGAGCACTTCCAGGTGCACCTGCACCTGAGCGACGGCACGCCGCTCACGATCGACGTGCGTCCGCAGCATTCGCTGCCGCTCTCGCGCTGGCTGCCGCTCGTGCTGATGCTGCAACTGGTCGTGCTGGCGGTGTGCTGCTGGCTGGCGGTGCGCGTGGCGACGCGGCCGCTGAACGCGCTCGCCAAGGCCGCCGATACGCTCGGCCCCGATCTGAAGGCTGAGCATCTCGACGAAAACGGGCCCTCCGAAGTGGCGCGCGCCGCCCGCGCGTTCAATGCGATGCAGGCGCGCATCGCCGGTTACATGGCCGAGCGCATGCAGATTCTCGCGGCCATTTCGCACGACCTGCAGACGCCGATCACGCGCATGCGCCTGCGTGTCGACGTGATGGACGACGACACCCAGGGCGCGCGCCTGCGGCAGGACTTGCAGGAGATGGAGCAGCTTGTGAAGGAAGGCGTCGCCTATGCGCGCACGTTGCATGGCGCGGCTGAAAAGCCGGTGCGCCTGGACCTGGATTCGATGCTCGACAGCATCGTGTGCGATTACATCGATGCGAGCAGCGATGTGCGTTACGACACGCGCGCGCCGCTGGCGGTGGTGACGCGCGCCCAGGCGCTCAAGCGCGTCGTCGGCAACTTTGTCGACAATGCGCTGAAGTTCGCGGGCGCCGCCGAGATCGCATTGGTCGAAGGGCCGGGCGACGGCAAGGTCACGATTTCCGTGATGGATCGTGGGCCGGGCATTCCGGAAGAAGCACTTGAGAAGGTGTTCGAGCCGTTCTACCGGCTCGAAACGTCGCGCAATCGCGGCACCGGCGGCACCGGTCTGGGGCTGGCCATCGCGCGCCAGCTGGCGGTGGCGATGGGCGCGCAGCTGTCGCTGCACAACCGGCCGGGCGGCGGGCTAGAGGCGCGCCTCGTGTTGCAGCGCGCGTCGGGCACATAAGGCTCGTAAGGCTTGTAACGCTCGTAGCCTAGGCCGGATTCGTAACGCAGGCCCAGATCAGGCCGTCGCGTTCACAGGCCGGATACACCGTGGCGTCGTTCGCGCTCATGCAGCGCGGCGACGCCACCGTCAACATCCTGACCTGCTGGCCGTTCACATCGAAGCGCCAGCCGTGCGAGGGGCAGGTGAGCAGCCCGCCGCTTACGCTGCCGCCCGATAACGGATCGCCCCGGTGCGGGCAGCGGTCGTCCCAGACGTGCACGCCGCCTTCGCCGTCGCGCCAGACCACCAGCCGCGCCGCGCCGAGCGTGACGGCGCGCGCCGTGCAATCGGCCACCTCGTCGCTCGCGCAGACTGCCTGCCAGTCCATTGCGTCTTCTTCAAACTGCCGCGCAGCGCTCGCACCCCGTCCCGAAAGTGGCATACCTGTCGATCCATCCAGAAAGCATCAAAAAACCTATCTTACGACATCGACTGCCGATCCGGCACTAGCCGCCGCTGACGCGCACCGCGGGATCGGCGAGCAGCTTGCCAAGCTGACGCATCGCGGCCTCGATACGCTCGCTCCACGGATGGCCGAAGTTCAAGCGGATGCAGTTGCGAAAGCCGTGTTCCGGCGAAAAGATCGGCCCCGGCGCGAGACTCACGCCGCTTGCAATCGCCAGCCGATGCAGTGCCATCGCGTCGATGGCCTCGGGCAATTCCAGCCACACGAAATAGCCGCCGCCGGGACGCGCATAGCGCACGCCGCGCGGCAGCCAGCGCCGGATCGCGCGTTCCATCTCTTCCAGTTGCGCTCTTAGCGCCGCGCGCACCTTGCGCAGATGCCGGTCGTAGCTGCCGTGTTGCAGGTAATCGGCCATGCCTGCTTGCACGGGGATGCTCGCGGACAGCGTGGACATCAGCTTGAGCCGCTGCACCCTCTGCGCGAAACGGCCCGCGGCCGTCCAGCCAATGCGATAGCCCGGCGCCAGCGTCTTCGAAAACGAACTGCAATGCATGACGAGACCCTGCGTGTCGAAGGCGAGCGCGGGCAGCGGATAGTCGGACTCGAAATGCAGCTCGCCGTAGACATCGTCTTCGATGAGCGGCACGTCGTGGCGCGCGAGCAAGGCGACCAGCGCGCGCTTTTTCTCGACGCTCAGCGTCACGCCGGTCGGGTTCTGGAAATTGGTCATGAACCAGCACGCGCGAATCGGGTGCTGCTCCAGCGCGGCCGCGAGCGCATCGAGATCGAGACCCGTGACGGGATCGACGCGAATCGGCACTGCGCGCAGGTCGAGTCGCTCGATGGCCTGCAAAGCCGCGTAAAAGCCGGGCGATTCCACGGCCACGCAATCGCCGGGACGCGTGACCGCCATCAGGCAGAGATTGAGCGCTTCAAGCGCACCGTTGGTCACGACGATCTCGTCCATTGGCTGGGCAATGCCCATCCCCATGTAACGCAGCGCGATCTGCTGGCGCAGCGCTTCGTTGCCGGGCGGCAGGTCGACGACCGTGCTCCACGGATTGAGATGGCGCGAAGCGGTCGCAAGCGATTTTGCGAGGCGTTCGAGCGGAAAGAGTTGCGGCGAGGGAAACGCGGAGCCGAGCGGCACGATATCGGGTTCGCGCGCGGCATCGAGCACCGAAAACACCAGATCGCTGATGTCGACCTTGCCCGCGGTTGTGGTTGCGTTTGCGATTGCGTTTGAGAGCGGCGTGCGTTCGACCGCTGTTACCCCCGCGCCCGGCGCAACGTAATAACCGGAGCGCTCCTGCGCACGCACAAGCCCCCATTCTTCGAGCAGATAATAAGCGCGCGTGGCCGTGGCCTGGCTCACGCCGTGTTGCGCGATCACGTGACGCAAAGAGGGCATGCGTGCGCCCACGGGAATGCTGCCGGAGCGGATCTCTTCGGCCATGGTGTGCGCGAGGGTTTCGTAGCGATGCATCGTTGGTACAGGCGTGCCGGTCGTGCGCGAAGCGCACGGCGGTGAAACGATAAAGCCTGCATCCTACGATGGCGCGTGTAAATCTGCTACGGAATCCTCATGTCCGGACGATGTCTGGATTCCTGTGTCGATCTCTGCGTTGATCCCTTAAACCTGCGACATTTTGCGCACTGCTGCGACGATGCGGTGCATAACTGCTTCTATACGCTGCATCGGCGAAATTGAATAATGGCTTCAGTGCCCGACGCTGCTTACATCCAATCTGTCGACATCGGGCATCAGGATTACTGCGCGAGTGCCTGGGTCATCACCCCTTAAAACCCGCAGAGCTTGCAGCTCTTTCTTTTGCCTGTTTTTTGCCTTTGGCGTGGCAAGCACTCAGCCCCGGCGTGTCGACGCGCCGGGGCTTTTTTACTTCGTCGAGAACGAAGCGAATTACGACGCCGAGAGTTTCACCGACACGCCCGTGTTCGTATAAACCGGCGTGGCCTTGAAGCCATCGACGTTGATCGTCGTGAACTGCTTCGCGCCGCCGCTGCCGTCGATGAGGTCGAGCGTATCGCCGGCTTTCGGCGTGTAGCCGTTCACGAACTTCACGTGCAGCGTGCCGCCCGCGATGGTGAACTGGCCGCCCACGCGCAGGCGTCCGCCGCCATTGCCGTCAAGCGACAGTTCGAGCGTGGTGTTGGCGAGCTGCGTGAACTTGCCGTTGACCGTCACCGGCGTGCCGCTCGCAGCTACCGCGACGCCGCCGTTGCCGCCCACGTACACATCGCCGCTGCCGAACGCATTGGCCGAATCCGCTTCGAGCACGCCGCCGCTTACCTGCGAGCCGCCGCTGAAGGTGTTGTTGCCCGCGAGCTTGAGCGTGCCGCTGCCTTGCAGCGAGAGCTTGCCCGTGCCGGAGATATCGTTGCGCCACGTATCGGCGGCATTGAAGCCGCCCTTGGTCGCGTCCATCGATACGCTCACGTTGCCGTTGAACACGCCATAACCGTCGCCTGCGGCGAACATGTTCAGGCGGCCCCAGCCTTCGGCGTCGTCCATGACGGGGTAGCCCGAGGCGATTTCCGTCGTCTTCAGCACGACGCGGCGCTGATCGGCGCTCAGGTACGGGAAGCGTGTTTCGAGCAGCACTTCGGCGCCCTTGGGCACCACGGGCGGCGCGTCCGTCGATTCGATCTGCGAGAAGCCGAACGTCATGCGGCGCGCGAATTCGCTCTTGTTGGTCGCGTAATTGGCGAAGCGGTCGGTCGTGCTCGTACCCGAATGCGCGTAGGCCGCGAAGGTCGTCGCGCTCGTGCTGGTGAGCTGCATGAGCGTGTTGTGCGCCTGCGTATAGGCCGCGCTCTTGAGCGTGGCGTTAGCCGGATCGTAGAGATTGGCGGCGGTGGCCGCGAGCGCGAACATGCGGCCGCCGATCACGTCGAGCGGCGAGTGCATGCCCGCGAGAATGCGGTTTTCGCCGAGTTCGAGACCCCGGCTCGCCATTTCCTGGAAGCGCTCGGGCACGAGATAGGCCATCGTCATGGCGTCGCGCATCGCTTCGGCTTCGTGGCCGCTGATGAAGCCGCCATCGGTGGCGGGCGCCGTGCTGATCGCGGGCACCAGCGTGGGATCGACCACGACGCTCGTGCTCCAGCGGAACGGGCGCGCGTACTTGTAGAAGCGCTTGGCCGGTTCCGTCGACGCGTTGTTGCCCATCGTGTTCAGGAGGTCGACGACCTGGCCGAAGCTCGTGTTGGTCGTGCTGCCCACGCCGACGTTGTTGCCCGAGTCGTTGTAGAGCGTCGTGGTGGCGTCGCTGGGAATCGACGTGATGCTGGTGGTCTGCTGGGCCGCCGAGCGCCACACGCTCGTGAGCGGGCCCATGCCGTCCGTCACGCTGTAGCCCTTGCCGCGACGGTCGTCGTAATAGGCCGCGTCGGCCTGCGCCTGGGTGCGGCTGGTCGTGGCGTTGACCACGTACTGCACGTTCGCGCCGAGCACCGTGCTGTTGAGGATCGCGCCGCCGGGCGTGCCGTCGTTGGGCACGCCAGTCCACGTCGATTGCGTGACGGCCGGGAACGAGCCGTTCGCGGGGGCGGACACGCCTGCATCGACGAGCAGCGTCAGCGGTTGCCAGAGATCGAGAAAACGCGCGCCAATGCGCACGCCCGCGTTGGTCGCGAGCGTCGCGTAGCGCGCATCGCCGCGCTGGTTGGTCGCGATGTTGTCGACGAAAGCGGGGACGTCGGGAATCGGCGCGTTATCGACGAAGCCAGGATCGGCGGGCGGGGCCGGCGTTGCGGCAGTGGTCGAATTATTGTTGTTGCCGCCACCGCAGGCAGCCAGCGCGGCAACGCTGGACAGCACCGCGAGGCGCAGCGGAAAACGAGTGCGTGTAGCACGTGAGGCAGACATGCAAGGGGCTCCGTCGTCGTGAGAGCTCGCGAACGAGCGTTAAGTAAACTGAATTCACGGCGGCGGATTATGGTTACGACGAATTACTCCCCAATTACGAATTTATTACTCAGATGTTAAACGGCGTAAGTAATGGAGGCCTCATTCTGGTGCATCGGTTCCTGCTCCAGACGCCTTTTTGCCACGCGAAGCCCCAGTGGGCGCGGCTTGCGCCGCCACGCGCGGCGACACCATCTGCCGCCCGCGATGGCGGATTTCCTTACTGAATTCAAGGCAGGTTTGCGTCATGAGATCGGTCGAGCGATAGACCATATAGACGTCGTAATCCGGCAATTCGTCGCGAATCGGCAGCGGCTTGAGCGCATCGGGATTGAGCGCGAGCGGGCCCACGCCGCCATAAAACACGAAATCCGACCAGACGCTGATGAGATCCGTGCGCGTGGCCAGTTGCAGGCCCAGCAGATTCGAGCTGCTTTGCACCACATCGCGCGGCATGTCCAGGCGATGCAGGCGCATGAGGCTTGCCAGCGGGCTGCCCGGATCGTCCAGCGGATCGAGCGTGAGCCATTGCGCGTCGGCCAGCGAGCGGATGCGCGTGGTGCGGCCTAAAGGGTGGCCAGGACGCGCCGCCACGATCATGCCCACGGAAAAAAGCGGCTCCCACTGGAACGCGCCGGTGCCGGGGCCGCTATTGGTGGAAATGAGCGCGAGGTCGAGATGGCCTTCGCGCAGCCCTTCGAGAATTTGTTGCGGACGCAACTCATAGGCGCGAATCGTCACGGCGGGAAAACGCGTGCGAAACGCGGCGATGGCTTCGGGCAGCGGGCCGCTCGACGCGACGGCGGAAAAGCCGATATTCAATTGCGCTTCGGCGTGGCCGCGCATCGACTCGATATCTTCCAGCGCGTGACGCAGTTCATGCTCGACGACGCTCGCGCGCTTGACCAGCGCGCGGCCGTAGTTCGTCAGGCTCACGCCGCGCACGGAACGCGAGATCAGCGTGACGCCCAGTTCGCGTTCCAGTTCGGCGACGGCTTTGGACAGCGCAGGCTGCGAGACGTGCAGGCTGCGCGACGCCTCATGCATGCTGCCGTGCTGCGCGAGCGCGAGCAGCACGCGCAACTGGTGGAGTTTCATCGGCTTGAATCCTCTGGGGCGGGAGCGAGGGTGATTTTACCGGGCGCGCCGTGCAAACGTGAGCGCTTGAAGCTTGCTTGCGCTTTCCTCCAAACAAACCCTGGTTTGCTGCGTTCTACCTCGCGCGTTGCCGATTTGTGCTGCCGTTGCGCATTTTTGGCCTTCTACATTGCCCTCGAAGCGCGAC
This sequence comes from Paraburkholderia bannensis NBRC 103871, assembly GCF_000685015.1. Classification (GTDB taxonomy): domain Bacteria; phylum Pseudomonadota; class Gammaproteobacteria; order Burkholderiales; family Burkholderiaceae; genus Paraburkholderia; species Paraburkholderia bannensis. Next base: position 5,431 of record NZ_BAYA01000020.1, on the reverse strand, counting down.
GCCGCTTATTTGCCCTGGGGTACGCCTCGATCAGCCGGGTCTCGTGCGTGTGCATCGGTGTGCATCTAGATGCACCAATGTGCAACCGGCACGCCGCGGACTTCCACTCACGCTAAATACGATTCAAAAAAACGATGAACAATAAATTGACCGGTCAGGCATTAGCAGTCCTTTTCATGGGTATTTCGGGTGGGGCGTGGGCGCAGAGCAGCGTCACGCTCTACGGCACCGTGGATGCGGGCCTGATTTACTCGACCAACCAGCAGACGACAAACGCCGATGGCTCCGTTCACGGCGGCCATGCCGTGCAGATGAGCGGCGGCAACCTGGTGCCGTCGCGCTGGGGCTTGATGGGCAGCGAAGACCTGGGCGGCGGCCTCAAGGCGAGCTTCGACCTCGAAAACCAGTTCCTGACCGGCACGGGCGCCATGCTGCAAAGCGGCTCGCTGTTCAATCGCCAGGCGTGGGTGGGGCTGGGCGATGCGCGTTACGGCACGCTCTCCGCCGGTCGGCAATACGATTCGTATTCGGATTTTCTGGGCGTCTATGCGTCGAGCAACAATTGGGCGACGCTGTACGGCTCGCATTTCGGCGATATCGACAACCTGAACGAAGCCTTCAACTTCAATAACGCGCTCAAGTTCACCAGCGCGAATTTTGGCGGCTTTACTTTTGGCGGAACGTTCAGTTTTGGCGGGCAGGCGGGCAATTTCTCGGCAAAACGCGGTTATGCGCTGGCCGCCGCCTTCAATCAAGGGCCGTTCTCGCTGAGCGCGGGCTATCTGTCGCTGAACCAGCCGCTCGACGCGGCGCTGGGCGGTTCGAGCGGCTATATCGGCGACCTGGCCTGTTCCAATACGGACGCCTCGTATTGCCAGTTGCAGAACGCGTCGTCGATGAAGGCCTGGGGCGCGGGCGGCTCCGTCGTCATCGACAAGGCCACCGTGGCCGTCGTCTATACGCATACGCGCCTTGAAAACAGCCAGTATTTCGCGAGCGGTGCGCGTCCAGCCGGCGCCGATGTCTCATTCGATATTGCTGAACTGAATGCCGTCTATACGGTGACGCCTGCATGGACGGTTGGCGCGGCGTATATCTTCAACGATGCGAAAGTGAGCGGCGGCAGCTCGACGCGCTTTCATCAGGTCAACCTGGGCACCAATTACTCGCTCTCGAAGCAGACGGCGCTTTACGCGGTGGCAATTGCGCAGAAGTCCTCGGGCGCGGGCCTGGGCATAGACGCGCAGACGGGCGCAAGCGTGAACTATGCGCAGATCCCGAACCTCGTCAACAGCAATTCCGATCGGCAACTGGCGATCATGGCCGGCATCCGGGTGAACTTCTAAAGCCGCCGGCCCGAAAACATGCACGCAATGACCTCGATTCATCGGGCGGGCGTTGGGGCAGACGAAGCGCAGGGTCAGGAACTCGGCATCATGCACAGCATCACGGGCAGGATGAACGGGTTTCTGTACCGTCAACTCAATGACGCGACTTACACAGTCGTCTATGCGACGCCTTCCATTGCCGCGCTCACCGGTTATCCCGCCGCCGATTTCATTCACAACGCCGTGCGTACCTTGCCTTCGCTGACCGAGCCGGAAGACGAGGTCTATGTGCTCGACGTGGTGCGCAAGGCGCTCGCGAAACGCGAGTCGTGGACGATCGATTACCGCATCCGGCCTGCGCGCGGCGAGCCTGTCTGGGTTCGCGAAGTCGGCGGCGGCGTGTACTCGGAGACGGGCGAGCTGCGCTTTCTGGAAGGACTCGTGATCGAAGTGCAGGGCGAACGCGCCGCGCAACTGGCGGCGCAACATCGTCTCGCGGCGATGACGGCCGCCACGAATCCGATTCTCGCCGACGTCGACGAAATCCTCAGGACGATCCGCACGCTCTCGATTCTTTCGTTCAACGCGCGCGTCGAAGCGGCACGCGCGGGCGATGCGGGGCGCGGTTTCACCGTGGTGGCTTCGGAAATGAAGCGCCTCGCCGACGATACCGACAAGCTCGCAAAGCGCATCTCCGAGCGCGTGAAAGTCGCGCGCCAGGTGCTGGCCGATCCGGCAGCCCACTAGTCCACGACGCAGGTGGAGGTTTTCCCTGGGCCACGACCACTTGCCAATCTGTGCTGACGCTCCCCGTTTTTGGGCACTTAAAGTCATTTCAAACCTGAGCGGAGAGCATCGATGTACAGCATTAAACCCGGCGAAATCGTGCCGGAGATGGAGGAGCTGGGCACGGTCGCGGATCTCGGCGCGACGATCCTTGAGGGCGAGGCGAAAGTATCCGGCCTGCTGACGCATGGCTCGCCGGACTCGCCGGTGAGCGCGGGCTGGTTCGGTTGCACGCACGGCCGCTTCGACATGGTCTATCCGTTCACCGAGCAGGCCACGGTCGTCACCGGCGAAGTCACGCTGCGCAACGGCCTGACCGGCGAAGCGGTGCGTTATCGCGCAGGCGACAGCTGGTTCGTACAGAAGGGCACGCCGGTCACGTGGGAAATTCATACCGAGCGCTTCGTCAAACATTATTTCGCGGTGGCCTGAAGGCTGCCAGCAGCAGGATTTACGATGCACACAGATGAAACTGCGACGTACTACACGGCCACGAAGAAATACGAATTGAGCTTTCCGTCGCTGGAAAACGATATTCAGGCCGAGGTCGTGATTATCGGCGGCGGCTTTTCGGGCATTCACACCGCGCTGGAACTCGCCGAGCAAGGCGTGACGGATACGGTGGTGCTGGAGGCGCGATATCTTGGCTTTGGCGGCACGGGGCGCAACGGCGGCCAGGTGATGGCCGGCATTGGCCACGATCTCGACGCGATCAAGGCCGACGTGGGCGAGGACGGCCTGCGCACGATTTTCGCGCTCAGCGACCTTGGCCCGCAGATCATGCGCGAGCGCATCGAGCGCTACAACATCGACGCCGATTTTTGCAGCGGCTACGGCTATCTGGCCTATAACGCGCGCCAGGCAAAGACGCTGCGTAGCTGGGAAAAAGATTTCAAGTCGCTTGGGAGTCCGCACGAGATTCGCTATGTGGAAGGCGCGGACGTCAAGCAGCTCATCGGTTCCGATGTGTACCATGCCGGTCTGTTGCATATGGGCGGTGGCCACGTGCATTCGCTGAACCTGCTGCTCGGCGAAGCCAAGGCGGTTTCGGAAATCTACGGCGTACGCATTTTCGAATATAGCCCGGCGCTGCAAATCAGCTACGGCGACACGGTGCATGTGCGCACGGCCAAGGGCAGCGTGCGCGCGAAGAAAATCGTCTGGGCGTGCGATGGCTTCAATAACGGCATCGAGCCGGAACTGCACAAGAGCACCATCAACGTCTACGCGTATAACTCGATGACGGAGCCGCTGAGCGACGAGCTGATCAAGCGCATCAGCCCGATCCACGGCGCGTACAGCGACATTCGCCCGGTCATCAACTATTACCGCGTGACGAACGAAAACCGCTTGCTGTTTGGTTCATCGACGTCACTGGTCGAGCATATTCCGAGCGACCTGAAGGCGTGGAATCGCAAGCTGATGCTTGAAGTCTTTCCCTATTTGCAGGACGTCAAGATCGACCTCGCATGGGGTGGCCCGATGGCCTCGACGCTCAATCTGTTTCCGCAGATCGGCACGCTGCCTGACCGGCCGAATGCCTATTTCGTGCAGGGCTATTCGGGCTTCGGCGTCACGCCCAGCCAGATCATCTGCAAGATCCTGTCCGAAGGCATTCTGGGTGGATCAGACCGTTATCGCCTCGTGAGTTCGATTCCGCGCGCCAGCATTCGCGGCAAGGATCAATACCGTGCGTTGCTCGTCACGCTCGGCAAGGTCATGCATCAGACGTCGGGCTACTGGCACGGCCGTCGTTGATCGCCGCTTTATTTATTTACCGACACGGAGTATTCAATCGTGAGTCTTACCGCAATCCAGCATGGCATCCAGATTTCCGAACTCGACGCATGGGGCAAATTGAGCGACCTCGGCGCGCAGATCATTGAAGGCGGCGACATCGGCGCCTTTGGGAAGATGACGCATGGCGCGCCGACCGACGCAGTGTCGGCGGCTTATTTCGGCACGAACCAGGGAAAGTTCCGCCTCGTCTATCCGTTCTCCGAGCAGGCGACCGTCGTGCAGGGCGAAGTGCGCCTGACCGACGAATCGACGGGCGAAACGCGCACGTTCAAGGCCGGCGATTCGTGGTTCGTGACCAAGGGCACGTCGACGGTCTGGGAAGTGCTGTCCGATGGTTTCGTGAAGCATTACCTCGCTTTTGCCTGAAGCAGGCGCGGGAGAGTGGGATGGAGTTCAGGGTTCGGGCGCTGTCCGATGTGCACGATCATTCGCTGGCGGTGAACGGCTGGGAGCAGGTGTATAGCCAGCTCACGCCGGGCCGCTTCGAAAGCGTCGTCATGCAGGCGCAGGCGTCCGACTTCCTGTTCTTTCGCGAATCGACCAATCGCAGCGTGGCGCAATCCGGTATTGCGCCACGCGGTTTTGCGTCGATTGCGTTGCCGTTGCAGCGGCCGGTGTCGGGCACGTTTCAGGGCTGCCGGCTGGATGGCTACGCGCTCTGGCTGCTCGGCCCTGGCGAAGATTTTCGCTTTTATACGCCTGAAACGATGTATTACCTGGGCGCAAGCATTCCCGCCGACGAAATGCGCGCGCTGGCGGCGTGCGTGCTGGGCGAGCGGGCTGCCGCGCTGCTCGCTCGCAATTTGCTGCCGGTTGTCGCGCAAGAGGGCGAGCGTGTGGGGGCGGAGCTGTCGCGCTTTCTCGACGCGTTCCGGCAACAGCCGGAGGCTTTTGACAATCCCGTGGCGAGCAAGCGCTTTCGCGACGAAATTCTCAGCATGCTGCTGGAGTTGTTCAATCCCGAGTACGCGCAAAAGCGCGACGTGACGCATGCGACTTATGCCGAAATCGTGTCGCGTAGCGAGCGCATTCTGCAACAGCGCGCGGATGAACCGCAGACGGTGCTCGATCTGTGTGTGGCGTTGCGCTGCAGCCGCCGCACGTTACAGACGAGTTTCCAGCGGGTCGCCAATGTGTCGCCTATTGAATATCTGCGTTCGGTGCGTTTGAATGGCGTGCGCCGTTTATTGCGCTCGACGGCGCAGGATGAATTAATGGTGGGCGACGCAGCCGCGCAATGGGGATTTACGCACCCGAGTTATTTTGCGCGTGAATATCGCGGGTTGTTTGGGGAGTTGCCTTCGCAGACTTTGCGCAAGGGGTGAGGCGATTTTTTACTTGCGCAGCGCGAGTTGCATGCGTCGCGCACTTGTTAATGGCCGTAATGTTTCCGCTGACGCCAGAAATGGCCATGCGATTTGGATTCTTCTAAGGCTGTTGACCGATTGCAATGCTTTGAGTGGTGGTAGCCGCTATTATGTCGACCTTGCGTTTGAAATTGAGGTGCGACTAGAAGG
>NZ_BAYA01000021.1 GCF_000685015.1 Paraburkholderia bannensis NBRC 103871 | reverse complement strand
CTCGGGTGGCTCGGGTGGCTCGGGTGGTTCAGGCGGCACGGGCGACGGCGGCCACGGCGGCTCGGGAGGTGGCGGCGGTTCAGGCGGCAGTGGTGGCTCGGGTGGCAGTGGCGGCTCGGGTGGCAACGGTGGTTCAGGCGACGGTGGCCACGGCGGCTGGGGAGGTGGTGGCTCAGGCGATGGTGGCCACGGCGGCTGGGGAGGTGGTGGCTCAGGCGATGGTGGGCATGGTGGCAGCGGCGGCTCAGGTGGCTCAGGCGATGGTGGGCATGGCGGCAGCGGCGGCAGCGGTGGCTCAGGCGGCTCAGGCAACGGCGGCCACGGCGGTTGGGGCAACGGTGGCTCCGGCGGTCACACGGGCGGCAGCACCGGTGGCAACCCAGGCAATACCACCGGCGTAGGCGGCTCGGGCAATGGCAACCAAAGCAGCAGCGGCCTGCTCAGCCCGATCGCCAACCTCATCGTCAACGTCGGCGCGGTGAGCGTCCCGATCGTGCCGATCACGCTCGGCAACAACAGTGGCTCGGGCAACGGCAACGGCGTCGCCAATGGATCGTCGGCGGGATCGCAAACCGGCTCGGGTGGCTCCGGTGGATCGGGAGGCCACAACTCGGGCGGCCTGCTCGCGCCCGTGACGGCGCTGCTCGGCGGCGTGTCCGTGGTGCCGGTCAGCAGCGGCGGCTCGTCGGGCGGCAGCAGCAGTTCGTCGCCGACCAACCTGCTCAGCGGCCTGACCGGCGCGCTCGGCGGTGCAGCGGGCGGCGCAGCGCCGGGTGGATCATCGGGGCAGGGCAACAAGGGCGGCGGATCGTCAGCCTCGACGTCCAACCCCGCAGCGCCGCTGACGAACATCGTCAGCACGCTGACCGGCGCACTCGGCGGCGCAGCGGCAGGCGGCAATGGCGGCAGTGGAGGTAGCAGCGGTGGCAACAGCAGCGCAGGCAGCAGCGGCGCGTCCTCGCTGCTTTCACCGGTGACGGGCTTGCTCGGCGGCCTCACTGGCGGGTTGGGCGGCCTGGGCGGCGGCGCTTCGTCGTCGACGCCTGGCTCGCACAAGCGCTAACCCGGCGCTGTAGAGCAACGAAGGTCGAGTAACCACAGCCGGAGTTGACGCCCATCCCAGGTGTCAGCTCCGGCAATCTCAATACGCTTGACCTAGATCATCTAATTCCATTCGCGCGTCTGCTAAGTTCACCGCATCTCAAAAAGACAAACATAACGCGGTACGGGGCGCGACATGCAACACCACACGCTTGACGTCGAAATCGGACGCCTTTTGTCCGGGCCGCTGCTCGCCTGCGGCCCTGAAGTGACGATCCGCGAAGCCGCGCGACAGATGGCCGAGCATCGCTACAGCGCGATCGTCGTCACCGACGCGGGACGGCCCATCGGCATCTGGACGGAGCGTGACGCGCTCGCCCTGAACCTTCACGCCGACGCAGCCACTCAGCCCATCGCGACGGCGATGAGCCAGCCGGTGCGCGCGCTGCCCTCCCACACACGCGCACGCGAGGCCGCCGCACTGTTCGCGCGCGAGGGCATCCGCCATTGCCTGGCCGTCGACGACGCGGGCAGTCCGCTGGGCCTCGTCACGCAGACCGACCTCGTCATGAGCCAGGGCCCGGAGTGCTTCCTGCGCTTGCGCACGCTGGCCTGCGCAACGCCGCCGCGCCCCCATTGCATCGACGCCGATACGCCCTTTGCCGAAGCCATGGCGCAGATGCGCGAGCGCCGCCTGAGCGCGATCGTGGTGCGCGATGCGGACGGCGGCCTCGGCATCCTGACCGAGCGCGACGTGGTGCGCGCGGTCGCACAAGGCGCGCTCGATCGGGCGAACGTCGAAACAGGCCGCTACGCAAGCCGCCCGTTGCGCTCGCTCGCGCATTCGCGCAGCCTGTATTCCGCGCGCCAATACCTGATCGAGCATCGCATGCGTCACGTAGGCGTCCTGAGCGATACGGGCGAACTCACCGGCTTGCTGGGTTTCGCCGATATCCTGCGCGACCTCGAACACGAATACGTCCGCGAATTGCAGGACGCTTTGCGCGAACGCGACGACGCGCTGCTGGCGTCGCGCGCGAGCCTGCGTCTTGCCGACCAGGTGGTCGAATCGACGCTGGACGGCGTGATGATCACCGACCTGCGCGGCACTATCGAGCGCATCAATCCGGCCTTCACGCGCCTCACGGGCTACACGGAAGACGATGCGGTGGGCCGCAACGCCAGCCTGCTGAGTTCGGGCCGCCAGGGCCCGGCGTTCTACGCCGTGCTCTGGCAAAGCATCGAAGCGACGGGCCACTGGAAGGGTGAAATCTGGAACCGTCGCAAGGACGGCACGCTGTTCCTCGAATACCTGACGATTTCCAGCATCCGGGACGCACATGGCCGCTGCACGCATTACGCGGCGATCTTCGCGGACATCACGCAGCGCCGCGAAACCGAGGAGCGCCTCAGTTATCTCGCCACCCACGACGCGCTCACCGGCCTTGCCAATCGCACGCTGTTTACCGAGCGCATCGCACTGTCGCTCGCGCGTGCGCGGCGCTCGGGCAAGCGCGTGGCCGTGATGTTTCTCGACCTCGACCGTTTCAAGCTCATCAACGACACGATGGGCCACAGCGTCGGCGACGAGGCGCTCACGGTGATCGCGCGACGCCTGCGCGATGCCGTGCGCGAGACCGATACGGTCGCGCGACTGGGCGGCGACGAGTTCACGCTGCTGATTGAAGATATCGACGATATCCGCCATGTAGGCCGCATCGCGGAGATGCTGCTCACGACGGTCGCCGCGCCGATCCGCGCGGCGGAGCAGACGCTGTTCGTCACGCCGAGCATCGGCATCAGCATGTTCCCGGACGACGCGCGAAGTGCCGGGCAACTGCTGATGCAGGCCGACCGCGCGATGTACGAGGCGAAGGACGCGGGCAAGAACAACTTCCAGTTTTTCGCCGCACCAATGACTTCGTGCGCGATGGAGCGCATCCAGCTCGAAGCGCAACTGCACCGCGCGATCGATGCGAATGAATTGCTGCTGCACTACCAGCCCGAATTCGATGTCCAGACCGGCCGGTTCTCCAACGTGGAGGCCCTGGTGCGCTGGCAGCATCCGCAGCGCGGCCTCGTGCCGCCCGACCAGTTCATCCCGATTGCGGAGGAATCCGCACTGATTGTGCCGATCGGCGCGTGGGTGCTGCGCGAGGCATGCCGCCAGGCGCGTGCGTGGCTTGACGAAGGCTTCGATTTCGGGCGCATCTGCGTGAACCTGTCCGCGCGGCAATGCATGCACGACGGCTTCCTGCCGCAACTCGCCACGATACTTGCCGAAACCGGGCTGCCCGCGAGCCGCCTGCAACTCGAACTCGTCGAAAGCATGGCGATGACGTCGGCGAACGGCGGCATCGAGGCGCTGTTGCAGGAACTGGCGGCGCGCGGCATCAGCCTCGCGATCGACGACTTTGGCACCGGCTATTCCTCGTTTCGCTACCTGCAGAAGCTGCCGGTCGATACGCTCAAGGTCGATCGCTCGTTCCTCGCGCAGATCGGCGCGGCCGCGAGTGGTGATGGCGCCAGCGACGGCTCCGGCGACGGCTCGATCGTGCGCGCGATCGTGGCGATGGCGAAATCCCTCGGGGTGTCGGTCGTCGCGGAAGGCGTGGAGACGCCGCAGCAGTTCCAGTTCCTGCGCGAGATTGGCTGCGACCGCGCACAAGGGTTCCTGCTTGCACGCCCAGCACCTGCCGCGACCATGCCGCGCACTTTGCCCGTCTTCGACACGGGCCGAACCGCCGCGTGAATTCATAAGTATTTCGTAATCCTGTTGATCTGGAGAGTGACGTGACCACTCACGATGAGATGCTGCTGCGCTCGATGACGGCGCTCGTCAGCTCGCATGGCAAGGCCATTTCGCGCTTCGGCGCGAGCGTGGTCGTGATGAGCAAGTTCGCCGAGGCGGTCTTGCCGCAACTTTCGGCGGTACAGATCGAGCGTACCGTCGAGGCGTTTCGCGCGCTGATCGGCGACGCCCTCGACGTGGCGGACGATACGGACAAGGCCGTGCTGCCGGGCGACTATCGCGCCACGCTGATCGAACAGAGCAATGTGCTGTTGAACCGGCTTGGCGGCAATGCCGCTGCGCCGCGTTGAAAGGGGAGAGGTCATGGGCAATCTGACGATTCGAAGCGGGCTGCTGGCGGTGCTCTGCACCTTCGCGGCGATGCTGGTGGTAGGCGCGGCGGTGGGCGTGCTGATGATCGGCCGCGCCGACGAGGCCGCGCATCGCGTGCACGAAGCCGCGCGAACGTCTGCGCTGGCCGACGCATTGGGACGCGACGCGGCGCAGGCGCAGGCGGCACTCGCGCGGGCCTACGCGGCGCTCAAGGAGCAGGGCGATACGGCGGCGCGCGACGGCGCATTGAGCGAGGCGCGTAACTTCATCGCGCAGGCCGCGCACGAAAGCGACGCGTTGCGTGCAGCGGACAACGCAAGCGCAAAGACCTCGCGCAGCGCAGCCGCAATTGCTATACAAGCAACACAAGCGACACTCGCGGCAAGTCTTCAAAGTGCCGCCGACGCGCTCGGACGCGGCGACACCGCAGCCTACGCGACGCTGGCCAGTGGAGACATTGCCCACGCAGGCGCGCAACTCAACGCCGATATCGCGGCCTTCCATCACGATGCGGACGCAACGGTTCGCGCCACGCTCGCGCAAGGCGTGCGCGAACACGACTGGGTCATGGCAATGGTCGCCATTGGCTTGACCGGTGCGCTCGCGCTCGTGGTCGTTACGCATATCGCGTTGCGCCGTCTCGTGACCGCGCCGCTCGCCGTCGCGGTCGAGGCGCTCAACCAGATCGCCGCCAACGACCTGGCGGTGCCCATCGCGCCGGGCGGGCGCAACGAAATCGGCCAGTTGCTCGACGCGATGCGGCGCATGCAGGACGGCCTTACGCTGACGGTGCGCAACGTGCGTACGTGCTGCGATGCGATCAATACGGGCGCGCGCGAAATTGCGGCGGGCAACCTCGATCTTTCGGCCCGCACCGAACAGCAGTCCGCCTCGCTCGAACAGACTGCGGCCAGCACCGAGCAGTTGACCGCCACGGTGCGCCAGAACGCCGATCACGCCAATCAGGCAAGCGCCCTGGCGGCGGGCGCCGCCGACGTGGCGCAGCGCGGCGGCCGCGTGGTGGAAGAGGCGGTCGAGACCATGGAAGCGATCACGCGCAGTTCGGGCAAGATCGCCGATATCACCGGCATCATCGACGGCATTGCGTTCCAGACCAATATCCTCGCGCTCAACGCATCGGTCGAGGCGGCGCGCGCGGGCGAGCAGGGACGCGGCTTCGCGGTCGTGGCGGGCGAGGTGCGCATGCTCGCGCAACGCAGCGCGGCGGCGGCGCGCGAGATCAAGTCGTTGATCGATGCGTCGGTGAAGGATGTCCGCGGTGGCCGCGCGCGCGTGAGCGAAGCGGGCGAGACGATGGCCGAAATCGTCGAGTCGATTGAGAAAGTTTCAGGCTTGATGAAAGAGATTGCGTCCGCAACGGTCGAGCAAAGCGCGGGCATCGAACAGGTCGAGCAGGCGGTGACGCAAATGGATCAGGTCACGCAGCAGAACGCGGCGCTCGTCGAGCAGGCGGCGGCTGCGGCAGGCTCGCTGGAGCAGCAGGCAAGCCTGATGGCGGAGGCGGTCGCGACGTTCAGGCTGCGCCCGCAAGGCGCGGTTGCGAAGGTTCGCGAGGCCCTGGGAAGCGAGGGTGTGGGGTTTGATGCGCTGGCGACCAATGCATGAGGCTATAGCGTTGGTTCGCCACAGCCGCTCATATCACGCCACGCCTTGCGACGCCACCGCATCGCCTGCCGCCTGCACCTCCTGTGCGCAAGCCTCCATCACCTCGGCAAAGACGCGCTTGGCCGGGCTGTCCAGATCGCGCCAGGCAAGGCCGATGCCGGTACGGTGATCGCGCAGGTCAAGCGGCCGCGCGACGACCCTGGGCGGCAGCGCCATCGCCGCATGTTGCGGAATCACGCCGATGCCTAGCCCTGCCGAAATCAGCGCGAGCATGGTCGTGTACTCCCCCAGTTCCGCCGCGATTTCCAGCGAAACGCGTTGCTGGCGGAACGCCACCAGCATCTCGTCGTAGAGGCCCGGCGCATAGCGGCGCGCTAGCACGAACGCGGGCCGCGCGCGCAGGTCGGCGGGACGGATCTGCGTCTTGAGCGCAAGCTCGTGCCCCTCGGGCACGGCCACGACGAAGCGCTCCTCCATTACGAGACGGATCTCAACACCCGCGCTGCTCACCGGCAGGCGCACCAGGCCGAAGTCGAGCTTGCCGTCATGCAGCGCCGCGATCTGCACGGGCGTCGGCATGTCCTTGAGTTCGAGCGTGATCATCGGGTATTGCGCGTGCATGCGCCGCATCAGCTCCGGCAGCAGGCGCGGCAGCACCGACGAGACGAACGCCACCCGCAACGTACCGATCTCCCCGCGCGCCGAAAGCCGCGCCGTCTGCTCCGCGCGCGCGGCCTGGTGCAGCGTCGCGCGCGCCTCGGGCAGGAAGACGGCGCCCGTTTCGCTCAACGCGACACGATGGCGGTCGCGCTCGAACAGGCGCACGCCCAGCTCTTCCTCAAGCGCCTTGATCTGCATGCTCAAGGCGGGCTGCACGATGCACAGGCGTTCGGCGGCGCGGCCAAAATGCAGTTCTTCCGCGAGCGCCACGAAGGCGCGCAAGTGTTTGAGTTCCATGGTGACGATCGAAGGCGGCGGCGTGGTTATCAATAATCATGATAACAAGGTCACGAAAGACTATTGGCCGAAGCGCGCAGAATACGGTCAACTCCCACGGAAGACACCGAAGCCACGCGCAACGCGCGGCTGGCGGCAGCGGGCCAGGTCTTGAGACCACCCGCCCGGCAGCTTCGCGACGCACACGAGAATGACGAACGAGACACTCCGCCTGTTCGGCCTGCACGGCCGCCGCGCCCTGGTGACGGGCTCGGGACGAGGCATCGGCCTGGCCCTCGCGGGCGGCCTGGCGCGCGCCGGCGCGTCGCTGGTTATCAACGCTCGCAATGAGGAGCAGGCCGCCGCCGTGGCTGCCCGTCTGCGCGACGAAGGCTTCGACGCCGATTTCGCCGTGTTCGACGTCACCGACGCCGAGGCCGTCAAGTGCGCCGTCGACGGGATCGAAGCACGCCTTGGCCCCATCGACATCCTCGTCAACAACGCCGGGATCCAGAAGCGCGCACCGCTCGACCAGTTCGCCGCGAGCGACTGGAGCGAACTGATGCGCGTGAACCTGGACGGCGCATTCCACGTTTCGCAGGCCGTTGCGCGTCATATGCTCGCGCGCGGGCGCGGCAAGATCGTCAACATCAGTTCGGTGCAGAGCGCGCTGGCGCGGCCCACCATCGCGCCGTACGCCGCGTCGAAGGGCGCGCTGCGCATGCTCACGCAGGGCATGTGCGCCGACTGGGCGCGTCACGGCATCCAGGTCAACGCGCTTGCGCCGGGCTACTTCGCGACCGAACTCAACCGCGCACTCGTCGACGACCCCGAATTCAGCGAATGGCTCTGCAAGCGTACGCCCGCAGGCCGCTGGGGCCGCGTCGAAGAGTTGTGCGGCGCCGCCGTGTTTCTCGCTTCCGATGCGTCGAATTTCGTGAATGGCCAGACGCTGTTCGTCGATGGCGGACTGACGAGCGTGGTGTGATGCAACGTGTGCGCGGTGTCCGCGACCATGCAAACAAGGATCAAGTAATGAAAGCCATTTTTCGCACGCCCTCCACGCCTTTGCGCGTCATCGCAAGCCTGACGCTTGCAATGACGCTCGGCGCGGCGGCGCACGCCGTCCAGGCCGCCGACTGGATCGTCTCCGGCAACGACGGCAAGTATCAGCGCGTCGAAGGGCGTGACACCTACCTCACGAACCCGCCGCCCGACACGCTCACGCTGCTCGATGCGAGCCATTTCCCGCCGCAGGTCAAGGCGACCGTGGAAGTCGAGAATGGCATCCAGGGGCCCCCGCAGGCCGTGGCCGTGACGCCCGACGGCGCGCTTGCGCTGGTGGCCGCGCCCACGCGTTACGACGACGCCGCGAAGAAACTGCTCATGGATCCGTTCCTGCGAGTGGTCGATTTGCACGCCACGCCGCCCACGGTCACGCGCGTCGACCTGGGCACGCATCCGCAGGGCATTGCGATCGACCGCAGCGGGCATCTGGCGCTCGTGACCGGCGTGGATGGCCGCGTGGCCGTGGTGCAGATCGACGGCAACAGCGTGAAGATCGCCGATTGGCTCAAGCTGGGCGAGAAGCGTCTGGCGGGCGTGAGCTTTACGCACGATGGCCGCCACGCGCTGGTGTCGTTGCGCGACGAACAGGGCGTAGCGGTGCTCGACGTCAACGACGGCCGCGCGAGCGACAGCGGCGTGCGGCTGTCGTCGGGCGTCGCGCCGTACACCATCGACGTATCGAGCGACGGCAAATGGGCCGTGGTGAGCGACGTGGGCCTCGCGGGCCTGCCTGGCTACACGGGCAAGCTGGCGGGCGATGCCGACGCGATCACACTCATCGACGTCTCGCACGAGCCGTTCCGCGCGGTGCAGCACCTCACGGTGCCGTCGCTGCCCGAAGGCGTGGCCATTTCGCCCGATGGCCGCTGGATCGGCGTGCAGGCGATGGACGGTTCGAACCTCACGCCGGACAACCCGGGCCGTCACGCGCGCGGCAAGGTCGTGCTGTTCGAGATCCGCAACGGCGTGGCGCAGCAGGTGGCCGTTGCGCCGGGCGGCGAGGCCGCGCAAGGCATCGTCTTCACGGCGGACAGCAAGTACCTGATCGTGCAGTTCAACGTCGAGCATCAACTGGCGCTCTATGCAGTCAATGGCGGTCGCCTGCACGACACCGGCAAGCGTATCGACATCAAGGGCGGGCCTTCGTCGCTGCGCACGACGCCGCGATAAACAGGCGCGACGCTCTTGCCGGCGGGCCGGCCGGCAAGAGCGTAAAAGATAAAACAATCAAGATAACTAACTTCTAGCCATTCCGATTTTTATACGGTAAATCATGCCTCATTCGATACCCACACTCTGTGGCTCGCTCGCGGGCCAGCCGTTCACCTTCAACGTCAAGGTGCACAACGCCGCCTATCGCGAACTGGGCGTCGACTACACCTTCGTGAGCTTTGGCGTCGAGGACGCGCCGCTGGCCGTGCAGGCGATCCGCACGCTCGGCATTCGCGGCATGAACGTGACGATGCCGCACAAGCAGGCGGTGATTCCGTATCTGGACGCACTGGACGAGACGGCGCGCGAGATCGGCGCGGTGAACACCATCGACAATCGCGCGGGCAAACTGACCGGCTACAACACCGACTGCGTGGGCGCGGTGCGCGCGCTCGAAGAAGTCACGAGCTTGCCCGGCAAACGCATCGCGCTGCTGGGCGCGGGCGGCGCGGCGCGTGCCATCGCCTGGGGCGTACGGCGAGCCGGTGCGGTGGTGACGGTGTTCAACCGCACGGCGGAGCGTGGGCGTGCGCTGGCGCAGGACTTTGGATTGCACTTTGGCGGCGCGCTGGAGGACTTCGATCCGCAGGCATTCGACGGCGTGGTCAACGCCACTGCGGCCGGTTTTCGGGCGCCGGACGCGAGCCCGCTGTCGCCGCATCAGCTTGCGTCGCATCTCTTCGTGATGGACGCGGCGTTCCTGCCGGTGCGCACGCGCCTGATCCGCGACGCCGAAGAAGCGGGCTGCGCGAGCGTCGACGGCACGCGCATGTTGCTGCATCAGTTCTGCGGGCAAATCGAGCTTTACACGGATCGGCCCGCGCCGTTCGAGGCCATGCGTACCGCACTGCTCGATGAAATCGAGCGCGTGTCGCGCATCGCTGCGTAGCAGGTTCACGTGTCCGGCAGTCCGCGTCAGACGGGCGCCGGGGGAGGAAGCCGATCGCGGCGCCGCCTGCATGCACAGGAGTTGAAATGGAAGGAGACGACATGAAGCAGCAATCGATTGCCATTCACGGCGCGGGATCGCGTGCGAACGAGCGCTCTGGCGAGGAGGCCGCTCAGGCCAGGGTGAGCTCGGCGGATCTTTACCGCGCGGCGTGGGCCGCCTCGATCGGCAGCGCGCTGGAGTACTACGATTTCGCGCTTTACAACCTGGCTTCCGCGCTCATCTTCGGGCCGCTGTTCTTTCCGTCGAGCGATCCGGCGCTGGGCCTGATCGCGAGCTTTGGCGCGTACTTTATCGGCTTCGCCATCCGGCCCGTCGGCGGCATCCTGTTCGGCGCGCTGGGCGACCGCTACGGACGCAAGTTCGTGCTGATGGCGACGATCCTGCTGATGGGCGTGGCAAGCACGCTGATCGGCGTGCTGCCCACATACGCTAGCGTGGGCATCTGGGCGCCGGTGCTGCTGGTGGGCTGCCGCCTGCTGCAAGGGCTCGGCGCGGGCGCGGAGCAGGCGGGCGCCGCCGTGCTGATGGCCGAATTCGCGCCGCCGCAACGGCGCGGCTACTTCGCGGCGCTGCCGTTCATGGGCGTGCTGCTGGGCACCGTGATGGCGGCGGCGATCTACTTCGCGCTCGTGCGTGTCGAAGACCTTTCGCAGACGCCGCTCTGGCGCGTGCCGTTCCTGTTGAGCGCGGTCATCATCGCCGTGGCCGTGTGGATCCGCCTGCGCCTGCGCGAATCGCCGTCGTTTGCGCGGCTCGAAGCACGCCAGCAAATCAAGGAAAGCCCGCTGCGTCACTTGATGCGCAATTCGAAGCCGACCGTGCTGAAGGTGATCGGCCTGCGCATGGCGGAGAATGGCGGATCGTCGATCTACCAGTCGCTGGCGATCAGCTATATCGCCACGGCGACCGGCCTGAAAGGCCAGATCGGGCCGCTTGCGCTGCTGTTCGCGGGAGCGTCCGGCGCGGTCGTGATTCCACTGGCAGGACTGCTTAGCGATCGCATCGGCCGCGTGAAAACGTACCGTATTTTCGCGGTCTATCAGCTTGTCCTGGCATTTCCGACCTGGTGGGTGCTGAGCCTCGGAAACGGCACGGCCAGCATCGTCATGCTGTGCGTGACGCTCGCGGGGGTGTGGGGCATGTTCGCGACGCAAGGCGCACTGCTGCCGGAGCTGTTCGGCGCGCAGCATCGTTATGCGGGCGTAGCGGTCGGGCGCGAACTGTCGGCGGTGGTGGCGGGCGGCATCGCACCGCTGGTGGGCGCATCGATCATCGCCTATGCGACGGCGCACTGGGGCGCAGGGCACGGCACGGTGCTCGCGTGGATCCCGCTCGCCAGTTATGTAGCAATCCTGAGCTTGATCGGTGTGCTGACAACGTTCCATATTCCCGAAACGCGCGGCCGCAGTCTCGACGATCTTAACGACGCCTGAAGCCAGCGTAGCGACGAATGACGACGGCGGCCTTGCTGGCCGCCGTTTTCTATTTCTCCGATGCGTGTGCACGCGCACCGATTCCTACAGTCCGTCCCCAATAAACTCTTCACGTGGAGATTTATTGCAAATTTCGCAATTGTTCTCTGCTTGACGATTCTATGGAACCGGTTCCATAATTCGCGCCGCTTCAGATCGTCGCACCTCATCGGCCAGGAACTGAGCGGCCGGCATGGCGTTGCGCGCAGTCGCGAGGCTTGTTGGGGCAGTGCCGCATGGCGTCGGGCCGTGTGGGCAGGGCCGCGTAACCATTCAGAAAAATGCAAAAAATCCACCCGCAGCACGCTGGCGACGCCACGCGCGATGTGCACGAAGCGGTGCCCAGCGCCCGGCGCCGCACCTTGCTCAAGACCCTGGTCGCGGCCCTGACGCACGCCGGTTTCCTCGCGGTCGCGCCCAGCGCCTTCGCGGGCACGCCGTTCGGCGCGCAGGATTTCCTCGCGGTTTCGCAGGCGCTCACCGGGCACCGGAACCTGGATGCGGGCATCGGCGCGCGTCTTTTCGCGGCGCTGGGCAACGCTGACCGTGGTTTTGCCGCCCGCGCCGCCGCGCTCGCGCAGCGCATGCAGCCCGGCCAGACGCCGCAGCAACTGCTCGCCGCCGCCGACCAGGCAAATCTGCGCGACACGGCGCTGGCCATCGTGACCGCCTGGTACACCGGCACCGTCGGCCACGGCACGAAGGCGGCGATGGTGACCTATGCCAACGCGCTCATGTACGGCACGGTGGGCGACGGCATGAGCCCGCCCACCTATTGCGCGAACGGCCCGCTCTGGTGGACGGCCGAGCCGCCTCCCGCCGATGTCGCGCCTCCCGCCGTTGCCGCTGCTGCGCGCCGCGCGCAAGCCTCCGCACCCGCCCACCGATCTGCCTGAGCGTCCGCACACGGACTAGCACCCCACATGAAAACACCCGTATTTGAAGCGAATGGCGACGTCACGGCCGATGTCGTGATCGTCGGTTCCGGCGTGGTTGGCGCACTGATTGCCGACCAGCTTGCCAGCGAAGGCCACTCCGTGCTGATGCTCGAAGCCGGGCTGCGCATCGAGCGCGCCCAGGCAGTCGAGAACTGGCGCAACATGCCGTTCGACAACCGCGTCGGCTCCGATTTTCAGGGCCTTTATCCGCAGGCCGAGCACGCGCCCGCGCCGCTGTACTTCCCGAAGAACAACTACGTGGGCCTGAGCGGGCCGGACGGCAACAGCTTCCAGCAAGGCTATCTGCGCACCGTGGGCGGCACGACCTGGCACTGGGCCGCCTCGTGCTGGCGCCATCTGCCAGTCGACTTCCGCATGAAGTCGACTTATGGCGTGGGCCGCGACTGGCCGATTCCCTACGAAGAACTGGAGCCGTACTACTGCCGCGCCGAGGAAGAGCTGGGCGTGGCCGGCCCGAACGATCCGTCGATGCAGTCGCCGACCGAGCGCAGCCGCCCGTATCCGATGGACATGGTGCCGTGGGGCCACGGCGACAAGCGTTTCGCCGAGATCGTCAATGCACACGGCTATCACTCGATTCCGATTCCGCAGGCGCGCAGCACGCGTCCGTGGAATGGCCGCCCGACTTGTTGCGGCAACAACAATTGCCAGCCGATCTGCCCGATCGGCGCGATGTACAACGGCATCCATCACGTGCAGCGCGCGGAGCACAAGGGCGCTCACGTGCTGGCGGAGTCCGTGGTCTATCGCATCGACACCGACGAGAACAACCGCATCACGGCCGTGCACTGGTACGACAAGGCGCACAAGTCGCACAAGGCGAGCGGCAAGCGCTTCGTGCTCGCCTGCAACGGCATTGAAACGCCGCGCCTGCTGCTGCTTGCCGCCAATGAGCGCAATCCCAACGGCATTGCGAACGCGTCGGACCAGGTGGGTCGCAACATGATGGATCACTCGGGCTTTCACTGCACCTTCCTTGCCAACGAGCCGATGTGGCTGGGGCGCGGCCCCGCGCAGAGCAGTTGCATCGTCGGCCCGCGCGATGGCGATTTCCGCGGCCAGTACTCGGCGAACAAGATGATTCTCAACAACATCTCGCGCGTGGGGCCCGCTACGCAGCAGGCGCTCAAGCTCGGCCTGGTCGGCAAGGAACTCGACGATGAAATTCGCCGCCGCGCGATCTATGGCGTCGACCTGTCGATCAGCCTGGAACCGTTGCCCGATCCGAACAACCGCCTCACGCTGAGCAAGACGCGCACGGATCCGCACGGCCTGGCGTGCCCGGACATTCATTACGACGTGGGCGACTACGTGCGCAAGGGCGCGCAGGCAGCGCACAAGCAGCTCGAACACATCGGCAGCCTGTTCGACGCGGTGGAATTCAACATCACGACGACGCTCAACGCGAACAACCACATCATGGGCGGCACGATCATGGGCGCGAGCGCGAAGGACTCGGTCGTCGACGGTAACTGCCGTGCGCACGATCACGACAATCTCTGGCTGCCGGGTGGCGGCGCGATGCCGTCGGCGTCGGTCGTGAATACGACGCTGTCGATGGCGGCGCTCGCCATCAAGGCGGCCGATTCGATCTCGGCCAGTCTGAAGGGGTAAGCCATGAGGATTGCTGATCGATTTTACGGGCTCACGAAATTCGGCTTTGCTGCGATGCTTTTGGGCGCAGCGCAATTCGCCTGGGCGCAGGTTCCGGCAGCCAGCGACGCCGATCCCGCATTGATCGCCAAAGGCCACCAGCTTGCCGTCGCGGCGGACTGCATGGCCTGCCACACTGCGGTCAATGGCGGCAAGCCGTTTGCAGGCGGTTACGGCATTGCGTCGCCGATGGGCACGATCTATTCGAGCAACATCACGCCGTCGAAGACGTCGGGCATCGGCGACTATACGGAAGTGCAATTTGCGCGCGCCTTGCGCGAAGGCGTGCGCGCGGACGGCGCGCATCTCTATCCGGCCATGCCCTACACCTCGTACACGGGCCTGACCGACGACGATGTCCACGCGCTCTACGCGTACTTCATGCACGGTGTCGCGCCCGTGGACGAAGCCGCGCCGCAGACGAAGCTGCCGTTCCCGTTCAGCGTGCGCGCGTCGATGGCGCTCTGGAACACGCTCTATCTGCGCGAGCGCCGCTTCGCGCCCGATCCCAAACACGACGCGCAATGGAACCACGGCGCGTATCTTGCGAACGTGCTCGCGCATTGCAGCGCCTGCCACACGCCGCGCAACTTCATGATGGCCGAGGACGCGAAGCAGGAGCTGGGCGGTGCGCAACTCGGGCCGTGGTACGCGCCGAACATCACCTCGGATGCAGTGAGCGGGATTGGCGCGTGGAGTGACGCGGAACTCGTGAGCTACCTGAAAACGGGCCGCGCGCCCGGGAAGAACCAGGCAGCGGGCCCGATGGCTGAAGCGGTGCAGAACAGCCTGCAATATCTCTCCGATCAAGACCTCGTGGCGATCGTCACGTACCTGCGCAGCACCACGCCGATCCGCGACGCGCGCGAGACGAAGCCTGCGTTCGCGCATGGCGCATCGGCGAGTGTCGAGACGGACTTGCGCGGCATGCAGCCGTCTAACGCCAACGGCACGCTCACGAGCGGCGCTGCACTTTTTAGCGGCTATTGCGCGAGCTGCCATCGCGTGGACGGCACGGGCAGCCCGAGCCAGGCGTATCCCTCGCTATCGGCCAATACGGCGACGGGTTCGCTCAATGCGTCGAACCTGGTCGCGGCGATGCTGTACGGCGTGGATCGCGAAGCAGGCGGCCAGCATGTGCTGATGCCGAGCTTCGGCGAGGACTCCTATGTTCAGCCGCTGAGCGATGAACAGGTCGCGTCGATTGCGAATTACGTGCTCGCGCAATACGGCAATGCCGATGCGCATGTTTCGGTTGAAGATGTCGCCGAGTCGCGCAACGGCGGCCCGCGCCCCTTGCTGGCGCGTCTGCAGCCGGTGATGGTGCCGGGGATCGTCTTGGCCGCGTTGCTGGTGATCGTGCTGGTGATCGGTTTCGTGCGCCGCGCGCGCCGCCGTCGCGCAGCGGCGCCGGTTGTGCCGACTCAGGCCGGGAAGGTATGACGGTTTTCGAATCAGGCACGCGCAGGCTTGCCACGCTCGCGGTATTGGGCGGCGCGGCGGCCTTTTCCGGGACTGCCGCGGCCCAGGGCAGCATCACGCTGTCGGGCATTGTCGATGGCGGCATTGGCTACAGCAGCAACGTGCGCGTCGCGCAATCGGCAGGCGCAGCGGGAACGCCCGCCGTGTACGTGGGCCGCCCGAGCTACGGCTTTCAAAGCGGAACATGGAACGGCGACCGCTGGCGGCTGATCGGCTCCGAGGATCTGGGCGCAGGTCGCAAGGCGCTTTTCTACTTCGAAAACGGCTTCAATCTGGGCACGGGCGCAGCAGGGCAGAGCGGCCGCCTGTTTGGCCGGCAATCATACATGGGGCTGGCCGATGAAAACCTCGGCACGATCACACTTGGCCGCCAGTACGATGCGATTGTCGACATGGTCGGCGCAATCGGGCCGACCAGTTTCCTGACCGGCATGGCCGCGCATCCCGGCGATATCGACAACGTCGATAACAACGCGCGCATCAACAGTTCGATCAAGTACGCCAGCCCGCGCCGTTACGGCCTGCAATTCGAGGCGGTTTACGGTTTTGGCGGCGAGGCGGGCAGCGTCGCGGCGCGCAATGCGTGGAGCGTCGGGCTGGCGTATCGCGAAGGGCCATTCAATCTCGCGGCGGCTTATTTGCACGCCAATAGCGATGCCGCGCAGGGCGCGTGGAATGGTATCTACGACGGTTACTATTCGTCGTCGATCAATGAGGGCTTCGCTTCGGCGGCCAGGCTCGATGTGTTCGCCGCCGCGATGACGTATCGCTATCGCGCACTGACGGCGGGGCTCAACTGGAGCAACGCGCGCTACGACGCTGGCGCGGGATCGTTGTTCGCGGGCAGCGCGGTCTTCGACACGATCCAGGCGACGTTGAGCTGGCAGGCAACGGCGGCGCTGCGCGTGGCGGGCGGCTACGGCTACACGCATCGCAGTTCGGTGGGCGACGCGGATAGCGCGCAGTATCACGAGTTCAACCTCTCCGCGTTTTATGCGTTGAGCAAGCGCACGTGGCTCTATGGGCTGGTGGGCTACCAGCAGGCCAGTGGCGCCACGCTCGACGCCTGGGGCAATCCCGTGGCGGCGACGGCGTCGCTCGGCGACGTGTCGAACGGCGCGTCGTCGGCGAATGGCCGGCAGGTCGTGGCGCGGATCGGATTGCGGCAGTTGTTCTGAACGACGCGGCGGCAAGAAGTTAGGGTAGCCCACCCATTGACGCCGTCTGACGATTTTGCGATACAGAATATAATTCCGCGGACTCATGCCCGCGGGGAACCGCGCTCAATATTCCCACTATCGCAATGTCTGATACCGCGCAGAAGCCGGCCCGAGCAAGCGCTCACAAGGAAGATCGCCATTTCGTCACCGCGCTCGCGCGTGGGCTCGACGTCCTCGCGTGCTTTCGCGGCGGCGACACGACGCTGACCAACCAGGAAATCGCCCAGCGCTGCAAGCTGCCGAGGTCGACGGTCTCGCGGCTCACGATGACGCTCACGAAGCTGGGTTACCTCATTCATCTGGAAGATAGCGGGCGCTATCGCCTGGGCACCGCCTGCCTTGCGCTGGGCAGCTCGATGCTGGCGCGGCTTGACGTGCGCAAGATCGCGCGGCCCATGATGCAGGAGCTTTGCGAGTTTTCGGGCGGCACGGTGTCGCTGGGCGTGCGCGACCGGCTGTCGATGTTGTATATCGAGAGCTGCCGCAGCACGGCGGCGCTTGCGCTCACGCTCGATGTGGGCTCGCGCATTCCGCTGGGCACGTCCGCGATCGGGCGCGCGTGGCTGGCCGCGGTGTCTGCACGCGAGCGCGAGGAGGCGATGGAGCAGATCCGCGAACTCGACGACGTGGCATGGCCGAACGTGCGGCGCGGCATCGAGCAGGGCGTGAGCGACCATGCGGAACTGGGCGTCACCTGCTCGTTCGGCGAATGGCAAAAGGACGTGAACGGTATCGCGCGCGCATTTGAACCGGGCGGCGGCCTGCCCGTCATGGCGATCAACGTGGGCGGGCCTTCCTTTTCGCTTACACAGAAGTTTCTGCTGAACGAAGTGAAACCGCGCCTGTTGCAGATGATCGCGCAACTGGAAGCGGCGATCGCAGGACGATAAAAATCTGGGCGCAGGCCGCCTGCCTGCGCCTTTTTCTTTTTGTTTAATAATTCGGAATGCGAATTTAAATTTGCGCGATTGCCGCTTTGAACAGGCGTCTGGATCGGCCAGAAAGCCTGTCTGCACCGTGGAATCTTGAGCGTCCTTCTCATGCCGCATGAATTGCGGGGGCTTTCAGTTTCCTTCGCGCATAAAAATCCTGGCTTTCAAATCGAACCCTTGCCAGTGGGGTTTTTCCTGATCTCTTGAGTGGAATCGACGCTTTACAGCGCTGCAGCCCCCGCGTTAGCATTTCTGCAGTGCAGAATTCATGATTGCTTTGCAGAATAATTTCCCGGCGCAGACGCGGCTTAATTTCAGTGGCCGCGCCTCGCCTATGGAGGGCTGTCGATTCCATGAGCATCGATCTCCAGTCGAGCTTTAGCGGGACGCGTCCCGTTGCGGCCGCACATGCCTTTAATGTTGGGCGGCTTACCGAATGGATGCGCGAACACGTCGAAGGTTTTTCGGGCGACGTGAGCGTCGAGCAATTCAAGGGCGGCCAGTCGAACCCGACCTTTCTGCTGGAAACCGGCGATGCGCGCTATGTATTGCGTCGCAAGCCGCCGGGCGCGCTGCTGCCGTCGGCGCACGCGGTGGAGCGCGAATACCGCGTGATCCGCGCGCTCGCGCAAACGGCAGTACCGGTTGCAAAGGCCCACGCGCTATGTGAAGACGCCGATGTGATCGGCTCGCCGTTTTATTTGATGGAGTACGTGGAGGGCCGCATTTTCTGGGATGCGGCATTGCCCGGCATGACGCGCGCGGAGCGCGGCGCGGTCTATGACGAAATGAACCGCGTGATTGCCGCGTTGCATGGCGTCGATCCCGATGCGATCGGCCTGGGCGACTATGGCCGTGCTGGCAACTATATCGAGCGCCAGGTCGCGCGCTGGACGCGCCAGTATCGCGCGTCCGAAACCGAACGCATCGAGGCGGCGGATCGGCTGATCGACTGGCTCCCAAAACACATTCCGCAAGGCGACGAACGCCGCATCGTGCACGGCGACTACCGGCTCGACAACGTCATCTTCGCGCCGCACGAACCGCGCATTCTCGCCGTGCTCGACTGGGAGCTGTCGACGCTTGGGCATCCACTCGTCGACTTCGCCTATCACTGCATGATCTGGCGCATGCAGGCCGGCGCGCGGCGCGGCCTGGTGGGCCTCGATATCGCGTCGCTGGGTATTCCCGACGAAAAGGCCTACCTGCGCCGCTATCTGGATACCGTTGCGCACGCATCGAGTTCGACGGTGCCGGAAGCCGACTGGGGCTACTACCTCGTTTTCAATATGTTCCGGCTCGTGGGCATCCTGCAAGGCGTGATGGCGCGCGCATTGCAGGGCAACGCGTCCAACGCGCTCGCGCTCGAAACGGGCCGCCGCACGCGGCCGCTCGCGGAGCAGGCATGGGCGCTGGCGCGCGAAGTCGACGCCATGCGGTAACGCGGCGCGCGCACAGGACGCACGCTTTTCAGGCTGACAATTCACGCGGACAAGGCTTATGAACTTCGAACATTCTGGCAAGGTCAAGGAACTTCAGGCGCGTCTCACGGCGTTCATGGAGCAGCATGTGTATCCGGCGGAGAAACAGTTCGCCGCCGAAATGGACGCGGCGCGCCGCGCGGGCAATCCGTGGCAGCCTGCGCCGGTGATGGAGCAGCTCAAGGACAAGGCGCGCGCGGCCGGTCTATGGAATCTGTTCCTGCCCGCGCACGAAGGACACGGCGGCCTGACGAACCTGGAATACGCGCCGCTGTGCGAAATCATGGGACGTTCGTCCATTGGCGCGGAGCCGTTCAATTGCTCGGCGCCCGATACCGGCAATATGGAAACGCTGCTGCGCTACGGTAACGAAGCGCAAAAACGCGAATGGCTCGCGCCGCTGCTGGAAGGCAAGATCCGCTCGGCCTTTGCGATGACCGAACCTGCGGTCGCTTCGTCGGATGCGACCAATATCGAAGCGCGCATCGAGCGTGACGGCGATCACTACGTGATCAATGCGCGCAAGTGGTGGACGTCGGGCGCGAACGATCCGCGCTGCAAGATCCTGGTTTTCATGGGCAAAACCGATCCAGAGGGCGCGAACCGTCATCAACGCCAGTCGATGGTGCTGGTGCCGCTCGACACGCCGGGCGTCACGGTGCTGCGCCATTTGCCGGTGTTCGGTTACGACGATGCACCGCACGGGCATGCCGAGGTGCTGTTCGAAAACGTGCGCGTGCCGGTGACGAACGTACTGCTTGGCGAAGGACGCGGCTTCGAAATTGCGCAAGGACGTCTCGGGCCGGGCCGCATTCATCATTGCATGCGCCTGATCGGCCGCGCCGAACGCGCGCTCGAAGCGATGTGCCGGCGCACCACGCAACGCACCGCATTTGGCCGCGCGATTGCCGACCAGGGCGTGACGCGCGAGCGCATCGCCAATGCCCGCATCCTGATCGACCAGGCGCGCTTTCTTGTGCTGCACGCGGCCTGGAAGATGGACGAAGTCGGCAACAAGGCGGCGCGCAAGGAGATTGCCATGATCAAGGTTGCCGCGCCCGCCATGGCCTGCCAGGTGATCGACTGGGCCATCCAGGCGCACGGCGGCGGCGGCGTGAGCGACGACTTCGGCCTCGCGCGCGCCTATGCGAGCGCGCGCACGATCCGGCTGGCGGACGGCCCGGACGAAGTGCATCGCAACGCCATCGCCAAGATGGAACTCGCCGCTTACCTTTGAGTTGTGGAGCGCAAGGCCATGAATGCAAATTCTCATCTGGCTGCCGACCCGGTCAACGCGCCGTTTGCGAGCATCGGCGACCAGGTCCGCAAATGGGCGGTGGAGCAGGGCGACCAGCCCGCCTTGATCTGCGACGGTGCGGCCTATACCTACGCCGATCTCGACGCGATGATCGACCGGTGCGCGAGCGCGCTGCAACGCGACGGACTCGTGCCCGAGGACGTGGTGGCGATCTGCGCGAACGCATCGCCCTGGTATGTGGCGGTGTTCCTGGGCGCGCTGCGCGCGGGCGCGGCCGTCGCGCCGCTCGCGCCTTCCTCGCATCCGGACAGCCTCGCGGGCATGATCGCGAATTCCGGCGCGCGCGTGCTGTTTGTAGACGCCGCCGTGCGCGAGGCCCTGCAAACGGCGGCGACGCCGCCTGCGGTGCGCAGCGTGCGGCTGGACGCACAGGGCGACGCCGAAGACACCAAGGGCATTGACGCCTGGCTCGCGCCGCGCGGGACGGTGCCGCGCCATGTCGAAATCAGGCCCGAATGGGCGTTCAACATCATCTACTCGTCGGGGACGACGGGCCTGCCCAAGGGCATCGTGCAGTCGCACGCCATGCGCTTCGCCTACGCGCAGCGCAGCATCGAGCGCGGTTATGGCCCGCACGCGGTCACGCTGATTTCCACGCCGCTCTACTCGAACACCACGCTCGTGAGCTTTTTCCCCACGCTGGCGCTGGGCGGGACGGTCGTGCTGATGCCGAAGTTCGAAACAAAACGTTATCTGGAACTGGCGCAGCAGCATCGCGCCACGCACACGATGCTCGTGCCGGTGCAATATCAGCGCCTGATGGCCGAGCCGGACTTCGACCGCTACGATCTGTCGGCATTTGTTTCGAAGTCCTGCACGAGTGCGCCGTTCAGTGCGCGCGTGAAAGCCGATGTCGTGCGCCGCTGGCCCGGCAGCCTGACCGAGTTCTACGGCATGACGGAAGGCGGCGCGTCATGCGAGCTGTGCGCCAACGACCACCCGGACAAGCTGCATACCGTGGGCCGGGTGATGTCCGGCCACGAGATGCGCCTGATCGATGCGGCGGGCGATGAACTGCCGCCTGGCAGCATCGGCGAAATCGTGGGCCGCTCGCCGACAATGATGACGGGCTACTATCGCCAGCCTGAAAAGACGGCGGAAGCGGAGTGGTACGACCGCGAGTGCCAGCGCTTTATCCGCACGGGCGATATTGGCCGCTTCGACGACGATGGCTTTCTCGTGCTGATGGATCGCAAGAAGGACATGATCATCTCGGGCGGCTTCAACGTCTATCCGAGCGACCTCGAACAGGTGCTGCTGCAGCATGCGGATATCGCGGAAGCGGCGGTCGTGGGCATCGCGTCGGAGCGTTGGGGCGAGACGCCGGTGGCGTTTGTGACGTTGCGTGAGGGTGCTACAGCAGACACCGAGGCGCTGGCAGGATGGGCGAACGAGCGGCTGGGAAAAATGCAGCGCCTGGCCGAAGTCGTTGTCGCCGATGCACTGCCGCGCAGCGCGATCGGCAAGGTACTCAAGCGCGAATTGCGCGAAAGTTTCAAGCCTTCGCGCGCTTATTGATTCAAGGTTCTTTATCGTTCGAAGCGGGCCGCGGATGCGGCCCGTTTGCGTTCAGTCCGGCTTTATTTCGCTGACGCCACCGCCGTATCGGGCAGCGCCTTGATGTTGCCGCCTTCCACCACGGCGACGACCGCGCGGCCCATGGTGATGCCGCCGCGCGCATCGACGCCCGTCAGCCCATGCGGATTATTCTGCGCCGCGAGCGACTTGAGCGCCTGGTCGTAAGCCTTGCGGATCGCGGTCGCGTCAGTGGTTGTGCCTGCAACCTTCATCGCCTGCGCCGTGGCCCACACGGCCGTGTAGTTGAGCGAGGCTTCCTGGCTCGGCAGGCGGCCGCCGTGCGTCTTCGAGAAGCGCGCGACGAACGACTTCGCATCCGGCGAAGGATCGTCGCCAATCGGCATCACGCCGATCGAGCCGTCGAGCGCGCCATAGCCGCCCGCGATCTTCGCGACTTCATCGAGCTTGGCCTGGTCCATCACCACGAAGCCGCCCTTGAAACCCAGTTCGCGCGCCTGGCGGATGATGAGCCCCGTCGGCTCGGACGGCCCGCCCACGAAGATGACCTTGGGCTTCGCCGCCAGTACGCGGCTCACGCCGCTGTAGAAGTCGGTCGCGCGGTTATACGACATCGGATTGTCGGCGACGATGGTGCCGCCCGCCGCTTGCCACGCGGGCTTGAAGGCGGCGGTCCAGGCCTTGCCGTAGTCGGTGTCGGTGTTGGCGATGGCGGCGTCCTTGCCGAACTTGTCCATCTCGTACTTCACGAAGGCGGGCGTGTACGAGGTGAATTCAGGCGGAATGCGTATCGTGAGCGGGTTGCCGCGCGCGGCCAGTTGCGGCACGCTCGTGTAGGCAAGCAGAAGCAGCTTCTGCTGCTGGTTGATGGTCTGGACTGCATAGCAACCACCCGAGTGCGGCACCAGCACGACACTGGCGTTGTATTCCTGCGAAAGACGCCGCGCGTTGATGGCGGTCTCGCTCGGGTTGTACTGGTCGTCGAGCGCCACGACGTCGATCTTGACCTTCTTGCCGCCGACCACGAGGCCCGCCTGATTGATCTCGGCGATGGCCATCTGCATGCCTTCCAGCACTTCCTGGCCGTATTTCGCGGCGCCGCCGCTAAGCGGCCCGGAATAGCCGATATGGACAACGGCTTCCTGCGCCATCGCCGGAGCAGCCAGGGTCAATGAAACAGCGAACGTAGCGGCAACGGCGAGAGACAGCTTCCTGACGATCATGAACGTATCCTCGAAGGAGTGACGATGAAGAACCGCTGAATCGAAACGTTTTGCATGGAGGCGTCAACCGCCCACATAAGCGCGCCGCACGGCTTCGTTGCCGGCCAGCGTTTCGTACGTGCCTTCGAGCACGATGCGGCCCGATTCCACGACATAGGCGCGATGCGCGATCTTGAGCGCCGCGTGCGCGTTTTGCTCGGCGAGCAGCACGGTCGTGCCCGCGCGATTGATGCGCTGGATCACCTCGAAGGTCTGCTTGACGATGAGCGGCGCGAGGCCCAGCGACGGCTCGTCGAGCAGCAGCACGCGCGGGCGGCTCATGAGCGCGCGGCCAATCGCCACCATCTGCTGCTGCCCGCCGCTGAGCGAACCCGCGGGATCGTCCTTGCGGCCGACCAGATCGGGAAAGAGCGTGAGCACGTCGTCGAGGCGCTGGCGATTGCCCGCGCGATCGCGCCGGTGCGTGTACGCGCCCAGCATCAGGTTCTTGAGCACGGACATCGCCGGAAACAGCTTGCGTCCCTCGGGGCAGTGGATCACGCCGGCGCGCACGACATCGGCGGGACGCTTGCCGACCAGGTTGACGTCCTTCAGGCGGATCTGCCCGGTGCTCGCGCGCGTGAGCGCACTGGCCGCGCGAAAGATCGAGCTTTTGCCCGCGCCGTTCGCGCCCAGCAGCACGACCAGCTCGCCTTCGTCGGCGCGCAGGTTGATGCCGTGCAGCGCGCGGAAGCTGCCGTAATCGAGGCTTACGTCATTGAACGTCAGCATGTTCGCTCCCGAGGTAGGCGTCGATCACCGCCTGGTTCTTGCGGATTTCGTCGGGGGTGCCCTCGGCGATCTTCTCGCCGTGGTCGAGCACCATGATCTTGTCCGCCAGGTTCATGATCATGCTCATCTTGTGTTCGACGAGGCAGACGGTCATGCCGCGCCGCGCGATCTTGCGGATCAAGGCGGCCAGGCCGTCGGTTTCCTCGGGGTTAACGCCGCCCGCGGGTTCGTCGAGCAGCAGCAGCGTTGGGTCAGTCGCAAGCGCGAGCGCTATCGCCACACGCTTGCGTTCTTCCTGCGTGATGCCGCCTGCTGGCCGCGCCTCCAGATGCGCGAGGCCCACGAAATCGAGCGCTTCGCGCGCCTTGTCGCGGCAGGTGCGCTCCTCAAGCTTGCAGCGCGAGGTGCGCAACAACGCGTCCCAGAGATTCGAGCGCGTGCGCAGGCGGTGCCCGACGATCAGGTTCTCCAGCACCGAAGCCGCTTCGAACAGCGCCGTGGCCTGAAACGTGCGCGCCACGCCCAGCCGTGCCATCTGGTCGGCGCGCAAGCCCGTCACGTCCTGGCCGCGCAGGCGGATCGCGCCCGCGCTTGGCCGGTACATGCCGCTGATGAGGTTGAAGAAGGTGGTCTTGCCCGCGCCGTTCGGGCCGATGATGGCGTTCACGCGGCCTTCGTCGATCTGCGTGCTGACGTTCGTGACGGCCTTCAGGCCTCCGAACTGTTTTGAGAGCGTGCTTATTTCAAGCATGGCCGTCTCCGCTTGAGGTGGCGCGGCGCGCCGGCGGCGCAGCCACTTCGCGCAGCGCGATGCGGCTGCGCACGCCCTGATAGAGGCCCACGAGACCGCGCGGCAGGAAAATCAGCAGCGCGATCAGCAAGGGGCTGAACACGAGAAAGCGATAGTCCTGCATGAACTGCAGCGACTGCGTGAGCCAGGGCAGTGCAATCGCGCCCAGCAGCGGCCCGACCAGCGTGCCGATGCCGCCCACGACCGCATACATCGTCATGTCGAACGTATGGCTGATGTTGGCCAGATCGGGGCCGAGAAAGCGCACGAAGCCCGCATACAGGCCGCCCGCGATCCCTGCATAAAACGTCGAGATCAGGAACGCCAGCATCTTGTTGCGCATGAGATCGATGCCCAGCGCCTGCGCCAGATGCTCGCTGTTGCGGATCGCGACGAAGGTGTGGCCCACCAGCGAATGCACGATGCGATGCATGAGCCACATGCCCGCGGCAAGGAACGCGAACGTGAGGTAATAGAGCGCGCGCGGGCTTTCGAACGAGACCGGGCCGATATCGGGCGGCGCGGCGATGCCGATGATGCCCACGACGCCGTGCGTGACGCTGTCCCATTTCTCGATGACGAGAAAGATGATGTAGCCCACGCAGAGCGTGAAGATTGCGAAGTAATTGCCCTTCAGGCGCAGCGAGACGATGCCGACGAAAAAGCCCAGCACGACGCTCAGCACGCCCGCGAGTGCAAACGCGGCCCAGAACGGCACCTGATAATCGACCGTGAGAATCCCCACCGTATAGGCGCCGACCGCCATGAAGCCGCCATGCGCGAGGTTGAACTGGCCGGTATAGCCGGTCAGCAGGTTCAGGCCGACGGTTGCGAGCGCAAAGATATAGGCGGTGGACATCACCGTGAGCGAGTAGTCGTTGCGCACGAGAAACGGCAGCACGAGTCCCGCGGCAAACAACGCGATCCAGCCGAGGTTGCGCGTCACGGAAGCGTGAGGAGCGTGAGGTGTTTTCGTCATGATGCGCGCATCTCCCGCGAAAAGAGCCCTTGCGGACGCAGGGACAGGATCGCCACGAGCAGCACGAAAGCGATCAGGTCCTGGTAGTCGGGCGAAACATAAAAGGCCCCGAAACTTTCGGCCAGCCCGATGATGAGCCCGCCCACCACGGCGCCCGGTACGCTGCCCATGCCGCCCAGGATGATGATGACGAATGCCTTGAGGATCACTAATTGACCCATCGCCGGATAGACCAGGTTGATGGGCGCGTAGAGCGCGGCGGCCACGGCGGCCAGCACGCCGGAGAGCGCGAACGTGGCCATGCCGACCTTGCGCGGATCGATGCCCATGAGCGCCGCGCCTTCGCGGTTCTGCGCCACGGCGAGGATGGTGGAACCGGCCACCGTGTGGTGCAGGAACAGCTGCAGCGCCAGCACGAGACCAAATGCAGCGGCGATGATGAGCAGGCGCTGGATGGGCGCGATCACGCCGTTCCATTCGAGCACGCCCGACCACGGCGGCGACATGCGGTGGAAGTCGGTGCCCCAGAGCGCCTGCGCGGCCGCTTCGAGGAACAGCATGAGGCCGATGGCCGCGATCATCGGCGCGAGTTCGGGGGCATTGCGCAGCGGGAAGAACACGAGACGTTCTGCGAGCACGGCCACCACGGCCACGCACACGGCGGCGGCGGCCATCGCGCTCCAGTAGCCCAGCCCGAATCGTGTGGTCAGGTAGAACGCCGCGAACGCGCCGACCATGTAGAACGCGCCGTGCGCGAAATTGGGCACGGCCATGATCCCGTACACCAGCGTGAGGCCTAACGCGACGAGGCTGTAAATGCCTCCGAGCGTCAGGCCGTTGAGCACCTGCTGCAAAAACAGATCCACCGTCACCTCCCGAATACGGGCCTTCTGCGTCGTCTGCCGCGCGCGGCGGCATGCAGGCGAAGGCCGGAGATTGAACTGCCGTGCTCCGATGTGCGGGATCACGGCAGGCGTTTCGATCATGCGGTTGCTGCGAGAACGGGCCGTCGGTAGCGACATCGGCATGCACTTCCGGCCAGGGTCAATTTGGCAATGAATTCTGCAGTGCAGTCAGCCTGGGGAAAATACCAGACGATCGTTCGAAAATTGGAGACCCCGTATTTTTTAGCTGGAATACATGAATTTTGCGGTGCAGCGATTCCTCTTTGGGGCCAACTGACTGCCTTGACGTGTCCGTTTCGCGTGGTTAAGTTCTGCAATGCAGGCAATGATTCTGCAATTCGGAATCCGTGTTTTCATCCTCAACGAGCAATGCGAATGGAGGGCAGGGACGATGCGTTTCATCAACAAGGTCGCCATCGTGACCGGGGCGGCCAGCGGGATTGGCCGCGCAACGGCGCGGCGGCTCTATGACGAGGGCGCGTCGGTCGCGCTCGTCGACCGGCAGGCGGGCGCGCTCGCGGACGTCGCGGCGGGCTTCGACGCGGCGCGCGTGTGGCACGGCGTCGTGGACGTGGCGCGCGAGGACGACGTGGCCCGCTGCGTCGCCGGGGTGCGCGAGCGCTTCGGCGAAATCGACGTGCTCTGCAATGTCGCGGGCATTGCGGGCGGCGATTATTCGATCGTCGCCGAAACGGACACGGCGGTCTGGCAGCAGATTCTCTCCGTCAACCTGATGGGCGTCGTGCATTTCACCAAATGGGCCGCGCAGGCGATGATCGCGCGCGGGCAAGGGGCGATCGTCAACGTGGCCTCCGTGGCGGGCGTGCGTTCGGGCGCCGGCGGCAATGCGTACAGTGCGTCCAAGGCGGCGGTCATCAACCTCACGATGACGAGCGCCTGCGATCTCGCGCCTTCGCAGATCCGCGTGAACGCCGTGTGTCCCGGCCTCATCGAAACGGGCATGACGGCGCCCGTTTTCGAGCGCGCACGCGAACTCAACAAGACCGACCGGCTGGGCTATCGCTGCGAATTGCGCCGTCCGGGCCGCCCCGAAGAAGTGGCCGCGGCCATTGCCTTTCTCGCCAGCGACGATGCCAGCTACGTCACCGGCCAGGCGCTGCCCGTGGACGGCGGCAATACCGCTTCGCTCAACCTGCCGGGCATGAAGGTCTGACTGCACTGCCCACGCGGCCCGCCTCGTGAGCGGGCCGCATGTCCTGCGCCGCCAGCCGCGATCAGAACATATGACGGATGCCGAGGCTCGCGCCCACCGTCGATCCGTTGACCTCGTAGAGCGCGTTGTTGATCGACAGGCCCGTATCCATGCGGCCGTGGTTGTTCACGTAGCCCACCTGGCCGTAGAGCGTCGTGCGCTTGGACAGGAAGAACTGTGCGCCCGCCGAGGTCATGATCGAGTGATTCGCGCCATTGTTGCCGTCGCGCGTGTACCAGACGCCCGCGTTCACGTTGAGGTAGGGCGTGACGAAGTAGCTCGCGCCACCCGAATAGACGCTGTTGTCGAACGATCCCGCGACCTTGTAAAGCGCATAGGAGGCCGAAACAGTGAGGCTGTTCTCGAAGCGATAGGTCGCGCCCAGGGTGCGGCCCACGAATTCGACCGTGCTTGGAACCGGCGTGCTCGCGGCGCTGCCGCCCGAGTTGCCGTTATAGAGCGCGCCGGTCAGCGTGAGGCCGCCCAGATGGTAGCGCAGGCTTGCGGAATACTGCCGGCCCGCCTGGAAGTCGCCCGCCGATCCACCCAGCGCCATCATGCCCGCAGCCTGGATGCCGTAGATTTCTGGCGAGGTATAGGTGAGCGAATTGCTGTTGAAAAGGCCTGTGACGTAGACGTTGTTCACGTAGCTCACGAGGCCGCTGCCGAAATACGACATGCCACGCGGGTCGGTGTCGTAGAGCGAGAGGAAGAACGGCGAATATTGCAGACCGGCCTTCATCGAGCCGTACGGGCTGTCGATGCCGACCCACGCCTGGCGGCCGAAGAAGTTGCCGTTCGAGTTGTTGAACGCGCCGTTGGCCACGCTGATCCCGCTTTCGAGGGTGAAGACCGCGCGCAGGCCGCCGCCCAGGTCTTCGGCGCCACGCATGCCGAAGCTCGATCCCGTCATGCCGCTGTCGGTGAACGAGTACTGGTGCCCCTCGTTCTGGCCCGTCGACATATTCATCGTGTGGCTGGTGTAAAGCAGCGAAGCATCGACGATACCGTACAGCGTCACGCTGCTCTGCGCATGTGCGGCGCTTGCCATGCCCATCAGCCCCGTCGCTGCGACCCCGGTGGCAAGCAGTTTCTTGCGTAGCGTATTGCGTTTTGACATTTTGGAATCCTGATCGACTGGAGTGGCTTGGAATTGGTTGGATCAGTGCACTTCTTGCCGCGGGCGCGTCAGGGTGCGCGGACGTGGCGCATGCGCGCCATCCGTGCGGGTTGCCAGCCTTGTTAAACAGCGCAGGGCCGGCTTCGACGCGTCACGCGGACGTCGTTACGGGGATTGCTGCGGTAACACGGGAAGGACGTCTTGCCGGCGAGGCCAGTGACACCGCTGAGGCGCGCAAGGGAAATTGCCGCGTGCTGCGTGTCGGATTCGGTTCGCAAGTTCAGGCTGTTGCTCGTTCACCGATTGCCTCTCCACATACCAGGTAGGGCTCGCAAGATTGTCCGGAATGTCTGTCAGACGGGGATTATTTTTGTACGGTCGTACGGAAACGTCACCCTGGGGGAAACGTGGGGGCGACACTCTAATTCTAATAAGGTGGGTGTACAGGCAAGGCGAATTGTCGTATGGCCGACAATCTGGAAAGGATTGGCAAAGTGGGCAGGAACGCGTGCGCTGCTGCGTATTTTATGCGGCGCGCAATAATTAGTTCGGAGTCCGTTTTAAGCGGCGGCGCTCAGGAATTGAATGTTTGACCCACCATCTCGGCGACGAAATCGATGACTGCGCGAATGGGCGGCGAGTACCGCAGGTCGTCGTGCACCACCAGCCAGATATCGCGCGAAAAGGCTTCGCCCGACCAGGGCAGGCGCTGGAGCGCCGGGTCGGCGTCACCCATGAAGACGGGCAGGCCCGCCACGCCGATGCCGGTGCGCGCCACGGCCAGTTGCGTGCTGATGTCGCTCACCTCGCAGACGATGGGGCGCTCGCCTGCCGCCGCACGCAGCCATTGTTCGTGGGGCATGTCCGCAAGTCGCGCCTCGTACGCGATGAAGGCCCATTCGGCGGGCTGCACCGCCTGCGCGTAATCGCGGCGCGCGTAGAGCGCGAAGGGCATGGTGCCGAGCTTGCGCGTGACGTTGCGCGGCTCGTCCGGACGCGCGAGGCGCAAGGCGAGATCCGCTTCGCGCCGCCCGAGCGATACGCGCTGGGCCTCGCTTGCGATCGCCAACTGGATGCCCGGATGCCGCTGCGAAAACGCGCCCAGCGTGGTCGCGAAGAAGTTGCTCGCGAGCACGGGCGGCACGCTGATCGTCACCTTGCCCTGCATCGGCGACTGAACCGCGCGCGCGAGCCGCTCGATGGCGAACGCCTCGGCCTCCATGCGTTGCGCGAGTTCGACGATCTGGCGGCCCGACGCAGTCAACTGGCACGCGCGCGGCAACCGGTCGACGAGGCGCATTTCGAGGTCGGCTTCCAGCGCGCTCAGGCGGCGGCCGACGGTTGCGTGATCGACCTTGAGCTGTCGCGCTGCCGCCGAAAGGCTGCCGGTCTGCGCGACAGCCACAAAAAAGCGAAGATTTTCCCAGTCGAACATCGGTGCGTTTTCTCCCAGTTACTGTGCGCGAATGGGGAATATTCGCACAGAACAGGAAGGCTTACGCTGACGCTTTCCGTTTTGAAGGCATGACGATGCAAACATCGACCGCAACATCCGTGCGCCCCCAACCCGGCTTCGTGGAGCTAGCGGCCTGCCTGGGCTTTGTCGTCGTCTCGATCGACGTGAGCGTGGTCAACGTGGCGCTCGACGCGCTGCGCGGCGCCTTTCACGCCGATGTCACCGGCCTGCAATGGGTCGTGAACGCTTACGCGCTGGTGTTTGCATCGGCGCTGCTGCTGGCGGGCGCGCTGGGCGACCGCTTCGGCGCGAAACGCGTGTTCGTGGTGGGCTACGCGCTGTTCACCTGCGCATCGGTTGGCTGCGGGCTGGCGCAGTCGCTGGCGGCGCTGATCGGCTGGCGCCTCGCGCAGGGCCTGGGGGCCGCGCTGCTGGTGCCGAACTCGCTTTCGGTATTGCGCGAGGCGTTTCATGATGCCGGCGCGCGCAGCCGCGCGGTCGGCTGGTGGTCGGCGGGTGGCGGCATCGCGCTCGCGGCCGGGCCGGTGATTGGCGGTCTGCTGATTGCCGCGTTTGGATGGCGCAGCATTTTTCTCGTCAACGTGCCGGTTGGCGCGATCGGGCTCTGGATGACGATGCGTTACGCACCGCTTTCGCGCGGCCATGCGGGGCGCGGCCTCGACCCGCTCGGCCAGGTGAGCGGCGCGCTCGCGTTGGCCGCGCTCGCCTTCGCGTTGACCGAGGCGAGCAGCCTGTCGTGGCAAGACCCGCTGATCGGCGCGGCCTTCGTATTGAGCATCGCGTCCGGTGCGGTGTTCGTGTGGCTTCAGGCGCGCAACCCCGCCGGAATGCTGCCGCTCGCGCTGTTCGCGAACCGCACGGTCAGCGGCACGACGTTCATCGGCCTGATCGCAAACCTCGTGTTTTACGGCATCGTTTTCACCTTCAGCCTGTTGTTCCAGACGGTCTGGCATTTCACGGCCGAGCGCGCCGGCCTGGCATTCCTGCCGATGATGGCCGTGCTCGTCGTCATGAATATCGCGGCGGGGCGGCTCGTCGGTCGCACGGGTGCGCGCAGGCTCGCGATGGCGGGGCTGTCGACGGCCATCGTCGGCTATCTGTCGATGCTGCCCGCGCTTGCCACCCAGTCTTACGCGTGGCTGGTCGCGCCGATGCTGGTTGCAGGCGGCGGCATTGCGCTGGCGGTGCCGACCCTCACCAACGCGCTGCTGGCGGCGGTGCGGCGCGAGCAATCGGGCATTGCATCGGGGCTGCTGAATGCTGCGCGTCAGGTGGGCGGCGTGATGGGTGTGGCGCTGTTCGGGTTCTTCGTGCGCCACACCCAGAGCGTGCTGTTCATGCATGGCCTCGTGCAGGCGCTGGTTGTGTCCGCGACGTTATTGGCAGTGGCGCTGGGCGTCGCGTGGCGCACGCTGGACGCGCGTGCGCTGCAACCGGCGGCGGCAGGCGTGAAGGCGTGCCGCGCCGGTTCGTCATCGCTGCATTAGCCTTTAAATCAGGCCGTCACGCTCACTTTGTCGAGCAAAGCGCAGACGGCCGCCGTCACCTGCGCCGTGGTGGCGTTGCCGCCCAGGTCGCGCGTATGCAGGGAACGGTCTGCGGTCACGGCTTCGATGGCGTGCATCACGCGCGCGGCGGCTTCGGTTTCGCCCAGATGATCGAGCAGCATGACGACCGACCAGAAGGTGCCGACCGGATTCGCCAGCCCTTGCCCCATGATGTCGAACGCCGATCCGTGGATCGGCTCGAACATCGACGGATAACGATGCTCGGGGTCGATATTGCCGGTGGGCGCAATGCCGAGGCTGCCCGCAAGCGCCGCGGCCAGGTCGCTAAGGATATCGGCGTGCAGGTTGGTCGCGACGATCGTATCGAGCGACGCGGGCCGATTGACCATGCGCGCCGTCGCGGCGTCGACGAGTTCCTTGTCCCATTTGACGTCCGGAAACTCCACCGCGATCTGATGCGCGATCTCGTCCCACATGACCATCGCGTGGCGCTGCGCGTTGCTCTTGGTGATGACCGTGAGTTGCTTGCGCGCTCGCGATTGCGCGAGGCGGAACGCGAAGCGCAGGATGCGCTCGACTCCGGCGCGCGTCATGATCGACACGTCGGTGGCGGCCTCGATCGGATGGCCTTGATGCACGCGGCCGCCCACGCCCGAGTATTCGCCCTCGGAATTCTCGCGCACGATCACCCAGTCGAGATCGCCGG
This sequence comes from Paraburkholderia bannensis NBRC 103871, assembly GCF_000685015.1. Classification (GTDB taxonomy): domain Bacteria; phylum Pseudomonadota; class Gammaproteobacteria; order Burkholderiales; family Burkholderiaceae; genus Paraburkholderia; species Paraburkholderia bannensis. Next base: position 40,990 of record NZ_BAYA01000021.1, on the reverse strand, counting down.
GGCCGCAGCGCTTGAGCGGGGCGTCGATGCCCGGCAGGATGCGCGTGGGCCGCACGTTGGCGTACTGGTCGAAGCCCTGGCAGATCTTCAGGCGCAGGCCCCAGAGCGTGATGTGATCGGGCACGTCCGGATCGCCCGCCGAGCCGAACAGGATCGCGTCCTTGTCGCGCAGCGCGTCCAGGCCGTCGGCGGGCATCATCGCGCCGTGCGCGCGATAGTAGTCGGCGCCCCAGTCGAAATCCTCGAATTCGAAAGCGAAACGATCGCTGTGCTTCGCGAGCGCTTCGAGCACCTGGCGGCCTGCCGGCACGACTTCCTTGCCGATGCCGTCGCCGGGAATGGTTGCGATGCGATAAGTCTTCATGATGCTGTCCTGCCTGAATGGAAACCGGGATGAAACCGACTCTACCCATTCGGCGTCGTGACAACCGCCGCGGCATTTAAAGCATCTTTAACTCCAGTTCACGAATCGGCGCCATGCCGGTGCGTGCATAGACTACATGGACGCGCGGGTATGGGTTGCGCGCGCCGGGTTCGCTATCGTTGTTTCCACGCAGCGCCTTTCGCCGGGTCTCTTTAACTCAAGCGCGAAACGCTACGACGATACCCACGATCCAGGAGACAAGAACATGACGCAAGCCCAGCTTGCCGCGCTCACGCGGCCACGTCAGCCGGCCATTCCCCGCAACTGCACGTTCGATTCCCACGACTGGGAAATCCTCGCCCGTTACTGGCATCCCGTCGCGTTCGCGGCGGACGTGCAGGACAAGCCCATTTCCGTCACGCTGCTGGACGAAGCGCTGGTCGTGTATCGCACCCAGGGCCGCGTGGTCGCTGCGCGCGACGTCTGCCCGCATCGCGGCGCGCCGCTGAGCCAGGGCTGGGTCGATAACGGCAATCTGGTGTGCCCCTATCACGGCCTGTCCTACGAGGCGAGCGGCAAGTGCGTGCATATTCCTTCGCAGCCCGAAGGGCCGATCCCGGAGCGTCTTTGCCTCACGACCTATGCCGCGCAGGAAGCCTATGGCCTCGTGTGGGTATCGCTGGGCGGCGGCGAGGTGCCATTGCCCGAATTCCCGGCCTGGAACACCGAAGGCTATCAGCAGATCCTGCCGCCTTCGATCGACATTCACGCATCGGCGGGTCGGCAGACCGAGGGTTTTATCGACGTCGCGCATTTCGCGTGGATCCATCACGACAGCTTCGCAGACCGGCATAACCCGGTGGTGCCGCAGTATTCGGTGGAGCGCCGCCCGAACGGCCTGCGCGCCGAATACGTGAGCACCGTGAGCAATTTCCCGAAGTCGATGCAGCACCGCGCGCCGGAAGGTTTCGTGTGGCGCCGGATTTTCGAAGTCGACGTGCCGTTCTTCGCGCGCCTCACGGTGCATTTCCCGGAAGACGGACGCCTCGCGATCCTCAATGCGGCGAGTCCCGTTTCCGCACGCCACACGCGCCTGTTCGTGCCGATTGCGCGCAATTTCGACCAGGACTTGCCGCTCGACGATGTCTATGCGTTCAACCGCCAGGTCTTCGAAGAAGACCGCGCGATTGTCGAGCTGCAATGCCCCGAAGACCTGCCGATCGACCGTTCGCAGGAAGCGCCGATTCTCGCCGACCGTTCGTCGGGCGCGTATCGCCGCGCGCTGGCCGAGATCGGCCTGGGCCAGAAGTACGTGCGTTGAGCCGAAGGGGAGCACCAACATGAAAATCTGGGAATGCGTGATTTGCGGCTTCCGTTACGACGAAGCCGCGGGAATCCCCGAGGCAGGCATTGCGCCGGGCACGCGCTGGGAAGACGTGCCCGACGACTGGATGTGCCCCGACTGCGCAACGGGCAAGCATGACTTTGAAATGCAGGTGGTGGCATGAGCACGACGACACAAACGGAAGATAGTCAGGAATCCATCGTAATCGTCGGCAGCGGGCTGGCGGGCTATACGCTCGCACGCGAGCTGCGCAAGCTCGATAGCGAGACGCCCGTGCTGATCGTGAGCCGCGACGACGGCCGCTTTTACTCGAAACCGGCGCTCTCCAACGCGCTCGCGACGCGCACCGAACCGCACGCGCTTGCGCGCTTCGACGCCCAGGCGATGGCGCAGCAGTTGCAGGCGCGCGTCTGGACGCATCGGCAGGTCGAGCGCATCGTGCCGCACGAACATGCGATCGTCGTCGATGGGCAGCGCCTTCAGTATCGCGCGCTGGTGCTGGCAACTGGCGCCGACCCGCGCCGCGTGCAGGTGGAAGGCGATGGAGCGGGCGACGTGCTGTCGGTCAACGACCTCGGCGATTACGCACGGTTTCGTGCGCGGCTGGAGGGATGCCGGTCGGTGGCGCTGCTGGGCGCGGGCTTGATTGGCTGCGAGTTCGCCAACGACCTGCTGGCGGCGGGCTACGACGTGACGTTGATCGACCCGGCGCCCGTGCCGCTTGCCCGTCTGCTGCCCACCGAGGCCGGCGATGCTTTCGCGCGCGCGCTTGGAGCGGCGGGTGTCGACTTGCGCCTGGGACGCGGCGTGCAGTCGATTGCAAAGCGCGGGCCGGGTTATCGGCTGAGCTTGAGCGACGGCGCGACAGTCGACGCGGATCTGGTCGTGTCGGCGGTAGGTCTTGTGCCGCGCACGTCGCTGGCTAGCGCGGCGGGCCTGGAAATCGAAGGCGGCGTCGCCACCGATGCATGGTGCCGCACGAGTGCGCCCGATGTCTATGCGCTCGGCGATTGCGCTGCGATTGAAGGGCGCGTGCAGCCGTATGTGCTGCCGATCATGCACGCGGCACGCGCGCTTGCGCAGACGCTTGCCGGGACGCTCACGCGCGTGGCGTTTCCGGTCATGCCGGTCGTCGTCAAGACGCCTGCGGTGCCCGCCGTGATCGTGACGCCGGACAGCGCAGACGGTCGCTGGACAGTCGAGGCCGGCACGGAAGGCGACGCCCACGCCGTACGCGCCATCTGTGCCGACGACGCGACGCAGCGCATGAGCGGCTTCGCGCTGCTGGGCGCGGCGACAGCCGAAAAGGCCGCGTTGCTGAAGACGATGGCGACAGGCGCAGGCGCATAACATCGATTCGGATGCCGAATCAAGTCGCGCGTTGCTGTTCCCGCGCGCACGTCCTCTTCGACAGGCAGCTTCGGCTGACCGACCCCTGTCGCGCTCGCGTAGCGGCGTCCGCTCAACCCTGTCAGCGGAGGGCCGATACGAGGCGTTTCGCACCGCGAGCCGCGCTCGCGGTGCTTTTTTCGTATGGGCGCGTTGCGCTCAGTGGATCAGGCCTTTCGCCACATCGGCCACGAGATGGCGCAGCCACACCGCCGCTGTGCTGCGGTGCGTGCGATCGTGCCAAAGCTGGTAATAGGTGAGTGCGCGTGGTTCGCCGGGCAAAGGCTCGATGCGTAGCGGCAGCAGATTGCAATAATGCGCCGCCAGCGCGCGCGTGGTCGTGAACAGCAGGTTCGAGCGCATCAGCACATAGGGCGCCATGCCGAAGTAGGGCAGCGTGGTCGTCACGTTGCGGGACAGGCCGTTGCGCGCGAGTTCGGCGTCGATGGTGCCCAGGCCCGTGGCGTTGTGCGTCGTCACGGCCAGGTGCTCAGCCTCTTCATAGATCGCCTGGTTCAGCGTGCCGGGCTTGATCGGATGTTGCGCGCGCAACAGACAGACCAGGTCGTCCTTGCATAGCGGCTGCAAATGCAGATGCTCGGGCGGCGTGCGCCAGTTGCCGATCACGAGATCGAGCGTGCCGCTTTCCAGGCCATGTCCATAGCCGCCGTCGACCATCATCAGGTGCTGGAATTCAATGCGTGCGCGCGGCGCCTGTGAATGAAACGCGTCGACGATGGCGGGCAGAAAGAACACGTCGAGATAATCGGGCGAGCCAATCAGGAACGTGCGCCGCGTGGTGGCGGGATCGAAAGCCGTGGTCGGATTGAGGATCGCGGCGATGCCCGCGAGCGCCTGCGCGGCAGGCTCGATCAGTGTGAGCGCGTGACTGGTGGGCACCATGCGACTGCCGCTGCGCACGAGCAGCGGGTCGCCGGTCATCGCACGCAGGCGGCGCAGCGCGACGCTTACGGTGGGCTGTGACTGGCCGAGCAGCGCTGCGGTGCGCGAGACGCTGGCTTGCGTGATGAGTGTGTGGAGAACCTTGAGCAAATAGGAGTCGATGACTTCCCGGGACATGCGAACCGCCGATAGTGTAGACACGTGTGCTTGTTGTATACGTGGCGATATATCGGTGCGTCAAATCAGGGAAATCGCCTGGTAGGCGGGCAAGGCCACGCTGCGCGGGGTTCATTATGCGGCGCGCATGATCGGTATGTTGTGCGCCGCATGCCTGCAAACAGCTCAATCAAACAAGCAGATCCTCATAAAACGCGCCGAAGGCACGCGTCGGATGCGCAATCTGGATTTCCAGGATCCACAGTCCCGCGGCGGGCGCCTGGTCGAAGTCGCCGAGATTGCCCGCCTTGTAGATCGCATGCGGAAAGTCGCTCACGCGATGGCCCTTGATGTCGACATTCAGGCGCCAGCCATGCGCCTGCGCGCGCCCAGCGGCGTAATCGTAGAGCGCCGCGCCGCTGCAACCGGTGCTGCGCCAGTGCGAGGCCACTTCGTCGAAGACGGTTTTTGCCGCCTCGGCGCAGCGCTTCATCTCGGCGTCGTCGCCGGTCACGAAGGTCGCGCCCGCATCGCCCTCATGGCGATCCCAGACCACCCCCAGGTCGACGAAGAAAATATCGTTCTCGCCCAGCACGGGATCGGTTTCGGAGCGCTCCTTGAAGGTGCGCAGCGTGTTTTCGCCAAAGCGGATCAGCACCGGATGCCAGATACGATCCATGCCCATCTGCTCAAGAATCGCCTTGCCTTGCAGGTTGGCTTCGGATTCGCGCATGCCGGGTTTGATGGCCGCGGCGATGTTATCGACGGCCTGCCACGTCTTCGCGCGCGCGTGTTCCATCGCGGCGGCGGAAAACGGTGCGCCTACGGCTTCTCGGGTGTCGCTGTTCACGTGTGGGGGCTCCATCTTTCGGGTTGTCGGTATCAATATATTCTCGCGTATATATCGAAACTTTGACAACGCCCTTGCAACGATGAAGCGCTTAGCTTTCGCTGTCTCCGATCGGCATGCGGAAGGTGAAGCGCGTTTCGGTTTCGTCCGAATTCAGCTCGACGTTGCCGCCGTGCGCCCGCGCGATTTCGGCGACGATGTAGAGACCGAGGCCCAGGCCGCGCTGTTCCTCGCGCACAGGGCCGCGCGTGAATGGCGCGAACAGGCGCTCGTGCAGCTCGCGTGGGATTGCCGGCCCCTGGTTGCTCACGCTCAGCACCAGGCCGTCGGCGTCGTTGACCGTCACCTTGACCGGCTCGTTTTGCGCGCCATAGGTGAGCGCGTTCTTGACGAGATTCGAGAGCATGCGCGCCATGTAGACCGGGTCGGTGGCGACAGGGCGCGTGAGCGACAGCGTGAGGTCGATGCGGCGCAATGGATGCGCGAGACGCAGTTCCTCGATGGCGTGGCGCAGCGACGCTTCGAGTCCGTCGCGCTTGAGGCGCAATGGGATGCCGTCGACGAACCGGCTGCGGCTCGCATCCGAGATATCGTCGATGAGCGCGGTCATGTGGCGCACGCTGCGGCCAATGGTTTCGGAGATCGCGCGCTCGCGCTCGTCGAGCTTGCCCAGGCGCAGCAGGCGCGCGCCTGCACCGATGGCCGCGAGCGGATTGCGCAGGTCGTGGCCCAGCACCGCGATGGCCTGGATGGCGTCGAGGTCGCGCTGGCTGTCGTGGCTATCGTGGCCATCGTGGCCATCGTGGCCATCCACGCTAACCGGGCCATCGGCAGCCGTTGCGGATCGCGCATCGTCGCCGAGATCCGACGCCGCGCTGCGCAGCACGAACTGATGGCGGTCGAGCACGTCGCGCGTTGCGGCCGCATCCATGCCGTCATGCCGATAGCTGCACATGCAGATGAGCCTGCGTCCGCGCACCATCTGCTGCACGCTCGACTCGTAATCGAGGAAGTCGTCCCATTGCGTCTTCTCGACCCACGAACAGTTGCCGTTGGTGCGCAGCCCGCGATACCCGGCGGCGAGCGCGTTGCGTTCGCGCTCCAGCAGGCCTTCGATGAGGGCCTCCGCGCTCAGCGCCGCGCCTTTCGCGTAGAAGCTGCGCACGTCCAGAATCTCGATCTGGCCTTGCTGTTCGCGCGCGTCCAGATCGGGGACGACCGTGCGCAGGGCGGCGCGCGCGTCGTCGGCGCTGAACGGCGCTTCGGTGACCCACAGGCAGCGCTCGTGGTTCTCGATGCCCGCCTGGAAATAGGGGACGAGGAAGTCGCGCAGATCGTCGGCCGAGCGAAACAGCTGGCCGATATGGCTGCCCCACGAGAGCAGGGGCAACGACGCAATGCCCGATGGCGCGTGGGCTTGGGCGGAATCTTCTGACATGGAGCAACGGAGTAAAAAGGCGTGCCATCGGCGATGGCTTCGAGGCGGCAGTACGTGGCCGCCGCCCCACATCTCAATATACTCCGTCTCGCCCTTCGCTCGCTTGCTGAACGGGTTCTTTATGCCGTTTCATCTCTGCAAGGCAGGTAAATATTGCTGATTTGATGCGTGGCGGATATTCAGGGCGATTCGAGCAGCAGCCAGGCGCCGTCCCCGGACACGCCCGCGTCGATCGGCGTGAAGTCTTGCGCGCGATAGAACGCCAGGGCGGCCTCGTTGCGCGTGAGGCACTTGAGCCGGTAGCGCTGGGCGCGCCATTGCGGCAGCGCGCGCAGCAAGGCGCGTCCCACGCCTTGCCGCTGCCTTGACGGGGCGACGAACAGATGATGGATGAAGTGGTCGGGCGTCCAGACCGAGATGAAGCCCGCCAGATGCGCGTCGCCGTCGAGCGCGACGATCAGGTCTTCGCCTTCGGTTTGCTGGTCGAAATCTTCGAGCCGCAAATGCCCGGCAGCCTGCCAGAAGAACGCCTCGCGCCGCGCATGCAGGAACAGTTCGCGCAACGCAGGCCGGTCTGCGGGCGCGGCGGGCCGTATCGTCAACGCCGTGGTCAACGCAACGCGCCCGACTTCTGTGTGGCGTCCGGAAGTTGACGCGTCTCGCGCATCGAAAGCGGGTGCCACAGCCGTGCGCCGCCCTCGATGCCGCGATCGTTCGGCACGGTCGCGACGTTGGGCGGCAATGCGAACGTGAGACGTTCCGCATTGCCGCCGCCAATCCACAGCTTGTCGTAATGCACGAGCGATTCGAGAATGCCGATCACTTTCTGCACGCGCTGGTTCCAGCGCTTGTTGCCCGCCTTGCGGCGCGCGGCGTCGCCGATATATTCATCGTATGCGTGCTTCTTGCTGACCGGATGATGCGCAAGCTCCAGATGCGGCATCAGCTCGCCGTCGCGAAAGAGCGCCGTGCCCGCGCCCGTGCCGAGCGTCAGTACGAACTCCAGGCCTTGGCCTTCGATGGCGGCGAAGCCCTGCATTTCGGCATCGTTGATCATGCGCACCGCGTCGATCCCCAGGCGCTTGCCCAGCATCTGCGCGAGCGGCACATCGTTCCAGTCGTCGAGGCCCAGGTGCGGCGCGGTCAGCACATGGTTATTGCGCACGAAGCCGGGAAAGCCGATCGAAACACGCGTGGGCGCATAGTGATCGACGAGCGGCGCGACCAGCGTATGTAGCGTCTCGACCAGCAGGTCGGGCGGGCAGGGATGCGGCGTCGCCACGCGAACGCGATCGGTAAGCATCTGGCCTTGCGCGTCGACAATCGCGGCCTTTAAACCCGTGCCGCCAATGTCGATGGCGAGAATGTTTTCGATTTTCGGCGCTGGGGTTTTCTTCGCTGCAGTTTTCCTCGCTGCAGTTTTCTTCGCGCGGTCAGGGGTTTTAGCGCTCTTTTTTGTAATCACACGCTCCTCCGGATTGTCTTACTGCTTCTTGGGTTCAACGGGCGTTAGCGTACGCCATGCACGGCCATCCTGCGCGAGCAGTGCGTCGGCCTCAGCGGGGCCGGCGCTGCCCGACGCGTATCCGTGCACGGGCACGGCCTCGCCGTTCTTCGGATGCAGCACGTCGTCCACTGCGGCCCACGTGGCTTCGATGCTGTCGGCGCGCTGGAACAGCGTCGCGTCGCCGAGCATGCAGTCGTACAGCAGCGTCTCGTAGCCCACATTCGCGTGCTGCGCGAAGAAGTCGTCATAGTCGAACGACGAACGCACCGCGCCGATCTCCATGAGCGGGCCTGGCGTCTTCACGTTGAAATCGAAGCTCGTGCCATGCGACGGATCGATGCGCAGCGTGAGCACGTTGGGCGTCAGGGCATCGACGGGCGTGTCGCGAAAGAGCCGGAACGGCACGCTCTTGAGCTGCACGGCAATTTCCGTGCGCCGCGCCGCGAGGCGCTTGCCGGTGCGCAGATAAAACGGCACGCCCGCCCAGCGCCAGTTGTCGATCTGCACACGCGCGGCGGCATAGGTTTCCGTGCGGCTGTCCTTCGCGACGTTCGGTTCGTCGCGATAGGCCCCGCCCTGCGGCCCTTGTTCGTACTGGCCGAACACCACGTCCTGCGGCGTGAGCGGCTTGAGCGCGTCGAAGATTTCCGCCTTCTTGTCGCGCACGGCTTCGGCGTCGAACGAATTCGGCGGCTCCATCGCAATCATGCCGAGCAACTGGAACAGATGGTTCGGCACCATGTCGCGGAACGCACCGGTCTGCTCGTAGAAACTGCCGCGCCCCTCCACGCCGATCACTTCGGCGGCCGTGATCTGCACGCTGTCGATGTACTCGCGCCGCCAGATCGGCTCGAACAGCGCATTGGCGAAACGCACGGCCAGGATGCTCTGCACCGTGTCCTTGCCAAGAAAATGGTCGATGCGATAGATCTGCGATTCCTGCGCGAAATCGAGCAGATGCCGGTCGAGGTCGCGCGCCGAAGCGAGGTCGGTGCCAAAGGGCTTTTCGATCACGATGCGGCGGAAGGCGGCGCTATCACCGTCGCCGCTTTCATCCTCTTTCAGCAAGCCCGCCTTGCCGAGCCTTTCGATAATCGGCTTGAAAAAGCGCGCGCTCACGGCGAGATAGAAAACGACGTTAGCTTTCGTCTTTCCATCGCCAGTCAATTCCCTGGCCAGGTTTTGATAAAGCGCGTCGTCCTCGAATTCGCCCGCGCGATATTCGAGGCGCTGCGCGACCCAGTTCCATGCGTTGTCGTCGAGCTTGCCCGCGTGAAAGGTGCTGGCCTTGTCCGCCGCAAATTGTTCGAGTGCGCTATGCAGGTCGTCGCGCCATTGCTGCGTTGCGCGCTCGCCGTGATTGACGCCGATGATGCGCATGCCGTCGTCGAGCAAGCCGTCGACGGTCAGGTTGTAGAGCGCGGGCATCAAGAGGCGTTTGGTCAGGTCGCCGCCCGCGCCGAAGATCACGAGCGTGCATGGCGGCGCGCGATGTTTGCCCGCAGGGGCGGCAGGGGCTGCCGGAGGCGCGCTGGCGTCGTGCTGATGAATGGGCACCTTGGCGCTGGCGCGCGTGGCGGGGTCGGTCATTTCGGTGGGTTTCTGGGTCGACATGATTTCGCTTTGGCTATCCGGTTCGAATGAAGGGTTGACCTGGCGAGGTCAGCAAAATCGATACCTTGAATGACAGCAGTCGATGCCTCGCAGTTCCGCGCCAGCGCGAGAAGGCGTAGGCAATCTGTAAATACACGTAAGCCGATATGCGCAAAACGCCTCGTTCTGGTGCGCCGCAGCGTGCCGCAAACCCCAATTGGCAAGGTTCACGGAGTTGTATCGCAAGCTGTTGTAGCCTGCGCAAAGCGCTCGGTTTGTCGCGCGTCTTTGGGTCGAATCAAGCGGTAAGCGAAGTGGTATTGGCGACTGTTATCTTGACCAGATGGAGGCAACTACGATGGCAACGAAGCAAGCAACGCTCTATGTTCTGCAGGCCCGTCCCCCCGCGATCATCGCGCTATCGCCGGACGGCTCGCACGAAGTCGTACTCGCGAACCTCACGCGTACGCCCGACGGCATCAAGGTCGACGCCGAAAGCGAGCTCGTGTACTGGACGAACATGGGCACGGGCATTCATCTGATCGACGGCGACCCGGCATCGGGCGCGGTGCCGCCGAACGACGGCACGATCGAGCGTGCAAACCTGGACGGCAGCGGTCATGAGGTGCTGGTGGCGTCGGGCCTCGCGGGCACGCCCAAGGAACTCGTGCTCGACAAGGAAAGCGGCCATCTCTACTGGTGCGACCGCGAGGGCATGCGCGTGATGCGCGCGCGCCTGGACGGCAGCGAAGTGACGGAGCTGGTGCGCACGGGCAACTTCCCCGACGACACCGAAGACGCCACGCGCCACTGCGTCGGTATCGCGCTCGACAAGGCCAACGGCCACGTCTACTGGACGCAGAAGGGGCCGCCCGATGCGGGGCAAGGGCGCATCTTCCGCGCAGGCATCGATCTGCCTGCGGGCGCAGACCCGGCGCAGCGGCCCGATATCGAATGCCTGCTGGCGGAACTGCCCGAGCCGATCGACCTCGATATCGACCATGCCAACGGCGTGCTCTACTGGACTGATCGCGGCGACGACGCGCACGACGGCAACACGCTCAATCGCGCGCACATCACGGCGCAAGGGCTGATTGGGCGCGAGGTGCTGGCGCGCGACCTGAAGGAAGGCATTGGCGTGTCGCTGGATGCGCACGGCCGCCGCGCTTTCGTGACCGACCTGGGCGGCAATGTGCGCGAGCTGAACATCGACACGAAGGAAGCGTCGCATTTCACGACCGTCGCGCACCTCGGGCCGCTGACGGGCATCGATTACATCGATAGCTAAGCCCGGTGCATGACACTGCCCGGCTGCGATATCGCGCCGGGCAGCTTTCCCGCAATTCAGGTCATTCAGGTCAGCGCGCTATTTGCATAGGCCGCCGCGCCGGGGCGCTCGCCCAGGCGCTTCATATACGCGCTCACCGCCGGCAGTTCCGGCTTCTCGAACGGCGTGCCAAGCCATCGATTCACGGACAGGCCAACGGGAATGTCAGCGAGCGAAAAGCTTGCGCCCGCAACGAATTCGCCGGTCTCCTGCAAGCGCGCTTCGAGAATGCGCATGTTGTGCGTCCATTGGTCGATCGATTTCGCGATCTCCTGCGCATCCTGATGCGCCGCCGACTGCCGTACCAGCGCGAGAAACGCATAATTCCACGAGCGGTTCAGGTCGGTGGCCTGCCAGTCCATCCACTGGTCGACGCGGGCGCGCGCGAACGGATCGGCGGGATAGAGATGCTCGCCGCCATAGCGTCCGGCCAGATAGCGGATGATCGAATTCGACTCCCACAGCACGAAATCGCCGTCCTTGATGACGGGCACGAGCGCGTTCGGGTTCAGCGCCAGGAACTCGGGCGTTTGCGTCGAACGAAAGCCCGATCCCCAGTCTTCGCGCGTGAACGGCAGGTTCAGTTCGACGCAAGTCCACAGCACCTTGCGAACGTTGATGGATGGAGTCTTGCCGAGAATTTCGATCATGGCGTCGGGTGGTGAGGGTGGGGGGTAGATAGTCGCGCGTTGGGGTTCGGGGTGCAAGTTTTTTTAGCCGGAGTCGCGCGCGTTGAGTATGTCATTCGCCTTCGTGAGCCCGCTTCAAATACTCCGCCACGAACTCCACAAAGACCCGTACTTTCGCGGACAGGTTCAGCCGCTCCGGATAAACCGCGTAGATATCGGCGGCGGGCAGCGACCAGTCCGCGAGCAGGCGCGTGAGCTTGCGCGCATCGACATAGGGCTGCACGTCCCATTCCGAACGCACCACGATGCCGTGCCCATCCAGCGCCCAGCGCAGCGTCGCCTCGCCGTCGTTGCTGCTCATCACGCCGTGGACTTTCACGAGTTCGTGGCGCTTGCCCTTGGTGAAATGCCAGGTGCCATAAGCCGTGTCGTTCTCGCGCAGCACGATGCAATCGAGCGCACGCAATTCGGCGGGAGTTTTGGGCGCGCCATATTGCTTTAGAAACGCGGGCGATGCGCAAACCACCCGCTGGTTGCTGGCGATCTTTTTGCCGACCACGCGCTGATCGGGCAGGTCGCCAAAACGGATGCCGACGTCATAACCCAGCTCCGCGAGATTCATGGGCCGGTCGGTGAGGTCGAGTTGCACTTCGACGTCGGGATGCTCGCGACGGAATGCCGATAGAGCCGGCACGATATGCCGCCTGCCGAAGCCAAACGTCGCGTTGACCTTCAGTAATCCTTGCGGTTTATCGCGGCTGCTGGAAACAAGGCGCTCCAGTTCCTGCACCTGCTCCAGCAGCTTCGTGCCAGTGGACAGGTACAGCTCGCCTTCCTGCGTGATGGCCAGGCGGCGCGTGGTGCGGTTGAGCAGTTTCACGCCCAGGCGCCGCTCGATCTGGCTCAACCGGGTGCTGATGGCGGGCGGCGTCACACCCATGTCGCGCGCGAGCGCGGAAAGGCTGCCTTGCGTGACCAGCCGGGCGAAGAACTCGATGTCGGAGATCGGATCCATTATTAAATTACATTTAAGAGTAGCTTTAGTTGTGATCCATTTTAATGCGTCAGTCGCCCAATTACACTAGCGCAAACGATCCGGACAGGCCTTTGTCCGGAGCCTGGAGGAAACGATGGGACAGACGCTTTACCAGAAAATCACGCGAGACCACACGGTTTTTCGCATCGACGATCAGCACGTCGCGCTCTACGCCGACCTGCACATCATGAACGAGTACACGAGCCCGCAGGCCTTCGGTGGACTCGATGCGAAAGGGCTCACCGTGCGCTGCCCGCAAAAGCAGATGGGCGTCGTGGATCACGTGATTCCCACCCATCCGGTCGCCGCCGAAAAGCGCACCATCATGATCGACGCCGCCGCGCATCAGGCCGCGAATTTCACGCGCAACTGCCAGAAACACGGCATTCACCTGTTTGACGTGACCGACCGCGAACAGGGCATCGAGCACGTCGTCGCGCCCGAAATCGGCTTGATCCGCCCCGGCATGGTGGTGCTGTGCGGCGACAGCCACACGACCACCTACGGCGCGCTCGGCGCGCTCGGTTTTGGCATCGGCACCTCGGAAGTCGAGCATGTGCTGGCGACGCAGACGCTCGTCTATCGCGTGGCGCAGGACATGCGCATTCATGTCGAAGGCGCGTTGCCTGCCGGGACGACGTCGAAAGACCTCGTGCTTTACATCATTTCGAAGATCGGCGCGCAGGGCGCACGCGGTTTCGTCGTCGAATACACGGGGCCGGCCATCGCGGCCCTTTCGGCGGAAGCGCGCATGACGCTGTGCAATATGACCGTCGAAGCGGGCGCGCGCGGCGCGCTGATCGCCCCCGACGATATCAGCGTGCAATACGTGAGCGAGCGCATCCAGGGCTTCACGCAGGCGCAGATCGACGCATTCGCCGTGCAGTGGAAGCAACTGAAATCCGATGTGGACGCAACCTTCGACGTCACGCATACGTTCGATGCGAGCGAAGTCGCGCCCTTCGTGACGTGGGGCACGAGCCCCGACCAGGCCATCGCCGTCAACGCGCGCATTCCCGCGCTGGCTGACGATGCGCTCGAACGCAGCAATGCGCGCAAGGCGCTCGATTACATGGGGCTCGACGCGGGCCAGGCCATCGACGGGCTGGCGGTCGATCATGTGTTTATCGGCTCCTGCACCAACGCGCGTATCGAAGACCTGCGCGCGGTGGCCGCGATCGTGCGTGGGCGCAAGGTGGCGGGTTCGGTGCGCGCGATGGTCGTGCCGGGATCGGGCCGCGTGCGCGAGCAGGCCGAACGCGAAGGCGTGGCGCAAACGCTGATCGATGCGGGCTTTGAATGGCGTCAGCCGGGCTGCTCGATGTGCCTGGCGATGAACGACGACATTCTCGCGCCGGGGCAGCGCTGCGCGTCCACCACCAACCGCAATTTCGAGGGCCGCCAGGGACGTGGCGCCCGCACCCATCTCATGAGTCCCGCGATGGCCGCCGCCGCTGCGCTGGCGGGCCGTATCGTCGACGTTCGCAAGGAGCTTCAGCATGGCTAAGCCGTTCGCAATTTCGGGCACGGCCGCGCCGTTGCCGCTCAACAATCTCGACACCGACCAGATCATGCCGAAGCAATTCCTGCTCGGCATCGATAAATCGGGCCTGGCTAAAGGCGTGCTGTACGACTTGCGTTACGACGAGGACGGCCAGCCGCGCGAGGGTTTCGTGCTGAATCAGCCGCAATACGCGGACGCAAAGATTCTGGTGGCGGGGTCGAACTTCGGCTGTGGATCGAGCCGCGAGCATGCCGTGTGGGGCTTGCAGCAAGCCGGTTTCGAAGCGGTGATTGCGCCCAGTTACGGCGAGATTTTCTACTTCAATTCGACGAATAACCGGCTATTGGTGGTGACGCTGCCACTCGATCAAGTCGAAGCGCTGGTTGCCGAACTGGAGAACAGCAGCGACAAGCGCGTCGTTATCGATGTGGATAACGAAGTCGTGGTAAGCCCATCAGGCAAGCGCTATGAATTCAGTTTGCCCACGCGACAGAAGCAGATGCTGGTGGAAGGGCTGGACATGGTGAGCATGACCTTGCGCGACGCGGACAGGATCGCCGCATTCGAAGTAGAGCACGCCCGCGCGCGCCCGTGGTGCGGTATCGATTTACCCGCCCAGCAGCATCGCTGAAACCTGTCTTAAAACGCGCAGCACATTCCTCGCAATCCATTCCTATAACGAAAGCCGCCCGCGCGATGAACGCACAGGACATCATGCGCGGAGCGGCAGGAGACAAACATGAGCATCGCCTCAGTTCACGCGGACGACAGTGCCTCGCTCGCCGCGCTGGAAGCCCGCGTCGTGCGCACGGTGTCGCGGCGTATCACGCCGTTCATCATCGTGCTGTATTTCCTGAGTTTTCTGAATCGCGTCAACGTGGGCTTTGCGGGCCTCACGATGAACCGCGACATCGGCCTGACCCAGGCGATGTTCGGCGTGGGCGCGGGGATCTTTTTCGTCGGCTATATCGCGGCGGGCATGCCCTCCAATCTCGCGCTGCAACGCGTGGGCGCACGGCGCTGGATCGCGTTCCTGATGGTGGTGTGGGGCGCGCTTTCGGCGGCGACCGCTTTTGCGAGCGGGCCGTATAGCTTCTACGGCCTGCGTCTCGTGCTGGGACTCGCGGAAGCGGGCTTCTTTCCCGGCATCATCCTTTACCTGAGCTACTGGTTTCCTGCGCGCCATCGCGCCTTCGTCACGGCGATGTTTATGACGGCCGCGCCGCTCGCCAACATGATCGGTTCGCCGATATCGGGGGCGCTGATGACGCTCGAAGGTTTTGCGCATCTGCACGGCTGGCAATGGCTCTTTCTGGTTGAGGGCGCGCCCACGGTGCTGCTGGGTATCGTCTCGTACTTCTACCTCACGGATCGCCCCGAAGACGCGCATTGGCTCGCGCCCGCCGAACGCAACTGGCTGTCCGCCGAAATGCAGCGCGAGCGCGACGCAAGGGCCGCCCAGGGACGCTCGAGCGTCTGGAGCGCCGTGAAAGACCCGCGCGTGCTGCTGCTGGCGCTCGTCTATGCGGGCACCTCGACGGGCCTCTACGCCATCGGCATCTGGGCGCCGATGATCATTCACCGCTTCGGCTTCAGCTATATCGAGCTGGGTTTCGTCAATGCGATCCCGAACCTGTTCGCCGTGGTCACGATGGTGCTGTGGGCGCGCAATTCCGACCGTACCGGCGAGCGCCGCCTGCATGTCGCCATCGCGTGTCTCGCGGCGGGGATTGGCATGCTGATGTCCGGCTATGCGTCCAGCGCGATCATGCTGCTCGTGGGCCTGTCGATTGCGAACTTCGGCATCAATGCCGCGAAACCGCCGCTGTGGAGCATGCCGACGCAGTTTCTCTCGGGCTCGGCCGCCGCTGCGGGCATTGCGCTCATCAATGCGATGGGCAGCCTGCTGGGCGGCACCATCGGCCCCATGGTGATCGGCAAGTTGCGCGACATGGGCGGCGATTACTCGCTGGGCCTGTATTTCGTGAGCGCGACGCTGTTCGTGTCGGCGGTGCTGGCCTGGCTGTTCGGGGCGCGGCAACGCAAGCAGCCTGCGCAAGGGAGCGCCGTCGCCCAGCGCTGAGCGATCCGGCTAGAATGACGGCAACAGGCGGCGCATCGCGCGCCGCCGTGCATTTTTTCTCTCGCCATTCTTCTTGCCGGACTCATCGGATTTATTCCCAGCGTGACGACTGCCACTCTCGACCAACTGCGCGCCGGACAACTCGCCGGCGCGCGCCAGCTCAAACTCGCCTGCGGATTGACCGAATTCCCACGCGAGATTTTCGACCTCGCCGACACGCTGGAAGTGCTCGACCTGTCCGGCAACGCGCTGACGTCGCTGCCCGACGACCTGCCGCGCCTGAAGCGTCTGCGCATTCTGTTCGTCTCGCAGAACCCCTTCACCGAATTGCCGCCCATGCTGGGCGAGTGCGCCTCGCTGAGCATGGTGGGCTTCAAGTCGAACCGTATCCGTCACGTTTCCGCGAGCGCGCTGCCGCCGCTGCTACGCTGGCTGATCCTCACCGACAACGATATCGATACGCTGCCGCGCGAACTCGGCGAGCGGCCGCATCTGCAAAAGCTGATGCTCGCGGGTAACCGCCTGCGTGCGCTGCCCGAATCGATGCGTGCGTGCAGCAAGCTGGAATTGCTGCGGATATCGGCGAACCAGTTCGATGCGTTGCCCGACTGGCTGTTTGAGTTGCCGCGGCTTTCGTGGCTTGCCTATGCGGGCAATCCGTTCAATGCGGCGCGCGAGCAGGCAGCGGCGCTGCGATCGACCGTGCCCGACATCGACTGGCATGAACTCGCGCTAGGCCAGGTCCTGGGCGAGGGCGCATCGGGTGTGATTCATCGCGCCACGCGTCTGCTCAAGGACGGTCATCCGGCGCAGGCGCTCGCCGTCAAGCTGTTCAAGGGCGCGCTGACGAGCGATGGGCTGCCGGGCATGGAAATGACCGCGTGCCTGCAGGCTGGACAGCATGGCAACCTGATTGCGGTGCTGGGGCGCATCACGGGACACCCGCTGGGCGAGCCTGGCCTTGCGATGGCGCTGATCGATCCTGCCTTCGGCAACCTGGCCGGGCCGCCTAGCCTGGATTCGTGCACGCGCGACGTGTATGCCGATGACGTGCGCTTCGACTGGGCCGTTGCGCTGGGCGTCGCGCGCGGCATTGCGTCGGCCGCGCAGCATCTGCATCGGCGCGGCATCATGCACGGCGATCTCTACGCGCACAACATCCTGCACGATGGCGCGGGGCATGCGCTGCTCGGCGACTTCGGCGGCGCGTCGTTTCACGATGTCGGCGACCAGGCGACGGCAGGCGCGTTCGAGCGGATCGAGGTGCGTGCGTTCGGTTGCCTGCTGGAGGAACTGGCGCAACGTGCGATTGCGGCTTCGGCAGCCCGCACCGCCGCGCTTGAGGCATTGGTGCAGGACTGCATGGGTGAAAACGTGAAAGCGCGCCCGTCGTTCGATGAGATTATCGGGCGGCTGGATGTGCTGATTTAAATTGGATAGGGCGCGCGGTGCGCGCCCTACCTATTTGATTGCCAATTAAACGGCAACGAGCCGATTTTAAAAGTTTATGAGCGTCGACATAGATTGGCGCTTCAATCCGGTAATTCATTCCTGATTTTATGCGGCACCTTATTCAGGGTGCTGCATTTTTTTCCACATCCCGCCATATCCCAGCTGCTGATCCTTGCTCCGCCGCGCCCAGGCTCATTTTATCGATGCAAATTGAATTAAAGCCGGTGCGTTGTAACAAATGTTGCATTTAATCGTGCTCCCATATGTTTTTAATCGCGTTATTTTCGCCTACAGTAGCGATGCCCCTGACCAGGGATCCGGTTTGCCGGATAAAAACTTGAGATGAACAAGGAAGAACAATGAGTTTCGCCTTTAATGGCGGCTTGCCTGGCGACCTGAGCGGCGGATCCTCAGGCGCATTCAGCACGCTCGGCGGCCTGACGAATGCGGCCGCTTCGGCCATCTCCGGCAGCGCCGGCCCGCTCGCTGGCCTGGCTGGCCACCTCGACACGATTCAGCGCGCGCAGCAACTCGCGCAGACCGGCTTTTCGCTGCTCGGCAAGACGCCGGGCGCGGTCGCGCAGGCGATCAACAGCACTGCGGGCGATTCCGCGTTGCTCACGCAGATGAACCGCTACGTGACGATTGAGACGCAGCTCGGGAGCGATGTGCTGCTGGTGAACGCACTGGTCGTCGACGAGCATGTGAACCGATTGCCGGAGATCCATCTGGATCTGCTCTCGCATCGGCACGATCTACAGCCCAGCGATCTGATTGGCCAGCAGGTGAAAATCCAGCTCGACCAGAACGCGGCGGATTTTTCGGTCGAGCGCGTGGTGGCGGGCGCGACAGGGGCGGACAACACGCGCTATTTCGACGGTTATGTCGCGTCGTTCGACCGTGCGAGCAATCCGGGACGCGTCACGCAGTATCAGATGACACTCGTACCGTGGTTCTGGTTTCTCACGCGCTCCACGGATTGCCGCATCTTCCAGAACAAGACCGCGCAAGACATTCTCACCGAGATTTTCCAGGAATTCGGTTTCGCGGATTTCGCCTTCGACATTCACGGCGTGCAGACGCCGCTTGAATACGTCGTGATGTACCAGGAGTCGTATTTCAACTTCTGTGCGCGGCTGATGGAGCAGGAGGGGCTGGTCTGGACGCACCGCTACGAGAAAGACAAGCACTTGCTGGCGATCGGCGATTCGAACCTTGTGTTCCGTCCGATCGACGGATTGCCGACCGTACCGTTTGCGGACAGTGCGTCGAGCGAGTTCAACGGCATCGATCAATTGCACGAAGGCGGACACTTCGGACTCGGCAAGGTCACGTATCGCGACTTCAATTACCACAATCCGACTTCGCCGCTGATGCTGGTGGAAGCCGAATCGCAGACCATCAGGCACGCCCGGATCAATTCCACCGAACGCTTCGAGCACCAGTCGCTCTACGATCGCAGCGACGACGGCAATCGTTACGCACGCTACGCGATGGAAGCGGAAGAGGCACAGGCACAGCGTTTTACGGGCTCGGGCTACGCATGGCGCATGACGACGGCGGGCACCGTGACGGTGACAGGGCATCCGGTGATCACGATGAATCGCGAATATGTGATTCTGCGTGTGCGACACGAAGCCGTGAACGACTACGCGCAACACGACGTGAAGCTGCCGTACCGCAACTCGTTCGCGCTGCTGCCCAACAAGGTGCCGTACCGAGCGATGCGTACGACGCCTAAGCCGCTGATTCAAGGCACGCAATCGGCAATCGTGGTGGGGCCGAAGGGCGAGGAAATCTACACCAACGGCAGCGCCGTGAAAGTACATTTTCTGTGGGACCGGCGCGGCAAGATGGATGGATCGGATTCAATGTGGATTCGCGTTTCGCAGCCTTGGGCTGGAGCGGGCTGGGGCGCGGCTGCGATTCCCCGCATCAACCAGGAAGTGCTGGTGGCCTTCAATCAGGGCGATCCGGACAATCCGGTGATTGTCGGGCGCGTCTATAACGGCGACAACGGCAATCCGTATCACGGCGCAGCAGGCCAGACCATGGGGATCAAGAGCCAGACCTTTAAGGGGCAAGGCTCGAATGAAATCCGCATGACCGATACGAATGGCCAGCAGGAGTTCTTCCTGCATGCGCAGAAAGACCTCAATACGGTCATTCAGGATACCGAAACGCATCGCGTGGTAGGCGGCGCGCGCATCGTCACGCTCGATGCCGGAGACGAAACCAAGTGGATCGCCAAGGGCAACCTGACCGAAACCATTGCCCAGAAACGCGGCACCACGGCCACCACGGTCGAAGTGACCACGCCCGCGAAGGACGGTGGCGGCGGCACGCAGCAATACGAAGCCGAACTCGGCTTGATGCTCAAGGTACAGAACAGCTTTATCGTACTCGCGCCTGAAGGTATCACGCTGCAGCACAACGGTTCCGTGATCCGTATGGACGATTCCGGCGTGTCGATCAACGGCCAGCGCATCGACCTGAATAAATAAACGACCATTTACCATGCACTACGCGATTCATGAAGGCAGCTTCGTGCTGCCCGATACGGCGCTCGATCGCACCGTCAATATTCTCATGCTCAACGACGGCCCCGGGGGGCTGAATCTCGTCATCTCGCGCGGACGACTGCGTGAGGACGAGAACCTCGATGCGTTTATTGCGCGTGAATGGGCGCTCGCCACACGTGAAGCGCCGCAACTGACCGAGCGCTTGCGCACGGCGGTGACGGTGGGTGGGCGCGCAGGCGTACAGATCGAAGCGACGCACGAACAGGATGGGCGTTTGCGTCACCAGGTCCAGACGGTGTTTCCGAGCGACGATAGTGGGCGCGTGCTCGTCATGACGCTCACCAGCGCCACGCCGTTCACGGACGAACAGCGCGCGATGGCGGCACGCATGATCGACAGCTATCAGCCGCGCGTGGCACGTCCCACCTTGATCGAGTCGCCGGACAGCACATCGTGAGCAGCGAACAGTTCGCAGCCGCGCGCAAGGACGATCCGATCAGTCACACCAGCTTGCTTGGCGATTTGCTCAGCATGGGTGGTTCGCTACTCGGCGGTGCCGCGATTGGCTGGGCCTTGACGACGCTTGTTGAAGGCGCTGTTTTCGCCGGGCTGGGTGCGCTCGAAGTCGCGACGGCAGGTATCGCGACGCCGCTCGTGATCGGCATCGGCATTGGCGTGGCGGCCGCGATGGAAGGCTCGGGGCTTAACGAGAAGATCGATGACGCCGCTCATGCGCTGGGCAACGCGATCGCGCCGCCCGAGATCAAAGGCCAGATTTCAAGCGGATCGGGCAACGTCTACGTCAATGATCATCCGGCGGCACGTGCGGCCAGTCCCGGCGACAGCGATACGGCGGCCTGCCAGAACCATTCGGGCCCGCAGATGATTGCCCAGGGCTCTGGCAACGTCTACATCAATGACCAGCCGGCCGCGCGCGTGGGGGACAAGACCACTTGCGACGGCACCATCGCCGTGGGCTCGGACAACGTCTTTATCGGCGGCGGAACGCAGCAGGTGCGCGACATCACCCCGGCGCGCAAGTGGGTTGCGTGGCTGGGTACGGTGATCGGCATAGCGCTTTCCTTGTGCGGGCGCGGCAAGGGAAACTGGAGCGCGCTCAAGTCCGCGTTGCCGTGTCTGGCGGTCAACCTCGCCGGCGGTCTGGTCGGCACGGCGCTCGGGCACCTGTTCAGGGTCGCGGCGGGCCACCCGGTCAACGTGATTACTGGGGGCAAGATTCTCGACGGCGCCGACGATACCGACTTCGTGCTGCCGGGGCCGCTGCCGCTCGTCTGGCAACGTTTCTACAGCAGTCACGACGATCGCGCGGACAGCCTCTTTGGGCGCGGCTGGAGCGTGCCGATCAGCATCGAGCTCAAGATCGCTCGCGACGCGGACGGCAAGATCGCATCGATCACGTACTGGGACGAACAAGGGCGCGATATCGTGTTCCCCGCTGTCGCTCCTGGCGAGAGCCACTTTAGCGTGCCAGAAGGCCTGTATCTGATTTGCACGGCTGGCGGCCACTACGTGGTCGAGTCGGTGGACGGCATGTACCGTGATTTCGGCATGGCTATTAATTCGGATGCCGAAACAGATATTCTGAAACTATGGCGACTTGAAGATCGCAACGGCAACTGGATCGAAGTTGCGCGCGATGAAGCCGATGGCAAGCCGCAGCGTCTGCTCGATGCCACCGGGCGCGTGCTTGCGCTGAATTACGCCGAAGCGCATCCATCGCGTATTGCCACCATCGACCTGGTGCGCGGCGCGGACGGCGAGCAGGCGGACACGCTGGTGCGCTACGCCTATAGCGCGGATGGCGAACTGACCTCGGTTACTGACCGCAGCGGCCATGTGGTGCGCAACTTCGCGTACGCCGACGGCCTGATGACGATGCACACGCTGCCCGGCGGCCTGCGATGCTTCTACGCATGGCAGGGCGCGGGCCGCGACGCGCGCGTGGTGCGCCACTGGACCGACGACGGCGAAGCCTATACATTTGCCGCCGATCCCGAGCACCGCGCCGTCACGATCACGGATCAACTGGGTCGCGTCACGCACTGGACCTGGAACGAAGACCAGCAGCCGCTCAGCTACACAGACGCCGAAGGGCACACGTGGCGCTTCGAATGGAACGCGCTGCGCCAGTTGTTGCGCGCTATCGATCCGGCGGGACACGCGACGCGTTTCGAATATGACGACCGTGGCCGCCAGATTGCGAGTATCGATGCACTTGGCCAGAGCGAACGCACCGAGTGGAACGGCTACTACGATCTGCCTGTCGCCGAGACCGATGCCGCTAATGCACGCTGGACTTATCGCTACGACGAGCGCGGCAACCTGACGATGACGCGCGACCCTGCGGGCTTCGCGACCGAATATCACCGCGACGAACGGGGCCTTGTGCATACCGTACGCGACGCGAGCGGCGGCTACAAGCACCTCGAATGGAACGCGCGCGCGCAACTCACGGCCTATACGGACTGCTCCGGGAAGACCACGCGCTTTGCGTACGACACGCGCGGCGCGCTCGCACGCGTGACCGACGCTGCAGGCCAGCAGACCGTCTATGAAGCCGATGCGATGGGACGCGTAACGACTATCGTGAGCGCCGATGGCGCGCGTCAGGCGTTCCGTTACGACGACGCGGGCCGTCTTGTCGAAGTTGTCGATACGAACGCGCGAAGCACGCGCTACGAACTGAATCCGCGCGGCCTGTTGCTCGCGCGCACGGATGCGGCGGGACGTGTCGTGCGATTCAGCTACGACGAAGCATTCCGGCTTGGCACGCTCACCAACGAAAATCGCGAACGCTACACCTTCCGTTACGACCACCGCGATCAGTTGATCGAGGAGATCCGTCTGGATGGGAGCCGCCGCGCGTACGAGTACGATGCTTGCGGCTTCGGCGTGGCGTTGCATGAAGGGAGGCTGCATACACGGTACGAACGCGACGCAATTGGCCGGCTCATCGCGAAGGAGGCGGGCCGCGAACGTTGCGCGTATCGCTATGACAAGGGCGGACGGATTGCATCGGCGGAACTGTATGCCGTCAACGCAAACGGCCCTGCATTGAAGAACCGCGTGAGTCTCAAATACGGCGTGCGCGGCGAAGTGCTCGAGGAATACACGCCGACCGGCTGGCTGACGCACACCTACGATGAACTCGGCAACCGCACGCAAACGACGATCTCCGGTGAACGCACGGTTGACTGGCTGCACTACGGCTCTGGCCACGTTCACCAGATCCGCATGGATGGTGCGGAAATTGCTGATATCGAACGCGATGATCTGCACCGTGAAGTGCTGCGCACGCAGGGCAAACTGACGAGCCACTTCGGCTATGACAGCGTGGGGCGGCGCGCGCGTCAGAGCGCGATGCGCGGGGCCGCGCCGGATCCACTGCTGGCCAAGCAATGGCATTACGACCTGGCCGGCGACATGATCCGCAAGCAGGATCTGCGCTATGGCGCGACCTCGTATCGCTACGATCCGACCGGGCGTATCGAGCAGGCGATGGGGCCCGGACTGCCTTCGGAAGTGTTCCGCTGGGACGCGGCGGCGAATCTTGTGTCGGGCGATCATCCCGGTGGCTATGTCGAGCACAACCGGCTGAGGATGTTCGAGGACAAGCGCTTTGAGTATGACGCGTATGGGCGCTTGTCGCGCAAGCTGAGCGGGCACGGGCCAACGAAAGAACAGACCTTCGAGTACGACGACTGGCATCAGTTGAAGACGGTGGTGACGAAGGATCGTTTGAATCTTTCGACGACGCACTTTGAGTATGACGCGTTTGGACGGCGCATTCGCAAGCTGAACGGTAGTTACGCGAGCACGGATTTTCTATGGGACGGCATGCGCCTGGTGCAGGAGACGTATCATGACCGGCGTGGCGTGGAGGCGCTGACGTATCTCTACGAGCCGGATAGTTACGTGCCGCTGGCGCGCATCGATCGTGCGGCGCCTGCCGCCAACGATGCAAGCGGTGGTGCGGCACGCGATGCGGTCTATTATTTTCATAATGACGTGTCGGGGATGCCGGAAGAACTCACCGATGCCGAAGGCGATCTGGTCTGGCAGGCGCGCTACAAGGTGTGGGGCAATGCGGTGCAGGAAGAGTGGATTGAGCGCAAGGCGCCACGTCCGCAGAATCTGCGCTATCAAGGCCAGTACCTGGATCGGGAGACCGGGCTGCACTACAACACTTTCCGGTTTTATGATCCGGATGTGGGGCGGTTCATCAACCAGGACCCGATTGGGTTGAATGGTGGGTTGAATCTTTATCAGTATGCGGTGAATCCGGTGTTGTGGATTGATCCGTGGGGATGGGCTTGCTGGAATACTGGGCGGAAGAGTTTTTGGAGAAAGGAAGCTGCAGAAAATCCTGCGCAATATTCAAAAAATAATATTGCGAGAATGCAGGATGGCAAAGCACCTAGAATTCGGGTAAAAATGACAAACAGAAAGACTGGTATCCAGGTGGAGAGTGATGTATCTATGGAACTGCATCACCGTGACATTCCACAGCGTGTGGGTGGTGACGGAGTTCACGATTCTGGGAATCTGGATGTCTTAACGCCTTGGCAGCACGAAGCTGTCGACTCGTACCGACATGTTGGGTACGATCTGGACGAAATAGTGAAAGGAGTGGATATATTTTGAACGCGATAAATGAGTTGAGCGATGTAATAAAGAGTCAAGAGTACGAATCTATTATTCGTTCTATTGAGCAAAGATTTGTTATGAAAATTATCTCGGAGGTATCCCAGTTAGCACTGGAGAGGGACGCGGGTAAGCTTAAATATATCGATATATTGCCCGGTGAACTGTTGAAATTCACAGTTGATAAAAAAAGCAAATTCATAAATTTCACTGTTGAAAAGCTGCATAAATTTTCTAAGCTGACTTTTAGATCGGAGCAAGAATTTAGTGAAAACGACGATCTGAATAGTAATATTGAGGATGGGCGGGAAGAGGTGATTGGATTCCCCAAAAATTTCTTGGTGATTTACATGGCTGAGTTTTTTATTCTTTGCGAAAAATCTGATTTTCTTGATTCATATTTGGGATACGTTCGTGTTAGTGGTGCAAAGAAGTATGCGGCTGATTTAAGAAAGATATTTTCATCTGCAGGTTAATATCTGTTAATTAAAAATTGAAATAAAGAGTGGTCGTCGCTCCGTGATTTCATAGGTGAGGAATCGGAAAGAATATCCAGTCTGTTTGACGCAAACGGTCGATTGATCGACGAGTCAGCATCGACGCTTCCCGCTTGACGGTCGGCTGCTGTGCGGCGACCAGGTGGTGCGGTGCAAGCCCGATCAAGTTGATCACTGATCCATGGCCTGCACCGCTGCAATATCGAGGTTCGCGCAACTCGACCGGGCAACGCGTGCGCCCAGACAAGCCGCCAATCCCTACGGCTTGATAAATTTCAACGTCATCCGATCCGACTCGCCGATCGCCGCAAACCGCGCGCGGTCGACATCGCCGCCTTTGTAGGTAGGCGGCAGCGACCAAACACCATGCGGATAATCTTTGGTGTCCTTCGGATTGGCATTGATCTCACTGCGCCCGGCCAGCACGAAGCCTGCCGCTTGCGCGTGTTCGATAACGTAGTCCTCGGTCACGTAGCCGCTGTCGATCATCTGCTGCACCGTCGCGCCGCGCTGCGCGCGATGCTCCTCCACGCCTAGCACGCCGCCCGGCTTCAGCGCGAGCCAGAACGCACGCAGGTTGTCGTCGATCTGACCATCCTTCATCCAGTTATGGATATTGCGAAACGTGAGCACGCGGTCGAACTGCTCATGCGCGTCGAAGCCCTTGAACTGGCCCGCGTGCAAGCCGCCGGTTACGACGTTGCCATAAAGCGCGGGCGTCGCGGCGAGCTTGCGCAGGAAAGCGGCGTCGGTGTCGCGGTCTTCGGCGGCCAGTTCCGGCGAGGTGCTGACGTATTGGGCTTCGACAAGATGGCCGTGATCATGCAGCCAGGGCGCGAGAATATCCGTATACCACCCGCCGCCCGGCGCAATCTCAAGCACGTTTTGCGTCGGCTCCACGCCGAAGAACTGCAGGGTCTCTTTCGGATGGCGATACACGTCGCGCGCTTTGGCTCGCTCGTTGCGCTGCGGGCCGTTGATTGCGGCGTCGAGTGAACTCGCACTTTCCGCAGGCGTGAGTGTTGCCTGCGAGGTTTGCATACCCTGGCCAGCCTGTTGCGTGGGCGCGGCGCAACCCGCAGCGAATAGAACGAGTGACGCGGTGGAGATAGCGGCAGCGCGCTTCAAGGCAATACGTGCGGGGACTCGATGAAGCAGGATCGGGTTCATGGACGAAGGCGCGGATTTTGGACAGTCCACACGATACCCGGTTATGCGCCGTTGTGCTGGCCGGGCATCGTGTGTCGCGTCACCGTTGCGCGGATTGCGTCGCTTTCGCGGCCTGCGCGCAGCCTTGTTGGGCAGTAAGCGCGACCGCCTCGCTGATCGCCGCGGGCAGATATGAAACGTGATTCTGGCCCGGGTAGACCTGCATATCGGCAATGAAGCCGAACGCGGGCGCATCGTTGAGCGCTGATGCAAAGGCTCGCGCATTGTCGATCATCGCAGCGTGGCGCACGCGTTCGACGCGCGCGGGCGGGCTGTCGGGCGCGAGATGCTGCTCGTCGCCGCCGACGCGAATCGCGAGCGGAATGCCCGACGTTGACGCTTTAACCGCATGCTGAGGATCGCGCACGCGTTCGAGCAGCGCGCCCGCGTCCCACCATAGCGACGGGCTGGCCGCCATGTAGCGCGAATACGCCTGCGGATGCGAAAGCGCATCGTGCAGCACGAAAAAGCCGCCCAGCGAATGCCCGAACAGCATGCGCGAACGTGGCGTTTCATGTATTTGCGCTTCGACGGCGCGCGGCAGCGCTTCGTTGACGAGCGTCTCGAACGCCGCCGCACCGCCGGTTTGCAGCGGCTTGCCTTGCGCGTCGCGCGGCACGCCCCAGCCGTCGCGGGTCGCCGTAGTGAAATCGCGGAAACGCTGCGGCTCGTCGAAGAGCGCATCGTTATCGGCGGCGATGGCGGCAATCGTGACGGGCCCGATCACGCGCGCCTGCAAGCGCGCGGCGCTCACGGCAAGCGCGAAGGTGGCGTTGCCGTCGAGCAGCACGAGCAGCGGCGCAGCGCCTTCACGCACGCACGTATTGGCGATTTCGCCGGACGCACGAGGCATCGCTCCCGCCGCTGGCGCAGCGACAGGGTGATAGAGCCAGACGCGATAGCGCGGGCCTTGCGGCCCGGCTTGCAGGAAGAACGAAGTCGTATCGGGCAGCAATGCGTTCGATGCGCCGATCGATTCGACATCTGTTTTAACAGGTGCGGCGTGAAGCGACGCAGAAGCCGCCACAACGAAGCCGGCCAGCACGCGCGGCAAGGAAGAACGAGAACGTTTCATCGTCGGGTTCACCATTGATAGCGCGCGGTGCCGATCACTTCGCGGCGCACGCCCCAGAAGCATTGCGTTGCGCTCGCGCAGGCGGCGACGTATTGCCGGTCGAACAGGTTCGACGCATTGAGCGCGAAACGCCAGTTGCGCAGTTCGTAGTGCAGAGCGAGATCGACGAGCGTAAACGAGCCGACACGGAACGAATCATCTGCTGCGCCATACGTGCTGCCGATATAGCGCACGCCCGCGCCCATGCCCAGGCCCTTGAGCGTGCCGCGATGCAGCGTGTAGTCGGCCCACAGCGAGGCAGTCTGCTTCGGTACGGCGGCGGGCGTGTGACCCAGCGAGCTGTCGTTCGCGCTGGCGACCCATGCGCTCGTATAGCTGTAGGCCGCGATCAGCGACAGCTCGCGCGTGAGGTTCAGGTGCGTTTCCACCTCGACGCCGCGGCTTTTTACGGCGCCCGTCTGCACGCGGTAGTTCGAGTTGTTCGGATCAGGCGTGGACACGTTGTGCTGTTCGAGATCGTAGAGCGAGAGCGTGGTGAAGCTGCTCGTGCCTGGGATCTGGTATTTGAGGCCGACTTCGAACTGGCGTCCCGTCGTCGGCTTGAGCGCGCTGCCGTCCGCCGTGGTGCCCGACGTGACGGGCTGGAACGAACGCGAAAAGCTCGCGAACGGCGACAGCCCGTTATCGAAGGCGTAAAGCGCGCCCGCGCGCCACGTGAACGCACGATCGAACTGCGTCGTGGACGTGTGCTTGACGTACTCGTTCGCACTGGTCGTGGCGTAGTCCTCGCGTGCGCCAAGCACGAACGACCACTTGCCCAGCGTGATCTGATCCTGCAGATACAGGCCGAGATCGTCGGTGCGCTGGCGCGTGTAGCTCGCGAGCTTCGGGGCCGTGAGCGCCTGGCCGTAGACCGGATCCGTGATGTCGAGCGACGGCGCCTTACCCGAAGACAGGCGGCGGTCGGCCATCGTCATCTGGTAATCGAGGCCCATCAGCACGGCATGCCGCACCGCGCCGGTGTTGAAGTCGGCTTCGAGCTGCGTGTCGGTCGACAGCGCGTCCAGATGCTCCATCGAAGCGGTCGTGAGGCGGTTCAGGTAGCGGTTCAGGTAGCGGTTCGCCGAGGTCGTATAGCCGCTCGAATAGACCGTCTGGTAGTCGCTCCACATATGCATGTAGCGCGCGTTCTGACGCACCGTGAAGGTGTCGTTGAAGCGATGCGTGAAGGCATAGCCGATCTGCGCCTGCTCGCGGCGGAAGTGATCGTAGTCGGGTTCGCCGTCGTTGAAGCCGGTGCCGATCATCCCGTTCGGGTTGTACGAAACCGTGCCGTAGCGCGGCAGGAAGCCGTAGTAGCCGTTGTTCGGATCGTACTGGTAGCTTGCGAGCAGCGTGAGTTCGGTGTTGGCGTCAGGGCGCAGCGTGAGCGAGGGCGCGACATAGATGCGCTGCTCTTTCGTTCCGGAGACCTGAGTATCGGCGTCGCGTGCAAGGCCGACGAAGCGGTACAACACGCGTTTATCGGCGTCGATTGCGCCGCCCAGGTCGAACGCGCCTTCCCAGCGATTGTGTGTGCCCGCGCCCAGCATCACCTCGTTGACGTGATCGGCTTCGGGGCGCTTGCTTTCCAGCACGACCACGCCGCCGGGATTGGCCTGGCCATAGAGAATCGAGCTGGGGCCGCGCAGGACTTCGATGCGTTGCAGTCCATATTGCTCGATCTGCGGCACCGCATAGGACAGGCCGCGCCCGAGATTCAGTCCATCGAGAAAATTCACGTACACGGCATTGCCGCCGAAACCGCCAAAGCCGCGCATCTGCAAGCTGTCGTAACGGTCGCCGATCCCGCGCGTTTCCGGCACGATGCCCGCCGAGTAGCGCAGCGCCTGCGAAACCGATTGCACGTTCTGTTCGTCCATCTGCTTGCGCTCGATGATCGACACCGATTGAGGCGTGCGCGACAACGCGACGTTTGACTTGAGCGCAGCGCTGGCGATGGTGGGATCGTGGCTGTCGCCCGCGTTTTGCGCGCTGATCTTCACAGCGGGCAGCGCGGTTTCAGGCGTCGTATCGGCGCTGGGGCGAGGCGGCTCGGGATCGACTTCGAGCACGAACGCCGCGTTCTGGCCGGGCACGGCGCGCAAGCCGGTGCCGCGCAGCAGTTGCGCGAGCGCGCGGGCGGGATCGGCGTGGCCGGTGAAACCCGGCGATTGCTTGCCCGCGACGAGCGCGCTGGCGTAGGCCAGTTGCACGCCGCTGGTCTCCGCGAACTGGTTGAGCGCGGCGTTCAGGCCGGACGGTGCGATGCGGTAGTCGAGCAGCGCGCTGCGCTGCGCCGTGGCGGCGTCGCGCGCCGCGTCCTGATCCGCGAGTGCGGGCCATGCCGTGCCAAAGAGTGCCGCTGCCGCCGCGCTGATCGCGAGCGGACGAAAAGATGCTTGCGTGAACAACGAAATTCCCCCGAACTGATGCTGTAGATGCTGTGCGTTTCTGGTCTTGCTGAGGGAATAGACGTTTGCGCGCGCAAAAACCGGACGTCCTGCGCGAAATATTTTTTTATTCGGCGTCGGCGGCGTTCTGGGCCGAGAGAATCACGACGCGCCCGGCGATCTGCGTGGAGCGCAGCGAGAGCGTTTCGGCG
Source organism: Paraburkholderia bannensis NBRC 103871 (assembly GCF_000685015.1). Taxonomy (GTDB): domain Bacteria; phylum Pseudomonadota; class Gammaproteobacteria; order Burkholderiales; family Burkholderiaceae; genus Paraburkholderia; species Paraburkholderia bannensis. Next base: position 10,802 of record NZ_BAYA01000021.1, on the reverse strand, counting down.
AGTGTGGCAAGGGCCTGGCCTGGCGCATCGATCGCGAAGTTGCCCGATACGCGCAACGTCGCCGCGCTGCCGCGTACGTAGATGAAGTGGCCTTTCCAGTAGCGGTTGAGCGTGGCGGCGACATCGGCGAGCGGGGCGTCGGTGAAGACGATGCGTCCGCGCTGCCACGCCGTGGCCGCAAAAGTATCGATGGCAACGGGTTGGGGCGCGTGCGTCGGCGCGCTGTATTCGACGCTTTGCCCGGCGGCGGCTTCCACGCTGCCCGCGGTGTTGTGCACGGACACGCGGCCCTGTGTGACGGTGACCAGCGTGGCAGCCGTGGCGTTGCTGCGATCCGGCAGGCTGGCCTGGAAAGCCGTACCGATATCGACGATCTCGCCCGCCGCTGCCTGCACGATGAAGCGGCGCGCGTCGCCGTGCTTCACGTCGAAGGCGGCGCGGCCGCGTTCAAGGACGACGCGGCGTTCGTGTCCGTCGTAGCGCACGTCGACAGCCGAATCGGCATCGAGCCGCATCACGCTGCCATCGTCGAGCGCAACGGTGCGCACTTCGCCAGCCGTGGTCGTGAAGTCCGGTGCGTGAAGAAACAGCGCGAAGCCGATTCCCGCTGCCGCGAAAGCGCACGCAAACGCGGCGCGGGGCGCGGTGAAGCCAAAAGAGAAACGCGCACGCGGCGCAGGCGCGGGGACTGGCGGCGCGGCGGGACGTTCGGCAGGACGCGCGCGCAACGCATCGGCGTGTTGCCATTGCGAGGTTGCCGCATCGAACGCGGCGCGATGCTCGGGCGAGCGCGCACACCAGCGTGCGAGGCGCGCATCGTCGCGCGTCGCGCGGCCCGCGTCGATGCGCACGACCCAAACGGCGGCCTCGGCGCGCAGGCGCCTGGCGCGCGCGTCGACAGCGCCGCTGGTCGAACTACCTGAAGAAGAAACGGGCATACCCAGTGGCTGGAAATCCTTAGTCATGGGCCGTCGGTGCAGTCTCGCCGGACGCGTCCTGATCGAATGCGGTCAGCCCGATCAGCGCGCGCCGCAGATGCTTCTCGACCATGTTGCGGCTGATTTGCAGGCGCTCGGCGATGGCTTCGTGCGACAGGCCATGCACCTTGCGCAGCACAAACACCTCGCGGCAGCGGGCGGGCAGCGCGCTCACGGCCTGCTCCAGCGCGCGGGCAGTCTGCGCGGCTTCGGCAAGCAGGCTCGGGTCGATGCGGTCGACGGCCAGATCGGCAAAGGCGTCATTATCGTCGTCGTGCGGCGTCACGTCGACGTGCAATAGCGTGCTCGTGCGGCTCTCGCGGAAGCGATCGACGATCAGGTTCTCGATCACGCGCACGAAGAATGCACGCGGCTGGCGCACCTCGGCGGCGCCCGGCAGGGACGCGACCTTCACGAACGCATCGTGAACGAGATCCGACGCGGCCTCCGCCGACTTCACGCGGCGCGAGGCGAACGCCAGCAGCGCGCGATAGTGCGCTGCGAACGTATGAGCGAGGCTGGAAGACGGCTGCACGAGTGGATCTGCAAGAGACCCGCGCGGCGTGGCCGGCGGGTTTCATGGCGCTTACGATAATTTTACGAATGAGAATTATTATCGTTTATGCGCGTTCGTGCAAGCGGGGATTTGCGGGAGCGTGTGACGCTGGCTAGATGCCCGCGCTCGCCGGGCCGGTGCAGGGCGCTTGCCCGGCTTCGCCCAGATGCCGCTCGTAGTGGAGGAGGTCGTGCCATTCGCCGTGCAGGTACATGCTGCGCGTGGCGCGGCCAAAGGCGGTGAAGCCGTTGCGTTCCAGCACGCGCGTCGATCCGACGTTTTGCGGCCGCACGACGGCTTCCAGGCGCGACAGACGCAAGTCCTTCGCGGCGCATTCCAGGGCAAGTGCAACGGCCTGCGATGCGTAGCCTTGCCCCGCGAACGGGCTGCCGATGCGATATCCCAGCGTGGCCCGGTTGAAATACGGCCGCGTCACGTCGACGAGATTTACTCTGCCGACAATCTCATCGCCTGACCAGACGAGATATTGGTAAGCGCGGTCTTTGTCGATATCGGTTTGTGCATTGGCTATCGCTTCGCGCACAGCATCGAGGCTGTAATAAGCGGGGGAGCGCGCGTTGATCCAATGCTCGAAATACGCGCGATTGTCAATTTCGAACGCCAGCAGCGCATCGGCATCGTTAAGCGTCGGGTGGCGGATCGTCAGCATAGGCCAGGAGTGAATAGGCGAATTTGCGAGTTTGAATTCGCTGGCGATTCTACAACCGTGCTCCAAAAAACAAACGGCAGCCTCGCAAACGAGGCTGCCGTGCCGAACTGATGAAGCTTAGGTTATTCGGACGCTTGCGCACCGGCGGGCGAGCGGCGCAGGGACGGCGAGCCGTTTTTCGACGCGAGCACATAGTAAGTCAGTGCGGTTGCAACCAGACCCACCATCCACGACACGTCCGCGCCGCCCAGGATCGATGCCCAGGGGCCGTGGAAGAAACTCTCTTCCATGAACGGCACCTGAATCGCGATACCGAATACATAAATCGCAATCGACTTCACATTGACCGAGCCATACATGACGCCGTTGCTGCTGATGATTTCCGACACGCGGTAGCGGCGCTTGTTGATCAGATAGAAGTCGACCAGGTTAATCGCAATCCACGGCGCAAGCACGATGCGCATGGCGAAGATTGCCGTGAGGAAGATCGCGATGAAGTTGCTCGACGCCCACAGCGCCGTCACCGTCGATGCCACCAGCAGCAGCGTCGACACGACGATACGCACCTGGCGGCCCGGCACCCAGCTCGGGCGGAACGTCTGCGCGGCCGTGATGATGGACAGCACGCCGCCGTAGAGATTCATGCCGTTGTGGCCGATGATGTTGACGAGGAAGAGGCCGATCAGCACGTAACCGAATGCGCCCGTTTGCGTGCGGATCGCTTCCATCGCGTCGGTGGCGTGGCCGGTGCTCACGGCCAGCACGCCGAACAGGAACGCGAAGATCGTGCCCAGCGACGTACCGAAGTAGGTGAAGGCAAAGGTCTTCGCGAAGCCCGTCGTGGTCGGCAGGTAGCGCGAATAATCCGACGTATAAGGTGCAAAGCTGATTTGCCACACGGCGCACAGGCCGAACATCGCGAACCAGTTGGCGATATCGAAGTGGCCCTGATGGAATGCGCTTGCGTCGAGGCTCGGGATCATCAGCACCATGCCCACGACCAGCGCGCCGCCCATGAACCATGCGCCGATCTTGTTGAAGCGGTGAATGAAGTGATAGCCGATCACGCCCACCAGCGTCGCCAGCACGGCGCCCAGCACCGTCCCGACATGCACCGGCACGAACGGCGCGGCGGTGTGCAGCGTCTTGCCCGCGAGAATGATGTTGGAAACAAAGAAGCCCAGATAAATCAGCGTGGTGAAGCCGACGACCAGCAGCGAGCCATAGCGACCGAATTGCGCCCGGCTTTGAATCATCTGCGGCACGCCCACGAGCGGGCCTTGCGCCGACGTGAGCGCATGAAAGATCGCGCCGAAGAACTGCCCGGCGGCGATAGCCAGAATCGCGCTGACCAGATCGAGGTGGAAAATCAGCACCGAAGTTGCGCCGGAAATCACGGCGAGCGGCGCGACGTTGGTGCAGAACCACAACGTGAACAGGTCGGCGGGCTTGCCGTGCCGGTTCTCCGGTGCAACATATTCGATCGAGTTGCTTTCGATGGTCAGAACGCTGTTTTCGTTCGCCGGGTTTGTCATCATGTCTCCAACTTTATTGCCAGGCCATGCCGTGCCACACGCGTGAATGGTGTGGCGAGGCAGGGCGTCTACGGCTATGTCTCTATCAACGCGGTGGTCGATGGGTTAGCGCCTAGCGCATCACGAACGGGTCGCTGATCGGCTCGTCCGAAGTCCGCAGCCAGACCGACTTGGTGGTCGTGTATTCGAGCGCCGCGCTCATGCCGCCTTCGCGGCCGTGGCCCGACAGGCCGAAGCCGCCAAACGGCACGAGCGGCGAAACGGCGCGATAGGTATTGATCCACACGATGCCCGAACGCACCCGCTTCGACACGCGATGCGCGCGCGTGAGATTCGTGGTGAAAATGCCTGCCGCAAGGCCATATGCCGTGCTATTGGCTTTTTCGATCGCTTCCTGCTCGGTCGAGAAAGTGTCGACCGACAGCACCGGGCCGAAGAGTTCGGTCGTGATGCTATCGGCGTTTTCCACGCCGGTGCAGTCGATGATCGTCGGGGCGTAGTAGAAGCCGTCGCGATCGAGCGCCTTGCCGCCTGCGAGCACTTTCGCGCCCTGGGCAACCGAGTTCGCGACGATCTTCTCGATGTGGCGAAGCTGGCGCTCCGTGCACAGCGGGCCGTATTCCGTGGCGAGATCGTCCGGTGCGCCCACCTGGATGCGCGACACCCGCTCGACCAGCATCGCAAGAAACTGCTCCTTCACCGACGCTTCCACCAGCAGGCGCGAACCCGCCACGCAGCTCTGGCCGCTCGCGGCAAAAATCGCCGCGACCTGCGCATTCACTGCGCTTTGAATGTCGGTGTCGGCGAAGACGATGAACGGCGACTTGCCGCCCAGTTCCAGCGAGACCTTGGCGAGGTTTTTCGATGTGTTCGCAACGATATGCCGGGCCGTTTCAGGGCCGCCCGTGAAGGCGACCTTGTCGACATCCGGATGGCTGCTGAGCACTGCGCCGCATTGCGCCGCGAAACCGGTAATCACGTTCACGACGCCGGCAGGGAAGCCCGCTTCGTGAATCAGCTTCGCGAATTCGAGCAGCGGGCCCGGTGCTTCTTCCGATGCCTTGAGCACGACGGTGCAACCGGCGGCGAGCGCCGGGCCCACCTTCACGGCCGACAAAAACAACTGGCTGTTCCACGGCACGATGGCGGCGACCACGCCCACGGGCTGACGTTCGAGCCACACCTGCATATCCGGCTTGTCGACGGGAATGTGGCTGCCTTCGAGCTTGTCGGCGATACCGGCGTAGTAGCGGTAATACTCCGCCACGTACGCGATCTGGCTCGACGTCTCGCGGATGATCTTGCCGGTGTCGTGCGTTTCAATTTCAGCGAGTCGCGGCGCGGCTTTCTCGACGAGATCGGCGAGCTTGTGCAGCAGCTTGCCGCGCGCCGACGCGGTCAGTCCAGCCCACGCCGGGTCGCTCAATGCGCGGCTGGCGGCGGCGACGGCACGGTTGACTTCGTCGGTGCGGGCTTCGGGCATCTGCGCCCACACCTTGCCGGTTGCCGGATTGATACTGCCGAAACTCGCGGCGCCCGGCTCGAACTGCCCGTCGATATACAACTGAAATTGAACACTCATGGAATCCGTCCCTTAGTCCCTTACTTGAACGCGGGCATCACGTCGTTGATCATGCGCTCCAGCGAGGCCTTCTTGCGCTCGAAGCTCATGCCGGTGTCGATCCAGAACGAATACTCGTCGAAGCCCAGCGCTTCGTAAGCCTTCAGTCGGCCGATCACTTCTTCAGGTGTGCCGATCACATTGTTCTTGCGCATCGCTTCCGGCGTGTAGAACGGATGGGCGTCCATTTCTTCCTTCGTCAGCGGCTTGATGAGGCCCTGGCTGACCGGGCGCTCGTTCTTGAACCACGCCCCAAAGTAGTTATAGAACGCGTTCACTTCTTCCGCCGCGACCTGCGCGTCGTCTTCGTTGCTGGCGACGTACGTGTGGCGCAGCAGCATGATCTGCGGACGCGGCACTTCGCTGAACTTCTCGCACGCGGCGTTGAAATGGCCCACGAGCTTTTCGACTTCTTCGTCGCCGAAATGCAGCGGCGTGACCTGCACGTTGCAACCGTTCGAGACCGCGAATTCATGGCTGTTCGGATCGCGCGCGGCAACCCAGATTGGCGGGTGCGGCTGTTGCAGCGGCTGCGGCGCCGAGGTCGTCGAAGGGAACTGCCAGAACTCGCCTTCGTGCGCGTAATCGCCTTCCCAGAGCTTCTTGACCGCAGGAATCAGTTCGCGCATGCGCTGGCCCGCGCCCCATGCGTCGAGGCCCGGCATCAGGCGTTCATATTCGAACGAGTAAGCGCCGCGCGCAATGCCCAGGTCGAGACGGCCGCCCGTGATGATGTCGGTCATCGCGGCTTCGCCCGCAAGCTTGATCGGGTGCCAGAACGGCGCGATCACGGTGCCGGTGCCCAGACGGACGTTCTTCGTCTTGCTCGCGAGATCGACGAGATTGAGGAACGGATTCGGCGCGATCGTGAAGTTCATGCCGTGGTGCTCGCCCGTCCAGACGGCGTGCATGCCGCCCCGGTCTGCGATCTGGCAAAGCTCGACCATTTCGTCATACAACTGCTTTTGACTGGTCTGGTCGGAGACGCGCTCCATGTGAACGAAAAGCGAAAAACGCATGGTGTGACCTTTCAGGAAAGAAGCGGGCGAACCGTACCGTTGCTATGGTCGCCGTAGTACATGCCGTAGCTCTTGAGCTGGCTCTCTTTGCGATAGCGCTGGAGCATGCTGGCCACCGCGCTGTCCTGGAACTGATCCTGCTCGATGTCGTCGAGGCTCACGAACTGGCCGGCGGCGCCATCTGCGGCCGCTGCCTCTTCCGGCGCGCTGCAGAGGAACGAGATGTACTGGTAATGGGTTTCGGTGTTGTTATAAGCCGAATAAATAAAGCTTGCAGACGCATCGGGCTGATATTTGCCGAAGAGTTCGGCAAGCGCCTTGTCCGCGCCTTCCTTGCCGATTTCTTTCGACGGCAGGCCCCACTTGTTATCGGCGGTGCGCGTGAGCAGGACTTTTTCGTCGCGCGCGATGATTGCGCTGACGATGACTTTCGGCCCCGCGATCACTTCGGCGGACACCCTGGCCGGCGTGAAATAGCCGCCGCGGTAATAGCCGAGGCCTGCGTAGCCCGCCGAATGGAACGCCTCGACCTTGCCGACGAGCAGCGCGTGGTCGCCCGCATCGATCACGGCGTGCGTGGTGCAATCGAACCACGCGCTGACCTCGCCGATAAGCGGGTTGTTATTCGCGCTCAGATTCCAGTTCACGTTGGCGAAGCGGTCTTCGCTGGGGCGCGCGAACGTGTTGGACAGGTCTTTTTGTCCTTCCGAGAGAATGTTGATCGCGAAGTGGCGCGTGGTCGAAAACGTCTGATAGTTGCTCGACGTCTTCGCGATGCTCACCAGCAGCAACGCGGGATCGAGCGACACCGACGAGAACGAATTGGCGGTAAAGCCGAGCGGCTGGCCATCGTCGCGCGAGGTGGTGACGATGGTCACGCCGGTCATGAAAGCGCCGAACGCGTCGCGAAGTTCGCGAGTGTTCAGGGCGGCGGTCGTGGGGACGGTCTCTTGGCTCATATCAGACTTCCGACTTCAAAGGTTCAACCGGCGACTGGACTTGCGTCGTGACGCTCAGCCATTCGCGCAGGGCGCGATTGACGGCTTCGGGCGCGGTCAGGTTCACCATGTGGCGCTCGTCCTCGATCACGACGGCGCGGCCGTTGTGCGCGGCGCTGGCCATCTGCTGCGCCATGTCGGGCGTCGAGTTCGGGTCGTCCGAGCCGGTCAGCACGAGCGCAGGGCAGGCGATCGTGTTCCAGCCGTCGGCGTAGACTTCGTCGCCTTTCGCGAAGGCCGTGTACGCCGTGGCGTAGCCCGCGAGATCGACCGACTTCAGCCACGATTCGACCTTGTGCGCGGCGACCTGCTGCGCCTCTTCGGCGTTGAACCAGCGCTTGAGCGGCGTCTGCACGTCGATCGTTCCCGAGCGCAGTTCGGCGGCGCGTTGCAGCACGGCGTCGCGCGCCTGCTGCGTGCGGCGATAGACGCCGTTGAGCACGGCTACGCGCTTCACCAGATCGGGACGCGTGACGGCGACACCCGCCGCGATCAGCGACCCCATCGAATGACCGGCCAGGTTCACGGGGCCGGCGTCGAGCGCCTCGATAAAGGCGATGGCCCACGCGACGAACTGCTGGAGGCCCGCACCGGCGTCGAGCGCAGTGCTCTGGCCGTGGCCCGGCATATCGACGGCAATCACGCGGAAATCGCGCGAAAGCTCGTCGATCTGCGGATACCACGCGTGCGCCTGCATGCCCACGCCGTGAATCAGGACGAGCGGCTCGCCACTACCTTGTTCGAGGTAGTGCGCGACGCGCTTATCGGACAGCGGCAGGATTGTTGACGTCATTTCCGAGCTCTGCGAGATCTTTGTAGCGGTCGCCAATGCGGTGATGCGGACGGCCACCCGTTGCGCCGCCGATGGCGATGACGATTTCGTCGGCTGCGGGCGCGTCGGGGATGGCGAATTGCAGCGTCAGGTAGTGCGAGCGACGGCCTTCGTCGTTCTTGTCCATCATCGGGATCAGCAGCGGCGCATTGGCCGGGCCGCGCGTGTTGTTGAACGCCAGATACGACTTGGCGCCCACCGCCGAGCGGTACGTATTGCCGAAATGCAGCGTGTGGATCAGCGCCGAAGCGTGTTCCAGTTCGCCGTCCAGGCCGACGATGGCGCTCTTGCCGAACGCTTCGACCGCTTCGCCCGAACCGGCTTCATCGATGATCAGCTTGGTCAGGTGCGCGCTGAGTTGCGGCGCGAGTTCGCGGATTTCCGGCGAGAGGTCTTCCACATAGCCGCGGCCCGCCCAGGGATTCTTGATGACGGCGACCGCGCCGATCATCTTGAGCGGCCTGGCGGCGGTCTTGTCGCCGTCGACGAAGACGTTCTCGACATGGAGGATGGACTTGCGAATCAGGCTCATGGCGCATTCCTTACGTGCGTTGATTGTGGCTGCTAGTTTGGTATACCATGTTACGGCATGCCATGAGTGTTAACCCTGAACGAGTGCCCAGGGGAAGTCCTGAGGGCTTCGGGACGGCGAAGTGTTGGGGGAGCGGCGGGCAGCGCGACAGACGCAATGATCTGTAAGGAAGGCGCAAAGCCTTTCGTATCATCCGCGCCAAAATCGCCAAATGACTTATTGAATGGTTTATGAATCTGACTATTGAGAACCCGCCGGTGACGCTGCGCGAGCTGTCGTTGAACAAGCTGCGCAATGCGATCATCAGCGGCTATTTCCCGGCGGGAAAACGGCTGGTCGAACGCAGCCTGTGCGAAGAGATGGGCGTGAGCCGCTCGGTCGTGCGCGAGGTGATCCGCTATCTGGAGGCGGAAGGACTCGTCGAGATCGTGACCGGAAAAGGCCCGACCGTATCGACGATGAGCTGGGAGGTCGCCGCGCAGATCTATCAGATCCGCATGGTGCTGGAGCAAGGCGCAGTGGCCGCGTGCACGCAGAATCTGACGCCTGAAACGGCGCTACAGATTCAGGCGCAACTGGCGGAATTCAAAGGCGCATTTGGCGGCGACGACGTGAATGCGATCGTCAATTCGTCGTCGAAGCTGTACGAGAAGATCTTTTCGGTGGCGGGGCAGAGCGTGGCGTGGGAAGTCGTGCAGCGACTGAACGGCCGGATCAGCCGCTTGCGCGCCATGACGATGAAGTCGACGAATCGCAGTGAAACCGGTTATCAGCGCATTGAAAAGATTTGCCGCGCGATTTGCGAATTGCGCGATCCGGAGCAGGCGAAACAGGCCGTGCACGAACATATCAGCGAAGCGGCCGCTATTGCACAACGCATTCTTGAGAACGAAAAGGAGAAGTCATGACGGCATACTGGATTGCTCACGTGACGGTGCTCGACGCCGACAGGTACAAAGGCTATACGGACGCCGCGCCGGAGGCTTTCAGGAAGTATGGCGCGGTATTTCTGGCGCGTGGCGGTGCGTATGAAGTGCTCGAAGGCGATACCTTCCAGCGTCATGTCGTGATCCAGTTCAAGGACATGGAGACGGCGCTGGCCTGCTACCACTCGCCGGAGTACCAGGCGGCCAGGGCGAAGCGGGAAGGGTATAGCACCGCCCAGATCACGATTGTCGAAGGACTGCCTGGCTGATTCCATGGCTTGAATCGTGGCCTGAAATGTAGGCGTGCAGGGATGCAACGTCCCTGCCTGTTTGCCTTTGCGTTACCCGCTTTTTCCCCCTCCGCTGCTTTCTCTAGTCCTCTCCGCGTCCCCGGTCATATCCATCGTATCGATGATAGGACGCATATATGATTGATTTGACAGATGAGCGAGCGATCGCTAATTTGTCATGCCGGGACATCATCCATTCCCATCGACTGTTTCATTCCCCGCGATGGAAGCGATTTAATTTGCAATCCAAATGAATACCGCAAAAATCGAACGCATCGAAACCCGCCTCGTCGACCTGCCGACGATTCGCCCCCACAAGCTGTCCGTGGCGACGATGTACGGCCAGACGCTGATGCTCGTGAAGGTGTACTGCAGCGACGGTACGGTGGGCATCGGCGAGGGCACCACGATCGCGGGCATGGCCTACGGCCCGGAAAGCCCGGAAGCGATGAAGGTCGCCATCGACACCTACTTCGCACCGGCCATGATCGGCCAGGACGCCACGCGCATCCAGGCGCTGATGGCGCACCTGGGCAAGCTGGTGAAGGTCAATCACTTTGCAAAGAGCGCGCTGGAAACGGCGCTGCTCGACGCGCAGGGCAAGCGCCTGGGCGTGCCGGTGAGCGAACTGCTGGGCGGGCGCCGCCGCGACCGTCTGCCGGTGGCATGGACGCTGGCCTCCGGCGACACCGCGAAGGACATTGCCGAAGCCGAACATATGCTTGAAGTGCGCCGCCACAACGTCTTCAAGTTGAAGATTGGCGCAAAGGCGCTTGCGACCGATATCAAGCACGTCGCCGAAATCAAGAAGGCCGTGGGCGATCGCGCCGCCGTGCGCGTGGACGT
>NZ_BAYA01000022.1 GCF_000685015.1 Paraburkholderia bannensis NBRC 103871 | reverse complement strand
TTCGAGTACAATACTCGGCTTGCTTTAGAAGTTGATGTACCCTGGGTTCGCCCCGCGACGCCTTGTCGCGGGGCGAACCTGCGCTCTTTATATTGTCTGGCGGCGCAAGTCCGCCTCGCTCTTTTTAAGGAATCATCATGCAGAACCAAAAAATCCGTATCCGCCTGAAGGCTTTCGACTACCGCCTGATCGACCAGTCGGCTGCTGAAATCGTCGAAACCGCAAAGCGTACGGGCGCGATCGTTCGCGGTCCGGTGCCGCTGCCGACGCGTATCCAGCGTTTCGACATCCTGCGCTCGCCGCACGTCAACAAGACGTCGCGCGACCAGCTCGAAATCCGCACCCACCTGCGCCTGATGGACATCGTCGATCCGACGGACAAGACCGTTGACGCACTGATGAAGCTGGACCTCCCGGCTGGTGTGGACGTCGAAATCAAGCTGCAGTAAGAGTCTCCAGCGCGGTCAGGATAGCCTGAACGCGCTAAGTCTTTGATTGCTTGCGGAAATCGTGGGAGGACGTTATACTTGACGTCTTTTCGCGCATTTGCGCAAAAAATCGGTGTGACTTTTCGGGCCTTTACCTCGAAAACATGCCGGTACTTTGTAAATTAGCCCCGACCAATCGCAGTCGGGAATGGAGAAAACGATGAGCCTTGGACTCGTAGGTCGCAAGGTTGGCATGACGCGCATCTTCACGGCTGACGGGGATTCGATTCCCGTGACCGTGCTGGACGTGTCCGACAACCGCGTGACGCAGATCAAGACTGTTGAAACCGACGGCTACACGGCCGTGCAGGTTGCGTTCGGTACGCGCCGCGCTTCGCGCGTGACGAAGCCGATCGCAGGTCATCTCGCCAAAGCCGGTGTTCAAGCCGGTGAAATCCTCAAGGAATTCCAGATCGACGCCGCTAAGGCCGCCGAACTGTCGAATGGCGCCGTGATCGGTGTGGATCTCTTCTCGGAAGGCCAGAAAGTCGACGTGCAAGGCACCTCGATCGGTAAGGGCTACGCCGGTACCATCAAGCGTTACAACTTCGCATCGGGTCGTGCTTCGCACGGTAACTCGCGCTCGCACAACGTGCCGGGCTCGATCGGTATGGCGCAGGATCCGGGTCGTGTTTTCCCGGGTAAGCGCATGACCGGTCACATGGGTGACGAAACCGTGACGGTGCAAAACCTCGAAATCGCCCGTATCGACGCAGAGCGCAAGCTGCTGCTCGTGAAGGGTGCTGTCCCGGGTGCAAAGGGCGGCAAGGTTTTCGTGACGCCGGCTGTCAAGGCCCGCGCCAAGAAAGGAGCGCAATAATGGAACTGAAGCTCCTGAACGCTAATGGTCAGGATGGCGCAGCAGTTAACGCGTCGGACGTCGTGTTCGGCCGTGACTACAACGAAGCGCTGATTCACCAGATCGTTGTCGCCTATCAGGCGAACGCGCGCAGCGGTAACCGCGCGCAGAAGGACCGTGAGCAGGTCAAGCACACCACCAAGAAGCCGTGGCGTCAGAAGGGTACGGGCCGCGCTCGTGCCGGTATGTCGTCGAGCCCGTTGTGGCGTGGCGGTGGTCGCATCTTCCCGAATTCGCCGGAAGAAAACTTCGCTCACAAGGTCAACAAGAAGATGCATCGCGCAGGCCTCTGCTCGATCTTCTCGCAGCTGGCCCGTGAAGGCCGCATCTCGGTCGTCGAAGAGTTTTCGCTCGAAGCGCCCAAGACGAAGCTGCTGGCTGAAAAATTCAAGGCCATGGGTCTCGAATCCGTGCTGGTCATTACCGACACGGTCGACGAGAACCTGTTCCTGGCGTCGCGCAACCTGCCCCACGTGGCAGTCGTTGAGCCGCGCTTTGCCGACCCGCTCTCGCTGATCTACTTCAAGAAGATCCTGATCACGAAGGCTGCGGTTGCCCAGATCGAGGAGTTGCTGTCATGAGCGAGATTCGCAAGAACGATCATCGTTTGATGCAGGTCCTGCTCGCACCGGTGATCTCCGAAAAGGCGACCCTGGTGGCTGAGAAGAACGAACAAGTCGTCTTCGAAGTCGCGCCGGACGCGAACAAGCAGGAAGTCAAGGCTGCTGTCGAGCTGATGTTCAAGGTTGAAGTTGAGTCGGTGAACGTGCTTGTCCAGAAGGGCAAGGCCAAGCGTTTCGGCCGTTTCAACGGCAAGCGCAAGGACGTCAAGAAGGCGTACGTGTGCCTGAAGCCCGGCCAGGAAATCAACTTTGAAGCGGAGGCCAAGTAATCATGGCAATCGTGAAAGTTAAGCCGACTTCGCCGGGTCGCCGCGCGATGGTCAAGATCGTCAACAAGGACCTCCATAAGGGTGCGCCGTTCGCAGCGCTGCTCGAAAAGAAGTCCTCGAAGGCTGGTCGTAACAACAACGGTCGTATCACGACGCGTCACCAGGGTGGTGGTCACAAGCAGCACTACCGCCTGATCGATTTCCGTCGCAACAAGGACGGTATCGCAGCGAAGGTCGAGCGTCTCGAGTACGACCCGAACCGTAGCGCGAACATCGCGCTGGTTCTGTACGCAGACGGCGAGCGCCGCTACATCATCGCGCCGAAGGGCGTGACGGTTGGCACGCAGCTGATGTCGGGTTCGGAAGCGCCGATCCGCGCAGGCAACACCCTGCCGATCCGCAACATTCCGGTCGGTACGACGATCCACTGCATCGAAATGCTGCCGGGCAAGGGCGCGCAGATCGCGCGTTCGGCTGGTACGTCGGCAATGCTGCTGGCACGCGAAGGCATCTACGCACAGGTTCGCCTGCGCTCGGGTGAAATCCGCCGCGTCCACGTTGAGTGCCGCGCAACGATCGGTGAAGTCGGCAACGAAGAGCACAGCCTCCGTCAAATCGGTAAGGCTGGCGCGAACCGCTGGCGCGGTATCCGCCCGACGGTCCGTGGCGTTGCAATGAACCCGGTCGATCACCCGCACGGTGGTGGTGAGGGTAAGACTGCTGCAGGTCGCGATCCGGTTAGCCCGTGGGGCACGCCGGCTAAGGGTTACCGCACCCGCAGCAACAAGCGCACGACGAGCATGATCGTCCAGCGCCGTCACAAGCGTTAAGGAGTAGGCAATGGCACGTTCTATTAAGAAAGGTCCGTTCTGCGACGCCCATTTGCTGAAGAAGGTTGAGGCGGCTGCAGCGACGCGCGACAAGAAACCTATCAAGACCTGGTCGCGTCGTTCGACGATCCTGCCGGACTTCATCGGTCTGACGATCGCCGTTCATAACGGCCGTCAACACGTTCCCGTGTATGTCACGGAAAACATGGTCGGCCACAAGCTTGGCGAGTTCGCACTGACCCGTACGTTCAAGGGTCACGCAGCCGACAAGAAGGCCAAGAAATAAGGGGCAATCAAGATGGAAGTGAAGGCAATTCATCGCGGTGCCCGCATCTCGGCGCAAAAGACGCGCCTTGTGGCTGACCAGATCCGTGGTCTGCCGGTCGACAAGGCACTGAACGTTCTGACGTTCTCGCCGAAGAAAGCGGCTGGCATCGTGAAAAAGGTTGTGCTGTCGGCTATCGCCAATGCAGAACACAACGAAGGTGCTGACATCGACGAGCTCAAGATCAAGAGCATCTACGTCGACAAGGCTGCTTCGCTGAAGCGTTTCACCGCACGCGCTAAGGGTCGCGGTAACCGCATCGAGAAGCAATCGTGTCACATCACTGTGACGGTCGGGAATTAAGGAGCCATACGATGGGACAGAAAATTCATCCGACTGGCTTCCGTTTGGCCGTCAGCCGCAATTGGGCGTCGCGTTGGTACGCGAACAACAACAATTTCGCGGCGATGTTGAAGGAAGACATCGGTGTTCGTGAATACCTGAAGAAGAAGCTGAAGAACGCTTCGGTGGGCCGTGTTGTGATCGAGCGTCCGGCAAAGAACGCTCGTATCACGATTTACAGCTCGCGTCCGGGTGTGGTTATCGGCAAGAAGGGCGAGGACATCGAACTCCTCAAGGCCGAACTGCAAAAGCGCATGGGCGTGCCCGTTCACGTCAACATCGAAGAAATCCGCAAGCCGGAAACCGATGCGCAACTGATCGCTGACTCGATCACGCAACAGCTCGAGCGCCGCATCATGTTCCGTCGCGCAATGAAGCGCGCGATGCAGAACGCGATGCGTCTGGGTGCCCAGGGCATCAAGATCATGAGCGCCGGCCGTCTGAACGGTATCGAAATCGCACGTACCGAGTGGTACCGCGAAGGTCGAGTGCCGCTTCACACGCTGCGTGCAGACATCGACTACGCAACCTCGGAAGCGAAGACGACGTACGGCATCATCGGCGTGAAGGTTTGGGTCTACAAGGGCGATACGCTCGGCCGCAACGACGCACCGGTGGTTGAAGAAGTCGCCGAAGAAAAGCGTCCGCGCCGTAACGCACGCCCGGGCGATCGTCGTCCGCGCCGTGATGGTGAAGGCGCTCCGGGCGCACGTCGTGGCGCACCGCGCCGTGCCGGCGGTGACGGCAAGACTGGAGAATAACGATGCTGCAACCGAAACGCAGGAAGTATCGCAAAGAGCAGAAGGGTCGTAACACCGGTATCGCAACTCGCGGCAACGCAGTTTCGTTCGGTGAATACGGTCTGAAGGCTATCGGTCGTGGTCGCCTGACCGCACGCCAGATTGAATCGGCACGTCGTGCAATGACGCGTCACATCAAGCGTGGTGGCCGCATCTGGATCCGTATCTTCCCGGATAAGCCGATCTCGCAAAAGCCGGCGGAAGTGCGTATGGGTAACGGTAAGGGTAACCCTGAGTACTACGTCGCTGAGATTCAGCCGGGCAAGATGCTGTATGAAATGGACGGTGTGTCCGAAGAACTGGCCCGTGAAGCCTTCCGTCTGGCTGCAGCCAAGCTGCCGCTGAAGACGGTCTTCATGGTTCGCCAGCTCGGCGCCTAAGGAGTGATTGATGAAGGCATCTGAACTTCTTCAGAAAGACAAGGCCGCGCTCGACCAAGAGCTGTCGGACCTCTTGAAGGCGCAATTCGGCCTGCGCATGCAACTCGCGACCCAGCAGCTCACGAACACGAGCCAGCTGAAGAAGGTTCGTCGCGACATCGCACGTGTGCGGACCGTCCTGACTCAGAAGGCGAACCAGAAATGAACGAAAGCGTGAAAACCTCGCTTAAGCGGACGCTGGTCGGCAAGGTCGTCAGCAACAAGATGGACAAGACGGTCACCGTCCTGGTCGAGCGCCGCGTTAAGCACCCGATCTACGGCAAGTACGTCGTGCAGTCGAAGAAGTACCACGCTCACGACGAAGCGAACACGTACAACGAGGGTGACCTCGTTGAAATCCAGGAGACCCGTCCTCTCTCGAAGACGAAGGCCTGGACCGTGTCGAAGCTGCTCGAAGCGGCTCGCATCATCTAAAAAGTGATGCAACATCCCGGAGAACCTTTTCTCCGGGATGCGAAGTTGTTGAAATCGCTAAAGATTTCGCTTGCTAGACCAAGATTATCGAGTTATAGTCTTGGTCTTCCCTCTTTATGGGCGCGTTGTTGGCAAAGCAGCGGGCAGAAGTAGTGAGGGAAGTGGTTCGGGCGCCAGTCCGGATCTGCAAGATTCACCGGAATGCGATGGCCGGTTTCGTTTGCCGTCGCTGCTGTTCTAACCCAAGCAGCTGAGCATGTCGTTCTAGTGGCGGCGCGGCTGACGGGACCAAGACTGACCGGATGTGCCATGGTGGCGCGACCGGATTAAGTTGGGAAAGATAAACCATGATCCAGACCGAAACTCGGCTTGAAGTAGCCGACAACACGGGTGCGCGTGAAGTCATGTGCATCAAGGTGCTCGGCGGCTCGAAGCGTCGTTATGCCAGCATTGGCGACATCATCAAGGTGACCGTCAAGGAAGCAACGCCGCGCGGGCGCGTGAAAAAGGGCGAAATCTACAACGCTGTTGTGGTTCGTACCGCCAAGGGCGTGCGCCGTCAAGACGGCTCGCTGATCAAGTTCGATGGCAACGCCGCCGTGCTTTTGAACACCAAGCTTGAGCCGATCGGCACCCGTATTTTTGGGCCGGTTACGCGTGAGCTGCGTAGCGAACGATTCATGAAGATCGTTTCGCTGGCGCCGGAAGTGCTGTAAGGAGTCGCGATGAACAAGATTCGCAAGGGTGACGAAGTTATCGTCGTCACTGGCAAAGACAAAGGCAAGCGCGGCGTCGTAGTGGCGATTGGCGAAGAGCGCGTTACTGTCGAAGGCATCAACATTGCGAAGAAGCATGTTAAGCCGAACCCCATGAAGGGTACGACGGGTGGCGTGGAAGCCAAGGCTATGCCGCTGGCTATCTCGAACGTCGCATTGGTCGACGCGAACGGTAAGCCGTCGCGCGTGGGCATCAAGGTCGAAGGGGACAAGAAGGTTCGTTTCCTGAAGACGACCGGTGCTGTCCTGAGCGCCTGACGCTGCGGAGTAAAAAATGGCACGTTTGCAAGAATTTTATAAAGAGAAGGTCGTTCCTGGCCTGATCGAGAAGTTCGGTTACAAGTCGGTCATGGAAGTGCCGCGCCTCACCAAGATCACCCTGAACATGGGTGTCGGTGAAGCCGTCGCTGACAAGAAGGTCCTCGAGCACGCCGTTGGCGACCTCACGAAGATCGCCGGCCAGAAGCCCGTCATCACCAAGTCGCGTAAGGCAATCGCTGGTTTCAAGATCCGCGAAAGCTACCCGATTGGCACGATGGTTACCCTGCGTGGCAATGCCATGTACGAATTCCTGGACCGTTTCGTGACGGTTGCGCTCCCCCGCGTGCGCGACTTCCGTGGCGTGTCGGGCAAGGCGTTCGACGGCCGTGGTAACTACAACATCGGTGTGAAAGAGCAGATCATTTTCCCCGAAATCGACTACGACAAGATCGACGCGCTGCGTGGGCTGAACATCAGCATCACGACGACCGCGAAGACCGACGAAGAAGCAAAGGCACTGCTCGCCAGCTTCAAGTTCCCGTTCAGAAACTGAGGTTACCGTGGCTAAACTGGCACTGATCGAACGTGAAAAGAAGCGCGCTCGTCTGGCAGCTAAATTTGCGCCGAAGCGCGCAGAGCTGAAGGCGATCATCGACGACCAAAGCAAGTCGGAAGAAGAGCGTTACGCAGCTCGCCTCGAACTGCAACAACTGCCGCGCAACTCGAACCCGACCCGCAAGCGTAACCGCTGCGCGATCACGGGTCGTCCGCGTGGTACGTTCCGCAAATTCGGTCTCGCACGTAACAAGATTCGTGAAATCGCGTTCCGTGGTGAGATCCCTGGCATCACCAAGGCGAGCTGGTAATAGGAGAAACATAAATGAGCATGAGTGATCCTATCGCCGATATGCTGACTCGCATCCGCAATGCGCAGATGGTCGAGAAGGTTTCGGTTGCTATGCCCTCGTCGAAAGTGAAGATTGCGATTGCGCAGGTTCTGAAGGACGAAGGTTATATCGACGACTTCGCGGTGAAAACCGAAGGTGCGAAGTCGGAATTGAACATCGCGTTGAAGTACTACGCTGGCCGTCCCGTTATCGAGCGCATCGAACGCGTCTCGAAGCCGGGTCTGCGCGTGTACCGCGGCCGCAACGACATCCCGCAGGTCATGAATGGCCTGGGCGTTGCGATCGTGTCGACGCCGAAGGGTGTGATGACGGACCGCAAGGCGCGCGCAACTGGCGTCGGCGGCGAAGTTATCTGCTACGTCGCTTAAGACCTAAGGAGAAGAAACATGTCTCGAGTAGGTAAGAGCCCGGTCGCGCTGCAAGGCGCAGAAGCGACGCTCAGCGACGAGAAGATTACCGTCAAGGGCGCGCTGGGTACGATTTCGCAAGCTGCGAACCGCCTCGTGAAGGTGGTGAACGAAGACGGCGTGCTCAAGTTTGAGCCGACGGACGACAGCCGCGAAGCCAATGCGATGTCGGGCACGATGCGCGCGATCGTCGCGAACATGGTGCAAGGCGTGACGAAGGGCTTTGAGCGCAAGCTGACGCTGGTTGGCGTTGGTTACCGTGCTCAAGCGCAAGGCGACAAGCTGAACCTGTCGCTGGGTTTCTCGCACCCCGTGGTGCACCAGATGCCGGAAGGCGTCAAGGCCGAGACCCCGTCGCAAACGGAAATCGTGATCAAGGGGATCGACAAGCAGAAAGTTGGCCAGACCGCTGCCGAAGTGCGCGGTTATCGCCCGCCGGAGCCCTACAAGGGCAAGGGTGTGCGTTACGCCAACGAGGTCGTGATCCTCAAAGAAACGAAGAAGAAGTAAGGGTGCGCAATCATGGATAAGACTCAATCTCGCCTGCGCCGCGCTCGTCAGACGCGTCTCAAGATCGCTGAGCTGCAGGTCGCGCGTCTGGCCGTGCATCGCACGAACACGCACATCTATGCGCAAGTGTTCTCGCCCTGCGGCACCAAGGTGCTGGCCAGCGCGTCGACGCTTGAAGCCGAAGTGCGTGCGCAACTGGCTGACCAGTCGGGCAAGGGCGGCAACGTCGCCGCTGCCTCGCTGATCGGCAAGCGTATTGCAGAAAAGGCTAAGGCCGCCGGCATCGAATCCGTCGCCTTTGACCGCTCGGGTTTCCGCTATCACGGCCGCGTTAAAGCGCTGGCTGATGCTGCGCGCGAAGCCGGGCTCAAGTTCTAAGGAAGGAATTCGTCATGGCAAAGATGCAAGCGAAAGTTCAGGCTGACGAACGCGACGACGGCCTTCGCGAAAAAATGATTTCGGTCAATCGCGTGACCAAGGTTGTGAAGGGCGGCCGTATTCTCGGTTTCGCCGCTCTGACCGTGGTTGGCGATGGTGATGGCCGCGTCGGTATGGGCAAGGGCAAGTCGAAAGAAGTGCCCGTCGCTGTCCAGAAGGCGATGGAACAAGCTCGCCGCAACATGTTCAAGGTGCCCCTGAAGAACGGCACCCTGCAACACGAAGTGCACGGCAAGCACGGCGCATCGGTCGTCCTCCTCGCTCCGGCGAAGGCAGGTACGGGCGTGATCGCCGGCGGCCCGATGCGCGCAGTGTTCGACGTGATGGGCGTGCAGAACGTCGTGGCCAAGAGCCACGGTTCGACGAACCCGTACAACCTCGTTCGTGCCACGCTGGACGGTCTGCGCAAGCAGTCGACCCCGGCTGACATCGCGGCGAAGCGCGGCAAGTCCGTCGAAGAAATTCTGGGCTAAGGGTGGGCACCATGTCTGAAAAAACTGTCAAGGTTCAGCTCGTCAAGAGCCTGATTGGGACCCGCGATACGCACCGTGCCACTGTGCGCGGTCTCGGCCTGCGCCGCCTGAACTCGGTTTCCGAGCTGCAGGACACGCCGGCAGTGCGCGGCATGATCAACAAGGTCTCGTACCTCGTCAAGGTCATCGGCTAAGCCCGACCAGGACTCCAGGAGTTGAAAATGGAATTGAATAACCTGAAGCCGGCAGAAGGTGCGAAGCACGCAAAGCGTCGCGTCGGTCGCGGCATCGGCTCCGGCCTCGGCAAGACCGCTGGCCGTGGTCACAAGGGTCAAAAATCGCGTTCGGGCGGCTTCCACAAAGTCGGCTTCGAAGGCGGTCAGATGCCTCTGCAGCGTCGTCTGCCGAAGCGTGGCTTCACCTCGCTGACGAAGGAATTCGTCGGTGAAGTGCGCCTCTCCGACATTGAGAAGCTGCCGGTCGACGAAATCGATCTGCTGGCCCTCAAGCAGGCAGGCCTCGTTGGCGAAATGACCCGTTCCGCAAAGATCATCGCCACCGGCGAGATCAAGCGCAAGGTCGTGGTCAAGGGCCTGGGTGCGACGAAGAATGCGCGTGCTGCGATTGAAGCAGCAGGCGGTTCTTTTGCCGAGTGATTGTGAGTGGTGCGTGCGGGCTTGCCCGCCGTCACTAACATCTGCATCGGAGAAGGTACTTGGCTAACAGCCCGAGTCTCGCAAAAACCGGTCGCAGCGCTCCGAAGTTCGGCGACCTGCGCCGGCGTGCAATGTTCTTGCTGCTGGCGTTGGTCGTTTATCGCATCGGCGCGCATATTCCGGTGCCGGGCATTGACCCGGATCAACTGGCGAAGCTCTTCCAACGCCAGTCAGGCGGCATCCTGGGCATGTTCAACATGTTCTCGGGTGGTGCACTGTCTCGCTTCACGATCTTCGCGCTGGGTGTGATGCCGTATATCTCGGCGTCGATCATCCTGCAGCTGATGGCGATTGTCTCGCCGCAGCTCGAGGCGCTGAAGAAGGAAGGGCAGGCTGGACAACGCAAGATCACGCAGTACACGCGGGTCTTCACGGTAGTGCTGGCGACCTTTCAGGCCTTCGGCATTGCAGTCGCGCTGGAAAACCAGCCGGCGCTCGTGATTGATCCGGGCATGGTGTTCCGCCTGACGACGGTCGTCACGCTGGTGACGGGCACGATGTTCCTGATGTGGCTCGGTGAGCAGATCACGGAACGCGGGCTTGGCAACGGTATCTCGATCATCATCTTCGGCGGTATCGCAGCGGGTTTCCCGAACGCGATCGGTGGTCTCTTCTCGCTGGTGCAAACCGGCTCGATGGGCCCGGTCTCGGCGATCATCATTGTCGCGCTGATCGCAGCCGTGACGTACCTGGTGGTGTTCATCGAACGCGGCCAGCGCAAGATCCTCGTGAACTATGCGAAGCGTCAGGTTGGTAACAAGATTTACGGTGGGCAGTCGTCGCACCTGCCGCTGAAGCTGAACATGTCGGGCGTGATTCCGCCGATCTTTGCATCGTCGATCATCCTGTTCCCGGCAACCATCCTGAACTGGTTCAGTTCGGGGTCGCAAACCAACTGGTTCGCGAGCACGCTGCACAACGTGGCCGAAGCCCTCAAGCCTGGCCAGCCCGTGTACGTGTTGCTGTACGCGTTGGCGATCGTTTTCTTCTGCTTTTTCTACACCGCTCTGGTGTTCAACAGCAGGGAGACGGCCGACAACCTGAAGAAGAGTGGCGCGTTCGTACCTGGCATCCGCCCGGGCGATCAGACGGCTCGCTATATCGACCGCATCCTCACGCGTCTGACGCTGGCCGGTGCGATCTATATCGTGTTCGTCTGCCTGTTGCCGGAGTTTCTGGTGCTGCGCTGGAATGTGCCGTTTTATTTTGGTGGCACGTCGCTGCTGATCATTGTCGTCGTCACAATGGACTTCATGGCGCAGGTGCAGTCGTACGTTATGTCGCAACAATATGAATCCCTGCTCAAGAAGGCTAACTTCAAGGGCGGTGGAGTCCCGATGCGGTAAGGACATATGGCCAAAGACGATGTAATCCAGATGCAGGGTGAGGTCATCGAAAACCTCCCCAACGCAACCTTCCGGGTGAAGCTGGAAAACGGCCATGTCGTTCTGGGGCATATTTCCGGGAAAATGCGGATGCACTACATCCGTATTCTTCCTGGCGACAAGGTGACGGTTGAGTTGACGCCTTACGATCTGTCGCGTGCGCGGATCGTGTTCCGGGCGAAGTGATTTAGAAAAAGGGTAATATCATGAAAGTGATGGCATCGGTAAAGCGCATTTGCCGCAACTGCAAAATCATCAAGCGCAACGGCGTCGTTCGCGTGATCTGCAGCTCGGACCCGCGCCACAAGCAGCGTCAAGGCTGATCAGCGCGCTTTTGCTTGCGCTTTTTGTTTGAGGAAAAACAATGGCTCGTATTGCAGGGGTTAACATCCCGAACCACCAGCACACTGAAATCGGCCTGACGGCAATTTTCGGTGTTGGCCGCACGCGTTCGCGCAACATCTGCGTGGCAGCGGGTGTGCCGTTTAACAAGAAGGTCAAAGACCTGGACGACGCGGATCTCGAAAAGCTGCGTGAGGAAGTGGGCAAGTTTGTTGTCGAAGGCGATCTGCGCCGTGAAACGACGATGAACATCAAGCGCCTGATGGACCTCGGCTGCTACCGCGGCGTGCGCCATCGCAAGGGCCTGCCCCTGCGTGGCCAGCGTACGCGTACCAACGCACGTACGCGCAAGGGTCCGCGCCGCGCAGCACAGTCGCTGAAGAAGTAAGCGGTTCTGACAGTTACAGGAAAACGTAATGGCTAAGGCTTCGAACAACTCCGCGGCGCAACGCGTTCGCAAGAAGGTTAAGAAGAACGTCGCCGAGGGCGTGGTTCACGTTCACGCGTCGTTCAACAACACGATCATCACGATCACCGATCGTCAAGGCAATGCACTTGCCTGGGCAACGTCGGGCGGTCAGGGCTTCAAGGGTTCGCGTAAATCGACGCCCTTCGCAGCTCAGGTCGCAGCTGAATCGGCTGGCCGTGTTGCAATGGAATACGGCGTCAAGAACCTCGAAGTGCGTATCAAGGGCCCCGGCCCGGGTCGCGAATCGGCGGTGCGCGCGCTGCATGGTCTTGGCATCAAGATCACCGCGATCTCCGACGTTACGCCGGTCCCGCACAACGGCTGCCGTCCGCCGAAGCGCCGTCGTATCTAAGGCGTCGCGCTTGCCGACTGCCTGAGCCGCCGGTAACGGCGTCCCAGGCTCTTGGCGCTATTGAATTGACTAAGCCCACCGTTCTGTCCAAAGGGCAGAACTAGCGCGAGCCGCGGGGTCTCCCCGTTTTAGGCTTTGCGTGATCAATTATCGAAGGAAAGCAACGTGGCACGTTATATCGGCCCGAAGGCCAAGCTGTCCCGCCGTGAAGGCACCGACCTCTTCCTGAAGAGCGCACGCCGCTCGCTCGCTGACAAGTGCAAGCTTGACAGCAAGCCGGGCCAGCATGGCCGCACGTCGGGTGCTCGTACGTCCGACTACGGCACGCAGCTGCGCGAAAAGCAAAAAGTGAAGCGCATCTACGGCGTGCTGGAGCGTCAGTTCCGCCGCTACTTCGCGGAAGCGGACCGTCGCAAGGGCGCCACCGGCGAAAACCTGCTGCAACTGCTCGAATCGCGTCTCGACAACGTCGTGTACCGCATGGGCTTCGCATCGACCCGCGCTGAAGCGCGTCAGCTCGTGAGCCACAAGGCTCTCACGCTGAACGGCGTCGTCGCGAACATCCCGTCGATGCAAGTTAAGGCAGGCGACGTCATTGCTATTCGCGAAAAGGCGAAGAAGCAAGTGCGTATCGCTGAAGCGCTGTCGCTGGCTGAGCAAGGCGGCATGGCAGGTTGGGTTGCAGTCGACGCGAAGAAGTTCGAAGGTACGTTCAAGAGCGTGCCGGAGCGCAGCGACATCGCTGGCGACATCAACGAGAGCCTGATCGTCGAATTGTATTCGCGTTAATCGAATTGACGGCCGGGGTAGCCTCTGTGCTTCGCGCAGGAGGTGGCCTCGGCTGTTTTTTTCAGGTTGTGGCCATCTCAGCCTTATCGGTGTAACGAGCCGAGGGTATTGAAAAGGAAAACCTATGCAAACCAGTTTGTTGAAACCCAAGATCATCGCTGTGGAATCGCTCGGCGACAACCACGCGAAAGTGGTCATGGAGCCGTTCGAACGCGGTTATGGCCATACCTTGGGTAACGCGCTTCGGCGCGTGCTGCTGTCGTCGATGGTGGGCTACGCGCCGACCGAAGTGACGATCGCAGGCGTCGTGCACGAATACTCGACGCTCGACGGTGTGCAAGAGGATGTGGTCAACCTGCTGTTGAACCTGAAGGGCGTGGTCTTCAAGCTGCATAACCGTGACGAAGTGACGGTTACGCTGCGCAAGGAAGGCGAAGGCGTTGTCACCGCTGGCGACATCGAACTCTCGCACGACTGCGAAGTCATCAACCCGGAACACGTCGTTGCGCATCTGACGAAGGGCGGCAAGCTCGACGTGCAGATCAAGATTGAGAAGGGCCGTGGCTACGTGCCGGGCAACGTGCGCCGTTACGGCGACGAATCGGCCAAGATCATTGGCCGCATCGTCCTGGACGCGTCGTTCTCGCCGGTTCGCCGCGTGAGCTATGCAGTGGAAAGCGCGCGTGTCGAACAGCGCACCGACCTCGACAAGCTCGTCATGAACATCGAAACCAACGGCGTGATCTCGCCTGAGGAAGCGATTCGCCAGTCGGCTCGCATCCTCGTGGATCAGCTGTCGGTGTTCGCTGCACTGGAAGGCACCGAAACGGCAGCGGAAGCGCCGTCGCGTGCGCCGCAGATCGACCCGATCCTGCTGCGTCCGGTGGACGATCTCGAACTCACGGTTCGCTCGGCGAACTGCCTGAAGGCCGAGAACATCTACTACATCGGCGACCTGATCCAGCGTACCGAGAACGAGCTGCTCAAGACCCCGAATCTGGGTCGCAAGTCGCTCAACGAGATCAAGGAAGTGCTTGCTTCCCGCGGTCTCACGCTCGGCATGAAGCTCGAAAACTGGCCGCCGGCTGGTCTCGACAAGTAAGTAATGTGGCACGGACGCGGATTTTCCTTTAAAATCCGCGTCTTGCCTTTTCACGTACCGGCCCGTGCCTCATAAAGAGGCGATAGAAGAGCTGGACTAAAACTTTGTTTCAAGGAAATTGAAATGCGTCACCGTCATGGTCTGCGGAAACTGAACCGCACGAGCAGCCACCGTCTGGCAATGCTCCGTAACATGTCCAACTCGCTGATCGAGCACGAAGTCATCAAGACGACGCTGCCGAAGGCGAAGGAACTCCGTAAGGTTGTCGAGCCCCTCATCACGCTGGGCAAGAAGCCGTCGCTGGCAAACCGTCGTCTGGCGTTCAACCGCCTGCGCGATCGTGACTCGGTCACGAAGCTGTTCGACGTGCTCGGTCCGCGTTTCGCGAACCGTCCGGGCGGCTACCTGCGTATCCTGAAGTTCGGTTTCCGTGTTGGCGACAACGCACCGATGGCACTGGTCGAACTGCTCGACCGTCCGGAAGTCACGGAAGAGAACATCCAGGAAGCGGAATAAGCTTTCAGTCGCTCGATCTCACGGTTGAGCGGCGCGCAAAAAAGCCAGGCCTAGCCTGGCTTTTTTGTTTTCTGCGCCTCCATGCAGCGAATCGCATCGCCAAATGCCGCCGAGCTTGATGTACCGCGACGTTCGCGTCGAAACGTCAACGTACAGTAAGGGTCTGAGCGAGCATCGCCAGTCATGGAGGAGACATGTCTTATTGTTCGGGACGTATTTTAGGATTCCGTAGTAATCGCGGGCGTGACGGGGCGAACAGCAGGGTGGCTTCGGCGATCCGGTTCGTCTTTGTGCCTGGTGTGCTGGCCGCGGTGCTCGCGCTCACTGGCTGCGGCAGTTCGGTGGACACCACGGCAGCGAGCGCTCAGGCAGGGATGCTCGCCGACAGCCTGAAGCTGAGCGTAGCCATCGACACCAATGACGCGAGCCAGATGGGCGTCTCATGCGCCAACCTCGGCGCGGACTGGGCGAGTTGCGCGCGCGGGCGGTTGATCCTCGAAAATCTCGGCTCAAAGCCGGTCAGCGCGGGCGGCTGGACGCTCTATCTGCACAGCATCCGGCGCGTGCTGGCCATCGACAATGCTGCGATTGCCTGGCGTCACATCACCGGTGACCTGTATGCGCTTTCTCCCGCAAGCGGGGCCTTTACGCTGGCGCCAGGGCAGCGCCTCGAAGTGCCTTTCGTTGGGGAGTACTGGTATCGGCGCTACAGCGACTTGCTGCCACGAGCCTATGTCGTGGTCGAAGGCGCGGCGCCCGCTGTTCTCAAGGCGAACAACACCGACGACGAAACGCAATACGTCGAAAGCCTGCCGCCCGCCGCGGACAGCGCGGCCGATTTTCTGCAAACGCCGGCGCAAATCCAGCGTGCTCGCGCCGAGGCTGCGGCGCCGTCCGCGCAGCAGGTTGCAGCGCGCGCCGTTCCTGCCGTCCTGCGTGAGCAAACCGGTGACGGCGATCTGAGTGTCGCTGGCGTGGCACTTGTGTTGCCGGGTCTTCAGGCCGGGCAACTTGCCTCTTTGCAGGCGAGGGCTTCGACGCTCGGGCTGACGGGCGCGCAGACCACCGTGACCGGGCGCATCGCACCTGCGGCATTGCCTGCCGATGTGGCGGTCTCGGGCGGCTATCGCCTGACGATCACGCGCGACGGCGTGACGGTCGAAGGCTATGACGCCGCCGGTGTCTATTACGGCGTGCAGACGCTGTTTTCGCTGACGCCCGCAGGCGGCGGCCGCGTGCCGACGCTCACGATCGAAGACGCACCGCGTTATGTGCATCGCGGCATGATGGTCGACCTCGCGCGCAACTTCCGCCATCCCGCGACGCTTCAGCGGCTCATGGATCAGATGAGCGCTTACAAGCTCAACCGCCTGCATCTGCATCTCTCCGACGACGAAGGCTGGCGTATCCAGATTCCCGGCTTGCCCGAGCTCACCGATATCGGCGGCCAGCGTTGCCATGATCCCGACGAGAACCGCTGTCTGCTGCCGCAACTGGCTTCGGGGCCGAACAATGAGTCGGGCGGCGGCTACCTGAGCCGGGCCGACTACGTGGCGCTCGTGCGTTACGCTTCGGATCGGTTCATCGAAGTCATCCCCGAAATCGACATGCCCGCGCACGCGCGCGCCGCCGTGGTGTCGATGGAAGCGCGCTACCGCAAGTTCCACGCGCAAGGCGATGACCAGGCGGCCAATGAATATCGTCTGCTGGATCCGCAGGACACGTCGAATATCACGTCGGTGCAGTTCTATGACCGGCGCACGGCGCTCAATCCGTGCTCCGACAGCGCACGCCGATTCGCCAGCAAGGTCATTAGCGAAGTCGCGGCGATGCACCGCGAGGCAGGTGCACCGCTTTCGGTCTGGCACTTTGGCGGCGACGAAGCCAAAAACATCCTGCTCGGTGCGGGCTTTCAGGCGCTCGACGGCAGCGACGCCGGCAAGGGGCGCATCGACCTCGCCGCCCAGGACAAACCGTGGGCCCGCTCGCCGTGGTGTACGGCATGGGTTCAGCAAGGCAAGGTGGCTTCCGTCGATGAATTGCCCACGACGTTCGCGATTGGCGTCAGCCAGCTTGTCAGCGCCAATGGCATCGGTGCGATGGCGGCCTGGCAGGACGGCGTGAAGCATGCCAATGGCCCGCAGGACTTCGCGACCGGCAGCGTCATGGTGACGCTCTGGGACACGCTCTACTGGGGCGGTGCGGACACGGTTCAGTCGTGGAGCGCGAAGGGCTATCGCGGCGTGCTTGCGTTGCCGGATTACCTCTATTTCGATTTTCCGTACACGATCGACCCGCATGAGCGCGGCTATTACTGGGGCTCGCACGCGACGGACAGTTTCAAGGTCTTCTCGCTTGCGCCCGACAACTTGCCGCAGAACGCCGAAATCATGCCGGATCGCGACGGCAAGCCGTTCGAGATTACGACTGCAGGCGCCGCGCCGCACATTGAAGGCATGCAAGGGCAGGCGTGGGCCGAGGTGATCCGCAACGACGCGCTGTTCGAGTACATGGTGTATCCGCGTCTGCTCGCGCTGGCCGAGCGGTCGTGGCATCGCGCGTCCTGGGAACTGCCGTATCGCGTGGGCGAGCGTTTCAAGCTGGGTGACACCGATAAGGTCGACAAGGCGGCGTTGGCGCAGGACTGGGCCGCCTTCATGCGTGTGCTGGAGACGCGCGAGATCGCGAAATTGCAGCGCACCGGCGCGGTCGTCCGTCCGTCGCTCAGGCTGAATGGCAACTAACAGCGCACGGATCGCATTCGACCGCGTGCCGCGAGGCGCGCGAAAAGCCAGGCTGAGCCTGGCTTTTTGTTTTCTGCGCTGGAATAAACGACGCGACCAGGCGTTTGCTCCCTGTAGACACCGGCGCACCCGCCTGGCATATGAACAAAGCCAAACGACGCCGGTGGTACGATAGCGTCCTGCCTTCCCGAGTCCCCGCCGTCGTGCGCAGCATGCGGGGCGTCCTGCCGGAGTTCGTCGTGACCCTCAATGTGACCCTGATGCTGACCACGGTGCCCGACGAGGACACCGCAGCCAAGTTGTCGAAGGCGGTGCTCGAAGCACGCCTGGCGGCCTGTGTGACGCGCCTGGGTGCGGTGCATTCCGAGTATCACTGGCAGGGTGTGATCGAGTCCGGCGACGAGATCCAGCTGCTCTTCAAGACGGGCCTCGCGCGCGCGGCCGAGCTCGAACAGTTCATCCAGACCCAGCATCCCTACGAGACGCCCGAGATTCTCTCGTGGCAGGTCACGGCGTCGCACGCCTACGGCCAGTGGGTTCATGCCGAGACACAGCGCCCCATTCATGTCTAACCGCTTCGATCGGCGCCTGCGCGCCGCGCCGTACGCCCCGTTCCTCGCACTGCTCGCGTTCATCGGTTGCCTGCTGCCGCTGCTGTTCGGCGCGGCCCCGGCGCATGCCGACGACGACTTCCTGCCGCCCGACCAGGCTTTCACGTTCAGCGCGAGCGAGGAACCGGGCATGGTGGACGTCCACTTCAAGATCGCCGATGGCTACTACATGTACCGCGAGCGCTTCGCTTTCGCGGCGCGCAACGGGACGGCGACGCTGGGCGACGCGCAGATTCCGCCCGGCCATGTGAAGTTCGACACGACCTTCAACAAGAACGTCGAGACCTATCGCAACGAACTGACGATCCATGTGCCGGTGAAGTCGGCGAGCGGTGCGTTCGATCTGGCCGTGACCTCGCAGGGTTGCGCCGACGCGGGCATCTGCTATCCGCCCGCCGAGCACGTCTACCACGTGAGCGGCGCGGCGCTGCAAGCGGCTGGCGCAGGCGCTGGTGCGGTTCAGGGCAGCGCGGCCTCGTCCGCAGCAGCCGATAACACCCAACCCTGGTACGAGCGCGCAACCAGCGCCGACTACGCGCAATCGCTGCTGCAAGGCGGCGGCTTCTTCGCCGTGGTCGGCCTGTACTTCGTCGCGGGCATGGTGCTGAGCCTGCTGCCGTGCTCGTATCCGATGATCCCGATTCTCTCGGCGATCATCGTCGGCGAGGGTGCCAAAGTGACGCGCGCGCGTGGCTTTTCGCTGTCGTTCGTCTACGTGCTTGGCATGGCGCTCGTGTACACCGTGCTCGGCATTGCCGCCGCGCTGGTCGGGCAGAGCCTTGGCGCGTGGTTGCAGAACCCGTGGGTGCTCGGCGCGTTCGCCGTGTTGCTGGCCGCCTTCGCCGTCATGCTGATCGCGGGTTACGACATCGCGCTGCCGCAGCGCTGGCAGGACGGCGCGTCGCGCGCGTCGCAGGGCCGCTCGGGCGGCAAGTTTGCCGCCGTCGCGCTGATGGGGGCGCTTTCGGCGCTCGTGGTTGGCGCCTGCATGACCGCGCCGCTGTTCGCGGTGCTCGCCTTCATCGCGCACACGGGCAACGCCGTGCTGGGCGGCGCGGCGCTGTTCGCGATGGGCATGGGTCTGGGCGTGCCGCTCATGATTCTCGGCCTGGGGGCGGGCACGTTGCTGCCGCGTGCGGGCACCTGGATGGACGGCGTGAAGGTGTTCTTCGGCGTCGTGCTGCTCGCGGCGGCGCTCTGGATCGTCTGGCCGGTGCTGGGCGCGACCGCGCAGATGTTGCTTGCCGCGCTATGGCTGCTGCTGGCTGCCGCGTCGCTCGGCCTGTTCACGCCGAACTCCGGCCCGGCCAATGTCTGGCGTCGCCTTGGCCGCGGGTTGGGAGCGGCGTTCGCGATCTGGGCCGCGACGCTCATCGTCGGACTGGCGGCGGGCTCGACCGATCCGTTGCGCCCGCTCGCCGTGCTGGCTGCGCATGACGGCGCTGCGGGTGCGCCGCAAACAGCGAGTGCCCAGGCCGATGCGCTGGCGTTTGCGTCCGTGCGTTCCTCGGGCCAGCTCGACGCGGCGCTCAAGGCGGCAGGCAAGCCTTCGATGCTCGACTTCTACGCCGACTGGTGCGTGAGCTGCAAGGAAATGGAGAAGTTCACCTTCAGCGACCCGCGCGTGCAGGCGCGCCTGGCGCAACTGGGTCTGCTGCGCGCGGACGTGACGGCCAATAGCACAGACGATCAGGCGCTGCTCAAGCGCTTCGGCCTGTTCGGCCCGCCGGGCATCATCTTCTTCGATGCGAAGGGCAACGAAGTATTGCGCGTGGTCGGCTACGAGAACGCCGATAAATTCCTCGCGCGACTCGATCGCATTGCGACACCGGCATCGTCTTCGGCTACGGGCGTCGAAGCGCAAACGCCTGCGGCATCGACGGTGCCGTCGCGCAACCTGCTCAACCTGCCGGGCGGCCAGTCGTAAATCGTCGGCACACCGTATTATCTGCGCACGAGCCACCACAAGCCGCGCACAAACTAAAAAGGCACGTCTTCCGACGTGCCTTTTTGCATGGCGTACTGCCCGTAAAGCTGCGCGGAGCTTACTTCTGCGCGCGCAACAGGCGCGCTGCATCCAGCGCGAAATACGTGAGAATGCCGTCAGCGCCCGCGCGCTTGAACGCGAGCAGCGATTCCATCATCGCCTTGTCGTGATCGAGCCAGCCGTTTTGCGCGGCGGCCTTGAGCATCGCGTACTCGCCGCTCACCTGGTACACGTAGGTCGGGAAGCGGAACTCGTCCTTCACGCGGCGCACGATGTCGAGGTACGGCATGCCGGGCTTGACCATCACCATGTCCGCGCCTTCCTCGATGTCGAGGCGCACTTCGCGCAGCGCTTCGTCCGAGTTCGCCGGATCCATCTGGTAGGTCATCTTGTTGCCCTTGCCCAGATTCGATGCCGAACCCACCGCGTCACGGAACGGGCCGTAGAACGCCGAAGCATACTTGGCCGAGTAGGCCATGATCTTCGTGTGGATGTGGTTCTCGCTTTCGAGCATCTCGCGGATCGCGCCGATGCGGCCGTCCATCATGTCCGACGGCGCGACGATATCGACACCCGCTTCGGCCTGCGCACGCGCCTGGGCCACGAGGATCTCGATCGTGACGTCGTTGATGACGTAGCCGTTCTCGTCGAGCACGCCGTCCTGGCCGTGGCTCGTGTACGGGTCGAGCGCGACGTCGCACAGCACGCCCAGATCCGGGAAGCGCTTCTTGAGCTCGCGCACCGCGCGCGGGATCACGCCATCGGGATTGGTGGCTTCGATGCCATCAGGCGTCTTCAGCGCCGGGTCGACGGCGGGGAAGAGCGACAGCACCGGAATGCCCAGTTCGACGCATTGTTCGGCCACGCCCATCAGCAGATCGATCGAGACGCGCTCGACGCCGGGCATCGACGGCACGGCTTCGCGCACGTTCTCGCCCGCGACGACGAACACGGGATAGATCAGATCGTTAGTGGTCAGGAGGTTTTCGCGCATCAGGCGGCGCGAGAAGTCGTCACGGCGCATACGGCGCGGACGATGATGCGGATAGAAGCTCATGTCGGCGGGATTATCTTGAAACAAAACGCGCTTCCGGAGCGCAGGAAACTTTTCAGGACAATGGTATATCATACCGATCGAGCGAGGCGCCTTGCGCCAGACTCCCCGCTTCTCCTCCCTGAGCGGGTGCCTGTCGTTTTTCGATAAGGCTGTTTAACCCGCCGGTACTTACGGCGGGTTTTTTTATGCGCCGCCAAAAATTGCGTTTTGCATGAAATTTGCCTGCGAAATGAGCAGCTGAAGAGCAGGCGAAGGCGGTGCGCAGCCACGGCTATGTGGGCTTGCGCACGCTGGGGGACAGAAAACCGGGGAGGCAGGGCGCGACGGCGAGGAACCCGCCGCCGCTGGTCACTTCAGACGATCGATCAGGACGCCGGTTTGTCCGATTCGTCCGTTTCGCCGAGGTTGGTCTGGGGCGCGATCCAGCTTTCGATGACGGCGTGCGCCTCATCGAGCCCGACGCGCTTGAGCGCCGAGAAAAGCTGGACGCTGAGCTTCCCCTGGTAACCCTGCTTGCGATATTCGTCGAATTCCTTGTTCGTATTGCGCAGCGCCAGCACGCATTCCTGACGCGTCAATTTGTCGCACTTCGTCAGGAGTGCGTGAATCGGTTTGCCGGACGGCTCGAACCACTCGATCATGCGGCGGTCGAGTTCGGTGAGCGGGCGGCGCGCGTCCATCATCAGCACGAGACCGGTCAACTGCGCACGCGTTTGCAGGTAGAGCGCCAGCAGTTGCTGCCAATGCTGCTTGGCTGCTTCCGGCACCTCGGCGTAACCGTAGCCCGGCAAGTCGACCAGATAGCCGGCCGGTTCGTCGGCGGGGCCCACCGAGAAATAGTTGATGTGCTGCGTGCGGCCAGGCGTCTTCGACGCGAAGGCGAGGCGCTTCTGGTTGCACAGCAGATTGATGGCGGTGGATTTGCCTGCGTTCGAGCGCCCGGCGAAGGCGACCTCGGGCCGCGCCGTGGCGGGCAGATCGCGCAGATGATTCACCGTCGTGAAGAAACGGGCTTGATGCAGCAGGAAGGCCATCGTGAGGACCACACTATGAAATAACGAGGCGGTGGGTCCGCCAAGCCCGGAGGAGCCCGGGAAGGATCTTGAGATATCGGGGAGAGGCCCGACTGGCGCGGTGGCGCCTTGCGCGCTATTGTACAATGCGACGGTTTACTGAATACCCGTGAGGCCGGCGCGGGCCTTTCGAGGTAGATCGGTCGCTGTCGTAGTTTGCAGAACCTGATTCCCACAAGACGAAACAAGGTGCGCGAATGAATCGACTGAGCAAGTCATGGAAGGCACTCGAATTTGCGATAGCGGCAGGTCTCACAGCAGGTGTTTCGATCATGGCGATGGCGGCTGACCCGGCGACTCCGGCCAAGCCCGACCTCGCCCGGGGGCAGGCAATCGCGGCGCAGGTCTGCGCGGCGTGCCACGCGGCCGACGGCAACAGCACGGGCGGCGCGTATCCCAAACTGGCGGGTCAGCACGCCGAATATCTCGTCAAAGAACTCAAGGATTTCAAGCCGCAGCCTGGTGGCAAGCCCCCTGCGCGTAATAATGCGATTATGGCTGGCTTCGCCAGCGCGCTTTCAGATCAGGATATGATCAACGTCGCTGCCTGGTTCGCCTCGCAGACGCCCAAGCCCGGTTTCGCACGCGACGCGAAGACCGTGCCGGAAGGCCAGAAGATCTGGCGCGCCGGCATCGCAGACAAGGGCGTGCCGGCGTGCGCGGCCTGCCACGGCCCGACCGGGCAGGGCATCCCCGTCCAGTATCCGCGCCTGTCGGGCCAATGGTCGGAATACGTGGTCGCGCAGTTGCAGGCATTCCAGCAGGGCACGCGTAACAATAACGAGCCGATGCGCCAGATCGCGCACCGTCTCTCGGACGACGAAATCAAGGCCGTCGCCGATTACGCTGCCGGTCTGCATTGACCCGATATTGACCTGGCACGCGTGTAGGCTCACGGCGGCGGGGCAAGCGGTCGAAGAACAAGAAAAGGGTGTGGGCGCCGTGCGGATGCGGCGGACCCGCACCCTTTTTTGCTGTCATGCAGCCGGTAATGCAGCCGGTGCAGCCGATGCAGCCGGAACGCATGGCGGTCGGATGGAACAAGAAGCGGGAACGAGAAGCGGAGTTTGAATGAGCGTCACCACGCAGGGTTTGCAGTTGAATGTCCGCCAGAAGGCGGTGAGAAGCGCAATCGAGCTGCTCAGTTCGATGCGCTTCGCCATTGCACTGCTGGTGGTGCTGGCGATCGCGAGCATCATCGGCACGGTGCTCACGCAGGATGACCCGTACCCGAACTACGTCAATCAGTTCGGCCCGTTCTGGGCTGACATCTTCCGCTCGCTGAGCCTCTACACGGTCTATAGCGCGTGGTGGTTCATGACTATCCTTGGCTTTCTCGTGGTGTCGATCTCGCTGTGCGTGATCCGCAACGGCCCGAAGATGATCGCCGATATGCGCAGCTGGAAGGACAAGGTGCGCGAAGGCAGCCTGCGCGCGTTCCATCACAAGGGCGAGTTCGCGCTCGAAGGCGCGACCCGCGAGGAAACCGCCGCGAAGCTCGGCAAGCTTGCGCAGCGCATGGGCTATCGCTTCGTCACGCGCGAAACCGAAGGCGCAACGCTGATCGCGGGCAAGCGCGGCGCGCTCACCAAGATCGGCTACATCTTTGCGCACCTGGCCATCGTGGTGATCTGTATTGGCGGGCTGCTCGACAGCAATCTGCCGATCAAATTCCAGATGTGGCTGTTCGACAAGTCGCCGATCCGCAGCAACGCCGTCATCAACGACATCGCGCCCGAACACCGTCTCTCGCAGTCGAATCCCACCTTCCGCGGCTACGCGTGGGTGCCCGAAGGCCAGTACGTCTCCACGGCGATCCTGAACCAGCCCGACGGCTCGCTCATCCAGGATCTGCCGTTCTCGATCCAGCTCAACAAGTTCATCGTCGATTACTACTCGACGGGCATGCCCAAGCTGTTCGCGAGCGACATCGTCGTGATCGATCACAAGACGGGCCAGCGCATTCCGGCGCGCATCGAGGTCAACGAGCCGTTCGAGTACGACGGCGTGTCGATTTACCAGTCGAGCTTCCAGGACGGCGGCTCGCAGATGCAGATGACCGCGTGGCCGATGAGCGGCGCGAGCGCGCAGAGCTTCCCGTTCGGCGGCACGATCGGCAATTCGGCGCCGCTCAAGCTGCCGGCGGGGCAGAGCGTGCCGGGCGTCGATGGCCAGACTATCGAATTCGCCGATTTCCGCGCCATCAACGTCGAAAACACGTCGAACGGCAGCGGCCAGAACGATGCCCGCGGCGTCGCGCACCAGAGCCTGAAGGAGGCGTTCGACGAACGTCTGGGCTCCGGCGCGAAGACGTCAAAGCCGCTCGACCTGCATAACGTCGGGCCGTCGGTGCAATACAAGGTGCGCGACAAGGACGGCCAGGCGCGCGAGTACAACAACTACATGCTGCCCGTCGACGTAAGCGGCGAGCGCATGTTCCTCGCGGGCATGCGCGAGAACCCGGACGAGCCGTTCCGCTACCTGCGCATTCCCGCCGACGCAGGCGGCACGATGAAGGAGTGGATGCTGCTGCGCGCCGCGTTCGAAGATCCGAAGCTGCGCGCGCAGGCGGCGCATCAGTTCGCCGCGCGCTCAGTCCCCGATTCGAACCGCGATCTCCAGCAGCATCTGGAAGACAGCGCCTCGCGCGTGCTGACCCTTTTCTCGGGCACCGATCCGTCCATGCAAGGCGCACCGAAGTCGCAGATGGGCGGCTTCCAGGCGGTCGCGGGCTTCATCGACAAATCGGTGCCGAAAGACCAGCAGGAAAAGGCCGCAGGCCTGCTGCTGCGCATGCTCGAAGGCGCGACGTGGGATCTCTGGCAGCTCGCGCGCGCGCAGGCCGGCGAGCCCGCGCTCACGCCCGACGCCCAGTCCGCGCGCTTCGTGCAGGACTCGATCAACGCTGTTTCGGACAGTTTCCTGTACGGATCGCCTATCTATCTACAGCTCGATTCATTCAAGCAGGTGCAAGCTTCGGTATTTCAGTTGACGCGCGCGCCTGGCAAGAAAGTCGTGTATCTTGGCAGCCTGTTGCTCGTGCTCGGCATCTTCTCGATGTTCTATGTGCGCGAGCGCCGTCTGTGGTTCTGGCTGAAAGAGCGCAGCGGGACGAACGGACAGGGCGTCGACGTCATCATGGCGATGTCGACCGCGCGCCGCACGCTCGATTTCGAGAAAGAGTTTGCCCGCACCCGTGAAATGGTCTCGCGCACCCTGGGCGCCCCGCCCGGGAACTCAGGCGCAGACAACCACGGGACGGACCGTAACGCTTGATCCACGCGATCCACGCGCATCGATAAGACCTCGATGCGCGCACTTTACGGACACTCACGATCAACACCGGTAAGCCCATGGACTTGACTCAGGTTTCATCCTCCGCAAAGACCCGCCGCGCCGACCGCGCTGCGACGGCCGCGGCTCAGGACGCGCGCGGCGCGTCCGATCTTCATTTCGGCAACGACGCGCTGTTCGACGACCGGCCCTTCCTGCGCCGCCTGACGGCGCTCGACTGGCTGTTCGCGCTGGCGATGGTGGCGGGCGCGGGCTTCGCGCTCTCGCGCTACCACGCGCACATGAACTACTACGACAAGCTCGTGCTGTGCGGCACGGTGCCGGCGCTCGTCGTGCTGGGCTGGCGCTGGAAGCCGTCGCGTCTGCTGATGGC
This sequence comes from Paraburkholderia bannensis NBRC 103871, assembly GCF_000685015.1. GTDB lineage: Bacteria > Pseudomonadota > Gammaproteobacteria > Burkholderiales > Burkholderiaceae > Paraburkholderia > Paraburkholderia bannensis. The sequence goes on along the minus strand of NZ_BAYA01000022.1, from coordinate 109,308 downwards.
GGCCATCGCCGTGATGTCGGTTGGCGCCATCCAGATCTATCAGGGCGACCTCGCGCGCGCCGACCAGGCGTTCTTCCTCAAGTATTTCCTCTCCAGCCAGTCGGCCATCCTGTGGATGAGCGCGCTGTTCGTGCTCGCCACGCTGTTCTACTGGATCGGTTTGCTCTCGCGCTCGGAAACGGGCGGTGCGATTGGCACGAAGCTCACGTGGGCCGCGGTGCTGATGGGCTTCACCGGCCTGATGGTGCGCTGGTACGAGTCGTACCTGATCGGCGCGGACGTCGGCCATATTCCCATCTCGAACCTCTACGAAGTGTTCGTGCTGTTCAGCCTGATCACGGCGCTGTTCTACCTGTACTACGAGAAGCATTACGCGACGCGCGCGCTCGGCGCCTTCGTGCTGCTCGTCATCAGCGCGGCCGTCGGCTTCCTGATGTGGTACTCGATTTCGCGTGATGCGCAGCAGATCCAGCCGCTCGTGCCTGCGCTGCAAAGCTGGTGGATGAAGATCCACGTCCCGGCCAACTTCATCGGCTATGGCAGCTTTGCGCTGTCGGCGATGGTGGGCGTCGCCTACATCATGAAAGAGCGCGGTGTGCTGGCGGATCGCCTGCCCGAACTCGACGTGCTCGACGACGTCATGTACAAGTCGATCGCCGTCGGCTTTGCGTTCTTTACGATCGCCACGATCCTGGGCGCGCTGTGGGCCGCGCAGGCGTGGGGCGGCTACTGGAGCTGGGATCCGAAGGAAACCTGGGCGCTGATCGTCTGGCTGAACTACGCGGCCTGGCTGCACATGCGCCTGATGAAGGGCCTGCGCGGCGGCGTGGCCGCCTGGTGGGCGCTCACGGGTCTGCTCGTCACGACCTTCGCGTTCCTGGGCGTCAACATGTTCCTGTCGGGCCTGCATAGTTACGGCAAGCTGTAACCGAAACATCTGATCGAACGAACTAACCGCCGGATGCCTCGCGCACCGGCGGTTTTTTTCGTGGTCTTTTTTTGTATCCGCGGGAAGGATTCCGGTTTGCGCACGTTAGCGGGCATGACAGCCTTGAAACGTGCGAGCGTGGCGGGGCCAGACTTCAGGAGCATCGATATGTGGACCAGGCGCAGCAGCAGGATCATCCTCACCGGCGACGACATCGCCGCGCACGAGATCACGCCGCAAAAAGTGTTCGAACAGCGCCGCCGCTTCATGAAAGCGGCGGGGGCGCTCGCGCTCGGCGGCATGGGCGCGGGGATGGGGCTTTTCGACCCGCGTGATGCGTTCGCCGAATACGCGTCGCCCGATCCGAAAGCGATGAAGCTCGGCGCGAAGACCAACGCGAAGTTCGTCGCGCTCGACAAGGCCACGCCGTTCAAGGACGTCACGACCTATAACAACTTCTACGAGTTCGGCACCGACAAGGCCGACCCCGCGCAGAACGCGCACACGCTGCGCCCGCGTCCGTGGAAGGTCAGCGTGGAGGGCGAGATCAAGAACCCGAAGGTCTACGATATCGACGACGTCCTCAAGCTCGCGCCGCTCGAAGAGCGCGTGTACCGCCACCGTTGCGTGGAGGGCTGGTCGATGGTGATTCCGTGGATCGGCATTTCGCTGTCCGAGCTGATCAAGCGCGCGCAGCCGACCGGCAACGCGAAGTACGTGCAGTTCGTGACGCTCGCCGACCGCTCGCAGATGCCGGGTCTCGCCGAGCCGATTCTCGACTGGCCGTACTCCGAAGGCCTGCGCATGGACGAGGCGATGAACCCGCTCACGCTGCTCACGGTCGGGCTGTACGGCCAGGTGCTGCCGAACCAGAACGGTGCGCCCGTGCGCGTGGTGCTGCCGTGGAAGTACGGGTTCAAGAGTGCGAAGTCGCTGGTGAAGATCCGCTTCGTGGAGAAACAGCCCGCGACCAGCTGGAACACCTACGCGACCAACGAATACGGTTTCTATTCGAACGTGAACCCGAACGTCGATCACCCGCGCTGGAGCCAGGCGACCGAGCGGCGCATCGGCGAGGACGGCTTTTTCACGCCCAAGCGCAAGACGCTGATGTTCAACGGTTACGGCGATCTGGTGGCGTCGATGTATCAGGGCATGGATCTGCGCAAGAACTTCTGATCGAACCAGGTAAAGGGAAGAGCAAAGGGCACGTGCAAAGGGAGTGATGGCGATGGAATCGACGACGACAGTGGCACGCACCGCAAAGCCCGCTCGCGCCGGCGCGGCCGGTGGCAAAAGCGGTGGCAACAGCGGTGGCACAACCAGTGGCGCGCAGGCCGCGAAGGTAGCGACAGGCCCGCGCTGGCTGCGCTGGGCCAAGGTCGCGGTGTTCGTCGCGGCGTGGTATCCGCTGGCGCGCATTGTGTTCTTCGGCGTAACAGACCGGCTTGGCGCGAATCCGATCGAATTCATCACGCGCTCGACTGGCCTGTGGACGCTCGTGTTCCTCTGCATCACGCTGGCGGTCACGCCGCTGCGGCGGCTCACCGGCTGGAACGCGCTGCTGCGCTTTAGGCGCATGCTGGGCCTCTACGCGTTCTTCTACGCGGCGCTGCATTTCACGACCTACATCTGGTTCGACAAATGGTTCGATGTCGCCGCGATGCTCAAGGACGTCGGCAAGCGGCCCTTCATCACCGTGGGTTTCGCGGCTTTCGTGCTGCTGGTTCCGCTGGCCGTGACATCGACGAAGGCGATGGTGCGCAGGCTCGGCCGCCGCTGGCAAAGCCTGCATCGGCTGATCTACGCGATTGGCGTACTCGCGATCCTGCACTTCTGGTGGCTCAAGTCCGGCAAGCACGACCTGATTTTGCCGAAGATTTACGGCGCGATCATGCTGGCGCTGCTTGGCTGGCGGCTGGCTGTGTGGCTCACGGCGAGGGTGAAGGCGCGCCAGGTTTCCTGATCGTTCACGCCGCGCAGGCAATAAAAAAGCGACGCTTGAGGCGTCGCTTTTTTCATGGCGCGGAGAAAAACCGCGTGCTCAATCCGGCAGCAGATTTTCGCCCGCGAGCAGCTGCTCGACGGTCTCGCGCTGGCGTGCGACGTGCACGCGCGTGCCGTCGATCAGCAGTTCGGCCGCGCGCGGACGCGTGTTGTAGTTCGAACTCATCACGAAGCCATAAGCGCCCGCCGAGCGGATCGCCAGCACGTCGCCCGGCTCGATCGCAAGCGTGCGGTCGCGGCCCAGCCAGTCGCCGCTCTCGCACACCGGGCCGACGATGTCGTACGCGTGCGCATCACCCGCACGCGGCGCGACCGGCTCGATGGCGTGGTACGCCTCGTACATCGCGGGGCGCGCGAGATCGTTCATCGCCGCATCGACGATGGCGAAGTTCTTTTCCGCGCCCGGCTTCAGGAATTCGACGGTCGTGAGCAGGATGCCCGCGTTGCCGACCAGCGAGCGGCCCGGCTCGAACCAGACTTCGCGCGACTTGCCGGTCTTCGTGCCATGCGCCTCGATGCGGTCGAGCACCGTGGTCACGAACGCGCCGATATCCGGCGGCGTTTCGTCGTCGTAGCGGATGCCGAGGCCGCCGCCCACGTCGATATGGTGAATCGCAATGCCGTCCGACTCGATCTGGTCGACGAGTTCGAGCAGCTTGTCGATGGCGTCCAGGTACGGCGCGACTTCGGTGATCTGCGAGCCGATGTGGCAGTCGATGCCCACGACCTGAAGATTCGGCATGGCCGCTGCCGCGCGGTAGGTCGCGCGCGCGTCTTCAAAGGCGATGCCGAACTTGTTCGACTTCAGGCCGGTGGAGATGTAGGGGTGCGTTTTGGCGTCGACGTCCGGGTTCACGCGCAGCGACACCGGCGCCTTCTTGCCGAGTGCGCCCGCAACGGCGTTCAGACGGTCGAGCTCGGGGATCGATTCGACGTTGAAGCACTTCACGCCCGCTTCGAGCGCCGTCTTCATTTCGTCGGCATGCTTGCCCACGCCCGAGAACACCGTGTTTTCCGCTTTGCCGCCCGCGGCCAGCACGCGTGCGAGTTCGCCGCCCGAGACGATGTCGAAGCCCGCGCCTTCGCGCGCGAACACGTTCAGCACGGCGAGGTTGCTGTTTGCCTTGACCGCGACGTGCACCGAGGCGCGGCGGCCCGCGCAGGCGTCCGCATAGGCGTGCCACGTGCCGGTGAGCGCGGCGCGCGAGTAGACGTAGAGCGGCGTGCCGTACTGCGCGGCGAGATCGGCGGCGGAAACGCCTTCGACGAAAAGCTGGCCGTCGACGCGGTGGAAAGCGGGCTGGGTCATGCGGAGTTCGGGTTGCGGGTGAGGGGGCTGCGGGTTCGGCTGCTGATGCGCTTTCGGTGGCTTACTGCGCCGGCGTTGCGGCGGAAGCCGGCTGCGCAGCGGAGGCCGAAGCGGGAGCGGATTTCAGCTCGGTGTCCGGGGACAGCGAAAGCGGCGTGCCCGACGTGTCGGGAATCGAGCCTGCTTCGGCGTCCGAACCGGCCTGAGCCTGATCGGCGGGCTGGGTCTCGAAGCTTGGCTTCTGCGGCATCGGCGGCACGGTCGGCATGTAGAGCGGGCCTTTCTGGCCACAACCCGTGAGCGACACTGCGCCAAGCGCGAAAGCGGCTAGAATCGCGGCGGACGTCGAAACGCGCGATGCCCGTGCGCGCATCCGGGAATTGACACGCATAATTGTCCCTGAATGATTAACTGGTGGAGTTTAGCATGGCAGATAGTGACTACCTGAGCCGCGCGGAGGCCGTGCTTGCGGCGGTGGAACGCGCTGTGGACGAGGCCGAAGCCGACATCGAACTTGAGCGCAGCGGCAACGTTCTGACACTCGAATTCGAGAACCGCACGAAGATCATCGTCAACCTGCAGCCGCCGATGAAGGAAATCTGGATCGCCGCGAAAGCGGGCGGTTTCCATTACCGCTTCATCGACGAGCAGTGGCTCGACACGCGCACGGGCACCGAGTTTTTCTCGGCGCTCACCGCCTACGCGACCGAGCAGGCCGGCGAGCCGGTGACCTTCAAGCCGTGATGCCGATGCATCGGCTGCAACAGCCGCGTGCATAAAAAACGGGCGCCTTCGGGCGCCCGTTTTGCTTCGTGCGAACCTGTCGCTTCAGTGTTGCTTTGGTGTCTTAGTGGCCGCGGAACAGGTTCATGATGTCTTCCTTTTCCTTGGCGTTGACCTGCTCGGGCGCGGGCGCCGCACCCGCATCGCCTTCGCCGCCCGAGGCCGATCCGCCACCGCTTGCCGCCGCCTCCAGCGCCGCCTGGCTGATCCCCACCGTCGACACGAAACCGCGTCCCGGCGTGGCATCGGCGTAATACAACTCGTCGCCGAGCGTGACGATACCGTCGGGCATCGGCATCTTGTAGTCGGGCACGCCGTTGAGCGCCTTCTGCATGTACTCGATCCACACCGGCAGGGCGAGGCCGCCGCCGGTTTCCTTGTCGCCGAGGCTGCGCGGATTGTCGTAGCCGATCCACGCAATCGCCGCGAGCGTGTGCTGATAGCCCGCAAACCATGCGTCGCGCGAATCGTTGGTCGTGCCGGTCTTGCCGCCCAGGTCCGTGCGCTTGAGGACGTTTGACTTCGCGCCCGTGCCGCGCTGCGCGACGCTCTGCAACAGGCTGTTCATGATGTACGCGTTACGCGGATCGATCGCGCGCGGCGCGTTTTCGCCCGCCACGAGCGCCTGGGCCTGCGCGACCACCACGCCGCGCTGGTCGGTGACTTCGGCGATCAGATACGGATTCACGCGATAGCCGCCATTGGCGAACACCGCATAGCCGCCCGCCATCTGCAGCGGCGTGACAAGCCCCGCGCCCAGCGCCATCGGCAGATAGGCCGGGTGGCGGTCGGCATCGAAGCCGAAGTGCGTGATGTACTGCTGCGCGTACTTCGTGCCGATGTGGTTGAGGATGCGGATCGACACGAGGTTCTTCGACTTCATGAGCGCGGTGCGCATGCTCATCGGGCCGTCGAAGCCGCCGCCGTAGTTCTTCGGCTCCCACGCCTGGCCGCCGGTTTCCGCTGCGCTGAAGAACAGCGGCGCGTCGTTGATCACGGTGGCCGGCCCGAGGCCCTTGTCGAGCGACGCCGAGTAGATGAACGGCTTGAAGCTCGAACCCGGCTGACGCCACGCCTGGGTGACGTGGTTGAACTTGTTCTTGTTGAAGTCGAAGCCGCCCACCAGCGCGCGGATCGCGCCGTCCTGCGGCACGACCGAAACGAATGCGCCTTCGATCTGCGGCAACTGCGTGATCGACCATTCGCCGGCGTTGTTGCGCGCCACGCGGATGATCGCACCGGGGCGGATCTTCTGGCTCGGCTGCGCGCGCGTGCCCAGGTTGTACTGGGCGAAGCGCAGGCCATCGCCGGTGATGCTGGCGGTGTTGCCGTCCATGAAAGTCGCCTTGACCTCCTTCGGGCTGGCCGACGTGACGACCGCCGCGACGAGTTCGCCGTTATCGGGGTGTTCGAGCAGCGCGTCGTCGATGGCCTGCTCGCGGTCGTCGGCGTCGCTGGGCAGGTCGATGAACGCTTCGGGGCCGCGATAGCCGTGGCGGCGCTCGTAGTCCATCAGCCCCTTGCGCAGCGCACGGTAAGCGACGTCCTGATCGGCGGAATCGATCGTCGTGACGACGTTCAGGCCACGCGTGTAAGCCTCTTCGTGGTACTGCGCGTACATCATCTGGCGCACCATTTCCGCCACGTATTCGGCGTGCACGCTGAATTCCTTGCCCTGGCCCTTGACCACGAGCGGCTGCGCCGCGGCTTCGTCGTACTGTTCCTGGGTGATGTAGCGCAGCTCCAGCATGCGCTCCAGGATGTACTCCTGGCGCACCTTCGCGCGCTTCGGATTGACGACCGGGTTGTACGCCGACGGCGCCTTGGGCAGACCCGCGAGCATCGCGCATTCGGCGAGCGTGAGGTCTTTCAGATCCTTGCCGAAGTACACGCGCGCGGCGCTCGCGAAGCCGTAGGCGCGCTGCCCCAGATAGATCTGGTTCATGTAGACCTCAAGGATCTGATCCTTCGAGAGCTTCGACTCGATCTTGTAGGCGAGCAGCATCTCGTAGACCTTACGCGTGTAGGTCTTTTCGCTCGACAGGAAGAAGTTGCGCGCCACCTGCATGGTGATCGTGCTCGCGCCCTGCGACGCGTGGCCGTTGGTCAGCGCGACGATGCCCGCGCGCGCAATGCCGGTGAGATCGACGCCGCCGTGCTCGTAGAAGCGCGCGTCCTCGATCGCGAGGATCGCGTTCTTGAGGTTGGCCGGCACGTCCTGGAAATGCACGATGTCGCGCCGTTCCTCGCCGAATTCGCCGATCAGCACGTGGTCGCGCGTGTAGATGCGCAGCGGCACCTTGGGGCGGTAGTCCGTGAGTGCGTCGAGCGAGGGCAGGTTCGGCGTGGCGACGATCAGCGCGTAGCCGAGCACCAGCGCCACGCTGGCGACAGCGCCGAGGATCAGCACGAAGAAGCCGATGAGCAGCCGCGCCCACCAGGGCCGGCGGCGCTTTTTCGGCGCGGTGGGCTCGGGCGGCGTGGACGGCGGAACGGACGAGGGCGGCTGGGCTTCTTGCATACGGACACCGAAAAAACAGTCCCGCGATTATAGCCGCCCGCCCTCGCGCGCTTTCGGAATGCTTACGCATTGAAACCATTGGGCGGTGGGGAAGGCGGGGCGACGGGACTGCGCGGATACGGGATATAGACGCACTCTAGCCGCGTCTCGAATGCGCGAGAAGGCGCTCGCCCGCGCTTGGCGCAATTACCGCAAAGATTGGCCATCTGGCCGAGTGTTCGGCATCGGCGCCGCTTCGCACAATTTCTCCCAGGGCGCGCCGCGAATCGTTCGCGGCGCCACGCACAAGGGAGGAAGGCGATGAGCCTGCTCAATCCGCTGTTGTTGGGGGCGCGCCGTTATGCGGCGGGCGTCGATGTGCACGCGCGCGGCGTCACGCTGGTCGTGCTGAGCCAGCGCGTGTTCGGCGGCGGGCCGCTGCGCATCGAATGGCTGGGGCGCGTGCCGCTGGCGCGCGAGGCGCTCGCCGGCGCGGAGATCGTCGATCGCGCTGCGCTGGTGGCGGCCTTGCAGGCAGTGTTCGGCGCCATGCCGCGCGCTTGCGCCGAGGCCTCGCTGCGTTGCGCGATGGCGCTGCCCACGGGCGTGACGCTGATGGCGTCCGTGCCGCTCGCGCGGCTTGCGCCCAGCCCGCCGGGCGTTGCCGCTGTTGCCGACGTTTCGGGTCTATTCACGGATCTGGAGCCACTGGTGCTGGCCGAAGCGGAGCGCGTCGCGGGCATCGAGCGGCACGAGCTCGCGGTCGATTGGCGTGTGGGCCCGCTGGCGATCGACTGCGGCATGGCTTCGGCGCACGAAGCCAAGGTGATGATCGCGGCCACGGCGCGCGCCTATCTGGAGTCGCGCATCGAGTGCGCGGCGATGGCGGGCGTGGCGCTGTGCGCGATGGATGACGAAGCGCACGCGGCGCTGCGCGCGATGCGCCACGCGGCGGCGTTCGAGCTGCCCGCGCACGAGCCGTGGGCCGCGCTCTGGGTGGGCGCGGACGGCGTACACGGCTGGTTCGTCGCCGACGATTGCATCGCTCGCACGATGCACTTTCCGGCGCTGGAGCACGCCGACCTGGTCGAAGCGCTGCGCGATCTGGCGGGCCCCGAACAGACCGGCTGCGCGATTGTGGCCGGCGACCTCGGCTTGCTGCACGGCGTGCATTTTTCGCTGGCCGATGTCGGCGATGTGCTCGGCTGTCCGGTGCTGCCGTTCGAATGCGCGCCGCTCGCCGACGCTGGTGTCCCGCTCGACGCGCAGTTGCTGCACGACCCGGCGTGTGCGGTGGCGTTTGGACTGGCAATGCGTGGAGTGCACGAATGAGCGCGCGTGCGTGGGACGGTTTCAACTTGTTGCCGTGGCGGCTCGCTGCGGTGCGGCGGTTGCGCAGGCGGCGCGCGCTCGAATGGCTGGCGGCGCTGCTGATCGGCGGGGCGCTCGGCTCGGTCGCGGCGGGTTGGCAGACGTTCGAGCGCATGCGTGCCGATACGCGGCGCGCGGCGACCGAGCAGCAACTCGCGCAACTGGGTGCGCCGTTGCGGGAAGCGCGCAGGCTCGCGCGCGAAGCGGACGAACGCGCCGCCTCGTTGCGCGAGGCCCAGCAAAAGGCGAAGCCGCTCATGCACCTGTTCGCGTTGATCGAGGCGCTGGCCCGGGTGCGCACGGAAGGCGTCACGCTCGATCAACTCATCCAGCACGCCGATGAAACCGAGCTCCACGCGAGCGCCACCGATGAAGCTGCCGCGGCCGCGTGGCTCGAACGGCTGCACACGCTGCGCGATATCGAGGCGGTGAACGTGCGCGAAATGAAACGCGAGGCGCAAGGCAGGCAGCCGCACGGCACGACACAGGGTGCGCCGATCCATGTGGCGGCGCGGCTGGTGTGGAAGGGCGCGAAGGAGGCGAAATGAGCGATGTGAGTTCAGGGGCGCAGGCGTTGGGTTTCCCAGGGGCGTCCCATGGTGGACTGAGCGCGGCATTGCTGCGCGGCTGGCGGCCTGTTCACGCGTGGAGTGTGCGGCGACGCTTGATCGTGGCTTTGGCGCTGGGCTTGCTGGCCGCCATGCTGACGGCGGTAGCCTGCGTGACGCTGGATGCGGGCGGCGCTCAGTCCGCGCATGTCATCCTGAATGACGCCCAGGCACGGCTCGCAACCGCGCACCAGACGCTGGCGCGTCTGCCCGCGCTGCGGCGCGACGCGCGCGACTGGCCGCAGCGCTCGCACAACGGCACCGGCGCCGACGACATGCGCAACGTCTCGCAACTCGCCGCGCGAGCCGGCCTCGCCTTGATCGCGCTGGAACCTGCCGCGCCCGGCGGCGCAAAAGCGCAGGCGTTTCGTGCGACGAAACTCATGGCGCAGGGTGGCTTCGCGCAACTGCGGGCTTTTCTCGACGGTCTTGCCGGGCTGCCCGAACTCGCGGTGCCCACGGAGCTGTCGCTCAAGCGCGGTACGAGCGGCCTCACCATTTCGGCGTTGTTGCAGGTGTTCGACGGCTTGCCCGCCGTGGCCTTTTCCGATGACGCCGATGAAAGCAGCGCCGCCGATCCTTTTTCGGATCGCTTCGGCAGCAGCCAGAGTGCGAAAGGTGAAGGCACGCTGCGGCTTGCCGGGATGCTCGTGGAACGTGGACGCGCCGTCGCACTCATCGAAACCGCCGAAGGAACGACGGCGGTGCAGGCGGGGACGATGCTCGCGGGCGCGCGTGTCGTTGAAGTGAGCCCGGCGCGCGTCGTGCTCGCGGCCGATGGCGCGACGCAGACGCTCGCGTGGCCGAAGGAGACGCGATGATGATGCGGCGCGCGCTTGTCCTGGTTTTGCCGCTGGTTTTGCCACTCGTCGCTTCGGCTCTGCACGCCGCAGTGCCGCCACCGCTGCCCGCGTGGAAATCGGCGGCGCTTCCGGTTGCGCGCTACGACGCCCCGCCTTTGCCTGAAGGCGAGCCTGCCGCGCAGACGGGTTGGGTCGCGAATCCATTCGCCGAAGGCACGGACGCGGACGTTGCAGGCGACAGCGCAGCGCCTGACGCGCCGCCGCCAACGGCCACCACGCAAGCCGCGTCTCAAGCCGCTGCTCAAGCCACTGCGCAGCCCGCAGCGGAGCCACTCGAAGGGCCGCCAACCCCGCTTCCCACCGTCGCACGCCTGAGCGACGCAAACCCGGCAGACGACGGCCTGCCGCCCGACCGCCCGATCTCGATGAACTTCCAGCGCGCCGAACTCACATCGGTGCTGCACGCCTTCGCACAGTTCACGAAGCTCAACATCGTCGCGAGCGAGCGCGTGCGCGGCCAGGTGACACTGCGCCTCGACCGCGTGCCGTGGCGCGCCGCCTTCGACCTGCTGCTGGCCTCGAACGGCCTTGCGCTGGAGCGCATCGGCAACGTGCTCTGGGTCGCACCCGCGACGGAACTGGCCGCGCGCGAGCGTCAGCGCTTCGAAGCCCATGCGCGCGCCGCCGATCTTGAGCCACTCGCAAGCCGTGCGTTCGAACTGCAATACGCGCGCGCCGAAGACCTGCGCAAGCTGTTGACCGGCTCAGGCACGCAGCGCGCGCTCTCGAAGCGCGGCGCGGCGGTCGCCGACACGCGCACGAATCTGCTCTTCGTCACCGATCTGCCCGCGCGGCTCGACCAGATCGCCGCGCTGATCCAGCGGCTGGACGCGCCCGCGCGCCAGGTGCTGATCGAGGCGCGCATCGTCGAAGGCGATGTGGGCTTGTCGCGGGAGCTGGGTGTGCGTCTTGGCGTGACGCCGGTCGTCGTGGACGGCGGCGTCGCGCGCGGCCTGAGTGGCGGCACGGCCGCTGGCGATGGCGGTGCGGGCAAGGTCTTCGACCTCGGCGCGGGCGCATTGAACGGTTTCGCCGCCGCGCAGCTCGGACTGACGCTGCTGGCGGCACGCGCCACGCGTCTTCTGGACATCGAACTGAGCGCAATCGAAGCCGAAGGGCGCGGGCGGGTCGTCTCCAGCCCCCGCGTCGTCACCGCCGACCGCACCAAGGCCGTCGTCGAGCAGGGCACGGAGTTGCCGTATCAGGCGAAGGTCGGGCAGGGCGTGTCGGGCGTGCAATTTCGGCGCGCGAGCCTGAAACTGGAGGTCGAGCCGCAGATCACGCCCGATGGCCGCGTCATTCTCGACCTCGACGTGGCCAAGGACAGCGTGGGCGAGCAGACCGCCGCGGGGCCGGCGATCAACACCAAACACGTGCAGACCCGGGTGGAAATCGAGGACGGCGGAACGGTCTCGATTGGCGGTATCGATGCAAGTGATGACCGGGATGATGTGACGCGCGTGCCGCTCCTGGGCAAAATACCGGTTTTGGGCGTGCTTTTTTCGCATCGCGCGCACTATGACAAGCGCAGCGAACTGGTCGTCTTTATCACGCCGCGCGTAGTCAGCGCGGATTGACCGATGCTCGTGCCGTCTTTGTGCAAGATTCGGCCCCAAAATAGGGAAAAGCTGCGCGGGATGGCTCAAAGGGCCGGAGCGCGCGGCCTGCAGGCTCGACAACGCCGCCGCTTTGCCAGTAAGCTGCTGCACCAATCTTTTGTAGGAAACGCTGCAAGTGCGGGACGCAAACGCCAATGTTTTTTTCGTAGGGCTCATGGGCGCCGGTAAGACGACCGTGGGCCGGGCGGTCGCGCGCCGGCTTGAGCGTCCGTTCTTCGACTCCGATCACGAGGTCGAGGCGCGCACCGGCGCGCGCATCCCGGTGATCTTCGAACTCGAAGGCGAGGCGGGTTTTCGTAACCGCGAAGCCGAGATGATCGAGGAGCTGAGCGCGCGCGAAGGCATCGTGCTCGCCACGGGCGGCGGTGCGGTGCTGCGCCCTGAGAACCGCACGGCGCTCAAGGAGCGTGGCTTCGTCGTGTACCTGCGCGCCCACCCGCATGACCTGTGGCTGCGCACGCGTCGCGACAAGAACCGCCCGCTCCTGCAGACCGAAGATCCCAAAGGGCGCCTCGAAGCGCTCTATGAGCAGCGCGATCCGCTTTATCGCGAAGTCGCGGACTTCGTGATCGAGACGGGCCGTCCGTCGGTGAACGGCCTCGTCAATATGGTGCTGATGCAACTCGACATGGCCGGCGTCCTGCGCTCCCCGGCGAGCGAGTAGCGTTTTTCCGGCGCCCAGGCGCTTCGCCGCAGCATTTCACCGCAGCGCCCCACACTTTGAACTACTGCCTGGCATGATTACCGTCAACGTCGAACTGGGCGACCGCGCCTACCCCATCCACATCGGCTCCGATCTGATCGGCCAGACGGCGCTGTTCGCGCCGCATATCGCCGGCAAGTCGGTGACGATCGTCACCAACACCGTGGTCGAGCCGCTGTATGGCGAGAAGCTGCGCGCCGCGCTCGCGCCGCTCGGCAAGGACGTGCACACCGTCGTGCTGCCCGATGGCGAGGCGTTCAAGAACTGGGAAACGCTCAACCAGATCTTCGACGCGCTGCTCACCTCGCGCGCCGACCGCAAGACCACGCTGATCGCGCTGGGCGGCGGCGTGACGGGCGACATGACCGGCTTCGCGGCAGCCTGCTACATGCGCGGCGTGCCCTTCATCCAGGTGCCGACGACGCTGCTTTCGCAGGTCGATTCGTCGGTGGGCGGCAAGACCGGCATCAACCACCCGTTTGGCAAGAACATGATCGGCGCGTTCTACCAGCCGCAGGCCGTGATCGCCGATATCGCCGCGCTGCGCACGCTGCCGGCGCGCGAACTGGCGGCGGGCGTGGCCGAAGTCATCAAGACCGGGGCGATCGCCGACGCGGAATTCTTCAACTGGATCGAAGCGAACGTCGAGCGGCTCAACCGCTGCGAGCCCGAAGCGCTCGCACACGCGGTCAAGCGCTCGTGCGAGATCAAGGCCTCGGTGGTCGCCGCCGACGAGCGCGAAGGCGGCCTGCGCGCGATCCTCAATTTCGGCCACACCTTCGGTCACGCGATTGAAGCGGGCCTCGGCTACGGTGAGTGGCTGCACGGCGAGGCCGTCGGCTGCGGCATGGTGATGGCGGCCGATCTGTCGGTGCGCATGGGCATGCTGGACGAAGCGTCGCGCGAGCGTCTCGTGCGCGTGGTCAAGGCGGCGCATCTGCCGGACGTCGGCCCCGCGCTGGGCGCCGACCGTTACGTCGAGCTGATGCAGGTCGACAAGAAGGCCGAAGGCGGGGCGATCAAGTTCATTCTGCTCAAGCGCTTTGGCGAGACGCATATCGGCCTTGCTCCCGATGAAGCGGTGCAGGCCACGCTGGCGGCGACGGTCAAGAGCTGACTCGCCCGCTTGCCGTACCGGACGCGAGTGCCGGTGCGGCGCCCCAAAAATGCAGTGCCGATGTAGTTCCGAAGTTGAGCTGACCGACGGTTCGCGCCCACGAGGCCCAAGCCGTCCACTTTGCGATCCATGCGGAGGAACCGTTGAGCGACACCCGCAGCGACATGCGCGGCGCGCCGGCCGATGAGGCCCGCGTCGCAGGCAACACCCCAGACACACGCGCACCCGCGCCTGCACGAGGCGCAGCCGGATCTGAATTCGAATCGGAATTTGAAACGGGTCTCGCGCCCTACGCGGCGCATTCTCCCCAGTCGCGCGGCCGCCGCTTCGCCGAGCCGCCGCCCGCCGCGCGCAGCGAATTCCAGCGCGACCGCGACCGTATCGTCCATTCCACTGCGTTTCGCCGTCTCGAATACAAGACCCAGGTGTTCGTGAACCACGAGGGCGACCTGTTTCGCACGCGGCTCACGCACAGTCTCGAAGTCGCGCAGATCGCGCGCTCGGTGGCGCGCAATCTGCGCCTGAACGAAGACCTCGTCGAGGCGATTTCGCTGGCTCACGACCTCGGCCATACGCCGTTCGGCCACGCGGGTCAGGACGCGCTCAACGAATGCATGCGCGATCACGGCGGCTTCGAGCACAACCTGCAGAGCCTTGCCGTGGTCGACGAGCTGGAGGAACACTATGGCGCGTTCAACGGCCTGAACCTGTGTTTCGAGACGCGCGAGGGCATTCTCAAGCATTGTTCGCGCGAGCATGCGCGGCAGCTTGGCGAACTGGGCGAGCGCTTTCTGCTCGGGCGCCAGCCGTCGCTCGAAGCGCAGATCGCCAACATCGCCGATGAGATCGCCTACAACAATCACGACGTCGACGACGGTCTGCGCTCCGGTCTCATCACCATCGAGCAACTGGCCGAAGTCGAACTCTGGCAAAGCCATTACGAAGCCGCACGCGCCGAGTATCCGCAGATCGAAGGGCGGCGGCTTGTGCACGAGACCGTGCGGCGCATCATCAATACGCTGATCGTCGACCTGATTGGCCAGACTCGCCGCAATCTTGCTGAACACGCGCCGCAGTCGCTCGACGACGTGCGCGCCGCGCCGCCGCTTGTCGCGCACAGCGAGCGCATCGCGGCGCAGGCGGCCGCGCTCAAGCGCTTTCTCTACCGCAACCTGTATCGCCACTATCGCGTGATGCGCATGGCGAACAAGGCGCAGCGCGTCGTGAAAGGGCTGTTCGACGCGTTCAGCGACGATCCGCGTCTCTTGCCGCCCGCGTACCAGAAGGTGCATGATCCGGCCGCGCAGCCACGCCTGATCGCGCACTACATCGCGGGCATGACCGATCGTTACGCGCTCAAGGAGTATCGGCGTCTGTTCGTCGTTTCGGACGAAGTCTGACGCCCGCCCGCGCGCTTTTTCTGGAGTTTTTTCGATGAAAACCTGGCCGTATCCGCGCGTCGCCGCGCACCGTGGCGGCGGCACGCTCGCGCCCGAGAACACGCTTGCGGGCCTGTGCGTGGGCGCGGCCTTCGGGCACACGATGGTGGAGTTCGACGCCAAGCTCTCCGCCGATAACATCGCCTTCCTGCTGCACGACGACACGGTCGATCGCACCTCGAACGGGCGCGGGGCGGCGGCGCAACTGCGCTACGCGCAGATCGCGGCGTTCGACGCGGGAAGCTGGTGCGATCCGCGTTTCGAGGAAGAGCACATGCCGACGCTCGCCGAGGCCGCGCAATGCTGCCGCGAGGAAGGGCTGGCGGCGAACGTGGAGATCAAGCCGTGTCCGGGGCGCGAGAAGGACACGGGGCGCATCGTCGGCGCGGAGGCGGCGAAGCTCTGGCTGGGCAAGAAAGCGGCGGGGTTGCCGCCTTTGCTGTCGTCGTTCTCGTTCGAGGCGCTGGCGGCCGCGCGCGAAGCCGCACCGGATCTGCCGCGCGGCCTGTTGTTCGAGCGCGTGCCCGAGGACTGGCGCGAGCAGACCGACGCACTGGGCTGCGTGTCGCTGCACGCGAGCCATCGGCATCTGGATCAGGCGCTGGTCGCGCGCATCAAGGAGGCAGGACTTTTCGTCCTGGCCTACACGGTCAACGAACTGGATCGCGCGCGCGAACTGGCGAGCTGGGGCGTGGATACGATCTGCACCGATCGCATCGATCTGATCGAGCCGCACGCGCTCGACGGCTAGACATCGGCGCGTGGGCCCGCGACTTCTACAGGAGCCGCAATAGCCCTTAGCGGCAGACCCTTAGCGGCAGCGCGCCAGAATCGCGCCCGCGACCAGCGCGACGCCGCCCACAATCGCGATTGCCTGCCACGGATTGGCGTGGACGTAATCGTCGGCTTGATCCATCGCCACGCCTGCACGCTCGCGCGCGGCGGCGCGGGCGACTTCGAGGCGTTCACGCGCGGCGTCGAGGCGCTTGCGCACGTCGGCGCGCAGGGCTGCGGCGTCGGCTTGCGTGCCTTCGCCCAGCGTGGTTTCCAGTTCGCCGAGCAGTTCTCGCAGTTCGTCGGCGATGTCGGCGGCGGCGTTGCGGCCGCGGCGCGCGATGCGCTTCGCATGGCGGCCCGTGCGGGTCCAGGAATCTCCGAGGGCGTCTCGCGTGTTCGGGAATGCGCTCATGAAATGGCTCCGTTTTGGCAATCTCAGGTTCTGGGGCTCGCGGCGTCTGCGCAAAAAAGGGCAGGACGCTCGAGAAGGAGTCCGAGTATTGCGCAAATCGGGTGCCCGGCGCGGCGAGGTGTGCATCGAGAAAATCGCGCAGGCCCAACTGGCGCGGCGCTGAGGGCCGATGTGGCGGGCTTTCCCGGACTTGCTTTGCGCTTTGTTTGCGACAAATGATTACGGGGACAGCACGGTTTTTCCCAGAGGCATAGAATCAAGCAAAGCCGATCCGCTTCTGGTCAGGTTGTCAGGAACGACCGGTGCTGAAGTAGGAGGGTTTGACGTAGTCAGGAGGAAGAAACCGCCAACCGTCGGATGCCGCGAGGGCGGGACGGAAGGCGGCCAGGGAAGGCGGCACGGATGCCGGAAGCGCGAAGCGCGCTTAGAACATGTAGCCGACCTTCAGGTACGTCACGAGCGGGTTCAGGTGGATCTTCGCTTCGGCGGTCTGCGAGAGCACACCCACCCGCGTCTGCTTCTGGGTGTTGAGCGTCGCGATCACGCTGACCGGGATGTACGAGAGCGAGAAGCCCGCGAACCAGTGCTTCGTGAAGTTGTAGTTGAAACCGACGTTGAACACCGGCGCCCAGGAACTGTCCGTCGAAACGCTGGTCGGACCCCCAAGTGCAGCACTGTTGATGAAATCACTGTTGGTGATCTTCGCGTCGGAGAACGAGACATGCGTGACGCCGATGCCCATGTACGGATGGAACTTCGCGTCAGGCTTGTTGAAGTAGTACTTGAACAGAAGCGCGGGGCTCCAGAGTCGGGCGGAGCCAAGCTTGCCGTAAGCGCCGAGCGAGCCTTCGCCGTTCAGGTCGAATTTGGGCGGAACGCCCAGTTCGACTTCAGTGGCCAGGTGATCGGTGATGAAGTAACCCAGGCTCAGGCCAAAGGTATCGGAGCTGCTGATACCGGCACCGGTGCCAGGAAACGACTGGTTGACGGTCGTGCCGCCGACATTGTCGATCTTCAGTGCATCGCTGCTGTCCTGCGGACTGAAATGGAACCACCCCGTTGTAACGTAGAACGTGTTGGCCGTTTGCGCGTAAGCCCCCGACATGCAGGCGAGCGCGGCGACTGCTGCCAGCGCCTGTTTTAATTTCATATATGTGCTCCTCCATTAAAGGCCCGCTCATTATGAACACAACGTTTGCAACAAACCATATGCGACCGTTAGAGCTTTTTCCCTAAGCGCCGCGAGGTCTCCGCCTAAGCTGCAACGCCCGCGAGAACAAGCGCTGGCGCGGCCCAGGCGGGTCTGCGGGTATTCACCAACGGACCAGGAAAATCGAGCATGGCACGGCTTGCACGTCTTTATGTTCCCGACCAGCCGCAGCATGTGATTCTGCGCGGACTGGATCAGCAGCCCGCATTCGTCGACGACCAGGACTACGAACTGTTCATCGACTGCCTCAAGGCAGCGGCGCGCGATCACCACCTTGCAGTGCATGCCTGGGTCTTGATGCCCGGCGCGGTGCAACTGCTCGTCACGCCATCCGACGAAGCCAGCCTGCCCAAGGCGATGCAGGCGGTCGGCAGGCGCTATGTGGCGCACTTCAACCGCCGCTACGCGCGGCGCGGCACGCTCTGGGAGGGCCGCTACCGCGCGACCGTCATCGAGGGCGAGCGCTTCTTCCTGCTGGCAAGCCGCGTCGTCGAACTCGCGCCGGTGCGCAACGGCCTTGTCGCGGCGGCGGAGGACTATCGCTGGTCGAGCTACCGGCATCACATCGGGCTCACCGTCGATAGCCTCATCACCGACCACCCGCTTTACTGGGCGCTCGGCAATACGCCGTTCGAGCGCCAGCGCGCCTATCGCGAACTCTGCGAGCAGCCGTTCGACGAGCGCGAGACCAATCAGCTGATGCAGGCCACGCTCAAGGGCTGGGTGCTTGGCAGCGACACCTATCGCGACTGGGCGTCGCGCACGGCGAACCGGCGGGTGTCGCCGCTGCCGCGAGGGCGGCCTCGCAAGGTGCGCGAACCGGCTGCGCCGGCGGCCGCGGCTGGGGCGCTCGGTGCTGCGGCCACGGCGAGTGCAGGAACGACAAGCCCGGGCGCTGTCGCGACGGGCGGCAATGCGGGTGGCGGTACTCCGGGGCATGTTGCCGGACAGGGCGCGCCGCAGGTCAGTTCATCAGGCCCCTTTTCATCGCCGCCGACGGCTGCGCAGCCCGGATCGAACGCGGCGGGCCATGCAAGCAGCCATTCCAGTAGTGGTAGCGGCGCAACGCCAGGGGCAAATACGGGTGGTTCGAGCGGGCATTCTGCGGGTTCGTCGCCGTCGGGGTCGGGCAGCGGTTCTGGATCCACGTCGACCCATCACGACCACAAGCCCGGCACCGGCACGCACTGATCTTCTTTTAGTTCAATACCTTACGAAGAAAAACGGCACCTGCGAGTGCCGTTTTCTTTTGCCCGATTTTGATGCGTCCCCAATAAAAAAGCACCGCAATGCACCATGACGATAATTGGGGTCTAAACACACGGTTTTATTTGCATGCCCTTGATTCGTCGCGTATATTCGCCTTTCGGCTCTCCTGGACGCACAACGCGGGAAGCCTGCATCGCCCGCGCAACGCCGTACAGCGGTCACGCAAGCGGCGGGAAAACAAAGTACGGAATCAACGGCCATTCCCCTGGCCCCTCTAGGACGGTGTCCCCATGAACGATCACCTGCAGCGCGCCGCGGTGCCCGCAGCGCAAGGTCTGTATGACCCGCAAAACGAACACGATGCCTGCGGCGTCGGTTTCGTCGCCCATATCAAGGGCAAGAAGAGCCACGAAATCATTCAGCAAGGCCTGAAGATTCTCGAAAACCTCGACCACCGGGGCGCCGTCGGCGCCGATCCGCTGATGGGCGATGGCGCGGGCATCCTGATCCAGATTCCGGACGCGTTCTACCGCGAAGAAATGGCCCGCCAGGGCGTGACGCTGCCGCCGTTCGGCGAGTACGGCGTCGGCATGATCTTTCTGCCGAAGGAACACGCTTCGCGTCTCGCGTGCGAACAGGAACTCGAGCGCACGGTGCGCGCAGAAGGCCAGGTCGTGCTGGGCTGGCGCGACGTGCCGGTCGACCACACCATGCCGATCTCGCCGACGGTCAAGGCCAGCGAGCCGCTGATCCGCCAGATCTTCATTGGTCGCGGCAAGGACGTGATGGTCACGGACGCGCTGGAGCGCAAGCTGTACATCATCCGCAAGACCGCGAGCCACCGCATCCAGGCGCTCAAGCTCAAGCACGGCAAGGAATATTTCGTGCCGTCGTGCTCGGCGCGCACGGTCGTCTACAAGGGCCTGCTGCTGGCCGGTCAGGTCGGCGTGTACTACCGCGACCTGCAGGACGAGCGCGTCGTGTCGGCACTGGCGCTCGTGCACCAGCGCTTCTCGACCAACACGTTCCCGGCGTGGGAGCTGGCTCACCCGTACCGCATGATTGCCCACAACGGTGAAATCAACACCGTGAAGGGCAACGTGAACTGGCTGAACGCCCGTACCGGCGCGATCGCCTCGCACGTCCTGGGCGACGACCTGCCCAAGCTCTGGCCGCTGATCTATCCGGGCCAGTCGGACACGGCATCGTTCGACAACTGCCTCGAACTGCTGGTGATGGCCGGCTACCCGCTCGTCCACGCGATGATGATGATGATCCCGGAAGCCTGGGAACAGCACACGCTGATGGACGAGAACCGCAAGGCGTTCTACGAATACCACGCGGCGATGATGGAGCCGTGGGACGGCCCCGCTGCGATCGCCTTCACGGACGGCCGCCAGATCGGCGCGACGCTCGACCGTAACGGTCTGCGTCCGGCGCGCTATATCGTCACCGACGACGACCTGGTCATCATGGCGTCGGAAGCCGGCACGCTGCCGATTCCGGAATCGAAGATCGTCAAGAAGTGGCGTCTGCAGCCGGGCAAGATGTTCCTGATCGACATGGAACACGGCCGCATCATCGACGACAAGGAACTGAAGGACAACCTCGCCAACGCCAAGCCGTACAAGAGCTGGATCGACGCCGTGCGCATCAAGCTCGACGAAATCGAGCCGAAGGCGGAAGACGTCGCGACCGCGCGCGCTGAAGCCGCTGCGCTGCTCGACCGTCAGCAGGCGTTTGGCTACACGCAGGAAGACCTGAAGTTCCTGATGGCGCCGATGGCGATGTCGGGTGAGGAGGCTGTCGGCTCGATGGGCAACGATTCGCCGCTGGCGGTCATGTCCAACAAGAACAAGACGCTCTACAACTACTTCAAGCAGCTGTTCGCGCAGGTCACCAACCCGCCGATCGACCCGATCCGCGAAAACATGGTGATGTCGCTCGTGTCGTTCATCGGCCCGAAGCCGAACCTGCTCGACACCAACAACATCAACCCGCCGATGCGTCTCGAAGTGTCGCAGCCGGTGCTCGACTTCAAGGACATCGCGAAGATTCGCGCGATCGAGCAGTACACGGGCGGCAAGTTCAGCAGCTACGAGCTGAACATCTGCTATCCGGTGGCCTGGGGCAAGGAAGGCATCGAAGCGCGTCTCGCGTCGCTGTGCGCGGAAGCCGTCGATGCGGTCAAGTCGGGCTACAACATCCTGATCGTGTCGGATCGCCGTGCTGACCGCGACAACGTCGCGATCCCGGCGCTGCTGGCTACGTCCGCGATCCACTCGCACCTCGTGCAGCACGGCCTGCGCACGAGCACGGGTCTCGTCGTGGAAACGGGCTCGGCGCGTGAAACGCACCACTTCGCGCTGCTCGCGGGCTTCGGCGCAGAAGCCGTGCACCCGTACCTCGCGATGGAAACGCTCGCGCAGATGGCCACCGGCCTGAAGGGCGACCTGTCGGCGGACAAGGCTGTCTACAACTTCACCAAGGCAGTGGGCAAGGGCCTGCTCAAGGTGATGTCGAAGATGGGCATTTCGACGTACATGTCGTACACGGGCGCGCAGATTTTCGAAGCCGTCGGCCTGGCTGACGACCTGATCGCCAAGTACTTCAAGGGCACGGCGTCGAAGGTCGGCGGCATTGGGCTGTTCGAAGTCGCTGAAGAAGCGATCCGTCTGCACCACGACGCATTCGGCGACAACCCGGTTCTCGCCAACATGCTCGACGCGGGCGGCGAGTACGCGTTCCGCGTGCGCGGCGAAGACCACATGTGGACGCCGGACGCGATCGCCAAGCTCCAGCACTCGGCGCGCAGCAACTCGTACCAGACGTACAAGGAATACGCGCACCTGATCAACGACCAGACGAAGCGTCACATGACCTTCCGCGGTCTGTTCGAATTCCGCCTGGATCCGGCGCGCGCGATCTCGATCGACGACGTCGAACCGGCCAAGGAAATCGTCAAGCGCTTTGCGACTGGCGCGATGTCGCTCGGCTCGATTTCGACCGAAGCGCACGCCACGCTGGCGGTCGCCATGAACCGTATCGGCGGCAAGTCGAACACGGGTGAAGGCGGCGAAGACGAGAAGCGCTATCGCAACGAACTGCGCGGCATTCCGATCAAGAACGGCGACACGATGCAGTCGATCATCGGGCCGGAAGTCGTCAAGGACATCCCGCTGAAGGATGGCGACTCGCTGCGTTCGAAGATCAAGCAGGTGGCGTCGGGCCGCTTCGGCGTGTCGGCAGAGTACCTGTCGTCGGCCGATCAGATCCAGATCAAGATGGCGCAGGGCGCGAAGCCGGGCGAAGGCGGTCAGCTGCCGGGTCACAAGGTGTCGGAGTACATCGGCAAGCTGCGTTACTCGGTGCCGGGCGTGGGCCTCATTTCGCCGCCGCCGCACCACGACATCTACTCGATCGAAGATCTGGCGCAGCTCATCCACGACCTGAAGAACGTGAACCCGGTGTCGTCGATCTCGGTGAAGCTGGTGTCGGAAGTGGGCGTGGGCACGGTGGCAGCCGGTGTGGCGAAGGCCAAGGCCGACCACGTCGTGATCGCCGGTCACGACGGCGGCACGGGCGCGTCGCCGCTCTCGTCGCTCAAGCACGCTGGCACGCCGTGGGAACTGGGTCTGGCGGAAACGCAGCAGACCCTGGTGCTGAACCAGCTGCGCGGCCGTATCCGCGTGCAGGCTGACGGCCAGATGAAGACGGGCCGCGACGTGGTGATCGGCGCGCTGCTCGGCGCGGACGAATTCGGCTTTGCGACGGCGCCGCTCGTCGTCCAGGGCTGCATCATGATGCGCAAGTGCCACCTGAACACCTGCCCGGTCGGCGTCGCGACGCAAGATCCGGTGCTGCGCGCGAAGTTCTCGGGCCAGCCCGAGCACGTCGTCAACTTCTTCTTCTTCATCGCTGAAGAAGTGCGCGAAATCATGGCGCAACTGGGTATCCGCAAGTTCGACGACCTGGTCGGCCGCGCGGATCTGCTCGACACGCGCCGTGGCGTGGAACACTGGAAGGCGAAGGGTCTGGACTTCTCGCGCGTGTTCTATCAGCCGCTGGTTGGCGAAGACGTCGCCCGCAAGCACGTCGACACGCAAGACCACGGTCTGGACAAGGCGCTCGATCACACGCTGATCGAGAAGGCGCGCGCTGCGATCGACAAGGGCGAGCACGTCTCGTTCATCCAGCCGGTGCGCAACGTCAACCGTACGGTCGGTGCGATGCTCTCGGGCATGGTCGCGAAGAAGTACGGCCACGACGGTCTGCCGGAAGACTCGATCCACATTCAGTTGAAGGGCACGGCGGGCCAGAGCTTCGGCGCTTTCCTCGCACGCGGCATCACGCTGGATCTCGTGGGCGACGGTAACGACTACGTCGGCAAGGGCCTGTCGGGTGGCCGCATCATCATCCGTCCGACCAACGACTTCCGCGGCAAGTCCGAAGAAAACATCATCTGCGGCAACACGGTGATGTACGGCGCGCTCGAAGGCGAAGCCTTCCTGCGTGGCGTGGCGGGCGAGCGTTTCGCGGTGCGTAACTCGGGCGCGACGGCGATCGTCGAAGGCACGGGCGACCACGGCTGCGAATACATGACGGGCGGCACGGTGGTGGTGCTCGGCGAAACGGGCCGTAACTTCGCGGCGGGCATGTCGGGCGGTATCGCCTACGTGTACGACCCGGATGGCTCCTTCGCCAACAAGTGCAACAAGTCGATGGTCACGCTGGATCCGGTGCTGCAACAGGCCGAACAGGAACGCACGGTCGACCGCGCACTGTGGCACGCAGGCCAGACCGACGAAGCGCTGCTCAAGGGACTCGTCGAGCGTCACTTCCAGTTCACCGGCTCGCCGCGTGCAAAGGCGCTGCTGGAAAACTGGGATGCGGCACGCCGCCAGTTCGTGAAGGTGTTCCCGACGGAATACAAGCGCGCACTGGGCGAAATCGGCGCGAAGAAGGCGAACCAGGAAGAACTGGCCGCCTGATCCGCGAAGCGACGACGACTCACAGACGAAGCGCCCGCCGCGCGAGGGTTACGAAAACTCGGGTTACGAAAACCCGGGTTACGAAAACCGAATACGCGGCGGCGGGCGCAGTCCCCCTCACCGAATAGATTAGATAGACGAGAACCAAATGGGTAAGGCAACCGGTTTTCTCGAGTTCGAGCGCCAGCATGAGGCGTACGAAGCACCGCTCACGCGTGTGAAGCACTACAAGGAATTCGTCGCGGCGCTCTCCGACGCCGACGCGAAAGTCCAGGGCGCTCGCTGCATGGACTGCGGCATCCCGTTCTGCAACAACGGCTGCCCGGTCAACAACATCATTCCGGACTTCAACGACCTCGTTTTCCATCAAGACTGGAAGAACGCGATCGAAGTCCTGCACTCGACCAACAACTTCCCCGAGTTCACGGGCCGCATCTGCCCGGCGCCCTGCGAAGCAGCGTGCACGCTCGGCATCAACAACGACCCGGTCGGCATCAAGTCGATCGAGCACGCGATCATCGACAAGGCCTGGGCCGAAGGCTGGGTCGCGCCGCAAATCGCGAAGCACAAGACGGGCAAGAAGGTTGCCGTCGTCGGCTCGGGCCCCGCGGGTCTGGCCACGGCGCAGCAACTCGCGCGCGCCGGTCATGACGTGACCGTGTTCGAAAAGAACGACCGCGTCGGCGGGCTGCTGCGCTACGGCATCCCCGACTTCAAGCTGGAAAAGTGGCTGATCGACCGCCGCATGCGCCAGATGGAAGCGGAAGGCGTGACGTTCCGCACCAACGTGTTCATCGGCAAGGGCGAGCTGCCGGCGTACATCGGCAACACGTCCAAGGAAACCATCACGCCGGACGAGCTGAAGGAACAGTTCGACGCCGTGGTGATCGCGGGCGGTTCGGAAACGCCGCGCGACCTGCCGGTGCCGGGCCGCGAACTCGAAGGCGTGTACTACGCCATGGACTTCCTGCCGCAGCAGAACAAGGTCAACGCCGGCGACAAGCTGCCGAACCAGTTGCTCGCCAAGGGCAAGCACGTCGTCGTGATCGGCGGCGGCGATACGGGCTCGGATTGCGTGGGCACGTCGAACCGTCACGGCGCGAAGGGCGTCACGCAGTTCGAACTGCTGCCGCAACCGCCGGAAGCCGAGAACAAGCCGCTCGTGTGGCCGTACTGGCCGGTCAAGCTGCGCACCTCGTCGTCGCACGAGGAAGGCTGCTCGCGTGACTGGGCCGTCGCGACCAAGCGCCTCGAAGGCAAGAACGGCAAGGTCGAGAAACTGATCGCCGCGCGAGTCGAGTGGAAGGACGGCAAGATGGTCGAAGTGCCGGATTCGGAATTCGAAATGAAGGCCGATCTGGTGCTGCTCGCGATGGGCTTCACGCAGCCGGTGTCGCCGGTGCTCGAAGCGTTCGGCGTCGAGAAGGATGCGCGCGGCAACGTGCGCGCCGCGACCGAAGGCGAGAAGGCGTACTACACCTCGGTGGACAAGGTCTTCACCGCAGGCGACATGCGCCGTGGCCAGTCGCTCGTGGTGTGGGCGATCCGTGAAGGCCGTCAGTGCGCACGTTCCGTCGATGCGTTCCTGATGGGCAGCACGGAGCTGCCGCGCTAACGCTTCTTGTGGCTTCTAGTACGTTCCACCGGTTCGGCGGAACGTGCGGGAGACGGCAGGAGACAGAGGTAAAAGCCGGGCATCCGCAAGGATGACCCGGCTTTTTTACGTCCGGCGGGTGCAGGCGTACCATGATCCGGTTGCCCGCCGATTCGAGGCTCCCGATCATGTCCGAAGCCATTGACGAGGCGCAGGAGTGGAAGCGCTGTTTCATCGCGCTTGCGCCCGATGCGCCTTCGCGTGACGTACTGGCAGCGCTCGACGTGCCGCTCAACGCGCGGCGCGTGCCGTACGCGCAATTGCATCTCACGGTGGCGTTCATCGGCGCGATGTCGTTCGCGCAAGGTGAGGCGCTCGCGCAGCGGCTCGCCGATCACGCGATGCCGGTGCCACCCGCCGAAGTCACGAAAATCGAATGCTGGCCGGGTCACGCGCAGCCGCGCCTGCTGGTGGCCGTGCTGGCGATGTCCGATGCGTTCACGGCGCTCGACTGGCGCGTGCGCTCGTCGATGGGCGAAGTGGGGTTGTCGCTCGATGCGCGCGCGTTCCGTCCGCATGTGACGCTTGCGCGTTTTGCTCGCGACGCGCATGGTGCGCCGCCGACGAGCAACGTCGAGTTGCCGCCTTTGCGGTTCACGTCGCTCGTGCTGTATTCGAGCACGTTGGCGAAGCAGGGCGCGCGTTATGAAGCGCTGGCGAGTTTGCCGGTTTAGCGCGAACTCAGCGGCTCAAATAAGTTTTCCTGGATGTAGGTCAAATTCCAGGGAATGCGCAATACAAACAAAGGCTTACGATGCATCTTCGTCGATGCGGGTGGCCGGCATCGACTTGCCAGGGCGAACAGCCCTCAACGAGAAGAGCAAGGGTGCGTAATGAGTCGACCGTCTTTTTCTGTGGCCTGGGCAGCAGCGATGCGAATTTACGACCCGGTGGATTCCGCGGCGAAGGCCGCTCAGGTGATCGGTGGCAATGTCGAAAAGAACATTGGCAACCCCGACGCGGCGCAACGATGGAGCAATACCTGCGCAGTCCGGATGAGCTATATCCTGAATCAATGCGGACTGGTCATTCCGCCAATTGCGGGCAAAACCGTTTCCGGCGCGGACAAGCGCCAATACTTCTTTCGCGTAAGAGACCTCATTGCTTTTCTGAGGCAACGATGGGGGCAGCCGGAAATCGTCAACTATCCACCGTCCGGCGGCGGAACCCTTGCAGGGAAGAAAGGCGTCATTCTGTTCGAAGTGTCCGGTTGGTCGGACGCAGCGGGCCACGCGACCTTGTACAACGGGAGCGGCTGCTATGATCATTGCTACTTCAACGAACCAGAAGCCCGGTATCGCACCGACCGCGCGAACTTCTGGAGCCTGCCGTGAAAAAGACCTTGATGGGCGTTCTAGCGGTATTCGCTTTTGCCACTGGGGCGTCGATCAGTCACGCAAAGGATGGCAGCCCGACGTCGCCGCAAGCGGCCACACAGACCTATGCGCAGAACTTCAAGGATATGGTTCTGGCCGCGTGTATCGCCAGGGCCTATGAGAGCGACAAGGACGCTGCGATAGACGCGGGCAGCAGCGTCAGTGCCTTGCGGGACTGGACTTATTACGACATGGACAAAGGCCCAGACGCGATCGGTGCCCTCATCGATCGCTACCTGGCGCGTGACTATCACAACCCACTGGCCGACGCGGAAATCAAGGACGTCAAATTCGACCTCCTGAAATGCCTCGACCTGTATCACAGCAAGGAGCTTGATACTGCGGTCAGGCAACTGGTGATCCATCCCAATCGCACTTACCGCCAGGACAATCCGGTCGCGTCAAAGGCTCAGGCGAAGACCAAAGCGCCCTGACGCATCAAGCGCACACACTCACCGCCGATAGCGCGCCAACGTCAGCCCTTCGAGATCGATCTCCGGCTTGCGCTGCGCGACGAGATCGGCGACCACTCGGCCCGAGCCCATCGACATTGCCCAGCCCGTCGAGCCGTGGCCCACGTTCAGCCACAGACCTTCGACGCCCGACGCGCCCAGTAGCGGCGCGCCGTCCGGCAACATCGGCCGGCGTCCGACCCAGAACTGCGCCGACGAAGGCGTCGCCGCATGCGGGAACCAGTCGTCGAGCACCTTCATCAGCGTCTGCAAGGCCTGCTCGCGCAGCGTCGTGCGATGGTTGCCGATCTCGGCCGTGCCCGCCACACGCAGATACGGCCCAAAGCGCGTAATCGCCGTCTTCAGCGATTCGTCCATGAGCGCGGCACGCGGCGCTTTTTGCTCGTCGACCACAGGCAGCGTCGCCGAATACCCCTTCACCGGATACAGCGGCACGCGCACGCCCAGCGGCGCGACCAGCGCCGCGCTTTCCACGCCCAGCGCGACCACCACTGCATCGGCAGTCAGCGTCTGCGGCGCCGCGTTGGCGACCGGCTCGCTCAGATCGGAAGGGCGCAGCACTTCGGCGGGCGCGCGGCGCTGCTCGCGGCGATTGCGCGCCTCGCGTCCCGGCACCGGCCGCACGCGCACGCCGGTCACCTTGCCGCCCGCGGCTTCGAGCGCGAGCACCTCGGTATCGAAGACGAACTTCACGCCCTTGTTCTCGCACACGGCGCGCAGCTCACGCGTGAAGCGGGCGCAGTCGCCTGCCTCGTCGTCGGGCAGATAGAGGCCCGCCACCGGTTTCACGCGCGACCACGCGAGCCCCGGCTCGACCTGCGCGCAGGCTGCGGCGTCCAGTTCGCGATAGACAATGCCCGCGTCGCGCAGCACGTCGAACGCCGGCTGCGCGAGTTCGAGATCGGCGTCGCTGCGAAAGAGTTGCAGATAGCCCTGGCTACGTCCGTACTCGAACGCATGCTGTGCGCGAAACGCATGCAGGCAATGACGGCTGTAGTAGGCGATGCGCTGCATGCGCTGCTTGTTGACGCGAAAGCGCGCAAGGTCGCATTCGCGCA
Source organism: Paraburkholderia bannensis NBRC 103871 (assembly GCF_000685015.1). Taxonomy (GTDB): domain Bacteria; phylum Pseudomonadota; class Gammaproteobacteria; order Burkholderiales; family Burkholderiaceae; genus Paraburkholderia; species Paraburkholderia bannensis. Next base: position 80,901 of record NZ_BAYA01000022.1, on the reverse strand, counting down.
GCCAGCGCGCGATCCAGCGCCATTGCGCGGCGTCGAAAGTCGGCCGGAAGATCAGCGGCGACGTGGGCTTGAGCAGAAATTTGATGAGCCTGGCCGGCATGCCCGGCGCGGCCCAGGGCGTGACGTAGCCGGGTGCGATCACCCCCGCGTTGCCGAAGCTCGTGCCGAGCGCAACGCCCGGTTCGCGCTCGATGACCGTAACGTCGCAGCCTTGTTCGCTCAAGTACCAGGCAGTGGCGACGCCGATCACACCGGCGCCGAGGACGATCGTTTTCATGCCGGTCGTAGCGTAGGGAATGGACGGTATTGCAGCACGTTCAGGCGCATTGTGCAGCGGAGGCTGCAGGGGGTTGCGCGCACGCGGGCGCACGCCCTGGCTTCGTGTTCGCGCCTGTTGCGGTGGCGTTCGTTCAGTTCACTGAACCATTGAAAAGAGCCCATGGCGCCTCGTCTCCCCCTCGTTTGTTGTGCTGGCCACGGCCGGGTGGGTCGGCGGGTGGCGACTATCTCGTCTGCGACGCCTGCGTCTGTGTCGGCGCTGGTGTGCCGGGCGGCAGGGTCGCGCCTATTTTAGGGGCGATGTGCCGACGATGCGAGGACGTTGAAAGGCGGGTGTGGGGAAAAGGTCGGCTGGCGGGCTTGCGCGCGGCCGGAAGATTCGGTAGCGAGCGAATGAGTGCGCGACGGGCGCGCCCAAAACAAAACGCGCGCGAAGCCTGGATGGCTCCGCGCGCGATATCGACTGGAAGGCGTGCGCTGGGCTTAAGCCGCGACGCGCTCTTCAGGCGAGCGCGCGATTTCGAGCGTCTCGCCGTGATACGCCTCAAGCGACTCGCGGTGCGCGACGCTCACGATCGCCGCCTTGGGCAGGCGTTCGACGAACAGCTTGTAGAGACGGCCTTCGTTGTCCGGATCGAGCGCGCTGGTCGCTTCGTCGAGGAACAGGTAGTCGGGCTTGTGCAGCAGCACGCGCGCGCCAGCAAGGCGCTGCTGCTCGCCCGGCGACAGCACGCGCGACCAGTGCGCCGACTCGCTCAGGCGATCGGCGTACTCCTCCAGGCGACAGGCGCGCAGTGCTTCGCGGCAGTCCTCGTCGCTGTAATCGTCGGCGGGCGAGGGGTAGGTGAGCGCCGCCTTGAGCGTGCCGATCGGCAGGTAGCTTTGCTGCGGAATGAACATCATGCGTGCATCCACCGGCGCATCGATCGAGCCTTCGCCGAACGGCCACAGACCCGCGAGCGCGCGCATCAGCGTGCTCTTGCCCGAGCCCGACGGCCCGCGCACGAGCCAGCGCGAACCCGGCTTGATGGCGATGTCGCGCACTTCCGAAAGCGGCTTGCCGTTGGGCAGCGCGAGTTTCAGGTGTTCGGTGGAAAGCTCGCTCGCATCGACGTAATGCAGGTTGATGCCGCCGTGTTCCGTGGCCGGCGAGACGCTTTCCTTCAGGCGCGGCGAATGCACGACGCGCACGAATTCGCGCAGACGGTTCACGGTAGCGCGCCATTCGACGAGGGTGGCGTAACTGTTGATGAACCACGAGAAGCAGTCGCTCACGGTGCCGAAGGCCTGCGAAATCTGCATCAGCACGCCGAAGGTGAACGCGCCCGCGAAGTAGCGCGGCGCGGCCACGACGAGCGGAAAGATAATCGCGATCTGGCCGTAGAAGCTCAGCACGAAGGTGAGGCGCTTCGTGTACTTCATCACGCGCCACCAGTTGTCGCGGATGTGCGTGAAGAGGCCCTGTGCGTTGCCGCGCTCGGTTTCCATGCCGTCGTAGAGCGCGATCTGTTCGGCGTTTTCGCGCAGGCGGATCAGGCCGAAACGGAAGTCGGCCTCGACCTTCTGTTGCTGGTAGTTGATCGACACGAGCGGATGGCCGACCTTCTGGATCACCAGCGAGCCGAACACGGCGTAGAGCGCGGCGGCCCACACCATGTAGCCCGGAATCGTGATGGGCGTCGCGCCCAGCGAGAAGGTTAGCGCGCCAGCCAGCGACCACAGGATCGTGATGAACGACACCAGCGTCACGACCGTCGAGAGCAGGTCGAGCGTGAGCGAAAGCGTGGTGGTGGCGAACGATTGCAGGTCGTCGCTGATACGCTGGTCGGGGTTATCGGCGAGACGGTCGCGCTCGATGCGATAGAACGCGCCTTTGCCGAGCCAGTCGCTCAGGAAGCGCGTCGTGAGCCACTGACGCCAGCGGAACCCGAGCATCTGGCGCAGATAGCGCCCGTACACCGCGAGGATGATGAAGCCGAACGCAAGCCCGGTGAAGATCATCAGCAGATGCGGGAACTGTTTGACGTCCTTGTTCTGCAGGGCGTTGTAGAAGTCCGCGTTCCAGCTGTTGAGCCGCACGTTGATCCACACGACGAGCAGGTTCATCACGATGATCGCGACGAGCAGGCTCCAGGCGATCCAGCGTTCCTCGGAGACCCAGTAGGGCTTGATCAGGCTCCAGGCCGTGATCTTGTGATGCTCGTTCTGATCCGGCGTGGCGCGGGGAGTGGAGTTGGTCATGTGCGTCCTGATGTTGTGCCGGCCCGCGGCCGGCGTCGACGATGCCCGCCATGCGTGGCGTGATGCCGTGCGCTGAAGTTTTTGACGTTGGCTTTGACGTTCGTCTGTCAGCGTTGCGATTCTGTCCCGCACCGCTTAAGCGAGTCTTAATCGGCATGCTTAAGCGGGCCTGCACACGCGCGGCGCGGCAGGGCCGGTATTGTCACACTTTGCGCCTGCGCCACGCGGTTTGCGCCGGTTCAGCGCATTGTGCCAGAGCAGAGATTGTGCGCCTGCCCCGGCCGTTTGCGGCTCGCGCGGCTTTTGTGGTCTAATGGCCGTTGACGAAACAGGGGTGCTTCACCGGCATGCCGGAGTGAGGCTGAGAGAGACCCTTCGCACCCGATCCGGGTAATACCGGCGCGGGAAGTTTCCGGAAAGTCTTGCTGGCGCCATCGATCAGTTTTGATCCAGTTGATCAGTCGATAGGGGGCGATTATTCATTCGCTCATCGTCTGATTATTCAGGCGTCCAGATTCCCGCCGGGCAATCCTTGCGGCGCATGACCAGTTTCGCGCGTCACATCGTTTGCACGGCCGGCCTTGCCAGCCGGTTTCGTCCTTGGGTACGCATTTTTGCCGTACGGAAAGGATACGATGACCGCTGCTTCCAATTTGATTTCCGATCATTCCCCGGTTTCCGGCGCACGCGCGCCAGGATCAGCCATGCCTGATTTCGCCGTGCTGGGCGGCGGGCTGAGCGGACGACTCGTCGCCTGGCGGCTCGCGGGCGCGGGCCATCGCGTGGCGCTCTACGAGCGCGGCGGCCCCGAGGGCGGGGAAGCCGCGGCCTGGGTCGCGGCGGCCATGCTTGCGCCGCTCGCCGAAGCCGCGGTCGCCGAACTGCTGATCACCGAACTGGGCGTCGCCTCGCTCGAAACGTGGCCGTGCATTCTGGCCGAGTTGCCCGAGCCGGTGTTCTTCCAGCGCAACGGCACGCTCGTCGTCTGGCATCACGCCGACCGCACCGAAGCGCCGCTGTTCGAGCGACGCGTGCGCGCCAACGCGCCGCGCGAGCTCGCCGATGCGCACTTCACGACGCTCCAGGGCGCGCAGCTCGACGCCGCCGAACCGGCGCTCGCCGGGCGTTTCGCGCGCGGCTGGCTGCTCGACGGCGAAGGCCAGCTCGACAACCGCCAGGCGCTGGCGGCGCTCGCGGCAGGCCTTGCACAACGCGGCGTCCAAACGCACTGGAACACGAGCGTCGATGACGCCAACCTGCCGCAGGCGCGCGTGACGATCGATTGCCGGGGCCTCGGCGCCAAGCCCGCGCTGCCCGCGCTGCGCGGCATTCGCGGCGAAGTCGCGCGCGTGCACGCGCCGGGTATCGGCCTGACGCGTCCGGTGCGCCTGCTGCACCCGCGCTATCCGCTCTATATCGCGCCGAAGCAGAACGATCTCTACGTCATCGGCGCAACGGAAATCGAGGGCGAAGACCGCTCGCCGGTGAGCGTGCGCTCGGCGCTCGAACTGCTGAGCGCGGCCTTTGCCGTGCATCCGGCGTTCGGCGAGGCGCGCATTCTCGAACTCAATTCGCAGTGCCGCCCGACGCTGCCTGACCATCGTCCTGCGCTGATCTGGGACGCTGGCCGGGGTGACGGCAAAACGCTGCGCGTGAACGGCCTGTATCGCCACGGTTTCATGATCGCGCCCGCCGTCGCCGACGAAGCCGTGCGCATGGCCGAAGCGATGCTGGCGGGCAAGCTCGCCGATGCCGACGCTTTCGAGGCGCTGCGTGCCGAGTCGCGCTGGGCCTCGATGCTGCACGCGACTGCAGGGCAGGACACACACAGCGAGCGCGCCCACGCCTGATGACGTGCGCCGCCGCAATCACGAAGCGCGGCGCGCGCCTTGCGCCCCGCAACGATTTAACGAAGTGACCCGATTCGCCATGGACATTCAGATCAACCAGAAGCCGCTCACGCTGCCCGAGGGCGCGACTGTCGCCGATGCGCTTGCCGCCTTCGGCGCGCGTCCCCCGTTTGCCGTCGCCTTGAATGGCGATTTCGTCGCGCGTGGCCAGCATGGCGCGCGCACCTTGTCGGCGGGCGACCGCCTCGACGTCGTGAGCCCGGTGGCGGGCGGCTGATCGTCGGCTCGCGCCGCACGCTCGACGTCTTGCCTCCGCGTCTTTCGCTCAAGGATTCCACGCCATGACCACCTTACCTACCGCCGACGCGCTCACGCTCTACGGCGAAACCTTCCAGGGCCGCCTGCTGCTCGGCACCTCGCGCTATCCGTCGCTGCAATCGCTGTCCGATTCGATGCAAGCCGCGCGCCCCGGCATGATCACCGTCGCGCTGCGCCGCCAGATGAACGATGGCACCGCCGAAGCCGGTTTCTTCGACCTGCTCAAGCGCCACGGCGTGCCGCTGCTGCCGAACACGGCCGGCTGCCTCACCGTCAACGAAGCCGTGACCACGGCCCACATGGCGCGCGAAGTGTTCGAGACCGACTGGATCAAGCTCGAACTGATCGGCGACGACTACACGCTGCAACCCGACCCGGTCGGCCTGATCGAAGCCGCCGCGCGGCTCGTGAAGGATGGCTTCAAGGTACTGCCTTATTGCACCGAGGATCTCGTGATCGGCCGCCGCCTGCTCGACGCGGGCTGCGAAGCGCTGATGCCGTGGGGCGCGCCCATCGGCACCGGCAAGGGCGTGATCAATCCCTACGGCCTGCGCGTGCTGCGCGAGCGGCTGCCCGACGTGCCGCTGATCGTCGATGCGGGCCTGGGCCTGCCGTCGCACGCGGCGCAGGTGATGGAGTGGGGCTTCGACGGCGTGCTGCTGAATACGGCGGTGGCGCAGGCGACGCATCCGGAAGCGATGGCGCGCGCGTTCGCGCTGGGCGTGGAAGCGGGCCGCACGGCTTATCTGGCCGGGCCGATGGCCGAACGCGAAGCCGCCGTGGCGAGCACGCCGGTGGTCGGCATGCCGTTCTGGCACCAGGATGGAGGCAAATAATGACTGACACGCTGCGACTCAAAGACCGCGAACTGTTCTGGCCGCCGGCCGACGAACTCACCGAAACCGCCGAACGCATCCGGGCGACGCTCGGCGACTGGCCGGCCACGCAGGCGCCGTGGCGCCTGTGCCTGACGCCGCCGGACGCGCCCAATGGCGGCGACCTCATCATCGTGACCGACGCCGCGCCGCATCTCGCGAGCATCGCGCGCTGGATGACCGAAGGCGCGGGCGTGATCGAGGCGAAAGCCGGTCAGCCCGACAACGCCGGTAACGTGGACAAAGCGCAAGCCGCGCTCGTCACGCTGCATCTGGGCGGCGAGCGCTACGCGCTCGAAGGCACGCTCGCCGAAGACTGGATCCCGGCGCTGGCGGCGTTCCTCGACTGCGGTTTCGATCCGCACGACGCGCTCGTGCTGGCCCTCGCCTGGCGCGACGGCGACGAGCAGAAAGCCGACGCCTGGCCGGTGGACATCGCGCGCTTCCCGCGCGTGCTCGGCTTGCCCGACGCGCCCGCGCGGCCGTTCGCGACCTGCCCGCAAAAGCTGGGCCTTTACCCGGTTCTGCCCACCGCCGACTGGGTCGAGCGCGTGCTCGGCTTCGGCGTGAAGACCGTGCAGCTGCGCAGCAAGAAGACCGCATCGCCTGAGCTCACGGACGAGATCGAGCGTTGCGTTGCGGCAGGCCGCAAGCACGACGCGCAACTTTTCATCAACGATCACTGGCAGGCGGCCATGGCCGCAGGCGCTTACGGCGTCCACCTCGGCCAGGAGGATCTGCGCGAAGCCGATCTCAACGCGCTGGCCGCATCGGGCATTCGTTTAGGTTTGTCGACACATGGCTACTTCGAGATGCTCACGGCGCTGCACTTCCGCCCGAGCTACATCGCGTGCGGCGCGGTGTTCGCCACAACGACCAAGGAAATGCCGACCGCTCCGCAGGGCATGAAGCGCCTCAAGCGCTACGTGCAACTGCTGGACGGCGTGGTGCCGATGGTCGCGATCGGCGGCATCGACGGCGCCGTGCTGCCGGAAGTGCTGACGACCGGCGCGGGCAGTGCGGCCGTCGTGCGCGCGGTCACCGAGGCGGCCGATCCGGCTGCCGCCGTTGCTGCGCTGCGCAAAGCGTTTACGCAATAATGGCCCGGCCTCGGCGCAAGTCGCGCACCCGGTTTAATCGGGGCGCGAAGCGGCGAGGAACGAGCGGCAACGGGCGCCAGACGGCGCCGTTGCTTCATCAAAGGGTCATGGGCGCATCACGGCATCAATTTCACGATGGCCCTATAATCCCGCCTTCGTGTAAATGGACTTGTCAGCTTACGTGCCCTCATCCTCTGAGACCCTTCTGGAGCTGCGCGACGTCGACTTCGGCTATAGCGACCGGCTCGTCCTGTCCGGACTGAACATGCGCTTTGGCCGCGGTCAGGTGGTCGCGGTCATGGGCGGCTCGGGCGGCGGCAAGACCACGGTGCTGCGCCTGATCGGCGGTCTGGTGCGCGCCCAGCGCGGCCAGGTGCTGTTTCAGGGTCAGGACGTCGGCAGGCAGACGCGCGAAGGTCTTTACGCGCTGCGCCGCAAGATGGGCATGCTGTTCCAGTTCGGTGCGCTGTTCACGGATATGTCCGTGTTCGAGAACGTCGCCTTTGCCTTGCGCGAACACACCGATCTGCCCGAAGAACTGATCCGCGACCTCGTGCTCATGAAGCTCAACGCCGTGGGTCTGCGCGGCGCGCGCGACCTCGCGCCGTCGGAGATTTCGGGCGGCATGGCGCGCCGTGTGGCGCTTGCGCGCGCCATCGCGCTCGACCCCGAACTCATGATGTACGACGAGCCCTTCGCGGGCCTCGACCCGATTTCCCTCGGCATCACGGCGAACCTGATCCGCACGCTGAACGACGCGCTCGGCGCGACGTCCATCCTCGTCACGCACGACGTGCCGGAATCGTTCGCCATCGCCGATTACGTCTACTTCGTCGCGAACGGCAAGGTGCAGGCGCAGGGCACGCCTGCGGAGCTGCGCGCCTCGACCGATCCGATCGTGCGCCAGTTCATCGACGGCGCACCGGACGGCCCGTTCCGTTTTCATTACCCGACGAATGTGCCGCTCGATGCGGACTTCGGCATTGGCGGAGGCCGCTCATGATCGGCGCTTTCAGTTCGGTCGGCCGCGGCGTGCTCGACTCGATCACGCGCGCGGGCCACGCCACGCGTTTCTTCGTGCGCCTCGTGCTGGAATTTTTCCCGCTGCTGCGCCGTCCGCGTCTTGTCACGAAGCAGATCCACTTCGTCGGTAATTATTCGCTGCTGATCATCGCGGTGTCGGGGCTGTTCGTTGGCTTCGTGCTCGGGTTGCAGGGGTATTACACGCTCAACCGTTATGGTTCGGAGCAGGCGCTTGGGCTGCTGGTCGCGCTTTCGCTCGTGCGCGAACTCGGCCCGGTGGTCACGGCGCTGCTGTTCGCGGGCCGCGCGGGCACGTCGCTCACGGCCGAAATCGGCCTGATGAAGGCGGGCGAGCAACTGACGGCCATGGAAATGATGGCGGTCGATCCCGTGCGTATCGTGGTCGCGCCGCGCATGTGGGCGGGCGTGATCGCCATGCCGATCCTGGCGGCGATTTTCAGCGCCGTCGGCATTCTGGGTGGCTACGTGGTGGGCGTGCTGCTGATCGGCGTGGATTCGGGCGCGTTCTGGTCGCAGATGCAGGGCGGCGTCGACGTCTGGACTGACGTGGGCAACGGCGTGATCAAGAGCATCGTGTTCGGCTTCGCTGTCACGTTCACCGCGCTGTACCAGGGTTACGAAGCGAAGCCCACGCCCGAAGGCGTGTCGCGCGCAACGACCAAGACCGTCGTGTACGCATCGCTTGCGGTGCTCGGCCTCGACTTCCTGCTTACCGCGCTGATGTTCAGCTAAGGATTAGGCCCGTGACACGCCTGCCTGATGGCGGCGTGCGGGCTGCGCGGCAGTCGCCTGGATCAGGGCGGCGCCGCAACGGATTCTCATTGGGATGACGATGAAAAAGACTGCTCTCGACTTCTGGGTCGGCCTGTTCGTGGTGCTGGGCTTCATTGCGCTGCTGTTTCTCGCGCTGAAGGCCGGCAACATGAGCTCGCTTTCGTTCCAGCAGACCTACGCCGTGAAGATGAAATTCGACAACATCGGCGGCCTCAAGCCGCGCGCGCCCGTCAAGAGCGCGGGCGTGACCGTGGGCCGCGTGGCGTCGATCGGCTTCGATAGCAACACCTATCAGGCGCTCGTGACGATCAACCTGGACCAGCAGTACCAGTTCCCGAAGGACTCGTCGGCGAAGATCCTGACGTCGGGCCTGCTCGGCGAGCAGTACATCGGTCTGGAGCCGGGCGGCGACACCGAAATGCTCAAGAATGGCGACACCGTCGCCATGACCCAGTCGGCGATCGTGCTTGAGAACCTGATCAGTCAGTTCCTCTATAGCAAGGCGGCCGATTCGGGCGCTTCGAAATCTGGCAGCAGCGCGGGTGGTAGCGCAGGCAACGGAGCCGCGAACGGGGCGGCAGGCGGGGCAGCGGGCGGCGATAGCGCCGCACCGGCTCCTGCACCGGTGCCAGCGCAGGCAGGCTCCGGCGCGGCGGCCCAATAAGGAGAATAAAAGATGAACACCACACGCATGCGCGCCATCACGATCGGCGTTGCAGCGCTTGCGCTGACGGCGTGCTCGACGGTGCAGACGCCGTCGAAGGACGATCCGTGGGAAGGCTTCAACCGCACGGTCTACACCTTCAACGACAAGGTCGACCAGTACGCGCTCAAGCCGGTCGCCAAGGGCTACGTAAAGATCACGCCGCAGCCCGTGCGTGACAGCGTGACGAACTTCTTCGCCAACATCGGCGACGTCTATAACGCGGCCAACAACTTCCTCCAGCTGAAGATCACCGATGGTGTCGAAGACATCATGCGGATCGTGATCAACACGGTCTTCGGCGTAGGCGGCCTGTTCGACGTGGCGACGCTCGCGAAGCTGCCCAAGCACAACCAGGACTTCGGCCTGACGCTTGGCCACTATGGCGTGCCGCCGGGCCCGTACCTCGTGCTGCCGCTGTTCGGCCCGAGCACGGTGCGCGACGGCGTGGGCCTGGTGGGCAACTACTTCATCAACCCCATCAGCTACATCGATTCGTCGGCGGTGTCGTGGGGCCTCTACGGCCTGAACGTCATCAGCACGCGTGCGAACCTGCTCGGCGCGAGCGACCTGCTCCAGGGCGCGGCGATCGACCAGTATTCGTTCGTACGTAACACCTACCTGCAGCGCCGCCGCTATCTGCTGTCGGATGGTCGCGCTTCGGCGTCGGGCGTGCCCGACTACGGCGATGGCGCACCGCTGCCGAACTACGGCGAACCCGACGATGGCGGGGCAGCGGCTGCACCGGCGTCCGGCGCGGCTGCCGCCGTCCCGGCCTCGGGCACCGCACGTGCTGCTACGCCGAGCGCGGCCAGCATGCCGCCGGCTTATCCGAACGGCGTAACGTCCGCACCGGCCACGCTCGAAGGCCCGGCTGGCGCTGCGACGCCGGAGTCGGCCTCCGGTGCGCAAGTGCCGAACGCCGCTTCGGCGACCAACGTGCCCGGCGACCAGATGGTGCCGCCGGCGCGTCTCGGTTATCCGGGAATGCTGCGTCTGCATTGAGCACGGGTTGAATGAGACATCCGGCGTGGCGCGCGGCAACCTGGCCGCGTCACGCCGGCGTCCCCTGGCACACGTCTGACGTAACAAGTCGATACGCTTGTCGCAGTTTCCTGGCACTTATTGACTCAGTGCGATAGAACTCGCGTGATATCGTTGGCGTCCAACGGGGCGTATTTCCCCAACTTGCAGGACTCGATATGAAAAAATTCTTTCTGTCTCCGCTTTTTGCCATGTTTTTTGCGTTTGCCGGATTCGCCGGGTTTGCCGGTTCAGCATCCGCGCAAACCGTCGACACCAGCAATCCTGACGCCATGGTCAAGACCATCACCCAGCAGGTGATGGATCAGATCAAGGGCGACAAGTCGATCCAGTCGGGCGACATCACCAAGATCACGCAGCTCGTGAACGAGAAGATCCTGCCGTACACGGACTTCCGCCGCACCACGCAGCTCGCGATGGGCCGCAACTGGCGCGCCGCCACGCCCGACCAGCAGCAACAGGTCATCGAGCAGTTCAAGATGCTGCTGATCCGCACGTACTCGGGCGCGCTTGCCCAGGTTCGCGATCAACAGATCGAATACAAGCCGTTCCGCGCCAACCCGGACGATACCGATGTCGTGGTTCGTTCGACGGTGCTGAACAACGGCCAGCCGATCGAGCTCGACTACCGTCTGTACAAGACGGCGCAAGGCTGGCGCGTGTATGACATCAACGTGCTCGGCGCATGGCTGATCCAGGCGTACCAGCAGCAGTTCCAGGAAAAGATCCAGCAGGGCGGTGTGCAAGGCCTGATCTCGTTCCTGACGCAGCGTAACCAGCAACTCGCCGCAGGCAAGGCTGCTTCGTGAGCGAACGCTTCGCTACGGGCGCCACGCTGACCCACGAGAGCGCGAACGCCGCGCTCTCGGCGGGTCTCGCCCAGATCAAGGCGGGCGCCACGGCTGTCGATTGCGCGCCGCTGACGCAGTTCGACTCTTCCGCGCTTGCCGTGCTGATCGCCTGGCAGCGCGCCGCGAACGAACGCGGCGCCACCCTCAGCGTCCTCAATCTGCCTGCCTCGCTCGCCGCTCTGGCGCGCGCCTACGGCGTCGATACGCTCCTGCACGAGCGACATTGACGCGCACCGGCTGGCGGCGCGCCGCGCTGGTTCATCACCAGATGCGCAGCCGCCGCAAACCGGTGCATTCTCCATCTCCCTGTTCAGACCAAGGTCGGGTCGGCCTTTGCGACTTGGCCTATAATCAAATGTTTTTTGGGCGCTGCCCCGGGTTTCCGGACGCGGCGAAGGCGCAAAAAGCCGTCCCCAAATAAGTTTCCCCGCGGTCTCCCCGCAGCATTGATGCACTTACCGGCCGCGCCGTTCAAAACGGGCGGCGTCTGAGTCATGCCAGCCATAGAAATCCGCAACGTCAAGAAGCGCTACAAAGAGCTTCAGGCGCTCAAGGGCGTCAGCTTCACGGTTGAAGAAGGCGAGTTCTTCGGGCTGCTCGGCCCGAACGGCGCGGGCAAGACGACGCTCATCAGTTGCCTCGCCGGCCTCGCACGGCCCGACGAGGGCACGATCGCGGTACGCGGTCACGACGTCGTCGGCGATTACCGCAACGCGCGCCGCAACCTGGGCGTCGTGCCCCAGGAACTCGTCTTCGATCCGTTCTTCACGGTGCGCGAGACGCTGCGCATCCAGTCCGGCTACTTCGGCCTGCGCAACAACGACGCGTGGATCGACGAGGTCATGGCCAATCTCGACCTCACCGAGAAAGCCGACGTCAACATGCGCGCGCTTTCGGGCGGCATGAAGCGCCGCGTGCTGGTCGCGCAGGCGCTGGTGCACCGTCCGCCCGTGATCGTGCTCGACGAGCCGACCGCCGGCGTGGACGTCGAACTGCGCCAGACGCTCTGGAAGTTCATCGCGCGCCTGAACCGCGAAGGGCACACCATCGTGCTGACCACGCACTACCTCGAAGAAGCGGAAGAGCTCTGCGACCGCATCGCCATGCTGCGTCGCGGCGAGGTGGTGGCGCTTGAGCGCACCAGCACGCTGCTGCAGCGTTTCGCGGGCACGCAGCTCTATCTGCGCTTCTCCGAAGGCGCGTTGCCCACCGAACTGCGTTCGCTCGAAGTCGATATCTCGAACCTGCCGAACAGCAACGGCAACCAGCACCTGCTGCGTCTCACGAGCTACGACGAGGTCGAGCGCATCCTGGGCCTGTGCCGCGCGAACGGCTGCAAGCTGGAAGAGATGGAAGTGCGCAAGGCCGATCTGGAAGACGTCTTCGTACAGGTCATGAACGGGCCGGAAGTGATCGAGGGGCTTGCATGAGCGGTTTCCGTACGCTGTTTTATAAAGAAGTGCTGCGCTTCTGGAAGGTCGCTTTCCAGACGGTGCTGGCCCCGGTCATCACCGCGCTGCTCTACCTGACGATCTTCGGCCACGCGCTGCGCGGGCACGTCGAAGTCTATCCGGGCGTGGAATACACGAGCTTCCTGATCCCGGGTCTCGTGATGATGAGCGTGCTGCAGAACGCCTTCGCCAATTCGTCATCTTCGCTGATCCAGTCGAAGATCACGGGCAATCTCGTATTCGTCTTATTGCCGCCGCTGGCCGCATGGGAGATGTTTGGGGCTTACGTGCTCGCCTCGATCGTGCGCGGCCTCGCCGTTGGCGCGGGCGTGTTCGTCGTGACGATCTGGTTCATTCCGATGAGCTTTTCCGCGCCCCTCTACATCATCGCCTTTGCGGTGCTGGGCTCGGCGATTCTCGGCACGCTCGGCCTGATCGCCGGGATCTGGGCCGAGAAGTTCGACCAGCTCGCGGCGTTTCAGAACTTTCTCATCATGCCGCTCACGTTCCTTTCGGGCGTGTTCTATTCGACGCATACGCTGCCGCCGGTCTGGCGCGAAGTGTCGCGGCTTAACCCGTTCTTTTACATGATCGACGGCTTCCGTTACGGGTTCTTCGGTTTGTCCGATATCAACCCGCTCGCGAGCCTCGCGATCGTTTTCGTCTTTTTCGTGGTGCTGGCGGCCATTGCGATGCGTCTGCTCGCAAGCGGCTACAAGCTGCGCCACTAAGTGAAATTCAGGCAGGAGCACTACCCATGTCAGCTACGTTGCCGACTCCGGAACAGGTCAAGCAGTACATCTCGGCAGGTCTCGCGTGCGAGCACCTCGAAGTCGAGGGCGATGGTCAGCACTTCTTCGCGACGATCGTCTCGTCGGCGTTCGACGGCAAGCGTCTGATCCAGCGCCATCAGCTCGTTTATGCGGCGCTCGGCGACCGGATGCGCCAGGAAATTCATGCGCTCAGCATGAAGACGCTCACGCCCGCCGAATGGCAGAACGCATAATCTGGAATCTCAGTGCGAATTACCCAGGATAAAGGCGCCGCAGCCAGCGGCGCCGCTCATCAAGACGCGACCACTCAAGCCGGCCGCATCGATCAGGAAACTTCAGGCATGGACAAACTCGTCATCGTCGGCGGGCAAAAGCTCGCGGGGGAAGTCATCGTTTCCGGCGCGAAGAACGCTGCGCTGCCGATTCTGTGCGCCGGCCTCCTGAGCGCCGAACCCGTCCAGCTGGACAACGTGCCCGATCTCCAGGACGTGCGCACCACGCTCAAGCTGCTCAGCCAGATGGGCGTGCGCACCGAACAGGACGGCACGCGCGTGCAGCTCGACGCGTCGAACGTCACGAGCCTCGTGGCGCCGTATGAGCTGGTCAAGACCATGCGCGCCTCGATCCTCGTGCTCGGGCCGCTGCTCGCGCGCTTTGGCGAAGCGAAGGTGTCGCTGCCGGGCGGCTGCGCGATTGGTGCGCGTCCGGTCGACCAGCACATCAAGGGTCTGCAGGCGATGGGCGCCGAGATCAACATCGAGCACGGCTTCATCGAAGCCCGCGCGAAGCGCCTGAAGGGCGCGCGCATCGTCACCGACATGATCACGGTCACCGGCACGGAAAACCTGCTGATGGCCGCCGTGCTGGCCGATGGCGAAACCGTGATCGAGAACGCCGCGCGCGAGCCCGAAGTGGGCGACCTCGCGAACCTGCTCGTGGCGATGGGCGCGAAGATCGACGGCATCGGCACCGACCGCCTCGTGATCCAGGGCGTCGAGAAGCTGCACGGCGCCCAGCACACCGTCATTCCCGATCGCATCGAAGCCGGCACGTTCCTGTGCGCGGTCGCGGCAGCGGGCGGCGATGTCGTGCTGCGCAACGTGCGTCCGAACACGCTCGACGCGGTCACGGACAAGCTGCGCGAAGCTGGCGTGACGATCGAGGAAGGCGACGACTGGATGCGCGTGACGATGCACGAGCGCGCCCGCGCCGTGAATCTGCGCACCTCCGAATACCCGGCGTTCCCGACCGACATGCAGGCGCAGTTCATGGCGCTCAACACGATCGCGGACGGCACCTCGCAAGTGGTCGAAAACATCTTCGAGAACCGCTTCATGCACGTCCAGGAACTGAACCGCCTGGGCGCGCACATCACGATCGAAGGCAAGACCGCGCTGGTCGCGGGCGTTGAAAAGCTCTCGGGCGCGAAGGTGATGGCCACCGACCTGCGCGCGTCGGCCAGCCTCGTGATCGCCGCCATGTGCGCCGAAGGCGAAACGCTGATCGACCGCATCTATCACCTCGACCGTGGCTATGACCGCATGGAAGCCAAGCTGACGAAGCTCGGCGCGAACGTGAAACGCATCAAGGGGAGCGAGGCATGAGCACGGTTCAATCGCAACCCACGCCGGCTGCCGCAGCCGGCGCGCCGCTGACGCTCGCGCTGTCGAAGGGCCGCATCTTTGAAGAGACGATGCCGCTGCTCGCCGCAGCGGGCGTGCACGTGACCGAAGATCCGGAAACCTCGCGCAAGCTGATCCTGCCGACGACCGACCCGAACCTGCGCGTCATCATCGTGCGCGCGACCGACGTGCCCACCTACGTGGAGTACGGCGCGGCCGACTTCGGCGTGGCGGGCAAGGACGTGCTCAACGAACACGGCGGCGGCGGCCTTTATCAGCCGATCGACCTGGATATCGCGCGCTGCCGCCTGTCGGTGGCCGTGAAGAACGGCTTCGATTACGCCAATGCGGTGCGCCAGGGCGCGCGCCTGCGCGTGGCGACCAAGTACACCGAAGCCGCGCGCCAGCACTTCGCGGCCAAGGGCGTGCACGTCGACCTGATCAAGCTGTACGGCTCGATGGAACTCGCGCCGCTGGTCGGCCTGGCCGACGCGATCGTCGACCTGGTGAGCACCGGCGGCACGCTGCGCGCGAACGACCTCGTCGAAGTCGAAGAGATCATGGAGATCTCGTCGCGCCTCGTCGTGAACCAGGCGGCGCTCAAGCTCAAGCGCGCCGCACTGCGGCCGTTCCTCGACGCGTTCGAACGCGCGTCGCGCGGCGAGCAAGCCGCTTAAGGGGTGAGGTGCGCGAGCGTCGCAAGCCCGCGCACCTCACGCCAACCCGCGCCGCCCGCGCGCGACGTATCTCAAAAGACGTCGCGCGCGCCCCGCGCATTACCGATACGGATGGAATTCAGCATGGCTATCACGATTCGCAAACTCGACTCCAGCGCGGCAGGCTTCAAGAAGGCGCTGCACGCGGTGCTCGCGTTCGAGGCGAGCGAAGATGAGGCGATCGAGCGCTCGGTGGCGCAGATCCTGGCCGACGTGAAGGCGCGCGGCGATGCGGCGGTGCTCGAGTACACGCAGCGCTTCGACCGCCTGGACGCAAAGAGCGTCGCGGCGCTCGAACTGCCGATCAGCGAACTCGAAGCAGCGCTCGAAAGCCTCGAACCGAAGCAGCGCGCGGCGCTCGAAGCGGCCGCGGCGCGTGTGCGCGGCTACCACGAGAAGCAGCGCATCGAGTGCGGCTCGCATAGCTGGCAGTACACCGAATCGGACGGCACCGTGCTGGGCCAGAAGGTCACGCCGCTCGACCGCGTCGGCCTGTATGTGCCGGGCGGCAAGGCGGCGTATCCGTCGTCGGTGCTGATGAATGCGATTCCGGCGCGCGTCGCGGGCGTGCGCGAAATCATCATGGTCGTGCCCACGCCGGACGGCGTGAAGAACCCGCTCGTGCTGGCGGCGGCGCTGATCGCGGGCGTCGATCGCGTGTTCACGATCGGCGGCGCGCAGGCGGTTGCCGCGCTCGCCTACGGCACCGACACGATTCCGCCGGTCGACAAGATCTGCGGCCCGGGCAATGCGTATGTGGCATCGGCCAAGCGCCGCGTGTTCGGCACGGTCGGCATCGACATGATCGCCGGGCCCTCGGAAATCCTCGTGATCTGCGACGGCACGACCGATCCGCGCTGGGTCGCAATGGATCTGTTCTCGCAGGCCGAGCACGACGAGCTCGCGCAATCGATCCTGCTGTGCCCGGACGAGAGCTTTATCAAGCGCGTGGAAGCCGCCATCGACGAGCTGCTGCCGACCATGCCGCGCGCCGGAGTGATCGCGACGTCGCTCACCAATCGCGGCGCGCTCGTGAAGGTGCGCGACATGGCCGAAGCCTGCGCGATCGCCAACGACATTGCGCCGGAACACCTGGAAATCTCGGCGCTGGAGCCGCAGAAGTGGGGCGCCGAAATCCGCCACGCAGGCGCGATCTTCCTTGGCCGCTACACCAGCGAAAGCCTGGGCGACTACTGTGCGGGGCCGAATCACGTGCTGCCTACGTCTCGTACCGCACGTTTCTCGTCGCCGCTGGGCGTCTATGATTTCATCAAGCGTTCGAGCCTGATCGAAGTCAGCGCGGAAGGCGCGCAGACGCTCGGCGAAATCGCCGCGGAACTGGCCTACGGCGAAGGCCTGCAGGCCCACGCGCGCAGCGCCGAATACCGCATGAAGAACTGATGCGTTGAAGCGTCAGGCGCCACCCGGCACGTTCGGGCGGCGCGCTGGCGCGGCATTGCCGCGCACGAATATCGAGATGTTTGCAAGCATTGAAGGAACCCCGGAAGGAGACCTTCGAATGCCCGCCGCACTGGGCGCCACAGCGCCCGCTGGCAGCATTCGATGCCTGGAACACCGAAGTAACCGCACGCCAGAGACCAACAAGAACCAGGGCGGCCCACGCAGCACCTGAGCCGCCCGATCCGGCTCGCCGCTTTGGCGCGCGAGCCATGCAGACATGACGACACCTCAAGACATCATTCGCCCCGACGTCCTCGCCATGACGAGCTATCCGGTGCCTGACGCCACCGGCTTCGTGAAGCTCGACGCGATGGAGAACCCGTACCCGCTGCCCGCCGATCTGGCCGCGCGGCTGGGCGAGCATCTCGCAGGCGTGGCGCTCAACCGCTATCCGGCCCCGCGCCCCGAAGCGCTGATGGCGAAGCTCAAGGCGGCGATGCACGTGCCGACCGACTGCGACGTGCTGCTCGGCAACGGCTCGGACGAAATCATCAGCATGGTCACGATGGCGTGCGCCAAGCCGGGCGCCAAGGTGCTCGCGCCGCTGCCGGGCTTCGTGATGTACGCGATGTCGGCGAAATTCGCGCAGGTGGAGTTCGTCGGCGTGCCCTTGAATGCCGATTTCACGCTCGACACCGACGCCATGGTCGCCGCGATCGGCGAGCATCGTCCGGCCGTGATCTGGCTCGCGTATCCGAACAATCCGACCGGCACGCTGTTCCCGGACGCCGATATCGAGCGCGTGATCGCCGCCGCCGCTGCCGCGAATGGTCTGGTGGTGATCGACGAGGCGTATCAGCCGTTCGCGCAGCAGAGCTGGATGGCGCGCGCGGGCGAGTTCGACAACGTGGTCGTGATGCGCACGATGTCCAAGCTCGGCCTGGCGGGCATCCGTCTGGGCTATCTCGCGGGCCGCTCCGCGTGGCTCAACGAATTCGACAAGGTGCGCCCGCCGTACAACATCAACGTGCTCACCCAGGCGGCCGCGGGCTTCCTGCTCGATCACCTCGATGTGCTGGACGCGCAGGCCGCACAACTGCGCGCGGGCCGTGCGCAACTGGCCGCCGAAGTGGCGAAATTGCCGGGCGCGGAAGTGTTCGAAAGCGCCGGAAATTTCCTGCTCGTGCGCGTGCCCGACGCGCCCGCTGTGTTCGATACGCTATTGACTGCACGGGTGCTGGTCAAAAACGTGAGTAAAATGCACCCATTGCTGGCGAATTGCGTGCGCCTGACCGTCGGGAGCCCCGACGAAAACGCGCAGTTGCTCGCCGCCCTGAAGCTTGTCCTCAAGTGAACCGTCCCCACGTGTCCTGAGCGAGCCCTCTCTAAAATCCCTCCTGTTACGGGCTGTTTGAAGGAAATTGCCATGCGCGTCGCGCAAGTCGTTCGCAACACCAGCGAAACGCAAATCAGCGTGAAAATCAATCTGGACGGCACCGGTGAGCAAAAGCTCAAGACCGGCGTGCCGTTTCTCGACCACATGCTCGATCAGATCGCACGACACGGTCTGATCGATCTCGAAGTCGAGGCGCATGGCGACACGCATATCGACGACCACCATACGGTCGAAGACGTCGGCATCACGCTTGGTCAGGCGGTCGCCCAGGCGATCGGCGACAAGAAGGGCATTCGTCGCTATGGCCATGCTTATGTGCCGCTCGACGAAGCGCTGTCGCGCGTCGTGGTCGACTTCTCGGGCCGCCCGGGCCTCGAATTCCACGTGCCGTTCACGCGCGCGCGCATCGGCAGCTTCGACGTCGACCTGTCGATCGAATTCTTCCGCGGCTTCGTCAATCACGCCGGCGTGACGCTGCATATCGACAACCTGCGTGGCCTGAACGCTCACCATCAGCTGGAAACCGTGTTCAAGGCGTTTGGCCGCGCGCTGCGCCAGGCCGCCGAATTCGACGAGCGCCAGGCGGGCAAGATTCCGTCGACGAAGGGCAGCCTTTAAGCGGTTTGACCGGCAACGCGGCCGCGAAGCGCTGGCCATGCGCTGCGCTCTGCGAGCGTGCCGCGCCGGGAACGCGTACATTCATGGGTTTCGACACTGGCGCATGCGGCTTGCGCACTGCCGGTGTCGTCATGCCGGATAGCAGGACGGACAGTCCTGAATCGAGATGACTACTTCAATTGCGATTGTGGATTATGGGATGGGCAACCTGCGTTCGGTCGCCCAGGCGCTGAAACAGGCGGCTCCTGAAGCCGACGTGCAGATCGTCGAGCGCCCGGAAGCGATCCGCGCGGCGGATCGCGTGGTGCTGCCGGGGCAGGGCGCCATGCCCGATTGCATGCGCAGCCTCGCGGAATCGGGCCTCCAGGACGCCGTGATCGAAGCGTCGCGCAACAAGCCGCTGATGGGCGTGTGCGTGGGCGAGCAGATGCTGTTCGACTGGAGCGCGGAAGGCGACACGAAGGGCCTCGGCCTGTTGCCGGGCAAGGTCGTGCGTTTCGACCTGGCAGACCAGTTGCAGGACGACGGCTCGCGCTTCAAGGTGCCGCAGATGGGCTGGAACCGCGTGCGCCAGTCGCGCGCACATGCGCTCTGGGACGGCGTGCCCGACGAAAGCTACTTTTACTTTGTGCACAGCTACTACGTGGTGCCCGCCGACGCGGCGCACACCGTGGGCGAAACGCCGTATGGCGCTGCCTTTACCTCGGCCGTGGCGCGGGATAACATCTTCGCCACCCAATTCCATCCGGAAAAGAGCGCCGCGGCGGGCTTGCGCGTGTACCGCAACTTCGTGCACTGGAACCCGTAATTCACTGGCGGCGCTGATGGCACTGATGGCCAGGCCACGCTCGACGTGCGCCCAGGCCGATTTTCCTCAGCAAGGCCGCCGAAAGAGTTGTACTAAACTAGCGAAACGGCGTCGGAACGGGCCTTTTTTCCGCCGAAGCCGGCTGATTTCAACCACACTTCCAGATATCACCCGATAGCTATGCTGCTGATTCCGGCCATCGATCTCAAAGACGGTCACTGCGTGCGCCTTAAACAAGGCGATATGGACCAGGCGACTATTTTCTCCGAGGAACCGGCGGCCATGGCCCGACATTGGGTCGAGCGCGGCGCGCGCCGTCTGCACCTCGTCGACCTGAATGGCGCCTTTGCGGGCAAGCCGAAGAACGAAGACGCGATCCGCGAAATCATTCGCGAAGTCGGCGACAAGATCCCCGTCCAGCTGGGCGGCGGCATCCGTGACCTCGACACGATCGAGCGTTACCTCGACGACGGTCTCTCTTACGTGATCATCGGCACCGCGGCTGTGAAGAACCCGGGCTTCCTCCAGGAAGCGTGCACGGCGTTCGGGGGCCACATCATCGTCGGCCTCGACGCGAAGGACGGCAAGGTCGCCACCGACGGCTGGAGCAAGCTCACCGGCCACGAAGTCGCGGATCTCGCACGCAAGTTCGAGGACTACGGCGTCGAATCGATCATCTACACCGACATCGGCCGCGACGGCATGCTGCAAGGCATCAATATCGAAGCGACGGTGCGCCTTGCGCGTGCGGTGAAGATTCCGGTCATCGCGAGCGGCGGCCTGTCCAACCTCGCCGACATCGACGCGCTGTGCGAAGTCGAAGACGAAGGCGTCGAAGGCGTGATCTGTGGCCGTGCGATCTACTCGGGCGACCTCGATTTCGCGGCGGCGCAAACGCGCGCGGACAGCCTGCGCGAATCCGACGACGCTTAAGCGTCGCGCACCTGGCCTCCGTCACCGGAGGCCTTTTGCTTTTATGCGGCCACGCGCGCGTGCATGCGCGCGCGGGTTTCAGGCCCGCCACATCCGCCTGTTTCGCCATTTCGCGACAGGCGGCAAAGCGCGACAATGAACGTGCTTCGTGGAAGTGGAGGCGCAAGCGCCGCGCACGAAAGACACCCAACCGACTGGCAACATCGGCAAGATCATGGCTCTACCCAAACGCATCATCCCCTGTCTCGACGTGACCGCTGGACGGGTCGTCAAGGGCGTCAACTTCGTCGAGCTGCGCGACGCGGGCGACCCCGTCGAAATCGCGCGCCGCTATGACGAGCAGGGCGCCGACGAACTCACCTTCCTCGACATCACCGCCACCTCCGACGGGCGCGACCTGATCCTGCCGATCATCGAAGCGGTGGCCTCGCAGGTCTTCATTCCGCTGACGGTGGGCGGCGGCGTGCGCGCCGTCACCGACGTGCGCCGCCTGCTCAACGCGGGCGCGGACAAGGTCGGCATGAACTCGTCGGCGGTCGCGAATCCGCAGCTCGTGCGCGATTCGGCGGACAAGTACGGCTCGCAGTGCATCGTCGTGGCGATCGACGCCAAGCGTACGTCCGCGCCGGGTGAACCGTTGCGCTGGGAAGTGTTCACGCACGGCGGGCGCAAGGCCACGGGCATCGATGCCGTCGAATGGGCGCGCAAGATGGCCGAGTTTGGCGCAGGCGAAATCCTGCTGACCAGCATGGATCGCGACGGCACCAAGAGCGGCTTCGACCTCGACCTCACGCGCGCCGTCTCGGACGCGGTGCCGGTGCCCGTGATTGCCTCGGGCGGCGTGGGCGGCCTGCAGGATCTGGCGGACGGCGTCGTCAAGGGCCACGCCGATGCGGTGCTCGCGGCGAGCATCTTCCACTACGGCGAGCACACCGTCGGCGAAGCGAAGCGCTTCATGGCCGACCAGGGCATTTCGGTGAGGATGTAACGCCATGACGACTTCGATCGAAAACGCAGGCTGGCTCGACAAGGTCAACTGGGACGTCAACGGCCTCGTGCCGGTGATCGCCCAGGAAGCCACGACCGGCGACGTGCTGATGTTCGCGTGGATGAACCGCGAGGCGCTCGCCAAGACCGTCGAGCTGCGCCGCGCGGTGTACTTCTCGCGCTCGCGCCAGCGCCTGTGGTTCAAGGGCGAGGAATCGGGCCACGTGCAGCACGTGAGTGAGATTCGCCTCGACTGCGACGAAGACGTCGTGCTGCTCAAGATCGAGCAGGTGTCCGGCATCGCGTGCCATACGGGCCGCCACTCGTGCTTTTTCCAGCAATTCGAAGGCACTGTCGACGAAGGCCGCTGGGTCGCCGTCGATCCCGTGCTGAAAGACCCCGAAGACATCTACAAATGACGCAACTGAACACCAACGACACGCTGCTGCGCCTCGCAGCCGTGATCGACAGCCGCAAGGGCGGCGATCCGGACTCCTCCTACGTTGCGCGCCTCTTTCACAAGGGCGACGACGCGGTGCTCAAGAAGGTCGGCGAGGAAGCCACTGAAGTCGTGCTGGCCGCGAAGGACGTGCGCCAGGGCGGCGCGCCGAAGGCGCTCGTCGGCGAAATGGCCGATCTGTGGTTCCATTGTCTCGTCACGCTGTCGCACTTCGACCTGAGCCCCGCCGACGTGCTGGCGGAGCTGGAGCGCCGCGAAGGCCTGTCGGGTCTGGAGGAAAAGGCGCTGCGCAAGAGCCGCGAGCGCGAGGAAAGCGGCGAGTAAGCCGCTGGCCCACGCATGGGGTGCACTTGAGCTGCGCCTCAGGCAACCGACTTCGAGTAGGCTTGTCGAAAGCATTGAGGCTCGTCCAGTCCGGACGAGCCCCTCTCGACAGGAGAAGCCACGCATGTCCACGTCCGGCGGTTACCCGCCTCCCGCCTTGCGCGATCCGCTCGACGCGGATCGTCTGCGCAGCCTGCGCACCCTCACGCACGTGCTTTACGGGCTGTACGCGTTCTACTGGCTCACGGGCGGCGTCACTGTGCTCGTGGCCATCATCATCAACTACATCAAGCGCGACGAAGCGGCGGGCACGCCCTACGAGCAGCACTTCACCTGGCAGATCCGCACCTTCTGGTACGGGCTGGCGGGACACCTGATCGGCATTGCGCTGTTCGTCGTGGTGATCGGCATTCCGATTCTGTGGGCTGTCGCAATCTGGACGTTGTACCGTATCATCAAAGGCTGGCTGTATCTGCACGACAACAAGCCGCTGGCCGATCCGCGCGCGTGGTTCTGATCCGCTTCTGATCCGTTTCTGATCCACTTGCCCGTCCGGCGCGGCTGCCTGGGAGCCCTATGAGTCACGACCGCAGCACCTGCCTTTTCTGCAAGATCGCCGATGGCCACATTCCGAGCACGCGCGTCTACGAAGACGACGAGTTCGTCGCGTTCCGCGATATCCGGCCTGCCGCGCAGACCCACGTGCTGGTGATCCCGCGCGCCCATATACCGACCCTTGCCGATTGCGGTGAAAGCGATGCGCCGCTGCTTGGTAGAATGTTTGTGCTGGTGGCGCGTCTCGCAAAGGATCTGGGCGTGTCGTACACCGGCGGCGAGACCGGTTTTCGCACCGTGGTGAACACGGGCCCGGGCGGCGGTCAGGAGGTCTACCACCTGCACGCGCATCTGCTGGCCGGGCCGCGTCCGTGGCAGCGCATGGGCTGATTGTCGGGCTGATTGCCGGGCTGACTCTTGGGCCGTTGCACGAAAGCCACGTACGTTTCTGAAAAGGCGGCTGAAAAAGGGCAGAATGCCACGCAGCCGAAATACCTTACAGGCAACATTTCCAGCGTGAACGCGTCCTCGCGCTAACGTTTTCTCGCCGCGCATGAAGTGCGGCGTCGGGGTTAAGGAGAGTTTTGATCATGGGTTCGTTGAGCATCTGGCACTGGCTGATCGTGTTGTTGATCGTGGCGCTCGTCTTCGGTACGAAGAAACTGCGCAATATCGGCAGCGATCTGGGCGGTGCGGTGAAGGGCTTCAAGGAAGGCATGCGCGACGGCGAAGAGCCGGGCGCAGACGCGCAAAAGCGCGAACTGCCCAAGAATGGCGGCACGGTTGACGTCGATGCCAAGGACAAGACCCCGCGTTCGAACGACTACCGCTAAGCGCGGTGGCTGTTTCTTTCGCTTGTTCCTGCTTGTTCCTGCGTGCTCCCGCGCGTTCCTGTTTGAATCGCCCCAAGGCTGACGGAAAGCTTCATTCATGCTCGATCTGGGTCTAACCAAGATGGCGCTGATCGGCGTCGTCGCGCTGGTCGTTCTCGGGCCGGAGCGGCTGCCGCGCGTCGCGCGTACGGCAGGCGCCCTGTTCGGCCGCGCGCAGCGCTATATCAACGACGTCAAGGCGGAAGTCACGCGCGAGATCGAACTGGACGAACTTCGCCGCATGAAGGGCGAGTTTGAGCAGGCTGCGCAGAACGTCGAGAAAAACGTTCACGAGAATCTGCGCAAGCACGAGACCGACCTGAACGACGCCTGGAACCAGGGCACGAGCGTGTCGCCGAGCATTGCTGGCGGCGCCGATGGTGCCGCGGGTTCGTCGATTGCCACGCTCGAAGGCGCGGCGCTCGATAGCTCCGCCATGTCTGGCATCAGCGATGGCTCCAGCGCCACCGCCTGGCGCTCCGGCAACGCCGGCGCCGTCACCGCCAAACGCAAGAACTGGCGGGTCAAGCAGAGCGCAGCGCCGGTCTGGTACAAGCGCGCGACGCTGCGGCGCACGCGCGTGCAGTCGGGCGCTGCGCGCGTCGCACAGCACACGCCGGCCAGCCTGCGCCGTCCGGTGCGTTTTTTCTGACGCGCCAATGCCCCATTCGAGTTCGAACTTGTCCATCTCCAACCCCCGAGGGCCGGTGTGAGCGACCCCCAACAAAAACAGGAAGAGGGCACTGAAGAGACCTTCATCTCGCACCTCGTCGAGCTGCGCGACCGCATCATGCGCGCGGGCATCGCCGTGATCGTGGTGTTCGTGGGTCTCGTCTATTGGGCGCCTGACATCTTCAAGCTGCTGGCCCGTCCGCTCATGAACAACCTGCCGAAAGACGGCAAGATGATCGTGACTGACGTGACCGGCTCGTTCTTCGTGCCGATGAAGGTGACGATGCTCGTCGCCTTTGTGATCGCGCTGCCGATCGTGCTCTACCAGATCTGGGCGTTTGTCGCGCCTGGCCTCTATCAGCACGAAAAGAAGCTGGTTGTGCCGCTGGTGGCGAGCAGTTACCTGCTGTTCCTGTGCGGCATGGCGTTCGCGTATTTCGTGGTGTTCCCGACCATCTTCCGCGTGATGGCGCACTACAACGCGCCGCTTGGCGCGGAGATGACGACCGATATCGACAATTACCTGAGCTTTGTGCTGACGATGTTCATCGCCTTCGGCGTGACCTTCGAGGTGCCGATCGTTGTCGTGATTCTCGTGCGCATGGGGCTCGTCACGGTCAAGAAGCTCAAGGAAGTGCGGCCTTATGTGATCGTCGGCGCGTTCATCATTGCCGCTGTCGTGACGCCGCCGGACGTGTTCTCGCAGCTGATCCTGGCGCTGCCGCTCATCGTGCTATACGAGCTGGGCATCATCGCCGCGCGTATCTTTATCGGCACCGGCGAGAAAGCCGCGCCGGACGAAAGCGAAGCGACAAGCTGATCGGATCGACAGCTTCGGATGCATGAAGAAAAGGCCGCGAACGGTGACGTTCGCGGCCTTTTTGCCTTGTGCGATTACGCTATCGCGGGCGATGGCGCCGGCCTCAGCCGCCGTCGTCGTCGCCTTCGCCGTCCTCGTTGGCCGGATGCTTCGGCGGCGGCGGGCGCTTGCCGATCATCACGTCGAGATCCATGTCCTTGTTCTTGCGCACGAGGTGAACCTTGGCGTCGGAGCCCGGCTTGATCTGCGCAATCACGTTGAGCAGGCGCGTGGTGTCGGTGATTTCCTCGCCGTTCACGGACAGCAGGATGTCGCCCGGCTTGATGCCGGCCTTGTCCGCCGGGCCGCCTTGCAGCACGCCTGCGACGATCGCGCCTGACTTCTGGTTGATGCCGAACGATTCCGCGATCTCAGGCGTGAGATCCTGCGGCTCGACGCCAATCCAGCCGCGCGTGACCGAACCCGTCGTGATGATGCTTTCCAGCACGCTGCGCGCGGTCGAAACCGGGATCGCGAAGCCGATACCGAGCGAGCCGCCCGAGCGCGAATAAATCGCCGTATTGATGCCGAGCAGGTTGCCGTTCACGTCGACGAGCGCGCCACCCGAGTTGCCCGGATTGATCGGCGCATCGGTCTGGATGAAGTTCTCGAACGTATTGATGCCGAGGTGATTGCGCCCAAGCGCGCTGATGATGCCCATGGTGACCGTCTGCCCGACGCCGAACGGGTTGCCGATGGCGAGCACGACGTCGCCCACGCGCGTCTGGTCCATGCGGCCGAGCGTGATGGTGGGCAGGTTCGGCAGGTTGATCTTGAGCACCGCCAGGTCGGTTTCTGGATCGATGCCGATGACCTTGGCGTTCGTGGTGCGGCCATCGGACAGCGCGATTTCGATCTGGTCTGCGCCGTCGATTACGTGCTGGTTCGTTAGAATGTAACCGTCAGGACTGACAATGACGCCCGAGCCAAGGTTCGCCGCAGGCTGTTCCTGCTGCTTGCGGTTGTTGTTCTTATCGCCGAAGAAATAGCGAAATAGCGGGTCGTTCTGGCGCGGATCGGGTGGCAGCGACCCATCCTTGCTTGAGAACACGTTGACGACCGCGGGCATGGCCTTCTGGGCGGCGTCCGCGTAGGAGCCCTGGGCAGACCCGCCGCCGATGCCTGGCGCCACCTCGCGTAGCGCGACGATCGGCTCGGCGAGCTGCTTGCCGAGTTGCCCCTGGTGCTGAAGCCATTGCGGCTTGAGCGTCGCGATAATGAACATCAACGCCAGCAGGACCGTCACCGCCTGGGCGAAGAACAGCCAAAAGCGTCTAAGCATCTGAAGATTAGAGGATTATATGGATCGGATCGAACTGGAATTGTATCTGAACAATCTTCTGGAAACCTCGCGGTTCAAGGACTACTGCCCCAATGGCCTGCAAGTGGAAGGCCGGCGGCGCGTGGAGAAGATCGCGACCGGCGTGACCGCCTCGCTGGCGTTTCTGGAGGCCGCGCTGGAGTGGGGCGCCGACGCCGTGCTGGTTCACCACGGTTACTTCTGGAAGAACGAAGCGCCGCAGATCACGGGCCGCAAGTATCGCCGCCTGAAGACGCTGCTGGCCAACGACCTCAACCTGTTCGCCTACCACCTGCCGCTCGACTGCCATCCGGAACTCGGCAATAACGCGCAGTTGGGTGCGCGATTCGGCTGGATCGGCGAACAACGCTTCGGCGAGCAGGATCTGGGCTGGATGGCCACGCTCCCCATGCCGATCACGCTCGCGCACTTTACCGCCGAAGTCGAGCAGACGCTCGGCCGCACGCCGCTCGTGCTGGGCGACCCGGACTGGCAGATCCGCCGCGTGGCGTGGTGCACGGGCGCGGCGCAAAGCCTGTTCGATGCCGCTATCGACGCGGGCGCCGACGTTTTCCTGACCGGCGAGATCTCCGAGCAGACCACCCACACGGCCGCCGAAAGCGGCGTCGCGTTCCTTGCGGCGGGCCATCACGCCACCGAGCGCTTCGGCGTGCAGGCGGTCGGCTCGCATCTGGCCGAAGCCTTCGACATCGAGCACCTGTTCATCGATATCGATAATCCGGTTTAAGCACGCGCACGACATTCACGGCGCATCGAATCGCCTTGCCCCGTTAATCGCGGGCGGGGCGATTGATGCGCCGCAGCGCACTGCGATATCACGGCGGTATCGCTGCAGTATTCGTCGGGCATTTACAAAAGCAAAAGAAAATGTCCCCGTTTATTCGGGGAAAACCCCGAGATATCAAGGACTTCGAGCGCTTTCTGGTAACCGCCCCTTGTAAATGGCAACTCCATTCGCGCACACTAGCGTTCGGCAGCACCGCGGGTAAGCAACGGCGTGACGGAAAAATCCAACTCAGAAGTGGGGCGATGTGATGCGAGACAAAGATAATGACCGCGTCGATGGCAGCCGCCGTACCTGGCTGATTGCGACGTCCGTAGCAAGTGGCATAGGAGGCGTTGCCACTGTCGTACCGTTCGTAGGCTCGTTTGCACCATCCGAAAAAGCCCGCGCCGCCGGCGCGCCCGTCGAAGTCGACATCACCGGGCTCGAGCCTGGTTCGATGATGACCGTCGCCTGGCGCGGCAAGCCCGTGTGGATCCTCAACCGCACCGACCGCATGATGGCCGACGTCAAGAAGGCCGACCCGGGACTCGCGGATCCCAACTCCGAGCATCCGTTTTCCATGCCGATGCCCGAGTACTGCCAGAACGAATACCGCTCGCGTGCCGAGCACAAGAACATCCTCGTGGCCGTCGCCGTCTGCACCCATCTGGGCTGCACGCCGACGCCACGCTTCCAGGAAGGCGCACAACCCAATCTGCCCGACGACTGGCCAGGCGGCTTTCTGTGCCCGTGCCACGGCTCCACTTACGACCTCTCCGGCCGCGTGTTCAAGAACAAACCCGCGCCGCAGAACCTCGACATCCCCCGCTACATGTTCGCGTCCGCGACGACGATCGTGATTGGCAAGGACGAAAAAGGAGAGGCGTGATGGCTACGGAAACCGGCAAGGAAGTGGTGGAAACGTCCAGCGAGTCCGGTCTGCAAGGCTGGATCGACAAGCGCTTTCCGATGACGGCGACGTGGAAGGCGCACGTCTCCGAGTACTACGCGCCCAAGAACTTCAACTTCTGGTACTTCTTCGGCTCGCTTGCGCTGCTGGTGCTGGTCAACCAGATCGTCACCGGCATCTTCCTCACGATGAACTACAAACCCGACTCGACGCTCGCGTTCGCGTCGGTCGAGTACATCATGCGCGAGGTGCCGTGGGGCTGGCTGATCCGCTACATGCACTCCACGGGCGCGTCGATGTTCTTCGTGGTCGTGTACCTGCATATGTTCCGCGGGCTTTTGTACGGTTCGTACCGCAAGCCGCGCGAACTCGTGTGGATCTTCGGCTGCGCGATTTTCCTGTGCCTGATGGCCGAGGCGTTCTTCGGCTACCTGCTGCCGTGGGGACAGATGTCGTTCTGGGGCGCGCAGGTGATCGTGAATCTCTTTTCGGCGATTCCCTTCATCGGCCCGGATCTGTCGCTGTGGATTCGCGGCGACTACGTGGTCTCCGACGTCACGCTCAACCGCTTCTTCGCGTTCCATGTGATCGCGATTCCGCTCGTGCTGGTCGGGCTGGTGGTGGCGCATATCGTCGCACTGCACGAGGTCGGATCGAACAACCCGGACGGCATCGAGATCAAGGAGAAAAAGGACGCGAACGGCATTCCGCTCGACGGCATTCCGTTCCACCCCTATTACTCCGTGCACGACTTCATGGGCGTGTGCATCTTCCTGATGATCTTCGCGGCGATCATCTTCTTCGCGCCGGAAATGGGCGGCTACTTCCTCGAAGCGAACAACTTCATCCCGGCGAATCCGCTGCAAACGCCGCCTGAAATTGCGCCGGTCTGGTACTTCACCGCGTTCTACGCGATGCTGCGCGCCACTACCGACCCCTTCAAGATCGTCCTGATGATCGTGATTGGGCTGCTCGGCCTGTTCGCGCTGCTGCGCGCGCGCGGCAAGTGGCGAGGGGGTCTGCCGGTGCTGGCAGTGCTGGTGATTCTGGCGATGGCCTTCACCGAGTCGAAGTTCTGGGGCGTGGTGGTGATGGGCACGGCGGTGA
The DNA here is from genome assembly GCF_000685015.1 of Paraburkholderia bannensis NBRC 103871. Lineage (GTDB taxonomy): Bacteria > Pseudomonadota > Gammaproteobacteria > Burkholderiales > Burkholderiaceae > Paraburkholderia > Paraburkholderia bannensis. The sequence continues at coordinate 51,271 of NZ_BAYA01000022.1, read as the reverse complement.
TCTCGCTCTTTTTCCTGCCGTGGCTCGATCGCGCGCCGGTGAAGTCGATCCGCTACCGGCCGTTCTTCCACAAGGTTTTCCTCGGCATCTTCGTGGCGGCGTTCCTGACGCTCGGCTTCCTCGGCACACGCCCACCATCGCCCGCGGCCACACTGATCGCGCAGGTCTGCGCGCTGATCTACTTCGCGTTCTTCCTCGGCATGCCGTTCTGGACGCCGCTTGGCACCTTCAAGCAGCCGCCCGAGCGCGTGCACTTCAAGCCCCACTAACCTGCGAGCGAGGAAGACATGATGATGAAACTGTTCTTTTCCACGCTCGCAAGGGCGAGCGTGCGCACCGGGCTGGCCGTGGCGTGCGCGCTGTCGTTTGGGGTCGGATCTGTTGCGGCGCAGGAAAACATTCCTCTCGACCGCGCACCCGATAACGGCGAAAATCTTGCTTCGCTGCAACACGGCGCGCAATTGTTTGTAAACTATTGCCTGAATTGCCACAGTGCGAATCTGATGCGCTATAGCCGGTTGCAGGATCTCGGCATTCCGCAGAAGCAGATCGAAGATAATCTCCTGTTCACGACGGACAAGGTCGGCAACACGATGTCCATTGCGATGCGCCCGGACGACGCCAAGTCGTGGTTCGGCGTGCCGCCGCCGGATCTCTCCGTCGAGGCGCGCGCAAAGGGGCGCGACTGGCTGTACACGTATCTGCGCAGCTTCTACCGCGACGACACGCGCCCGACTGGCTGGAACAACATGGTGTTCGAGAACGTGAGCATGCCGCACGTACTCTGGCAGTTGCAGGGCGTGCGCACGGCGAAGTTCGAAGATACGGTGGATGAAGAAACGGGGGAAAAGGTCCGCCGGTTTGTGGGGTACCAACAGGTCACGCCAGGGAAGCTTTCGCCGGTAGATTATGATTCTGCCGTGGCCGACCTGGTTGCGTACCTCGGCTGGATGTCCGAACCGGAGCAGCGCACCCGCAAGCAGCTTGGGGTCTGGGTGCTCCTGTTTCTCGGCGTCCTGAGCTTTTTCGCGTGGCGATTGAACGCTGCGTACTGGAAAGATATCAAATAGGCACGTCCTGACCGACGTGGGGCCGGTATGACGACTCACCGCCTGACAGTCTAGCGACCGTCGGGCGGTGTTTTCGCCCGCTGGCCTTTTGGGTTTATTGAGGAAATGTAAATCATGATGGTTCTGTACTCCGGCACTACCTGCCCGTTCTCCCAGCGCTGCCGGCTGGTGTTGTTCGAAAAGGGCATGGACTTCGAAATCCGCGACGTCGACCTGTTCAATAAACCGGAAGACATCGCTGTGATGAATCCGTATGGTCAGGTGCCGATTCTGGTCGAGCGCGACCTGATTCTGTACGAATCGAACATCATCAACGAGTACATCGACGAGCGCTTCCCGCATCCGCAGCTGATGCCCGCCGATCCGGTTCAACGCGCCCGCGCGCGCCTGTTCCTGCTCAACTTCGAGAAGGAACTGTTCGTGCACGTGAGCACGCTCGAAAACGAGAAGGGCAAGGCCGCCGAGAAGAACCACGAGAAGGCACGTCTGGCGATCCGCGATCGCCTCACGCAGCTCGCGCCGATCTTCCTCAAGAACAAGTACATGCTGGGCGAAGAGTTCTCGATGCTCGACGTCGCGATCGCTCCGCTGCTGTGGCGCCTCGACCACTACGGCATCGAACTGTCGAAGAACGCCGCTCCGCTGATGAAGTACGCTGAGCGCATCTTCAGCCGTCCGGCCTACATCGAAGCGCTGACGCCGTCGGAAAAGGTGATGCGCCGCTAAGCCGTCGCTGTTGTCCCTGTTGCAACAGGAGGCGCGCGCGCGGACGCACAACGCCTGCGCGCGCTGCCTCTTCTGAGGATTGTTGATGCAAGAGATTTCCACCAAGCCGTATCTGCTGCGTGCGCTCTACGAGTGGTGCACCGACAACGGCTTCACGCCGCACATCGCGGTGCGGGTCGACAACCGCACGCGCGTGCCGCGCCAGTTCGTGCGCGACGGCGAGATCGTCCTGAACATCAGCTTCGAGGCCACGAGCCAGTTGCAGATGGGCAACGAGATGATCGAATTCAACGCGCGCTTTTCGGGCAAGTCGCACAAGATCGAAGTGCCCGTGTCGAACGTGCTGGCAATCTACGCGCGCGAGAACGGCCAGGGCATGGCGTTCCCGGTCGAAGCGCCGGCAGGCGATGCGAACGACGTGCTGCCGTCCGCGCAGGACGAGCACGAAGATGTGCCTGGCGGCCCGGCCGAAGTCGAGCCGATCGAGCCTGTCGCCGATGAAAACACCTCGCCCGCCCCCGAAAAAGGCGACGATGGTGCATCAAAGGGCAGTAAGGGTCACCTCAAGATCGTGAAATGAAGTAGAATCACGGGCTACGCCGGCTTAGCTCATCTGGTAGAGCAGTTGATTTGTAATCATCAGGTGGCGGGTTCGAGTCCTGCAGCCGGCACCAAAATACTTCGAGAAAGGGTTACAGCCTGAAAGCTGTAACCCTTTTTTCGTTTCTGGCGCGGCGTGTCGTGGGTTGCTCGATCAGCGCGATGTCGTTTTCGTCGAGGCCGTACGCGGTGTAAAGCGCGCGATCGATTGCGCGTGCCGCGGCGGCGGCCTGCGCTTGCGCACCGGTGCGCATCAACGTCATCACTTCGTCGACCTGGCGGGCGATGTCTGCGCGCAACGGCGTTGGCGCAGGCACTGGCAGCGCATCGATCATCGCTTTCGTGAACGCCACGCCGCCGTTGTAGCTCGACGCCCCGAAGCGCGCGCGCGTGACGAACCCCGCAAGCGGGCAGTTCAGCACGGCGGCGGCAAATTTCAGCAGGTCTTCGTCGTCGCTGCGCAGGATCAGCGTGGTCTTGCCGGGCAGCGTATCGCCGACAAGATCGAGCGTGGCGTGCAGGTGCGTGAGGCCTTTCACGATGATCTTTTTCGCCGCGGTCTTCGCGCGATAGCCGTTTGCGAAAGCGGCTTCGAAGCGCTCGCGCTCGACGACCGGTTGCGTGTAGAGACGTCCAAGGTAGGTCATCGGCTTGCTGGCCCAGCGCGAGACGTAGCGGCCCAGTGTGCCGGTGTTCACGACGCGGTAGTGGCGCGCGGCATCGAAGCGCTCGCAGGCTTCGTCGATCAGGGGCGCGAGGAGATATGCGTCGCCTGTCGCGCAGGCGTTCTCGCATCGAAGCAATGAACCGAGCGTCGGATGCGCACGCGCCAGTTGTTCGACGAATGCGTAGTGCGGCGAGAGCAGGGCGTCGAGCGTCCAAGGTGCTGAGAGTTCACGTTTGCTCACTGTTGCAAGCGAGGTGAGTGAGGTTCCGTCGAGCCGTGCCGTTTCGATCGTCTGCGTGCCGGCCTTGCGATACACCGTCACGACCGAATCGACCAGCGCGCGCTCGAACACGTCGCGGCCCAGCGCGACGATCCGCTCGATCCTGTCGAGATGGAGTTCGCGAAACGCCGCGCCGAAGGGCCGCGCGAGCCATTTGTCCGGCGTGAGATACGCCATCGCGCCGTGAGGCGCCAGCAGCGCGAGACCCAATTCCATGAACGGAATGTAGAGATCCCAGTTGCCGCGAGCGCTCGGCCAGCGTTGCGCGAGCGCTTCACGCAGCGGCTTCTGGCCGTCGTTGATCATGCGCTCTGAATCGACGTACGGCGGATTGGCGATGATCGCGTCGAAGCCGGTGAAGCGTCCTTGCGCGTCGCAGAGCGTGGGAAATTCGCAGTGCCACGCGAAGTCGCCGTTCTTGAGCGGGTCGTGGCCGATGTTCGCCAGCACCGCGTTGCCTTGCTTGAGGTTCGCGGCGAGATCCGGCAGCGCTTGAAGATGGTCTTCGTTGTCGTGCCCGACGTGCTGGAGCAGCTCGAATGCCAGGCGCAGACGCGCGAGACCTAGCGCGCTTGCATCGATATCCACGCCGAAAAGATTCTGCTCGATGATCGCGCGCTTTTCGCGATAGAGCACGGCGTCGCTTTCCAGATCGACGCCAGCGATCAGGCCCAGTTGTGTCTTGATATCCAGCAGCGTTTCCAGCGCGCAAACCAGCAGATGCCCGGTTCCCACCGCCGGATCGCAGACCCGTAACCCGGCGAGAATCGTGCGCGCTTCCGCGTGGTCTTCGATTCGTTCGGATAGCTGATCGAGCGTTTCGCACTGCCAGTTCTTCAGGCCGTTGAAGCGTCCGAGCACTGCGCGCGTGATCGCTTCGCCGGCGAGCAGCCTGGCCACGCTTTCCGGCGTGTACCAGGCGCCATCGCGATAACCGTTGAATCGTTCGAAGATCAGGCCGGGTGCAGCAGTCTCGCCGCTGAAATCGAAAGTGTCGAAGAAGTCGGCAAGGTCGCCGATGGGGTGCCGGGCCAGCGTGGCGTCGAATGAAGCGAGGTCGGCAGATTCAACCAGCCCGGGCAAGCCGCTACCCAGCGCCTGTAAGCGCGCGTCCAGCAACTTGCGCAGCACCGCGCGCGCGATCCACGCGATGCAAAGCCGCAACGCCGCATCGAAGACCGCTTCTGGCGAATGTGCCCCGTGCGCCCCGTGCGCTTCGATGTGCCCAATCGCCCGCTCGATCAGCGCATCGGGTCTGCGCGCGCCAGGCTCGCACCGCACCACCACGACCTTGCCGCGCGCCACCTGCTCACGCACGCCGACAAGCCGCAGCAGCCCGGCATAAAAATCCGCGTCGAGTCCCGCATGGGCCGCGCCGATTCTTCGTACGCTTTGCTTGCGCGCGGGTGGCTGGCGCGTCGTCGGATTTGTCTCTGACATATTCTGTTGGATGGCGCGGTTGCGCGGTTTGGCGCTCATTCTACTGGGACGGCCTGTGCCGTCTGGCCTAAGCCGTCCGGCCTAATCGACGCCCGCGCGCCGCTGCGCGATGATGACGCAAGGCTGGCGCGCAGACCATCCGGCACGACTTCGCCGCCGAACACAGGGCCCGGCTCTGCTATAAGATGGCGCCGCATCAGAGGCGCGCCGTCACGGCGAGCCCATCAAGCATCAGGCATCCAGAATCTATGACCGACTTTCCCACCTTGAGCTGGCCCGATACGGACGGCCCCCGCACGGTTCGCTGGCGTTCTGAAGCGGGCGCGGCCGCGCCGAAGCGCGTCGTCGTCGCCGACGACCGCACCACGGCCGACGACGCGTACCGTCTCGCCTGCGAGGGCACCGCGCTGCTGTGGCGCGGCGACTACCAGAACGCGCGTCAGTTGCTGCTGGCGATGTCGCGCCGCGCCGAGCGCAAGCCGCGCAAGAGCGCACCGAAGGTACCGGCCACGCCGCTCGAAGCGTTCAACCTGCACCGTCAGGCGCAGTCGCAGCGCGCACGCACGCTCGGCATGGTGCTGCTGCCGCTCGAAGGTGACTATTCGATCGCGCTGCGCCGCGCGCCCGACGTCAAGATCGCGTGCGAGGAAGCGTGGGGCGCGCCCGACGGCGAGCCGTCGGTGGCGTCGCTGCGCGAAGTACTGGGCCTGATCGGCGCGCATGAGTGGCGCAAGAAGGGCGTGGCGATTCCCGCCCTTGGCGGCGCGCACGTGCATCCGTACTACGGCGTGTTCTCGCCAGTGCGGGGCGAGTATCTCGATCTGATCGCACGCGTGCCGCTGCCTTCAGTCGAGAAGGCATTCGACATCGGCACGGGTACGGGCGTGATTGCCGCCGTGCTGGCGGGGCGCGGCGTGAAGCAGATCGTCGCGACGGATCAGGACGCGCGTGCGCTGGCATGCGCGCGCGAGAACCTCGATCAGCTGGGCTTCGGCAAACAGGTGGAGGTAATGGAGGCCGATCTGTTCCCTCCGGGGCGCGCGCCGCTCGTCGTCTGCAACCCGCCGTGGGTACCGGCGCGGCCCGCAGCGCCGATCGAATACGCCGTGTTCGATCCGGACAGCCGCATGCTGCGCGGCTTTCTCGACGGTCTCAAGGATCATCTGGAGCCGGATGGCGAAGGCTGGCTGATCCTGTCCGATTTCGCCGAGCATCTGGGCTTGCGTACGCGCGACGAGTTGATGGAAATGATCGCCTACGCAGGGCTGGAAGTCGTCGGGCGCGAAGATATCCGCCCGCGTCACCCGAAGGCGAGCGATCCGTCCGATCCGCTGCATCGGGCCCGCGCAGCCGAAGTCACGTCGCTGTGGCGACTCAAGGCGGGTAGCGAATAACTCGCATAATTCGGGGATCGAAGAAAAGAAGTGAAGCGCCGCCGGGTTTCAATCGGCGGCTGGCAGTGAGACTGGAAGAGTGAGAAGCGCGTGAACCGACCTCGGAATCGGGGGCGCGCTTCGGACTGCATCAACTTGCATCAACCTGCGTCGACTACGTCAGCCAGGATAGGCCTCGTCGACCCGCAGCCCTGCGAGCTTGAAAATCACCCGCAGCGTTTGCGGCTTGATGTCCCGGCGCGCGGCCAGTGCGGACATCACGAAGTCGAGGACTTTGGCGTATTTCAGCAGGATCAGGCAATTCTCCAGATCCGATGCGCCATCGCGCATATTTTCGGCCAGGTGCAGCATCTCGACTGAGATGTCGCGTGCCATCTCCAGCTCCAGTTGCTGCTTTTCCGTCCACTCGGGCACTTCAACGAGTCGGGCCAGCATTTCCTGGAATTTTTGCTCAGCGTTACCGTCGGGTGTCGTGTTCATTGCATGCCCCATGCAAGGTCGCGCAGCACCGTGCGTCTTGCGCAGCGTCTGCGAGCCTGATTTATCGCTGCCGGCACATCCGTCAGCGACCTCCCATGCGCGCAGCCCCGATGCATTGCCGGAGTGTCGCGCCCCAAAAACGGTCCTTTCTGGACATCGGCATGACGCAACCGCGCAGCCGTGTCTTTTTTAATCAACCCCTCCCTGCCATCCGGACGTGGGTCAGCGTGCCGGATGCTCCAACTATCGTATGAATGAGCCGCGCGGGCTGGCGGCCTCTTCCTGCTTTTTCCGTAAAATGACAGATATATTTGCGTGGTTCCGTCGCCTGCCGCACATAAGGCGAGAAACGCTTCTCTTTTAAAGCCGCCCCGATGTCCAGCAAGACTTACGAAATCCGTCCGAACCAGTCGATCGAGCTTCTTAAGGAGCTCCATATCCTCACCCGTGACGGGAAGATGAATCAGGATAGCCGCCGCAAGCTGAAACAGGTCTATCACCTGTTCCAGTTCATCGAGCCGCTACTCAAAGACCTCAAGCAGGATGGCCGCGACGTGACGCTTGTCGATCATGGTGCGGGCAAGTCCTACCTGGGTTTTATTCTCTACGATCTCTTTTTCAAGGAACTGCGCGACAAGTCGCATATCTTCGGAATTGAGACACGCGACGAGCTCGTTGTGCGCTCTCGCGAACTCGCGCAGCATCTGGGCTTCGGCGGGATGTCGTTCCTGAATCTGTCGGTGGCCGATTCGACTACCTCGACGGCGTTGCCGCCGACGGTCGATATCGTCACCGCATTGCACGCGTGCGATACGGCCACCGACGACGCGCTGCGCTTCGCACTGAAGAAGCAGGCGCGCTACATCGTGGTGGTGCCGTGCTGCCAGGCGGAAGTGGCGGGAGTGTTGAGGCGCAACAAGGGCAAGTCGCTCGGCCAGGCGCTCACGGAAATCTGGCGACACCCGCTGCATACGCGCGAGTTCGGCAGCCAGATCACCAATGTGCTGCGCTGCCTGCAACTGGAGGCGCACGGCTACCAGGTGAGCGTGACCGAACTGGTGGGCTGGGAGCACTCGATGAAGAACGAGCTCATCATCGCCCAGTACAAGGATCTGCCGCGCCGCCGGCCGACCGAGCGGCTCAACGAGATCCTCGATACCTTCGGCCTCGCGGAACTGCGCGAGCGTTTCTTCTCCGACGCAGGCGAGCCGGCGGCCGAAGCCAGCGCAAGCTGACGCGCGGTCAGCCTGCTTCTAGCGAAGCGCGGGAGTCAGTCTTCGCCGCGCTTCGCCATCCATTCACGCCAGCCGTTCAGGCCCAGGCGCCGCAGCGTTTCCTGATTGCGTTCGTAGATGTCGGCGGCGTCCGGGAAGGCGTCCACGGCGCGCTCGATGCTGTCTTCGCGCAGCAGATGCAGGATCGGATACGGCGCGCGGTTCGTGTAGTTCTCGATGTCGTCGGGCTCGCTGCCCTCGAACTGGTATTGCGGGTGAAAGCTCGCGATCTGCAGCGTGCCGTCGAGGCGCAACTGGCCAAGCAGCCGATCCGCGAAATGCAGCGCATCGTTGTAATCGATGAAGTCGGCGAGCGCGTGCGGCAGGATCAGCAGCGTGGTGTCGATGTCGGCCGGGTCGGTTTCCGCGAGCGTGCGCAGCTCGGTTTCGAGATCGGTCAGGACGCCTTCCAGATCGGTCGCCTCGCTGATCGCGTAGCGAATCTGGCCCTTCACGTGCACGCTCTTCGCGAACGGGCACAGATTCAGGCCGATCACTGCGCGCGTGAGCCAGTGGCGCGTGGCGTCGATGATCTCGGCGTGGTCGGGCGAGTTGCCCTCGGCGGGGGAAGTGGTGTCGGTCATGGCCGCGATTCTACTCGTCACGACTCCTGGCTTTGTGCTTTGAAATCGACCGTCTTGCCGCACGCCGCTTCGATCAGCAGCTTCGCCATGCGCGGCGCGGCGAGGATCGGGCCGCAGCCGGGGCCGTAAGTCTGGCTCGCGGCGTAGACGCCTTCGACCAGCAAGGCGAGTTCGTCGGCGAGCGCGGCGGGATCGCTTGCGTTGGCCGCGCGCGCCATTTCGTTCAGGCGCGCTATCAACCGGGTTTTATTGTCGACGACGCTGCGGCGCGCCGGATGCGCCACATCGGGAAACTCGGCGGCGACGTTCACGAACGGGCAGCCGCGATAGTCGGGCGCGGACGCGCGCTTCGCCAGGTCCACGAAACACTGCAGCAGTTGCCGCGCGGCATCGTCAGGATGTTTAGCGGCGCTCGCTTCGAAACGCTCGAAAAAGCGCACATCGCAGCGCTTCAGGTACGCGACGACCAGATCGTCCTTGGACGAGAATTGCCGGTACAGACTCATCTTGTTGACGCCCGCGCGCTCGACCACGGCGTCCACGCCGACCGCGCGCACGCCCTCCTGATAGAACAGCTCATCGGCGGCGCGCAGCAGTTGCTCCTGCGCGCGCGGGCCGGCCGTCTGCGTGCGCGTGGCAGCGGGGGTGGCAGTGTCGGATCGCTTGGACATGGTGGACATCTCGTCATCAGGGTTACGCTTGACATGTTACCGAGCGGTAACTACTATCGCAACACACTTGTGACCGATCGGTAACAATCCGATGCTGGGGGCAGGCACCAAAACATCAGCGAGGAGCAGGGATGAACTGGGCAGCGAGAATGGTCGGCGGGCGTTTCCACTATGGATGGCTTGTCGTGGCGGTGGTGTTTCTGGTGCTGCTGGCGGCGGCCGGCACGCGCGCGACGCCGAGCGTGATGATGGTGCCGCTCGAACACCAGTTCGGCTGGAGCCGCGCGACGATCTCGCTGGCGATCTCGGTCAACATCGCGCTCTATGGCCTGATGGGGCCGTTCGCGGCGGCGGCGATGCAGCGCTTTGGCGTGCGGCCCACGCTGCTCGCGGCGCTCGGCACGATGGCGGCGGGCGTGGCGCTGTCGGCGCTGATGACGCATCCGTGGCAGATGATCCTGATCTGGGGCGTGATGGTGGGCGGCGCGACGGGAGTGGCGGCGCTGTCACTGTCGGCGACGATCGTCACGCGCTGGTTCACCACGCATCGCGGTCTCGCGATGGGCATTCTCACGGCAAGCTCGGCGACTGGGCAGCTCGTGTTCCTGCCCTTCCTCGCGGCCATCGCCGAAAAACATGGCTGGCAACTGGTGGTGCTGGTGGTGGCGATCGCCGCCGCCGTGGTGGTGCCGCTGGTCGCGTTCCTGTTGCCGGAGCGCCCGGCAAGCGTCGAGCTGCGCCCGTTCGGCGAAGCGCACGACGCGCCCATCGCGCCGCCCGCGCCGCAGCAGAATCCGCTCACGCTGGCGTTCGGCGCGCTCGCATCGGCGAGCCGCACGCGCGACTTCTGGCTGCTGTTCTTCAGCTTCTTTATCTGCGGCGCGAGCACCAACGGTTATGTCGGCACGCACCTGATCGCCATGTGCGGCGACTACGGCATGACGGAAGTGCAGGGTGCGTCGCTGCTCGCGACCATGGGCATCTTCGATCTGTTCGGCACGACGCTTTCGGGCTGGCTCTCCGACCGCTTCAATAGCCGCGTGCTGCTGTTCTGGTACTACGGGCTGCGCGGGCTGTCGCTGATCTATCTGCCGCATGCTTTCGGGATCGACTTTTTCGGCCTGCCGATCTTCGCCGTGTTCTACGGGCTCGACTGGATCGCGACCGTGCCGCCGACCGTGCGTCTTGCCACCGACGTGTTCGGCAAGGAGCGCGCGCCCATCATCTTCGGCTGGGTGGTCGCGGGACATCAGCTCGGCGCGGCATTTGCGGCGTTTGGCGCGGGGCTGCTGCGTTCGAGTCTGGGCACCTATACGGTGGCGTCGATGATTTCGGGCGGTTTGTGCCTGGTGGCGTCGTTTCTGGTGCTGCGCATCAATCGCCGTGCCCGCGAGGTGGGCGTGCAGGCGGCCTGAGGTGACTGCGGCGGCCGCCGCGCGATATTCGACGTTTGAGCGCGTTTTGTGCAGCGCGGGTATGCTGATGGCCCCGGGCGAGCGCCCGCTATCCTCAAGGACAGACAAGGCATGACGAAGCACAAACCCGCACCGACAGCCGTGCCCATCCACGAACTGATCGCCGGCCGCTGGAGCCCGCGCGCCTACTCGAACGAGCCGGTGTCGCGCGAGGCCCTGCATGCGGTGATCGAGGCCGCACGCTGGGCGCCGTCGGGATACAACTTGCAGCCGTGGCGCTTCATCGTGTTCGACCGTACGGCTGACGAAGCCGCGTTCAAGCGCGCCTTCGGTACGCTCGTGCCGTTCAACCAGCAGTGGAATGCGCCCGCGCCGATCCTGATTGCCGTGACGGCGCAGACGCTCAACGCCAAGGGTGAAGTCAATCGCACCGCGCAGTACGATGCGGGCGCGGCGGCCATGTCGCTGGTGCTGCAGGCGCACGCGCTGGGTCTGGCCGCGCACCAGATGAGCGGCTTCGACGTGAACGCGTTCCGCAAGGAGTTCGCCCTGCCGAACGACGTGGAGCCGCTCGCGATTATCTCGATCGGACATTACGGCGAACTGGAAAAGCTTGAGCCGGTGCTGCGCGACCGCGAGAAGGCAGAGCGCACGCGCTCGGCGGTCGGTGAGATCGCTTACGCGAACGCCTGGAAGCAACCGTTCAAGGGCTGAGCTGTTTAAAAGTCCCGCTTCAAATCGGTAAAAACCGAATGTGAAATCAGCGCGCGGCCTGGCCCGCGCGCTTCGTCTTACGGGGCCGCATCAAGGGCCTGCGGTTGCTCCGCGCCGCGCTTTCGTGATACAAAGCCCGTCCTCCCAGCCTTTCCTCATCGCGCGCGCCTTGTGCCGTGCGTCATTGCCATGACCCCGTTTTGCGCGATCGACTTCGGTACTTCCAATTCGGCCGTGGCGCTGCCAGGCGCTGCACCCGGCGATGCCATGCGGCTCGCGCCCGTGGAAGGCGCCCACACCACGCTGCCGACTTCGGTGTTCTTCAACACCGATGAGCACACGCGCGAATTCGGACGCGCGGCGCTCGCGGCGTATATCGATGGCTTCGATGGGCGGTTGATGCGCTCGATGAAGAGCATCCTGGGTTCGCCGCTGGCGGAAAGCACCACTGACCTGGGTGACGGTAGCGCGATGCGCTACACGGAAATCATCGCGATCTTCCTCGACCACCTCAAGCGCAGCGCCGAGCGTTGCTCGGGGGCGTCGATCGAGCGCGCGGTGCTGGGCCGCCCGGTGTTCTTCGTCGACGAAGATCCGCGTGCCGACCAGCTCGCGCAGGATCAGCTCGAAGCGGCGGCGCGTACAGTGGGATTCAAGGATATTCACTTCCAGTACGAGCCGATTGCGGCGGCGTTCGACTATGAATCGCGCCTGACGGAAGAGGGCCTCGTGCTGGTGGCCGACATCGGCGGCGGTACGTCGGACTTTTCGCTTGTGCGTGTCGGGCCGCAGCGCATGGCGCGTCTGGAGCGCAAGGATGACGTGCTCGCGCACCACGGCGTGCACGTGGCCGGCACGGACTTCGACCGTCGTGTGGAGCTGGCGACGATCCTGCGTGAACTTGGTTATCAGGCGCTCGATCCGGAAGGCCGCGAGCTGCCGAACCGCGTCTATTTCGATCTCGCGACCTGGCACCTGATCAACACGATCTACACGCCCAAGCGCGCGACCGAGCTCAAGCTGATGCGCCATCTGTATACGGACACGGCGCAGCACGACCGCCTGATGCGCGTGGTCGACTGGCGGCTGGGCCACGCGCTGGCGGCGCGTGCGGAAGAGGCGAAGATCGGCGTGTCCGCGGGCGGCGAAACGATGATCGATCTGGAGCAGGTGGAAACCGATCTGCGTCTGGCGTTCGACGACGCGCAACTGGTGGAAGCAGGCCGCGAGGAAACGCGCCGCATCGTGCAGGCGGCGCGCGACACGGTGCAGGCGGCGGGCGTCGCTCCGGGCGCGGTGAACGCGCTGTACTTCACGGGCGGCTCGACGGGTCTGCTGTTCCTGACCCAGGCGCTCGCCGAGGCATTTCCGCAGGCGCAGGCCGTGTTCGGCGACCGCCTCGCCAGCGTGGCGACTGGGCTGGGCATTCACGCTCGACGGCTGTTTGGCTGAGCGTCAGGAAAAGACGGGGAAAAGGCGGGGAGAAGGTGGGGGAGCGCAAAAAGCGCAGGCGACAAAAAACCCCACTTTCAAGTAGAAGAGTGGGGTTTTTCTGTAAGCTTGCCAGTCAGGATCAGAGGTAAATCCCGACAGTCAAAGACGGTAACTTAGACCGGCTTGATGTTAGCAGCTTGCTTGCCCTTCGGGCCCGTACGCACTTCGAATTGAACCTTTTGGTTCTCTTGCAGCGTCTTGAAGCCGTCGATCTTGATTTCCGAGAAGTGAGCGAACAGATCTTCGCCACCGCCGTCCGGCGTGATGAAGCCAAAGCCCTTAGCGTCATTGAACCACTTGACGGTACCGGTTTCCATATTACTTTCCTAAAAATGAATGAAGGCCGAAGCCACAGAGAGGTGCACGAAAATCAAGGAAGGGGTATGGGACCAACCGGAGTACCGTTGATGGGCGAACTACGAAAGACCTATTCACACTCGCCGCTTGAAATCCTGCTCGAACTTTATACGGCTTATTGACTTGAAGGTCAACTAGGACCCAGGGAATCTCCATATATTTTTGGCCCGGGGTCGAAACAAAGTCTTACAAAGCTTGCTAAGTAGCTGTTTTTTTTGTAGTAGCTGAAGATTTCTGCGGCCTTTTGGCGGTGCAACCGTTAAACTACGCGCCGCGCATGAGTTGCGCCTACGGGCGCAATCGCAATCGCGCGCAGGTGCGACTGCCGCTAGAACCCCGCCCGCACAACAGACGGGGCATGCGGTGTTGAACTGCTCTTGATACAGGAGAAGACGTGAAAAGTTCTATTCAACGGAACATCGGCCCGTTCGCGCTGATGTTTACCGGCCTCGGGTCGATCATCGGTTCGGGCTGGCTGTTCGGCGCATGGAAAGCCGCCAAGATCGCAGGTCCCGCTGCGGTCTGCGCGTGGGTGATCGGAGCCGTGGTGATTCTGGCCATCGCACTCACCTATGCCGAACTCGGCGCGATGTTCCCGGAATCCGGCGGCATGGTCCGCTACGCCCGCTACTCGCACGGCGCACTCGTGGGTTTCATCAGTGCATGGGCGAACTGGATCGCGATTGTTTCGGTGATTCCCATCGAAGCCGAAGCCTCGATCCAGTACATGAGCACCTGGCCCTATCCGTGGGCGCATGCACTCTTCGTCGACGGCTCATTGACCCACTCCGGGCTGTTCCTGTCGGCGCTGCTCGTGATCGTGTACTTCATGCTGAACTACTGGGGCGTGAAGCTGTTCGCGCGCGCCAATAGCGCCATCACGATCTTCAAGTTCATCATTCCGGGTCTGACGATCATCGGCCTGATGGCATCGGGCTTCCACCACGAGAACTTCGGCGAAGCCAGCACGTTCGCGCCTTATGGCTGGTCGGCCGTGTTCACGGCAGTCGCGACGAGCGGCATCGTGTTCGCGTTCAACGGCTTCCAGAGCCCGATCAACCTCGCGGGCGAAGCGCGCAACCCGTCGAAGAGCATTCCGTTCGCAGTGATCGGCTCGATCGTCTGCGCACTGGTGATCTACGTGCTGCTGCAGGTTGCTTATATCGGCGCGGTCAATCCGGCTGATGTCGCGAAGGGCTGGAACACGTTCAACTTCAAGTCGCCGTTTGCGGAACTCGCGATCGCGCTGAACCTGAACTGGCTGGCGATCCTGCTGTACGTCGATGCATTCGTGAGCCCGAGCGGCACCGGCACGACCTACATGGCAACGACCTCGCGCATGATCTATGCGATGGAGCGCAACAACACGATGCCGGCGATGTTCGGCAACGTGCACCCGTTCTACGGCGTGCCGCGCCAGGCAATGTGGTTCAACCTGGTCGTGTCGTTCATCTTCATGTTCTTCTTCCGCGGCTGGAGCTCGCTGGCGGCTGTGATCTCGGTGGCGACGGTCATTTCGTACCTCACCGGCCCGATCAGCCTGATGGCTCTCAAGCGTGCTGCGACGGATATCGAGCGCCCGCTGTCGGTGCCGTTCATGAAGGTCATCGCGCCGTTCGCCTTCGTCTGCGCATCGATGATCCTGTACTGGGCCAAGTGGCCGCTGACGGGCGAAATCATTCTGCTGATGGTTGTCGCACTGCCGGTGTACTTCTACTTCCAGGCGAAGCAGGGCTTCGGCGGCTGGGGCCAGGATCTGAAGGCAGCATGGTGGCTGTGCGCCTACCTGCCGACGATGGCGGTTCTGTCGCTGATCGGCAGCAAGCAGTTTGGCGGTCACGACCTGATTCCCTACGGCTGGGACATGCTGGTCGTCGCGGTCATCTCGCTCGTCTTCTACTTCTGGGGCGTGAATTCGGGTTACCGCACGCCGTATCTGGAAGAGCGCAAGGAACACGACGAAGTGCTCGAAGGCATCGGCGCGCACTAAGCTGCGTTGAGCCTGCACTGTCCGCCTCGGCGGATAGTCGATAAAAAGCCCGCCTGAAGTGATTCAGGCGGGCTTTTTTGCGTCTGCGGCGCGTGTCGTGTTATTGAGCGGTCGCCGGGCCGAACACGTAGTTCGTCATCGCCAGCGCCCGCTGATAGGTACCGAGCGACTGCACGCCGAGCGTGTAATCGTCGTCTGCGGCGCCGAGCGCAGCGAACACCGGCAGCAGATGCTCGTCGGTCGGATGCATCAGCACGGCATGCGGCGCCTGGCGGCGATAGTCGAGCAGGGCGTCGATGTCGCGCGCGGCCAGACGCGATTCGAACCAGTCGGTGAACTCGGCCACGCGCGGATCGGCATCCTCGGGGCGTGCCGAGAAGTCGGCCTGACGCAGGTTGTGCGTGATCTGGCCCGAACCGACCACCATCACGCCTTCGTCGCGTAGCTCGCGCAGTGCGCGGCCTACGGCGAAGTGATACGCGGCGTCGTTGCGCGGCTGGATCGACAGTTGGGCGACGGGGATGTCGGCGTCCGGGAACATCAGCAGCATCGGCACCCAGGCGCCGTGATCGAGGCCGTGCGCTTCTTCATCGACTTCCACGCCCTGGGCGCGCAGCAGCGCCGCTGCGCGCTGCGCGGTTTCGGGTGCGCCGGGCGCGGGATACTGGATCTCGTAGAGCGCCTGCGGAAAGCCGTAGAAGTCGTGGATGGTCTCGGGCTGCGTCGCCGTGCTGACGGCCGGGCGCTGCGTGTACCAGTGCGCCGACAGCATCAGGATCGACTTGGGGCGCGGCAGGTGCTGCGCGAGCGCGGTGAAGCCTTCGCGCGGCATCGCGGGATCGATCGGCAGCGTGGGCGCGCCGTGCGACAGGAAGAGCGTGGGGGTACGGGTGGTCATGATCGTGAGCCGCGCAAAGCGGCTGGAAAGTTTCGCATTACGATCAATATAAGACTCAACCCTCGGGAATTAAACGTGCGACGAGAGAATTGATTGTGTCGCCGATGTTGATAATCGACGCCGCGGGCAATCCGGGAGAATTCAGTCGCCCGAAGGACGCAGTCCCGGCCACGCAGGCGCGAGCGCCGGGCCGAGCGCGAACAGGTCGAGCACGCGCGCGACGGTGTGATCGACCATTTCGTCGATCGAGGCGGGCTGGTTGTAGAACGCGGGCAGGGGCGGGAAGATCACGCCGCCCATTTCGGTCACCGCGGTCATGTTGCGCAGGTGCGCAAGATTGAACGGCGTTTCGCGCACCAGCAGCACGAGCCGGCGGCGCTCCTTGAGCGTGACGTCGGCGGCGCGGGCGACGAGGTTGTCGGACAGACCGTGGGCCACGCTTGCGAGCGTCTTCATCGAGCAGGGCGCGACGATCATGCCGTCGGTCGCGAACGAACCCGAGGCGATCGTGGCGCCCACGTCGCGCACCGAATGCACGACATCGGCGCGCGCGTGGAGGTCTTCCTTGCTGAGCTGCAACTCGTGCTGGATGTTGAGCCAGCCGGCTGCGGAGACCAGCAGATGGGTCTCGACGCCGCCCAGCGCGCGCAGCGTTTCCAGCATGCGCACGCCGTAGATGGCGCCCGTGGCGCCCGTGATCGCGATGATCAGACGGCGAGGAACGCCCGACGGGACGGCTGACGTGGCGTTCACGCGAGACAGAGCTTGAGCGACCTGAAAGGGCGCTTAAGCGGCGGCGAACAGCTGTTGCAGTTCGCCGTTCTGGTACATCTCCATCATGATGTCCGAACCGCCGATGAATTCGCCCTTCACGTACAGCTGGGGAATGGTCGGCCAGTTCGAGAATTCCTTGATGCCCTGGCGGACTTCGTCGTCTTCGAGGACGTTGACGGTCTTGATTTGATCGACGCCGCAGGCTTTCAGGATCTGGATGGCGCGGCCGGAGAAACCGCACATCGGAAATTGCGCGGTGCCCTTCATGAAGAGGACGACGGCGTTTTCGTCGACGATCTGCTTGATGCGCTGTTGGGTGTCCATGTCTGACCTTGGCTTGCTTGAATGAGGTTGATGCGGAATACGTTGGGATGCAGAACGAAATGATAGCGGATTTCGCCACTGCGGGCCGGGCGTGCCCGGACGCGCGTGAAGCGGTTCAGGCGCGCTAGCCGTTCAAGCGCGCGCCGCTGATGCGCTCGATGTCGGCCAGATCGCGCTTCGAGGCGACGTCGGCGAAACCCCGCGCGTCGAGCAGGGCGCGTACCGCCGACGCCTGATCGTAGCCGTGCTCCATCCAGAGCACGCCGCCCGCGACGAGGCGCACCGGCGCGCCTTCGACGATCGTGCGCAGGGCGCTGAGGCCATCGGCTTCGTCGGTGAGCGCGCCGCGCGGTTCGAAGCGCAGGTCGCCCTGATCCAGATGCGGGTCGCCGTTCGCGATATAGGGCGGGTTGCTGACGATCACGTCAAAGCGCAGCGCCGCGTCCAGCGCGTCGTACCAGCTGCCTTCGATGAACGTGAGCGCGCCGCCTGCACGCGCAGGGTCGAGCAGTTTCGCGGCGTTGCGCGCGGCCACGGCGAGCGCGCCCGGCGAGCGGTCGACGGCCCACACGCGCGCGTCGGGCCGCACCGAGGCGATTGCCACGGCGATCGCGCCGCTGCCGGTGCCAAGGTCGAGCACGCGCGGCTGCGCGATGCCTTCCATTGCCGCGAGCGCGGTTTCAACGAGCACTTCGGTGTCCGGGCGCGGAATCAGCACGTCGGGCGTGACCTCGAATTCGAGGCCGAAGAACTCGCGCGCGCCCACGAGCTGCGCGATCGGCTCGCCCGCCGCGCGGCGCGCTTCGAGCGCGCGATACGTGACGACGTTCGCGGCGTCCAGCGGCTGGTCGCCGCGCGTGATGAGTTCGGTGCGGCGCCAGCCGAGCACGTGCATCAGCAGGATGCGCGTCTCCAGGGCGGGCAGCGGCGAGGCGCTCAGCAGGGCGTCGGCGGTGACGGGCGAATCGCTCAAGATGCTATCGGGCCTCAATCCGCATCGCCCAGCGACGCGAGCTGCTCGGCCTGATGCTCGGAGAGCAGCGCGCCGATCAGTTCCGCGAGGTCGCCGTCCATGATCGCTTCGAGGCGATAGAGCGTCAGGTTGATGCGGTGATCGGTGAGACGCCCTTGCGGGAAGTTATAGGTGCGGATGCGCTCCGAGCGGTCGCCCGAACCGACCAGGCTCTTGCGCGTGGCCGCTTCCTTGGCGTGCTGCTCCTGGTATTGCTTGTCCTTGATGCGCGCGGCCAGCACCTTGAGCGCGCGATCCTTGTTCTTGTGCTGCGAGCGGTCGTCCTGGCACTCGACGACGATGCCCGTCGGCATGTGCGTCACGCGCACGGCCGAATCGGTCTTGTTGATGTGCTGACCGCCCGCGCCCGAAGCACGGAACGTGTCGATGCGCAGATCGGCGGGATTGATCTCGACTTCGCCGATCTCATCGGCTTCCGGCATCACCGCGACGGTACACGCCGAGGTGTGGATGCGACCCTGCGTTTCCGTGGCGGGCACGCGCTGCACGCGATGGCCGCCGGACTCGAACTTGAGCTTCGAGTACGCCGCCTCGCCCGCGATGCGCACGATCACTTCCTTGTAGCCGCCCAGATCCGACTCGCTCGCCGACATCATCTCGATCTGCCAGCGGTTGCGTTCCGCGTAGCGCAGGTACATGCGCAGCAGGTCGCCCGCGAACAGCGCCGATTCGTCGCCGCCCGTGCCCGCGCGGATTTCGAGGAACACGTTGCGGTCGTCGTTCGGATCCTTCGGCAGCAGCATCATCTGCAGCTCGTGCTGGAGCTGCGCCATGCGCTCGCGCGAGGCTTTCACTTCTTCTTCGGCGAAGTCGCGCATCGAGGCGTCGGACAGCAGATCCTTCGCGGCCGCCTCGTCGCTCAATGCCGCCCGCCACAGCGCGTAATGCTCGACCACCGGCCCGATTTCCGCATGCTCGCGCGTGAGCTTGCGGTACTGGTCGCGGTTGGACGTCACGTCGGGACGGCTCAACAGGTCGTTTAGCTCGGCCAGGCGTGTCGTCAGCTGGTCGAGCTTCGATTGCATGCTCGTTTTCATCGGGCGGTGCGGAGCGGACTCCGGTCAGGACTACGGGAAAGGAGGAGCGGGCGGAGGCCCTGGTGTTGTCGCGCACTTTTTGTGCGCTGTCTTGCGTTAGCGCGCAAACCGCGTGCGCGAACGCCGGATGCGGCGAGTGCCGCTAACGATCCGAAGAACCGGACGCGTCGGATGATTCGTCGAGATTCGACGCCTGCGCGGCAACCTGCTGCGCGGGAGCGTCGCCGCCTTTGGCCGGCTGGCCATGGCGGTAGAAGCCGCTCATCAGCTCGATCAGCGAGTCGCGGCTTTCGCCGCTCGACGTGTTGAGCGCGTGCGTCGGGCCGTGGATCAGCTTGTTGGTGAGCGCCTGCGACAGCGCGTCGAGCACGGCGGACGGATCGTCGCCGCGCGCGAGCATCTTGCGGGCGCGATCAAGTTCGGCGCGGCGCAGCGCGTCGGCCTGCGTGTGCATGTGGCGGATCACCGGCACGATGCTGCGCGAGTCGAGCCACTGCATGAAGTTCGCCACGCGCGTTTCGATAATGGTTTCGGCCTGCGCCACGGCGGCCTGGCGCGAGGCATTGCCTTCGCGCACGATGGTGCCGAGATCGTCGACGGTGTAGAGAAACACGTCTTCGAGCTGGCCGACTTCGGCTTCGATGTCGCGCGGCACCGCGAGGTCGACCATGAAAATCGGGCGATGGCGGCGCGCTTTCACGGCGCGTTCGACCGCGCCCAGACCGATGATCGGCAGCGTGGAGGCCGTGCACGACACGATGATGTCGAACTCGTGCATGCGCGCGGGCAGCTCGGAGAGCGGAATCGACTTGCCGCCGAAACGTTCTGCGACCGCGCGGCCGCGCTCGGCGGTGCGGTTGGCGACCACGAGTTCGCGCGGCTGCTGGGCGGCGAAGTGCGCGGCGCACAGCTCGATCATTTCGCCAGCGCCGATGAACAGCACGCGCTGGTTAGCGATCTTGTCGAAGATGCGTTGCGCAAGGCGCACGGCGGCGGCGGCCATCGAAACTGATTGCGCCCCGATTTCCGTGCTGCTGCGCACTTCCTTCGCCACGGCGAAGGTGCGCTGGAACAACTGGTTCAGGTAGGTGCCCAGAGCGCCGGCTTCGGTGGCGGTACGCACCGCCGTCTTCATCTGGCCGACGATCTGGGTTTCGCCGAGCACCATCGAATCGAGCCCCGACGCCACGCGAAACGCGTGACGCACGGCTTCGGACTGCGGCAGCGTGTAGACGTGCGGCGCGAGTTCTTCGGCGCGGATACCGTGGTAGTGCGAGAGCCATTCCACCGCGGAGTCGCGCGAGGCCTGCGCGTCGGTCGCGCAATAGAGCTCGGTGCGGTTGCAGGTGGAGAGGATGGCAGCTTCGGGCGCGCTCAGGGTGCGCTTGCCGCCGGTCCAGGCTTCCTTGAACAGCTCCAGGGCGGGCTTGATCTGTTCGAGCGGAAACGCCACGCGTTCGCGCAAGGCGACGGGCGCGGTGTGATGATTAATTCCGATCGTTAGAAGCTGCATACCATGGGGCGAAGATTTAGGCGGATATTATAACTTTTCCGCGCTTCTGACATTGGCGTCGGCAATGTCAGCATCGTCCCCAGTATTAATCGTCAGGCGTTCGAGTTGATATCCGTAGCCGTATAGCGTGGTTAAGCGCCAGCCGTGCTCGGGCCCGAGCTGCAATTTGCTGCGCAGCCGCGAGGCATGGGTATCGAGCGTGCGCGACCGAACGTCGCGGTTCAGATTCCAGACCGTTTCCAGGATGCGCGCGCGAGAAACGGGGCGCGATGCATTGGTGAATAGCAGCAGGGCGAAGCGAAATTCCTTGGGCGTGAGCGTGACGCTATGGCCCCGGAAAGTGACCGCGTAGCGCGCCGAATCGAACTGGTAATCGCCGAAGCCATAGTGCGCACGGTTGCGCGGGCGGCGCACACCGGCGCGGCGCAGCAGCGCGTCGATGCGGGCGAGCATTTCGGGGCCGCGTACGGGTTTGGCGATGCAGTCGTCGGCGCCGGCCTGGAGGCTCGCGACGATCTCGCTTTCGTGCGGCGAGGCCATCAGGACGATGGCGGGCAGGCCCGGCAGCAGACGGCGCGCACGCGGAATGAGTTCGTCGCCGCCGAGGTCGCCGCACCAGTAGGCCGCCATCAAGAGATCGAAGGCGTCATCTTCCAGCGCTTCGACAAGCGGGGTGCCGTGGGGGAAATAGCGGCAGGCGTGTCCGCCTGCAATGAGCAGACGTTCGATGATTTCAGCCTGGCGCGCATCAGGTTCGACTAGAGCGATTCGCATAGGGGAGTGCAGCCGGGGCCGGTCGGGTGCGCTTGCCTTGAGCCATCCCGCCCCCTACACTCAACCGCTACGCGGGAAGCGTCGAGCCGACCGTTTTCCAGTAAAAAAACTGTTGTAAATGAGACCTCAGAATGCTATTCGCCGTCCCCCCGCAGTCCTATAGGACTCGTCTGAAATGCCTTAGGACACGGCGCTAATGGGCTGGCCAGGCATCGTCGTACTCGGTTTGGCCATTGGGCTGGCGGGATGGCTGCTGCATCCCCAGCGCCGCGCCGCGGGCCCTGCTGGCCGCGCACTTGGGCTTGCCGTCGTTGCCGCGCTCGCAGGCGCAGCGCTCGCGAAAGCGGCGGGCCGTGCCACCGGCCTCTTCTATGATGGCGAATTGCTCGAATGGCCGGTCTGCACGGCGGTCGCGTTCGTCTTCGTGGCGGTGTCGATGTCGCTGTGCGCCCGCCGACGCCAGCACTGACAGACCCCGCATTGCTTCTTACAGCGCACCTCAATACGCACAACACGCGCTCCACAACTCTCGCAGGTGAAAACATGAACGCCCGACTTCCCGAAACGTCCACGACTCCCGAACGCATCGCCGCGCTACGCGCCGCGATGTCCGCTGCGGGTGTGGACGCCGCCCTCGTGCCGTCCGCCGATCCGCACCTCTCCGAATACCTGCCGCGCCGCTGGCAGGGCCGCGAGTGGCTGTCGGGCTTCACCGGCTCGGTGGGCACGCTGGTCGTGACGAAGGACTTCGCGGGCGTGTGGGTCGACAGCCGCTACTGGGTGCAGGCCGAAAACCAGCTCGCGGGCACCGGCATCGAGCTGATGAAAATGACGGCGGGCCAGCAGAGCGCGCCGCACATCGCCTGGCTTGCGCAGAACGTGCCCACTGGCGGAGCGGTTGCCGTGGACGGCGCGGTGCTGGGCGTGGCGTCGGCGCGCGCGCTGGCCGACGCGCTGCAGGCACGCGGCGTGGCGCTGTGTACCGATGTCGATCTGCTCGACGCGGTCTGGAGCGGTCGCCCGTCGCTGCCCGTTGAGCCCGTCTACGAACACGTCGCGCCGCACGCCGACGCGCAACGTCCCGCCAAGCTGGCGCAAGTGCGCAGCGCGATGCGTGAACTGGGCGCGCAGTGGCACTTCGTCTCGACGCTCGACGATCTCGCGTGGATCTTCAATCTGCGCGGCGCCGACGTGAACTACAACCCGGTGTTCGTCGCGCATGCGCTGATCGGCCCGGACGCCGCCACGCTGTTCGTCACGGAAGGCAAGGTGAGCGCCGATCTTGCGCAGGCGCTCGAACGCGACGGCGTGCGCGTGGCGCCGTATGCCACGGCGGTCGAAGCGCTCGGCGCGCTGCCCGCAGGCGACACGCTGCTGGTCGACCCGCGCCGCGTGACGCTCGGCTTGCTGGAGACGGTGCCCGCGCAGGTGAATCTCGTCGAATCGCTGAACCCGAGCACCTACCTGAAGTCGCGCAAGACCGCGGCGGAAGCGCAGCATGTGCGCGAAACGATGGAGCAGGACGGCGCGGCGCTGGCCGAATTCTTTGCGTGGTTCGAAGCGGCGCTGGGCCGCGAAACCATCACCGAACTCACCGTCGACGAAAAGCTCACCGCCGCGCGTGCGCGCCGTCCGGGCTATGTGTCGCCGTCGTTTGGGACGATCGCCGGTTTCAACGCCAATGGCGCGATGCCGCATTACCGCGCGACCGAACAGTCGCACAGCGTGATCGAAGGCGACGGCCTGCTGCTGATCGACTCGGGCGGCCAGTACCTGGACGGCACGACCGACATCACGCGCGTGGTGCCCGTCGGCACGCCGAGCGCCGAACAGAAGCGCGATTTCACGATCGTGCTCAAGGGCATGGTGGCACTCTCGCGCGCGCAGTTCCCGCGCGGCATCCGCTCGCCGATGCTCGACGCCATCGCGCGCGCGCCGATCTGGGAAGCGGGCGCCGACTACGGCCACGGCACCGGTCACGGCGTGGGCTACTTCCTCAACGTCCACGAAGGCCCGCAGGTGATCTCGCACTACGCGCCCGCCGAGCCGTGGACGGCGATGGAAGAAGGCATGATCACCTCGAACGAGCCGGGCATCTATCGTCCGGGCAAGTGGGGCGTGCGTATCGAAAACCTCGTGCTCAACCAGAGCGCGGGCAAGACCGAATTCGGCGATTTCCTGAAATTCGAAACGCTCACGCTCTGCCCGATCGATACGCGTTGTATTGATCTGGCGCTGTTGCGCGAGGACGAGCGCGCGTGGCTCAACGCGTACCACCAGACGGTGCGTGAGCGCGTCTCGCCGCACGTGAGCGGCGACGCGCTGGCGTGGCTCGAAAGGCGCACGCAGCCGGTCTGATCCCCGGTTCAATCCCCGGTTCAATCCCGTCAACGACCGCACGTAGTGCACAGGTCATAGGCAACGGAGCGCAGGCGCATGGCGATCAAGGCAGTGGCGTTCGACTTCGGCGGGGTGCTGGTGGACTGGAGTCCCGAGTATCTCTATCGCAAGCTGATTCCCAACGACGACGAACGCCGCTGGTTTCTCACCCACGTCTGCGCGATGGATTGGGTCGTGCGCCAGGACGGCGGCGAGCCGATCGCGGTCGGCACCGAAGAACGGGTCGCGCGCTTTCCGGAACACGAGGCGCTGATCCGCGCGTTCTACGAGCGCTGGCACGAGATGATCGGCGGCTTGCTGGAGGGCGGCGTGGCCACCTTCGAGCGGCTCGAAGCGGCGAATGTGCCGGTCTTCGGCCTCACGAACTGGTCGGCGGAGACGTTTCCGTGGGCGTGGGAGCGTTTCGGCATCCTGCGCCGTTGCCGCGATGTCGTGGTGTCGGGGCGCGTGAAACTCGTGAAGCCCGATCCGGCGATCTTCCACGAGATGTTTCGCCGTATCGAGGCGCAATTGCCCGGCATTCAGCCGGACGAGCTCGTCTTTATCGACGATAACGCGCTTAACGCCGAAGCCGCCAACGCGCTCGGCTGGCACGGCGTGCATCACACGAGCAACGCAAGCACCGACGCGACGCTGCGCGAGCTCGGCCTGCCGGTCTAACCGGACAGTTACTTCGTCCCCGACGCGCCGAACAGATTGCGCAGCGCGTCGGCGATCCCCTTCGCGGTTTGTCCCGCGCCCTGCGCCACGCCTTGCGCGCTCACCCCGAGCGCCTGCGCGAAACCCGCCCGTAATTCGGTCATCAGGCTGTCGTCGAGCTTGAACTTCGGATCGTGCAAGTCCCCATCGAGTACGAAGTGCAGCGTGATGTCGCCCTGGTGCGATTTGAGCGCGGCGACGGCTGCGCGCGTCGGAATCGACAGGAAAGAGTCGAGCGGATCTTTGCTTTCGGCGAGTTGCAGGTGGTGCAGCGTGACCGTGCCCGGCGCGTGCAGGCGATAGCCGCGCACCGTCGCGGTGAGGTCGAGATCGAGTGTGCCGCCCGTGACGTTGGCCCGCGCGCCGGCCTTTTTCAGCAGATAGGGGTCGAGCATGGCGATGTCCACGCTGCGCAGCGTCGTGTGCGTCTGCGAGTCCTTGCTCGCGATGCGCAGGGTGCCGTCGAAGCTCACGTGGCCGGTGTGCGCCGGGCCTTTGAGCGAGCCGGTCACGGCAATGTGCGTGGGTTCGTCGAGCGCGGGAAGATGCACGTGATCGACGCGGGCGTTGGCGTCGCTCACCGTGACGCGCCACGGCGGATTGCTCACCGACCGGTCGTAGAACACGAAGCTGCCGTTCTCCAGGACGATGTGGTCGATCAGCTTGTCGCCCGGCAGGTCGGTGCTGGCGGAAGGCGTGGACGTTGATGAAGGCGACGAAGCCGATGATGTGGCGCTGGCGCCGTCGGCGGCACTGGCGGCTTCCATCTCTCGGCGCAGATTCGGCAGGATCTGGATGGAGCCGTTCTGGCGGCGCAACACCGTCATCACAAAGTCGCTCACACGGATTTCGCGAATGTGCACGCGGTGCGAGAGCAGGGCGCGCAAGTCGGGCGTGACGGTGATGCGCTGGGCGCGCAGCACGTCGGCGCTGGGCCAGTCGGGCGGCGGCTTGAGGCGCACATCGGTGAGTTCGACGGAGGTGAGCCAGAACGCCACGTGCACCTGGCTTGCCGTGCCGATGGGGGCGAGCAACGCTTCCACGCGCGCTCTGGCTTCGCGCTGGAGCGCGTAAAGGCCGCCGAGCGCGAGCACGGCGAGCGCCGCGATCACGACCGCGACGACCAGGACGACGCGGGAAGCCGGGCGATTGCGATTCGGCGTCGACATGTGGAACACCTCGCGCTCAATAAAGCGTCTGGGTAAGCAGCAAATGAAAAGCAGCATCAAGCGTAGCCGCTTCCAGCAACCGCCGTGCCGCAGGTGCACGCGCAAAAAAAACGGCAGCCCGCAGGCTGCCGTTCGCGTCGATGACCGCAGTAACGCTTAGCGGCTGATCGGCTTGTAGCGCAGACGCTTCGGACGCGCGGCTTCTTCGCCCAGGCGCTTGATCTTGTCGGCCTCGTATTCCTGATAGTTGCCGTCGAAGAACGTGACCTGCGAGTCGCCTTCGAACGCCAGGATGTGCGTGGCGATACGGTCGAGGAACCAGCGATCGTGGGAGATCACCATCACCGAACCCGCGAATTCGAGCAGCGCGTCTTCGAGCGCACGCAGCGTTTCGACGTCGAGGTCGTTCGACGGTTCGTCGAGCAGCAGGACGTTGCCGCCCGAAATCAGCGTCTTGGCCAGGTGCAGACGGCCGCGCTCACCACCCGACAGGTTGCCGACGATCTTCTGCTGGTCGCCGCCCTTGAAGTTGAAGCGGCCGATGTAGGCGCGCGACGGCGTTTCGTACTTGCCCACGGTCAGCACGTCCGCGCCGCCCGAAATGGCTTCGAACACGGTCTTGTCGCCTTCGAGCGCATCGCGGCTTTGATCGACGTAAGCGAGCTTGACCGTCGGGCCTTGCACGATTTCGCCCGAATCCGGCTGTTCCTTGCCCGTGAGCATGCGGAACAGCGTCGACTTACCGGCGCCGTTCGGCCCGATGATGCCGACGATTGCGCCTGCCGGAATCTTGAAGCTGAGGTCGTCGATGAGCAGACGGTCGCCGTACGACTTGCTGACGTTCTTGAACTCGATGACTTCGTTGCCCAGACGCTCGCCCGCCGGAATGAAGATTTCCTGCGTTTCGTTGCGCTTCTGGTAATCCGTGCTCGACAGTTCCTCGAAGCGGGCGATACGCGCCTTCGACTTGGCCTGGCGGCCCTTCGGGTTCTGGCGCACCCACTCCAGTTCCTTCTTGATCGCCTTCTGGCGCGCCGATTCCGTCGCTTCTTCCTGCTTCAGGCGCTCTTCCTTCTGGTCGAGCCAGCTGGAGTAGTTGCCCTTCCAGGGAATGCCGTGGCCACGGTCGAGTTCGAGAATCCACTCGGCGGCGTTGTCCAGGAAGTAGCGATCGTGGGTCACGGCGACCACGGTGCCCGGGAAGCGCGTGAGGAACTGCTCCAGCCACTCGACCGATTCGGCGTCCAGGTGGTTGGTCGGCTCATCGAGCAGCAGCATGTCCGGCTTTTCGAGCAGCAGCTTGCACAGCGCCACGCGGCGCTTTTCACCGCCCGACAGGTTGCCGATCTTGGCGTCCCATGCCGGCAGGCGCAGTGCGTCGGCGGCAATTTCGATCTGCTGTTCGGCGCTGCCGTCGGTCGTGGCGAGGATCGCTTCGTACTTGGCCTGTTCCGCGGCGAGGGCGTCGAAGTCGGCGTCCGGCTCGGCGTAGGCAGCGTAGATCTCGTCGAGCTTCTTCTGCGCGTTGAACACGTCGCCCAGACCCTCTTCGACCGCTTCGCGCACGGTCTTTTCGGGGTCGAGCTGCGGTTCCTGCGGCAGGTAGCCGATGTTCAGGTTGGGCATCGGCGTGGCTTCGCCTTCGATGTCCTTGTCGACGCCAGCCATGATCTTGATGAGCGTGGACTTGCCCGAGCCGTTCAGGCCGAGCAGACCGATCTTCGCGCCCGGGAAGAACGACAGCGAAATGTCCTTCAGGATCTGGCGCTTGGGCGGCACGATCTTGCCGACCCGGTTCATGGTGAAGACGTATTGGGCCATGAGAGTGTCTTTGGAGTCTGAAAAACGGGAGAAAAAGGGGCGGAATTCTGTCTTGAAACGCGGCGAGAACCACGTTCAAACGCGCTCAAGCCGCGCTCAAACCGCGCGATGACGCGCCATCGCGCGGGATGCGCAAACCGCTATTGTACGGGGCGCGGGCGGTGGGGGAGCAGCGCGTGGCTGCGAGCGACGTGCCGGCACGTCAAAGCCACTGCGCGACGCCGCCGTGTCGCGAGCAGGTGCCGCTGTGATGGCGGCTGAAACTGTAGCTGCCGTCGCGGCATCGCGCGCTCGCGCCTTCGGGCACGCGGCCCGAGCGCGTATGCGCGGGCGAATGGACGGCCTGGCCATCGCGGTTCACGTAACCGTTGTGATTGTCGAGGTCGGATTCGTCTGGCGTGGCGTAGGTGCCGGGAGAGGGCTGGAAGGCGAAAGCCGACGTCGGCGCAATCAGGCAGAGCGCGAGAAGGGCCGCGCCAATCGAACGTGTGGCGCGCGAAGGCGCGCAAAGTCCCGTCATTGTTGTTATCTCTCGTATCGTTGTTGTCGTGCGGCTGAACTGCGGTCGTAAAAAAACCCGCTCGGGAGCGGGCTTTCATCATGCGCGAAGCACGGCCTGGTGGCTTAAACGTTGAACAGGAAGTTCATCACGTCGCCGTCGTGCACGACATATTCCTTGCCTTCGGCGCGCATCTTGCCGGCTTCCTTCGCGCCGGCTTCGCCCTTGAACTGGATGTAGTCGTCAAACGCAATCGTCTGCGCGCGAATGAAGCCGCGCTCGAAGTCCGTGTGGATCGCGCCGGCCGCCTGCGGGGCCGTATCGCCAATATGGATCGTCCACGCGCGCACTTCCTTCACGCCTGCCGTGAAGTAGGTTTGCAGGCCGAGCAGCTTGAAGCCCGCGCGGATCACGCGATCCAGGCCCGGCTCTTCCATGCCCATGTCGGCGAGGAACGCGGCCTTGTCTTCGTCTTCGAGATCGGCGATTTCCGCCTCGATCGCGGCGCACACTGCGACGACCGGCGCCTTCTCGGCTTCGGCGTACTTGCGCACGGCGTCCAGGTACGGGTTGTTCTCGAAGCCGTCGTCCTTCACGTTCGCGACGTACATCGTCTTCTTCGCGGTGATCAGGCAGAACGGCTTGAGCAGCGCCTGTTCGTCTTCGTTCAGGTCGAGGCCGCGAACCGGCTTGGCCTGGTCGAGCTGCGTGCGCACTTTTTCCAGCACGGCGACGAGCTTCGCGGCTTCCTTGTCGTTACCCGACTTGGCGGCCTTCGAGTAGCGCGTGAGCGCCTTCTCGACCGTGCCGAGGTCGGCGAGCGCGAGTTCGGTGTTGATGACTTCGATGTCGGAGAGCGGATCGACCTTGCCCGCGACGTGAATCACGTTGTCGTCTTCGAAGCAGCGCACGACGTGCGTGATCGCATCCGTTTCGCGGATATTGGCGAGGAACTGGTTGCCGAGGCCTTCACCCTTGCTGGCGCCTGCCACGAGACCCGCGATGTCGACGAACTCGACCACGGCCGGCACGACGCGCTCGGGCTTGACGATCTCCGAGAGGGCTTTCAGGCGCTGATCCGGCACTTCGACGACGCCGACGTTCGGCTCGATCGTGCAGAACGGGTAGTTTTCAGCCGCGATGCCGGCCTTGGTCAGCGCGTTGAAGAGGGTGGACTTGCCGACGTTAGGCAAGCCGACGATGCCGCATTGGAGGCTCATGAAATTCTCTGCATGTCAGGGTGGCGACGTGCGGCTCGCCGGGGTCGGGCGTGAGCTGCAAGGCCGGACGGGCTGGCGCGAGTGCGCCGCGCGGGCGGCCCGGATGGCACGAAAATGCACGTCAGGGGCGTGACGCGAAGTCACGAAAACCGTAATTGTAACCTCGTCCGCGCACCGCTTCGACGATGGCTGTGGCGCGACGGGCGAGCAACGAAAGGGGCGCGATCTGCGCGCCGCTTCGGGGCGCGCATCGAGCCTGCATTGAGCGCCTGCGGCAAGCCACCGCGCCCCGCTTGCCGCAACGCAAGCGCCGGCCATCGGGCTGCCCATCCGGCCCTGTCAGACAAGGCCCCACAGCTATAATGCGCGGATGACTGCAAGCAACCAGACCTTTGATGTCGCCGTGATCGGCGGCGGCCTCGTCGGCAAGTCGGCGGCGCTCGCGCTGACCCAGAACGGCCTGCGCGTGGCGCTGCTCGCGCAACCCTGTGCGCCGCTGCCGCACGGCGCCGTGTTCGATGCGCGCGTCTATGCCTTTTCGCGCAGTTCGCAGGCGCTGTTCGAGCGGCTGCGGGTCTGGCAGGCCGTCGACGCCACGCGCCTCACGCCCGTCTACGACATGCGCGTGTTCGGCGACGCCGCGGCTGAGCTGCACTTCTCGGCGTACCAGGCGTCGGTTTCGCATCTCGCCTGGATCGCCGAATCGTCGCTGGTCGAGCGCGCGCTCGACTCCGCGCTGCACTTCCAGCCCAATCTCACCTGGATCGATTCGCGCGCGCAGACGCTCGACATCCAGCCGGACGCCGCCGTGATCGGCCTCGCCAACGGCCGCACGATCGAAGCCGACCTGGCCGTGGGCGCTGACGGCGCGCACTCGTGGGTGCGCTCGCAGATCGGCTCGAAGGTCGATCGCCGCGACTATCGCCAGACGGGCGTGGTCGCCAATTTCCGCGCACAGAAGCCGCATGGCGAATGCGCGTACCAGTGGTTCCGCGACGGCGAAATCATCGCGCTGCTGCCGCTGCCCGATCAGCACGTCTCGCTGGTGTGGTCGGCGCAGACCGAACACGCCGAAGCGCTGCTCAAGCTCGAACCCGAACAGCTCGCCGCCGAAGTCGAGCGCGCGACGCAGAACCTGCACGGCGGCCTCGAATGCGTGACGCCCGCGCGCGGCTTCCCGCTCTCGCTCCAAACGGTCGACAAGCTGATCGCGCCGCGCGTCGCGCTGATCGGCGACGCCGCGCACCTGATCCACCCGCTCGCGGGGCAGGGCGTCAATCTGGGTCTGCGCGACGTGGCCGCGCTCGTCGACGTGATCGCGCAGAAGGAAGCGTTTCGCGATCTCGGCGATACCGTGCTGCTGCGCCGCTACGAACGCAGTCGCCGCGAGGACATTCAAAAGCTCGTGGTCGCCACCGACGGTCTGCAACGCCTCTTCGCCGTGCCCGGCACGATCGCGCGCGCGGTGCGCAACACCGGCATGGCCTTCGTCGGCGCGCAGCCGCTCGTCAAGCGCTGGCTCGTAGCCGCCGCGCTCGGCTAGGCGACGAACCGCTCCCACCCTTGCTGCTACGCGGGCATTTGCGTTGCTGCACGCCCCAAGCGGCTTAGAATGACGGATCGGGGATGGTCGGCGCGGTGCCTGGCCGATTCGATCCGCACCCGAATTTCACCTGGAACGTGTCGCGCGCCGTGCGTGCGCCGCGCTCCCGAATCAGGAAAGCATTCCATGCAAAAGCGTATCCGCATTGCCGCGCTGGTCGTCGCGGCGGCCGCCTCGGTGCTCGGCTGCTCGGCGCAGGCCGACCAGACCACCGACAAGATCAAGGCTGCGCTGCAGCAGCGTCTGGGCGTCGACGCCGGCGACATCAAGGGCATCCAGAAGGCGCCCGTCGCCGGTCTGTACGAGGTGAACCTCGGCACGCAGATCATCTATAGCGACGTCAACGGCGACTACGTGATGACGGGCGACCTCGTCGATACCAAGGCGCACCGCAACCTCACCGAAGCGCGCCTGGCCGAACTCAACAAGATCGACTTCGCCAAGCTGCCGTTCGAGAACGCAGTGAAAGTGGTGAAGGGCAATGGCAAGCGCACGATCGCGGTGTTCTCCGACCCGAACTGCCCGTACTGCCATCAGCTCGAATCGACGCTCAAGTCGATCGACAACGTGACGGTCTACACCTTCCTGTACCCGGTGCTCTCTGACGATTCGACGGCCAAGGCCAAGTCGATCTGGTGCTCGACCGACCGCGCGCAGGCGTGGGAATCGTGGATGGTGGATCGCAAGAAACCTACCGCCGCCGGCACCTGCAACACGGCCGCGATCGACAGCAACCTGAAGCTGGGCGCAAAGATGAACGTGACCGGCACGCCCACGGTGATTCTGGCCGATGGCCGCCGCCTGCCGGGCGCGGTCAGCGCCGACCGGCTCGAAAGCGAGCTGAGCGCCGCGCACTGACGCCAAGCCCGAATCCGCCGGCCGCCTTCGCGGCCGGTACTTTTTTGTCTGCCGGATTTTTGTCCCGAATTTTGCCTTCCTACGATCGCAGACGCGCGCCACGAGCGCCGCGCCCTGCGAGCGCTGGGCCTAACGCTTACCGAGTCGCTCCCGCGAATCGTCACTCCGTCACCCCATCCAGCCGATGAAGCCGATCCGATACACCATCGTCCCGAAGAACCCCGCCGCGCATCTGTTCGAGGTGACGCTCACCATCGAAGATCCCGCGCAGGACGGCCAGCGCTTCATGCTGCCCGTGTGGATTCCGGGCAGCTACATGGTGCGCGAATTCGCGCGCAACATCGTCACGCTGCGCGCGGTCAACGAAGCGGGCCGCAAGGTGCGCATCACCAAGACCGACAAGCATTCGTGGCAGGCCGCGCCGGTGAAGGGCGCGCTCACGCTGCGCTACGAGGTCTACGCGTGGGACTTGTCGGTGCGCGCTGCGCATCTGGACGACACGGGCGGTTTCTTCAACGGCACGAGCGTGTTCCTCGCGGCGCTCGGCCATGAGGATGCGCAGCATATCGTCGATATCCAGCGCCCGGACGGTCACGCGTTCCGCCACTGGCGCGTGGCCACCGCGCTGCCGGAAGCGCGCGGCACCAAGCGTTACGGCTTCGGCGATTACGCGGCGGCGAACTATGACGAGCTGATCGATCATCCGGTGACGCTCGGCGAATTCACGCTTGCCAATTTCAAGGCGCATGGCGTGCCGCACGACATCGTGATCGCGGGCCGCGTGGCGGCGCTCGACACGGAACGTCTCGCGAAAGACCTGCAAAAAATCTGCGAAGCGCAGATTGCGCTGTTCGAGCCGCGCACCAAACGCGCGCCGATGGAGCGCTACGTGTTCATGACCCAGGCGGTCAGCGACGGTTACGGCGGCCTGGAACATCGCGCGTCCACCGCGCTGATCTGCAACCGCACCGACCTGCCCGTGAAGGGCAAGCCCGAGACGACGGAGGGCTACCGTACGTACCTCGGCCTGTGCAGCCACGAGTATTTCCATACGTGGAACGTCAAGCGCATCAAGCCAGCCGCGTTCGTGCCGTACGACCTGGCGAGCGAGGACTACACCTCGCTGCTGTGGCTGTTCGAAGGCTTCACGTCCTACTACGACGACCTGATGCTGCTGCGCAGCGGCCTGATTTCCGTCGATGACTACTTCGGCCTGGTCGGCAAGACGATTGCAGGCGTGCTGCGTGGCGCGGGGCGTCTGAAGCAGAGCGTCGCGGAAAGCTCGTTCGACGCGTGGGTCAAGTACTACCGCCAGGACGAGAACGCGGCCAACGCCATCGTCAGCTACTACACGAAGGGCTCGCTCGTCGCGCTCGCGTTCGACCTGACGATCCGCACCGAAACGAATGGGCGCAAGTCGCTCGACGATGTGATGCGTCTGCTGTGGCAGCGCTACGGCCGCGACTTCTATCGCGGCAAGCCGGTGGGCGTGGGCGAGGAGGACGTCGAAGCGCTGATCGCCGAAGCCACCGGCGTGGAGCTGGGCGCCTTGTTCGCCGATGCCGTGCGCGGCACGCGTGACCTGCCGCTGGCGACGCTGCTGGAGCCGTTCGGCGTGAAGCTCGAAGGCGAGCCGGAGCGCGGCGCGAAGCCGTCGCTGGGCGCGCGTCTGCGTGGCGGCGCCGAAGCGGCGCTGGCGGTCGTGTACGAAGGCGGCGCGGCGCAGAAGGCCGGGCTGTCGGCAGGCGACGTGCTGATTGCGCTCGACGGCCTGCGCGTGACGGGCGGCAATCTCGACGCGCTGCTCTCGCGTTATCAGCCGGGCGCAAAGGTGGAGATCCACGCGTTCCGTCGCGACGAACTGCGCATCGCGCGCCTGACGCTCGACGCGCCCGATATCGCGCGCTACAAGCTCAGCGTCACCGACAAGCGTCCCGCGTCACGCGCGCTGCGCGATCGCTGGCTGGCGGCTTGAGCGTCGCTCGTACTAGAGGCTGAGGGCAGGCAAGCGCTTTCCTCAGCTTTTTACCCGCACATTGAAAGCGGCGAGGCCCATCCGGCCCCGCCGCTTTTTTTCGTCCCGATTGTTCTATCGTTGCAACAATCCGTCATCGGCGGGCTACTTTTTCGGCGCGCAGCAAAAAAACACAATGGCTTCACTCGCGCAACGTTGCGCACACCGACCCCGAAGGAGTGACCATGACCACGATCCTGCAAATCAATTCCGCCGCCCGCTCGCAAGGCGCCCAATCGACGCTGCTCGTCAACGAATTGACGGCCAAGCTGCAACAATCGAATCCGGGCGCGCAAGTCGTTACGCGCAACCTGCAAGCCGATCCGCTGCCGCACCTGGACGACAGCGTCCTCGGCGCGTTCTTCACGCCGGCTGACCAGCGCACGCCGGAGCAGCAGGCCATCGCCGCACGCAGCGAAGCCCTGATCGCCGAACTGCAAGCCGCTGACATCGTCGTGATCGGCGCTCCGCTGTACAACTTCGGCATCTCGTCGCAACTGAAGACGTACTTCGACTGGATCGCCCGCGCCGGCATCACGTTCCAGTACACGGCAAACGGCCCCGAGGGCCTCGTGAAGGGCAAGAAGGTGTTCGTCGTTTCGGCTCGCGGCGGCAAGTATCAAGGCACGGCGCACGACAGCCAGACGCCGTACCTGACGTCGTTCCTGGGCTTCCTGGGCATGACCGATGTGAACTTCATCTACGCCGAAGGCCTGAACATGGGCGCCGACGCAGCCAGCGCAGCGCTCGCCAGCGCGCGCGAAGCAATCGCCGCAGCCTGAGTCGTACCTGGGTTACCATGCCGCGCTTCGTTGCGCGGCATGGCGAGCTGCAAAAGAAAAACGCCACGAAAGCGATTTCGTGGCGTTTTTTTTATTCTGCGCTTGAAGCCTGGGTTCTTAGCGTCGAAACGTCAGTTCGTCAGGCAAGCACTTCGCCGACTTCCGGCAAGCGCCAGTCGATCGGCTGGCGGCCATGCGCCTCCAGGTATTCGTTCGCCTGCACGAAATGTCCGCAGCCCAGAAAGCCGCGATGCGCCGACAGCGGCGACGGATGCGGCGCTTCCAGCACGCCATGTTCACCATTGCCGAGCAGCGCGCGCTTGTTCTGCGCGTGCGCGCCCCAGAGCATGAACACCAGATGCTGGTGACGCGTGGCGAGTTCGTGGATCAGCGTATCGGTGCAACGCTCCCAGCCGCGCTTCGCGTGGCTCGCGGCGTTCGCGCGCTCGACGGTCAGCACGGTGTTGAGCAGCAGCACGCCCTGACGCGCCCAGGCGTCGAGACAACCGTGCGCGGGCGCTTCGATACCGAGGCTCGCCGCGATTTCCTTGAACATGTTGCGCAGCGAGGGCGGCGGACGCACGCCCGGCGGCACCGAAAACGCGAGGCCATGCGCCTGCGGCGTGCCGCGATCGTCGCCGTGATAAGGATCCTGGCCAAGGATCACCACCTTGACGTCGTCGGGCGAGGTGAGGCGCAGCGCGCGGAACACATCGGCGGGATAGACGGTCTTGCCCGCCGCGCGTTCGGCATCGACGAACTGGCAGAGCGGCGCAAACGCATCGCTTGCGATAAACGGTTCGAGCAAATCGCGCCACGCGGTGGGCAGGGCGGCGAACTGGTCTTCGAGGCGCGCGGGTGCGGCGGCGGTCTGGGTCATGGCTTGGGCGGGTGCGGGTGCGTCGTCTGTCGTAGCGGTCGCCACGGCCGAGTCGACGGCAGGCAGCGGAAACTCGTCATCCTCGAAAAGCGAAAAAATCGTGATCTGGCGCGGATCGACTTCAGGTACGGACGGATCGTCCAGGGTGGCCTGCGCGGTATCGGGCAAAGCGTCCTCGAAGAGCGAGGCTTGCACCGGCGTCGCAGCGTGCGTGCGTTTCGTGGATGTCATGGGCCGGAAGTGTCGCAGTAAACGCGCGGCGGTTCAATGCGGCGGGCGCTTCGGCGCGTATATTGCAACTTCATGTTGCAACTAACAGCGAGGTCAGCGAGAGAAAAAACGGCGCGAAGTTGATCGCGCCGTTGTCAGTGGTTTCGGCCTTTTGTTTCGACCTTGTGTTTCGACCTTTCAGCTTTCAGCCTTCGCGCAGCCTGTAACCGCGCTGCGCCTTGCTGATGTCGTCGGGCGCGAGGCCCGGCAGCGCTTTGGCGAGTTCGTCGGCGAGCGTGTGCAGCGCCGCTTCGTCGCCGTCTTTCAATTCGAGCTCGATTTCGCAGATCGGCGCGCGGCGCGCTTCGCCGTTCACGTCCGCGCTGACTTCGCCCTGATCGACGGCGGCTTCGACCTGCGTGCCCGCGACCGTCAACGTCCACAGCGTGCGCGTGAAGTCGGTGCGAAAGAGCGGAATCAGGTTCGCGGCCGCTGCGGAAAGCGCCGTCGATACACCCGCTTCATCGCATTCGTGCAGCAGCTTGTCGACTTCCAGCGCCTCGCCCGCAACCGGCATTTCCCACTCGTGGCGCGCGTGCAGACCGTTTTGCGCCACGCCCACGGTCTTGAACGTCTGGAGCCAGCCCTGCGGCGCGCGGCGCAGGCGCAGCGCGCTCTTCGCCCGCGCGAGCGCAAGCTCGGGCGTGTCGAAGTAGATGTTCTCCAGCCGGATGGCGTGGCCTTCTGCGCCCGTGCGGGTCGCAAAGAAGCGCAGCGCGGCGTCCACCTGATCCTGCGGCAGCGCGAGCTTGATTTCGCGTTCGATACCCATGACTGCGTGTTCCCGTGACGCTCAGAAGAACATGCGCGCGAGTTCCGCGCCCGGCTCGTCGGCGCGCATGAACGCCTCGCCGACCAGGAACGTGTGCACGGCCAGCTCGCGCATCTTCTCGACATCGGCGCGCGAAAGAATGCCCGATTCCGTCACGACGATGCGGTCTTCGGGCACGTCGTCCAGCATGCCGATGGTGGTTTGCAGCGTGGTCTCGAAGGTGCGCAGATTGCGGTTGTTGATGCCGATCAGCGGCGTCTTCAAGGTGAGCGCGTGCGTGAGTTCTTCGCGGTCGTGCACTTCGACCAGTACAGCGAGACCGAGCGAATGCGCGAGCGCTTCGAGGTCGCGCATCTGCGACGGTTCGAGCGCGGCGGCGATCAGCAGGATCGCATCGGCGCCCATCGCGCGGGCTTCGACGACCTGGTACGGATCGACGATGAAGTCCTTGCGGATCACCGGCAGGTTGCACGCCGCGCGCGCGGCTTCCAGGTAGGCGACGCTGCCCTGGAAGAACTGCACGTCGGTGAGCACGGACAGGCACGCCGCGCCGCCTTCGGCATACGAGCGCGCGATTTCGGCGGGATTGAAGTTCTCGCGCAGCACGCCCTTCGACGGGCTCGCCTTCTTGACTTCGGCGATCACGGCCGCCTGGCCGTTCGCGTGCTTTGCGCGGATCGCGCCGACGAAGTCGCGCAGGTCGCGCGTGCTCGCCGCGAGGCGCAGTTCTTCGAGCGGGGCGCTCTGCTCGGCGGCGCGCACTTCTTCGCGCTTCACCGCAATGATCTTTTCGAGGATGTCGCTCATGATGGTCTACAAAAAACGGTGCTGGATCAGCGGGGTTTTAGCGCTTGAATTGCTGCGTGAAGCGTACCAGTTCGTCGACTTTGGCGCGTGCGCGGCCGCTGGCGAGGGTCTCGCGCGCAAGCGCGATGCCGTCGGCGATCGAGTCGACGACGTTGGCCGAATAAAGCGCCGTGCCTGAATTGAGCGCGACGATTTCGCGCGCGGTGCCCGCTTCGTTCGAGAGCGCGCCAAGCAGCATCGCCTTCGACTCCTCGGCGTTCTCGACCTTGAGCGAGCGGTTCGACACCATCTGCAGGCCAAAGTCTTCCGGATGGATCTCGTACTCGCGAATCTCGCCGTCCTTCAGCTCGCCGACGAGCGTTGCCGCGCCCAGCGAGACCTCGTCCATGCCGTCCTTGCCGTACACGACGAGCACGTGCTTCGCGCCGAGGCGCTGCATCACGCGCACCTGGATGCCGACGAGGTCGGGGTGGAACACGCCCATCAGCTGATTGGGCGCGCCGGCCGGATTCGTGAGCGGGCCGAGGATGTTGAAGATCGTGCGCACGCCCAGTTCGCGGCGCACGGCGGCGATGTTCTTCATCGCCGGGTGATGGTTGGGCGCGAACATGAAGCCCATGCCGGTTTCGGCGATCGACGCGGCGACCTGATCCGGTTGGAGGTCGATGTTCACGCCGAGCGCGTCGAGCACGTCCGCGCTGCCCGACTTGCTGGAGACGCCGCGATTGCCGTGCTTGGCGACCTTCGCGCCCGCCGCCGCGACGACGAACATCGACGCCGTGGAGATGTTGAAGGTGTGCGAACCGTCGCCGCCGGTGCCGACGATGTCGATGAAGTTCGAGTTGTCCTTCACCTCGACGTGATTCGCGAACTCACGCATCACGGTCGCGGCCGCCGCGATCTCGCCGATGGTTTCCTTCTTCACGCGCAGGCCGGTGATGATGGCCGCCGACAGCACCGGCGAAAGCTCGCCGCGCATGATCATGCGCATGAGATGCAGCATCTCGTCGTGGAAGATTTCGCGGTGCTCGATCGTGCGTTGCAGCGCTTCCTGGGGGGTAATCATGTTCTGGCCTCCGGCTTGAGCTGCTTTACGCGCGCTTGGTCTGCTTCAGGAAATTCTCGAACAGGGCGTGGCCGTGCTCCGAGAGAATCGATTCCGGATGGAACTGCACGCCTTCGACCGCAAGCGTCTTGTGGCGCACGCCCATGATTTCGCCGTCTTCCGTCCATGCGGACACTTCGAGGCAATCGGGCAGCGATTCGC
This sequence comes from Paraburkholderia bannensis NBRC 103871, assembly GCF_000685015.1. GTDB lineage: Bacteria > Pseudomonadota > Gammaproteobacteria > Burkholderiales > Burkholderiaceae > Paraburkholderia > Paraburkholderia bannensis. Next base: position 12,701 of record NZ_BAYA01000022.1, on the reverse strand, counting down.
GCTCGATCGCGAGCGAGTGATAGCGCGTGATGTTGAAATGCTTCGGCAGGTCGGCGAACACGCCTTTGCAGTCGGTCTCGATCTGGCTCACCTTGCCGTGCATGATGGTCTTGGCGCGCACGACGCGCCCGCCAAATGCTTCGCCGATGGCCTGATGGCCGAGGCACACGCCCAGAATCGGCGTCTTGCCCGCAAATTCGCGCAGCACGTCGAGCGTGATGCCCGCGTTCTGCGGGTTGCTTGGGCCCGGCGACAGGCAGATGCGCTCGGGATTGAGCGCCTTGATTTCGTCGATGGTGATTTCGTCGTTACGGTGCGTGCGGACGTCTTCGCCGAGTTCGCCGAAGTACTGGACGATGTTGTAGGTAAACGAATCGTAGTTGTCGATCATGAGCAACATGGTCTATCTCCGCTCAAATCAAAAGTCGCTGTCGAGGCCGTCCTGCACCTGCTCGGCGGCGCGCAGCACAGCGCGCGCCTTGTTTTCGGTTTCTTGCCATTCCGACTCGGGCACCGAATCCGCTACGACACCCGCGGCGGCCTGCACGTACAGATTGCCGTTGTGGATGACGCCGGTGCGGATCGTGATGGCCAGATCCATCTCGCCGTTGAACGAGAGGTAGCCGACCGCGCCGCCGTACAGGCCGCGCTTCACCGGTTCGAGCTCGTCGATCAGTTCCATCGCGCGCACTTTCGGCGCACCCGAGAGCGTGCCCGCCGGAAAGGTCGCGCGCAGCACGTCATAGTTGGTCATGCCGGCCTTGAGCTTGCCTTCGACCGAACTCACGATGTGCTGCACGTGCGAGTACTTTTCGATGACCATTTTGTCGGTCACCGTCACCGAACCGATTTCGGCGATGCGGCCCACGTCGTTGCGCGCGAGGTCGATCAGCATGACGTGCTCGGCGATTTCCTTCGGATCGTTGAGCAGCTCGGTCGCGAGTTCGGCGTCGCGCTCGGGCGTGTTGCCGCGCGGGCGCGTGCCGGCGAGCGGACGGATCGTCACGATGCGGTCTTCGCCGCGCTGCTCCTGGCGCACCAGAATCTCCGGCGACGCGCCCACCACGTGGAAGTCGCCGAAGTTGTAGTAGTACATGTACGGCGACGGATTGAGCGAGCGCAGTGCGCGATAAAGCGAGAGCGGATTGTCGCGATACGGCTTGGTCAGGCGCTGGCCGACCTGCACCTGCATCAGCTCGCCCGCGGCGATGTATTCCTTCGCCTTGCGCACGGCCGCGAGGTAATCGTCCTTCTTGAATTCGCGATAGGTCTCGGTGCGCACGCTCGCCGAGGTGACCGGCGGCTGCACCGTTGCGCGCAGGCGCTGCTTGAGTTCGCGCAGGCGATGCTTCGCCTTGGTGTAGGCCTCTGGCGTTTGCGGATCGGCGTAGACGATCAGGTAGAGCTTGCCCGCGAGATTGTCGATCACGGCGACTTCTTCGCTGAGCAGCAACTGGATATCGGGCAGGCCGAGATCGTCGGGCGGGCAGGTGCTCGCGAGCTTTTTCTCGATATAGCGCACCGCGTCGTAGCCGAAGTAACCGGCCAGGCCGCCGCAGAAACGCGGCAGGCCCGGACGCTGCGCGACCTTGAAGCGCGCCTGGTACTGGGCGATGAATTCGAGCGGATCGCCGTCGTGCGTCTCGATCACCTGGCCGTCGCGCACGACTTCCGAGACGCCGTTTTTCACGCGAATCAGCGAGCGTGCGGGCAAGCCGATGAACGAGTAGCGCCCAAAGCGCTCGCCGCCCACGACGGATTCCAGCAGGAAGGAGTTGGCGCCGCCGCGCTCGGGTTGCGCGAGCTTCAGGTACAGCGAAAGCGGCGTTTCGAGATCGGCGAGGGCTTCGGCGATCAGCGGGATGCGGTTGTAACCCTCGTTGGCGAGGGACTGAAATTCGAGTTCGGTCATGTTCCGATCCTGTGCGTGCTGCCGTTCGCGACGTCGGGTGCGGGCCCTGTGCGGCTCAAAAAGGGGCGCGGCGTGTGCGCGATGGCGTCTGTTTTGAGTGCTTGAGTACGCTGGCGCTCGCTCGTGCGGCCCGCTGTCGTGCAAAGGCGCAAACCTGTGCCGGGCCGGTGTGCGGAGAATCGGCAGCAGGTGCGTGACGTAGGCGCTGGCGGCCCGGCATGCGCGGGATCGGCATGCAAGGACGGCGAAAGCCCACGGCAAAACCAGCCGACGGGTAACCGCAACAGTTTAGAGACGAGAGAGACGAAACACGCGCAAGCGCGCAGCGAAGTAAAAAACGGAGCTGAAGAGGAGCTTGCGCGCGACTTCAGCGAACCTCGAGTGAGGTTAGCGCGACCAGCGACGCCAGGGCCAGGCTCCCCGGTCGATGCTGCTCAGACTCCGTTTTTTATTCAGAAACATGAGGATAAGGTGACGGTAAGTACAGAACTTAGGTCAGAAGATTGTGTGCTGCGATGGCTTTGGCGCCTTCGAGCAGCGTGGCAACTATACCATCCGACTCAATTTTTTGTACAGGCTGGCCATGATTGTAGCCATAGGGCACCGTGAGGGTCGCCATGCCCGCCGCGCGGCCCGCGAGCGCGTCGTTCTCCGAATCGCCAATGGCCACCGCCGCCTGCGGCTGCACCCCCAGGCGCTCGCACGCCGTGAGCATGGGCAGCGGATCGGGCTTCTTCTTCGGCAGGCTGTCGCCGCCCAGCACGGCCTCGAAGTAGCGCGCGAGGCCGTATTGCTGCAACAGCTCGACGGCGAAGCGGTGCGGCTTGTTGGTCACGCAGGCAAGGCGAATGCCCTGGTCGCGCAGCGCGGAAAGCCCGGCTTCCACATCGGGATACAGATGCGTGTGGCGGCCGTTGATCTTCGCGTACTCGTCCTGGTAGAGCGCGAGCGCTTCGTCGAAGCGCGCCTGGGCGTCGTCCTGCGCAAAGCGCGGCGCGAGCACGCTCTTGATCAAATGTTCCGAACCCTTGCCGACATAGCCCATGACCTCTTCGCGCGTCGTTTCCTCGGCGTCGAACTGGGCGAGCATGCCGTTCAGGCCCGCCGCGAAATCGTCGGCGGTGTCGACCATGGTGCCGTCGAGGTCGATCAGCGCCGCTTCGATGCGCGGCGCCGTGAACTTGACGGTGGCGCTCATGCTGCGCCCGCGCCCTTGACCGTGGCGAGCTGCGCGCGCATCTGGTCGATCACGGCCTTGTAGTCCGGCTTGCCGAACACGGCCGAGCCGGCGACGAAGGTATCCGCGCCTGCTGCGGCGATTTCGGCGATGTTGTCGATCTTCACGCCGCCATCGACTTCGAGGTGAATTTCGCGGCCCGTGCGTGCGGTGTAGGCGTCGATCTTCGCGCGCGCTTCACGCAGCTTGTTGAGCGCCTCGGGAATGAAGGACTGGCCGCCAAAACCCGGGTTCACCGACATGATCAGCACGAGGTCGACCTTGTCCATCACGTGGTCGAGGTAGTTCAGCGACGTGGCCGGGTTGAACACGAGACCGGCCTTGCAGCCGTGGTCGCGGATCAGCGACAGCGTGCGGTCGATGTGATCCGAGCCTTCCGGGTGGAAGCTGATGAGATTCGCGCCGGCCTTGGCGAAATCGGGCACGATGCGATCGACCGGGCGCACCATCAGATGCACGTCGATGGGCACGTCCACGTGCGGGCGGATCGCCTCGCACACGAGCGGGCCGATGGTGAGATTCGGCACGTAATGGTTGTCCATCACGTCGAAGTGGATCCAGTCGGCGCCGGCGGCGACAACGTTACGGACTTCCTCGCCCAGCCGTGCGAAGTCGGCCGAGAGGATGCTGGGAGCGATGCGGAATTGCGTCATGGCGGCAATCGGAAAGACAGACGGGAAAATCGTATTTTACCGTCAGCGCGGGGGCGGGCTGCGCCCTCGTGGGCGGTTTTGCGGCAACGTTGGCCATTCGGCCAGGACGCAGTCCGACCTGTGCACCGCGCTGGTGCGGCGCCGTCGTGCGCGCGTCGCGGCGAGATCGCGCGAGAGCCGCGCCGGTGGCGGCTGTGCGGGCCCGGCCTCGTTAGGGATTGCGGGTTGCGGGGGGCGGGCGCATCAAGCAGAATGCCATTCCATGTCCCCCGCATGACGGGCGGCCCGCTTAACCAGGTTTGACCGGCCGCGAGGCCCGGCATATGGAACAAGGATGAGTCAGTACGAATTCAGCGTGACCGCGCAGGTCCGCTACCTGCCCGAAGAATCGGATCCGGAGCGCCGCCAGTATGCGTTCGCCTACACGTTGACGATTCGCAACACGGGGCAGGTGAGCGCGCAACTCATCGCGCGCCACTGGGTCATCACTGACAGCGAAGATCACGTGCAGGAAGTGAAGGGCCTGGGCGTAGTAGGCCATCAACCGCTGCTCAAACCCGGCGAGCAGTTTGAGTACACCAGCTGGGCCGTGATCGCCACGCCCGTGGGCACCATGCGCGGCGAATACTTCTGCGTGGCCGAGGACGCCGAGCGTTTCGAGGCGCCCGTTCCCGAGTTCGTCCTGCGTATGCCGCGCACGCTTCACTGAACCGAAGCGTTGTCGCGCGCCTTCTTGTTCACCGTTTTGAACCGTTGCCCGAATTTGGGGTCTGCTAGTCACGCCGGTTGTGCGGGGCTCGCTTTTTCCTGCCCGACGCGGTCCACACAACGATGAAAATTAGCAGGAACAGCGCGATCAGCGCTTCCAGCCCAAACATGAGCATCGGGTATTCGTCGAGCAGATCAGACATGGCGGCTTCCATCGAAAACAACGCAGATTGTGCGCCAGAATTGGCGCGCGCTTCCGGCCTGATGTCGGAATTAACGGCGGCGCGTAGGTTGATGCGCCGGTTCATCGGAAATCGCGCGAACGTGCAGCTTGGCAGGCAGGTCGTCGGCTGGGTCGGCGCGGCAACGCTCGCGGCGCTGCTGGCCGCGTGCGGCGGCTCGAACTACGTGCGCACGGCCCCGCCCAAGGGCGCGCCCACGCTGCCCGGACAGATCGCCGCGGCGCGTCTCACGCCGGTCGCCTGGCAGCAGGTGCCGGGCTGGCAGGACGATTCGCTGATCGGCGCGACGGCCGCGCTGCGCGCCAACTGTACGCGGCTCGCGCGTGAAGTGCGCTGGCAGCGCGCCTGTGCGGCAGCCTCGCAACTCGACGATCTCGACGCCTCTGGCGCGCGCACGTTCTTCGAGACGTACTTCACGCCGTATCAGTTCGCCAATAACGACGGCACGCTCGACGGCCTCGTGACCGGCTACTACGAGCCGCTGCTGCACGGCTCGCGCACGCGCCACGGCATCTACCAGACGGCGCTGTATCGCTGGCCGTCCGGCTATCGCGCGGGCTCCGCGCTGCCGGCGCGCGCACAGCTCGAACGCGCGGGCATCCTCAACGGCAACGAACTCGTCTGGGTCGACGATCCCATCGAGGCGTTCTTTCTCCAGGTGCAGGGTTCGGGGCGCGTCGTCATGGAAGACGGCAGCGTGATGCGGGTGGGCTTCGGCGGCACGAATAACCAGCCGTACAAGTCGATTGGCCGCTGGCTGCTCGACCGCGGCGAACTCACGCCCGCGCAGGCGACCATGCAGGGCATCAAGGCGTGGGCGCGCGCGAACCCGACGCGCGTGGATGCGCTGCTCGACACCAATCCGCGTTTCGTGTTCTTCCGCGAAATGCCGTCTGCCGAAGGCTCGGCGCAAGGCGGCGCCGATGGCCCGATCGGCGCGCTGGGTGTGCCGCTTACGCCGGAGCGCTCGATCGCGGTCGATCCATCGTCGATCCCGCTCGGCACGCCGGTGTTCCTGACGACCACGCGCCCGCTGACGAACACGCCGCTCAACCGTCTCGTATTCGCGCAGGACACGGGCACGGCGATCAAGGGCGGCGTGCGCGCCGACTACTTCTGGGGACTCGGCGACGATGCGGGCGACCTTGCGGGGAAGATGAAGCAGGGTGGCCGCATGTGGCTGCTGTTCCCGAACTCCTGAGCGCATCTCACGTATCTCGCGACGCTCACGACGATGCAAAAAAGCCGGCGCAAGCCGGCTTTTTTGCATCGTCGTGAGCGGCACGTTCCGCTGAGCTTACTTCGGCCGCTTGTCGACCACGCGGCGAGCCTTGCCGACCGAGCGCTCGATACCGTTCACGTCGAGCACATTGATTTTCGCCGTCACGCCGATCAGCGCCTTGATGTCATAGGCGAGCGCCTTCGCCGCAGCGTCGAGCGCGCCGTAGTCGGGCGCCGTTTCCGGGCACGGTTCGCAGTTCAGCGTCATCACGTCCATCGGGCCTTCCTTGGTGAGGACGATCTGATAGTGCGGCGCGAGCGCGGGCTGCTTGAGCAGCAGCTCTTCGATTTGCGTCGGGAACACGTTCACGCCACGGATGATGAGCATGTCGTCGGAACGCCCCGTGATCTTTTCCATGCGACGCATCGTCCGTGCGGTGCCCGGCAGCAGGCGCGTCAGGTCGCGCGTGCGATAACGCACGATCGGCAGTGCCTCCTTCGTGAGCGACGTGAAGACGAGTTCGCCGAATTCGCCGTCAGGCAGCACTTCGCCGGTTTCCGGATCGATGATCTCCGGGTAGAAATGATCTTCCCAGATGGTCGGGCCGTCCTGGGTTTCGGCGCACTCGGACGCCACGCCCGGGCCCATGACTTCGGAAAGACCGTAGATGTCGACGGCCTTGATGCCCATGCGCTTTTCGATGGCCGTGCGCATGTCGTTCGTCCAAGGCTCCGCGCCGAAGATGCCGATGCGCAGTGACGTCGACGCTGGATCGATGCCCTGGCGCTCCATTTCATCGGCGATGGCGAGCATGTAGCTCGGCGTGACCATGATGATGTCGGGGCGGAAATCCTGGATCAGTTGCACCTGCTTCTCGGTCTGGCCGCCGCCGAACGGAATCACCGTCAGCCCCGCGCGCTCCGCGCCATAGTGTGCGCCGAGGCCGCCCGTGAACAGGCCGTAGCCGTAGCTGATATGCACCTTGTCGCCGCGCTGCGCGCCCGACGCGCGCACCGAACGCGCCACCAGGTTCGCCCATGTGTCGATGTCCTTCGCCGTGTAGCCGACCACGGTCGGCTTGCCGGTCGTGCCCGACGACGCATGAATACGCGAAATCTGCTCCTGCGGCACCGCGAACATCCCGAACGGATAGCTGTCGCGCAGGTCTTTCTTGGTCGTGAACGGAAAGCGCGCGAGATCGGCGAGCGTTTTCAGTTCGGACGGATGGACGCCTGCTTCGTCGAACTTGCGCCGGTACACCGGCGAATTCTCGTACGCGTGGTTGAGCGACCATTTCAGCCGTTCGAGCTGAAGCGCCGCGAGTTCATCGCGACTGGCGGTTTCGATGGGCTCGAGCGGCAGCGTGGTTGTCATGGATGTCTCCGGATGCTTTAAGAATGGTATGCGGGGCGAATCTGGCGCTTGCGCAAGGCTTGCTTATTCTTCGACGGGAATCACGGTGCCGCGGATCTGCGCCGATTTGCCCCGGAACATGGCCACGGTCTCGCCCGAGCGATTCGTCACCCGGATGTCGTAGATGCCGTTGCGTCCCGAGAGCACCTGTTCGATGGCTTCGGCGGTGAGTACGTCGTCGGGTTGAACCGGGCGCAGGAATTCGATGGAGCACCCCGACGCGACCGTGCTGACGTTGTACGAGTTGCAGGCGAAAGCAAAGGTCGAATCGGCGAGCGTGAAAATCATGCCGCCGTGGCAGATCTGGTGACCGTTGAGAAACTCGGGGCGCACGGCCATGGACAGGCGTGCGTAACCGGCGCGCACGTCGAGCAGTTTCATGCCGAGTGCGCGGCTGCAACCGTCCGCTTCGTACATGGACTGCGCGGTGGCGCGGGCGAGTTCGTCGGGCGACATGTCGGCGTGTGCGCGAAGCGAGGAAGACGTGGACATATCAGCGGCCCTCGAAGCGCGGTGCGCGCTTTTCGATGAAGGCTTGCACGCCTTCGGCGTAATCGTGCGAGTTGCCCAGTTCGCGCTGCAGATCGCGTTCGAGATCGAGCTGCTGGCCGAGCGTATTGGTTGCCGATGCGCGCAGCGCTTCGCGCGTAGCGACAATCGCGCGAGTGGGCTGCTTCGCCAGCTGCGCTGCGAGTGCGTTAGCCGTGGCAGCGAGTTCTGCGTCGTCGGTCACCTGCCAGACGAGCCCCCAGCTCTCGGCTTTTTCAGCGCTGAGTTTGTCGCCGGTCATCGCGAGGCCGAGTGCGCGCGCCATGCCCACGCGTTTCGGCAGGAACCAGGTGCCGCCCGAATCCGGCACCAGACCAATTTTCACGAACGCCTGAATGAAGCTTGCGGAGCGCGCGGCCACCACGAGATCGCAGGCGAGTGCGAGATTCGCGCCTGCACCGGCCGCCGTACCGTTGACGGCGGCGATCACGGGCATCGGCAGCGCTTGCAGGCGCTTGATGAGCGGATTGAAATGCGCGTCGATCAGGTCGCCGAGATCGGTCATCGCACCCGGCGTGAAATCGAGGTCGGCGAGATCCTGGCCCGCGCAGAAGCCCCGGCCCGCGCCGGTCAGCACGAGTGCGCGCGCACCGGCGTTTTCCACTTCGTCGAGCGCGTGGGCAAGTTCGCCGTGCATCGTGCGCGTGAAGCTGTTGAGCTTATCCGGGCGGTTCAGCGTGATCGTGGCCACGCGCGTGGAAGTGTCGATATCGACGCGGATCGTTTCAAAAGGCATTGCGTGTCTCCTGTCTCATCCGATGCAAGGCTGTCTGCGCAGACTCGCTCTTTAATGCGTTGCGTCGTTAGACGCGCTCGATTGCTAGCGCAATGCCCTGGCCGACGCCGATGCACATTGTGCAAAGCGCGTAGCGACCTTGCGTGCGTTCGAGTTGATGCAGCGCCGTGGTCACGAGCCGCGCGCCCGACGCGCCGAGAGGGTGACCCAGCGCAATCGCGCCGCCGTTTGGATTCACGCGTGCATCGTCGTCGGCGACGCCGAGCGCGCGTAGCACCGCAAGCCCTTGCGACGCGAAAGCCTCATTGAGCTCAATCACGTCGAACTGGTCGAGCGTCATGCCGAGTTGTTTGAGCAGCTTCTGCGTGGCGGGCGCGGGGCCGAAGCCCATGATGCGCGGCTCGACGCCGGCCGTTGCCATGCCGAGCACCCGCGCGCGGCGGCGCAGGCCGTACTGGCTGGCGGCCGCATCGCTTGCGAGCAGCAGCGCGCAAGCGCCGTCGTTCACGCCAGAGGCATTGCCAGCGGTCACGGTGCCATCCGGCTTCACCACACTTTTGAGCTTGCCGAGTGCTTCGAGCGACGTTTCACGCGGGTGCTCATCGAGCGTCACGCGCACGGGATCGCCCTTTTTCTGTGCGATTTCGACCGGCACGATTTCCTGCGCGAGCGTGCCGTCCCGTTGCGCGCGAGCGGCCTTCTGCTGGCTGCGCAGCGCGAACGCGTCCTGATCGGCGCGGCTGATGTTGAAATCGACGGCGACGTTTTCGGCGGTTTCCGGCATGGAATCGACGCCGTATTGCTGCTTCATCAGCTTGTTGACGAAACGCCAGCCGATGGTGGTGTCATAAATGGCAGATTCGCGCGAAAACGCCGACGCGGCTTTGCCCATGACGAACGGAGCGCGCGTCATGCTTTCGACGCCGCCGGCGATCATCAGATGCGCTTCGCCCGCCTTGATTGCGCGCGCGGCGCTGCCGACGGCGTCGAGGCCCGATCCGCACAGGCGGTTGAGCGTAGCGCCAGGCGCGTCTGCCGGCAGGCCGGCGAGCAACGCGGACATGCGTGCGACGTTACGGTTGTCCTCGCCGGCCTGGTTCGCGCAGCCGTAAAGAACGTCGTCGAGCGCGCGCCAGTCCACGTCGGGATTGCGCTCGATCAGCGCGCGAATCGGCACGGCGCCGAGGTCGTCGGCGCGCACGTCCTTGAGGGCGCCGCCGTAGCGGCCGAACGGAGTGCGAATCGCATCACAGATATAGGCTTCGGTCATCTCGGATTCCTGCGGCACGAGCGCGGAAATGCACTCGTGCCGGTCATGCTAGAGGGAAGGGGATTCGTGCGCCATTCGGCCAAACGGCATAGGCCGTTCAGCTGACTGCCGCCGGGGTCGCTTTCGGTTCAACATGAACGCGGCTCTGAACCACGCGGAAGCGGTTCGCCACGAAAGCGGCGTCAGCCAGCGCGGCATTGGCGGCGGGATTGGCGCCAGTACCGTGGAAATCCGAGAAAGCCGCCGACTGGTTAACGAACACGCCACCCGTCAGATTGATCGAGAGCGCCACGCCGCCAGTGATCGCGGCGTCGTGAGCGGCTTCGATCACATCGTCGCTCGTGCTGTAGACGGACAGCGTGAGCGCGCCGTGGTCGCGGGCGGTCGCGCCGGCCAGTTCGAGCGATTGCGCGGTCGAATCAGTGGCGATCACGAACGAGATCGGGCCGAACCATTCGCGCGTGAACGAGGCCGCGTCGCGTGCTGCGTCGAGCGAGAGCACGAGTGGGGTGCGCACGCGCGCAGCGGGGAATTGCGGGTGTTCGAGCGTCTGGCTGTCAGCAAGCACGGCGCCCAGCTTGCGGGCTTCGTCGATGCGGGCGGTGACGCCGTCGTTCTGGATTGCTCCGAGCACTTCCACGGCGCGGGCGGGATCGGCCACGAACTTCGTGACGGCACCGGCGATCGCCTGCGCGACGGCTTCGAAACTCATGTGGCCATCGGCGGTCTGGATGCCGTCGCGCGGTACATAGATGTTCTGGGGCGCGGTGCACATCTGGCCCGAGTAGAGCGAGAGCGAGAATGCGATGTTGCGTGCAGCCGCTTTCAGGTCAGCCACGGAATCAATCACGATCTGGTTCACGCCGGCTTTCTCGGTGTAGACCTGTGCCTGATGCGCGTGACGTTCGAGCCAGTCGCCGTTTTGGGTGCTGCCGGTGAAATCGATCAGCTTGATTTCGGGGCGCAGCGCGAGTTGCTGGACGAGTGCACCGTCGTTGGGATCGGTGGCCAGAAGCGTCACGACGTTCGGATCGAAACCGGCTTCACGCAGCACGTCACGTGCAATGCGTACGGTAATGGCGAGCGGCAGGATCGCGCCGGGGTGCGGCTTGACGATCACGGTGTTGCCTGTCGCGAGGTCGGCGAACAGGCCGGGATAACCGTTCCATGTCGGGAACGTGCAGCAGCCGAGCACGAGACCGGCGCCACGCGGCACGACGGTAAAGCGCTTTTGCATCGCAAGCGCTGGGTTTTTGCCTTGCGGCTTTTCCCAATGAGCGTCGGCGGGAATGCGGCGCAGCTGATCCCATGCGTAGGTGACGGCTTCCAGCGCGCGATCCTGCGCGTGCGGGCCGCCTGCCTGGAAGGCCATCATGAAGGCCTGGCCGGTCGTGTGCATCACGCTGAACGCAATTTCGAAGCTTGCGCGGTTCAGACGTTCGAGAATCTCCAGGCTCACGCCGACCCACGCTCGCGGGCCAGCTGCGCGCCAGTCGCGTTGTGCCTTCTGAGCGGCGTCGATCAATTGATCGGGCGTCGATTTCGGATAGCGTGCGCCAAGTGCAAAACCGAACGGCGACGCTTCGCTGCCGACGGCTTCGCCGGTGGACGGCTGGTCGAGTGCGAAGGTGCGGTCGAGATGCGCCTTGAAAGCGGCTTCACCGTCTGCGCTGGCGGTTTCCCCGTACACTTTGGGGCTCGGCATTTCGGCGAACGGGCTCCAGTAACCGCGCGTCTCGATGGCGGCCAACGCTTTCAGCAGCTGGCCTTCGTGCTTGGCGAACAACGGATGTGTCATGGCTCGACTTTGAATTGAGAGGTGAGTAGAGGCCCGCGCCAATTAATTGACCGACCGGTTGGTTGGCAAATGTTAGCATTAGTCAAAGTACGGCGTGAAAAATTTTTTTGGGGACTTTCTTTAGATGGACGGAGGACGTATGGGGTACGAAAACATCCTGGTTGAGACGCGCGGCAAAGTCGGCTTGATCACCTTGAATCGCCCGAAAGCGCTCAACGCGCTGAACGATGCGCTAATGGACGAACTGGGCGCGGCGCTGAAGGCGTTTGACGCGGACGAAGACATCGGCGCAATCGTCATCACGGGTAGCGAGAAGGCGTTCGCTGCGGGCGCCGACATTGGCATGATGGCGACCTACAGCTTCATGGATGTCTATAAGGGTGACTACATCACGCGTAACTGGGAGACGATCCGCTCGATCCGCAAGCCGATCATCGCGGCGGTCGCCGGCTTCGCGCTGGGCGGCGGCTGTGAATTGGCGATGATGTGCGACATGATTTTTGCGGCGGATACGGCAAAGTTCGGCCAGCCAGAGATCAAGCTGGGCGTTATTCCGGGGGCTGGCGGGACGCAGCGTCTGCCGCGCGCCGTGTCGAAGGCGAAGGCGATGGATCTGTGCCTGACGGCGCGCATGATGGATGCGGCGGAAGCGGAGCGCGCGGGGCTGGTGTCGCGCGTGATTCCGGCGGCGGATCTGCTCAACGACGCGATCGCCGCCGCGACGACGATCAGCGAATACTCGCTTCCGGCGGTCATGATGGCCAAGGAAGCGGTGAACCGCGCATATGAGACAACGCTCGCCGAAGGCGTCCACTTCGAGCGTCGCATGTTCCATTCGCTGTTCGCGACGGAAGACCAGAAGGAAGGCATGGCCGCGTTCGTCGAAAAGCGCAAGCCGGCGTTCAAGAACAAGTGATCGGTTGATGTGCTTGCCGGGGGCGGGCGGTTTTATTTCCCGCTA
>NZ_BAYA01000023.1 GCF_000685015.1 Paraburkholderia bannensis NBRC 103871 | reverse complement strand
GCCTGTCGCGCGCGCAGCCGCCGCGACTCGGCTGGACGGCCTGGGCAGGCGCGGGCGACAGCGCGCCCGCGCGGCTCACGCGGCTGGCCCCCGCAGCGGCGGCCAACGGCGCGCCGGGTTGACGATGGATCTCAAGACGCTGATGGCGCGCCTTGCGCGCGAACCGCGCGACGCGCTCGAACGGGCGACGCACCACTGCCTGCGCGAGACGCATTTTGTCGTCGAGGTCGAGCACTGGCTCGCGGCGCTGCTGGAATCGCCCGACGGCGAACTGGCCGCCGTGCTGCCGCATTTCGGGCTGGAGCGCAGCGTGCCGCTCGCCGAACTCCACAGCGCGCTCGCCCGGCAGCCGCGCGGCAACCAGGCCACGCCCGCGCTCTCGCCGGATCTGCTGGTGTGGCTCCAGGACGCGCTCGTGCAAGCCAACGTGGTGCTGCAACGGCCAAACGTCAGCGCCGCCGTGCTGCTGATCGCCCTGCTCGACAACAACGAATTGCGCGCCCGCACGACGCTGGGCGCGCCCTCGCTCCTGCGTGTGGCGAGCGCATCGCTGCGCAGCAATCTGGCCGCGTGGCTACCGGAGAACGGTGCGGCCACAAACGCCACGGCAACTGCAGCTAGCGCGCCTGCCGTGCCCGCGTCTGTGCCCGCGTCTGTGCCCACGTCTGTGCCCACGTCTGTGCCCACGTCTGTGCCCACGTCTGCGCCTGCGTCATCGCCGCCCGCCACGCCCGGCGCACCAACACCGGGCGCGACCGATTCGTCCGCCCGCACGTTGCTCGATCAATACACGATCGACCTGACCGGCGAAGCGCGCGCGGGACGCATCGACCCTATCGTCGGCCGCACCGCCGAAATCCGCCTGAGCGTCGACATCCTGCTGCGGCGGCGACAAAACAATCCCCTGCTGGTGGGCGCGCCTGGCGTGGGCAAGACGGCGATTGTCGAAGGCCTGGCGCTGCGCATCGCGGCGGGCGACGTGCCGCCGCCGCTCGCGGGCGTCACGTTGCGCGTGCTCGATCTCGCGCTGCTGCAAGCGGGCGCCAGCGTCAAGGGCGAGTTCGAGCGCCGCCTGCGCGCCGTGATCGACGAAGCGCGGCGCGCGCCCATGCCGGTGATCCTCTTTATCGACGAAGCGCACACGATGATCGGCGCGGGCGGCGCGGAAGGCGGCAGCGACGCGGCCAACCTGCTCAAGCCCGCGCTCGCACGCGGCGAATTGCGCACCATCGCCGCGACCACGTGGCTCGAATACAAAAAGTACTTCGAGCGCGATCCCGCACTCGCACGGCGCTTCCAGCTCGTGCAGGTCGAGGCGCCCGACGAAGCCACTGCCGTCGGCATGCTGCGCGCGCTGGCGCCGCGTTTCGAGGCGCATCACGGCGTGACGCTGCTCGACGCCGCGATCGTCGATGCGGTGAAGCTCTCGCATCGCTATATTTCGGATCGCCAGCTACCTGACAAGGCAATCGCCGTGCTCGACACGGCCTGCGCGCGGGTCGCCCTGGCGCAGCACGACGTCCCGGTGCAGCTCGAAAGCGCACGCCAGCGCGAGGGCGCCTTGCACGACGAGCTAATGCGCCTGCGCTCGGAAATGGTGCTGGGCGCGCCTCACATGCAGCGCGTCGCCGCACTGGAAGCCGAGCACACGCGCAACGCGGCGCTGGTGCGCGAACTGGAAGCGCGCTGGCGCGACGAGGCCGCTGCAGTACGCGAAATTCTGGCGGTACGTGCAAGACTGGCCGCGCACGACCTGCATCGCCCTGCGCAAACTGCCGCCGACGAAAGTGCGGATGCGCTCGAAGATCTCGCCGCCGAACTCGCGCGCCTCGAAAGCGGCCTCGACGCAATCCGCGACGACGATCCCATGGTGCCGGTCTGCGTCGATTCAAAGACGGTTGCTGCGGTGATCGCCGGATGGACGGGCATCCCGGTCGGCAAGATGCTCGCCGATGAAATGCACGCCGTACGCACGCTGGAGACGCGGCTCGCGCAACGCATCGTCGGACAGGACATGGCGCTTGAGCGCATCGCGCGGCGCATCCGTGCGTGGCGTGCCGGACTCGCCGACCCGCAGCGCCCGGTCGGCGTGTTCCTGCTGGTCGGGCCCACCGGCGTGGGCAAGACCGAGACCGCCTACGCGCTCGCGGACGCGCTCTACGGCGGCGAGCGCAATCTCATCGTGATCGATCTCGCGGCCTATCAGGAAGCGCACACCGTTTCGCAGCTGCGCGGCGCGCCGCCCGGTTACGTGGGCCACGCGGCGGGCGGCATCCTGACTGAGGCCGTGCGCCGCCGCCCGTACAGCGTCGTGCTGCTCGACGAAATCGAAAAGGCCCACGCCGACGTGCTCGAAGCGTTCTACAACGTGTTCGATAAAGGCGTGATGGAGGACGGCACGGGCCTCGTGGTCGATTTTCGCAATACCGTGATTCTGGCAACCAGCAACGTCGGCTCCGAACTGATGCTGAGGACGCCCGCCAGCGCGCTCGCCGGTGAGCCATTCAACCGCGAACTGCGAGAAACGCTGCTGCACGCGTTCCGCCCCGCGTTTCTCGCGCGCATGACGGCCGTGCCTTATGTCGCGCTCGACGATCCGGCCGTGCGCATCATCATCGAAAAAAAGCTTGAGCAATTGCGCGCGCGCTATCGCGACGCCACCGGCAAGCAGTTTGCCTTCGACGCCGGAATCATCGACGCCGTGCTCGCGCGCTGTCGCAGCTCGGGCGCACGCGAAATCGACAATGTATTGATGAACGAGCTTGTCGGCACGCTGGCCCAATGGGCGCTCGAATGACGCATGCACGCTCGACGTCGCTCCCGATAACCGCCCTTTACTTTCTACTTTATTGCCCATGGATCGCCCGCCCCTGACCGACACCGATACGCGCATCGAACTGAGCGGCGGCGGCTTCACCGGCCTGTTTGCCTCGCAGGTGACGGTGGACGAGCGCATCGGCGCGCCCGCCGAAGTGACGCTGCGTGCGCTGGGCGCGGTGCCGCCGCCCGCGCCTCGCGGCATGCCCGGGCAGCACTTGACGGTGAAGTTCGCGTGGGGCGAGAACGCGCGCCTGGTCGATGCGGTGTGCACGCGCGCCGCGCAACTGCCTTCCACTGTCGATGCAAGTCACTTTGCGCTGACGCTGCGCTCGTGGCTCTGGCTGCTCACGCTGGCGCAGAACAACCGCGTGTTCCAGAACAAGACGGCCCGGCAGATCATCGAAGCGGTGTTCGCTGGCCACAGCATGACGGACTACACGTTTTCGCTGACCGGCACGCCCGCCTCGCGTGAATGGTGCGTTCAATACGGCGAAAGCGACTTCACATTCGTGAGCCGGCTGTGCGAGGAAGAAGGCTGGTTCTATTTCTTTAGCCATCAGGACGGCGTGCACAAGCTCGTGATCGCCGATAGCAACGACGCCTTCACCACGATGCCCGGTGCGGCCACCGTGAGCTGCGCACCGCTCGCGGCCCATGCGGGCGGCTGGCGCGAAAACGGCCAGATCCTCTATTGCGAAATCGTCGAACAAACTGCCGCCGGAGTCTTCTCTCACGGCGATTACGCGTGGCAGACGCCGACCGCGCAACTGTATTCGCAGGCGCAACTCGTGGACAACAACCTCACGGTCTACGAATATCCCGGCCGCTTCGCGACCAGCGACAACGCATCGACGCTCGCCAAGCAACGCGTGGACGCCGTGCGTGCAAGCGCGCGGCTGCTGGTCGGCGAAAGCGACTGCCGTGCCCTCACGCCGGGCTATCGCTTTACGTTGTCGGGCCATGAATCGCCGGATGCGAATATCGAATGGGTCGTGGCCAGCGTCGTGCACGAGGCCGACCACTCGCATTATCGCAATCGCTTTGAAGCGTTTCCCGCTTCGGTCAACTACCGCGCGCCGCGCACCACGCGCCGCCCGTTCATGCCGACACAGACGGCGACTGTCGTCGGCAAGAGCGGCCAGGAATTGTGGACTGACCAGTACGGGCGCGTGAAAGTGCAGTTCCACTGGGATCGCGAAGGCAAGCTCGACGAGCAGAGTTCGTGCTGGATTCGCGTCGCGCAGCCATGGGCGAGCAAGGGGTTCGGCATGCAGTTCATGCCGCGCATCGGCGATGAAGTGGTCGTGAGTTTTATCGACGGCGACGCCGACCGACCGCTTATCACCAGCAGCGTCTACAACGGCGCGAACCTGCCGCCCTACGCGCTGCCGGACAACCAGACGCAATCAGGGCTGAAAAGCAGCAGTTCGCCGGGCGGCGCGGGATTCAATGAGCTGCGCTTCGAAGACAAGAAAGACAGCGAAGAAGTCTTTTTGCAGGCCCAGAAGGATCTCAACGTGAACGTGCTGAACGATGCGAGCGCAACGATCGGACACGACGAGACCCGCACCGTGAAAAACGCGCGCAGCCATACGATCCAGGAAAGCGACGACACGCTCACGATCGAAAAAGGCAATCGCAGCGTGACGGTGCAGACCGGCGCCGAGACGATCGACATAAAGGGCACGCGCACGGTCAAAGCGGGCGGCGATGAAACCCGCACGGTGGGCGGCGCGCTCAAGCAGACCGTGACGGGCGACATGACGCTGACGATCGACGGCAACCTCACCATCAAGGTGGGCGGCTCGCTGTCCATTCAAAGCACCGGCTCCTATACGGCGAAAAGCGATGCGTCCATGACGCATCAGGCCGCAATGTCGCTCACCAACGAAGCCGGTACGTCGCTCACGAACAAGTCCGACGGCACGCTTTCGAACGAGGCGCAAAGCCTGACCAACAAGGGCAGCGTCGAGCAGACCGTGGATGGCGGCGCGATGCTCACCGTCAAGGGCGGCATCGTCAAGCTCAATTGAGGACATGCAATGGAAAAGCCGATGGAAAAGCTCCGGCCTGTAACGATAGAGCGCGACGATTCACGCGTCGCGGGCACGACGCTCGGCAAGGCGCTGCATGGCACCGTGCGCATCGAAGCCGATGGCCGCACAATTGCGATTCTGCGCTATGACCATGGCGTGCTGAGCGGGCCGGCGACGTATTTCAACGCCGAAGGCACGCCCTCCGCCGAAGTCCATCATCGCACTGGCAAACTGGACGGCAAGGCCCGCTTTTACTACCCGACGGGCAGCATGCAGCGCGAAGCGCACTATGCGCTGGGGCAACTGCACGGTAGCTGTCGAACATGGCTGGAGGACGGCACCTTGCTTGAAGACGCTCATTATCGGCACGGCAAGCTTCATGGCTTGTTTCAGCGCTTTCATCCGAATGGCCGTCTCGCGCTGCGCCAACCATACGCTGCCGGCAAGCCGCTGGAACAAGCCGAAAACTACAGCAACGAAGGACGCATGCTAGGCGAAGACGGCAAGCCTGTTTCGCGCTGGAAGCAGTGGTGGAACGGCCAGGCGCCGCACGCGCCCCTGGCTGCGCACGAGTCCGCGTGACGGAGGGTGACGAATGCAATGTGCGATCCCTCGACATCGTTGGACTGAGACGCCATGACCTGTCCACAAGTGTGCAGCGGCGCTGCCCTGCAATGCTCGTTTGGCGCCGCGCCCGGCGTGCTCAATGTCCTGCCGGCCAATCGTGTACTGGCAGGCGGGGTGCCGGCGGCCACGATCATGGACTCGGCGCCCATCGTCAACATCGCGCCGTTCGCGATGTGTCAAAGCCCCTCGAATCCTGCGGTCATTGCTGCGACAGCCGCCGCGCTCGGCGTCTTCACGCCCATGCCTTGCGTCCCGGCGACGACGGCGCCGTGGATTCCCGGCGGCGCGCCCACCGTGCTGATCGGGTCGATGCCGGCGCTCGACGCCATGGCGACGCTTATCTGCATGTGGGCCGGTGTCATCAAGATTGTCCAGCCGGCGCAAACTACGGTTTTGATCCCATAACGGACGAGGGCAAAGCCAATAAACTCAATCCGTATTTCGTCCGATCATTCCTTTCCCGGAGACGATTAACTTTATTTAATCTCGGGACAATGACAACAAAATGCAGACTGGTTATGATGCGTTCGACATAAATACTGAGCGGGTGGTGCAACGCCGACCCAGCACACGCTGGTGACCCGTTGGCGTATTCGGGCGACGGCCAATCGCACCGCTCCTTTTCCTGAACGCATGTCTTCCATCGCCGCTTCACCGCCATCGCTGTTCCAGCTTGGCCGCTTCCGTGTGAACCTGCGCGAACGCGTGCTGGTGCTGAACGGAAAGCCGCTCAATATCGGCTCGCGCGCATTTGCCATACTCGAAATCCTGATTGCTGCGGACGGCGGCCTCGTCACGAAGAACGCCTTGCTGGAGCGCGCGTGGCCCGGCACGATCGTCGAAGAAAACAATCTGCAGGTTCAGTTATCGAGGTTGCGCCGCGCGTTAGGCGAAGACCGCGCGTGTATCGTCACGGAGCCGGGGCGCGGCTACCGGCTCTTGCTGCCCAAAGCAAACGCGCGCCCGGTCGAAGTGCGTGCGGCAAACAATGACGCCAGCCCGTCGCCGCCCGCAACGCGGCTGCCGCATCTTGCCGATATCATCGGACGCGATCGCGCGATTGCGTCGGCGCTAGACGCGTTGATCCGCGCGCACGCGTTGACGCTCACGGGTGCCGGTGGCATCGGCAAGACGACCTTGTCGATGGCGATTGCGCAGCGCTTCGAGCAGGAGCACTGCGGCCATGCCATGGTCATCGAACTCGCCGCGATGACGAGCGCCGCCGAAGTCATACGTGCCGTCGATGCACAACTCACCAGCGAAGCCGTGTCTTCGCAGCCGTGCCTGCTGGTGCTCGACAACGCCGAGCACATGATCGCCGCGATCGCGAAGATCGTCGACCGCCTGCTGGACGATCACCCAACATTGCACGTGCTGGTGACGAGTCGCGAGGCGCTGAACATAGGCCGCGAGACGCTGTTTCCCGTCGATCCGCTCGACGTCCCTGCACGCGAGGCCGACGAGCCAGCCGTGCGGCGTCAATCCGCTGTGCAGCTGTTCCTGAAACGCGTGGAGGCGATGGGCGGCGCGCTCCACGGCGACCCCGCCGAAATTGGCCTGATCGGCGAGATCTGCCGCCGCCTCGATGGCCTGCCGCTCGCGATCGAGCTTGCCGCCGCGCGCGTCCCAACCTTCGGCGTCGATGGCGTGCATCGCGGCCTGGCCGACCAGTTGACGCTGCTGTCGCGCGGCTTTCGCACGGCCATGCCGCGCCACAAAACCTTGCGGGCGACGCTGGACTGGAGCTTCGCGCTGCTCGACGAACGCAGCCGTACGCTGTTGCGGCGTCTTGCGCTGTTCGCGGGCCACTTCTCGATCGAGTCGATGTGTGCGGTGGCGTGCGACGCGGGCCTGGCCGTGAGCGCGGTCATCGACGGCATCGGCGAACTGGTGGCGAAGTCGCTCGTCAAGGTGTCGTTCGACGGGCCGATCGCGCGCTACCGGCTGTCGGAATCCACGCGTGCGTATGCACTCGAACATCTTCACGCAGCGGGCGAGGTCAAGGACGTGTCGGCGCGTCATGCCAGCGACCTGGCCGGACGCTTGCGCGACAACGCTGCGGGCGCGAACTGGCCGGGCGTCACCGCCGGCGACGATCCGGAGCACCTGCTCGACGACACGCGCAATGCCGTGGACTGGGCCTTTTCGCCCGAAGGCGACCTGCGCACCGGCGTCGAGCTGTCGTCGACGCTTGTCGGCGCCCTGCTCGCCCGCGCGAAACTCGACGAATGCGGCCGCCAGGCTTCACGGGCCGCCGACGCGCTCCAGTCACTGCCCCATGACGCCGTCGCGCCCGCCCACGCCATGCGCATCAAGGTCGCGCTTGCGACGGTGCTGCCCAATCTGGACGGCCCCGTCGAGCGGGCCGCCGATCTCTGGCGCGAGGCGCACGATCACGCGCTGCGCAGCCGCGACGACGGCTTGCGCGCGCAAGCGTTCTGGGGCCTGTGGAATGCGTCGCTTGCAGCTGGCAAAGTCAGCGACGCGCGCCACTGCGCCGCGCAATTCGGACAGTTCGCTGTCCAGAACGATTGCCGGTGGCAGCGCATTTTCGCCATGATGCTGGCCGCCAACGCCGCGCATTGCGCGGGCGATCATCGCAGCGCACGCACCACGCTAGGCGAAGTCGTGCGCCATTTTCAGGCCCATCCCGAGGATGCGGCCGCCATCCGCCGTTTTGCGGCAGAGCCACTTGCGGTGTGCTATGCGGGCCTTGCGCGGATTCGCTGGATCGAAGGCGATGTCGACGAAGCCGCACGCCTCGCTGCCTGTTCGCTCGACCTGGTGCCCGCCGCGACGATGGAGCCGTGGTTCACGCATGTCCTCGGCCTCGTGGCGGCGCCGCTCGCGCTGATTTCGGGCGACCGCGAGCGCGCGCGCCATTATCTGTCGATCATGCAGTCGCAGACGAGCTTGCACCGGCTGACGATCTGGCGCGAGTTCGGCGATTGTCTCGCGGCGATTCTGGTGATTCGCGACGGCGACGTAGCGACGGGACTGGCGCAACTGGAACCCTCGCTCGATTCGCTTTTGGCGCGGGGATTCCGGCGCCTGACTTCGCCGCTGATCGTCGAGTGCGCGCAGGCGCTGATTCGCGTCGGCCGGATCGTGGAAGCGAGCAAGCGCCTGCTCGAAGCGCAGGTGTTCTGCGAGAACAACGGCTCGTTCTATTTCATGCCGGAGATCCTGCGCGGCCAGGGCCTGTGCGCTCATGCGCTAGCCCGATTGTCCAATGCTGACTCCGCGCACGATGCGCAGACGTTGGCACAGGCGAAAGCGAGCTATGCGAGCGCGATTGCGCTCGCGAAATCGCAGGGCGCGCGGATGTGGGAATTGCGCACGACGCTGGATCTGCTTCGACTGCCGCTCAGCGCCGAAGAAGCATCGCAAGCGCGCCATGCGCTGCGGGAGCTGGCAAATCAATTCGATGCGCGTTGCGCAGTGCCGGAAGTACGCGAGATGTTTTCGCTGCTCGCCACGGATGACGCGCAGGACGTGCACGCATAAGCACACGCAACGTCGTCAAGTGCGATGCAACGAATCATCGCGTCGGCGTTCAGCTTCAGTCCGGTGGGGAGACATTCGCAACGTTTAAAATCACGCGAAACCATCGGAAGAAAAGGCGGAGCTTTACAGCATGAATGCTTTTAATCAAGGCGACGGGGCAACCATGAGTGACGCGCTGCTGGGCGTCGGCGTCGTGATCCGGCGCGACGGCCGTTATCTGCTTGGCCTGCGGCGCAGCGCATACGGCTACGGTACGTGGGGCTTTCCAGGAGGCAAAGTCGACGCAGGCGAGCATCCGCTTGAAACGGCGTCGCGCGAGTTGCTGGAGGAAACCGGACTGGTGCTGACCAATCCCGTGGCAACCAGCTGGAGAAGCGGCTGGGTCGAGCCAGGCAAACGCCGGCACGTCACGCTGTTCGTGGAAGGAGACGCGACCGGCACGCCCGTCTGCCGGGAGCCGGACAAATGTGAAGCGTGGTCATGGTTCGCACCAGACGCCCTGCCCGCGGATCTATTCGAACCCACGCAACTCTATTTCGCTTCCCCGCGAGCGGAGTAGCCGGGGCGGCGCATCTGGCGCAAATTGCGCGCTTGGCGCCGGTTTCTATCAACTGCTGCCGACTTCTGCCAGACTGGATAAAGCGAGCGCCGCACCGGGAACAGGTGATGCGATTTTCGGCGCTTTCTGTCACGTTCCGACACCCACCGTATCCGCGCGAGGGCCATCGTGATCCAGCTTCCGTATTTCGCAGTCATGCTCGGCTTTGTCGGTCTCGTGATTTTAATTGGCGGGCCGATCCTGCTGCTTGGCTGGCTACAGGGCCGCCTGATCTATCCGCACGAGCGCTTGCGCCGCGGCATCTCCAGATCGAATCAGGACGCCCGCGTCGGCACGATCCGGGTGCGTACCGCCGATGGCGTCGAATTGACCTGCGATTACGCGCCACCGCGCGATCCTGCCTACGCGACAGTCGTGCTCTTTCACGGCAACGGCGACGATATCGACCAGCGCGACCATATCGGCCAGGCGCTGCTCGATGCGGGCTATGGCGTGCTGCTGGCGGCCTACCGCGGCTACGGCGCACCTGGACGGCCGAGCGAAGCGGGCCTTTACGCCGATGGCCGCGCGGCTCTCGCGTTCGCCAGGCAACACGCGCGGGAAGTTGTCGTGCATGGCTTTGCGCTGGGCTCGGGCGTGGCCGTGCAGCTGGCGAGCGAAACGCCGCTCGCCGCGCTGGTGCTCGAAGCGCCCTTCACCAGCATCGCGGATGTGGCGGCGGCCCGTATCCGCTGGCTGCCCACGCACGCATTCGTGCGCGATCGTTATGACAATCTCGCGAAGATCGGCAAAGTGAGCGCGCCCACGCTCATCTACGGCGGCGAGAACGACCGCGTGATTCCCCCGGCGCAATTCAAGCGCCTTTACGAGGCCGTGCAAGCGCCGAAGCGCCTGGAAATCGTTGCGGGCGCAACCCATGCCAACGCGTGGGAGCGCGGCGGCGACGCAATCGTCCTGCATTTTCTTGCGGAGGTTCTGGGCCGCAAGGCGACGGCCTGATGCCATGACCAGACGATAAGCAACAGCTTTTATCCGACAAATACAATTAAATAACGAACCATATAATCGTCGCTGCCAGGTTTGCCTGGTGCGTTAATTTACCCTCGTGTCTTTCGACGCGATGCTCTATATTCAAAATCGCGTCGATCCAAATGCGATCTGGCAGCCATCGTGGATAAGGATGGCTGCGTATTCATCCAACGAATTAACGACATTTGACTGCGCTCGGGGAGGCCCCTCAATCCGACCGACAGGTGAAACTCATGTTTGCCTTCGTGATCATGGTGGCCGTTGCCGCTTTCGTGCCGTATGTCGCCACCCCGGCTGTCCAGCACGCAGTAAGCAGCACAACAGCGAAACAGCAAAGCCAGCAGGCTCCCGCTGCACCGGTAGAGAGCACCGCCGCGGCTGGGCCGTCAATCGACGTGAGTTCCGCTATGCCAGCCAATTAGGCCTGATTGCGCGCGAAGACATTCGCGAGGCTGCCGGCGTCGCGCAACCGGCAGCCGTATCGGCAATGCACTGAGCGAATCAGAACATGTGACGCACGCCGGCCATCACGCCCACCTGGCCTTGACCGGCTGCGGGCGTCGTGCCGCCGCCCCCTGCGCTGACCGTAAAGGCAGCGTGGGCGCTATTCGCCAGGTAGGCGCCCTGGAGATAAACGGCGGTGCGCTTCGAGAGGAAATACGTCCCGCGCAGCACGCCCAACGTCGCGCGCGCGTCCTGGCCCGATACGGTGACGTGATAAACCCCGGCGTCGACGGAAACCGCCGGCGTGAAGTAATAGTTTGCGGTCAGATAAAAGAGATTCGAGTGGATATTCGGGCCACCGGACGAATCCGTATCGACCCAACGGCCAATCCAGCCGCCGCCGAACTTCACGCCATACAGGCTCACGTAACCATTGAGCTGGGCGCGATCGTCCTTGTCGCCGTTTGAAGTGAGGGTCAAAGGCTTGACGCCGTCGAAGAAGTTCGCAGCGGCCGTCGTGCCGCCGCCTCGCTGTTCTTCATACGAAGCCGCCGCGCCAAACCACGTCGCGTCGTATTTCAGCATCGCCGACCACAAGCGGCATTCGGTCATGTCGCCAGGCGTCTGGCCTGCACAGGTGCCCTGCCCCGGCGAATTGCCCGTGCCCGCCGAGTCCCGGCCGAACGAGTACATCGCACCCACCGTCAAGCCGCCGAACTTGCCTTTCCACGCCACGGAATTGTCGGCGCGGCCATTGGGAATATAGGCGTCGAGCGAAGGCAGGCCGTAGATATTCGGGCCGAGCAGGTCTGCGTCGAGCACCGCCAGATAGGTTATCGTGTACTGCCGTCCGAACGACAAGGTGCCGTAGGGACTGTCGATGCCTACCCAGCTTTGACGGCCGAACAACCGCCCGCCTTGCCCCATCGTGCCGTTGGAGACATTGAAACCGTTCTCAAGAACGAAGAGCGCCTTATATCCGCCGCCAAGATCCTCCGTTCCGCGCAGCCCCCAGCGCGACGGCAACTCCCCGGTGATCGACGGCATGCGCACGATACTTTTGCCCGCGGCATTGGCGTGCGAAATATATTCGACGCCCGTATCGATGACTCCGTAAAACGACACGCTGCTTTGCGCAAAGCCGGTCGTCGCGAATCCGAGCAAAGCTGCGCCCACGAGATGGTGCAATCTCATACTGTCTCCGAACCTGATTGTGGTTACTTTTATTGATATGGATGACTAAGGATTAGTCCGGGTGAAGCTTTTCGTTGACGAGTCTCCGTGATCTATTCGTTTGATGTTGCCTTGTCTGCGTCGGTCGGCAACTTGTGTGCGCTGATAGTAGAGATTGCCTGAGCGGCAGTCCAACACCGATTCGGTATCGATTCGATACCCACAAGGTATGCAGTGGGCAATGCGCCGCGCTGTTCTACAGCGCAAAAGGTATAGCCGCGCATCCGTGAAGATGCGCGGCTAGCAGGCTCATGGAAGATTCAAGTGCAGCGAACTCAAAGCCAGGTGCCGCCCTGGCGTTCGTCCGGCTCTTGGTTCAGCGCGTCGAAATCGTGAATCCAGTCGAGGTGGTGCAGCAGGCTTTCGCGCTCGCCAAGCCGGCTGTTGCGCGCCTGGGCTGCCGCGCCGTCGGGCAGATGCAGCATGTCCGCCGTCGTAATCGACGCAAACTGAACCTTGCGCGTGCGGCCGCGGCGCAGACGCTCGTACGCTTCCTGCGCCTCGCGCCAGTTGCGCGGGCCTGCCTTGGCGAGTTGATCCGCCAGCACGACCGCATCCTCGATCGACTGGTTCGCGCCCTGGCCGTGGTGTGGCACGAGCGCATGCGCGGCGTCGCCGATCAGCGTCACGCGGCCCTTGCTCCAGCGCCCGAGCGGCGGCCGATGGAACAGGCCCCAGCGCTGGCTGATCGGCACCGCCGTGATCATCTCCACGACGGCCGGATGCCAGTCCTTGAAGAGGCGCAGTTGCTCGCCCTCGCTGGCCGGCAGCACCCAGTCGCGCGACGGCCACGGCGAGGGGTGGCGCTCGACCAGCAGGAAGTTCTGGTCGCCCTTGTCGCCAATCGGATAGTGCAGCAGATGGCCGCCAGGGCCGACCCAGAACTGGATGGTCTCGGGATCCGGCAGCAGCGACATCTGTCCGGCTGGCACCACGCCACGAAAACCCGAGCAGCCCGAATACAGGGCGTCGTCGTAGCCCAGCATCCAGCGCCGCGTGATGGAACGCGCGCCGTCCGCACCAATCACCAGATCGGCGTCCACGCTCTGGCCGTTGTCGAACGACAGGCTCACATGGCCGGGATGCTGCGTGAGGTTCACGAGCCGATGGCCGAGCTTGATATGTTCGAGGCCGACGGCTGTGGACAAGACCGCTTGCAGGTCGGCGCGATGAACGCCCCAGTAAGATCCGCCGAACTGCTCGCGATAACTGGGCGCGCCGCGATGATGGCCGATGACTTCGCCGCTGCGCCCGTCGCGATAGATCAGTCCGGGCACTTCGGCGCATACGCTTTCGAATGCGTGACGCAGTCCCATTTGCTCGTAAAAGCGCGTCGCATTGGCGGAGAGCGCGACGGCCGCGCCCACCTCGCGCAACTCATCGGTCTGTTCGTAAAGCTGCGCATCGATGCCGCGTTCGCGCAGTGCGAGCGCCAGCGTCAGTCCCCCAATGCCCGCGCCCACAATCGCAATCTTCATATCCATCTGTTTCATGACTCTGTCTCCTGTACTGGATTTATCGGCCCGGACGTGTTGCGCGAACCCTGTCGGTATTTTCAGCACTGGTTTTTCATTGCTCAATAAGATGAAATGAATCGACAACATCACCCAGATCAATGAGGGTGGAGCGAGACAAAAGATATGGAACTAGGCGACATCGATCTCAATCTCCTGCTGCTGTTCCAGCGCCTCATGCAGGAACGGCGCGTGGCGAGCGTGGCCGAGCAGATGAACATGAGCCAGCCTGGCGTCAGCAATGCGCTGGCCAAACTGCGCCGCAAACTGGGCGATCCGCTATTCGTGCGCGCGCCAGGCGGCGTCGTGCCCACGCCCTACGCGCTGCGCCTGGCCGAGCCGGTTTCGCAGGCGCTCGCGACTTTGCACGCCGCGCTCAATCCCATGACGGGCTTCGACCCGTTGCGCGCGTCGCGCACCATCACGATCGGCATGACCGACATCGGCGAGGTGGTGTTTCTGCCCGCGCTGGTCGAGCGGCTATCGCGCGAAGCGCCGGGCGTCGCGCTCAATACCGTGCGCAACACAAGCGTCAATCTGGGCAATGAAATGGCCGATGGCCGCGTCGACCTGGCGATCGGCCTGCTGCCGCAACTCAAGGGTGGTTTCTATCAGCGGCGGCTGTTCGACCAGCGCTATGTCTGCCTGTACCGCCAGGGCCATGCGCTCGAACAGGAACCCATGACGCTCGCTGCATGGCGCGAGGCGGAACATCTGGTCGTGGTCTCGGCGGGCACCGGGCACGGCCAGGTGGACGACTGGCTCAAGCGCCGTGGCGTGCGCAGGCAGGTGCGGCTGAGCGTGCCGCACTTCATGAGCGTGGGCTACATCCTGCAACGCACCGACCTGATCGCCACCGTCCCCGAGCGCCTTGCGTTGCAACTGGCGCCGCTGTTCTCGCTAAGCATGTGCGCGCTGCCGATCGCATTGCCCGCCGCGCCGATCCACCTGCTCTGGCACGCGCGCGTCCAGCAGGACGACGGCAATCGCTGGCTGCGCAGCGTCGTGATCGACCTGTTCGCCGATACGGCAACGCCTGCGCGCAAAAACGCGAAGCAGACGAAAAAACGCGAGCGGGCATGACGCCGGCTCGCGCGATTTAAAGCAGGCTGTTTAAAGCCGCTTTAAAACTGATGGTACATGCCGATTCGCACGACCGTCTGATGGTTGTTCGACGAGGCCGACGCCACCGAATAATCGAAGATATCGGCATTCGACGCCGCGCCTGCCGCCTTCTGCCACACGCCCATCGCGTAGATCGACGTGCGCTTGGACAATGCGTAGGCCGTCGTCAGGCCGACCTGATGATAGATCGGCACCTGCTGGCTATAGCCAATATTGCCGTGCGTGTACACGTACTGCGCGCCCACATACCACGCCGACGTGAGGTTATAGCGGCCCCACGCTTCGTAGTTGGTGAAGATCACGGTGCCGTGCGTGCCGTTGGCATCGTTGAACTTGGTGTTGGTGTAGTCGAGGCCCAGCGTGGCCGAGCCCAGCGCGTAATTGATCGCCGCGCCGAAAATCTGTTCGTTGGCCGGATTGCCGACATAGCTGAACGGCCCGCTCGCGCCAATCGCGGTACCCGTAGTGTTGCTCACGAAATCGCCGTCGCTGAGCAGCACGCCGGGGTTTTTCGCGTAAAGATAAGCGCCCGCGATGTTGAAGCCGCCAAACGCGTAGTTGGCTCCAAGGCTCCATAGCCCGGTCGTGCCGCGTCCCGGCGCGGTGGAATTCGTGAACGAATAAAGGCCGCCGAAAGTCAGGCCGCCAATCTTCGGGCTCGCGTACTTGATGGCGTTATCGACGCGAAATGAGTTGTCCGTATTGTCGATGTCGCCCGCGTGCACGAGCGGGCCGCCCAGTTGGCCTGGCGCGGTGAGCGGCTGCAGGTAGTCGACCACCGAATCGTACTGGCGCCCCAGCGTCACCGTGCCGAAGCGCGTATCCGAGAGCCCCACATACGCCTGACGCCCGAACAGGCGGCCACCCTGACGGCTTTGACCGTTTTCCGTGCTGAAACCGGATTCGAGCTTGAATATCGCGCTCAGTCCGCCGCCCAGGTCTTCGGTGCCTTTCAGGCCCCAGCGGCTGCCATAGACGCCGTCATAGGTGCCGTCGCGCATGCGCCAGAGCGAATGACCGCCGCTGTTGCTGACGTAGTCGATCCCCTCGTCAATCACCCCGTAAAGCGTCACCGACGACTGCGCGTGTGCGTTCAGCGTGACCAGTGCGCTTCCCGCCAGCAAGCACGCTATTTGGGCCTTTCTCGTAGAACGATGCTTCATGCCTTCTCCTTTCCTCGTCAAATTCGCTGCTGCGGGCCGCGGCTTCATGCGACGGCTT
Source organism: Paraburkholderia bannensis NBRC 103871 (assembly GCF_000685015.1). Lineage (GTDB taxonomy): Bacteria > Pseudomonadota > Gammaproteobacteria > Burkholderiales > Burkholderiaceae > Paraburkholderia > Paraburkholderia bannensis. Next base: position 59,036 of record NZ_BAYA01000023.1, on the reverse strand, counting down.
TCATTTTTATTCGGCATCCTGATTGATTGGCTTGCCATAGGGGCTGGACTAAGCAGGCGATCGATGCACGTGCCAATCCGGTCTCGTTCGAACGAGACTTTCAACGAAACACCAGTGCGCACGGCTTGCCGCGACTCGCCGGACTTGTCTTCTAAATATTATGGTATGCCATAGTATAGATCGGCAACTCGCCAAAATATTATGGAATACCATGATCGCGGACGAGGCTCGGCTCGGCGCTGCGAGGAAACGCGCGGTCGGCGGTTAGCGGATAGTCGGGGACGGAGAAACGCGAGAGAAATGTGAAAGGCGCGTCCTTGAGACCCTCAGGACGCGCCCTGGCCAGGCAAGCGCAGGCAAAGCGGGCCGATAAGCCCGGCAGTCACCCGTGCGTCTGACGAATGCTCCGCGCCACGTCCTGCAACTGCTTGAACGCGGCGTAGCGCGCCTCGTGGAGCGCGGCAATGTCGCCGCTCGCGGGTTCGTGAACCTTGTCGATTCGCGACATGCGCGCCATCGCCGCTTGCAGGTCGTCGTACAACCCGCCCGCCACGGCGCCCAGCATCGCCGCGCCCAGCAGCACCGGCTCCGGCGCCTCGGTCACGAGCACGGGCTTTGCCGTCGCTTCGGCCAGCAGTTGCCGCACCAGGCCCAGACGCCCCGCGCCGCCGCTGATGACCACGCGCTCGACCGGCGCACCCGCCGCCGCCTGGACTTCAATGATCTGGCGTAGCCCATAGCCGATGCTGCAAATGCCCGCAACGTAGAGCGCCACCAGACTGTCCATGTCGGTCTCCATGCCCAGGCCCGCGATCAGCGCCTTCGCGTGCGGGTCGGCAAACGGCGCGCGGTTGCCGAGGAATTCCGGCACCACATGGAGGTCGCGGGCGAGCCGCACCGCATCGGACAGCGTGCCGCAAGCCTGCACCGCCAGGCCCGCGAGCAACTCGGGCAGCGACTGCGCCGCCTGGGCCGCGCGCTCCTGCGCCTCGCGCGCCAACGGATGCATGCCGACAAGCCGCTCGATCGCCGCGCCCGCGACCGACTGCCCGCCTTCGTTGAGCCAGGTCTGCGGCACCATCGCCGAAAAATACGGGCCCCACACGCCCGGCACGAAAACCGGTTCGCGCGTGGTGGTCATCGTGCACGACGAGGTGCCGAACACGTAGGCGAGACACGCCTGCGGCGCGCCATCGGCGCCCACCGTGCCGATCCCGCCCGCATGCGCGTCGATCACGCCTGCGGCCACCGGCGTCCCGGCGCGCAGGCCCAGATCGGCGGCGGCCTGCGGCGTCAACCCACTGCCCAGCGCCGTGCCCGGTTCGACCACGCGCTGGCCGATGCGCGCGAAGCCCTCATCGGCGAGCACGCCCAGCCCCACCGCGCGGAAATAGCTCTCGTCCCAGCGCCGCTCGTGCGCCAGATAAGTCCACTTGCAGGTGACGGTGCAGGTGGAGCGCGCCAGGTCGCCGCTCGCGCGCCAGGTCAGGAAATCGGTCAGGTCGAAGAACTGCCACGCGGCCTCGAACACCTGCGGGCGATGCTCCAGCAGCCACAGCAGCTTGGGCGTCTCCATTTCCGGCGAGATCGTGCCGCCGACGAAGCGCAGCACGTCGTGGCGCGTCGCGTTGATCCGCTGCGCCTGGTCGACGGCGCGATGATCCATCCAGACGACGATGTCGCGCTGCGCGTCTTCCGTCGGGCCGACCGGCAGCGGCTTGCCGCCTTCGCCCAGCACGACCAGCGAGCAGGTCGCATCGAAGCTGATCCCGGCGATGGCCTCCGGCGCGAGCGCAGCCGCCGCCAGCGCGTCCTGCACGGCATGGCACACGGCGCGCCAGATCTGCGTGCTTGACTGCTCGACGATCGATCCGCTCGAATGAAACACGCTGATGTCGTGTTTCGCCGACGCCGCCATGACGCCGTTCGCATCGAACACGCCCGCCCGCGCGCTGCCCGTGCCCACGTCCACGCCGATCACATAGCGCGCGGCGTCCTCTACTTTCGCTGAAGTCATTGCAGTTGGTCTGTCCGTTGAATGGAGCGCCTCATGGTGATGCGCCGCTCAAAGATCCACGCTGTTGGGCAGGATCACGAGATCGCGAATCGTCACGTTGCGCGGCCGCGTCAGCATGAAGACGACCGCATCGGCGACTTCCTTCGGCTGCATCAGGCTGCCCGAGGCCAGCGCCTCCTCCATCTTGGCCTTCGGCCAGTCGTCGAGCAGCGCGGTGACGACCGGCCCCGGCGCGACCGCCCCCACCCGCACGCCATGCTTCGCGACCTGACGGCGCGTGGTGTGCACGAAAGCCTGCACGGCGAACTTGGACGCCGTATAGATCGGCTCCCACACCACCGGCACGATGCCCGCAATCGAGCTCGTGAACAGGATGTCGCCCGAGCGCTGCGCGACCATGTGCGGCAGCACTGCGTGAACGCTGCGGAACGCCGCGTTGATGTTCAGGTTCAGCATGCGATCCCAGTCGTCGGGATTGCCGCTCGCCACCTCGCCGCCGATATACGCGCCCGCGTTCGCATGGAAAATGTCGAGGCCGCCCGCCAGTTGAAGGATCTTCGGCAGCATGCCCGAGACCTCGGCGGGCTGCAGCAGGTCGACCTGCAATGGCAGCGCGTTGGGCCCGAGTTCCGCGCAGCACGCGTCCAGCCGCTCTTTCGCGCGGTCGATCAGCACGACCTTCGCACCTTGCCCGACCAGCGCGCGGGCGCACTCGAAACCGATACCGGAAGCCGCACCGGTGATGGCGGCTACCTTCCCCTTGATGGATTCAGACATGAACGACTCTCCAGGATGCATTGAATTGAGCAGGATCGGCAGGATCAGGCGCGGCCATGCGTGACACGCGAGCGGCGCGCCAGCGAATCGACGATCACGGCGATGGCAAGCACCGCGCCAGTGATCATGAAACGCAGCGACGAAGACAGATTGAGCAGCGTGAGGCCGCTCGCGATCGACTGGATCACGATGATCCCGAGCACCGCCGACCACGCGCTGCCGCGCCCGCCAAAGAGGCTCGTGCCGCCGATCACGGCCGCCGCGATGGCGTTGAGGTTGACGTCGCCGGTGCCGGCCTGCTGGCTCGCGGACGCCAGACGCGCTGCCGTGAGCACGCCGCCCAGCGCCGCCAGCGCGGCGCACAGCACGAAGGCGCTCGTATAGATGCGCCGCACGTTGATACCGGCGCGGCGCGCGGCCTCGCGATTGCCACCCACGGCGTTCATCGAACGGCCCCAGCGCGTGCGCGTGAGCGCATAGTTCATCGCCACCGTCAGGCCGAGGAATACGCCGAACATCAGCGGCACGCCGCGTCCGCGGTCGAGATAGGCCACCACGAGTTCGAGGGCCAGCGTGATGAGCGCCGCGCGCGCCAGCAGGCCGCTCACCGATGGCGCGGAAAGCCGGGCCGCGCGGCGGCGTTCGCGCGTGCGCAGTCCGAGCACCACCATCGTCAGCCCTGGCAGGAGCGCCAGCAGGTGTGAAACGACGGCGGGAATGATCATCGACTGCCCGAAATTCACCATCGGCGAGCCGTAGGGCAAGTTGATCGAGCCGTCCGAGCCAAGCACGTACAACTGCATGCCGAGAATCGCCAGCAGCCCGGCGAGCGTCGACACGAAGCTCGGCATGCCCAGGCGGTTCAGCAGCAACGCGTAGAGCGCGCCGATCACCCCGCCCACGACAATCGCCGCTGCGATGGCCAGCAGCACCGGCCAGCCCGCATTGACCCACAGCAGGCCCAGCAGCGCCGACGCAAAGCCGCTCATCGAGCCGACCGAAAGATCGATTTCGCCGACCAGCAGCACGCAGACGATGCCCAGCGAAATCACGCCGACCGTCGAGCAGTCGAACAACAGGTTCACGAGATTGTCGGCGGACAGGAAGACCGGGTTCAGGCTCGTGAACACCGTCCAGATGATGACGAGACCGACGATGACCGGCAGCGAGCCGAGGTCGCCCGAGCGGATCCGGTCGACGAAAGCGGACAGGCTTTCGCCGACGCCGCTTGCGTGCTTGACGCGCACGTCGCTGCGGTCGAGTAGCGTGGGCGGCGTCGCGCCCTGCGTTTGCTTGCTCATGATCGCCTCTTTCATTGAACGTCCTGCCTGGCTTCCTGCCCTGCCGCGCGCCGTCCGGCGCGGCGCGACACGGCGTTTTCGGTCGCGCCCGTGATGGCGGCGACCAGTTCGGCGTTGGAGGAATCGGGATAGAACACACCGTTGTTGCGGCCCAGCCGCAGCACCACGATGCGATCCGCCACGGCGCGCACGTCCTCCATGTTGTGGCTGATCATGATGACGGCGTGGCCGCGCTCGCGTACGCGCTCGATCAGGTTCAGCACCTCGGCGGTCTGCGCCACGCCGAGCGCGGCCGTCGGCTCATCGAGCATGATGAGCTTGGGGTCGAGCAGCAGCGAACGCGCGATCGCCACCGTCTGGCGCTGGCCGCCCGACAGCGACGCGACCACGTCGCGCACGTCGGGAATGCGCGCCGACAGCTCGTTGAGCAGCGTCCACGCGCGCACTTCCATTTGCACTTCGTCGAGCCGCAGCGGGCTCAATTCGCGGCCAAGAAAGATGTTGGCGACGACGTCGAGGTTCTCGCACAGCGCAAGATCCTGGAACACCGTGGCAATGCCCAGGTCGAGCGCGGTGGCCGGGTCGGTCAGCGTGACCGGCTGGCCGCGAAACGTGATTGTGCCCGCGCTCGGTTGATGCACGCCCGCGAGCACCTTCACGAGCGTCGATTTGCCCGCGCCGTTGTCGCCCACCAGCGCCACCACTTCACCGGCGTGGACGTCGAGCTCGATATCGGTGAGCGCGGACACCGCGCCGAAGTGCTTGGAAATGCCGCGCAGACTCAGCACGAGCTCGCCCGGCGCGGCGCGAGTTGGGGAGTTCTCAATCATGGGCTCAGTCATGGAAATACCTGCTTTCTGGTAAGCCAGGGGACGGCGGCTGTGCAAGCCGCCGCGCCCGATTTATCTGCATGCCGAATCAATCGGCGATCCCAAGCTTCTTGCAGCCGTCCGCATAGCGCCCGGTGCACAGGTCTTTCGCGCTCGTGAAGCCCTTGTCGAGCACCTCGGCCTTGATGTTCTTCGAGGTGATGACGGCGGGCTTGAAGAGCTGCGAAGGCGTGTTGAAGAGCGTCGTTTCGCCCTTGGGCTTATCGCCCGAGAGGAAGCCCACGGCAACCATCGCCGCCGCGGCCGCGACAATCTCGCTCGGCTTGAGGATCGTGTTGTACTGGTCGCCCGCCACGATCAGTTGCAGGCCCGCCAGCGTCGCGTCGTTGCCCGTCACCGGCGGCACGGGATTCACGCCCGCGGCCTTGAACGCGGCAATGGTGCCGCCCGCCGTGCCGTCATTCGCGGCCACCACGCCGACGATCTGCGCACCGAAGCGCGTGATCTGCCCGCTCACCCACTGCTGGGCCTTCGGCGGCGCCCATTCGGGCGTGTCGTATTCGGACAGCGTCTTGTAGCCGCTGCCTTCCAGCCCTTCGTGGATGCCCTTCTTGATGAGGCCCGCCGCCGCATCAGTGGGCGAACCGTTGACTTCGAGCACGCCGCCCTTGCTGCCCGCCACGCCCGCTTCCTTGAAGCGCTGCACGAGCGACTGCGCAATCGACTTGCCGATCTCCTCGTTGTCGAACGAGACGTAATAGTCCGCGGGCGTCGACGGCACCGGTCGATCGTAGGCAATGACCTTGATGCCCTGGCTTTGCGCCATATGCACGAGCGAAGCCGCCGCCGTCGAATCGACCGGATCGAGCACGATCACCTTCGCGCCCTGCGCAATCACCGAATTGAACTGTTGCTGCTGGGTCGAAGCATCGGCGTTGGCGTTCTGGTAGAGCACCTTGCAGCCCGCGCAGAGCTTCGCCATTTCCGCCTTGAAGCCGGGAAAGTCGTGCTGCTCGTAGCGCGTCGACGCGTGGTCGGGCATCAGGAACGCCACCGTGCCGCTGGGCGCGGCGAAGGACGCGGTCGCGCCGGTCAGCGCCAGGCCAAACAGGGCCGCGCCGATCAGTTGAGTCGTGAGTCGGGTCATTGCTTGTCTCCGTTGTTGGAAAAATGCCGGTGCAGCGCATGCCGCCGGTGAACCACAGGTAAAGCTTCCCCACGCCGGGCGGCTTGGCCCGGCGGGACATGACGGTTGAGGCGCGCGAAACTGCGCCAGAGCGTGCGCTAGGCGCTCACGGTGGAAAGGTCGGCGGAAACGTCGGCGGAGCGGTCGGCCGATGCGGCGGCGCTGGCGACGTTGAGGCGTTGCCACGAACGCCAGCGCGACGGCGACATCCCTTTGATCTGCAGGAACTGCCGGTTGAAATTCGAGAGGTTATTGAAGCCCACCTGGTAGCAGATCCCGGTGATGCTCAGCTCGTCGGACAGGAGCAACTGGCACGCGAGATCGATGCGCAACTGGTTCACGTACTGCACGAACGGCACGCCCGTGTGACGGCGGAAATAGCGCGAAAAAGCGCTCACGCTCTGCCCCGCGAGCGCCGCCAGGTCGCTCTCGCGCAATTCCTGCGAGAGGTTCTTGCCGATAAAGGTCAGCACGTGATTGATGCGCGAACCGGCGTAGCGCGTCGGGTCGGCACGGTACGCGGCGCTGGCGAGCTTTTGCGGCTCGGCGCTGCGCAGCAACTGGTCGAACAGCGCGATGAACAGCATGACGCGGCGCAGCCCTTGCGCGCCCACCATCTCGCGCAGGATCGGCGCCACGGCCGCGCCGGTTTCCGCCGGGAACAGCAGGCCGCCGCGCGAGGCGTCGAGCAGCGCCTCGACGCGCCGGAACTCCGGAAATGCGTCAATCGTGCGCGCCATGAACGCGGCGTCGAATTGCAGGACGAGGCAACGTTCGTCGACGCGCTCGCCTTGCGGCACGCTGCTCACCCAGTTATGCGGCAGGTTCGGCCCGACCATCACGAGATTGCCGGGCACGAAATTGCCGATGTGATCGCCGACGAAATACTTGCCCGTCGTGGCCGTGATGAGGTGGATCTCGTACTCGGGATGGAAATGCCAGCGCACCGTGCGATAGGGATAGCCGTGCGCCCAGACCTTGAACGACTCGGCGACCGGGACGGCGACCAGTTCGAGATCGGGCTGGTCGATCCTGGCGTGCCCCGCGAAGCGGTGATCGCGCTGGTCGCGTTGCTCGCGTTGCTCGGGTCGATTAATCGCATCCTGCGTGGAAAGCATCTGTCTCCTCCTGCGGCGGTTCGTTCTTTCTTTGTTCTGTCTCGTCAGGCTCCCGAGTTCGATGAGCGCCCGCCATGCCTGAAAATTACCTGTCCCCATGCGCTTCGGCTACTGAAAATAAAACGCTGGACTGATACTTTTTTGCATTCGGGTATCCCCGTATCGCATTTCATGTCAAGTTTTGTGCAACGCAGCGGGCGTGGTGTTTCAGCCGACTTGCTTGCGCCCCGTTTTTGGTTTTTGGCCGGCTTTTGTCCCTTTGACCCCGTGTTTTGATTGTTCGGCTAATCGCGCCAGTCAATTCAATCCGTGCGCCTTTATCGCGGCGGCGCGAATCTCTACATTTCACTTCAAGCACCGGCAAACGCGATCCGCAAGCATTGACGCCGGTTCGGATCCACGAAATCACTCACACCGAGGTACACATCATGGGCAAGCTTTCAGGAAAGGTCGCCGTTGTCACCGGCGCGTCGAAGGGCATTGGCGCAGGCATCGCAAAAGCACTGGCTGCCGAAGGTGCTTCGGTCGTCGTGAACTACGCGAGCAGCAAGGCCGGTGCGGATGAAGTTGTGTCCGCCATTACTTCGGCAGGCGGCAAGGCAGTGGCCGTGGGTGGCGACGTATCGAAGGCCGCTGACGCACAAGGTATCGTCGACGCGGCAGTCGAAACGTATGGCCGCCTGGACATCCTCGTCAATAACTCGGGCGTCTACGAATTCGCGCCCATCGAAGAGTTCACCGAAGCGCAGTACCGCAGACAGTTCGACATCAACGTGCTGGGCGTGCTGCTGACCACGCAAGCGGCCGTCAAGCATCTCGGCGAGGGCGCGAGCATCGTGAACGTCAGCTCGGTGGTGTCGACGATCACGCCTGCCGCGACCGCGGTCTACAGCGGCACGAAAGGCGCAGTCGATGCGATTTCGGGCGCGCTCGCACGCGAGCTTGGGCCGCGCAAGATCCGTGTCAACACGATCAATCCGGGCGTGATCGTGACCGAGGGTACGCATAGCGCGGGCGTCATCGGATCGGATTTCGAAGCCGCCGCGGTCAGCCAGACGCCGCTCGGCCGCGTGGGCCACCCCGACGACATTGCGTCGATTGCGGTGTTCCTCGCGTCGGACGACGCAAAGTGGCTGACGGGCGAGCATATTGTTGCTAGTGGCGGCATGCGCTAAAGCCACGTCGCTCAAGCCAAGTCGCATCGCAGCCTGGTGACCCTGTCGCCAGGCTGTTTTTTTAAGTCGTAGCGACGCGTGTTTCAGGCTTGCGAGAACCACTTTGGCGTAGCCGGGCGCGTTTGCGTTGACGTCGTTGCCGACGGGTTGAACATCGGCACGCGTGCGCTTCGACATCGTCAGCCGATGTCGAATTGATCCGATCCTGCTGCGCGCTTTGCGCCCTCTCTCGTGTCTGCCGCGGCTTCATCGGGCTGCCGGAATCGGTGCCAGGCGTAGAATTCAAGCGTCAGGGGCGCAGCAGTCCCGCGTTTGCCACGGCGTCCGAGGCACTGCTGAATTCGCACCGCGATGGTCTTGCCTATTGCATCACGCAGATTTTCGCCAGGATGGGAAAGGTGCCACCGGAGTCGCCGGTTGTGCTGGCCGCTTCGTTTAAGGGCCTTTCACAAGGGCTCGCATTGCAGCGGCCGATGCTCACAGAAGTGCCTATCGGGCACAGGATCATGGTGTTCCTGCGGAGCCTGTTGGCGGCTGCGCCAGCGGTGGGCGGGGCGTGAAGCTTGCTGGCGATGTTTGAAGCGTGTGGGCAGGCGATGATGGTCGATGTCGGTGCGTGTCTACAGGAGATGCAGCATAGAAACAGAACGTGTGAATGACCGGCACTTTAAGGATCGGGCATGGACGACGACAGTTCTTGCCATCCGGCGGGATGAGTGGCAGACCGGTGTCCACCGCTTCTCGCGAACCGCACCGAAGGACAGTCTATCGGCTCGACACCCGCACGCACCGATATCGTTCCGGCCGTCCGAACCGATAAATAGCAAGATCGGCTAGGCACAATCGCCATTCAAGGGCGACCATGTCGCAAATTGAACGATCCAGGCCATGCTAACTCACGCTGAAGCAACAACCGCGTACACCCGGCGCTTCGAGGACACGCTCGCATACATCGATGCGAACCTCGAGGGCGACCTTTCCGTGGGCGCACTTAGCCAAATCGCAAACTTCTCGAAGTTCCATTTTCATCGACAGTTTGCAGCCTATGTTGGCGTACCGGTCGCACGCTACGTCCAGCTGATGCGCCTGCGTAGAGCGGCCCACCGGTTGGCTTCACGCGAATCCTGCCCGGTAATCGACGCCGCCTTCGATGCGGGATTCGATAGCCCCGAAGCCTTCAGCCGCGCCTTCAAGCGATCATTCGGCATGACCCCGATCGCCTTCCGGCAGCATCCCAACTGGCAGATCTGGAGCGCAAACTTCATTGTCCCGTACCGTTCGAGAAAACTGAACATGCAGGTGCGAATTGTCGACTTCGCTGTGACACGGGTTGCGGCACTGGAACACGTCGGCCCGATCGGGCTGGTCAACGAGAGCGTGCGCAAATTTGTGGATTGGCACAGGCAAAGCGGCCAGCCTCCTCTTCTATCGAGTCGAGCCTTCGCTGTTCCGCACAGCAACCCGGATACGACACCGGGCGACGAATTTCGCTGCGATATCAGCGCGGAGATTCACGCGCCGGTCGCTCCGAATGCTTATGGCGTCCGCGAACTCGTTATTCCCGGCGGTCGATGCGCCGTGGTCAGACATGCTGGTTCAACCGATCATATCGGCGAGACGATCTATCCGATCTACCGCGACTGGCTTCCCGGTAGTGGAGAAGAGTTGAGAGACCATTCGCTATTTTTTCATTACCTGAGCGCATTTTCCGACGTCGCAGCTCAACAGTGGCAGACCGACATCTATATTCCGTTGACGTGACAGGAAACCCTGGCCTGGACGGAACTGACATCCACGGCCGCTCAATTTAATAGTGGAGGCACCATTGATCATATTGTTCGCGATTGCGCATTTCATTTTTATAGCATTCCTTATTATTTGTTTGTGTATCGTTATGATCGCAACCTCGCCGCGCCGGAAGGCTCAGTCGAAAGACGTATTCGGATTCAAGTCATTGCAGCCGACACCCGACACCGATCTCCCGCCTCTCCTCCGCTATCCTGCCAGAGATGGCGAGCAACTCGCCTGGCGCTTCTATGATTCGTCCGCCGACCAGATTATGATCTTCGTACACGGATCGTCTTATCATGGGCGCTCCTATCACGCGCTCGCCAGCGTGATAAGTGCATCCGGCGCGGCGAAGGTCGTTCTGCCGAATATGCGTGGACACTTCCAGTCGGGTCGCCACCGAGGGGATGTCGAATATATTGGCCAGTTCGAAGACGACATTGCCGACCTGATCACCGAACTGCGAAGACAGGGCTACAACGGACGAATCGTCCTTGGAGGCCACTCGAGTGGCGGCGGGTTCGTGATCCGCTTTGCGGGCGGCCCTCACGCCCGACTCGTTTCGCGGTTCTTGTTGTCGAGCCCGGTCATCCCCACTTCCAGGACGCTCCGGGACGGATCAGCAAGTGGCTGGGCGCAACTTCATATGCGGCGACTTATCGCACTGGTGATCCTGAATATATTCGGCATCCGCGGCTTCAATGCGCTGCCGGTCATTGACTTCAACAAACCGGTGCAACTCTGGGACGGTACCGAGACGCTTTCCTACTCCTACCGGCTCAACACGTCTTATCACCCCCGCAGCCGCTACGCTCGGGATCTACGCAAATTGGCGGACAAAGCGTTCGTCTTCGCCGGCGAACATGATGAGGCCGTTGATGCCCAGCGCCTCAAGGAACTCTTCCAACGGGAATGCCCCGCAAGCCCGTTCCAGATCGTTCAGGACATGAATCACCTCGGGATTTTCACAAGTGCGCCAGTGCACAACATGCTTATCGAATGGCTGGCGCAGCGTGAAGAGATGCATCCCGCGGGGCGCCCGACTCGTGTTGCGTACGCCGCGTGAGCAAAGGGCTGGCGTGGGGGATTCCGGACGGCGGGAAAGGGTTCACGTAATGCACGCGAACCGTGCTAATCGTCAGGGCTTCAAAAGCAGGTAATAGCCAAACCCGAGCGTCGTTCGGCCCCATTTCAGGTAGGCGCTATGCCACGCTTGCATTCGCGTTGAGAATGCTTTCGCGTCAGGATCATCAGGATGTGTTGCGAGGTATTGCATCATCGCGGCGCAATACCTGCCTTCATACTCATCCCACTCGTCATCACTGCTTGTTGCGGTACGAAGAACGTTGAAACCTGATGCACGAGCCCGTTCGGAGTTTTGTGCGTGAGACACAAACTCGTCCGTTGTACCGCCAAGTACGTCGAGATAGTCCTGTGACGGCAGCTGCTTCCAAAAGCCTTCCGCGACAAGCAATAGGCCATTGGGTCTGAGCCAGTTCGCGCTGATACGCAAGCACTCCTCAAACGAACCGAATGCGTGCGTTGATCCGATGCAAAGAATAGCAGCGTAGCCTCCATCCGGTCGAGGGTGATCTAGCAATGGAGCGTTTATCAACTTTAGGCGTGGGTCGTCCGGCAATTCCCGCAGGAATTCCGCTCGCGCCTCGTCCAGGAAGCGTTGATTAATGTCGACCCCGACACCGAGTGCGGGCGACATGCGAAGCACATCTCGCAACAAGGCGGCTTTACCGCAGCCAGCATCAAGCACGACATCATCGGCAGATAAATTACTGACGAGACTCAGGACGAGTTCATCAGCTTTCTGCCGCGAAAGCGGGCTCAAATAACGGTGGTTACGATGCGCAATAGTCGAAAAGCGAAGTGGGTCGTAGTTCGTGTCGGTCATCATTCTCTTGCGAAAAGGTATTGAGGGTTTCGTTCAACATCGATCCGCCGAGCGCTTTCATACACGAACCTCCTGAGTATTAATGTTTTAGGCTTATCCGCAAGCGGATATTGATTTACAACCGAACAAGATCCCTCAAACCAGAGCGACAGTTTTGGCGATTGGCGAAGGTTCGCCGAGAGTGGCACTCAGCCAGTCGTCGCTCTTCGATGGAACTGTAGCCCACGCAATACGCTTCAATCGCTAGTCAGCCAGACTCGGGCCGTCGATGCAGGCCCTCTAGTCAACACCATCAACACTCGCAAGCGCTGCTTCAACGCCACGCTTGCGAGCAAGCGCCATAGGATCCGGCGACCGCCCCCTGAATCTGCGAAACGCCACCGCAGGATCGACCGAGTTTCCAACGCTGAACAGGTGATCGTGCAGGTTTTCCGCAAGCGCCTCGTCAAACGTATCACCGCGTTCCATGAAGGCCTCAAACGCGTCTGCTTCCAGCGTCTGAGCCCAAAGATAGCCGTAGTATCCGGCAGCATAATCGCTGCCGCCGAAGAGATGTCGAAAGTGAGGTAGTCGATGATTGACGTCGGCTGCATGCACAACGCCAAGACGTTCGAAAAAGTCCGACTGGAACTCATCCACGTCCAGATCGGCCAGCGATGCGGTCGAGTGAAGCTCGATATCCAGAAGCGCGGATGCAATGTAGCGGACGAGTTCGTAGCCCTCGTTGAACCGGATGGACGCATGGAGGCTGGCGATCAGGCTGTCCGGTAAAGGATCCCCCGTTTCCGAATGCTTCGCGTGGGCCGCAAGCAAGGTACTGTCAAGCGCCCAGTTCTCAATAAGGTGAGAAGGGAATTCCACGAAATCCCTATGCACCCTGGTGCCCGACAGTCCGCGAAATCGCACACCGGACAGCAAGCTATGCAGCGCATGCCCAAATTCATGAAAGACTGTGCGGACGTTATCGACGGTCAATTCGGTTCGGGTATGCCTGCTGCCCAGAAAGGACGCACTATTGATAACCAGTGGCAGCGTAGCGTCGACCCCGTCGCAACGCATGCGGAACTCCGATTCCCAAGCGCCCGACGTCTTTCGCTCACGAGCATAGTAGTCGCCGATGAAATATCCAATCAGGCGGCCACGTTGCTCGACTTCCCAGAGCCTTGCGTCCTCATGATGAAGCACGACATCGTGACGTTCGCGGAAGCTGAGTCCAAAAAGGCGGCCCGCACAGTCGAATGCCGCGCGAATAGTCGACTCAAGTTCGAAATGCTTGCTGACTAATTCCGCATCGATGTTGAAACTGCGAGCACGGAGTTGCTCGGTCAAATAGCGCCAGTCCCACGGTTCGATGTCTGTCGACTCTCCGAGCTCAGCCGCGAGGCTGCGGAGCGTCTCCAGTTCGGAATTACATAGCGCCTTTGCTGGCGCCCACAGGGTTTCGAGAAGTGCACGTGCCGCCTGAGGGGAACCCGCCATACGGTCAACCAGGGCGTAGTGTGCAAAAGTCTCGAACCCGAGCAATTGCGCCAGTTCCATGCGTAGCGAAATAGCTTCGCGGATGACTGGGCGATTGTCGAAGGCTGGTTCAGTGCAACGGCCAGTCCATGCACGCCAAATGCGCTCGCGCAGGTCGCGCCGCGACGAGTATGTCAAGAAGGGCACTACGCTTGAATAAGTGAGCGTGAATACATGTTCGTTTATCCCGGCACTGCGGTGCGACGCACGCGCAGCACGCAGGACGAATTCCGGCAGGCCGATCAGTTCATCCTCGGTGGCGAGAACAAGACTGAACACATCCGTCGAGGTGAGAAGGTTCTGGTTGAACGCTACGTAAAGTTCAGCGAGACGTGCCTTGATTGCACTGAAGCGCGAAGCGTCCGGCGTCGACAGATGGACGCCATTGCGAACAAAATCGGTGTGGATCCGCTCAAGCAAGCGTCGTTCGTCCTCCGCCAGTCTTGCCACGCTTCGGGTCTTATAGATTGCGTCGAGACGTGCGAAAAACGGCCGATGACTGCGCACAGTCGCGTGATGACTGGCTAGCGCGGCGCACACGTCGGCTTCGACCGCCCGTAGTTCGTCCGTTCCCACCGTCAGCCGCAAGATTTCGAACAGGGCATCGATCCGTTCGATGTGGCCACCTGTCGCTTCGTACGGGATTACCGTATTTTCAAAGGTCGCCGGATCGGCATTAGATGCAATCGTGTCGATGCGCTCAAGTCGCGTCCTGGCGAGTTGCGTGATGGCCGGGGCAAAATGTTCAGGACGGATCTCCGCGAACGGTGGAAAATCACCAACTGCATTCCAGTCCATCAAGAGTGGATTTGTCGTCGATTCGGGCATGGTTAGCTTTCGATTTTCTCCGGAATATTGACGACAATCTTTCGCCTGCCAAGGCAAGACACATTTTTCCCTACGCTGCCACGAGCAGTCAACCGGCTGTACTTTATCGAATGACCGCTTCGTTAAATCAAGTCCAATCTTTTGAGCCAGCGGCCAGTGATAGCGCCTCACCCCAGTGGGGCGTCAAGTAACCTGCCGATACGTTCATATCGCGGATAATAATAATGTGCAGGATCCAGCGAATAGGCTACGCGTCCTGCTTTTCCGATAATTTCAGTGCGCGGAAAAAAGCCGAAGTATCTAGAGTCCGCGCTATTGTCGCGGTTGTCGCCCAGCATCAGGTATTTCCCCACTGGCACGACGACCGGCCCGAACGAATCGCGAGGACTCGGCGCATCCGGTGACAGTCGAATCGTATGATCGGTTCCGTTCATCTTTTCCGAGTAGTATTCTCCGCGCGACATTTCATCGTCCGCGAACGCATCCGCCTTAATATGTCGATAGCTCGCCCGTGATCCGTTGATAAAGAGTACGTTGTCACGCATTTCAACGCGGTCTCCCGGCAATCCAATCACGCGCTTGACTAACAACTCGTGCGCCGCAGAGGACTGGATCGTGACGATGTCCCCTCGCGATGGATTGTGAAGATGCACGAGACTGAAATGTGTGAGTGGAAATCGAATGTCGTACGCCATCTTATCGACGAGTATTCGATCTCCAACTTGAATCGTCGGAAGCATCGATCCGCTGGGCACGACATTCCAGTCTGCGACGGCGCTCCTGAAGACGGTCATCAGGAACAGAAAGGCGACAAAGCCCTTGTGTTCTTTCCAAACCCTTACAATTAAGCGCATTAGCTTTCGCCTCCGTAAAGATGAGTGCAGCGACAGGCTCGAATATAGCCCAAAAAAATTTTAATGAAGCATCGTCTACTGAAACTCATCCCGGATGCATAACATCACGATTCACGCACTTCTAGAGCAGAAAAATTCTTTTTGTTTTCGACGAATCCCGGCAATACACTGAACGTATGAACCGGTCGTTCATTCGGCAGCGTTGTGGCGCGGCTTCTGGGCCGCGGTGCGCCAATGAACCGGGCTACCTGCTGACGGGTCAGTGCAAAGCGCATGAAGCTGTGTGCGGCCACGAGTGGATGGTCAATCGAATCGGTGACAATCCTCAAGACAACTACAACTTGGCAATCTAGCCAGCGCCAATGATTATGGAAACCGGAGACAGCGACATCGAACCGATCTGGATGCCGGTGGCGATTGCAGAATGTGGCGTCAGACGTTTTCCAACTGGCGAATCCAATCCACGGATAGTCGAATACAACAACCAAACAAATCTCGTTGGCTATGACGACAAGATCGCCTGGTGTTCCTCATTCATCAACTGGTGCCTGGCAGGTGCCGGGGTTCGGGGGACGCGATCAGCCTTGGCTCGATCCTGGCTCGATTGGGGCATCGCGCTAGAGAACCCAATCTACGGTTGCATTACTGTGCTGACTCGCGACGATCCAACAAGCTGGAAGGGACATGTAGGCTTCTACCTTCGCCGCGACGACGAGTTTATTTATCTCCTTGGCGGAAATCAGTTGAATGAGGTTCGCGAGCTAGCTTATCCGGTCGCCTCGGTGATCGGCTACAGGTGGCCAGCGCCTTCTTGACGGCTCCATGCTCGTTGAGGAGTGGCTCTTCTGGGCAACGCGCGCGTCCCTTTCAGTTCGAAGTCAGCCGGTCGCCACTTTATCCAATACAACATAGGCCGTGTCTCGCAGAACAACCTCTCGCGTAAACGATACGCGACAAGACGAGGCAACGCCATGTAGCAGCTAACCAAGCCACTTACTGCGGCTTCGATTCGATCTTTCCCAATCAACTTGAGGCTCGGGAAGCAACGCTATAGCGCTGCGCCATTGCTGAATGGCCTTATTGAACTCCGATCCTTCACACAGGACGTTGCCTTGCTCAGAGAGCGCATCGACTTTATCCTGAATGTTCTGTGGAAGTTCTTTCATTCTTTCTTATAGCCCTTCGCAGCACGTTTCGCGAATTCCAGATACTTCCTGTCCTCACCGGAAAACGGCCTGCTTCCGAATTGGTTGTACAGCGGCACAAAAAACTCCGCCGATTTTTCCAGATTGCCCGATTCGAAATAAACCGTCCCGCTGAGAAAGCCGATTGTCAGATCTGGCCCTGTTCCCGCGCCATACGCTCTTCTCATCTCTGCCAGCCAATGAACAGCCTTATCAAATTGCTTTGTATCTCGACAAAAAACGACGAACCCACGTGCCATCGATTGCGCAAGATCGTATTGCTCCCTGGGTTCGGGCAGAGTCTCCCACGCTTTCGTAAAATTGACCTCAGCGTCGGCGATGTCTCCCTTCTTCCACGCCTCCCGACCGGCAGCGCCGTAAGCGTATACTTCTTTTGTCAGATCGTCCGGTAGTTTCATGGCCGTATGCACTTTACTTCAAAGGAGGGAGATAACGTTCTCCGAATCAATCTTGTCGCCGCCTGCCAGTGCGGCATTGCTCATCTTGAACTTTGGAAGGTCGATGGAGTTTGCGCTCGCTCGAACTTCTTGAGCCCCCTGAGACAGCTCCGCGGCAGATTGCGTCTGGCCGAACACACCTTGCATTGCTGCCGCTTGCTCCATTTCACCAGCAGCTTGCAGCGCACTACCTTTCATCAGCATTTTGCCGAGATCCGACGGGATGTTGGCTATGCTTTTGACCGCGCCTTTCTCGATCGCCCTCGTTGCGCACCGCCGCTTATTTTTGTCGTATTTGCTCACGAACCTTTGCTGGCGGATCAGCTGGAAACCTGACGCCCTTCGCCATCATCAATGCACGAAGCTGTTCGAACTCTTGTAGTTGCTCATGCCCTTCTGCCGTTGCGCCAGGCGCGGGCTGCGTCTGTTTTGTCGCGACAGGCTGACCATTCTTGTCCATCGAAAGATCGGTGACCGACACGCCAGCGGCCTCAGGATTCAGCCGCTAGATCGTCTGTTGAACGGCCCATGCCGTACTGGAGCCGTTGTTCATGTGCCCGTTGGCGTCGGCGCCGTGTTCGATCAGGTAGGTCGCAATGCCCGGCTGCATCGTATCCACAGCCTCATCGAGCGCTGATCCACCAATGCTGTCGCGCTGATTGACGTTAGCATGGCGCGCAACCAGAAGTTTCACCGCATCAAAAGCGTGGTCGCTTTTCATCGCAAGCTGCAGCAGATTCGCACCATCGGCATCCTGCCAGTCCGGCGATAAGCCGCCATCGAGCATCGCGCCCAACAACTGTAGATCCCTGTCCATTAGCGCGAACTGCAACGGAGTCCCAAGATTTTCCACCGCCTTCTCATCGATCCGTGAGCCTGCTCGAACCAGCGCCTGGATGGCTTGATAGTTCTTCTTCTGAATTGCATACCACATCAGCGTCATGTGCTCGCGACCGGGCTCATCCGGGTCAAGTCCCTTCAGAGCCGACGACATCCGCGCCGCATCATGGCTATCGATGGCTTCTGCTGCGTCGACATATCGTCCAGAAAAGAACTTGTTCGTGGCGCTCGTGTTCAGGTCACATCCAGTCAACGCAAGCGGCACAACAGGCGCCGCGAGAAAGATTAATTTAAATAGCAATCTGGTTGCGCATACATCGACACAACCTGCGTTCGGTTTCGGATCCAGTTTCACGTTTATATACGCATCGCCCTGCGTGGTTGCGAGGCGCTCACGCCACCCATTGCGCCGGTCTTATAGCGCCAGTGACTCGGTCTCATAATTGACACGGCCCGTATCCTCCTAGATACGGTTATTTTCCTGGCGGAATATTCAACGATACGAACAGGATGAACCCGACACCAAAAATCAACGCCATCAGTGTCCAGTTCCAGACCGCGCCAAAGCGGTCGATCGTAGGCGTTCGCGCGGGTTCCTCTGGCCGGTACAACACGGTGACCTTGTCGCCGACTTTTGTTCCATAAATCATCCCGCCTTGCGGATAAGAAATACGTTCGCCGGCTTTCGTGACAAATTCAATCTGGGGATGACTGCCGCCGGCATTCAAACTGACGACTTCACCGGGCACAGCAACCGCGGTATGCAAAAAATCGCGCGTCGACCACGCTGTTAGCGCTGCGACGACGAGAAAAACAATCCCGATCACAATGCCTGTAATAGCCTTGAGCACGAGCCCTCTCTATTTCCCTTGATATGCCGGATGAATCCAAAACACAACCGACCTGGGCGCGATTCTAGAACAATTAGTTCAGATGGATTGCGACATCTGTCTACCGGGCGTCAGCCGACAAATCGCTAACAATGGCCGCGCCGATTGACGCTGCCTCGGGCATTCAGCGCTACAGCCCCCCCCAAGAGGTACCTCTTCACACCAGTTGATCGACGCTTATTGGCTGGCCATCGTCTCGTGGCGGACAAAAACCCGCATTCACGGAGAAGACGATGAGTTCAATCAACGAAGGCAATGCCGAGCTGTTTGCGCCCGCGACCGGCGAAGCCGCCGGGCTGCAACGCAAGATCGGCTGGGCCGGGGCGTTCTGGGTGGCGAGCGGCGTGCCCGCGCTGGTGCTGTTTTCGATCGGCTCGATTGCCGCGACCGTCGGCAAGCCGTCGTGGATCATCTGGGCCGTCTCGATCTGCTTCGGCCTGATCCAGTCGTTTTCGTATGCGGAAATCGCCGGTCTCTTTCCGCACAAATCGGGCGGCGCGTCGGTCTATGGCGCCATCGCGTGGGTGCGCTACAGCAAGCTGCTCGCGCCGCTGTCGGTCTGGTGCAACTGGTTCGCCTGGTCGCCGGTGCTGGCGATCGGCTCGGGTCTCGGCGCGGGCTACGTGCTCAGCATGCTGTTTCCCGCCACTGCGGCGATCAACACCTGGCAGCTCACGCTCGTCGATCTGGGCTGGCTCGCGAGCGGTCTCACGCTGCGCATCAACGCCACGTTCATCATCGGCGCGATCATCCTGCTCGCGACCTTCGCCGTCCAGCATCGCGGCATTCTTCAGGCCGCGCGGCTGCAAATGATTCTTGCCGTGTCCGCGCTGCTGCCGCTGCTGCTAGTGGGCCTGTATCCGATCCTCACGGGCGACCTGCCGCGCACGCACCTGCTGCCGCTCTATCCGCTCGCCAAGGACGCGGCCGGGCACGTGATCGACGGCGCGTGGGACTTGAGCGGCATCCAGTTGATGGCGGGCGGGCTCTTCATCGCCGCGTGGTCGACCTACGGCTTCGAGACCGCCGTCTGCTACACGCGCGAGTTCCGCGACCCGCGCCGCGACACCGTGAAGGCGATTCTCTATTCCGGCCTGCTGTGCCTCGTGTTCTTCACGATGGTGCCGCTCGCGTTCCAGGGCGCGCTCGGTCTCGGCCAGCTCGTCACGCCCGAGGTCAAGGACGCAGCGGGCAACGTCACGCAGGCCGCTGTCTACGACGGCATCCTGTCGCCGGGCATCTACAGCGGCATGGGCGTCGCCGAGGCGATGGCGCAGATCGTCCACGCGGGTACGTGGGGCGCGTTCCTGCTCAAGCCGATGCTGGCGTTCGCACTGGTGCTCGCGATCATGACCTCGATGGCCGGTTCGTCGCGCACGCTCTACCAGGCTTCCGTCGATGGCTGGCTGCCGAAGTACCTCTCGCACGTCAACGCCAACGGCGCGCCCACCCGCGCGATGTGGACTGACCTGGTCTTCAATCTGTTCCTGCTGCTGATGTCCGATTACGTGGTCGTGCTCGCGATGTCCAACGTCGGCTACATCATCTTCAACTTCCTCAATCTCAACGCCGCGTGGATTCACCGGCTCGACCGCAGCAACTGGGTGCGTCCCTTCCGTGCGCCCAAATGGGTGCTGGCGCTGGGCACGCTGCTGTCCTTCGTCAATCTCGCGCTGATGGGTCTGGGCGCCGATGTCTGGGGCAAGGGCACGCTGGTGTCGGGCGTGGTATTCGCCGCGCTGATCGTGCCGGTGTTCTTGTGGCGTCACTATGTGACCGACAAGGGCCGCTTCCCGGATGCGATGCTCAACGACATGGATCTCGCCTCGCCGACGCTCAAGGCGCCCGAGCGGCGCGCCGGCTGGCTGCCGTACGGGGCAATCGTGCTGGGCGTCGTGGTGGTCTGCGCGATGCACTGGATCGCGCCGTAGCGCGGGCAAACGCCAAGGCAAACACCGCAGCGAAGAAGTCAGCTACATCCAGAGGGCGCGCGATCACTTCGCGCGCCCTCTGTCTTTCACGGCACGGCTCGCCTTTCAGGCCGCGGCCGTCTGCGCAGCCACTTCGAAAATCGCTCCTTCGATTCCCAGTACTTCGCCGCCTTCCGAATAGATCCCCACGCCTTTTTCCAGCACTGCCTTCACGCGCCCGTCCGCGCCGCGAATCCGGTAGCGCAGTTCGAACGCACCGCGCGCGGCCAGCGCCTCCTGCACGCCGTACCAGACGTAATCGGCGTACTCCGGCAGGATCAACTGGCTGAAGCTGTGCTCGTGGCTGTCGACGAACCACTCGCGCGGATAACCCGTGAGCGCCTCGCAGCCCGCACTGACGATCTCCATCGTCCACGAGCGGTTGTTGCGGCCGCGATAAAGCAGGCCCGGCATGCCGTCGAGCAAGCCGAGCACGCCGCGCAGGCGCGCCTCCAGCGCGGCCTCGCGCCGCTGCGACTGGGTCGCGTCGGCCAGCGCCACGCCATACGACGCCCCTGCACGCGCCACCGTGCAGTCGAACCAGCGCAGCTCGCCCCCCGGCTGCAACAGGCGCAGGCGCGCGCGCGCAGCGCCACCCTCGCCACGCTCCTCGCCCTCGCCGTGCGCTCGCGCGCGCTGCAACAGCGTCTGCCAGCGCGCGCGATCCTCGGGATGCACGGCGCGCGCGAACGGTGCGCCTGGCCGCAACGTCATCGCGCGCGTCCAGGCCGCGTTCGCGGAAAGCACGAGCCCGCTCAAGTCGAGCGTGAGGAGCGGCACGGGAAACGCGTCGAGCCCCACCGCCGTGCCAATAACGTCGAAACTGCCTGCCAGCGATGCCATAGTGCGTCCTGATCTCTTCTAGTGCCGCGCCAGCGCGTCGCGATGCACGCTCGCCGCCAGTTCCAGCCGCGAGCGCACGTCGAGCTTGCGCAGCAGATTCTTTACGTACACCTTCACAGTGCCTTCGCTGATGCATAGTTGCCGCGCGATCAGCTTGTTGCTCATGCCCTGCGCGATCAGCGCGAGCGTCTGCGCCTCGCGCCCGGTCAGCCCGGCGCGCCGCGAAGGCGCCAGGGCCACTGCCTGCGCGTGAGCGTGGACATGAACGTTGGCATGAGCGCCCGAGGCGCAATGACGCGCGCCGTCATCGTCGCCTTCATCGATGTCGCCCGCATCGGCCAGCAGGTCGCGCACGCTTTCGTCGATCGCCACCATGCCGTTGGCGCAGTTGCGCACGTAGCCGAGCAGCGCTTCCGGCTCGCTCTCCTTGAGCATGTAGCCGTGCGCGCCCAGCTTCAACGCCGCAAGCAGCTCCGCGCGATCCATCGACGCGGTCAGCACCACCTTGCGGCACGCCATGCCGAGCTGCCGCAGTTCGTCGAGCACGGCAAGCCCCCCCAGCCCCGGCATATGCAGGTCGATCAGCACCATCGACGGTTGCAGTTCGCCCGCGAGCGCGATGCCCTGCTGCCCGCTCGATGCTTCGCCGACAACGACGAACTCGCCGCTCGCGTTGAAGTAATCGGCGAGACCGCGGCGAAACAGGGGATGGTCGTCAATCAGCAGCAGCGTGGTCGGGCTCACCCGGTGGCTCCTCGTCGAATGTGAGGCCTGGAACGATCAGGCGGATGCGTGTGCCGCCCGCCTCGCCTGCGGTTTCGATGTCGATATGCGCACCGATCGCCCGCGCCCGCTCGCGCAGGATATTCAGGCCATGATGGCTTGCGTCCACCGCGGCTGCGGCGGCCAGCCCCACGCCGTCGTCGGTCACGGCGACGCGCAACGTGCCGCGCGCCTGTTGCGCCAGTTCGATCCGTGCGTGGCGCGCATGCGAATGGCGCACCACGTTCGACAGCGCCTCGCGCACGATCTGCAGAACATGCAGTTCTACCTCGGGCGCGAGCACGAGCGTGGGCACGCGGTTATCGATTTCGAACACGACATTCGAGCGCCGCGCGAACTCCTCGACTGACCCGGCCAGCGCCTCGCGCAACGAGCGGCCGTCATGCGTGAGGCGCGCCGAAGTAATGAGCTCGCGCACCTGGCGCTGCAAGCGCGTGACGAGCGCGCGCAATTCGCCGACCAGCGCCTCGGAGACCTCGGAGCGGCGCATCTGCTGCTGGATCTGGCTGACGACGAACGAGATTACGCCTAGCTGCTGCGCAACCGAATCGTGCAGTTCGCGCGTGAGAGCGCGCGCGGCGTCGCGCTCCTCCCGGTTGGCGCCAGCGGAATAGTCGCGCAATGCATCGAGCAGTTGCGTGGCGCTGCCCAGCGCGTGCGCAAGATCGTCGCCGTGCGGCGCGGGCAGGTCGAGCGTGAGCGCGCGTCCGCCCGCCTTCGTGTCCATCGGCGCGACGATGCGGTGGCGGCCGTGCGCGCGGCAAGCGGTGCACACGCGCGCGGCGTGCCTGACGGCGACGTCATGCGCGTGCGGAGCGCGCAATGCACAACCTGGCAGCGTCGCGCGACAGGCGACGTTGCTGTCGCCGGGTGTGGCATCGAGGCCGTAGTGCAGCCGCGCGCGAGCGCCGGGGATATTGGCTTCGATGCGCGCGAGCAGGGTCTGGGTCGCCTCATGCCAGGGCGCACCGCCCAGCAGCGCGGCGACGCAATCGAGCAGCGCTTCGCGCACGCGCGCAGCGCCGTACGCGCCAGCCGTCTCTAGCTGCCCGAAATCGCGTCTCGCCGACATGAGCCCTGTCCGGAATAAATGTCCCACATCAAGCAAGCTCCATGCCGTCGCGCGGTTTCACGTCCCCTACCTCCAAAGGCGTACCTCCTCTTCAGGATTGAGCGCCGATTACTGGCAGGAAACGATGTTGCACAGAAAGAAACGTTGTGCCATCGCGATGCGGCCAGCGCCAATGCCCCGCGATGACGCATGCGAGCCGCACCGAAGCCGCCCCTATGCACTGTTTTGAGCCGAGCCGCCCATGACCCACGTACTGCACATGCCTGCTTCTCAACCCGTTTCTCTAGCCGCCAGTCCGTCCACGCAACTTGCGGCCAGCGCACCGCGCTACGCAGCGCTTGAACCCTGCATGGACGCGCAGCTTCATCTGCTGGTCGCGCAAGCCACCGCACTTCAGACGCTTGATGCCTTCGTCGCGCGCCTCGCGCAACTGCCCGCGCCCTCGCGCCTGTTCTGCACGGCGCGTGCGACGCCGCTGGCCATCGACACCACCTTCTGCTCGAACGAAGACGACCTGGCCGCCGAACTCATGCGTGCGCTCGCGCAAAGCACGCCCGGCACGCGCCTCTATCTCGCGGGCGACGAAGCCTTCCTCTGGCGCATGCATCGCCTCGCACGCGAAGCCGGCCTGGAACGCGAGGAAATCGCGGCCACCGCAATCGGCTCAGAGCGCTCGGTGTACTGCGTGCACTGCGCAAGCGCACACGTCTACGACGACAGCGACGAAGTGACCTGCGCGCACTGCAAGGTGCGTTTGTCGGTGCGCGGCCATTTCTCGGAGCGCATCGGCGCGTGGCTCGGTGTCTGCGCCGATGCAGACCGCCCCTTTGCGGAGGCCTGCGCATGAGCACGCTGGAAGTTCAGGTCAGCGCCGCGCGCCTGCTCACGCCAGTCGTGCGCGAACTCACACTGCGCGCCGTATCGGGCCCGTTGCCACCGTTTTCGTCGGGCAGCCACATCCAGCTCGTCATGCAAGGGGCCTCGCGCGAAATGCGCAATGCCTACTCGCTCGCCAGCGATCCTGCCGATGCGCACGCATGGCGTATCGCCGTGCGCAAGGCCGACGTCTCGCGCGGCGGCTCCGCGTACGTGCACACCGACATCGCGCCCGGCATGACGCTGCGCGTCACGCGCCCCGCGAATCTGTTCGCGCTGCATGCCACGGCGCAGCGGCATGTGCTGATTGCGGGCGGCATCGGCATCACGCCGTTCATCGCGCACGTCGCGGAACTGGAGCGGCGTCAGGCCGATTTCGAGTTGCACTACGCGCTGCGCGGCGGCCTGTCCGATGCCTATGCCCCCGAGTTGCGCGCGCGCCTCGGCCAGCGCTTTCACGCCTATGACAGCACCACTGGCGCGGCCCAACGGCTCGACGTGAAGCGCGTGCTCGCCATGCAGCCGCTGGGCGCGCATGTCTATGTATGCGGCCCGCAATCGCTGATCGATGCGGTGCACGCAGGCGCCCGCGCGCTCGGCTGGCATGCGCGCCGCGTGCATGCCGAAGCCTTCGCCGCGCCCACGCCCGGCACGCCCTTCACCGCCGTGCTCGCGCGCAGCGGCCAGCGCATCGAAGTGGCCGCCGATCGCAGCCTGCTCGAAGCGCTCGAAGCCTCGGGCGTGACGGTGCCCAACCTGTGCCGCGGCGGTGTCTGCGGCCAGTGCGCGACCCGCCATCTGCAAGGCGACGTCGAGCACCGCGATCACTTCCTCGACGCGGGCGAACGCGCGACGCATCTCATGCCCTGCGTCTCGCGCGCCTGTAGCGACACTCTCCACCTCGACCTGTGAGCCCGTTCCCATGAGCGTCCTGATCAAGCCGGCCCAAACCTATCGCGGCGATTTCAGCTTCGACAACAGTGCGAAGGCCATCGCGCGCTTCCCGTTCCCGTTTGCCGAAGACCGCTATCAGTATTCGGTGAACATCGAACCCGCCACGCCGCGCGAACCGGGCTCCGTGTTCGAGCACTGGTTCGATATCGACGAACACTACCGCTCCGAAATCGCCGAGCGCGCACTCGTGCTCGAAAGCGATCCGCGCCGCTCGATCCAGATGCCGCACATGCAAACGGCGGCCTGGGACGCGCTCGAACTCATCATGGAGAACCTCGCCGCCGATTACCCGGACTGGTTCGCGCTCGAACGCGACGGCACGCACTGGCGATGGATCAATCGGGCACTGGGTATCGAGCAAAGCTTCGAATTCGGCAACGACAGCACGCTGCCTTATGCGCCGCTCGAATACATCGTGCGGCAGACGCAAGGCGACTTTGCGCTGCTCGACCAGCGCGACGGCGACCTGTACATGGACGCAGGCGTCATCACGGGCCCCGCCGACTGGTCGCTGGCGTTCGACGCGGGCATGAGTTTCAAGCAATGGCACGCGCCGGTTCCGCTCGCGCACCAGATGGGCGTGTTCGATCGCGCGCTCAAGTATTTGCTCGCCATCCAGGCGGGCGCGCCGGTGCGGCGGCTGAACTGGACGCTCACGGTCAACCCGCGGCTGGACACCTCGCCCGAGACGTATCACCAATGGGGCAGCGACCGCGGCACCGTCACGGCGCAGAACGCGGGCGACCTCATGCACCTGCGCGTGGAACTGCAACTGATGGCGCGCCTGCCGCGCAGCAACGCGCTGATGTTCAGCATCCGCACCTACCTGTGCAGCATCGCGGATCTCTGCACGAATCCCGCCTGGGCGCAGCGCCTGCATCGCGTGCTGCGCGACCTCCCCGAACCGGTTGCCGACTACAAGGGCATGACGCGTTATCGCGCGACGCTCGTCGAATGGCTGAGCCGTTTCGACCGGTAACGACCAAACTGATTCGCATCCCAAAACATCCTTACTGGAGCAACAATCATGGCTGATTCATGGCGTATTTCCGCGCTCGGCGAGCGTCATCGCGCACTCGGTTCGAAGCTCGAAGACTGGAACGGCATGGGCACCGCCTGGACTTATGCAAGCGACCTCGCCGATCACCACGAGGCCATTCGCACGAAGGCGGGACTCATGGACGTGTCGGGCCTGAAGAAGGTTCACTACGTTGGCCCGCATGCGCAAAGCCTGCTCGACTGGGCCACCACGCGCGACATCGGCAAGCTCTATCCGGGCAAGTCCGTGTACGCGACGATGCTCAACGAGGACGGCAAGTTCATCGACGATTGCATCGTCTATCGCACGGGGCCGAACGCCTTCATGGTCGTGCACGGCGCGGGCAGCGGTTATGAGCGGCTGGTGGCCTCGGCGCAGGGCAAGCAGGTGGCCGTGCTGTTCGACGACGATCTTCACGACCTGTCGCTGCAAGGCCCCGCCGCCGTGGATTTTCTCGCCGAGCACGTGCCCGGGATCCGCGAGCTGCCCTATTTCCACCATATGCAGACGCGCCTGTTCGGCCGTCCCGTGATGATTTCGCGCACGGGCTACACCGGCGAGCGCGGCTACGAGATCTTCTGCAAGGCCGCCGATGCGCCGCTGATCTGGGACGCGATTCTCGCCAAAGGCGCGCCGCTCGGCATCGTCCCTTGCGCGTTCACGGCGCTCGACTGGCTGCGCGTCGAAAGCTACCTGCTGTTCTTCCCTTACGACAACTCGGAGATGTACCCCTTCGCCGACGAGAAAGCCGGCGACACGCTCTGGGAACTGGGCCTCGATTTCACCGTCTCGCCAGGCAAGACCGCGTTCTGCGGCGCGGGCGAGCATGCGCGTCTTGCAGGCAAGGAGCGCTTCAGGATCTACGGCGTCGAGTTCGATGCGGGCAAGGCGGCACAGGCCGGCGACACGCTCTGGCATGCGGGCCGCCAGGTGGGCGTCGTGACCTGCGGGATGTACTCGCGCCTCACGCAGCGCTCGCTGGCGATCGCGCGCCTGGACGTGCAGGCCGCGCAACCCGGCTTCGCGCTGGAGGTGCGCGGCAGCATGGAGACCACCGCGCGCGCCGCGCTGCTGCCCTTCGACGATCCCGACAAGAGCAAGCGCCTCGCCGTCGGCTGACGAACCAGGCAACGCCCGGCCTGTCCACCGGCAAATCCGGCGACGGCCCTAGCCACATTAATACGGAGTCCCTATCGTGACCCAGCAATTCATCCTGGCCATTAGTTGCCCGGCCACATCCGGCATCGTTTCTGCCGTGACGTCGTATCTCGCCACGTCGGGCTGCTATATCAGCGAGCTTGCGCAATTCGACGACGAAGCCAGCGGCACCTTCTTCATGCGCGCGGTTTTTCGATTCAACGACGCCGCGCGCGGCGACATCGACAAGCTGCGCCGCGACTTCGCCAGCGTCGCCAAGGACTACCACATGCAATGGAAGCTCGCGAGCGCGGGCGAGCCCATGAAAGTCCTGCTGATGGTGAGCAAGTTCGACCATTGCCTGACCGACCTGCTCTACCGCTATCACAAGGGCGAGCTACGCATGCGCATCACGGCGATCGTGTCGAACCATCTCGACCTGCGCCCGATGGCCGAACGCGAGGGCATTCGCTTCATCTACCTGCCCGTCACCGCCGACACCAAGGCGCAGCAGGAGGCCGAACTGCTGCGTCTCGTCGACGAAACCGGCACGGATCTCGTGGTGCTCGCGCGCTATATGCAGATCCTCTCGAACGATCTTTGCCAGCAGCTAGCGGGTCGCGCGATCAACATTCACCACTCGTTCCTGCCGGGTTTCAAGGGCGCCAAGCCCTATCACCAGGCGTTCGAGCGCGGCGTGAAGCTGATTGGCGCAACGGCGCATTACGTGACCTCCGATCTCGACGAAGGGCCGATCATCGAGCAGGAAGTGCAGCGCGTCGATCACGCGTTGCGCCCCGACGACCTCGTCGCCATCGGCCGCGATACCGAGACCGTCGCCCTCGCGCGCGCCGTGCGCTATCACACCGAGTATCGCGTGTTCCTGAACCAGAACCGCACGGTGGTGTTCCGATGAGCGCGGCGCGCATGATCGACGGACGCGCGGCGGCGCAGGCGCTGCTCGACGAGGTGGCCCACGACGTCGCGGCGCTGCGCGAAGCGGGCATCGAGCCGTGCCTTGCCGTCGTGCTGGTCGGCGACGATCCCGCCAGCGACGTGTACGTGCGCAACAAGGTGCGCCGCACGCGCGAGGTCGGCATCCGCTCGATCGAGGAGCGACTCGATGCGCACACCAGCGAAGCGGCGCTGCTCGCCCTCATCGCCCGCCTGAACGCGGATCCGCAGGTGCACGGCATTCTCGTGCAGTTGCCGCTGCCCGCGCAGATCGACGCCGCCGCGGTGCTCGCGGCCATCGATCCGCACAAGGACGTGGACGGCTTCCATCGCGAGAACGTGGGACGCCTGACGCTGGGCGAGCCGTCGCTCGTACCGTGCACGCCGCAAGGCTGTTTGCTCCTGCTGCAGCAGACGCTGGGCGACCTGGCCGGCAGGCACGCCGTCGTGGTGGGACGCTCGAACATCGTCGGCAAGCCGATGGCCGCGCTGCTGCTCAACGCGCATTGCTCGGTGAGCGTGCTGCATTCGCGCAGCACGAACGCGCGCGAGCTATGCCGCAGCGCCGATATCGTCGTGGTGGCCGTGGGCCGCGCAGGCTGCGTGGACGCGTCGTGGATCAAGCCTGGCGCGGTCGTCATCGACGTGGGCATCAACCGCGTCGCCGATGGCGCGGGCCAGACGCGCCTCGCAGGCGACGTCGATCACGCAGGCGTCGCCCAGGTGGCCGCCGCGCTCACGCCGGTGCCCGGCGGCGTCGGCCCCATGACGATCGCCTGCCTCATGCGCAACACCGTGCAAGCCGCACGCCATCTGGCCGCTTCGCTTCCCGCTTCTTTGCCCGCCTCTTTTCCCGTACCGCTCACTCTCGCGAGGTAAACCACCATGACGCAACGTGTAGCCATCATTGGCGCCGGCCCCTCCGGCATGGCGCAACTGCGCGCATTTCAATCGGCGCGCGACCAGGGCGTTCAGACGCCCGAACTGGTCTGCTTCGAGAAACAGGCCGACTGGGGCGGCATGTGGAACTACACCTGGCGCACCGGCAGCGACGAAAACGGCGAGCCCGTGCACGGCAGCATGTACCGCTATCTCTGGTCGAACGGGCCGAAGGAATGCCTGGAGTTCGCCGACTATACCTTCGAGGAACACTTCGGCAAGCCGATCGCTTCGTATCCGCCGCGCGAGGTGCTGTGGGACTACATCAAGGGCCGCGTGGAAAAGGCTGGTGTGCGCGACGCGATCCGCTTCAACACCGTTGTGCGCGACGTGCGCTACGACGAAGCGAGCGGCAAGTTTTCGCTCACGAGCCACGATCTCGCCAACGATGTCGCGCGCACGGAAGACTTCGATTACGTCGTGAACGCCTGCGGGCATTTTTCGACGCCGCATGCACCCACGTTTGCGGGCTTCGAAAGCTTCGGCGGCCGCATCCTGCACGCGCACGACTTTCGCGACGCGCTTGAATTCAAGAACAAGGATGTCCTGCTGATCGGCAGCAGCTATTCAGCCGAAGATATTGGTTCGCAATGCTACAAATATGGCGCGCGCAGCATCACGAGCTGCTACCGCAGCGCGCCGATGGGCTACCACTGGCCCGCCACCTGGGAAGAAAAGCCGCTGCTCCAGCGCATGGCTGGCAACGTCGCGCATTTCGCTGACGACAGCGTCAAGCACATCGACGCCATCATTCTGTGCACGGGCTACAAGCATCATTTCCCCTTCCTGCCCGATGCATTGCGTCTGAAGACGAACAACCGTCTCTGGCCGCTGGGCCTTTATCAAGGCATTTTCTGGGAGGACAATCCGCGCCTCATCTATCTGGGCATGCAGGATCTCTGGTACTCGTTCAACATGTTCGACGCCCAGGCATGGTACGCGCGCGACGTCATACTCGGGCGCATCGCACTGCCCTCGCGCGACGTCATGACCGCGCACAGCCTGGCATGGCGCGCGCGCGAAGAGACGCTCGCGACCAATCAGGAGATGTTCGAGTTCCAGGGCAGCTATATCGAGCAACTGGTGGACGCGACCGACTATCCGAGCTTCGATATCGCGGGCGTGAACCGCACCTTCCTCGCGTGGAAGCACGACAAGCACGAGGACATCATGGGCTACCGCAACAAGTCCTATCGCTCGCTGATGACCGGCACGCAGTCGCCGCCGCATCACACGCCGTGGATCAAGGCGCTCGACGATTCGATGGCGGCGTATCTCGGCGAGCCTGCGGCGTGCGGGACTACACCCGCAACGTCCGCCACGCCCACCACGAAACAACCCGCTTAAGCCGCAAGCACCGGAGGCCACCCGCATGCTGATCCGCCGCCCCGTCGTCACACGGCCCCATGAACCCGCGCTGTTCGCCCACGCGCCCGCGCACGAGCGATATCGCGTCGCGGGCGGCGGCTGCACCGTCGTCGCGCTGCAGGCGGGCGACGCGCTCGATATCGTCGATGTCGAAGGCCTTCAGGCCGCCGAACTCGCCGCCTTCGACGCCGCGCACGGCACGCCCCTGCCTGGCGCGCTGGGCTTGCAGGCGTCGGCGCACGCGCGCTTTATCGCCGATCTCCTGAGCAGCGCGACGCCTGACGCGGCACGCACCCGCCAGGCGCTCGCGCGGCGCGGCTGCGACGCCTGCGCGCCCCACGCCGCCGCGCAGCTCTGGGCGCACGACACGCCGCCGGGGCACACGCGCCGCCTCGTCGCGCAACAGGCGCTCGTGGTCGTCGTGGCCGCACCGGCACGGGACGGGTCGGTGGACACGCAGCACGCTCCCACCGACCTGCGCCTGACGATTGCACGCGCCAATCCCGCGCTCGTGAGCGCACCGCCGTTGCCCGATCCGCTCGCCGATCCGCTTGCGGACTTCACGATCCATCCCGGCACCGCGCGCGCCTACACCGTGCGCGCGGGCGAATATATCCAGTTGCTCGACGTGGCCGGGCGCCAGTGCTCCGATTTCGTGGCCTTCGAGCGCGCCTCGCTGGAACGCGGCGTGACGCTCGACCTCGACCCGACCGTCACGCGCACGCTCAACGGCAACGCCTACCCGCTGCCCGGCCTCTACGCGAAGTTCTTCGACCGCAACATGCAGCCGATGCTCGAAGTCGTGCGCGACACTGTGGGCCGCCACGACACCTTCGCGCTCGCCTGCACGGCGCGCTATTACGAATCGCAGGGCTATTTCGGTCACGCCAATTGCAGCGACAACATGAGCGCGGCGCTCGCGCCCTACGGCGTCCAGGCGAGGCCCGGCTGGCCCGCGATCAACTTCTTCTTCAACACGTCGATCGGCGCGCAGCAGCAGATCGCCGTGGACGAGCCGTGGTCGCGCCCTGGCGACTACGTGCTGCTGCGCGCGCTCACCGACCTCGTGTGCGTGAGCACGTCCTGTCCCGACGACATCGACCCGGCCAACGGCTGGCAGCCCACCGATATCCAGATCCGCACCTACGCGGACAAGGAGCGCATTTCCGTGTCCATGGCCACGCGCAGCACCCCGGACGCCGATCCCATCCTGACCCACGAAAGCGGCTTCCATCCGCGCACCTCGGCACTCACGCGGCGCTTTGCCGAATACCGCGGCTGGTGGCTCGCCAGCGCCTACGACAATCACGGCGCCATCGACGAATACCACGCATGCCGCGAACGCGTGGCGATGATCGACCTGAGCGCGCTGCGCAAATTCGAAGTGCTCGGCCCGGACGCCGAAGCGCTGCTCCAGCACTGCCTCACGCGCGACGTGCGCAAGCTCGCCGTGGGCCAGGTGGTGTATTCGGCGATGTGCTATCCGCACGGCGGCATGCTCGACGACGGCACGCTGCTGCGCCTGGGCCTCGACGCATTCCGCTGGATCTGCGGCGAGGACTACGCGGGCATCTGGCTGCGCGAACAGGCGGCCGCGCTCGGCATGAAAGT
Organism: Paraburkholderia bannensis NBRC 103871; assembly: GCF_000685015.1. GTDB lineage: Bacteria > Pseudomonadota > Gammaproteobacteria > Burkholderiales > Burkholderiaceae > Paraburkholderia > Paraburkholderia bannensis. The sequence goes on along the minus strand of NZ_BAYA01000023.1, from coordinate 26,820 downwards.
GTGGGTCAAGTCGGCCAGCGAGCACATCCATAACGTCGCCGTGCAGGGCCCGGCGAGCCGCGACCTGCTGCGCGAGATCGTCTGGTCGCCGCCGACCCAGCCCGCGCTAGCGGAGCTGGGCTGGTTCCGGCTGCTGACCGGGCGGCTTGGCGCGCATGACGGGCCGCCGCTGATGGTCACGCGCACCGGCTACACGGGAGAGCTGGGCTACGAACTGTGGTGCCACCCACGCGATGCGGGCGCGGTCTGGGATCGCGTGTGGCAGGCCGGGCAGCGCTACGGCATTGCGCCGCTTGGGCTCGACGCGCTCGACATGCTGCGCATCGAGGCCGGGCTCGTGTTCGCGGGGCACGAGTTCTCCGACGAGACCGATCCGTTCGAGGCGGGCATCGGCTTCACGGTGCCGCTCAAGAGCAAGGCCGACGATTTCATCGGCCGCGAGGCGCTGCTGGAGCGCCACGCGCATCCCCGCCATGCGCTGGTGGGCCTGGAGATCGACGGCAACGAACTGGTGCATCACGGCGACTGCGTGCATGTCGGGCGCGCGCAGGTGGGGGTCGTGACGAGCGCGACGCGCTCGCCGCTGCTCGGGCGCACGATTGCGCTGTGCCGCGTGGACGCGCGTTACCGGGAGCCCGGCACGCTTGTGCAGATCGGCAAGCTGGACGGCCAGCAAAAGCGCATCGACGCGCGCGTGGGCGCGCCGGTGTTCTACGATCCGCAGAAGACGCGCGTGCGGGCCTGAGTGCGGCCCTGAGTGCGGCCCTGAGTGCGGGCCGAACGCGCGCTACCAGACAATCCGCGTGTTCGGCAAAGCGGCCTTGAGGTCGTCGACGTTGCTGGCCTGCGAGCCATAGAGCACCAGCTCCCGCAGCCCGGTCAGGCCTTTGAGCACATCGACGTTCCTGACCGGCGTGTTCGCCAGATAGAGTTCGCGCAGCCCCGTGAGCCCCTTCAGCGCATCGACGTCCTGCACGTCGGTGCGAAAGAGATTGAGCGTTTCAAGGTGCTTCAGGTCGCTCAATGCGTCGATCTTCTCGACATCGGTATCGGACAGGTTGAGCCGCTGCAGCTTCGTCAGCCCCTTGAGCGCCCCGATGTCCGTCACCTGCGTGCGCGACAGCACCAGCGTCTGCAACTGGAGCAGCCCCCGCATCGCGTCGATGTTCTCGACTTTCGACCCGTCGAGCACGAGCGTCGTCAGGTTGGGCATGTCCGCCAGCACATCGACATCGCGCACCGGCGTGTTCGCCAGATAAAGCGCCTGAAGGTCGTGCAGGCTCTTCAGGGCGTCAAGACGGTCGACCTGTGTTTCGTTGAGGTCGAGCGTCTTCAGCGCATCCAGCTGTCCGATCGGCTTGATGTTCTTGACGTTTCTCGCGCCGCCGAGCTTGAGCGTGTCCAGGTGAGGCAGCTTCGCCAGCACATCCAGGTCGCGAACCTGCGTATCGCGCAAGTCGAGCTGCCGCAGGTCGCTCAAGTCCTTCAGCGCATCGAGATTCGCGACCCCGGTGTCCCAGAGAATCAGCGATTGCAGACCGGTCAGCCCTTTCACCGCATCGAGGTTCTGGATCTGGGTACGGTGCAGCACGAGCGTCGTCAGGGAACGCATGCCCTGCAGCGCGTCGATGTTCCAGACCTGGGTGCCAGTGAGGTCGAGCGATTCGAGATTGTCCAGATCTTTCAGCGCGTCGATGTTATCGATCGCCGTGTCCGCCAGGCTCAACTGCAGTTTGCGGTCAATCTTGTCGAGATGCGGAACGGCGGCGGCAAGCTGCGCCGTCGTCAAGGTCGGCTTCGCCCGTAGCGAGAGGCAGCCCGGCTCGGGGGCGACCGCGGCGTTGCCCCCGTCATTGCAGACGCCCGAGAAGAATCCCAGCTCGCCCAGCGCATGCTCGTCGAGCTTCTCGCGGAAGGGATTGAATATCGTCAGCAGGATGCCCAGCAGCACGACAACGCCGCCGCACAGGATCCAGAATCTGGCGCGCCGCGAAATGCCGGTGCGCGCGCCTTGCGCTGCGGGCTGGTTGTTGTCGGACGGGTTGTCGGGCGGAAGGTCGGCCACGGACGGCTCCAGTTGTCTTCGGTTGCCCATTTATACACGAAGAGCGCGTGTCTCCAGGTCACGCGGGCGCGACAGCCCGACCTATACTGGTTCGGATCAGGTACGCCCCTTCCCGCACTGCGATTCATTGTCTGCCAGGGATAACGAATCATGCTGACCGCCGACGACCTTCGCGCCATCCCGCTTTTCGCCTCGCTTGGCGACGCCGAACTCGACCATCTCGCGCACACATCGGCCGACCTGCACCTGTGCAGCGGCGAATTCGCGGTTCATGAAGGCGCGGAGCGCGCGCTCTATGCCGTGCTCGCGGGCAAGATCGAAGTGGTCAAGCTGTTCGACGGCGTCGAGCGCACGCTCGGGTGGCGCTTGCCCGGCACCATCTTCGGCGAGGTGCCGCTCGCGCTGAGTTCGCCGTTTCCGGGCGCCTATCGGGCAGCGGAACCGTCGCGCGTCATGCGCGTTGACGCAGCGCACTATTACGCGCTCGCGGCGGCGTCGCCGCAGGTCGCGGAAAAAATGGGCGCGCTCGCACGCGAGCGCATCGGCGGGCTGCAGGGCCTTTCCGCCGAACCGCCCAGGCCGCGCGTGACCCTGGTCGGCGAGCGCTGGGACGCGGACTGCCTCGGCTTGCGCCAGTTTCTCGAACGCAACCAGATCAGCTGCGACTGGATCGCGCCCGATTCCCCGGAACTGGCCAGGCGCTGGCCCGGAGACTGCCCGTCCGGGCCGCAATGCCCGGCGCTGCGCCTCGCCGACGGCACCCTCCTCAACCGCCCGACGATACGAGAACTCGCCGGGCGACTCGGTCTGCAGACCCAGCCCCAGCTTGCCGACTACGACGCGGTGATCGTCGGCGGCGGCCCGGCTGGCCTGGCGGCCGCCGTCTATGGCGCGTCCGAGGGCTTGCGCACCATCGTGGTCGAACGCGAAGCGCCAGGCGGACAGGCCGGCACTTCGTCGCGCATCGAAAACTACCTTGGCTTCCCAAACGGCGTGTCCGGCGACGAGCTAGCCAACCGCGCCTTATTGCAGGCAAAGCGGCTTGGCGCGGAGATCCTGGTGACGCGTTCCGTGGCGGGCATCGACGTCGAAGCGCGCCAGTTGCAACTCGACGGCGGCGACGTTATCGGTGCGCGCACGCTCATTCTTGCGACCGGCGTTACGTGGCGGCGGCTGGCCATCGACGGCTTCGACCGCTTCATCGGCAAAGGCATCTACTACGGCGCGTCGCGCAACGAGGCGGGCGCGACGCATGGACTGGACGTGTACCTGATCGGCGGCGGCAACTCGGCCGGACAGGCCGCGCTCTACTTCTCCAGCCACGCGCGCCAGGTGACGCTGGTGGTGCGCGGCGACGCGCTGGAGAAAAGCATGTCGCGCTATCTGGTCGAGCAGCTCGCCAGGAAGTCGAACGTGGCGGTCAGGTTGCAGGCCGAAGTAGTCGGCGCATACGGCGAGACCCATCTGGGCGCCATCGACATCGTCGACAAGGCGAGCGCGAGCGTCAGCCGCCACGATTGCGGAGGGTTGTTTGTTTTCATCGGCGCCGACGCGGAAACGGCCTGGCTGCCCGCGGGCATTGCGCGCAACGAGCGGGGCTACGTCCTGACCGGCGACGATGTCGTCAAGGCAGGACGCTGGTCGCACACGCGCGATCCTTACCTGCTAGAAACGAGCGTGCCCGGCATTTTCGCCTGCGGCGACGTGCGACTGAGCCCGATCAAGCGGGTGGCATCGGCGGTTGGCGAAGGAAGCATGGCGATTGCGTTCGTGCACAAGTATTTGCAGGAGAGGCATCCGTAATCGCTAATTAGCAGGTTGTGGTTAATCGATTAACCGACAATCGCGTGCTTCGACTCCTGAGCCTCGACGTTGCCAAAGGCCGTGTATAGTTCGCCTGCCCCGGCCTTATGCATCGACGAGGAGAAGAGTTTTGCCCAACGTTTTGCCGTGCCCCGCCACTGACCGACTCAAGCCGCTGCGCAAGCGAGCGACGCTTTCACTCGGCGCTTTCCTGTTCGCTGCGATGGCGCTTCCCGCTCACGCGAGCGACGTGATCAGCGCCGTCCCCACCGGCGGACTTCACTTGTCCGATAGCAGCGGACTGGCGCTGGACGACGAACACCTCAGCGTCACCGCCGATCGTGTTCACCTGGAATACGTCATTCGCAACACCGGCAACCACGACCTGATGCGCCAGGCGTCGTTTCCACTGCCGGTCTTCGACCGCGCGCCGCTGGAAGCCGAACGCGCACTGGATGGCGCCGACGCGGCCAATCCCCTCGCGTTGAGCGTCAAGGTGAACGGCGCGCCGCAGACGCTTCACATCGATCGCGTGGCCGTCGCGCATGTGGACGGCATGATGTCGCCCGTACGGGTAACGCGGACGTGGACGCAAGCCTTCCCGGCTGGCAAGACCGTCGCCATCGCACTGGATTACAAGGCGGCCGTGGGCATCAATGCCAGCTATCCGCTATCGGCCAGCGATGCCGGTTCAGTCTGCGTGAACGACACGATGCGCAAGAACGTCAATGACCGCATCGATGCTGGATCGATCCAGTTCGATGTCCTGATCGACACCGCATCGGGCGCGTTGCCGTCCGGGCCGGTCGGCCACTACTCCCTGACGCTGGATAAGGCCGCGCCTACGGACGTCCTGTCGCTGTGCTTTCCCGGCGACCTGAAAAAAGTCTCGCCGACGCGCTTCGTTGCCACGCGTGAAAATTTCACGCCGCCGGACACGCTGCACGTGATGTTCATCGCCAGGACACCCGCTGCGCCATAATGTTGCACGCGCAACTACATGCGGCTCAGAACATCTGCCGGATCCCCGCCATCAGACCAAGCTGCGACATGCCCGCCCCCGGCGACGCACCCGCGCCGCCCTGGCTGATCGCATAGGCCGCGTGCGCGCTATTGGCGAGATAACCGCCCTGCAGATACACGGCCGAGCGCTTCGAAAGCAGATACGTGCTGCGTAGCGTAACCAGCGTGCCGCGCGCGTCCTGGTCGCCGTTGATCATGCGGTAGACGCCTCCGTCGATGAGCCATGACGGCGTCGCGTACCAGGACGCCGTCACATAGTAGAGGTTCGACTGCACGTTCGGCAGCGCGCTTGCAGCCGTATCGACGCGGCGACCGAGCCAGCCGCCGCCCACCTTCACCGGCCCTACGTGTGCATACCCGTTCAACTGGATGCGCGTGTCGGTGTCGCCTGAATTCGTCAGCGTGATGGGCGTCACGCCGTCGAAGAAGTTCGCCGCTGCGCCCGCGCCGCCGCGTTGCTGGTCATAGGCCGCAGCCACGCCAAAGCCCGCGGGCGCGTCGTAGCGCAGCATCGCCGACCATTGCCGGCAGGCCTGCGAATCGCCCGGCGTTTGCCCCGCGCACGTGCCCTGTCCAGGCGAGTTCCCCGTGCCCGCCGAATCGCGCCCGAACGACCAGGTCGCACCGGCCGTGACGCCCTGCCATGAGCCCTTCCAGGCGAGGGTGTTGTCGCTGCGGGCATTGGGCACGTAGTTGTCGAATGTGCCGGTGCCGCCGTAGATATCCGGCCCGAGCACGTCCGAGTCCTGGATCGCCCAGAAGGTCATCGTGTACTGGCGCCCCAGGCTCAGTGTCCCGAAGGGCCCTTGCAGGCCGACCCAGGCCTGGCGCCCGAAAAGTCGGCCGCCCTGGCCGCTGTCGCCGCCGCGCACGTTAAAGCCGCTTTCGAGCACGAATACCGTCGATAACCCGCCGCCCAGTGCTTCGGTGCCGCGCAGTCCCCAGCGCGATGGCATTTCGCCCGTGATGCCCGGCATACGCACGAGGCTGTCGCCCTGCCGGTTGGCGTGCGTGACGTATTCGATGCCGGTGTCCAGGATGCCGTAAAGCGTCACGCTCGACTGGGCGTGGGCCAATTGGGTTGCGGCCATGCCGAACGCGGCCCCGCAGGCCGCGGCGATAAGTTTTTTCATTGAACGATCTCCAGATGTATCGACGTCGCTCGTGCGTGCGTCGTTTATTTTTTGTGTCGCTGCATACGGCGCGCTCGCCGTGTTTGTGCGCGCCTTATTCGCCGCTGAGCAGCAGGTCGTCCTGCGGCATGACGCTCGCGTGGTTGCGCCACCGCCCGAGCGCCGCCATCGCAATGCCCGCCACCACCGCAGGCACGCCGACGATCACAAAGACCGCTTGCAGGCTCAAGCCCATCGACAGCATGGCGCCGCCCGCGACCGAGCCGACCACCGATCCCAGCCGTCCCACGCCATTTGCCCAGCTCACGCCGGTGGCCCGGCAATCGGTCGGATAAAACGCCGCCGAAAGCGCATTGGCGCCCACCTGCGAGCCCGATACGCAGAATCCCGCGAGGAACACGGCAAGCGCCGCAAGCCACGGCGACGCTGCCAGCGAGCCGATGGCGGCGGTAAATACGCCCGCCGCCGCGTAGCTCGCGCCAAGCACGAAACACGGATTGAGCCGATCCATGAGCCAGCCGAGCACGATCGCGCCGAGCGTGCCGCCCACCTGGAACATCGCCGTGACGAGCGCGGCCGTGCGCAGCGAAGCGCCCGTCGAGCGCAGCAGCGTGGGCAGCCAGCTCGACAGCAGGTAGATCACCAGCAGGCTCATGAAGAACGCCAGCCACATGAGCAGCGTGCCGCGCAGCAGTTCGGGGCGGAACAGTTGCCCCACCGGCGAGCCGCCAGCCTTCGTGGCGGAAGCGGTGAACACTACGTCGGCGAGATCGGCGGGATCGGCGTCCGGGGCGAGGCGGGTGAGCGTCTGCTTGATGCGTTCGCGGTGTCCGGCGTGTTCGCCACGGCCCGCGAGATAGCGCACCGACTCCGGCAGTTGCCACGCCAGCAGCGGCACCAGCGCGAGCGGTGCGACGCCGCCCACCAGCAGCACCGCGCGCCAGCCGTAATGCTCGATGAGCGCCGCCGCGGCGAATCCCCCCAGCGCCGAGCCAATCGTGAAACCGCAGAACATCGTCGTGACGAGGAACGACCGGCGCGCGGCCGGGCAGTACTCCGAAGTCAGCGTGATCGCATTCGGCATGGCGCCGCCCAGGCCAAGGCCCGTGAGAAAGCGCAGCGCAACCAGCACGCCGAGCGAGGGCGCGAACGCGGACATCGCGCTCGCCAGCCCGAATGCGCTCACGCACACCAGCAGCAGGCGCTTGCGCCCCACCCGGTCGCCGAACGGCCCGAACGCCAGCGCGCCGACCATCAGCCCCGCAAGACCCGCACCGAACAGCGGCGCGAGTTGAGCCGCCCCCAGCTGCCACTGCGTGTGCAGCACTGGCGCGATGAAGCCGATCGCCGCCGTATCGAAGCCATCGATGGCGACGATCAGGAAGCAAAGCGCCACGATCAGCGTCTGAAACCGCGAGACGCGATGCCGGTCGATAAAGGCCGTCACATCGACGGTGCGCGAGATTGCCATGGTTGTCTCCTGCGCAGGCGGTCACGCATCTCACGCGCCGCTGCGGATTTTTAATGTGCGAACGGGTGGACGCGAGCTTCGGGCGGCGCACGCGTGCCTTCCCGCGGTGCGCCTGACGGGCGCGCTGCGTGAGTTCGGGAATCGATGCTTGAGGTTGTGGGTGCGCTGCTTGCGCCGCGTGAAAGTTACGCGCGGGCTAGCGTGCGTTGCGCCGCGTGGGTGATGGCATGCTTGTCTCCGGTCTTTGCAGCCTTTGGCGTCGCGCCGTGGCTCGATCTACAGGTCTGGCCCGACCCATTAGATGCCAGCAGGTATGCAAAGTAAAATGACCAATTCATATCTTCCATATGTTTTTCTGTATAGCTGGAAGATGACTGGCAGGAGGCGCGTATTGCTTCAATATCGCGCCCCCTGGAGACGCAGCGCTCAAACTGCCCGCGATCCGCGGCGCGGTTTCCCGAGCAGCCAGCCGGCCAGGCCCTGGAGCGCGCCGCACAGCAGCAGATAGACGAGCCCGACGAACAGGAAAATCTGCGCGGGATACACCATCAAGCGGTTATTGAGCTGATTGGCGAGGAACGTGAATTCCGGCACGCCGACGATGTACGCAAGCGAGGTGTCCTTGATGAGCGACACCCACTGATTGATGAACGACGGCGCCATGACGCGTATGGCCTGCGGCAACACCACGTCCCTGAGCGCCTGCCATCGCGTCAGGCCAAGCGAGAGCGCGGCGTCGCGCTGTCCTGCGCCGATCGACACAATGCCCGCGTAGACCGAGTGCGAAAGATACGCGCCGCCGATCAGCGCGAGTGCGCAGACGACCGTCGCGAGACCGGGCACGTCGATGTGCAGCAGTATCGGCATCAGGAAAAACGTCCAGAAAATCAGCATCAGCACGGGAATCGCGCGGAAGAACGCCACGACGGCCGTGAGCGCCAGATGGGCGACGCCGCGCGTCATGGCCAGCGCCACGCCGCCCGCTAAACCGAGCAGCGCCGCAAGCAGCGCCGATGTCACCGAAAGCGCGATCGTCAGCGCAACGCCGCCGAGGGGCCCCGCCGGAAACGAACCCAGCAGCAAATAGCGCAAGGTCGAGAACCCGTCGATTTCCGTCATGCGTGACCTCGCGACAGTGCGCGGGTGCCGGTGCGCTGCCAGACTACGAGCGCCACTTCGATCACCGCAATCGTCAACACGTAAAACACGGTCGCAATACCAAAGGCCTGGAATGTCTTGAACGTTTCGGTATCCACCTGGCGCGACATGTACGAGAGTTCCGCCACGCCAATCGCCATCGCAAGCGAGGAGTTCTTCACGAGATTCATGTATTGCCCCGCGAGCGGCGGCGTCGCGATGCGCAGCGCCTGCGGGAGGATCACGTAGCGCAGCGCACTCAGCCGGCCCATGCCGAGCGCCGCGGCGGCCTGGGCCTGCGCCTCGCTCACGCCGCGCATGCCGGCGCGAAATTCTTCTGCGATAAATGCCGTCGTATAGCAGGTAAGGCCGATCCCGCCCGCGAGCAGTTCGAAGCTCGGCCAGTGCAAGGCGAACGGCCCCCACGACACGCCATGCGCGCTGTTAAGCCATGTCATCCAGTCCGGCGGCAGCAACGCCGCTGCGCCGAAATACCAGAACATCAGTTGCACCAGCAACGGCGAATTGCGGAACACAAAGACGTAGAGCGCGGCAACTCGCGCGAGCGCCGCACTGCGCGCCGTGCGCGCGATGGCCAGCACGAAGCCGAGCAGCGTGGCGCACACGCCCGCGCAGGCGGACAGCAACAAGGTGACGACCAGGCCCTGTTCGAGCCACGCGAAATACTTCGGTTCAAGCCAGCTATGCATGAATCAGGACGCGGAAATCGAAACACAAACAACACAAAGCACAGCGCCCGGGCCTTCGTGAAGCGAGGCCCGGGTCGGCATGCCGGTATGGCGGATCAGCTGCTCTTTTGCGTATCGCCGATCTTGAAGAGGCGCGGCAGCGGCGCGGCGCTCTTCGGGCCGAACCACTTGTCGTAGATCTGCGCGGCCTGGCCGTCGGCTTCGAGGTGCGTGAGCGTCGTATTCACGGCGTCGAGCAGGCGCGTCTCGCCCTTCGGCACGCCAACGCCTTCGTAGTCGTTGGAGATGGTGAACGGCGCAATCTCGTAGTTCGCCTTGTCGGGCACGCGCGCGAGCAACGCGACGAGCTTCGGGCCGTCCTGCGTGATGGCCTGCACGTTGCCGGTGCGAAGCGCGGCGAACGCGAAAGGCGTGTCGTCATAGGCCACGATGGTCGCGTTCGGGTACTTCGCGCGCACCTGTTGCTCGTTGGTCGTGCCCTTGTCGGCGCCGATACGCAGGCCATTGAGCTGGTCGGGCGACTTGAGCGCGCCCTTCTTCGCAATGAACTGCGTACCTGAAGCGAAATACGGCGTGCTGAAATCGACTTCCTTCTTGCGCTCGTCCGTGATCGTGAAATTGGCGAACACGAGATCGACCTTGCCCGATTTGAGGAACGCAATACGGTTGGCCGGGTTGGTCGGCTGCACTTCGAGCTTCACGCCCAGGCTCTTCGCCACGGCTCGCGCATAGTCCACGTCGAGGCCGACGATCTGGTTGCTGGTGGAATCGACGGAACCGAACGGCGGATTGCTGTCGAATGCGGCCACGCGCAGCACGCCCGCTTTCTTGATGTCATCGAGTCGATCGGCATGCGCCGCGCTCGACGCCACGGCGAGGAGTGCCGTCAGCAGTGCGGGAAGCACTGCGCCCCTGATTTTTGTCTTCATTGCCGGAATCCCTTGTTGTCGTTGTCGCGCTATCGCACGTTTGGCGCACAGTCGGCGCACGGTTGGCGCACATGAAAAGCACGATGGCCTGGCTCGCACTCTAAGGGAGTGGCTTAACCAAGGGAACGAAGTTTTTGTCAGGTCGAAAGTCCGGCGGGAGATTTAGCGTGGGATCGCGCTCACATCGCAACTACGGCAATATCTTTGGCCCCGGTGCGCCACCTATAATCTCGCATTTCCCCGCATATGGAGGAGGCCGCGATGGCTCACAGCGTGCGCGCCGCACTGATCAACGACCGGCTCGACTGGAACCTGCTGCGCACCTTTCTCGTCATTGCACGCGAGCAGAGCGTGAGCCGCGCAGCGGCGCAGTTGCACATCACGCAACCGGCAGTCAGCCATGCGCTGCGGCGTCTTGAGGAACAGCTCGGCCGCAAGCTCGTGCAGCGCAGCGGCCCTCGCATCGACATCACGCGCGCGGGCCACGAAGTGCGCGAGGTGGCCGAGGAAATCTACGGAAGCGTCTCGCGGCTCGCCAGCGATGTGGGCGCAGGCGATCACAGCGTGTCGGGGCAAGTGCGGCTCGTCACCGTCAGCGGCGTGCAGTCGGATGCGTACGACGATTTTCTCGGCGACTTCCATCGCGACTATCCCGACATCGATCTCGACGTGCAGGTCATGGCCAGCGCCGACGTGCCCAGCGCCCTGCTCCAGCACACCGCAACGGCTGCGCTGAGCCTCAATCGCCGCGTGGGCGGCAAGATCGCGCAGCAGTTGTTCATGCCGCAGCGCTACGCGCTCTTTTGCGGCAGACGCCATCCGTTGTTTGGGCGCACCGGCCTCACCGTCGACGATCTGCGCGAAGAGAATTTCGTGTCTTTTGCGGGCGACCAGCTTGGCGCGTCGTTGTCGGTGCTCAGCGTGTTTCGCGATCAGCAGGGGCTCGCCGGGCGTGTGGTGGCGACCTCGGCGAGCATGGCCGAAGTCGTGCGGATGGTCGTTGCAGGGTTTGGCATCGGCAGCCTGCCGGAGCATGTCGGGCAGGCGCAGGTCGCGGCGGGCCGCATGATGCGGCTGCCGCCCGCCGAGGGCATAGCGGATCTCGACGTCATGCTGCTATGGGCGGCCAACCGCAAGCCGCGCGCCGCCGAAGCGGTCTTCCTCGACCGTATTCGCGCGTTCGCGGGCGAGTTGTCGGGAGAGGCGGAACAGGATGAAAGCGGCGCGCCGTAACGGCGTGCCGCTGCGTTGTACACCGATTTCACGGCAAGCGGACTGACACGTCCGCGCTTAATATCCCCGCTCCACGTCCACCAGGTTTTCCAGCGGCAAACCCTCGCGTAGCCGCACCACGTTATCGGCAATCTGCGCGGCGATCCGTTCGAAGCTCGCCACGGACGCCATATGCGGCGTGACGATCAGGTTGGGCGCTGTCCAGAGCGGGTCGTCGGCGGGCAACGGTTCGCGCTCGAAAACGTCGATGACCGCACCGCCCAACCGCCCATCCTCAAGCGCGTCGACCACATCGGCCGCCACCAGGTGTTCGCCGCGCCCCACATGAATCAGCCTCGCGCCGCGCGGCAAACGGTCGAGCAGACGGCGATCGATCATGCCATGCGTCTGCGGCGTCAACGGCAGCAGACACACCAGCATCTCGCTACCGGCGAGAAAGTCGTCGATCTCGTGCGCGCTGAAAGTTTCGACGCCCTCGATGGTCTTGCTTTCGCGCGACCAGCCGCGCACGCGGAACCCCGCCTGCGCCAGCAGGCACGCGACATGCCGCCCGAGTGCGCCGAGCCCCATTACGCCGATGGTTCGCGCACCGGCATCGACCTGCGAAAACCGCTGCCAGCGCTTCTCGCGCTGATTCGCCAGCACGCGGTCGAATTCGCGGTGGAAATGCAGCACCGCCCACATCACGAATTCCCCCATGCCCTGTGCGTGGGCAGGATCGACCACGCGACACAGCGGCACCTCCGGCAGTTGCGGGTCATTGAGGATGTGATCGACGCCTGCCGCGATGCTATGCACGAGGCGCAGCGACGGCAGCCGCGCAAGCGCGCCAGCGGGCGGCCGCCAGCACACGGCGACATCGGCATCACTGGCGTCGTTGGCGTCCTGCGTGTCAGCGCCGACGATTTTCAGGTCGGGCAAGCGTTCGCGCAGCGGCGCGAACAGCGGCGACAGATCGAACCCGTCGCTGAGAAAGGCAATCCGTGTCATGTCAGGTGCGAAATCAGGTGCGATAGTCGGTTGCGCCGCCTTCGATGAGCCGCAGCGCGGCCTGCCATTGCAGCGCGATGATTTCCGCAGCCTCGTCGCGGTCGAACTGTTGCGCCGCCAGTCGGCATACGGCTTCGGGTGGCACGTTGAGTTCGGCGCCGCCAGCCAGCGCGCGCACCTGAATCTGGCACGCGAGTTCGAGAAAATAGATGTTCTGGAACGCGGCAGGCACCGACCGGCCCGCGACCAGCAAGCCGTGATTGCGCAGGATCATCGCGCTATGCGAACCGAGATCGCGAACCAGGCGCTCGCGCTCGCCAAGATCGAGCGCAATGCCCTCGTAGTCGTGGTAAGCAAGCCGCTCATAGAACTTCAGCGCGTGCTGGCTGATCGGCAGGAGACCCTGCCGCTGCGCCGACACCGCCGTCCCGGCCGCCGTATGCGTGTGGATCACGCAGCTCAGATCCGGGCGCGCCATGTGAATCGCGGAATGGATCGTGAAGCCCGCCGCGTTGACGCGATAGCGCGCGGGATCGTCTTCGAGGATCGGCTCGACGACGCGCCCTTGCCCGTCGATCTTGACCAGGTCGGAGGCGCGCATTTCATGGAACAGCACGCCATAGCGGTTGATCAGGAAGTGATGCTCGGGGCCGGGCACCCGCGCGGTGATATGCGTGTCGATCATGTCGGTCATGCCGAAGTGCGCGACAAGCCGATACAGCGCGGCCAGTTCGACGCGTGCAGACCATTCGGATTCCGGAATTGGAGGGCGTTCGATTTGCATGGGAATCGCTTTCAGAAAATGGAATAAGGCCGTGCTTTCAGGACGTCTGTACGGAACCGGTGGCCGTCACGTGCGACGGCTCGATCTGCCGCTCGATCTGCCTCTGATAGCGTGCAAGCGCGACGATGCCAACCAGCGAGATCACCGACAGCAGCGAGAAAAACAGCGCGAGCGGTACCCACTGGCCTCGATAGTGCTGCGCGACCATCGTGCCGATCAACGGCGTCGTACCGCCAGCGACGGTCGCGCACAGTTGATACGCGATCGAAATTCCCGAATAACGCAGGTGGGTCGGAAACGCACGCGTCATGAATCCCGCGATCACGGCATAGACAGCGGACAGCACGACGACCGCCAATGCGATCCCCGCCACGATCAACACCGGCTGCTGGCTGTTGACGAGCATGAACATCGGATACGGCGTGAAAATCGACAGCAGCGCTGCAGCGCTCAGGAAACGCGCATCGCCAAAACGCTCGGCAAGCAGCGCGGAAATGGGCTGCGAAGCCAGCTGAATGATCGTGACCGCAAACAGGCAATCGAGAATCAATGGTCGCGGCATCTTCAGGAACGTCGTGACATAGGAAATCATGAACGTATTCGTGAAGAAGAAGCCTGCGGAGCCAATCGTCGTCGCAGCAGCGGCATAGACGATCGGCTTCCAGTAATCGCGCAGCACTTCCCTGACGGGTGCCTTGACGCGACGGTTCTCGCGCTTTGCACGCTCGAATTCAGGCGATTCGTTCACGCCCAGACGCACCACCACGCCCGCGATGAGCAACACGAAGCTCGCGAGAAACGGCAGACGCCAGCCCCAGGACACGAAGGCATCGTGATCGAGCGATGAGACGAGGCGAAACGTGATGAGCGACAGCAGCAAGCCCGCGGGACTGCCCAGTTGCGGGAACGAGGCGAACAGCGTCTTGCGCCCTGGCGCCGCGTGTTCGCTCGACATCAGCACGGCGCCGCCCCACTCGCCGCCCACCGCAATCCCTTGCAGGATGCGCAGCAGAATCAGGATTACCGGCGCGGCCACGCCAATCGATGCATACGAAGGCAACAGCCCAATGCCCGTGGTCGCCACGCCCATCAGGAACATCGTCAAGATCAGCATCTTCTTGCGCCCCAGCCGGTCGCCCCAGTGCCCGAACACCGCGCCGCTGAGCGGGCGCGCGATGAAACCGACCGCGAAGGTCGCGAACGACGCCAGCGTGCTGACAAACGGATCGGTCGCCGGAAAGAACACGTCGCCCAGCACGAGCGCCGCCGCGGTGGCATAGGTGTAGAAGTCGTAGAACTCGATGGTCGTGCCTAAAAATGCCGCGAGCGCGGCACGAACCGGCTGGCTTTGAGCAGCGGGTGAAGTCATGGGGAGTCCTTGGTCGAAGCGCCGGGCAGCGCATGGGCTGCATAGCGGTGTGTATTTATCGGTCGCCAATATCGGCGCGTAAAATGCTCAATACTTATGCGAAGCATTAATCAGATTCATGCTTCGCACGTTGCGCACATTGCGCCGAATGCAAATCGATAGTGGACGTCAGAAACGGTGGCGGATCCCGGCGACCGAGACAAGCTGATGGCTATTGGAAGACGGCGTGGCGAACGCAATCGCCGCGACCGCCTTGCGACCCGTGGAGTCCGTGCCGCTCGCCAGCTGGTACACGGTCACCGCGTAGAGATCGGTGCGCTTGGACAGCGTGTAGTCGATGCCGGCCTCAAGCTGGCTGTACTTCGCGCCCTCGTGACCATTCACGCTGCTGCTGCGTGTATAGGCGTACGACGCCGCCACTTGCAGGGCCGGGGTGACGGCATATTTCGCGTTCAGTTCGACGGTATTGAACGCCACACTGGCTCCCGGCGATTGCGTCGTCAAACCCGTCACGGCGGTCGCGCCCAGGTTGCTAAAGCGCGTATTGCTGTAGACCGCGCCCACCGTTGCCGCGCCGAATGTGTAAGCGCCGCCCGCGTTAATGATTTGCTGAGTGCCTGCGCTGGCATAGCCGCTATAGACCGGGCTAGACATATTGCTGCCCGTTGCACTGTCGTTGGCCTTGTTGCCGAACAGCGAGTAATTCGGGTTGTGCGCCAGCGTATAGGCGACCGCCGTCTTCAAGGAACCATGCTGATAGCCAAGCCCGAAACCATAAATCTGATTGCGCGAAACGCTGCCCGCGACGCCGCCGAAGCTGTACAGCGCCTGCAGACTGAAACCCGACCACATCGGCGAGGTGTACTTGAGCGAATTGTTGACGCGAAACGAACCGTCGAGATCGTCGAGATCGCCGGGATGCGCGCCGTAGCCCGCCCCTGAGAGCGCCCAGTCTTCGCCCGCCGTGAAAATGCCGACCATCTCGGCGTTTGGCAAGTAATGGCGGCCCGCCGTCACCGTGCCGAACGTCGACGAACCGACGCCAACGTACACCTGGCGGCCAAACAGGTCGCCGTTCTGGCCCAGCGCGCCGGTCGATCCGTTGAATCCCCCTTCGAGCACGAACAGCGAATACAGTCCGCCGCCCAGGTCTTCGCGCCCGCGCAGGCCCCAGCGGCTGCCGGATTCATTGCCGCTCGTCAGCGAAAACTGACGCTTGCCCGCTGCGTTCGTATTGATGGCGATACCCTGGTCGACGATCCCGTAGAGCGTCACGGAGCTTTGCGCATGGGCCGCCGGCATCGAGCCGAGCAAGGCCATACCCAGGCAGAGGGGTCTTTTCATGTTCATGGTCAGGTGGATTATTGGTGTTCTCGAACATCAGTTCGGACTGCAAAGTGCATGGATTGCGATGACGAGCGAATCCACGCCGCGCAGCCGACCCGCGTGCGGGTCGCAACGGCGCGACCCACCGCCCGTTGCAACACAACGAGCGCTACGCGGTCGGCCAGGACGATTTATCAATCACCAATAATCATGAGTAAAATGCCGAATGCTTATTGTCATTATTAATGGCATTCATTCATGCTTCTGCTGCTGTCCGTCCCTGTCGTTCAAGGACGGCTTCGGTCGCGTGCCCCAGAACAGCACGGCTTCCATCAGGAAAAATGCGGCCACAGGCGCGATTGCCCCCACCGGCCCCGCGATTTCCCTGCCAAACCGGCTCGCTACGTAGAGCAGCACGATCATGCTGAGCGCCATGCCGGGCGCCCCCAGCCCGCGCAGCGCCGCGCTGCGGTGATAGCCGAGCCAGAACGCAATCCGTGCGAGGATCCACACCGCCGTCGTCGCCACGACCGCACGCATCTGCGCTCCGTCGGCGCAATACGCCGCCAGCCCGAACAGCGACACGCCGAAGACGATGACCTGTTCCACCGAGTTCTGCAGGTATCTTTGGTTGATGCGCAGCCTTCTCGTCTCATACCGCGCAAGCGGATCGAACGCGGGCGAGGTCAGCCGCTCGTGCGCCACGGCTTCGACGCCTGCTACGAGGCAAAACAGCACCGCCATACAACAACATTTGAGCGTCAAGAGCATCCGGGCCGCGAGGCTGTCCATGCCAGGCAGCGGCGGCAGCAAGCGAGCCATCGCCAGCCAGAGTGCCAGCGCAACCAGCGAAGCAACGGCGATAGCGACGATTCCGCTTGCGCGTTGCCGACGATAATCAAACGAATCAGCCATGGGCTCGTTCATAGATGCTCCCGCTATTGCGAACCTGCCGTCCAATGATAGCCGTTGCGTTGCCCCTGGCGGCGCTTCGACAATAGCTGCTACATCGTCGACAATTGGCCCCGATGCCATCCCTGGCACCAGCACATCATCGTCGCGGAACGCAACGGAGCCCCGCTGTTCATGAGTTACGACCTTTTTTTCGAGTTCCAGTCATCCGTCCAGGCAGAGGAACTCGACCGGTATTTTGGCGCGCGTCCCCACTACCAGTTGAGCAACGGGGCGTTCTACCAAAACCCGGCGACTGGCATCTACTTTCAATTTACATGGTCAACCGAGGCAGCGGGAAGCCGAGCGGTCTCAAGTGCCGCCTTCAACATGAACTTCTTCCGGCCGCATGTCTTCGCACTGGAAGCCGAGCCCGAGGTTCACGCGTTTATCCGGCATTTTCCGGTGCGTGTGCGAGACCCGCAAAAGGACGGCATGGGCGACGGGCCTTATTCGACGAACGGCTTCTTGACGGGGTGGAACACGGGGAATGAATACGCATACGAAGCAATCCTGACGATGCAGTCGCCATCGCGCAAGTTCTATACGTTGCCCGCCGATGCGCTTGAACGGGTGTGGAAATGGAACGCGTCGATTGCATCGACCCAGGCGTCGTATGGCGAATCCCTGTTCGTTCCGCGCATCATGCCGTTGTCGATCAACGGTCAGTTGCGCACGGTCGTGGTCTGGGGTGACGGTATTCCGGAACTCATCCCTGAGGTAGACATGCTGCTAGTCGTTCGGGATGAGCTTGCGCCGGAATCATCCAGCGGTGTTCGCCAGAAGGATAAATGTCTCATCGCGCAGAGCCGTGCCAGCGAGATTCTGGCTCCCCTGTCCGACGACGGATACGCGTTGCGGGTCAGGAAGCCAGCCTATAACGTGGCGCCGGATGCAGTGCGCAAATTCATCAGGTCGCTACCGCCGACGACCGACCATATCGCGGGTGTAGCGATGGATTCCATCCTGGATGAGGAACTGGTGCACAAGTTCACGAAATCAACGTGAGGCCACCGAAGCGGCTTGGCAGCGTCAGTGCAAGACATCGGTGCGTCGATACGCCGTGAATATCAACCGCAATCCGAGCGCACCAATCGCTGCTGCAGCGCTGCGGTCGATCCAGGTCTTCGACTTCAGGAACCGTTGTCGAAGACCATCCGCCGAAAAACAGAGCGCCACAGCGGCGTACCAGCCCGCCTCTACGGCAAACACAAGCGGCGGCAACGCGATGTAGCACCACGAAGGCGGGTGTTGCGGCAATAGCGCCGCGAAAATGCTGCCATAGACAATCGCAGTCTTGGGGTTCGTCAACTGGGTGCTCAACCCTGTCCAGAACGACCTCGCCGGACTTGGCGATGCCTCGGGGCGAGTCGGGTCGAGTTCGATCGACGACGACGATCCGCGCCAGATTTTCAGCGCGAGGTAGAGCAACCAGGCGCCGCCAGCAATCTTGAGTCCGCCATATAGCCATTCCACGCTGCTCAACAGCGTGTAGAGCCCCGCCAGCGCAACGGCGCTAAAACACACGCCGCCGACGCCCATTCCCATGGCAGTGGCAAGCCCGTCCCGGCGCGACAGCCCGAGCGAACTCCTGACCACCAGAACGAAACTTGGCCCGGGGCTGATCGCACCAAGGAAAAGTGCCGCGAGAATGGCAACGAGCGCCGATGAGATATGCATGGAGCCTCCAATGTCCAATGACCAATCACCAATGACCCGGGAAAAGACGGGATGAGCGCTATTGTGGCGTTTGGTTGGCCTGATAAGCTAGCGCACAGTTCGATAACGAGGTGTGAATTTGAAGCACATCCAGAAAGCCCGCCCGCCACTTGCCAACCTTGAAACCGTCTGCCTGGTCGCTCAAGCAGGATCGTTCAGCGCGGCGGCGGCGGCCAGCGGCATCACGCATGGGGCGATCAGCCGGCGCATTGCCGCTGTCGAAAACTGGCTCGGCGTGCCGCTGTTCGAGCGGCACGGTCGCGGCGTCATGCTCACACCGGACGGGCAACGCTTTGTCGGGCAAGTGATACAGGCATTCGACATCATCGATGGCGCCGCCGACCAATGGCGTACGCGCCAAAGCGCAAGACTGGTACGCCTGAGCGTGGTGCCGTCGTTTGCACAGCTCTGGCTCTTCAAGCGTCTTGCCAGCCTCGAAGCGGGCCCGAATCCTCCGAAGATCCAGCTCGATGTCGGTTCGCGCAACGCGGACATTTCCGGTGGCGAAGCCGATCTCGCGATCCGCTATGGCCGGGGCCATTGGCCCGGCCTGCATGCCGAACTGCTATTGCCGGAAATGCTGACGCCGGTGGCGCATCCCGACATCGCCGCAAAACTCAAGGCCAGTGGCCCTGACGGGATACTGGCGCATCCCCTGCTCCACGATTCCGACCTGACAGGCTGGCGCAGCTGGTTCCACGACCGCGACGTCTCGCTCAAGGGACGGGCGCACGACCGACGTTTCGAGGATTACACGCTGGTTCTGTCCGCCGCTGAATCGGGGCTGGGTATCGCGCTGGCCCGTCTGCCACTCGCGTCTGCGTGGCTGCAGCAAAGCAAACTCGTCCGGTTAGACCGGCGCACAGTCGCGAACCCGCTTGCGAATTACATCGTCACGGCAAAGCAGGAGCGCAGGCCCGAGGTGCTTGAGCTGATTCAATGGTTGCGCGAAGGGATCGGCGCAAAGGCACGGCGTCAGGGAATGAGTGCCGGATAGCCGCCAGCGTGCGGGCATCGCACGTTGATTCGCCCCCACGTCTGCCTCGCTTGTGCCCGTTAAAAGCCCATTGACCGACGAATAAGCGCCGCAAACACACTGGCCCCGGAAGAAAACGGCCCGCCCTCTGCGTCGAGTCGGCTATCATGCCATTCCTCTTCGAAGTAGCTCCTTATGATTTCCGTCCGTAATGTCACGCTGCGCCGCGGCGTCAAGGTCGTGCTCGACAGCGCATCCGTCACCTTCACCCCTGGCGAAAAAATTGGTCTCGTCGGCCGCAATGGCGCCGGCAAGTCGTCGTTTTTCGCCCTTCTGAACGGCACGCTGCACGAAGACAGCGGCGAGTTCTCGATTCCCGCCGCGTGGCGGATGGGCCAGGTGGCGCAGGACATGCCGGAGACCGAGCAGGGCGCGACCGATTTCGTGGTCGAGGGCGACACGGCCCTGCTGGCTGCCCAGGCCGAAGTCGCCGCCGCCGAGGCCAGCGACGACGGCATGCGCATGGCGCACGCGTACATGGCGCTGCACGACGCTGGCGCACACGATGCCCCCGCTCGCGCGCAGGCGCTGATCCTGGGGCTGGGCTTTACGGCCGCGCAGCTCGACCAGCCGGTCAACAGCTTCTCCGGCGGCTGGCGCATGCGACTGCAACTGGCGCGTGCGCTGATGTGCCCGTCCGACCTGCTGCTGCTCGACGAACCGACCAATCACCTGGACCTGGACGCACTGGTCTGGCTGGAAGCGTGGCTCAAGCGCTATCAGGGAACCCTGGTCGTGATCAGCCATGACCGCGAATTCCTCGACGCGGTGACGCAGGTGACGGTGCACGTCGATAACGCCAAGCTCGTGCGCTACGGCGGCAACTACAGCAAGTTCGAAGACATGCGCGCCGAGCAGCTTGAGTTGCAGCAGGCCGCGCTGGCCCGCCAGGCGGACAAGATCGCCCACCTGCAGAAGTTCATCGACCGCTTCAAGGCCAAGGCTTCGAAGGCGAAGCAGGCGCAGAGCCGCGTCAAGGCGCTCGAACGCATGGAGAAGATTGCACCGGTGCTGGCCGATGCCGAGTTCACCTTCGAGTTCAAGGAGCCGCTCAACGTCCCGAACCCGCTGCTGTCGATGCTCGACGCCAGCTTTGGTTATCCCGCGCCGGAAGACGCACAGCCGGGCACGCCGCCCACGGTCATCGTGCGCGGCATCAACCGGTCGGTGCTGGCCGGGCAGCGCATCGGCATTCTTGGCGCCAACGGCCAGGGCAAGTCCACGCTCGTGAAGACGGTCGCGCACGCGCTCGCGCCGATTGAAGGCGAAATCAGCGAAGGCAAGGGTCTGAACATCGGCTACTTCGCCCAGCAGGAGCTCGACGTGCTGCGCCCGCTCGACACGCCGATGGAGCACATGATCCGCCTCGCCCGTGATACGCCGCCGCACATGCGCGCGCCCGGCCAGAGCGGCACCGAGCAATCGTTGCGCACCTTCCTCGGCACCTTCAACTTCAGCGGCGACACGGTTCACCAGGCGGTGCACACGATGAGCGGCGGTGAAAAGGCGCGGCTCGTGCTGTGCATGATCGTGTGGCAGCGCCCCAACCTGCTGCTGCTCGACGAACCGACCAATCACCTCGACCTCGCCACCCGCGAAGCGCTGGCCATGGCGCTCAACGAATTCGAAGGCACTGTGATGCTGGTCAGCCACGACCGGGCCCTGCTGCGCGCCGTCTGCGACGAATTCTGGCTGGTCACCAAGGGCGGCGTCGGGCCGTTCGACGGCGACCTGGACGACTACCAGCAGTTCCTGCGCGACGAAGCCCGTCGCCTGCGCGAGCAGGGCGACGCACAGTGACGACGTGAGCGGGCCGCCTGCTCGACAGGCTGCTTAAGCGGAATATCCCGGCTCGCTCCTGTCGTCGGGCGCAATGTCCTGCGGGTTCTGCCCTGGCTCCGGAACCGGCGCGACGCACGCGCGCCGGGCCTTCGGCAAACGTGGTCGCCATGTGTAACGACATTCAGATTTGCTCCATCGAGCAATGCGCTGCCGATCGTTCGCACAGCACGCGGCACCGTGCGTTTGTTCCATTTCAAACGCAACCTGTCATGGCATGAACGCTGCCGCCGCGCGTAGATTGCGGTTCGCGGCTCCCGCGCCGGATTGAGCGCATACTTCCAGCAGCCGGTTTTTAGCGGCGCGCGTTCTTCGTTTCAGCGTCGATGAAGCGCGTATTCCGCGTGACCGCGTCGAGGCCGGAACGGCTGCAAACGTACAGCATTCGCTGCTGCTGCGGCCCCAACCCACGCTCTGCTGGCTATCGGCTATCGGCTATCAGCTATCGGCCACAACTGACATAATCCGCGCACCGCTCCCGACCGGCCTGATCGCCCCGGACGCTTTGCCGCCGATGTTGCCGCCAACCACCCTTCACAGAGGACAAATGTCGAAACGCGCGCTGTTTGCGGCTCTGTTGCTGACACTTGGCGTGATTGGGCGCTGTGCCGCCGCGCAGCCCGTCATCGAAATCACCCTGGGCAACCAGACCCAGTCGTTCAGCCAGGCGCAATTGCTGGCGCGTTCCGATGCCGCGAACATCCGCGTTGCGCGGGATGTCGCCTACGGCGCGTCAACGGCGTACCGCGCGGTTCCGCTCGCCGACCTGCTCGAAGGCGCATCGTTGCCTGCGGACAGCGTGCTTGAGGCGCGCGCGACTGACGGCTTCGCCGCGCAGTTGCCGATGGATCTCGTGCGCAACCGCGATGCTGCGAAAGCCGTCGCGTGGCTCGCGGTCGAAGACCCGGCGCACCCCTGGCCGAAGCTGCCGGGCAAGCCGGTCAGTGCGGGGCCGTTCTACCTGGTCTGGGTCGGCGCCCAGGCGGCGTCCGTGCGCAGCGAGCAGTGGCCCTACCAGATCGCGAAGCTGGCCACGCAGCCTTCGCCCTCGGCGCGCTGGCCGGTGCTCGCCGTCGATCCGGCGCTGCCCGCAACCGATCCGGTACGCGCGGGCCAGAGCCTGTTCATCACCCAGTGCCTCGCCTGCCATCGCCTGAACCACGCGGGCAGCGCGGACACCGGCCCCGACCTCAACGTGCCGATGAATCCCGTCGAGTACTTCCAGCCCGCTGCATTGCACCGCTATATTCGCAACCCGGCATCGGTCAGGGACTGGCCCGGCCGTGCCATGCCCGCCTTCCCGCCCGAGCAGCTAAGCGATCGCGAGATCGACCTGATCGTCGCTTACCTTGCGTATATGGCGCAGAGAAAGGTGCAGCCGTAAGGCAGGCACATCGATCCTCGCGTGCGCTGACGCGCCTCGATCACTACGAGACATGACATGACCACGACCTTCGACGAAGCAACAACGGCGGCGATCGCCGCGTTTGCCCAACTGGATATCTACACCGCCGTGCAGGCCATGCGCGCCGAAGCCGACTACGACCGCGAACGCGATCTGTGGATCACGCGCTACATCGACGATCACGGCGGCGAGCGCGCCGACGATGCGGCCTACGACGCCTTGCACGCGCAGGCCCAGGCGAGCCCGGAATACGCACAGTTCGTAGCGGCCGTCCGCAAGGAACTCACGGAATACTTTGAAGTGAGCGGCGACCAGCTGGACTGCATGGTGCTGCTGCGCAACGACGACAGCGACGAGCTTTGGGCGGAAATCAACCGACAGCGCAACCAGTTGGGAACCGGAGAAGTGCGCGGCGATCTTTGAGCGTCGCTTGCGAACGCGGCTTCGGTCGCGCCCCCGCGCGCTTACATCCGTTCGATCAAATACTCTTCGAGACGCTTGCCCGCGAGCCATTTAGGTCGCCGCCCTGTCCCGCACCAGGTTTTCCCCGACTTGGGATCGTAGTACTGCGCCGGGGGCCTGCGCTTCCTCCGGCTGTATCCCAGCGCCTCGCACACCGCGTCTTCGCTGATTCCCAGTAGCGCGACCTCTTCCTTGAACCTGGCGAGCGCGGCGTCGATCTCGCGTGCCCGCGCATCGACCAGTTGATGGTCGATGCGGCCAAGTTCGAGGTGAAGCATTTCCAGCGTGGTTGGTCTGTTTATATACGGCCTGCGCATGAAACCGGTACCCGTGTATCTAGATGCAAAATCGCCCTGGGCGCTCGTGCCGCGAGCACCCAGGGCGTGACAGCCAATCTCTGGCCACCCCCGGCAATCCTTAGGTTGCCGAATCAAATCAACGTTGTGCGGCCACCCCGATCGTCACGCGACGATCCGGCTTCAGGCAGGCGATGACTTCACCGCTTTCGCCTGCCGGGCAATGCGTGACGGGCTGGCTCGCTCCCATGCCTTCGGTGCGGATCACCGACGCGCTGATCCCGTGCGCGACCAGATAGTCACGCACCGTATTTGCACGTGCGAGCGAAAGACGCTGGTTCAGCGCTGCGGAGCCGATGCGATCCGTGTGCCCCACTACCGTCACTTCGCTCACGCCCTGATGTTGCCCGATGCGCGCGACGGCGCCGTCGAGCGCCTTGCGCCCTTCGGGTTGAAGCGCGCCAATATCCGATTTGCCGAAGGCAAACAATGCATCGGTCTGCAGCGAGAATTCATCGACCGTGCCGTCTTTATGCGCTGCATCGACAGGCACGACGGGCATGTCAGCCGCCACAGGTTCCGCGCCCTGCGCGAACGCCGCGCACGAAGGATCGCGCCAATACGTACCGCTCACATTCATGTGGCTATCGAACTGCACCTGATACTGGCACGACACTGTCTCGCTGCCGCGCCGGAAATCGAACAGATAATTCCAGACGTGATTGCCAACGAACCACTCGTTGAAATGCGGCGGCCCGATCAGGTCGCGCACCTGATCCTTGTTCAGGCCGACGGCGACGTTACGCAGATTGGCGACGTTGACGAACGTCCCGCCCGCAGGCGAAGCGGACTGCTGATCCGGGAAGCGCGGCGGGTTATGCGGCGACGCGCAGCCTTGCAGCAAGGCGCCCGCCATCACGGCGACGAGCGAAACAGCAATCGAAGTTTTTTTCATGGTCGTTTTCATGGCCCTATACCACTCACGATGGAAAACCACCGGCTGGCCGCAGCCCCGCGTGACGTCTGCACGCGTCGCTGCGGCGTTGCCGGTTGAAAGTCAGGCGGCTTCGCTTACCACTGGTAGCCCGCACCCACCACCGCGCCGTAATAGCTGCGCGTATTGGTCGTCACGGCGGCCTTGTAGATCCAGTGGTTGTTCTCCGAGATCGTCGAAATGCCGATCGCCTGGCCCGACTGGCCGTGGTAGTAGCTGCCCGCAATCGCGACCATGCTCTTGCCCGGGCCGGACGGCTGCGGCAGTCCTGCCACCGCCATCGCCGCCGCCGTGCCCGCATCGGCGTCGTGACGCAGTTGCTGGATCTGGCCGTCGGTGTAGCTGTTCGCCTGCGAGACCGCGCTGTTCAGTTGCTGCACGTTGACGGCGTCGGTCGGCGCCGTGCCGGCGGCCACGTTCGTGACCTGGCGCGGCGTATCGGCGCTGCCCACCGACACGACGTTGGTGCGTCCATCGTCCGTGCTGCCCGCGCCGATGGCGACCGAGTTGTTGCCCGTCGAGGTCGCGCCCGAGCCGATCACCGTCGAGCTCACGCCCGATGCCGTCGACGACGTACCCACCGCCGTGCTGTTCGAGCCGGAAGCCACCGCGCCCGTACCGCCCGCCGACGAGTTCGAACCCGTCGCGGCGGCAGCGGTCGTCGTGCTGCTGGAGTTCGACGGGAATGTGCCGTTGTTCGAGGTCTGGTTCGACGTCTGGTTGCTGATGAGCGTCTGCAGTTCCTCGTTGACGGCCTGCAACTGGCTCACGTTGACCGCATCGGTTGCCGCCACGCCTGCCGCCACGCCGGTGATCTGGCGATTGCCCACGTTGACTTCGCCCACCGACGAGCCTGGCGAGCTCAGGCCATAGCCGATGTAGTTGCTCAGCGCGCCGACGGTCGTGACCGAACCCGCGCCCAGCGCCACGCTGTTCGCATAGGTCGACTGCGCGCCCGCGCCGATCGCCACCGCGTTGAGCGCCGTGCTTTGCGCCCCCGAACCCAGCGCGATGCCGGCCGCGCTGGTCGCCAGCGCATTCGCGCCTTGCGCAATCGACTGCGCGCCGCCTGCGGTCGCGCCGCTGCCCAGCGCCAGCGCGTCCGCCTCCGCCGACTCCGACTTCTCGCCGATCGCGATGCCGCCCGGCGCCGTCGAATCGACGATTGCACCGTTGCCGATACCCACGCCGCTATCGCCGTTGACCACCGTGGTCGGGCCGACCGCAACCGACTGGTCGCCGACCGCGAGCGAGTCCGCCGCCGTGGAGTTGGCGTGGAAGTACATCGTGGTCGTCGTCGCGAACGACTGCAGCGCGCCGCTCAACTGGCGCACCGTGACCGCGTCCTGCGCCTGCGTGCCGTCGGCCACGTTGGTGATCTGGCGATAAGTGTTCGTCGCCGCATCGCCCACCGAGACCGCGCCCAGCAGCGTGCGATCCGACGTGTTGTACGGAATCGCCGAGCTGCCCGCCGTGATCGAGCCGATGCCCGAAAGCACCGCGCGATCGGAGACGGAACCCGCGCCGAGCGCCACGCCGTTCGCGACCGACACCGTCGTCTGCGCGCCGAGGCTCGTCGAGTTGTCGGCCGTTGCCTGCGCGCCGTTGCCCGCCGCGAGGCTGCTCACGCCCGAGGACACGGCGAGCGGGCCGACCGCGATGCTGTCGGTGCCGGTGGCCTGGCTGTCCGCGAGCGTCGAGTTCGCGTGGAAGTACTTGATGCCACCGCCGTTGATCGCCGTCCCGATCTCGTTTTCGACATTGGTCAGGCCCGTATCCAGGCCGCCGAGCGCGCCGCCCACGTTGTTGTAGGTCGAGCCTTGCACGGTATAGCTCGGCGCCGATACGCCGCCCGGCGTATAGGTCGAGCCGCCGCCCAGCGCGCTGGCAACGCTCGAACCGGTTGCGTTCGACGCGCTCGCCACGGAGAACAGTTGCGAGCCGTTCACCGCATCCGTCGAAGTCGCCGACACGACGCCTGCCGCCACGTTCTGGATCTGGCGTTCCGCGCCCACTGCGCCAACCGACACAACCGAAGCCGGCGCCGTGGCCGCTGCCGTTCCGCCGGTCAAATCGAATGTGCCGGTGTGCGGTGCCGAAGTCGTCGAGTTCGCGCCCAGCGCCACGTCCGAAGCATTGTTCGCG